>CANMBS010000023.1 GCA_947496145.1 uncultured Pseudovibrio sp.
CAGCCAAACGCAAGGTCATGCCTAATGTGGAACACAGGTCACACAAGGGCCTTAACAACCGGGCAGAGAACTCGCATTTGCCCTTGCGAAAACGCGAGCGGGCCATGCAAAAGTTCAAATCTGCAGGCCAACTGCAAAGGTTTCTCACCAGCTTTTCTGGCATTCGTAACCTCTTCGTCGTGCCCCGCGAACAACGGTGCGCAAACATTATCCGCAACCACCGCCTCAACGGTTTTGTTAAGTGGAAGCAAGCGGCAATGATCAACCCCTGAGTTGTGCCTAGAGGGAGGCTTTTGCGATCAAATTCAGGTTAATGTGACAACACCCTTTATCCTTACAATCCGGCAAAAGCGAAAGAGCTGGCAAAGTCCTCCGGCCTTGAAGGCTCTGAAATTACCCTGACGACACTGGCTGGTTCCTCCGATGACGCAACCTTGTTTGCAGCAATCCAGCAGATGTGGGGTGCACTTGGCGTTACGGTAAAGGTTGAGCAGGTTGATAATGCCACCCGTAGCGCAAAGAACCGTTCTGGCGAGTTTGACGTGTGCACTTTTGGCTGGGTAAACGACGTAAACGATCCGGCGCAGGTCGCTGGCTGGTTAGGGTATTACCCAACCCGCAAGTCCGTGGGTACGGGTTGGAACAGTGCAGAGTTCAATGCTCTGTTTGAAGCTTCAAATACTGAGATCGACCCGGAAAAACGTGGCGCACAATATAAAAGCATGCAGGAAATGTACCGCGAAGCTGCGCCGTTGCTGTTCCTTTATGAAACACCATTTGCTGTTGCCTTGTCAGCCAATGTGAAAGGCTACCTGCAAACACCTCTAGGGAACAACGAATTCTCTTCGGCATGGATTGCTAAGTAGAATCTGCCCGGTGTGCGCCTCTTACAAATCCAACTTATCGTAAAAGCGCACACCAACTTCGGGTCAGCCGGAACCCTCCGCCACAGGCTGGCTGGCCGACACATTGAACTGCCAGACAGGCAAAGCGTTTATCGCTTTTTGAAGTTCTGCTCTCTGCTCAAGCCCATATTAGGAACAAGGCATGTCGTCACTTTCCTATCTGGTGTCACGTCTCCTGCAAATTATTCCGACTTTTCTTCTGGTTATGGTCGTTATCTTCTTGCTGGTGCGCATGTTGCCAGGGGATCCGGCCATTGCCATGGCCGATGCCAAAGCTACCGAAGCTCAACTGGAACTCATCAGACAAAAACTGGGACTGAATGAACCACTGGTGATGCAGTTTCTCTATTTTGTCCGCAATACTCTGACAGGCGATATGGGCACCTCCATCCTGCTCAAAGCACCTGTTTCAGAGGTGATTTTAGAGCGCATTCCCGTAACCGCATTTCTTACCGTTTACGCCGTATGCCTTTCTGTTCTGATTGCCGGCCCGCTTGCTTTTGTAGCAGCTCTTAACAAAAACGGCAGTCTGGATATCGCCATTCGCAGTGGTTTTCAGGTGGGCTTGTCAACGCCGGTGTTTTACATTGGTCTGCTGCTGCTCACGTTTCTTGCTGCGGGCCTGCGCCTGTTCCCGGTTGGCGGGTATGGGGCAACGTTTTTGCAGCATCTGCACCACTTGATGCTCCCGGCTCTCACAGTCGCGCTTTATACATCTGCCATCATCATGCGCAATTTACGCTCAGCGGTCATTGAAGTGCTGGATGCAGAATATGTTCAGTTCGCACGTTCCAAAGGTCTGTCACGCAGCGTCATTCTGGGCCGTCACGTTTTGCGTAACGCACTCATTTCCACCGTTACGCTGCTCGGCCTTTCCATTGGCAACCTCATGAGCGGCACACTGGTCACCGAAACGGTCTTTGCAGTCCCCGGCCTTGGTCGTTTGATGCTGGAAGCTATTTTCGCCCGCGACTACCCGCTCATTCAGGGCCTTACACTTACATTCGCTGTCATGGTGTCTCTTGTGTTCCTGCTCACGGATATGGTGCAGGCATGGCTTGATCCGAGGTTGCGCCTGTCATGACACAATTTGAAACGCTTCAAACCACACAACCCAAAAGAAAGCTCCCTCCCCGGGTTAAAGCGCTCTTACGTCCCGGCTTTCTTCTGGGCTTTTTCATCCTGTCAGGTTCGATTATTCTGGCGGTCTTTCCGGCTGCGTTTGCGCCATATGATCCAAACGCCTTTGACTTCATGGCAATTCAGCAAGCACCAAGCTGGGTCCATCCGTTTGGTACGGACAATCTGGGCCGTGACACGCTCTCGCGTGTTATCTGGGCCTACTCAGTTGACATGCAGATTGCCTTCTTTGCCACGTTCTTTGCGATGGTAATTGGCATCATTGTCGGCTCTCTGGTTGCTTATCATGGCGGCTTTGCAGATGTGATCTTTGGACGAATAGTGGACGTAACCATCACCTTCCCGTTTCTCGTTCTGGTAATTGCTGTTGTTGCTGTTCTTGGCCCCGGTCTGACCAACATGTATGTGGCAGTTACATTGGTGCAGTGGGTTTATTACGCACGCCTGACGCGCGCGGAAATCATGACCCAGATGACAAGTGATTATGCCTCTGCTGGTCGTGTCATGGGATATTCCTCAGGCCGCATAATCTTCCGGCACCTGCTGCCTAACGCAATGACACCACTTATTACGTTCTGGATGACCGACATGGCCCTTGCCATTTTGCTGGGCTCCTCCCTTGGTTATCTGGGCCTCGGTGCGCAGCCACCTCAGGCTGAATGGGGTGTTCTGATCGCGGAAGGTCGCAACTTCATCACGACGGCATGGTGGATGAGTTTAATGCCCGGTATTGCAATTGTTGTAACCAGACTTGGCTTTTCCCTTGTTGGTGACAGTCTTGCCGATGTTCTCAGACCACGGGGAGCATCCTGATGACCAGCCAGACTGATAGTTTGTTAAAGGTTCGGAATCTGAAGACCACCTTTCACAGCAAAGGCCGCACACTACGCGCCGTTGATGGAATTTCCTTTGATGTCCGCGCTGGTGAAGTGCTTGGCCTCGTGGGCGAAAGTGGTTCGGGCAAATCCATTACACTACGCTCCATCATTGGGCTTACCCGTGATTATGGCAGTGTAGAAGGCAACGTCTATTGGAAGGGTGAAGACTTGCTTGCCCGCACGGACAAGCAGCTTCAATCCGTGCGTGGCAGCCAGATTTCCATGATCTTTCAGGAACCCATGACCTCCCTCAACCCCCTGCTCTCTATTGGCTTGCAGATTGAGGAGAACCTGAAGGCCCATACGGAGCTGGATAAACGCGCCCGAAAGGCCCGTGCTATTGAATTGCTCGACATGGTCGGCATTCCGAGCGCTTCGTCACGGCTGAGCGACTTCCCACATCAGTTTTCAGGCGGCATGAGACAACGTGTGATGATCGCCATCTCACTAGCTTCAAATCCTGAAATGCTGCTGGCTGATGAACCGACAACAGCCCTTGACGTAACCATTCAGGATCAAATCCTGCAATTGCTTTTGTCACTGGCTAAGAACCTCAATATGGCAATCGTCCTCGTGACTCATGATCTGGGCGTTGTCGCGCAAACCTGTGACCGGGTTGCCGTGATGTACGCTGGTCGCTTGGTAGAAACCGGCTCTGTTCGCGATGTGCTCAAGCGGCCTCAGCATCCTTACACACTCGGCCTGCTAAAATCAGTACCGGAAAACATCCCCCCCGCACACCACTCTTTTCGGTTCCCGGCACGCCACCAGCACTGGACGCACTGCCGAAGGGCTGCGCTTTCGCTCCCCGCTGCCTCAGGGCGGAAGATGTGTGTCTTGGTACCAAACCCGCGCTGACAGTACTGGGTGATGGAATTTCATCTGCCTGCCATTTCACAGCAGATATTCGAGAGGAGGTGCTGGCATGACCTTTGAAGCACCCGTTCTGGCAGTTGAGGGCCTGCATCTGCACTTTCCGCTCAAAAGAACCCTATTCGACGCAATTCAACGCAAAGAAAAACGCATCGTCAAAGCACTCAATGGGGTGAGCCTTGAGGTGAAACGGGGTGAAACTCTTGGTATTGTTGGTGAATCAGGCTGCGGGAAGTCCACTTTAGCCCGCTGTCTGGCCCGCCTTTATGAGGCAGATAAAGGCACAATTCGCTATGATGGACAAGAGGTTGCAGCAAAAGATGCAGGGGCATTGCGAGAGTATAACCGCAAGGTCCAGATGATGTTTCAGGACCCTTACTCCTCTCTCAATCCCCGTATGACAGTCCGGCAAGTGCTGACAGAAGCCCTGCGCGTTCACAATATGCGACCTGCTGAACAGATAAAAACCCGCATTGCTGAGCTGTTGGATTTGGTCCGACTTCCGCAGGATGCAGCGGATAAACTTCCCTTTGAGTTTTCAGGAGGACAGCGCCAACGCATTGCAATTGCACGCGCTTTGTCAGTTGAGCCGGAAGTGCTTGTGGCCGATGAGCTGGTGTCAGCTCTTGATGTTTCTGTACAGGCACAGGTGGTGAACCTGCTGCTGGAACTACAGGAAAAGCTGGGCCTGACCATCTTGTTTGTCGCTCATGACCTCAGACTTGTCCGCCATGTATCCCACAGGGTTGCAGTGATTTATCTGGGATCGATTGTCGAGATCGGAGACTCCGAACAGCTCTTCAACGCCCCCAGACACCCCTACTCCAAGGCCCTTCTGGCAGCAGCCCCTTCTCTTGATCCTGATAAACGTCATACTCGCCCATCAATCTCAGGGGAATTACCAAGCCCGCTCAATATACCAAGAGGCTGCGCGTTCCATGCCAGATGTTCCCATGCATCTGCTCGCTGCCAAAATCAAATTCCAAGATTGAGAGCACTGGATGAGTTAGGTAAGGTGGCTTGTCATCATGCCCACACTCCTATGAATGCGGAAAATTCAAACATATAATCGGATAAAACATGTTGGAAAATCAAGTATTTGAAACTATTTCAGACCGTTTAAACAGCATTCGTCATGCAATGAAGCAACACAATCTGGACGCACTTATCATCCCCCGCTTTGACGAGCATCAAGGGGAATATTGCGCCCCACATGATGAACGCCTTGCTTGGGCGACTGGCTTTACTGGTTCTGCTGGTCTGGCAATTATTACGGCAAATCAAGCGGTTATGTTCGTTGATGGTCGCTACACCGTGCAGGTTCGCAACCAATGCAACGACCAGCTGTTTTCCTACCAGCATATCTTTGATGAACCTTTAGAAAACTGGATTTCCGCCAATATGAAAGCCGGGCAGCAAATCGGCGTGGACCCGATGCTTATTCCCAGTGCCTGGTGGGACCGTTTCGCTGGTGGAGCGGATGAAATCGGCGCAACTTTGGTGGCGACCATAAGCAATATTGTTGATGCTGTCTGGTCTGATCAACCAGAAAAACCACTTGCGCCAGCCACGCCTTACTCTGTTGATAACGCAGGTAAAACCAGCATGGAAAAGCGTGCGGAGATCGCTGCTCAGCTCAAAGAAGCTGGCGCAAAAGTGCTGGTAGAAACGCAGCCGGATAACATCGCCTGGCTCCTCAATGTTCGTGGTGACGATGTGGAATTCAATCCACTCCCGCATTCTTTCTTACTTCTTAAAGACGATGGTTCCGCCAACTGGTTCGTAGATTCTCGTAAACTTTCCAATATTTTAGATGAGTATGAACTGGAAAATGTAGAGACTACAGATCCGACGAGGTTCATCAGCTCATTGGAGAAGATGACTGTAGAGGGGGCAAAGGTTCTGATCGATCCAATGTTATCCCCGGTTGCCACCCGCCTCGCTGTACAGGCAGCTGGTGGTATTCCAGTCATGAAACAAGGTGCGGTTACACTTACCAAGACAAAGAAAAATGATAATGAACTCAAAGGTATGCGTAATTGTCATGTGCGTGATGGCATTGCCTGGACTGAGTTTGCCGCATGGTTGAAACAGGAAGTTCCTCAGCGTGCTCAAGCTGGTAATCCAATACATGAACTGGAAGCGGAAGAGCGCATTCTGATGGAACGTCAGCGTCAGAAAGACTTTGTCTATCCAAGCTTTAGAAGCATCTCAGCTGCCGCAGGCAATGCAGCCATGTGTCATTACGCTGCCACAGAAGCCTCCAACGCGGCAATTCTGCCTGAAAACACATACCTGCTGGATTCTGGTGGGCAATATCAGGACGGCACCACTGACGCGACGCGAACCTTTGCATTTACGGAGGCTTCAGAGGAATTCAAACGCGCTTACACTGCTGTTTTCAAAGGCTTTGTCGCTTTAGCTTCCTTGCGGTTCCCGAAGGGGACACAAGGCCATCACATCGATGGTATCGCTCGCCGACCGCTGTGGGACTTAGGTCTGGATTATGACCACGGTACCGGTCATGGCATTGGCCACTTCCTCTCGGTTCACGAGCAACCACAACGTATCGGGAAACCGTACAACCCGGTAGATCTTGTGGCGGGGATGGTGCTGTCCGTAGAACCGGGATTTTATGTTGCAGATCAATTTGGTATCCGTATTGAGAATCTCTTCGAGATTATCGAGGAAGCTGATGGTTTCCTTGCTTTCAAGAACTTATCTTACATTCCAATTGAGCCACAAATGTTGAATATGAACGATTTGACACGCGCAGAAATCAAATGGCTTGGCGACTACAATGCTGATTTGAAACGGGTTCTTGGCCCGGAACTGAGCCCGGATGCCTATGACTATCTGATGCGCTGTACCGAACTACCGGAATAAGCAAAGCAGACAAGACGCAAAGCCCCGCAAAACTTGACGTTATGCGGGGCTAATTGCTTGCAATTTAACAGAAATCAGGCAGGCACCTGTTTTCCGATTGCTTCAATAAGCAGAGCTTTCGCAGCCTCCAGCGTCAGCTTTACCGGGTTGCCACCGGCACTTGGATCCTTAACCGCCTCTTGTGCAAGCACATCAATTTTATCTGCACCCACACCAAGCTCGGCCAGAGTATTCGGAACCCCCATATCCGCCCGCATTTTCATAATGAAATCAAAGAAGCCGTCGAAACCGCCCTCGATATCAAGATAAGCTGCCAGCTTCTCTATCCGCTCTTCGATTGCATCGCGGTTGAACTTCAACACTGTCGGCATAATCACAGCATTGGTCAGGCCATGGTGCGTGTTGTAGACTGCCCCGACAGGGTGAGCCAGCGCGTGAATGCCACCAAGGCCTTTCTGGAAAGCCACTGCACCCATAGCTGCAGCACTCATCATATGACCACGTGCTTCGATATCATTAGGATTTTCAACGACCTTCGGCAGGTTCTCCTTCACAAGGCGCATGCCTTCCAGCGCAATGCCCTGTGACATCGGATGGTAGAACGGAGAGCTGTACGCTTCCAGACAATGCACGAACGCATCAATGCCAGTGCCCACTGTGATCATCTTCGGCATGCCGACCGTCAGTTCCGGATCGCAGATCACAACGCTTGGCAGGATTTTCGGGTGGAAGATGATCTTCTTTACGTGAGTTTCGGAGTTGGTGATTACGCTTGCACGGCCAACTTCAGAACCGGTACCAGCCGTTGTTGGAACGGCGATATTCGGATAAATCGCATCCGCATCTGCACGGGTCCACCAATCGCCAATGTCCTCAAAGTCCCAGAGTGGACGGGTCTGACCTGCCATGAAAGCAATCAGTTTGCCAAGGTCGAGACCCGAACCACCACCAAACGCGATAACACCGTCATGACCGCCAGCTTTGAAGGCTGCAACGCCTGCTTCCAGATTGATTTCAGTCGGGTTTGGGTCAACCTCACTGAACATGGCGCGGCCAAGGCCAGCAGCATCCATCACGTCCAGAGTGCTTGCAGTAACAGGCAGGTTCGCAAGGCCTTTGTCGGTTACGAGCAATGGCTTTTTGATGCCTGCGGCTGCACAAGCTTCGGCGAGTTCCTTAATGCGTCCGGTACCAAAGCGGATTGCGGTTGGGTAGCTCCAGTTTGCTGTCAACGTCATTTTTCTTATGCCTTTTTAAGATGATAGGACTTTGGACGGGTCAGGTTCTGATAGCCGATCTCAGAGAGAGCACCACCGCGACCAGTGTCTTTGCAGCCAGTCCAGCACAACGCCGGATCCAAATAGTCAGCACGGTTCATAAAGACAGTGCCTGTCTCAATCTGCGCACCAATTTTCGCTGCCCGTGCAGGATCTTGGGTCCAAAAAGAGGCTGTCAGGCCGTAATGGCTGTCGTTCATCAGGCGGATTGCTTCTTCGTCGCTCTCCACTTTCATGATGCCGACCACTGGGCCAAAACTTTCTTCGCGCATCACGTCCATATCGTGGTTCACATCCACGAGGATCTGCGGAGCGAGATACGCACCACCATCATCTTCAGGGAAGAGACCTACATCGATCATAGGCTTTGCGCCCTGCTCAACCGCATCTGCCACCTGCTTGCGCACCACATCCGCGAAACGAACATGCGCCATTGGGCCGATGGTGGTGTCTTCATTCAGCGGATTACCAAGCTTGTAGCCAGAGACGATCTCGACCGCCTTCTTCACGAATGCATCGTAGTTGGAAGAATGAACGTAAATGCGCTCAATACCGCAGCAGCACTGGCCGGAGTTGAACATCGCGCCATCAATAAGGGTTTCAGCCGCGGCCTCAACATCTGCATCATCCATGACATAACCCGGGTCTTTACCGCCCAGCTCAAGTCCAAGACCTGTAAAGGTGCCAGCTGCAGCGATCTCCATCGCACGACCACCACCAACAGAGCCAGTAAAGTTCACAAAGCCGAAGTTGCGGCCCGCGATCAGATGGGATGTGGTGTCGTGATCAAGGAACAGGTTTTGGAACACGTCTGCCGGAACGCCTGCCTCAGCAAAGGCTTTTGCCATGCGCTCGCCTACCAGCAAGGTCTGGGTCGCGTGCTTCAGGATCACGGCGTTGCCAGCGATCAGAGCTGGAGCAACTGTGTTGATCGCGGTCATGTACGGATAGTTCCATGGTGCGATCACAAGAATGACGCCGTGAGGCTCCTTCTCGATGCGGCGTTCGAAGTTGTCGCTCTCTTCCGCGATGATCGGCTTCAGGCTTTCTTCCGCGATCTTTGCCATGTATGAGGCGCGCTCGTTAAAGCCGCTGAATTCGCCGCCATAACGAACCGGTCGGCCCATCATTTTTGCAAGTTCCGGAACGATTTCGTCGTTCTGTTCACCAATCTTAGCAACGCCAGCCATCACTAACTTGATGCGCTCTTCGAGTGGGCGTGCTACCCACTCTTTCTGAGCAGCCTTGGCACTGGCAATGACGGCTTCTGCTTCTTTCTGGCTCACCACCGGACGTTCTGCAAACACAGAACCATCTACTGGTGAAATACATTTTAGTGTTTTTGTCATGGTCAACTCATCATTCACAGCAATTGCTGCTCACATCAGGCCCGTTCAAATCCGCGTGCAACCTCCCAATCAGTTACACGGCGGTCATATTCATCCTGCTCGATCTTGGCGGCATGTGCGTAGTGATCAACCACGTCGTCGCCTAAGGCATTACGAAGCATTTCAGAGGATTTCATTGCAACTGCGGCATCGCGCAGGGTTGTTGGAATTTCGCGCGCACCTTCACCGCCATAGGCATCACCTTTGAACTCTGGCTCCAGCTCCATTTCCTTCTCGATTCCGTCAATGCCAGCAGCCAAAAGTGCGGCCATCGCCAGATATGGGTTCAGGTCTGCCCCGCCAACACGGCACTCAACACGCACGGCTTTGGTGCCGTCACCACACACTCGGTAACCAGCGGTTCGGTTGTCCATGCTCCAGATCGCTTTGGTCGGTGCAAAGGTGCCAGCCGCAAAGCGTTTGTAAGAGTTGATGTTTGGCGCGAGGAAATAGGTGATCGCATCAGCGTGCTTCAAAAGACCAGCCAGATAATGGCGCATCATTTTGGACATGCCGTACTCACCAGATGGATCGTAGAACAGGGATTCGCCATCCTTGCCCCACAAAGACTGGTGCACGTGAGAAGAGCTGCCAGCCGCGTCATAATTCCATTTGGCCATGAAACTCACGCTCTGGCCTTGCTGCCATGCGATCTCTTTGCAGCCGTTTTTGATGATGGAATGGCGGTCAGCCATAGTCAGCGCATCAGAATAGCGAACGTTGATCTCTTCCTGTCCAGCATCAGCTTCACCTTTTGAACATTCGACCGGGATGTCAGCTCCATTGAGGCCGTTGCGGATGGCGCGCATCACATTCTCTTCCTTGGTAGTCTGGAAGATGTGATAGTCTTCGTTATAAGCGGAAATTGGAGATATTCCGCGATAGCCCTTCGAATGGGCTTCTTCAAAACTCTCTTTAAACAAGAAGAACTCCAGCTCTGTTGCCATGTTCGCGGTCATGCCCATGCCTTCAAGGCGGTCAACCTGGCGTTTCAAAATGGCGCGCGGAGAATGTGGAACCTCTTTGTGGGTGTGGTGGTCCAGCACATCACACAGAACAAGTGCGGTGCCTTCCAGCCACGGAATAACGCGCAAGGTGGCAAGGTCCGGCTTCATAACGTAATCGCCATAGCCTGCTTCCCAGCTTGTGGCCTTGTAGCCGTCCGGAGTGGCCATCTCCATATCGGTTGCAAGCAAATAGTTACAGCTATGGGTCTCTTCCCAGGCGCTGTTCACGAAGAACTCCGCCTGAAAACGCTTGCCCATCAAGCGGCCCTGCATGTCCACCTGTGCTGCAATAACTGTATCAATCTCACTGGCATCGACCAGCTCGCGAAGCTCGTCGAGGGTCAGTTTTCCGGTTCTACGTGTCTTTTTAGTTTCTTCTCGCAACATACCTGTTCCCCGAGGACCCTGTTAAAGCGGCGGATGCCCTCGCCTCTCCTGCATGGCATCACCGACACTGCTTACTAACTGTGTGGTATAGTCAGCCCGATAACCGAGCCAACCTTTCTTGAATAAACAGCTTAACCGTAGCGGTAAGGACGTCCAGCCTTTGCCATGGCTGCGTTGTATTCCTTCAGAATCTTAACAACGCGGGCGTTACGCTCGGACTTAGCTGCAATCTCATCCCAGAACTTGAGCGCTTCGTCTTCAACAGTTGCCCACTCTTCATCAGGAATAGAAGTCAGTTCCAGCTTTTCACCTTGCGTGCGCAGCTTTGCTTCGCCTGCCCAGTACCAGTGCTGGCGGTAGTAGTGAGAGCTGTCCATGCACAGGTTGAAGAGTGTCTTCAGGTGGTCTGGCAGTTCGTTCCAGCGCTCTTCGTTGGCGAAGTAAGAACCAGCCCATGCGCCAGAGATGTTGTTGGTGAGGAAGTAGTTGGTCGCGTCTGCCCAACCTACAGTGTAATCCTCAGTGATACCGGACCACGCAATACCGTCCAGTTCACCGGTCTGCATTGCAACTTCAATGTCTTCCCATGGCAGGGTAACCGGAACAACGCCGAAGCGTGTCAGGAACTTACCAGCGGTTGGGAAGGTGAAGACGCGCTTGCCTTTGAGGTCAGCAAGACTGCGGATCGGGTCTTTTGTTGCGAAGTGACATGGATCCCAAGCACCAGCGGAAAGCCACTTAACGCCTTCTACTTCGCCGTAAGCTTCTTCCCAGATCTCTTTCAGCCCCCAGTGGTTAAACAAGGCCGGAACATCAAGGCTGTAACGGGAGGCAAATGGGAAGTAGCCACCAAAAACAGAGACATCTACTGGTGCAGCAATGGAGTCATCATCAGACTGAACAGCATCAATGGTGCCACGCTGCATCGCACGAAATAGTTCACCAGTTGGAACCAGTTGGTCAGCGTAGTACAGCTCGATCTCCATCTCACCATTAGCTGCCTTATTGAAGGCATCAATGGATGGCTTGATCACATGCTGTGCAAGCGCTGCACCTGCGTATGTCTGAAGGCGCCACTTGATTGGGCGGCCCGCTGCATGAACAGCCGGTGCTGCAAGGGTAGATGCACCAGCGGCTGCGACAGTTGTCAAACCGGCTTTCTTAAGAAAATCACGTCTATTCGTCATACTCATTTCCCCTAAAGGTATGCGTTATTGTGTCCCTCTCAGCCGGTGGATTGTTATAGTGAGGGCGGTGTTTTTATCGCTCTCCATCCGGAATTCTTAAATAAAATCAATGTATCCGCCGACGATCTCCCGTCAGCGTGCGTAAACCATATTCGGTAACCATAATGCAATTTGCGGAAAAAACGTCACTAACGCCAACCCCAAAACCATGATCGCCACAAACGGAACGATGGACTTGTAGATGTCAGTGAGCGAGATCTCAGGCGGTGCCATTGCCCGCATCAGAAACAGGTTGTAACCAAATGGCGGCGTCATGTAGGCAATCTGACAGGTGATGGTGTAAAGCACGCCGTACCAGACCAGATCGAAGCCAAGCAGCTTCACAAGTGGCACGTAAAGTGGTGCCACGATCACCAGCATTGCGGTGTCATCAAGAAACATACCCATGACGATGTAGGAGAGCTGCATCAGCAGGAGGATCTCCCATGGGCCGAGACCAAGATCGCCAACGAAGAACCCTTCAATTGCACGCACAGCGCCCAGACCATCAAACACGGCACCAAAGGCAAGAGCCGCCAGAATGATCCACATGAACATACAGCTGATCTGCAGTGTCTTTTCAGTGGTGACATGCAGCAGGCGAAAGTTTAGGCGTCCCTTGAAAGCTGCCGCTAATGTTGCCGCAGTTGCCCCGACAGCAGAGCTTTCTACGAGGCTTGTCACACCCATCAAAAACAAGCCAGTCATGGCAAAGAAAATAAGCAGAGGAATAACGCCAGCCTTCAAAAGACTGATCTTCTCGGCCCATGTAATTTCTTTACGCTCCTCTTCAGAAAGAGTTGGCCCCAACTCCGGCTGGATACGACAGCGGACTACAATGTAAACGATAAATAAACCGGCGAGCAGCAAACCGGGCAGAGCGCCTGCAAGCCATAGTTTACCTACGGGTTGACGGGCAATCATGCCATAAAGAACCAAAACCACACTTGGTGGCACAAGAATGCCCAGTGAGGAACCGGCCTGAATCACACCAGTCACCATCACCTTGTCATAACCGCGACGCAGCAGCTCTGGCAGAGCAATGGTTGCACCGATGGCCATACCAGCCACAGACAGGCCGTTCATGGCAGAAATCATCACCATGAGGCCGACTGTGCCGATGGCCAATCCACCATGCAGGCCACCTGTCCAGACGTGGAACATCTTATAAAGATCTTCCGCAATACCTGACTCAGAGAGCATATAGCCCATAAAAATGAATAGTGGCAGCGTAAGGAGCGGGTACCACTTCATCAGTTTCATACTGGCGGAGAAGGCAATTTCGGAGCCACCATCTCCCCACAACAGCAATGCAGCAATAACAGCAACCGAGCCAATTGCAGCAAAAACACGTTGCCCGGTAAGGAGCATCAGCATCATGCTGGAGAACATCAAAATGGCGATCAGCTCATAGCTCATGGCACAGGCCTCCCGAGGGCTGCGGCCAGATCTTTAAAGAACGTCGCGATTGCCTGAAGCAGCATCAATAGTATTCCAAAACACATGACGGCTTTGATCGGCGCCATTGGCGGCGCCCATGCCGAATAGCTTTCCTCGCTGTATTTGATGGCGTATTCCAGTGAGGAAAGCCCACCATACAAGAGGAATATGAGGTAAAAGATCAAAAGCAGGATGGTCATCACATCCATCATGGCTTTTCGCCTTGGAGACCAGCTTCCATAAAATAGATCCATGCGTACATGGGATTGAGTTTGCATGGAGTAAGCGCCACCCAGAAGGTAGTAGGCGGCCATGGTGAACTGGGCAGTCTCCAGCGTCCAAAGCGGTGGCGCTAAAAATGTCTTGGCGATAGAGGAATAAAGCAATACCCCCAGCATCACAAAGATAAGATACATGGCAAAACGACCAACATATTTGTTGATCCAATCCACCCATCTGACGAAAACAACGATTGCCCCTGGCATTTCAGTTTATTGCCCTTGCTCTTTTTGTTGCTCTTGCCCAAACACAACTGTCTCCCTGGTAAACTTTGGCAGGGCCTGCATGATCGCTGTTCCCAGTAAGTTTGCGAGTTCTTTCTGTCCTTCAGCATCTGCAATCAGATCGTTTCGGACTTCAATCATAACGTTCAGTAGTCCGCGAGACTGGGCTTGAGTTACGAGGGTATGAGTAACCCCATGGTTTGGCCCGTAAGGTTCGTTTCTTTGAATGTTGTAACGATCCGAGAGGCACAGTACAGCAAGCAATTCATCAGCAAAACGGGTATCATTATCATGTAAAATCCCCAGTTCTACTGAACGTTTTTCGCCATTGTAAATCGGGGTGAATGAGTGAATTGTGATCACCACAGGTAACTGATTTTGCGATTGCTTTAACAGCAGCGCTTTTTTCAGTTCTCTCTGAAACGGGATGTAGTATTTACAGACCCGTTCCTGCCGCTGCTCTTCGCTCAGTGCAACATTACCAGGCACTTCGTAAATTTCACTCTTCACCGGCATTGCACTTTGAGCTTCCGGCGGGCGATTGCAATCATAAACAAGACGCGAAACCCGCTGAACCACCAGCGGAGCATTTAGTTGAGCAGACAAGAGTTCGGCGACAGCCAATGCACCGGGGTCCCAGGCTGCATGGCTGCTTGCGGCATCCTCACTTATGCCCAGGCCATCGAGATATTCTGGAATAAAATTTGAGGCGTGCTCACATACCAATACAATCGGCGCAGCTCCATTTGTATTGATCGTTTCAACCGTAGCGCTCTCAACAGATTCTATCTGGTCAACTTTGACGTCAGACAAAAACACCCCCCGATGCCTCTTGTTTTTGCTTGTACTTTCAGTCTCTTTACTCTTAAAACAGACTTTGAAAGAAACGTTCCGAAGAAGATTAATCTGAATGAAACGTTTCACAAAGCCTAAAATATAGGCACTTATACATAGTTTAGTTAGGTGAGAGACGTGCAAGACCCTGAAAAGCAGACTGTTGCGGAAAAATTACGCCGTAATTTTAATGGGTTAACACGAGCGGAGCGGCAACTGGCTGTTTCATTACTCGCAAACTATCCAGTAAGCGGACTGGGAAGCGTCGCGGAACTGGCCAAGACTGCAAATGTTTCGGGCCCAACAGTCGTAAGAATGGCACAAAAGATTGGATTTGCTGGATTTTCTGAGCTGCAATCTGCATTAAAATGGGAAGTGGAAGAGACCATTTCCAATCCCATCTCCAAACAAGAGAGATGGACACAAAATGCTCCGGATGCCCATATTCTGAACAGATTTGCTGGGGCTGTCATCGACAACCTGAAACAAACCTTACAACAGTTAGACACGCAAGATTTTGATCAGGCTGTTGACTTGCTAACAGACAGAACACGTAGTGTTCATATCGTTGGTGGACGCATTACACGTGCTCTGTCGGATTACTTCTTCACTCACCTTCAGGTAATCCGCGATGATGTAATCGCAATTGCCTCCAACTCAAACACCTGGCCTCACTATCTCTTAAATATGAAGGCTGGCGACGTTGTTGTGGTGTTCGATATTCGCCGATATGAACACGATATTTTGCGTTTTGTGAGTTTGGCACGAGAACGTGGTGCTGTTGTAATCGTCTTTACCGATCAATGGACCTCTCCTGCAGCAAGCAATGCGGCGTTCGTGTTCAATGCCCGCATTGAGGCTCCATCCGCCTGGGACAGTGGCGTGGTAATCATGTTCATTTTAGAAGCAATGATCGAAGCGATGACCACTTCGACCTGGGATGTTACGAAAGAACGAATGAACACACTGGAAAATCTCTTTGATAAGACGAAAATGTTTAGTAAATCCAGTTAGTTTCATTACCATCAACTCAATAGAACACACTCGTTATCACGGTAACGGATGTTTACGACCAATTTTCCATAAAAGCCTGCATAAAGGCCCAAAGGCCGTGCCACTCTGCGCCGTAAACAATATTCCCGTCAGCCATGAAAGATTGAGGCGATAGGTTTGTTTCAACTATGAAGGGAACGACGATCTCATGGTCTTCGCCAAATTCTCCTGTAATCAAGAGTGTTTACGGCCCATAGCTGCACTTTCCGGACACATGACAGGCACAAAATATAGCGTTAGGCACGAACGCCGAGCTTTGGATTACTCGACAAATAGCAATTGAAACCTTCGAAAACTAATCTGATTTACCTCTAAATCTAACTTTTCTCAGAAAGCAAAAGAAACCCTCCTTGAGGTCCATTCTCCGAGCTTTACCTCAACATGTTAGCTTTCAATCATTGCAATAAGCGCAAGTGTGCCGCAATAACATGAAGCAGGATATCACTTTGGGAAAGCAACAATGAATGGCCAGTACCAACGCATAAGCGAAAACTCCGCAGTCTATCAACCGGGCCGGAGGGGTCTGGTTTCCAGAGCCCTGGATTGCTTCGTAGAAAAGGGTTATTTCACCACAAGCTTTAAAGAGCTTGCCCATCACCTCCAGCTTTCAGAGGAAGAGACAAAAGCTACCTTCGCCAGCAAGGATGTAATTTTGTCAGAGTATCTTACTCATTGTGATGATGAGATCCTTACGCAAATAAAGCAAGCAGCTCATCCAGATGGAGATGCGTTAGATCATATCCGTGACACTTGTCTAGTAACGCTCAGCTTTCTTGGGCGTCATGAGAAGCTTCCTGCCATCTGGATGGAGTTTTACCAATACCGCGTTGCACGGGTCGTGCTGAAGCAATTCTTCAACCAATTACGAGCACGCATCACCACACAAATCTCTGCTGGAATGAACTCCGGAAGCATCCGCACGGCTGACAGCACTCAATTAGCTGACAGCATCCTGGTATTGTTTGAAGGCACACTTATCCTAAGCTTGCTAGAAGCATCGACAAATCAAATAGAGCAGCGGTTTCTTGCTTCATGGGAAATTATGATCGAAGGGCTTCAACAAACTTCCATAGAATAAATGTGAATGCATCCTTGCATTGTCATTCTCAAATTTCGCCACACCGCACTCTCTAGTTGTTAAAACATAAAAATACACTTATCTATACTAGGCAAAGCACCTCTTCAACGAAGTTAAAATCATTATATCCTAGGAAAATCAACATGATAAAGTATGTTTTAAGCGCCGCTGTTTTGATGGCAAGCCTGAACACTGCGGCGGCTGAGACGCATTCACGCGATGTTGCAGCAAACAAGGCAACCGTCGTGAATGGACATGTTTACTACAACAGGCACGAATGTACATCAGGCCCAATTGCTCAGGTAAAGCTTAAAGTCAAGCCTAAGCATGGCAGCGTCAAAATTAGCAGGACAACTTATACTCCTCCCATAGGAAAGCGCTGCGACAACAAAAAATTCAATGCGGTTATTGTCACATATACGCCTAAGAGAGGCTATCGCGGTAAGGACACATTTAAAACCAGCTACTCCATGCCTACGTATATTCAGGGAAGCCAGATGAATTACTATTCAGACACTTACAAAATCAATGTAAAGTAAGCTGGTAAGCTGTTTTGACAACTGCCACCAAATAGAAAACCCCGGAAAGCAGAAGCTGCCGGGGGTTTCTGTTTTCAAATGCAAGTCAGATTAGCTGATCTTCCCAAGAAGCGCATCCATGGAAGACTTCGCATCACCGTAGTACATGCGGGAGTTTTCCTTGTAGAACAGCGGGTTCTCAATTCCTGAGTAACCAGTGCCCTGACCACGTTTGGAGATGAACACATGTTTGGCTTTCCAGACCTCCAGAACTGGCATGCCAGCAATTGGAGAGTTTGGATCTTCCTGAGCAGCCGGGTTCACGATGTCGTTTGCACCAATGATGATGACAACATCTGTATCCGGGAAGTCATCGTTGATTTCATCCATTTCCAGAACGATATCATAAGGCACTTTTGCTTCTGCAAGCAGCACGTTCATGTGGCCTGGAAGACGGCCCGCAACCGGGTGGATTGCAAAGCGAACGTTTTTACCTTTAGCCCGCAGACGCTTGGTCAGCTCAGATACAGACTGCTGTGCCTGAGCAACGGCCATGCCGTAACCCGGTACAATCACAACACTATCTGCATCATTCAAGGTTTCAGCAACGAAGTCTCCGTCCGTTGGAACCATCTCGCCCTCGATCTCCTGAGCAGGGCCTGTGGTGTTACCAAAGCCGCCTAAGATCACAGAAACGAAGTGACGGTTCATCGCCTTACACATGATGTAGGACAGGATCGCACCTGAAGAACCTACCAGTGCGCCGGTTACGATCAGCAGGTCGTTTCCAAGCAGGAAACCTGTAGCAGCTGCAGCCCAACCAGAGTAGGAGTTCAGCATGGAAACCACAACCGGCATGTCTGCGCCGCCGATGGCCATAACCATGTGCCATCCAATGAAGAAGGCGATCAGGGTCATCAGATAGAGTGTCCAGGAACCCGCGTGGTTCATGTACATGATCATCAAAATGACGGAGAGTATCAGCAGACCAGCATTCAGAGCGTGACGGCCCGGCAGCAAAAGTGCCTTGCCGCCGATTTTACCTGCCAGCTTGCCGTAGGCTACGATCGAGCCGGTAAAAGTGATCGCACCAATAAAGACACCGATGAAGATTTCTGCTTCGTGAATGACCAGCTCCGCACCTGCCAGACCTTCCGGCGGAGCGATATCGGAGTTGATGCCGATGAAGACAGCAGCCAGACCCACGAAGGAGTGCAGCGCAGCCACCAGTTGTGGCATACCAGTCATTTCAACACGTTGAGCAACAATTGCACCAGCAGCAGCGCCCGCTGAAACAGTAATGATCAGCATGATCACGACAGCAGGACTTGTCAGGTCAACACCCGGTCCGAACACTGTTGCCAGCACAGCAAGCGCCATACCAACGATGCCGAACCATACAGCACGTTTAGCGCTTTCCTGATTGGACAGGCCGCCCAGAGACAGAATGAAGAGTACGGTAGCCGCAATATAAGCGGCGGTTTGAAGTCCAATAGGCATAATGCTTCCCTCCCCCGCTTAAGACTTGTTGAACATCTGGAGCATACGGCGCGTGACCATAAACCCACCAACAATATTGATAGAGGCGATCAGCACCGAGATGCCCGCCAGGAACCACACAATCCAGCTACCAGATCCAAGCTGCAAAAGGGCGCCCAGAATAATGATGCCAGAGATCGCGTTTGTCACAGCCATGAGCGGTGTGTGCAGCGAATGAGCTACACCCCAGATCACCTGGAAGCCCACGAACACAGCGAGGACAAATACGATGAAGTGTTGCATAAAGCTTGCAGGAGCGTAGGCACCGATGAGCGCCATAATCAGACCACCAGCAACCAACATACCAATTTGCTTTCTACCAGCAGCTTTGGCAGCAGCTTCTTCTTCAGCCGCGATTTCCTCAGGTGTTTTCTCAGGAGCCTTCGGTTTTTGAGCAGCAATTGCTGCAATTTTTGGCTTTGGCGGTGGGAAGGTGATTTCACCGTCCTTGGTAGCTGTTGCACCGCGGATAACATCGTCTTCCATGTTGATATTGGCCTGACCATCTTTTTCAGGTGTCAGGTCAGCCATCATGTGACGGATGTTAGTTGCATATAGCGTTGAAGACTGTGTTGCCATGCGAGACGGGAAGTCAGTGTAGCCGATCACGGTCACACCGTTTTCAGTCACAACCTTCTCGTCCATTCTGGTCAGCTTACAGTTGCCACCTTTTTCAGCAGCAAGATCAACGATCACGGAACCCGGCTTCATGGAGTTAACCATGTCTTCGGTCCAAAGCTCAGGCGCATCGCGGCCCGGGATCAGCGCTGTGGTGATGACGATGTCGACATCAGGTGCCAGTTCACGGAATTTCGTCAGCTGCGCTTCGCGGAATTCTGGAGAAGAAACAGAGGCATAGCCGCCAGTCGCAGCGCCGTCTTGCTGCTCTTCCTCAAAGTCCAGATAAACAAACTCAGCCCCCATGGACTCAACTTGCTCAGCCACTTCAGGGCGAACGTCGAAGGCTAGTGTGATCGCGCCAAGCGATGTAGAAGCACCGATTGCAGCAAGGCCAGCAACGCCAGCGCCGATAACCAGTACTTTTGCAGGCGGCACTTTACCAGCAGCGGTGATCTGACCTGTGAAAAAGCGTCCAAAGTTGTTACCAGCTTCAATAACTGCGCGGTAACCGGCGATGTTGGCCATGGATGACAGTGCATCCATCTTCTGTGCGCGCGAAATACGCGGCACCATATCCATCGCCAGCACGTTGACCTTCTTGTCGGCAAACTTTTGAAGAAGCTCGCCATTTTGCGCTGGCCAGAAGAAGCTGATGACGGTTTGTCCCTCGTGGGTCAGCTCCAGTTCTGTTTCTTCAGGTGGGCGTACCTTGATAACAATATCACTGGTTTCCCAGAGCGTTTTCGCATCTGCGATAACCTTTACGCCAGCTTCTGTGTAATCTGAGTCAGAGAAATTTGCTGCGGCGCCTGCGCCTGTTTCAATAGCACACTCGTATCCCAGTTTTTGCAACTGTCGGGCGCTGTCTGGTGTCAACGCGACCCGACGTTCCCCGTCAAGGACTTCCTTAGCAGCCCCTATGATCATGTTATAACCTCTTGCCTGTTAATAGGTTTCCAGCAGAAATCGATGGTTACCAACTGTTCCGATCGTTTGTTGTTCTCAACTCCAGCCTAGTGGCTGGCGCTGAATTTGTGCAATGCACCAAAAGCCCTAAACATAAACAAACTGTCTGAAGAAATCTTCAAAGCGGTTTATCTGTCAGGCAGGTTAAGCTCCTTGGCGTAAACTGCAAGAACTCTCATAAACTTTGGAGTTTCCTCATGTTTAGAATGGACCCCGTTCAATTCCCAGTAGGGTAAAGCACTATTCGAATGTCAAAGCATAGCATTTACCCAAGTGTTATCGATCAAACTAAAGTGGCAGAATGATAAGTGAAATTGAATGAATCTCAATATAGCTCACATATATATGATCGGGTGGGAGTATAACCAGCGTTTTGCGCAGAAAATTCAGGATTATACTTACATAGCATTGCCGAAAAAGCCTGCTAAATCCCTCAGTATGATTGAAATTTAGTTTCCGGACAGACGGAAGTCACAGGCAGATATACCAGTTTATCATTGCAAATATATTTTAATCTACAGCCACGTTGCACGCAAAGCTTGTGCACAGGTGCGACATTACGCGCTTTGCGTTGGTTTGTGCGTTCCTTTGCAAGATAATGCGATTTTCTGCGTTACTATGAAAAAGTGCCGTAACCGCTCGCAGCACTTTCAAAGTCAGAAGCGCGTCACATCAACAGCCAGATGAAAACCTGTAAGATGTCAGATCGGTCTGTTTCAACGTACCCGAATGAAGCTTCGATATTTTACAGGATAACGACGCGCTGATCAGGCAAGTGCACGATGACGTCAGATGCAACGGCCTGTGCCATGCGCGGCTTCTGTCAACTCTGGCAGGACCTGACATGGAATTTCTCAGGTCTCATAAAAACCGATTTGGAGAAAGAGCGGCGATGATGTCTTCTGGTAGTTCACCTGGACGCCCCAGGCAGAGGTCAGCAGTGAGTCCAGAGAGTGCTGGGGACGTTTGGATACCATAGCCACCTTGCCCGGCGAGCCAGAAGAACCCTTCGGTGTCTGGTGCAAAGCCAACCACGGGACTGCGATCATCTACAAAGCTGCGCAAACCAGCCCAGCTGTGTTCAACTCGTGTTACGGGAAAATTCACCGCATTTTCGAAACGGTGAAGCCCCTCCGCCAAAACCATATCATCCACGAAGGCATCATGCGGTTCAACTGCATCTGCATCTACAGGTGAAACCAGCAGTTTGCCCGCTTCCGGTTTAGCGTAGAAAGGCTCACCCCCTCCTTCAAACAAAGGCCAGTCAGCGCTGTCTATTCCTTCCGGCAAGGGAAGGATTGCAGCTGTTCTGCGTTTTGGCACCAGACCGATCTTCGCGACACCAGCAAGCCCGGCAACCTGATCTGCCCAGGCGCCTGCTGCATTGATCAGCACCGGTGCGCAAAATTCACCCTTTGGAGTGGTTACATGCCATTGACCATCAACTCGCTCGATTTGCGTTGCAGGTGCAGAAACAACGATTTCTCCTCCTCGGGACCTTAAGAGACGTGCGTATCCCTGAAACAACCGGTCTACGTCTATATCAAACGCATTCGGCTCATAAAGCGCACTGGAAAACTTCTCAGTGTTCAGGACAGGCACCATCTTCAACGCATCTTCTATGCTGCACTGCTCAAGGCCAACTGCATCCTCCTCGAAGGTTTCCAGCTGTTCTTCCTTACCTTCTTCTGCAAGCATAAGAAGACCGCGCTGTGAAAGAACAGATCCCTCACAAATCCCCTGCGGGTCCATGAGCGTTGCTTCCGACGCTGCATTGAGTGCGCGAATAACGCTATTTCCGTAATTGCGAATAAAAACGGCAGCGGACCGTCCTGTGGAGTGGTGGCCAATCACCTCCTCCATTTCAAGCAGAGTGGTCTTGCCGTATTCTGCAAGCTGCGAGCCAGCGCTAATGCCAGCAATACCACCACCAATAATGAGAAAGCTGCAAGTCTCTTTCATGGTCCCCCCTAAAAGATCAAAGTGTTTTAGCACAAGAAACACAAACCCGCAGACAAATGCACCATTGATGGAATCCTATGGTCACTTCCATTGTGCAGATTACCAGAGACAAAGGCGCGGCAACGCAACAAGCAGGTCAGTTGCAACATGCCGTTCTCACGACAATTACGTCTGGTCGACCACTTTAAAAATAGCTTCATTCTTTTCGTTTTCTGAGCGCGGAAACCAGATAGCGCGAATCCTATCGACTTCTCCCTGTTAAAAGCTGGTTTTCTCTCAGATTCAGGAGGTAATTGACGCTAGGTGCTCTGAGAATGAATTCTCCTCAATTATCAAGGTAATTGGCAAGTCATAATGAGCACGAGTCAAAGCATCGAAAATTCCCGGGTTTCTCCCACTTTTTAGCTTCAGGATCCGTTCCATAAGAAAATCAGAGGAAATTTTGGTCGACCTTTTTTACTATACTCATTCTAATTCCACGATAGATTGCATGCATTACAACGAGAACTTATAGGTGATCAGGCAAGTTACCTGCTCTTATATGCAAATGAAACCGAAATACCTCTAAATTTGATAGGTTAGTTATTTAATCGATGAGAAAACAATAAGTTAAGCAAGTCATATTCATACCCATTATTATTCAAATATCTAAACTAATTCAAATAATTGAGCTATAAGCTACTAGTGCTCTTTCTGATAATGCGCCGGAAGGCTGGTCTGTTATCCTCCGTGCCAACACTTATTTTCATAATTTTGGTTGACCTTTTTATAAAATTGGTCAGAAATACTGATCAAGAGGTGCGGGCATAGGGGAGACCAGCTCCATTTCTGAATTTCGGGATTGTGTGCCAGACAGCTCGCTCAGGCACCGCTAGGGAGAATTGACTATAATGTTCCGCAAGTCTCATTTTATTGGCGCCGTTCTTACTTCTGCTCTTATGGTGGGCGCAACTGTTGCAGAGGCTAAGACACTCAAGGTTAGCCATAACCTGCCAACCGACAACCCGGCACACATTTCACTGGAGTTCATGGCTAAGCGCGTAAAAGAGCTTTCCGGCGGCGATGTAAAAATGCGCATCTTTGCAAACGCTCAGCTTGGCACTCAGCGTGAGTCTGTTGAACTGATGCAAAATGGTCTTCTGGACATGGCACGCTCTAACGCTGCTGAGATGGAAGCGTTTGAAGAATCCTACTCTGCACTAACCCTCCCCTACATCTTCGAGAGCGAAGATCACTATTACAAAGTGTTGAGCTCTGATGTTGCCGAAGACGTCTTCATGGCTTCCAAAGACAAGGGCTTTATTGGTCTGGCATTCATGGTTGACGGCTCACGTTCTTTTTATGCCAATAAAGAGATCAACAGTCCTGCAGACCTGAAGGGCATGAAGATCCGCGTACAGCCTTCCCCATCCGCGATTCAGATGGTTGAACTTCTTGGCGGCGCACCAACCCCAATCTCGTTCGGTGAACTGTACTCTGCTTTGCAGCAGGGCGTGGTAGACGGCGCTGAAAACAACCCGCAGGCTCTGGTTGACGTGCGCCATGGCGAAGTTGCGAAAGTCTACTCCCGCGACGAACACACCATGATCCCGGGCGTTCTGATGATCTCCACCAAAGTGTGGAATGGCCTTGACGCTGACGGACAGAAAGCTTTGAAAACAGCCGCTCGTGAAATGATGGATTACCATCGCGACCTTTACAACAAGCAGACCCTTGAAGCAATTGAAGCTGCAAAAACGAAGCTTGAAGTGAAATTTGTTGAAGTTGAAAAAGCTCCGTTCATCAACGCAGTCCTGCCAATGCACGATGCGCTTGCTGCTAAGTCTGAAAAAATGGCTGATCTGGTTGCGCGCATCAAAGGTCTGGCAAAATAACTATAAAAACACCGGGCAATAAACTTGAACCTCCGCCTTATCAAAGGCGGGGGTTTCTTTATGTTCAGCCCCGACAGCTTATCCAGTGATGACGGAAGATTGGTCTGATAACAGGCCCGGCCTCAATCCGGCTCTACCTTAATTCCAAGCCCCTGCAACAGATGGTGTTGCTGGCTGGCTGATATAAGCATACCGCGATATCCACGCAGAGTGGTCAGAAAGAGTGCTCCCACATCTGCCTCTCGTAAGTCAGCGTAGGTTAGATCCAGACCATCCGTTTCAACATCAGTTAAAGAACTGCGACGCAGATCTGCATTCACCAGCGAAGTATTGGCCAGGTTACTGCCTGAAAGGTCACAGTCCGTCATCGTGCAGTCTTCCAGATTCAGATCACACAAAGTGGCATAAGTCAGCAAACAGTCAGTGAAGGCTGCCCTTGGCTTTAATGCGCGCTTTGAGTACACACGGCCAAAATCACAGCCCTCAAGTGAAGCCCCGGTCATTCGGGAGTTTTGAAACGCGATGCCAGACATTTGTGCGTAAGGAAAGGTTGTTAAGCGGAGATCGCAGTTATGAAACTCTGCATCACTCAGATCACTGTGTCGAAAACACCCGCCATTCCTTGTATCTGTATAATAAAAACTACAATTTTCAAACTTAGCAGCACGCAAATCGCAACTTTTGAAGAAAGCGGCTGGAAACTGCACGTTCTTCCAAACAGTTTCACGTAGATCCAGATTATTAAACTCACTGCCCGGCTCAAAGAAGCAATCGCGAAACTCTATATCTCGCAGGTCCGCCCCTTCCAGCCATGCAATGTCCAGCTCCGCATTCTCAATTGGTCCACCAGCTCTCAGCAGCTCTGAGAAACGTGGGAAGGTAAGCAGCTCGATTGCTTGTGATGAAGTCATGAAATGCACCCGGACAAAACGTTTTGTAAACCTTGCCACGTCGCATGTGGGCATTCAATACAAGAACGACACCTGCCAACGAAAATAGCCGGCATCGCCCCTTGAAATATGGAGGGCTGAGCCGGCTGGAAATAAATAAATAAAAAGTCAGCTTGCTCCCCCAAAAAAAAGCAAACCATTATTTCAGCAAGCGCGAGGAGCGAACCGCTGCAACGGACGAACCTTCTGTGCTAAAGCTGCCCCTTGGAAGCCTTGCTCCCGAAGCCTCTCGCTTACTGATCTCAGCTTAGCCAGAAACCAGTTTGCCGACTTGATACAATTGCACTAATTTAATGAAAGAACTTAAAAAATTCTAAAATCTTCTTCTAACTACTTGTTATTTAAAATTAAAATTTTTCATCCCTCCTTTCACTATTATGTTTGGCACACAGAACTTACAGAAATGCCAAGGACCTCAGGCCCTCTCTTACATCAACTTCGCTATGCCCACGGAAACCGAGAGAGCGTGGTCATCACAAGACGCAAAATTTCTGTTTGCGATCTCACATCCAGTCGGCGTGAGATATTTGCGATGTGGTTGCGAACCGTGTTGTACGTGATCCCCAGCTGGTCAGCGGCTTCACGGGTTGAGGCTCCATTTGTCAAAACCTTTACAACCTCGGTCTCCTTCGGCGTCAGATCAAGTAAGTGACTGATCATCTTGTCTGGCACCTCTGCAAAATCCGTTGGATCAAATACCATAACAAGACAAAGCTTTGGCAGGACCAAAAATTGCGAAAGATATGCCGGAGGCTCATTGAGTGTTTCAACGGCCTGAGTAAACACAAGCGTGTTTGGCCCGATTTCATTGCGCACCACCACCGGCTTTGGCGCAGTGTTACGCACAATAGCCTGCCGGATAGCTGCTTCCAGGGCTGCCGCCTCCTGAGACGCTTTTGCAGCGATCTTTCTGCAACGGCCCACATGAAGGTTTGCATGATGCCCCAGTAGTTTCTCTGCCCGTTCATTCATCGCCTGCACGCAACCGCATTCATCCACCACCAAGGCACTGAACGGCATTTGCTCCAACCAGAACTTCCCAACCCCGTTACACGGTGTGCTGACCTCACGTATCTGACGCTGAAGTGCAAGTTCCAATGCATTCTGGAAATGAGGCTGTAAGGCCGCAACCTCCTGAAAAAGCAGCTCTTCATCCGCTTCAGAAACCGCATCAGGCAGACAGATGTTAACGTAGGAACAGCTTCCGTTCTGCCGTCCGATCATCATCGCAATAGAACGATCAATATTGTTGTTCTTTTCAATGAAGCTGGAGAGGTACTCTGGATGCACATCTGCTTTGCGAACATGGTGATGTATCCGAAGGGGTTGCCCCAGATTCGCGCGCGCCAGCACGGGAGGCAGAGGATTATGTTGCGCTACATGCGCAAAGCTATCATGGAACTCCTGTTCAACATTGAGCACAGTGCGAGAGGTGTAGTGCCGGTCATCTAATCGCTGAACATTGATGGCAAACGGAAACTCAGCATATTTTTCCCGCAGGTGCTCCAGCGCATTCTCAAGTGGCTCTTCATTCAAGAAGGTGCGAAAGATATCACTTATGCTTTGTTCAAGAAGCGGTGTCATAGCAGCTTATGGGCACACGGTTCACTAAAATAATCTTGGCAACAAAATCAGTTCCTCTGGTAAGCGCCCTGACTTGAACAGAACCGCTCATCAAAGGGATTGACCATATGGTCCAAAATTAAACAGACCATGATATACCAGCAATCATACTTAAGTATATTTTTTCGATATTGATACTTGTTATTTGCTTTTAAAACCAGAGAACTCTCGGGTACTTTGTGACAGGGGAAGTGCCAATAATCACTAAACACTTTTTATGTCGCCTCACCTCTCTATAAGATTCCCCCACCTCACTGCTACAACTTTAAGTTTATAAAATAAAATCACAGCCGTCATTTTGACTTGATTCATACGAGACTTACTTTGCGTAAGTCGAGATATCTGTACTCGCGATTGGATGAAAAAATGATCCTGTTTTCACCAGTTCCCGCTCAAACTCCGCTGTACTGATGCAATGGACACCGGGACTTTCTGTGCCACCTGCTTCAAAATCGTCACTTAACGGTCAGCACGAGGTCTGGTCAGAATGCTCCAGTACTTTGCACAGAACAGCAGGAAAGCTGCGACCCAACACGCTGCCGAGACAGCCAGTTCCAGAAAGTAGGCTTGCGGGAAAAACAAAATGCCAAACACACGCACAGCAGCACTGGATACGATGAAGCAATAGATTGCCACTTCAACCCAACCGGCGATCAATGGTCGACCAGAATGGCCCAGAGCGCTGCGTGTCATCATCGCAAGCATCATACCCGCCATAGAGCCGACCGTGATTGCATGAATGGCAAGCACCTGATCCCAGGGCGCGTCCAGTAAAGCACCAGCACGTAACAGCAAAGCAAGTGGCAACCATGCATATGACACTGGCAAAATCCAGAGGATTGGCTTTTTGAGCGTGATGTGTGGACGCCAAAGGCCGATTTTCACAAGATGCAACCCACCAAGCACAAGCAGCAGAACAGCTCGCAAGGTGGCAGCCTCATAACTCATTCCCCAATAGATATCGCTGACCAGCAAGAGGAGCATGCCGACGCCGATAGCATCTTCAAGACGCTGATTGCGCACTGCACGCTTCACTCCCAGCGCATTGTTGGTGAACAATGGAATGATGCGCCCGCCAATAACCGTTATGAAAATCGCAAAGACGTCAATCGCCCAGAGGAAAACATCAGAACTGTCATAATTCAGCAGATCAAGCGCCACTGCATGAAACAAGGCGTTTCCCACTGCCAGAACCAGAAGAAGCCCCACTGTAAAGTAGTTTCGTTTGTTTTTTGCCTGCAAAAGCGGGATTGCAATGCCCAGAGCAGCAAGTGGCAGGAAAAGGAGGTCCAGCACCTGACCAATAGCACCACCACCAGCAAAAAGAAGAACACGCGCCGCCAGCCACAAGGCAAGCAACCCGCCTAAAGCGAAACCGTTTGGTGTTTTGCGTCCTGTCCAGTTCTGCACAGCGGTGAACAGGAACCCAACTAAAATAGCAACGCCGAAACCAAATATCATTTCATGAGAGTGCCAGAGAACACCTTCAAGAGGTCCGTTGATCTCAATCACCCCAAACACGGAGGCAACCCATAACGGCAGACTGATTGCGGCATAGGCTGCACCAGCAAGATAAAATGGGCGGAAGCCAAGAGATAAAAAAGCGTCCCATGAGAACGCTGTGTTTGACGCCGGGAGGTTCGTCATAGTCTGAGTTTGCTGCATTTGATCTATCTTAGCGCAGGGAGGAGGATCTGCGCACATCATCGTCTTTTAAAAAAAGCAACGTAACATTGTGCGCACGCACGGAATGCCCAAGCTCTCTGTCAAAACATATAAACATGAGAAGAATAGTCATATTTGATCAATATCAAATAAATTCCAGTTTGACGGCTTCTGGGCTGATCCTTTAAGACCTGATTGGCTTAACCGCACGTTTTCACCCGTGCAAAACCTGACTTGCAGACATATTCGAGCAAGGACTGCCGAACTTTTGCCCTCTTCAACTTTGAGTATGGCGTGTGCGAAAGGAGAAGCGTAAAGGTGCAAGAGATATCGGCGAACAGGACTATTCAGACGGTATACCCATCCAGCAAAGTCTTTCCGGTATTACTTGTGGTTTCCATTCTTGCTCATATTTATGGCGCATGGTGGTTTTTGAGATATGCAACACCTCGCAGTTTCCGCAGTGCTCCTGTCAAAAGCGTTGATGTTCACCTCATAGGATCGCAGCAGTTTGAGAGCGCCACACAGACACCTGCGGCACCACCAGCAACAACACAATCCTTACAGCCAGTTCCAACCGCCCAGAAGCCTTCACTGCAATTGCCTCCGCCAGTCGTCAGAGAGCAAAAAATGCCAGTACCGAAAACAGTTGTGGTGAAGCACTTTCGACTGCAAGAGGTATTAGATGCACCAGAGAATAAGGAACTAAAAGAGTCCCTGCCCCTCTTTGCCCCTTCAGAGCAGCGTGAGCAACTGTGTAATCTGGAAGTGATGGAGCAAATTCAAATTTGGGATGATAAATTCAATCCTGTGCGAGTAGTTGCTTTTGCTTTTAAAGACCCTGTTGTGCGTGGCAACTCCATCACTGCTGAGGGGGCTGCATTTCGAAGTCGCGGCGAATGGTACAAGCTTGAATACCAATGCACTTTCAACCCAAGCACCAATCTGGTCACTGCTTTGGATTTTCTTGTTGGCAAACGCATCCCCTACGAAAAGTGGGAGGATCACTTTTTATTTGCAGAATAGATCTTACTTGCTGTTCGCACACACCGAACAGCAAGAAAAGTTTGCATATCTTGCCTGAAAGAGCAGGTGCTGATCACCCTTTTAAGCTTTCATGTTTAACAGCAAACGCCTGCCTTACAGACATCAGCAGTGGGTGCATCACAGCACTTTCCCGTTCCAAGATAAGTTTGATCAGAAAGATAAAAGTCACGGAACAACTCTTCAAAGTCCTCCGAAACAGACTGTTCTGCCAGTCCTGTCGCAAGCAAGCGTTTCTGCCATGCTTTAACCTTTGGATATGCAGCCACAAAGTCATGGCCTGCATGGCGCTCAATAATATCTGCGCGATGCAGCAGCGGAAGCCACGCCATGTCGACGTTACCAACCTCATCCCCTGAGAAGAAGTTTGTATCTGAAAGATGCTGCTCTGCCTTGCCAAACATCACATTCAGTTTTTCAGAATGTTCAACAAGTGTGGCACGATCAGGACTGCGCATTGTGCTGCATTGCACCAGATAATGCTTGGTTGCCTGATAACTCCATGCACGCTCAATCGCCTTTTGCTCTGGCGAAAGTTCTGGATGTAACGGAGGGGCTATTTCGTCGATGTATTCTGCAATTGCATCAGACTCAAACAGTGCAGTGCCGCTTTCAGTCACCAATACGGGAACCTGAGCGTTTGGTGCGAGTTTCAGGAACCAGTCGGGTTTATCTTTCAGGCTGATATACTCAACCTCATAGGGCATTTGCTTTGCTTCCAGCAGAGCAGTCACACGCTGTACGAACGGGCATATTTTATAGCTGATGACTTTGATCATATTTTTTCATCCTCATTTTGCTGTCGCAGGTAAGACGTGCGAGGATGAGAAAAGACGAAATTAAACTAGCACTTTTTGCAGGTCTTTGATATCTCGTGATAATCAACAATACGCCCCTGCTGATCATAGGTCATTTTGCAGCAATCTTCATAGAGTTTACGCATTTGACTACGCCCTTTCCGAAGACGAGACTTCAGCGTTGAATAGCTGATACCCATCTTAAGTGCCAGCTCCTTCTGAGAGACACCTTCCAGATCGATTTTTGTGAGCAAATCTGCACTTTCCGGCGGCAGTGATGCAACAAAAGGACGAATGCAGTTGGAAAGCTCTTCTTCAATACTACCGGTCTCCTGAGTGTGCCAGCTTTCAGCAGCGGAGACATCGCTACGTGTTGCCTTTTTCCGGTAATGGTCGGTAATTGCGTTGCTTGCCACCTGAAACAGCCATGGTTTAAGCGCTTGCTGATCTTTCAGATCATCCCGCTTTTCAAACGTCTTCAGCAAAATTTCCTGAAGCAGGTCTTCAACATCAGCACAGTTGCTCACCTTCGAGTGCAAAAAGCCTTTGAGCGCAGAACGGTACTCCTGCCAAATCTGATCCGGTTCCATAGAACTATCTGCCTTTTGTTTCTCTGCTGAGTTGGGAGCGCAAACCAGACTTGTCAAGAAAAAGCCTGCGAACTGTCAGGTTCACAGGCTTATGTACGTCTTCGCCTCAGGAACTGCTAAGCAGCATCCTCACCCACGTCCCAGGTCTCCGAGGCTCGTAGTGTCGCAGACAGGCGGGAGAGCTTTTCTTCCATGCTCAGCTTGTTCTCCGGTAATCCAATGCGGCTTGCAGCGCCAAACTCAACACCAGCCTCGCGGAACAAAATACCGAGCACGGTCGGTTCACCTTCATTCTCGCCAAGTTCAGCCAGAGCAACGGCAAGTGCATGGTTACTTTCATCATGCACCAGAAGGTCATCTTCGCTCAGACCTCCCTCTTCAAGCGTAACGACCTCCAGACCAAAACCACCTGGCTTTGCACGCAGGCCCTTATCCCGGTTTACTCCAAAAACCATTGGCTTGCCGTGCTCAACCAGAAGCGTGTTGTCCGGGCCTTGCTTTTTGTCCTTGAGGCGATCAAAGACACCATCGTTAAAGATCACGCAGTTCTGTAAGACCTCCACAAAAGCGGTGCCTTCAAAAGCTTTGGCTGCTTCAAGAATAGGGCCGAGTACTTTGGCCTGCGTATCCACGCTTCGAGCGATAAACTTTGCCCCTGCCCCAATGGCAAAACGCGCAGGATTCAGCGGTGCTTCTATCGTGCCACCCGGCGAACTTGGAGTGCGTACGCCTTTTTGCGAGGTTGGCGAATACTGCCCTTTTGTAAGGCCATAAATCTGGTTGTTGAACAGAACGATCTGCATATCCAGATTACGGCGTAATGCGTGCAACAGATGATTGCCGCCAATGGAGAGACCATCACCATCACCGGTGAACACCCACACATCCAGATCAGGATTAGCCAGCTTTGCCCCTGAGGCAATGGCTGGCGCACGGCCATGAATGGTGTGGAAGCCATAGGTCGCCATGTAATATGGCAAACGCGAAGAACAGCCGATGCCAGACACACATAAGGTATCTTCCAGCTTCGCACCCGTATCCGCGAGGATCTTGTGCAGGCTCTTTAAAACGGCATAATCACCGCAACCCGGACACCAGCGAACGTCAAGGGAGCTGGCGAAATCTTTTGGTTTCAGATCAGTCATGATTATGCTCCCAGCGCGTCTTCAATGATTTGTGCAATCTCGCGCACAAGGAACGGACGCCCCTTCACGCTGGTTACGCTTTCCACCGGAGTGCTGATCTGGCTGCGCAGAACCGTTGCCAGCTGCCCGTTGTTCATCTCAGGAATGATGACGCGATCAAAGCCAGAAAGCAGCTCTTCCAGATTTGGCGGCAGCGGCCAGAGGTGGCGCAAATGAATGTGCGAGACAGATTTTCCGTCCAGCTCAGCGCGTCGGGCTGCCACGCGAATTGGCCCCCAGCTGGAACCCCAGCCAAGCAGTGCCAGCTTGCCAGTGCTCTTACCTGACTCAACATGTTGAAGCGGAATACTATTGGCAACCGCTTCAAGTTTTCTGGCGCGGATTTCAGTCATCAACTGATGGTTCTCACCATCATAAGAAATATTGCCGCTGCCTGCCTGTTTCTCAAGGCCACCGATGCGATGCATCAGCTCTGGTGTACCCGGTACGGCCCATGGACGTGCCATGGTTTCTTCGTCATGACAAAACGGCTGGAAACCTTCTGGATTGCTTACCTGTGTCACCGGGAAGGGCGCATAGGCCGGATCACTGAAATCTGGCAGTTTCCAGGGTGCGCTGGCATTGGCGATGTAGCCATCTGAAAGCACCATAAGCGGTGTCATGTGTCTGGTCGCAAGCTTTGCAGCTTCAACGCCGATATCAAAACACTCACCGGGATGAGCCGGTGCAATCACAGGTAGTGGCGCATCACCATTACGCCCCCAGATCGCCTGAAACAAGTCAGATTGCTCTGTCTTGGTTGGAAGACCGGTAGACGGGCCGCCGCGCTGCACGTTTACAATTACCAGCGGCAGTTCAGTCATAATTGCAAGACCGATCGCTTCGGTCTTCAGTGCAATACCCGGACCAGATGACCCGGTAACCCCAAGGTGCCCGGCATAGGAAGCACCAATCGCAGCGCAAACCGCAGCAATCTCATCTTCTGCCTGAAACGAAATCGCTCCCAGCTCTTTCAGCTTGGCAACGGTATGCAGTAACGGAGACGCAGGTGTAATTGGATAGGAGCCATAAAACAGCTCAAGATCCGCAAGGGTTGCACCTGCATAAAGCCCATAGGCCATGCCCTCGTTTCCGTTAATGGAGCGGTATTCTCCTTCCATGAGCGGCGCAGGCTGAATGCGATAACGCGATACATCCGGCGGCAGATCGCTGACTTCGCCGTAAAGGTGACCAGCCTGAAGCGCCAGAATATTGGCCTTCGCCACATCCGGCTTTTTGTGGAACTTCTGCTCGATCCAGTGCTCTACATCCGCTGTAGAACGCTCAAACAGCCAGAGAACCAGACCTAAGGTCCACATATTCTTGCAGCGCCGTGCATCCTTGGCGGAAAGCCCGGTTTCCTTCAGTGCTTTTTCAGTATTGCTGGTAATCTCCAGTGGCAACACACGAAAATTCGTAAGCGAGCCATCTTCCAATGGATTTCCAGCAAAACCCGCTTTTGAAATGGCACGCTCAGTGAACGCATCCATATCGATGATAAGCAGACCGTTCTGCTTTACGCCTTCCAGATACTTGCGAAGTGCTGCCGGGTTCAATGCCACAAGCGCATCGGTCTCATCACCAAAAGTGTCGACCTCAGAATGACCGATATTGAGAGAATACGCAGAGACGCCATAAATCGTACCACTTGGGGCACGAATGTCTGCGGGAAAGTCCGGGAAAGTTGCAATGTCATTACCAAATCGCGCGGCGCTTTCAGCAAGCCGCGTGCCCGTCATCTGGATGCCATCCCCTGAGTCTCCGGCAAAGCGGACGCGCACATAATCCACCTCCGGCTGCTGTGAGACAGGAAGCTCGTGCGTGCTTACGCTGTGTTCCGGTCCGTTTTGCATATTCTGCTCCAAATTGCTGGCTGCTGGAGCGACGTGATTTTTTATTTTACGTCCTTTAAGGACTTTGCCGTTCAGCTTAACCAGAACCAAATATCTTCAGGGCACTTTGTAACCTGTAATAACACAAATGGAGTTGCGACCCGTTAACGCAGCTTACGCCTAACCCTCAGATTCGACGCGATATTTTTCTCAACAGTTAAGGTGCAGGTGCCTTGCACCACCGCCACAGCAAAGAGCATTCTGCGCTGATGATCTGACCGAAGCCATCCATCAGTCTATGGAGTTGTCTCACCCCCTTATTGGAATTTCTTGCTAAGTATCAATCAGTAATCACATTTAGATAGCGGAGAGAATTTCAGGCAAAGCCTCTCCACTGTTCTTAAAGCAACGGAAACTCATCACCTGGATTTCACCAGCACGATGGTAGCAAAACATCGAAATCTGAATGATGAGAAGTCCGTTGTAAAGCAACACATAGAGCTACTTACGTGTCAGAAGCATCGCGATAGAAATGTTCCGGAAAGGGTAATCTTCTGGATTCGCCTTCAAAAGAGATTCGGCTGTTTCATAGACCTGATCTAACAGGTCAGGTTTCGACGGCACATTCGCAAGAGCTTTACTTAACACCGCCTGCGTGAAAGCCCGGAAGAAGTTAACAAAGCTGCTTGTGTAACGATCCAGATCTCCATCCTGCTTATAGGCCTCAACAAAAGGAATAGGAGTTTCATAGCTTTCTGTTCGGTCTAAGGTGTAGAGCTTTGACAGATTATAAGTTGGGTTCGTCAACGGAGCAGTCAGCTCATCCAGATTACGGAAATATACCGGCTGATAATATCGCTCGTACACTTCCAAAGGAATGTCCCCACTATCAACGTGGGTTTTGACTGCATCGTTAAGGAGGTCAAACAGACCATCGCAAGTGCGAATACCGTCCACGCATCCAAAAACCTGAACCATAAGCTTGCCACCCGACGCAAGTTCGTTTGCCCTTGCGATCAGGAAGGATGCGATATCGTCTTCGGCCTGCTTAGCAAATATTTTGCTTTCTTCATCTGTAACATAGCCGTTTGCCCGTCTCTTGCTCGGCCCGTTTGGCAAAACATATCCGGGCAGCTTATCAAGTGGACGCTGCGACAAGTAGCCAATGGAGTTGAAGGTGGTCGCAATATGAACACTTGATGGTGGAAGTAACTGATCATACATAGACCCTCCCACAGCAGCTGAGGAGACGCCTTGCGATCCGAATGTGGATTTCCCTTCTGGTCTTAAGTTGAGAAACAACTTTGAGTAATCATTCGTCGGCAAGTCCGAATGTATCGTCAGGAAAGGCCGGTCTGTAAGCGGCTTTGTGCTGTTAATGAGATGGCGCATAACAGAAATCGAGTTGCGTCCTTCAGAACACCCGAAATCAGCAAAAGTAATCGGCCCTAAACCTGTCGATAATGGCAGTTCTGAAACTGAATCACACAACCAGGGCAGCACAGCAGCAATCTGCTCCCATTGCGGTGCCGAATTAGCGTCATAAAAGCCACCTCCGGCCATGCCCGTCATACCTGTTGAGCGCGTATCCACTTCTACTGTGTCTTCAACAACTGTCATAAATTCCTCCTAAAAACCGCATTACTTTAATAAATCAATGGCTTCATCTATTGATGTTTCAATCACTTGTAAGGAGCGCCAGAGTAATGCCGCCCCTCAAATATTCCTTAACGAACATAGGTGTCCTTCATGTCCGCAGAGCGCAAGTGCGCTGCAAACAACGGCAGTCCGGTAAGAGCAAGCCCGCCGATCAGGTTACCGATCACAACCGGGATTTCATTCCAGATAAGATAGTCAAGAATGGAAAAGTCCCCGCCCAGTATCAGCGCTGTCGGGAACAGGTACATATTCACGACTGAATGCTCAAAGGTCATTGCAAAGAACAACATGATCGGCATCCACATCGCGATGACTTTTCCGCTGACTGAGGTAGACACCATTGCACCAACCACCCCAAGGGACACCATCCAGTTGCATAAAACACCACGGATGAAGATGGTCATCATGCCGCCCATACCATGTTCCTTATAACCCACGGTACGGTTCTTACCGATATTTGCGATCACCTCGCCAACATGACTGACCGGTGCCGTAAATCCATAACTGAAGATTACGGAGGTCAGAAAAGCAACCAGTAAGGCCCCCATGAAATTGCCGATAAAGGTGATTGTAATCGTCTTTACCACACCGCCAAGGGTTACATTTGGCCGCCGGTCGAGCAAGGCTAAGGGGGCAAGAACAAATATTCCGGTAACAAGATCAAAGCCCATGAGGTACAACATACAAAAGCCTACCGGAAACAGGACTGCTCCCACGATAGGAAACCCTGTCTGGACCCCAACAGTGATGGCAAAAACCGCCGCAATTGCGAGAATAGCGCCGGCCATGAATGCCCGGATCATCAGAACCCTGGGGTTGAGGAAGATCTTTTCCTCGCCCACATCAATGATCTTTTCTACAAAGATACGCGGTTCATTATAAGACATTCAAAATCTCCATAATTATAAAACAACAGCCATCAGGCTAATCCGCTGGTCATCTTCTTTCGCAAGGCAACGGCAAAGGCAAAGTCAGCAAACATCTAAATATCGGGGATGACGCTTATTTCTTTAAAATTCGATCTGGGGTGATACAGCTCAGCGCACACTTTTTCTGGCCCTTATCCGCTTCTAAGTATGCGCTTATCTAACTTCGGCTTTTTTGCCATTTCCGGCGCTTTATGACGTGTAACAATCAAAATTCCGGCGACAATCAGGCTGAGATTGAAAATGAAATAATTTCCAAATCCTTCATCGAAGAACAGCCATGCCAGTAGTACAGTCGTAGGTGGACCTAAGAAAAAATAGCTTTGAGAGCGTGAAACATCCCCGCTACGTATAAGAATATAAAATAATACCCAGCTCCCTAAAGACAAAACAATACTCAACCAAAGTATTGATCCAACCAGTGACATTGACCAATTCACGGTCATCGGCTCAAAAACAAGCATCAACCCGAACACCGGGATGAGCGCGCTTAAATGCTGAATCAAAGACCCCGTCATCAAATTCATGTTTGCTACAAACCGTTTTTGATAGAGGACTCCTGCGACCATGCTGAAAAGGCACATAACCGTCAGCAGTAAACCGCTAACCGGGTTATTATCGATATTGGCTTTTTGATTGACCACAAGGAGGACGCCTATTGTTCCAAGCAGCAACCCGAAGATCAGCTTGAAGCTAAATTTCTCACCAAGGAAAACGATTGCACACACAGAGGCAAAGGCTGGGTGCAGAGCCATGATAAGCCCAACCGTGCCCACATCCATACCCCACTCATAAGCAATCAGCATGCCGGTAAAGCAAAATCCATGTATGAGAATACCAATCACGCATATGTGGAACACCTCGACAGGGTTCTTACTCCACTCTGCTTTGATCAGAAAAATAACTCCTAAAAAAAGAGGAATTGGAGTTGCGAGCCTCAGACTTTGAAAAGTGAAAGGGTCTGTGTATGCAATGCCGATTTTTGACGCGACATACCCTGAACTATAAAGGATAACGAACATCAGCGGCAAAAGCTGATTGGCAATTACCGCGAGGTTTTGCCTTCCACCTGACTGCATTTGCTCAGTCCCAATTCACTTTCCAAAATCAAATAACAAAAGGAGCTTGGGAAACTAACTACCCGTTTCCTCGGCTGAATATTCAAGAAGGTAGTTTTTGAACTCCTGTGGAATTTCAGCAGTTACAATCTTGCCGCTCTCACTCGATGTCCTGGCGTAAATGACAGTTAGTTCACCCTTGGAGACATCCTCCTGACTTCCGTCACTGAGTTTTTTTGAAATGAAGAAGTTAAGCTTTAGCGACTTTGTACCAATTCGCCCAACGCTAAGGGCGATGAGTATCTCATCGCCAAAAGCCATTGGCCTTAAAAAGTCGCAGTTCACCGAAAGGATTGGCCACTTCTGATCTTTCTTGAGATCACAGATACTCATTCCACCATTTTGGAAGAATCTCGTTTCTGCGTATTCCACGTATCGAAAGATGTTCGAAAAATGCGCAATACCCGCCATATCTGTCTCACAAAACTCAATGTTTTTAGAGACAGTAAACAGCTTCGCCTTCAGTGGAGCTTCGATGTCTTTTAACATTTTGCAATCCAATCAAGCTGTTTCGCGAATAACGCGCTTCAGTTTTTTGCCCGTCACACCTTCATTGGACCCGGCATTCACCTGCTTGATTTCTGAGAGTTCAGGAAGGTTATTCTGTTTGGCGTATTCAGTAATCCGTTGGGCCACGTCAGCGAAAACCTGCCCTTCCTGAATTTCTGCTTCCACCTTAAGGGTCCCTTCGGGTTCGCCCTGCACCACAGTACAATCGAAGATCTCCGGGATATTTTTCAAAAATGACTCTTCAAGCTGGCAGCTATAGTAAGTCTCACCATTCAACTGCATTGAATCGCTTGTTCTGTCGACGTGGTAATAAAGACCATTCTCGCCTTTATAAATCAGGTCTCCGGTTAGCCAGTAACCATCGACTATCGCCTCTGAAGTCGCTTCCTCATTATCCCAATAACCTGAAGTTACACTAGGTGACTTCACGCCAAGTCTGCCAACGACATTGTGCTCCGTAATCTTCTTGCCCTCATCGTCAAAGAGTGCGACTTCAATCCAGGAGAAAGGCTTACCCACACAACGGTTATAGTTGTTGGTCTTCAGCGTATGAATGTTTCTGAAGATTCCAAACGCAAACTCAGAGGAGCCCAGATTATCAATGAACAGTGCACCATCAACGCGCTTGCCATCTTCATAACGGTGGCCATATTGCAAGATTTTTCTGACATGAGGTTCATGGCAGGCGTCTGCGGTGCTCATCCATATATTAATGGAGGTAACACGCTTCGGATCAATCTCAACCCGGCACAAATCAACGTAGACGCTTGGGAATGCAAACATTATTGAAGGCTTGAACTTCTCAATTGCACTCACAACACCTTCCGGTGACTTATCAGAAATGACAACCAGATGATTCAGGCGCATGATGTTGCTCATCAACATCGTGATGGCAGCAGCATGTGAGATCGGCGCTGCTGATAGCATGGCATCGCCCAGCTTTTTGCCAAGCTGTTTTTTAACACCATAGATTATCGACTTCTGACTAAAGGAAACCGCTTTGGGCAGACCAGTTGTGCCAGACGTATGGCTAATGAGAACAATATCATCATCCTCATGATCATAGGTTTCAAACGGCTCTGAGGCTGGCTGTTTTTCTACATCATCAACGCTTCTTGCCGGACACGAAAAACTATCACTGAAGGAGCGGATTTCATCGTATCTTTCTCCCTCAGAGACAAGCAGATCTGGTTTGATCTTAGACAGATACTTACTTGCAATCTCCGGCTGCACCCCTCCATTCAGGAAAGCAGGAATCGCTCCAATTCTGGTCAAAGCAAGGTAGTGGAGGTAGTAGGAAATACCGTCATCCAGATACAATGCAACGATAGACTTTTTACGGATATTCAGGTTCCAATAGCAAGAAGCAATGTGATTAGCTTTCTCCACCAGATCATTTAGTGAATATCCCCAGGCCTGACCTTCAAAATCAACGTAGGTGACTGCTGTACGTTCGTTATCTATTGCCAGTTCATGAACGCGGGACAGAAAGTTTCCTGCGCCAATTGTCGGGTCATTTGCCAACTGACTGATCAAAGCATCTTTGTCCATAACAGCGTTTCCTTTTGTGCCTTCATCTTTGCGCAACACGTGCCGCTTCAGTTTACCGGTTTCCGTCTTCGGTAAAACATCGACAAAAATGACAGATCGCGGATACTTGTAGGGTGATATCGTATTCTTCACATGCTGTTGTAATGTCTCAGTTAAAGCTTCTGATTTGCTAATTTTATCAGCCAAGACGATGTGAGCCTGAACAATACTGCCTCTTGCTTGATCTGGAATACCTATAACAGCACACTCTTTGACGTAAGGATGTGAAAGCAGTGCTTCTTCAACCTCAGCTGCTGCGATATTGTAGCCAGAGGAAATAATCATATCATCAGCACGTGATACGAAATATAGCTTTCCGTCCTGATCTTTGCGGAAGTAATCGCCCGTAATGTTCCAGCCATTCCTGACGTATTCTGTCTGGCGCTCGTCATCGAGATAGCGGCACCCTGTTGGCCCGCGAAAGCCTAGCCAGCCCGGCTTATCAATACCAACCGGCTTCATATTGTCATCAAAGACATCAGCCTCATACCCGTCAACTGGCCACTGCCCCGTCGCCCCTGTTTCAAAATCCTCCAGACGGGTAGAGATAAACGTATGCAGCGCCTCGGTTGACCCCATTGCATTTATGATTGGCACACCTATAAGGCTCTTCCAGCTTTCAAGCACAGGTTGTGGCAAAGTTTCACCGGCAGATACGGCACATCGTAAAGTTTTGAGAAGCTCATAGTTCTTTTCCTCGCCCAGCATGACTTTGTACGCTGTTGGTGCGGAGAAGCAAACCGTAGCCTTATATTCTCCGATAAAGCCTGCAAGGGTGGCTGGAGAGGTCTGCTCCAGCAAGACGGCAGCAGCACCAAAGCGCAGCGGGAATATAGCCAGACCACCCAACCCGAATGTAAATGCCAGTGGAGGCGTACCTATGCAAACGTCTCCAGGCACAATTTTCAGAACTTGCCGCGCAAATCCATCTGCGATTGCGAGCAGATCACGGTGGCGATGCATGGTGATCTTCGGCTTTCCAGTCGTACCCGAAGTACTGGCCAGCAAAGCAATGTCATGCTGAGATGTCTGGATTGCTTCATAATCAGCGGGTTTGGCGGCAGCCTTTGCGTTCACAGCAGAGCTACCATCAATTTCAGCGGAAAACTCTGCAATTTTAAGAGTAGACCGCAGGTCTTCCTCCAGCAAATCCAGTTCTTCACTCAGGCCTTTCTGGCAAAGAATTAAATCTACTTTGGCCTTGTCAACCAGGACGCTTAACTCGCGCGCGCGCAACTGCGCAATACTGTTGAAGGCAACAGCACCAACCTTCAGAATTGCCAGGAAGCATGCCACCATCATCGGGCAGTTCCGGGAACGGATCATCACCCGGTTCCCCGGTACAATGCCAAAATCTTCACTCAGAACCCGGGCAATCTGATTTGAGAGGCTATACAGCTCCCGATAAGAAATTGTTCCGTTCGAGCCAACGAGAGCAGGGTGCTCACCGAATCCTCGTTCAACCAACGCATCTACCAGTTCAACCCCTACATTCAGCTTCTTTTGGTAAGGATAGAGATCAAGATGAAACTGTGGCTGCACCTCAGTTGCCGGAAGATTATCATTAACGAATTTGTCAACGTGTCCGGTTTCAAGCAGCATTTTGCCGGCTCCTTAAATCTAAGTTCAATAAATTGAATTTTTTAAATGGTGTTTATACGTTTTACTAATGAATCAACAGAGTAACTTGGTAAGGATGTTTGCCCTGTTTAATTTACAATATCAACCAGCAAATAAATGAAATGTTTTCATTTTTAATTACATATCTTTTAAACTAATAACTCTACGGTAATTTTAAATGCAAGCCGGGGATGACTGATGAGTCAGGCAAGGAAAACCACCAACTTAGCTGAGATGAACACATCACGCAGACCACTGCGAGTTGCCGTGATTGGTGCTGAGGGTCATGTTGGAAGCACAATATGTGAAGCGTTACCGAGTCATCATGAGGTGATTAAGGTGGGCCGCAACAGTGGTGACGTGAACGCTGACATCTCAGAGCGGTCATCTATCGAGGCGATGTACGAAGAAATCGGCAAAGTTGACGCCGTTGTTCTGGCCGCTGGCGCAGTCCATTTCAGTCCGATAGAGCAGTTTCCAGAAGACAAATTCCTGTTTAACCTGAAGCACAAAGCTATGGGGCAGATCAACTGCGTGCTGGCTGGACTAGACTATGTAAATGATGGTGGCTCTTTTACACTAACAAGTGGTATTCTTGATAGAGACCCCGTTCCGATGGCAAGTGGTGCAGCTGCAGCCAATGGTGCAATTGGTGGCTTTGTAAAGAGCGCTGCGATTGAGATGCCACGTGGCACTCGGATCAACGTGGTCAGCACAGGCCTTCAGGACATTTCTGTCGAGCGATATGGCAGTGTGTTCCCCGGTCACGCTCCGGTTTCCTCTGAAAGAGTGGCATATGCTTACCTCAAATGCATTGAAGGCAGCATAACCGGTGAGTTGGTGACTGTAGATTAAAGTAAATCACATTTTATACTAAATGATTTAAGCAGTTTAACTTTTGCTTCCCGCCTGCCTTTTTCAAGGGCCCGGCAAGCGTTATTTTTGAAAATATACACCGCGAATGATTGCAATGCATGGCAGGTGCAATCATGGGCAAGGTGACTTCTCTTGCATAGGGGATCAGATTTGAAATTTAAACTCGTTAGCTTTAATTTATGCCCTTTCGTGCAACAGGTGTCGATTGCGTTATCACTAAAGCATCTTGATTTTGAAACGGAATTTGTAGACTTAGCGAACCCGCCAGCATGGTTTCTGGAAGCCTCTCCGCTCAAGAAAGTACCAATTCTGATTGCAGATTCAGGTCAGGTTCTGTTTGAATCAATTGCTATAATCGAATTTATTGAAGACTTCGCTGAGCAAAAGAGCTACCCGACGGATTTGTTTGAAAGATCCCGGGAACGAGCGTGGATTCAGTTCATTAATCAGATGATGTGGAGCCTTTTTGACCTCTCTGTCAAAGGAAGCAAAGAGGAATATGGCTCCGTTGTCGATGCGCTGCATAAGAAACTTGACGAACTGGAAGCTGCTACAAACGGAGGCAAGTTCCTTTTCGGAAATACGTTCTCTCTTACTGAAGCTGCAATAGCCCCATTCCTTCTTCGCCTGAACTACATCGACGAAATTGCCCCAGGTCTTCTGGAAAAGGCACGCCACCCTAACCTGTGCGCCGTCAGCACTGAGTTAATGGCTGACCTGAGAGTGCAAAACTCAACTCACAAGGACCTTAAGGAACTGTACTTCAAGCAACTTGGCAAAAGAAAAGGCTACCTGTCCACTTTACTTTCAGAGGAATATAAAACTTCCAATGAGAAAGCCCTGATATATTGAACAAACAGAAAAACCAGTTTTAACATCATGTATTTCAAAGCAAGAGCAGGCTCATTTTAGAATTTCGCGTGCCATAGAATTGGGAAAATTATTATGACTTCCACCGAAGTATTCGAAAAAACCGCCAGATCCACAATCAAGCGGAGCCCTGAATACGCAGATTACAGCAAGCAAGCCGTTTATGATGTTCTTGACAGCGGCTATATGTGTACAATTGCATTTGTCGTGGACAATAAACCTTTTCTGAACCCCACACTTTACTGGCGCAAGGGCGACTATGTTTACTGGCACGGCCTGTCTGGTAGTAAAATGCTACTTGAGCAAGCAAAAAACATCGATGTTTGCTTCAATGTTAGCCATCTGGATGGCCTTCTTCTGGGAAAATCCGCCTTTCATCACTCGGTAAACTATCGCTCAGTCACGATCCATGGAAAGACCGAGCTGGTTGAAGATTATGATGAGAAAATGGATGTGGCCTTCGAGTTCATCGAGTCATTTTTTCCGGGGCGCCGTACTGAGCTGCGGGAGCATAAAGATGAAGAAATTCTGAAAGTTAAGTTTATGCGTCTGCCCATTGAGGAAGTTTCGGTCAAGCATCGCTACGACAACTCTGTGATGGATATTTTGAGACGGCAGAAGAGCGAGGCGCTTATGGAGTATGGTCCTGAGGGCGTAAATCCTCATTGCTGGACGGGTACGCTTCCAATTCGCACAGTGATTGAAACGCCAATCCCCGACACCGCTACGGATCCAAACCTTCAAACTCCCAAATATCTGACCCAATCAAGATTCAAGAGCAGCTTTTAAGTCTGCTTGAGGTTCTAACTCTTACCCGGGAGGCTTGAGGTGAAAGTCGTTGTTATTGGTGCCAACGGAGACGTTGGACGGACAGTTTGCGCGGAGCTGGGCGAAAGGCATGAGGTCATCAAAGTAGGCAGAAACTCAGGCGACTATCAGGCTGATATGACAGATATGGAGTCGTTAAAAGCTCTGTTTCAGAAGATTGGCAAAGTCGACGCAATTATCGTGACCGCCGGTTCTGTCAAATTCGCAGGATTGCAAGAGATCACTCAAGCTGAGTTTATGTATGCGCTCTCTGATAAGGTTATGGGTCAGGTAAACGTTGTTCTTGCTGGCATGGACTATGTCAAAGACGGAGGCTCATTTACGCTGACAAACGGGCTGTTAGACCAGCATCCCGTTCCCAATGGCGTTGGTGCAGCAACTGCAAATGCAGCGCTTGCAGGTTTTGCAGCCGCCGCTGCAATTGAAATGCCTCGTGACATCAGGCTCAACGTTGTAAGCCCGGGGCTTCTGGATCATTCATACGAACGCTATGGCCCAACCTTAAAGGGACATGAACCCGTTTCTTCAGAGATTGTTGCAGCAGCTTACGCAGAAAGTGTCGAAGGGGCTGCATCAGGACAACGCATCATAGGGGAATGACAGGAGACTGTGAATGATCATAAAGAACTTAGTGTTCGAAGTTGATCGTGCAGCAGCAAATTTGACATCCTGATGAAAGCTCATTTGAATATCGCCATCGATGCACAGAACCTGATGCTGAGTCATCAGGTGATATTGCACGCATCGAGAAGGTACCAACCATGTTTGCATTCAGGTCGCTCTAAAAACTATCAGCATCACCTGCTGACGGATCACTCAGAGAACGACGGTGAATGCAGGAGGAATGAAATTGGCCGTAAATTATTTTGAGATAAATTCAGAGGCAATAAAGTCGCTTCTTTCGATTAAAAAACAAGTCCCTGCTATCGAAGAAAGTCTGAAGTGCCTAGTGGAACTGCGCGTGTCGCAAATTAACGGTTGCGCCTATTGTGTAGACCTGCATTCAAGAGAAGCTCGAAAAGCCGACGTCCATCAGCAAAAGCTCGATTGCTTACCTGTCTGGAGAGAAAGTAGTCTTTTTTCAGAAAGAGAATGTGCAGCTCTGGCGTGGGCGGAAGGCGTTACAAAAATTTCTGAGGAAGCCGATCCCGATGATCACCTGAATCGCTTACTGGAGACTTTCACAGAAAAAGAAGTCGTGGATCTGACATTTATCGTGTGCGCAATGAATGGCCTGAACCGCCTCGCAATTAGCTTTGGCGATAAACCCAAGAGCCTGGTTCCCGCCTAATCCCTGTAGGAGGGTAATTGTACTATTCACATTTTATATAATAAGTTCAATGAATTACACACTCCTACATCAAAATTTAATGCCCTTCGATCACTTAAGGTACGAGGGGCATTTTGTTACATGCAGTAGCAACCGTTCGCGTATTTGAAACAGCGACAAACCAGCCTGAAAATTCACCAATAAATTGTAAGATAAGTGGTGCCCGGAGGCGGATTCGAACCACCGACACGCGGATTTTCAATCCGCTGCTCTACCAACTGAGCTATCCGGGCCTTTGCGTTGGGCGTTGTGCCCCGCTGAGGTGAGGGTCTTATAGGGTGCTAAAATTATCCTGTCCAGCGGCCAAATGCATTTTTTCAAAAGAAACTGGATTTCTCCACTGCCCACACACCAGTTTCTCATAAGCCCTTAAACTACCGCACTTTTTTGGTTACCCCGTCGAGAAAACCCTTCGGAACCCAGCAAGATATCTAGCAGGGCGCACCTTTTTCAGAGATATCCCAGAACAAACCAACCATGTTGCGCAATGCATCGCGGGCAACAGGTTTTAAAATATGCTCGTTCGGCGCGTGCTGGGAACAGCCAGCATAAGAATGCGGTATCCATACGGTGGGAAGGCCGAGAGTTTCTGCAAAGCATTCATTGGGCAATGAACCTGCAAGGTTTGGGAGTAAATGCGGTTTCTTTCCGCTTGTTGCCTCAAGCGAAGTCATAGCAAACGTCACCCATGGATTATTGGTTGGCAGACGGGTTGCATGAAAGAAGCCACGATCTTCCTGCCTGATCTCCACATTTTCAAACCCATTCTCATCCAAATGGGCACGCAATGATGGAAGAAGGCCACGGTAGTCAGTTCCCACCACAAAGCGCAGCTGGCAGACAGCAAATGCATAACCATCAATGGCATTTACAGGAGCTTCTGGCACACCGCTTTTCATGGCAAGAACAGCAAAGGAATTCCAACCGAACACACGCTCAGCAGGGCTTAAGCCCTCCTCTCCCCAGTTCTCGCTGATCGCAGGGCCCTGAGTATCGCCAACAGGCAGGTCTTTCAGGGCCTCCCGAATATCTGATGTCAGACTGGTTGGACGCCAGGCAGGAATCCTGATTTGCCCACGTTTGTCTGCAATGCAGGAAATTGCATTAGCAAGGATAATGGCCGGATCGGCAAGCAAGCCGCCCCAGTTGCCAGAATGGTTAGCCCCTTCGCGCAAATTGACTTGCAGTGTAAATGTATATCCGCCGCGAGCACCAGTGAATACGGTTGGAGTATCTGCTTGCAGGCGAGGGCCATCAGAGGCAATCAGGACATCGGCGGCCAGCAGCTTTTTGTGTTCCTGAAAGAACTCATCTAAACCAGCAGACCCGGTCTCTTCAGAGGTTTCGATGACCACTTTGCAATTGAAACCGAGTTCTTTCTTTTCCTGCAAAATACAACCCAATGCTTGCAGGTTAATCAGGTGCTGGCACTTGTTGTCAGCAGTGCCACGCCCGTAAATGCGATCGCCGTCCTCTTCCACCACGAAAGGATCACGCCCATCATTCCAGCTACCAGCCTGACCACGGATAACATCACCGTGTCCGTAGGTTAACACCGTTGGCAGATTTGAGTCCTCAATGCGCTCGCCGAACAGAAACGGGCCTCCCGCGGGATCCGAATTCTCAAAAATATGCGTTTTAAAGCCAAGGCGTTCGAGCAGAGGGCGTATTTCTTCTTTCAGATATCGCATCAACTGAGGTTTTTGGTGCCTCTCCTGACTCTCTGTGGGAATGGCAATAAGTCGGGCCAGATCGGAGAGAAATGCACCATTGTCAAAGTAGGTTTCCGCTCGCTGAATAGCTTCTGTACGACTGGGCATGCTCATCCTCCCTGTGATTTGCTTCTGTAGTTAATCACTTAAAGGTGAACCAATCCATTCTATTTGCTTGAGCAAATGCAGTGCTTGTTGAAGACCGGCTCCCGTCACAACACACATACCGGGCAATACCATCCATTCAAGTGCCCAAGCGGAACCAGAGCGCTCCTGCTCATGCACCAGAGTACTATGCATCGCGGCTATCTGTGTGCTGTTGTAACGTGCAAGCGTCACGAGCAGTTCTGCTTTAATCGGATTACGCTTATGAGCCATTGCAGAAGATCCGCCACCGCCAGAAAGCTTGATTTCCTCAATACCCTGCTGTGCCATCAAGCCAATGTCAGCGCCAATTTTCCCAAGGCTACCAGAAATCAGAGAAAGCACATTGGCGTATTCAACAATAGCATCTCGTTGTGTTTGCCAACCACTCTGAGGAATACCAAGGCCCAGCTCTGTTGCCATTTGTGCAGCAATCGATCCGGCTCTTTCATTTTGCTCAAAGCTGGTACCAACAGGACCACCATATTGTAAAACTGCAGCTTTAGCAGTTGTAACCGATAATCTCTGCTGGTGGCGTCGCAGTGGTTCAAGCCACGTGACGAGGCGGTCTGCAACAGTTATGGGAAGAGCAGCTTGCATTCGCGTTCGGCCCATCAACCTGCGATCTCCGCTCCGCACCATCAGGTCCTCTAGTATTGAGATGAGGTCCAGCAAGCGCCTTTGAAAAATTGAACTGCATTGCTTCAGTGATAACGCGAGTGCGGTATCCATTACATCCTGGCTAGTGGATGTTTTATGACAATCAGCAGCGTATGGCGCATCAATACAAGCACGCAGTTGCTTAATGAATGCGGGAACAGGCAAACCATCTTTAGCAACCCCAACCTTGAGCTCCTCTAAGTCCGGTATGAAGTTTTTGCACACTGTAAGCACCGCAGCTTTTGCGATGCCTGAGATAAGATCGTGCGCAGCAAGAGCGTTGGTGAGAGCTACTTCAAAAGCAATGTATTGCGTAAATGTCGTTTCAGGTGAGAAGGCACATTGCACCTCCTCATCTCCAAACAATCCACTCCACATTGGATCAGTGAAGAGGCTCACACCCACCTCAATCCCTTTCAAGAGCGATTGCGATACCTTGCCCAACACCGATGCACATGGTTGCAAGAGCGCGTTTCTTACCTTGCAAGCTTAACTCAAGAGCAGCAGTCCCAGTGATACGCGCACCAGACATACCAAGCGGATGGCCAAGCGCAATTGCACCGCCATTCGGGTTGATATGCGCTGCATTTTCATCCAGCCCTAATTCACGCAGTACAGCCAGCCCCTGACTGGCAAAGGCTTCATTAAGTTCAACCACGTCAAAATCGGAGGACTGCAACTTCAAACGCGCACAAAGTTTTTTCGCCGCAGGAGCAGGTCCTATTCCCATGACGCGCGGGGCAACCCCGGCAGTAGCCCCACCAAGCACACGTGCAATTGGAGTAAGGCCATATTTTTTTACTGCTTCAGCAGAAGCAACAAGCAGTGCGGCTGCGCCATCATTCACACCCGATGCGTTGCCTGCCGTCACACAGCCATTTTCACGAAACAGGGTTGGTAATTTAGCGAGTTTTTCAACTGTGGTGCCTGCGCGAGGGTGTTCGTCCGCAGAAACAATGATCGGATCACCTTTGCACTGAGGGATGACCACATCAATGATCTCTTTTGCAAATCGGCCATTTTCTTGCGCTGCCGCAGCTTTTGCCTGAGAGCGAGCTGCAAAAGCGTCCTGATCCGCACGCGAGATTCCGTAGTCTTGCGCAACGTTTTCGCCAGTTTCGGGCATACTTTCGATGCCGAATTGCTTCTTCATCTTTGGATTCACAAAACGCCAGCCGATTGTGGTGTCAAACACTTCATTGCTGCGTGAAAATGGTGTGGTTGCTTTTGGCATTACAAAAGGCGCGCGAGACATGGATTCCACACCGCCCGCAATCACCAGATCACATTCGCCAGTTTTAATTGCCCGAGCCGCTGCAATCACCGCATCCATCCCTGAGCCACAAAGACGATTTAAAGTTGTACCCGGTACAGCCTCTGGCAAACCAGCAAGCAAGGCCACCATGCGCGCAACATTTCGGTTATCTTCACCAGCCTGATTTGCGCAGCCATAATAGACCTCGTCTACAGCTTCCCAATCCACTGAGGTGTTGCGCTCCATAAGTGCTTTAATCGGCAGTGCACCGAGATCATCAGCCCGAACGGAAGACAATACTCCGCCATATCGGCCAATTGGTGTTCTAATATAATCGCAAATATATGCCTCTGACATCAGGCCGTCTCCAATCTCTTACCCGCATGCGCCGCCGCTGTTCGCGCTTTAAGGGCGCGTAAAACAGATAGTTCCTCCTCAGTCGGCACAGGGGTCTCCTGCAAATCATCACTGAAACGTACATCCCAAGACACGGTTTGTTGCACCCGTTCTTTGGTCGTACCCGCGTGCAGTGAAACAACAGTCATCTCTTTGGTAACAGGGTCCGGCCTCCAGATGGCAAGGTCGGTAATCAAGAGAGTTGGGCCATTTGTGGGAATACCCAAACGGGCGCGATGGTCTCCCCCCTCACCGTGACCAAAGGACGTCAAAAAGTCCAGTTTCTCCACAAAACCACGCTTACTCTGCTTCATTGTGATGTAGATTTGCTGCGAAGATGATGCAATTTCAGGTGCACCACCCCCGCCAGGTAATCTTACGGCTGGGTTATCATACTCACCAATGACGGTCGTGTTGATGTTGGCAAAGCGATCAATTTGAGCTGCCCCAAGAAAACCGACCGTAATCTTCCCCCCCTGTAACCAGTAGCGGAACATTTCGGTTACCGGAACAGTTGTTAATGCTGTATCGCAGAGTTCTCCATCTCCAATGGAAAGCGGGAGCACATCCGGCGCGGTGCCGATAGTGCCACTTTCGTAAATCAGAGTGATATCGGGCGCATGTGTCAGTCTGGCGATGTTGCACGCCGCTGATGGGGGGCCGATGCCAACGAAGCAAACATCTGTATTAGTCAAAGCACGACTTGCTGCAATTGCCATCATCTCGTCAGGGGTAAAGCTGAGTTCGCTCATAATGCGACCTCCAAACCTTTCACCCGCTCAGCAAAAACCTCGGGGCCTTGCGTCAAAACATGGTCGTGCATCCACGACTGAAAAGCTTCACGATCAGCAGCAATCGGGTCCCAGTCAATATAGGTCTTGTTATCTCGTGCATAATAGCCTTGCGTGTAGGACGGATGCGCTCCACCCGGCACTGTGCAAATGGCCGAAACAGTCCAGTGAGGGAGAATGCAGGCGTTTATAGGTGTGTCCAGCTCCCCCACCACTTCCTCAACTGTGACGATCGCGTGTTTAGCTGCTAGCACTGCCTCTTTTTGTACACCTACGATACCTTCAAGCAGCACGTTTCCTTTACGATCCGCTCTGAGTGCGTGAATGAAAGTCACATCTGGCTTTATAGAGGGAACGGCTGCAAGTTGCTCTCCTGAAAACGGACAGGTGATATTCTTGATATTGGAGTTAACCTTTGGCAGATCGGTCCCCAGATAACCACGGAAGACGGCACAGGGCAGTCCAGCAGCTCCAGCCTCATATGCGTTTGCTAAAGCCGCGTGAGAATGCTCCTCTATCTCCAAAGATCTGGGCCAACCATTTTCAATTGCATCGCGAACACGCCGCAACAATCCAACCCCGGGATTGCCGGCATATGAGAAGATCATCCTCTTCACCAACCCCATGCCGACCAGCTGGTCATAGATGAGATCTGGTGTCATTCGCACCACAGTTAGTTCATCAATACCCTGCCGTATAACTTCGTGGGCGGCGGCGTGGGGGATAAGATGAGTAAAACCTTCAAAAGCGGCAGTATCGCCGCTTTTGAGATATGTTTTGACCGCATCATTCAGAGACAGGAATTCAGCCATGTTTATCAATCAAATATCAAAGAAGACGGTTTCATTCTCACCTTGAATATGAATATCAAAGGTATAGGTATCACCATCTCGTTTTGAGATTAGTGTTGGCACTCGCACACGATGCTCAATACGTCCAAGCACCGGATCCGCCTCATTGGCCGCTTCTTCCTCTGGAAAGTACATGCGTGTGTTCAGACCAATGTTAATTCCGCGCGCAACAATCCAGAAATTGATGTGGGGTGCCTGCATCCTGCCATCGGGGAACGGCACTGGACCCGGTTTCACAGTTTCAAAGCAAAACTCACCTGTCTCCAGATTAGCTGGCTGGCGGCCCCACCCGGTAAAGTCCGGATCAGCTTTGCCGCGTGTTTCTGAAGGGCTATTGAACAGCCCTTCACTATCTGCTTGCCAGATTTCCAGCATGGCATCTTTCAGGGGCGTTCCGGTTCCATCAAACACGTGCCCACTAACCTTGATCCTTTGACCTTTGGTGTGGGCATTCACCATCCGCGCCCCAAGGTCTTCTGTAAAAACTCCGGTATTACCAATGAAGTTTGGAGTGCAACCAATATGCACGTATGGTCCCGCAGTCTGGCTTGGGCTTTCTTTCAGATACTCCAACTTAGTCATATCAATTGCCCTCCATACGGTTTTCAAACAATGTGGAACGACGCCCGCGCAAGACTATATCGAAGCGATAAGCCCGTGCATCCATTGGTACCGTGTGCTTCATATCCAGCTTTGCAACCAGCATCTCAATCGCAGCGGGATCATTTATCGTGTTTACAATCGGGCACAGAGGAATATGCGGATCGCCTTCAAAATACATCTGAGTGATCAAACGCTGCGCGAAGCCGGAACCAAATAGTGAGAAATGGATATGAGAAGGACGCCAGTCATTCACCCCATTGGGCCACGGATACGGTCCGGGGCGGACTGTGCGGAAAGCGTAATATCCGTTCTCATCCGTAATCACACGCCCGCATCCACCAAAATTTGGGTCTAGCGGAGCCAGATAGCCATCCTTCTTATGGCGATACCGGCCACCGGCATTGGCTTGCCAAACTTCTACAAGCGCGTTGGGCACAGGCCGGGCTTCCTCATCAAGAACATGCCCGTGCACGATAATCCGCTCTCCCATCGCACTTTCACCGGGCTGAGCGTAATTGAGAACCAGATCGTGATCCAGCGAACCAAGCATGTTTTGTCCGAAGACTGGCCCTGTTGTTTCACTGATAGTATTGCTTAATGACAACAGCGCCTTTTGCGGTGAACGCAAAACGCTGGTTTTGTAGTTTGGCGAAAACGCGGGCGGGTGCCAGTTGCGGTCTCGCGGAAAGAACGGACCAGTATTGGTCGTAGGCTTGCTCATTTCACTCCCCTGACGCATCAAGCTGCGCAAAAACACTTTTAACCGTTTTGATGGCGCTGTTTGCGGCTGGCACGCCAGCATAAATTGCTGTGTGCAGCAGAGCTTCGCTTATATCTTCCCGTGTTGCCCCGGTGTTTCTTGCAGCACGCACATGCATTGCCACTTCTTCTTGGTGCCCTAACGCTGCGAGAAGTGCAATAGTTACAATGGACCGCTCCCGCAGTGTCCAGTTGTCGCGCGACCAGACATTCCCCCATGCTGCTTCGGTAATAAGTTTCTGAAAAGAAATATCAAAACTGCTCTTGTCAGTTTCCGCAGCATCTACATGCTCATTTCCAAGAACCCGGCGGCGGGTTTGCATTCCTTGTTGGTAGAGTTCAACAACGCCCGCATTCTCCGCCTGAACATCATTACGGCAACGCTCAATTGCTTTTCGAACCAAACCTGCCAAAAGTTCTGGCTGCTCAATGCAAGGCAAGTGCCCACAATTGGCGATACACTCAAAATGAGCGTTCGGGATAAGCTGCGCCATGTCTGCAACCAGCTCTGGGGGAGTAGATTGATCATCACCTCCCACAACACATAGCGTAGGTACAGTGATCTTTTTCACCTGATCGACCAGATCCGCATCCCGAATGGCACCGCAGGTCCCAACGTATCCCTCCTGCGGCGTGCGCTCGATCATATTGCGATAGCCTTTAACGGCATCTGGACTTTTCTCCAGAAAATCAGCTGAGAACCAACGGGACATCACCTCACTGGCGATCCCCTTTGTCCCGTTGTTCTCAATTGTGTTGATACGGTCCTGCCACATCTTTGCCCCTCCGATGCGAGGTCCCGTATCACACAATACCAATCCACGTACTAAATCAGGTCGTGTCGCCTGAAGCGCTGTTGCGATCATTCCTCCAACAGACACACCGCAGATCACTGCTCCCTTAACCGACTGGCTGTCCATCAAGGTGGCAAGATCATGCATATGCAGTTCGATTGAGTATTGGTCTCTTCCGACACTGGATAGGCCGTGCCCGCGCTTGTCATAGACAAGAACTTCACCCTGATGCCCGAGATGCTCCAAAAATTCATCCCAGATGCGAAAGTCCGTACCCAAAGAATTAATCAAAACAAGCGGTGGAGCCGCTGACGCAGCCTCAGTCTTTTTGTAATGAAGCGTTGTAGCATTTACGTCTATGAAGTGCATTCCCATACTCCTAGACGTTTAGATTGCATATCCTTTTCAAAATGAATAATGATATTCTCCATATAAATCATATTGAGAATGCTATGAATAATTTGCGTAGGTTAAAACTCAGACACTTAGAGACTTTTGTTGAGGTATCGCGCCAAAGCAGCGTAAGCCGCGCCGCAGAAATGTTGCATCTGACCCAACCGGCAGTGACCCGCACAATCAGAGAACTGGAGGAAATCTGCGGGCAGCGCCTTATAGAAAAAGATGGTCGCGGAATTCGCATCACTCATTACGGCGAGGTTTTCCTGAGACATGCTGGCAGCAGCCTCGCCTCCGCGCGCAACGGTATTAATGCCCTATCACAACTCAACCATACCGATGGCCCTATGGTCCGCGTCGGAGCCTTACCCACCGTAGCAGCCTCTCTGATACCGCGTGCTGTGAAAGCATTTTTGGGCACGGGCCTTAGAAACCGTCTTCATATTGTCAGCGGTGAAAATCTCGTTCTTCTTGAACAGCTGCGAAACGGAGAGCTGGATTTGGTTATGGGTCGACTACCAGCACCCGAAAACATGCAAGGGCTGGTATTTGAACCACACTACCGTGAGCGGGTCGTTTTCGCTGTCGATAAAGATCACCCTCTTGCAGGCAAGGCTCAAGTCAAAGTATCGGAAATGGATGCTTTTCCAGTTCTCTTACCTTCTGCGGCTTCAATCATTCGTCCTTTTGTTGACCGGCTATTCATTGAACACGGCATTCCAGACCCGAAGCAAGTGGTCGAAACGGTTTCAGATTCGTTTGGCAGGGCTTTTACGCAACAATATCAGGCGATCTGGGTAATCTCTCGTGGCGTGATTGCCCGCGAGATTGAAAGCGGACAGTTTACAGAACTTCCAATAGATACCCGGGCCACAGTAGGATCCGTTGGTTTGAATATGCGTGCTGGAGAGACTTTGGACGGCGCAGCCCAATGTTTTGCAGAAATACTGATGAGTTTGAGTGAGCAACAGGCCTCAGGAAACACCACTATTTGATCCCCTGAACAGAAAGCCCTATTAATATCTATTCAGGGATAAGAAATAGGGTATTTTTCATTATTCATTTTGAAAAGTATATGTAACTCTTCGATTTCATGGTGATGATTCTTGACAGGAATTTCAAAAATCACCAAGGACGTGACGAAGAGTTTGACAGTGTTTGAGTGGAGCCTTAAGCAACTCGCAGACTCAAATATCTCTATATTTTTCAGGCCATTCTTCAGGAGGGTCACATACTTATGTTTGGGAATTTTAAAGGTCTTTACGCTTCCACCGCTTTTTTACTTGCCAGCGTATCCATGGCAGGGGCAGCAGAATTTACTTTCAAGCTCCACCATTTTCTCAGTCCAAAAGCACCGGCACAAACCAAAATGCTGGAACCATGGGCAAAAGCTGTAGAAGAAAACTCTGGGGGCCAAGTCAAGATCGAGATTTATCCCGCAATGTCGCTTGGTGGACGTCCCCCTGAACTTGCAAGTCAGGCTCGTGACGGCGTGGTTGACCTTATCTGGACTTTAAATGGCTATACGCCGGGCCTTTTCCCGCGCACAGAGGTCATGGAACTGCCGTTCGTTTATCTGGATAATCCACGTGCAGCCAACCTTGCGCTCTACGAGATGTTCGAGAACGACCTGAAGGCTGATTATAAGGGCCTTGAAGTAATGTTCCTGCATGTTCACGCAGGTAACGGCCTTCAGACACGCGACAAGGAAGTACGCAGCCCTGCAGACATGAAAGGCATGCGCATTCGTACCCCGTCACGTACAGGTGCCTGGGTAATTGAAGCGCTGGGAGCCTCTCCTGCAGCGATGCCAGTTCCGGAACTACCAACCGCTCTGCAAAAAGGTGTGATTGATGCTGCTTTCATTCCTTGGGAAATCATTCCACCACTGAAAATTCAGGAGCAAACAGAGTATCAGATCGAGGGTGCAGGCAAAGCACGCTTTGGTACATCCGTTTTCCAAGTATCTATGAATAAAGGACGTTGGGAAGGTTTGCCAGCTGATATTCAAAAGGCTTTCCGTGATGCTTCCGGTCCTGAATGGTGGGCGAAGGCAGGCGATGTCTGGCGGGCGACTGATGACTTTGGCATCGGGCTTGCTGTTAAATCTGGCAATACGCACATTACCTTAACAGAAGACGAAACCGCTGTCTTTAAGCATGCTCTGGCTCCGGTGGTGGACAAATGGGTTGCGGAAGTTGCAAAAAAAGGTATTGACGGCAAAGCCATTGTTGCAAAAGCTCAAGCTTTGATTTCCAAGCACAGCGAGTAGCGATGGGTGCATTTCAACAACTCGGGCGCTCCGGTTTTACTGGTGCACTCGAAAAGCTCATAGTCGGATGGGCACTTTCAGGCGGGTTCCTGTTACTGATTGTCGTTGCAGTCAATATTTATTCCACCCTTGGTAATATTTGGTCCGCTCCCTTTCCTGGAGACCTTGAACTGACCGAACTTGGTGTCGCAATTGCTGTTTTCTCGTTTTTGCCTTTCTGTCAAATCACGCAGAGCAATGTCACGGCTGATATTTTCACAACGAATGCCAGCCCCCGCATCAAAGCACTTCTCGCGCTGTTAACCTCTGTAATCGCGACGGGATTTGGCCTGTTGCTCCTATGGCGCATGTATCTTGGGATGTCCGATCAAAAAGAATATGAGTACATAACTGCAATCTTACAGATTCCAGTCTGGTATGCTTATGTGCCGGTACTGATTTCGCTATGTCTGTTGAGCCTTGGTGCTCTTCTTACCCTACAAGAAACAGCCGAAGAACTCCTTAGGAGAACCTGATGGCACCAAGCCTTTTTATGGGGTTTAGTGCCCTCGCCATTCTGGTCGCTCTCATTGTAATCCGCATTCCAATTGCTTATGCCATGATCCTTGTCGGGAGTGCTGGCATAGCACTTGTCAACGGGCCGATGCTTCTGCTCAGTCAATTGAAAACATTAGCCTTTGGGCAGTTTTCTATTTACGATCTTTCTGTCATCCCGTTGTTCATCCTCATGGGGGCACTCGCCTCAAAAACAGGTCTGAGCCAGTCCCTTTTCAGGGCTGCGAATGCCTGGCTTGGATGGCTAAAAGGCGGAACTGCAATGGCGGCAATTGCCTCTTGTGCTGGTTTTGGTGCTGTTTGTGGCTCGTCGCTGGCAACGGCTTCGACCATGGGGAAGGTGGCTCTGCCAGAACTGAAGCGCTACAATTACTCTGGAGCTCTCGCAACAGGGACGCTGGCAGCTGGTGGGGTTCTGGGCATTCTCATTCCCCCGAGCGTTGTACTCATTATCTACGCCGTAATTGTTGAAGCGAATATCGTTACTATGTTCGTTGCTGCGTTTATTCCGGGTATTTTAGCAGTGCTATTGTTCCTCGGTGTCATAGCGCTATACGTCTTCATTAGTCCATCCTCCGGCCCGGCAGGTGGAGCCGGTACGCGAGCAGAATTCCTTGCTGCCACTCTTGGCGTCATACCCGTGCTTACCGTGTTCGGACTTGTCATTGGCGGTATCTATTTCGGGCTTTACAACCCAACACCAGCGGCAGCTGTGGGTGTTTTTTTGGTGATGCTGTTTGGATTAGCTCAGCGCAAATTGAGCTTGAAAGGTCTGATCGAAGCGCTGAAAGAAACCGCATCGACCTCGGGAATGATCTACCTGATCTTATTTGGCGCGGAGCTACTCAAGATATTCATGTCACGTATTGGGTTACCGCAGGAAACAGCTTTATGGATCGCCGGTTCAGGTCTGGAGCCCATGATGGTGATGCTTCTGATTTTGCTTGCGCTTATCGCACTTGGCTGTCTGATGGACAGCATGTCTATGATGCTGCTCGCCATTCCTTTCTTCTGGCCGGTCCTGATGGAGCTAAATGGCGGAATGTATCAGGGGGTTGACGGTGCTGGTTATGGTATGAGCACTGAAGACCTGAAAATCTGGTTTGGAATTCTTGCTCTCATCGTGGTGGAACTTGGGCTGATTACACCACCAGTCGGGATGAACGTTTTCGTTATTTCTGCACTGGCAAAAGATACTCCGATGAGCCAGACCTTCAAAGGCGTTACCCCATTTTTTTGTGCTGAGCTGGTCCGTGTCGCCATATTAGTAAGCTTCCCTGCACTCACGCTTTGGCTTCCAAGATTACTTTCCTCGTAAGGCTTGCAAACCTACTTTAGTCGGCGCTGATCAGGACAGCGCGATTTCATACCAAAATTGCTATAAATTTCACTTGTAATTCAATTATACATAGCAATCTCAACCAGCAAAACTATCGATTGATTCAAACATTCATTTATCTTCTGTCGTAGTGCATAGCCAATTGCCTCGGTCCGCCAGATATTTTGCTAAGGGATTTTTTATGCCCCATCATCATGCCCGCACACAGGTCGCAATTATCGGCGGTGGACCGGCTGGCTTATTGCTCTCTCACATTCTGAATGAAAATGGTATTGATAGTGTTGTGCTCGAGCGACGCACCAAGGCCTATGTTTTATCGCGCATTCGTGCAGGATTGCTGGAAGCGAGCACAGTGCAGCTGTTCCGCGACTATGGTCTTGCGGAACGGATGGACAGAAACGGTAAAAGCAAAGATGGTTCCTGGATTACAAGGCAGGGGTTCGATAGCTACTTTATAGATACCCATAAATGGACGGGTAAATCTATGATGGTCTACGGCCAGACTGAAATCACAGAGGACCTTTACAACGCGCGCGAGCAAGCTGGCGGCCAGGTCATCAATGAAGCTGAAGACGTCAACTTGTGTGATGTGACCTCTGACACTCCTTTTGTGACCTACACAAAGGATGATAAGAGTTATCGTCTGGATTGTGACTATATTGCAGGATGTGATGGCTTTCATGGCATTAGCCGCAAGACAATCCCAGCCGATATTTTACGCACCTATGAACGAGCTTATCCGTTTGGCTGGCTGGGTATAATGGCTGAGGTCCCTCCGCTGCCTGATCTTATCTATGCTTATCATGAGCGTGGATTTGCCCTCGCCTCCCAAAGGAGCAGGTTGCTGAGCAGGTACTATATTCAGTGCCCTTTAACCGATACAGTCATGAACTGGTCCGATGACCGTTTTTGGGAGGAGCTAATAGCGCGTTTTCCCAAAGAGGTCGCTTCTGAAATCATCACTGGTCCGTCTATCGAAAAGTCCATTGCGCCGCTCCGTAGTTTTGTTGCCGAACCGATGCAGTACGGGCGTTTATTCCTTGCTGGAGATGCAGCCCATATTGTTCCGCCAACAGGCGCAAAAGGTCTTAACCTTGCAGCCTCTGATGTATTTTATCTTTCACGGGGACTTGTCGAGCAGATCAACAATAATCGCCCTCATCATCTTCAACACTATTCTGAAGTAGCCTTACGCCGGGTTTGGAGCTCAGAAAACATCTCGTGGCGGATGACACAGCTTTTGCATGTATTCCCCAATATGGATCGCTTTGACGCCCGGATACAGCAAAACAACTATGAACTTCTGCTGCAAAGCGAAGCACAACAACAGGCACTGGCGGAGGAATACGTTGGAGCACCTTTTGAACAGCTAGATGCATTGGTTCCAACACCTGTGTAAGCTAGCGATTGGAGAGAGGCCCATCCCTCTCTCCCCTTTTCCTCTAAGCTCGCTGATTTTCTGTACGGTCTGCAATCTCAATAATCGCAGAGGCAAAAACCTCCGGGTTTTCCTGAGGCAAGTTGTGGCCTGCTCCTTCTACAGAGCGGGCATCATAAAACCCTGTGAAATGCATTTCATGCCCTTTACTTTGACGCGGCGGACTAACGCCATCATCCGCACCAAGCAAAGCGACAGTCGGCACATTGATTCTGGGAGTCGCGGTTAAAAGAACCTCGATTTTCTCAAAGGCCGGGTCTCCTTCAACCAATCCAAAACGGTGCCTGTAGGAGTGAATAACCGTTTCGACAAAATCTGGATTATCAAAGCTTTCGCAAGTTTCACAGAAGGTACGGCGAGAAAACTCCCAGCTGGGCGACCATTGCTGCCACAACAGCTTCGTCAACTCTGCACGGTTTTCTGTAAGCCCATTTCGCCCCCGCTCACTATTGAAGTAATATTGATACCACCACAGGTGCTCTTCTTCAGGCGAGGCTGGTCTCTGCGCTGCCGGGATATTCTGGATATTGTAAGCCACCCCTCCGCTGACAAGCCCCCTTACCTTTTCTGGTCACAACGCAGCAACAATGCAGGCGGCTCGCCCACCCCAATCGTAGCCAGCAAGAATTGCCTGCGGAATATCCAGGGTGACCAAGAGAGAGCGGAGATCGAATGCAAGCGCTCCCTGTTGCCCGGACCTTGGCGTTTGCGCGGAAAGATATTGTGTTGGCCCATAACCGCGCAAGTACGGTATGATGCACCTGAACCCTCTGTTAGCAAGGATTATGCCGACTTCATCATAAGAATGTACGTCATAGGGAAACCCATGAAGCAGAACAACTGGGACACCTGATTTCGGCCCAACATCCCGGTAAGCAACATTGAGTACTCCTGCTTCAATAAACTTCATCTATCCTCCCAACATCAGGTTGCAAGTCTCAGCGGTGAAAGCCAGTCTCTAAACTCATGTGCAAGACCCGTGGCTTCATTACTATCCTGCATGAAACAATCAAACCCGCCATCATGTGGCGCTAAGGTCCTTGCGCTCTCGCGGTTCATAATCAAAAACCGCTCTTCATCCTGCGCAGCATCCCTGAAAGCAGTCCTGTACACCTCAGAAAACCACGTTATCTCATTGCCATAGACCCCGAAGCTCTCTTGTTCGCCATAGGGGTCATCTTCATACGTCCAGTCAAACCAGAACTTTAACCGAAACTGATCGAGAAGCTTGTAACTATAGGGAGGAAGGCCACCATAAAATCCTGTCCGCTGATCGATAAAGCTTTTCACGATGTGTGTACCTTCTCCTGACACTGGAGAAATCTCAGTGCGCTATGCACTAGGCCATAGACGAGATTGGTTCAAATTCTCCTAAAGCAGTTCGCGTTTAAGCTGAAACGCTTGATCTGCTTTAGCTTTTGTTTTTGCGTATCTTTATCTGAAAACCGGTGTCCACTTTTCAGAGATACGCTTTAGCTATTTTGTTGGAATGCTCTTTGTATCACTTACACCCAGGCATTTTTGGCCTGCGGAAACTCTTCACCATCCCCTGACAGAAACGGTATGCCGCTCGCCATGCTTGAGACCTGAGGCCTGCTCGCAAGCCGTTTTGCGATTAATTTCAAGTTACTGTAACAGCACCGCTTACGAAAAGATGGCTTAAACGTCACTTTCAAAAAAAGGCTGGTGTTCTGTTGAGACCAGCCTTTTTTGAAATTACGGAAGCTGTTTCGAATTACAGTGCGCTTATGAGAAGCTCTGAACTGTTTGCATGAGAAATTTTTCTTAATGTTTCATGGGTTGAGCTGCAGATGATGTCAACTTGTTCTGGAGTGTAGTTATTGCTGCGATAACTCATCATTATTCGGATTGAGCGTTCATTGTTGATTAGCTCCTCCATGACCTCAAATTGCAGACCCAGTATGGATTCATGTTTATCTGGATCAACCTGACGAAATTCAACGCTAGCGCCGTTTGCACCTTGCAAGGTTCCGTTCAGTTTGTTTTTAGCATGTATCTGAATGAAGACTTCAAACAGACGGTCACGCCCCGGCTCCATACCCAAAGCTTCTTCAACCAAATCGATTGGAACTTCTGTATAAGGCATAGAACCATTAATCGTATTCTTCACCTGACAGATAAGATCCTTCACACTTTGCTCACCATCAAATTGGACACGGTGCGTTACAACAGTGGTAAAATATCCAATTGTATCAAAGAAAACCGGATCGGTGCGACCGGAAGCCGAAGTACCGACCAGCAGTTCTTTCAAGTTACCCAGCTTGTGTAAGCTTGCAGAAATCGCTGCGTAGACCACATTGAATAGTGAGGCACTGTTGGCTTTTGCTGTCGTATAAAGGCCCTCAGTTACATCAGTTTCCAGTTTGATTTCTACCCAGCCACCTTCAGGTTCAGAATTCGTGTCTTTGCTTTCTGTACTCTCAGGAAAAATTGGCAGACCTCTTTGTGAGCCCTGCAATATATCTGTCCAGTAAGACAGGTGGGTCTTATCCAGCCCTGCGGCCATTTGTTTTTGTGCAAACTCATTGAATGGGGCTGCTACTGTTTTCCAACTCGGAGTTTTCCCACTTGCACGGGCTTTATAGGCTTCGCAAAGTTCATCCATAAGCAAGTTGACTGACCACTCATCAAGCACGATGTGGTGAAAGAGGAAGGAGAGCACCTGACGCCCTGAGCTCTCATCTCGCAGAAAACGCAGACGAATAGGAAGTTCTTTTGACAAATCGAAAATGTAGCGTGCCTCTGACAACCGGTCTACACCTTGGTTTTCAGCGGATGGCCAGAACCACTTGTAGTTGGAGAGCTCTTTTACAGGAATGACTTTCTGGCGAACCTCATCATCTTTTGAGAAAAAGAGAGTACGCAAACCACTATGTCTTTCCAGAACATCCTTGAAGGCAATCTCAAATATGGCTTCATCAACGTCTTGCAGAAATTCCAGAGCAAATGGGATGTTGAAGATGTCTTTAAAGCCGAATGCCGCATAAACTTTCCAGAGTGACATCTGAGCGAGAGAAAGAGGTGATGTTTCCTGCTGTAACTCTTTGGACTCTTCTGGATCAGTTTTATCAGGGTGTTGCGTTACAGTTGCCCGTTCGGCGAGTTTCTCTGCCGTTGGGTAACTAAACAGATCATTGAAATGAATTTCAATGCCATGAGAGTTCAGCAATCGACCAATTATACGAGTTGCAATAAGTGAATGACCTCCAAAATCAAAGAAGTTATCATCTGCATTCATATCTGGCGCGTTCAACGCTTCACGAAATTCTTTCAGGATGTGAGAGACTGTAGTGTCAGTCACCGCCGGTTTCAGTAGATTCTCAACCGCAGTTGTCGCTGAGGGAACGCTCTCAAAGATCTGAGAGGCAGCATGCTCTGCAGTGTTAGGAAGTGTGCCTTCCAGCGCTGGTCCACCTTCTAAAAAAGCGACCAAACGTTCCAGCAGGAACGGTCCTATTCGGCCTGAAACGTCTTGTCCAGTAACCAGCTCTACACTGATTGTTTCGTCAGGGTTGAGGCCGACAGCGACCTCGACATCTGGTCTTGGTTCTAACGTTGCTAGCGGGATCCGCTCAACAACCGCACCATCTATGTTAAAGAACTGGCTGGAAGAGTTAATCCAGGCAGTGTGGGTATAAAAATTCGCTTGCTTGTCGGAACCGTTCTTCATTTGCGCAAAAGCATCGCTACGCAGTTGCGACAGGACCTGCCCGGTCTGCATCTCGTCAGAAGCAGAAAGAGAGAAAGGGATTTCCAACACATCGTTTCGCGACAACGCCAAACAACTGAAACGCAAATGAACCTTTGGTTTTTTGGGGAGGCGCATTATTGCAGACGAGTGCCCCGCAAGTTGACAGAGCCATCGTGTCGCTCTGACCGAAATGAAAGACAGAATTTCTTCGGCAGTTTGTAAACTTTGACCAGATAGGGCTATCTGTGACAGAGCAACGTCTGTTCCATACCGAAGAGCAAGAGGTCTGTCCTCTCTCGTATAACTGCCCACATCTTTATCTTCAGGTTTCCGTAACCATGGAATTTCAGATTTGAACTGCTCAGGTTGAAACAGCTGAGGAGACGGATCTGCAATGAGACTGCGAATATCCCTGCCATGATACGCATAAGAAATATTTTGGAAAAGCTGCTCTATTGGACAAGCTTCATCCAAAACACGATGCACGATTATTGATAAAACAATGGCGTGCTGTGTCTGTATGATGAGCACCTTAAGGGGGGATGCTATCTCACTGTCCCAATAAGCAGATTGATGCTCACGAATAATGATGAGAGCCTGTTGCTCTGATGTAGCTGAGAGAACTTCAAGGTAGCTGCTGTCCTCCAGAGGCGTAAACTTTTTCAAGTCACCTTCATCGCTGAACTGAAAGCGAACATTGGCATTTTTGAGTGACAAAACACTCGAGTCCACCGCTTTAATCAGCTTTACAATATCGACAGAACCAGTCAGGCGAAATCCTACGGCATGTTTGAGGATTGCATCCGGGTTTTGTTGCTGGGTAAACCAAATCCTCTCTTCATGTTCTGTTGCACATCGAAGTTCCGGAGTTTTGCTTTTTAAGGCTGATGTAAAGCGAGCAAGTTCGTCTTCTGATAGCATGCCTTCAAATTCAGCAGTCATGAGCCATTCCTTGTGCCCAAATGAAAATGTATTGATTAAGTCAGACTAATCAGCGCTGGTTTTCTTCTTAGAAACCAGCGTAACCCAGTCGGCCAGTGTGGGGTTTCGGGCGAGGGCCGCGTAGCGGATACGTGATCCCGCTAATTCTGATAAGGGAGCAACAAGCCTTAGAATTGCAATTGAATGGAGCCCCACTTCATACAAGTTTGTATGCTCACAAAGAGCGTCCAGGTCAGTTTCTAACACCTGCCTGAGTTCGGCGCGAATTTGTTCAATCATGCGAAATACGGACTCGTGTTTCGGCCAGCTGGCTTCTGCGGATTTTATCGGCAACGTTTCAATTGGCTAACAATGGCAAAACGAAAAATAATATGCCTTTGCTTTGGCTATGAAACTCCTCCCAAACTTAGGGTTGAATTACGCAGAGACTAACAAATTTATGGTTGGGTAGCAATATATGCTGAGTATTATACTCAATTTTAATTTTGCACGAAGATAAGGTGAAATTCAAAATTATGTCGGTGGCGCAGGTGACAAATCAGACAGGCTGAAGTTCAATTGTTTCACCTGCTATTCAAAGGCTCTTCACCACATGAAGAGCCTTTTGGAAGCACTTTGACTAGTTATTTTTTAAGTGTGATGCGAAAGTATTGCCCTGATATTCCTCACGCAGTAGTCCAGCATCAACCAGTTTTGGCATTAGCTTTTCTAAACTCAGGCGCATTGATGAAACAGAACCACCCGGTACATTGATGAAACCATCAATGGCACCGTCAGCGAACCAGTCTTTGATAGACTCAAAGGCATCCTCTACTGTTCCGATCACTTGCCAATGGCCCGAACCGATAACCTCAGGCATTTTTAGTAGATCAGCAAGTCTTGGCGAGTCACGAATGATTACGCGGCGGAGTAGTTCAGAATGAGTTCTGCTTCTTGGGTTTTGTAAAGCTGGAGGGAGATCATCCTCGGTAACAGGTTTATCGGCGGGCCATTCTGAAAGATCCAGACCAGTCATCTGCTCAATCGTTTTACGAGCTCGTGTGCTGGCGAGACGTTTGTGGGTATCCTGATAAAGATCATTTGCTTCAGCGCGGGTTTCGGCCAGAAAAAGGCTCAAACCGGGGAGAAGGCAAATATCTTCTTCATTACGGCCATGCCGTTTTGCGCGGGCCTGAAGATCCTTTCTTAACTCAATTGCCACGTCTTTATCAGGTGCAGATGCAAAAACCGCGTCCGCAACAGAAGAGGCAAAGTTACGTCCTGCTTCTGAGGCTCCGGCTTGCACGAGCGGAATGGGCGCTTTGTTGCAGCTTGGCAGATTGAGCGGCCCGGATACTCTTAAATGAGTGCCCTGATGATTTATTGGATTTACGAGTGACGGATCGGCCCAGATACCCGCTTCGCGGTCTACTTTCATAGCGCCTTCCGGATAGCTGTCCCAAAGGAGCTTTACGACCTCTGCAAATTCAGAGGCCAGATTATAGCGCTCTTCTGCAGAAGGCATTTTCTCCAGACCAAAGTTATTATGGCCTTCTAAAGCAGTAACGATATTCCAGCCAGCACGGCCATTACTAAGCCAGTTTAACGACTGAATCTGCCGGGCAACGATGTAAGGTGGATAAAACGTGGTTGAAACCGTGGAGAGAAGTCCAATATTCGACGTCTCCCGTGCAATGGATGCAAGCAAAATCGTCGGATCTAAAGTTGAAAAACCGGGGCCGTTTTTGATTGCCTCAGGGTCAAGGAACAGCGTGTCAGGACGAAAAACAAAATCCAGATGAGCCTTTTCTGCAAGCTTTGCAATCTCGACATAATAGTCGCTTGAAAAGATACCCTCAATGTCACTGTCAGAACGACGCCAGCCATCGCCGTTTAGCCAAGTCGGGGCAAGCGACATGCCAATATGGAGCTTCTTGTTATTACTCATTCCCAAATCCCATGAAAAAGATGGTGTGTTATTGCCAATTAGCGGCAATGTGGCTAACTCCAGTCTTTAATACTGGAGTATTTGAGTATAGTTTAACAAATAATATCACTACAAACAGGAGTTGTGTTGTCGTGCTCAGTGGCAACGATGTAACAACGGGATATGGTCAAGCCGTTGTTTTAAAAAATGTATCTTTTAAATTTCAGCGCGGACGCTTCACCGCTCTTGTTGGACCTAATGGTTGTGGCAAATCGACGCTGCTGAAGGCGATAATGGGCTTCTTGCCTCTTTTCTCCGGGGGAATCAGGTTGCGCGAGCAATCACTTCAAAAGATTAAACGACGCGCACTTGCAAAGCAGGTTGCATACCTTCCTCAAGATATTCAGTGCCCAGAGTATATGAGTTTGGGTGAACTGATCGAGCTGGCAGGCTACTCGCGATATTCCCTGATGGGAGGACCTTCAGAGAAGGACCGGCAGTTATTCACGCAAGCTTTAGAAACTGTAGGTCTTGCTGACATGGCAAACTGCCACATCAGCAAACTATCTGGAGGCCAGCGACAAAGAGCATGGATTGCAATGGTTCTTGCTCAGGATACTGACCTGATTTTGATGGATGAGCCTGTAAACCATCTTGATATCAAATATCAGAATGGCGTCCTTACTCTGGTGCGGGACTTGTGTCGTCTCCATGGAAAAACAGTTGTCGTAGTGCTGCATGACCTTAATCTAACAGCAGCCTATGCTGATGATGTAGTGATGATGCGGGAAGGACATATTGTTGCTTCAGGCAATGTGGAACACACGATCACAGAAGCAAATGTAGCGCAAACTTTTGAGCTTCCCGTAGAAGTGTTTTCTCGCGAGGGCCGCTTAGTGTGCTTACCACGCATGGCAGAGGTTATGCAGGTGCCTGCATGACGAAACATCTACTGATTTTCATTGGTTTGGGTATCGTTTTTATCCTGTTGTTTTTGGGTAGTCTGCTGCTGGGCGCAGGGTCCGTTTCTCTAAGTGATGCGGTTCGTGTTCTGTCTACCGCAGATCCTCAGAGCTTTGGTGAAACAGTTATACTGTACCAAAGATTACCACGTGCGCTTATCGCCATTTATGTTGGCTCAGTTACCGCTTGCAGTGGTTTAGTTTTTCAAGGTGTCGTGCGCAATCCACTCGCCTCTCCATCTACATTGGGTGTAAATGCTGGCGCAACACTTTTTGTTGTGATTGGGGTATTTGTGCTTGGTCTTGATATTTCAGCGCAAGGTTTTGCCGCTCTGATTGGTGCGTTTGCTGGTTTAGCAGTAAGCCTGTTTGTGGCACGTATCGCGCAAGGTGATGAAGCTGAGGGCGGGTTAGCTCTTATTCTGGCTGGAGCTTTGGTCTCCATGCTCTTTATGGGAATAACCAGTGCGTTTTTGCTAAGCAACCCGCTGCAGCGCAGTGAGTTGCTTAACTGGGTGACGGGTAATATTAATCACGTGTATGTTGATCGTTTATATGCATTCTGGTGGATCGGTGCCTTATCCTTGATTTTGCTTGGGGCTATAGCACGTCCACTCACGCTGGTTTTACTTGGCAGAGAAAAGGCTGAGTCAGCAGGCGTTAATGTTTCTCTCACAACAAGAAGCGCATTAATAGCTGCTGTTGCAGCTTCCGGCTCTGCTGTAGCGATTTGCGGTCCTATCGGTTTTATTGGTCTGATCGTACCCCATATTCTGCGCCCTGTTTTGGGCAGTGGTTTGAGCTATCTGTTACCCGCCAGCGCTATACTGGGAGCATGCATTTGCCTTCTGGCAGATATAGGAGCACGCCTCGCTCTGCAACCTTATGTTATTCATACGAGCGTCATCATGGACCTGATCGGCGGTGTCGTGTTTGTCGTGATTGTTAAACGCTACTACCTGTCTTCCAGCAGAATGAGGACAGCATGAAGCTTGCAAATGCGATTGATGGCAGAGCAGTTATTCGTTTCTCTTCAGGACTTGAAATACGGGTAGCACACATACTCACGGGCGCAGGCTTTCTGACTTTCGCTTTGATTATCTCTATAATCTCCTCTGCATATGGCGAAACAGATACCAACTTTGTAAATGTGTTCCTCTCTCTCTTTGATGAGCTTGATAACAAAGACCAGCTTTATGCAATTTGGGAGGTTCGCCTTCCACGTATTACTCTTGGTTTCATGGCTGGGTGGTGCGTCGCCTTATCGGGAACCCTACTGCAATCGATAGCTCGTAACCCACTTGCTGATCCGGGCCTGCTTGGAGTGAATCAGGGAGCTATGACTGTTACAGTTCTGATGCTCGCTGTTGTACCGGGTGCCTCCCAGTTTTTGTTTACTGCGGGGGCTATGGCTGGGAGTTTAACAGTTGCAGGTGTGCTAATCTGGCTGGTTCGCGGAGAACATTCTAATGGTCTGGCGGTTCTGCTGATGGGAATTGCCATCGAAACAGTACTCTCTTCTGTAAGTTCTGTCCTGATCCTCTACACTTCCTCAGACACTTCGTATTCTCTCGCCAGATGGCTGGCAGGGTCGCTGTTTCAGGCAAGCTGGCATCTTATTTCGGTTTTTACACCTTTGTTCCTGCTAAGCCTTGCTGGAATTGTTGTTTTGGGTCGTCGTTTGAGCACTTTCGACCTTGGTAACGAAGTTGCAATGACGCTCGGCGAGCCAGTCGCATTTTCAAGACCTGCTATCCTGATTTTTGCAGTTCTGTTAAGCGCTTCAGCCGTTACCGCAGTTGGTCCGCTTATGTTCTTGGGGGTGCTGTCTCCTCATCTGGCAACACTTATTTGTCCCGCAACTGGAAGAGCCAGGCTATTTCTTTCAGGTCTGATGGGGGGGATCCTCGTTATTGTGGCAGATGCAATAACGCGAAGCCTTATCAGTGACATACCGCTTCCTGTCGGCTTGAGTCTTTCACTCATCGGGGTGCCGCTGCTGATTATTGGATTAAGAATTCAAGCGCTTCGAAAAGCTCATATATACTAGGGATGTAAACTATGCGATTAAGCTTGTTACTCGCGGCCACTTTTCTGTCCACCAGTCTTGCACTTGCTGCAGAACGCAAGGTGACTGATGATGTGGGGCGGGAAATTACTCTTCCGGAAAAAACTGAACGCATCGTTGTTATGCACGAACCGATACTGGGCGTGGCACTTGTTGATCTTGGTATTAACCCTGTTGGCAGCTATGGCCGCTCAGAGGATGGAGTGTTTCTGGCCGGGGTTGATTTTATCGATGTTGTGCTCGGAAAAGGCCACAAAAAGCCAACAGGCATTGGGGCTGTCGGTCAGGTAGATTTAGAAAAACTGCAGAAACTCAAACCCGATCTCATTTTAGGTACTGAACTGGACATCGACAGCGTTAATAAACTCTCGGCAGTCGCTCCGGTGTATCTGGAAGGAGTAAGTGACAAAGATGCTGCCGGGTTTGGAATCGAAAAGGCTCTTGCAAAGCTGCTTGGCAAAGAAGAAACTTGGAATGGCCGCCACGAGATTTACCAAAAACGTGTAGATGAGCTGCGTCTTTTACTTTCCGAAAAACTTCGGGGAAAGAGCTATCTGGCTATTTTCTTAACCGACCAGATCAACATGGTTGGAGACATTTCGGGTGCCTCGCAAGCTCTTAAAGATCTTGGCCTTAAGCGAATTTCATTATCCACGGGCCAACAAACCTCTGTTAAAAGCCCTTCAACATTGTTCGTTCCACTCAGTTCAGAAATCTTTGGTCAGCTTGATCCAGACCTTCTCATCATTATGAGTAATTTTGTCAGTAAAAATCGTGGTGAACAGGGAGCAAAGGACTCGCTTAGCCGTATTCTTCCCGGTTGGTCGAAGTTCTTAAAGCCGGTGGTTGAGGGACGGGTTGTTTACCTGGATCCAGTAGCCGTCACTACACCTACAATTCCCAGTGCAATGCACACTTTGGATGCGATTCAGGCTTGGGCAAAGCAGTAATAAAAGAGGGCCGGAAAATTCCGGCCCAACGTCTTCCGCTTTTGCAAAAATGCATTAGAAGACCGCTTTTAAACCTACACCAAATGTACGTGGTTTAAGAGCTGTACCCATAATTGGCGTTGGGTCAATTCGGCCACGAGAACGGTCATCGAACTTCCACTGAGCAGCCTGCTGGTCAAAGATGTTATTAACATAACCGAAGACTTCGAAATTGTCTGTCGCTATGTAACTCAGGCGGGCATTCGCGATAGTGTATGAATCTAAAGCATAGGCTTCCTTATTGAGATCAGTGGAATAGCTCTCAGCAGTGTGGTGAACATCTGCACTTAATCTAATTTGGCCAGTGATATCCCAATCTGCTCCAAATGAGAACATATAGCTCGGTGCCTGACCAAACTCGTTGTTCTTGTAGCTAACACCAAGTGCGTCGCTAAACTTGCCGATTTCGGTCTTGAGGAGACCGGCGCTCCCGTGCAACCGCAGGTTATCTAAAGCCTGCCAGTCTGCGCTAAGCTCTAGTCCATAGGATGTTGCTTTGTCTGCATTAACAACAGTGACGAAAACCGGAACATCAGCGGCATTATAATCCGTAATAGCTCGTTGCGAGTCTTTATGGTATGCATAAAAGGCATTGGCATTGATGTTCAGCTTGTTTTCAAAGAAACTCGCCCTGGTAAAGACTTCATAGTTCCAGGTTGTTTCCGGAGCATAATCAAAGAATTCAGCTTTGCCGAAGCTAAAAGTCACCCCCCCTGGATTATAGCCCCTGCTTATTAAGCCACCAACAGTGAAGTCTTCAGTTACATCATAAGCCAAGGATACTTTAGGTAGCCAAGCGTCATAGCTTTTATCGAAATCGATTGGTTTTAGTGTGCCGAAAGTTGCAAAGCCACTACGTTCAATGCGGTCCCGCTGATAACGCAGGCCGCCGCTTAGTGTCCAGCGATCTGTCATCCTCCAATTAAGTTCACTGAAGAGACCAAGACTTGATTTTGTGTCATCAAACTCAGTGATGCCGCGATTACTCAGCCAGTTATCGCTATCAACATGGGAGTAAAATACACCTGCCACACCACTGAGCTTACTGGTCTCGTCGCCAAAATTCACACGTGTCTCATTCGAAATGTCGCGATATTCAACAATTGCGGCTCCTTCAACTCCCTCAGCAACAACACGGTCCATGTCTCCAACGCTAAGTTGAAACTGATTTGCGACTGTAACATCCTCCAGGATATCATAGGAGATGTCGAAGACCCCGGTTGATATACGTTGCTCCCAAGTCGGTAGGGAGAGCGTGTAGCTGTCCAGACTCTCTTTAGGATCATCAGCCGCTTCTGTGGTTGGACGGTTGGTACGTGTTTGAGACAGCGTAAGTTTTGCTTCCAGTTCAGGAATTTCTTCAGGCACCCAAAGAAGTTTTAAACGGCCATTTATTGTTTCAAAATCTAAATCCGAACCGCGCGCGGCAACTTCGGGATCTTTATAGTTGATGAAGTTATCTCTTCCGCTGTAATCAAAGGTTGCCCGTGCAGCAAGACTATTCGTTAGTGGGCCTGATAGCATGCCGGACACACGCTTTTCATTATAGCTACCATATATTGCTTGCGCTGCCGCTTCCGGGTCAAATGTGGGGTCTTTTGTTTCTACAACAACGGCACCAGCAATACTGTTAGCTCCTTGAAGGCTTGTTTGCGGGCCGCGAAATACTTCCACATGATCCAGATCCCATATGGATGATCCGCCAAACAGCGCCTCATTGTAGCTGAGGTAGTGACCATCTACATTGATGCGCGCACGGGGTGTCGTACCGGAATAAAATGCGCCTGCACCATAGGAAGACCCTTGTGAATCAACGCCGCGAATGATCGGTGCATTTGTTGTGCCTGTGTAATGGAAATTGGGAATTTCCCGAAGAAGTTCTTTCAAGTTTTGAGCATCAAATTTCTCTTCGATGTCTTCGTCTGAAAGCACTTTCACAGAGCTACTCGTATCCTGCAAACTGCGAGCGAACTTCTCACCATAGACGATGATTGGTGGAAGTTCAGTCACGGTTTCCTGAGAGATAGCAGGGGCAGATGATGCGGCTAAAATACTAAGCAAACTAACCCCACGCAATAAGAACGCGGCGCGATGATTGGACATAAAAATTCCCTAACAGCGGTGAAGATTTGAACAATGAGAGCGAATCTATTGATGAGTTTTACACTCAAGTTTTATTTATGTAACATAATCTATAGTATTATTGTCAAGTTTATATTCAGGGAATTTCTCGCGAACGACCATGTTGCATTAATCTGAATCGGCTTACAGCTCGCCCTTCCCCGCGTCCACTCAAGCCACGGAAATGGACCCCGCTGCGTATTGGTATAAAGAGCAGCCTTGATTGTGCTCTTACCCGTTAACTAGCTTTAATATCTATATTATTTTCAATAAACTCAGTTACATCTACCATCGCGCTATTGCCGGGACCTAAGGTTCGTTCGACAAGCTGCATTTCACCTTGGCGCTGGTATATAGCTTTAAATGGCTGACACGCTGGAGTGCGTCATAGTGGAAATCAAATACCGCATCCGTGTGGTGAATGTATTTCCAGACAGACAATCCTGTTTTCATCTGGAAATTCCCAGATGAAAGCAAGATTTCTGGTTACAATTGACCAGTCAGCGATGCATAAATATGAAATCGCTTCTTTATAGAGCACCGAATTTCGGATTCGATTTGCCGCTTAACAGCTAAAAGTTGTGCAAAACTATCAACGCTATCTCAAGAGTTGATCCTCTGCGCTCCGGCGTATGAGCTTCTTCTTCCTACCGTCTGCGAGTTTGATAAATCAGCACATAAAGACCCCAGTACTAAAATACCTGCAAAAAGTAGAAATAATTAGTGGAAGCGGACACTGCTTACATCTCTTCTTCAAGCACATATTTTATCAAACGGTCAGAGGACTCAACTCGCACGGCTTTTTCAAGAAAAGCAGAAAGCTCGTAGCAGTGACGATTAAACTGATCTTCGGTAAATGAAGCTTGATCAGCGTCCAGATAAAATTCAATGGCCCCATCATGGCTTATGCTGCGAAATGTCAAATTTATTCCATCTCCTACACCACTGGAAATGATTTGCTGGTTCACACTACAACCATTAAATTTCGTGATGTTGAAAGGTATAACATTAATCAATGGGGAAAAGAAAAACCGTGTGCCCTTTTGCAGGTGAAGATCAGTTGCAATCTGCTCGATACGATAACGACCATGTTTGCGCTGTTTCCTTAAAGTAGCGGCATGCCTTTGCAGGAACTCCTGCAAAGACTCTCCTTCATAGAACTCAATACGGAACGGCAAAATGTTGACCATCATTGCCGGCATATGGGCACCAACACTCCCCCACCTGCTCATAAATGGAAGCCAAACGATAAGAGAGTTCTTTGTTGGTTCCTTCTTTTGATGAATATTATGGAGCAAGTATGCTCCCGAAGTTAAGATAAGAAGATCAGGCCAACCAATTTTGAGTTGCGAGGCCAATTTGTGAAGATGCGCAGCCTGCGCGCTCGTAAGAGTGCCGGTAAAGTGAAGTCCTGCTGCACCATAATCTTCAGATCCCTTGTCCAGAACAACTAAATCATCCGCATCACACAAATACTCATTCCAGAACGCCTGGTCCTTTTTCCAGCGCTGACTTCCGATGTAGGCTTCTTCTTCTACCAGGAAACTGTAATAGCTCTCAAAGCGATGACCAAAGTCACCTTCACCACAGTAATGATTGTAAAGTTGTCCGCAACGTTGCTCGATTAGCGTTAGGCTGTATCCATCGACAATGATATGGTGAGCGCGCACATACCATATGTAATGCCCTTCTCCGAGACGAAACACGATCTGGCGAGAAATTCTCTCTCTACGCAAATCAATAATGGTAGCTGCATCCCGCTCCATAAGCTCCTGAGCTTTCTGGACAGGAGTGTCTGTTTGTTGCAAATCGATAAATTCAATTTCGGGACGATACGATGGGTCAATGCAGTGCATTGGTTCATCACTATTCTGGTCTGCTCGAAAGCGCGTTGAAAGAACTTCTGCTTCTGAAATGGTTTCTGAAACAGCTTTCAAAAACGCCTCTTCATTGTGTACTCCGCTTAATTCCAGATAGTGTGCAACGGTAGAAACCGGTTTGTCCTGATGGAAGTTAAACTCCTCCCAAAAATCCAATTGTGGAAGCGTCAGTGGCTTCCAGTCCATCGTTAGATTTGCTTGTGTCATGAGAAAATTCCTTGATAAATGCTATATAACGTTCCGATGTGAGCACCTTGGTCAAAGCAGCGACCAATCAAGTAGTCAGCAAAAGTTCCACCTGCATTGCATTTTTACACTTCAGCAACTGAGCTGGCTGCAGCCTCACCCCAAATTCTTCATTCAGCAAACCTGCTACTTTTTTCAAGTGAGAAGGTAACACACCAATAGAGATAAACTCTGTTTTGCTATCTGTGCCGTTTTGATAATTAATACCAACCGCCTCATAGTAAATTTTAAGAATTCGTTTCACCTTACTGATGCAAGCGGGTTCAACGTCTTTTTGCAAAATACTGCTCACGCGCCCCTCTTCAAGAAGCTGTCGTGCCTTATTTCTATCTGGCTTGCCGTTAGCAGAAAGAGGAAGGTCCGCAACTTTGACAAAGCGGCTCGGGAGATGAGATTCTGGCATATGCTGGCGAGCAAACTGCCTAAGTTCGGCAGGTGCTACACTCTCTCCTGAACGAGGAACATAGATCACTCCAACAGATGTTTCTCCCAGTTTTTCTGCGCCGAAAGTTGCAGTCATGAGCCGGGCAATACCCGGGTGCCTGGCGAGCTCTCCTTCGATATCAGGAAGAGAAACACGAACACCGCGCACCTTCACATAACTGTTTACACGGCTATCAAATAGGATCGTCCCATCTGGACGATAACGCCCCCGGTCACCTGTCCTGAAAGCACGAAGATCATTCCCGTTCTCATCCTGAATGGTAACAAAGTCCGTCTGTTTCAGCTCCCCCTCCTCTAAGTATCCAAGGGCAACGTTCACGCCTGCAGTAAAAATCCGACCGACAGCGTGAGCAGGACAGTGCTCGCCCCTATCATTGAGCAAAAAATACTGGTTGGCAGGCAATGGCCGCCCATAAGGAATAATCGAAACGTCATCCGGCTGTATTTCGTGCCAGATACTCCAGATTGTTGTTTCGGTTGGACCTCCCAGAGAGATCAAACGAAGATTAGGGTTCAACTCTCGCAAGCCCGCAATAACTGAAGGTTTGATGTAATCCCCACCCTGCGCAATGAGACGCAGAGAACTGAGTTGAGTTGCCTGATGGCAAGAGAGCAACATCTCCAGAATTGCAGGAACGGAGCACCACACTGTTACCTGATGTTCTTTGACAAGCTGGTTCCAGCGGATCGCATCTTTTTCTTCACCGGCTTCTGGTAAGACAAGCGTAGCACCTGCGGTCAAACATCCAAACACGTCGAACACTGACATATCGTGATGCAGTGGCGTGACAGATATAAAAGTATCCTCCGATGTGACTTGCCAGTTTGCAAGAGTACTGCCGATCGTGTTTGAAGTCGCTCTGTTGTTCAGAACCACACACTTTGGCTTTCCAGTTGTTCCGGAAGTGTACAGATAATAGGCCGGCTCCAAACTAGACGACAGCTCATCAAGCGGCAGGAGCAAACTCTCGGGATATGCAGGAGCTTCAACGGCCATCAAGGCCTCGGCAGAAATCAGATTGTACCCATTAACGGAAATCGTGGTGACGACGAGATCTGCATGGCAGTTGCCTAGCAAGTATTCTAATCGCTCAGCTGGGGCGGAGGCATCGATAGGCACCCAGGTTATGCCAAGGAACGCACAAGCCAGACAAATTGCAGTATGTTCCGCACTTCGCGGTAAACACACTGCAACTACGTTGCCTTTACCAAGCCCTCGCTCTTTCAAAGAAGCCATTGCTTTGCCTGTGCAATAGCCAAGCGCTGCATAAGAAAGACGTCTCTCACCCTGAATAAGGGCGGTTTTTGCTGTATCTCTACTCCACAAGTTATCCGCAATTCGTCTCAAAAAATCAGAGCGTACAAGAGAACTTTTCTGCGAGTTGAACTGATAGTGCTTTAAATCAATGATTTCATTGGTATCTAAATCAAATGTGGCTCTTTCGCATATCGTTTCAACAGCATTCCTCAGCGTTTTTAAGAAGGTATCGATTAGGCTTTCCTCAATTGCCTCAACTGCAAAATCGACGTCTATTGAAAGGTTACCTTGTTCATCCTGTGCAAGTCGAATATCGACAGCAACCTGTGGCGTTTGAGTTAAACCATCAACCTGCCTAAAAGAACTTGCATCGGAAAGTACCGGCCATGAAAGCGTATTGGTTACCACAACCGGCAACGGAACCTGACTTGATGTTTTGTTCATTATCAGCCGGTTAAGCGCCACACCTGAGAAGCTTTGGTGTTGCAATCCATTTAGCACATCATTTTGAAGGTTCATCGCACGCTCAGAAAAGTCACCGCCCTTTCGCGGCCAACGAGCCATTATAAAACTGGAGTTGTTTTCAAAGCGGGCTTGCGCCTCCGTTGCAACCGGGAGTCCTACACATAAGTCTCCCTTTTTTATCCAAACAGACAGAACTTCAAGGATAACGGCTGTCAAGGCAGAGTTCTTAAACAATCCCTGCTTTGCACCAAGCCGGAGGAACTTGCGAAAAACAGCTTTCTCAATGGTCAGCTTCTTGCGTTTATAACGAGATGACGGAATGCTCTCCAATGGCCTCCGCCAGGGCAATTCAGCCGTTGTTTCAATATCATGCAGTTTTTCCTGCCAATAGACCTGAGCTTTTTTCTGCTCGCAAGGATCAACTGTCAGGTTTAGCGGTTCGCTTACTTGAGGTTCATCTTTTGAAGCAGACACCATTGCGCCATCAAGAAGCTCAACCATAAGTGCTGCTATTGAACGTCCATCCAGTATAAGAGCATCAAAACGGGCAAACAAAATCAGGTTGTCTGGGCCATCAGCATTTGCGGCTTCGGTTTCATCTCGTAGTTTGAAAGCCCTTATTTGCCAGGGTGATTTTTCCAAATCGCATAGTTGATGAGCAAAATCTTCACGTTGAGCATCGATATGAGCCAGTGCTGCATCACGTGTCAGATGTTCCAAGCTTACAATATCAAAGTTGCTCCGCACTTCTTCTGAAACCACAGAGACTAACTCACGATTGTCAATGCAGGTCCTTAAACTGTCGTGCTTCTCAACAAGGCGATGTATCCTTTTTTTGAGCTCTTGCAGTTGCATTTTCCCATGAAACTCGCAGAACTTTTGCATAGCAACACCACCTAAAGGCAGGTGTGTGCTCCGCCCAAGAAGGTATGCGCGTTGTAAAGGAAGAAGTGGTTTGTTCATTCTGTTCCAACCTTTCGTATTATGCTGAGGCTGTATGAAAATGGAAATAAGCCGATAGCCAGAAGCGTGTCTGTTGATCGAGTGAATTGGTGTGCGAATTAAGTGATTGAAGTCAGCTGGTTAGATTGACTGCTTGTAAAAACACTTGTGCAATCGTTTCAGATTCATCGTTAGAACGCTGACGAAGCAACTCGCTCAGTTCTTTAGTTGTAGTGAGACTCTTAAGGATCTCAGTGGAGATGTTTGCATTAGGTATGTGTTGATTAATAAACTTAATGAGATTTTGCTCTGATGATGGTGTTAAAGTCATGCGCTGAAACGTGATATCTGTGCCTGAAGGCAGTTGCAGACCTAAGCGTTTTAACAAGAACACAATCATCTGACTGGTGTAGTCATCATCATCTTTTAAGCCGTTGTGATTCAATGCTTTATTTAGAAAATTTGCTTTTGACCCTGCAAATTTCAAAGAAGCAACAAAGTCTTTGAAGAAGGCTTCGACCCATTCTTCTGGCAATGCATCCAGACGAGCATCCCAATTAACTAAAAGCCCATTTTCATGTGCAGCTAACTGCGCGTCTAACGCCACATGAGGTCCCTGTGAAATTACATAGTTCAGCTTCCCAAAGGTGCGCTTCACACGTTCTGAAAATAACTCGCCACCTGAAATATCAAGCGCAGCGGTGAACACAATAGGAGCAGTCTGAGCGCTCCCGTGGTAACGAGATAAATCTCGCATCAAATTTACGCCGGGATAAGAGGAGTGATCAATCATTTCAATTAGTTGATCATGTATTCCTACGATGAGTTCCTGAAGGTTACTCGGCTTTTTCAGGTCAACGCTAAGAATGAGAACATTCGTAAACTCGCCAATAATGCTATCAACATCATGGTCATAAGAATTTCGCCAGAACATAGGGACATTTATACGAAAGCACTGCTGCCCGAGAGCCTTGCCAAGACAATATGCAAACAATGCAAGTGAAAGGCTGGAAGTGGTTACTCTTAGCTCTCTTGCTGATACTGCAAGAGATTCCCGCTCTCTTTCGTTAAGCATACAAGAGTATCGTTTATTGGCAGGCTCAGTACCATATGAGTCGCTGCTTTGTGGCAACTCTGGCACGGGCGCGATTGCGCTCAGCTTTTCCTGCCAGTACTGTCGGTCTAAACGCATTTGAACTGCAAGCTCACCATCATTTTCAACATTTTTGAGCCAGTCAAAAAATGTTGTTTCCGGTTCAGTTATGCCTGCTAAGCCACCGTCATAAATGGCAGCAAGCTGTTCAATAAAAATTCGAAAACTGTTTGGATCCACAGCAATCATATCGGCCTTCACATGCAAAATACATTCCTCAGAAGTCCGTTTCGTGACACTTATGGCGAACACCGAATCGCTCTCCGGAGCCACGGCTCCATGCGTCCAACTATTTCGTTTTTCAGATTGAAAATTTTCTCGCTCACCCGAGCCCAATGACGTTAGGTCATCACAGATTATCGCATTATTTTTTCTATTATTATCAACGTGTTGCAAACCATCTTCAGTAATTTTCACCCGAAGCATAGGTTGCTTTTCAAGCACTAATTTCACTGCTGCTTCCAAACGCGGAATTTCTAAGCTTCCACATAAAAATTCTGCGTACAGGTAGGCTGCAACGCCCCCCAGCTTTTCCTTCGATTGCCGCCCAAACCAGTATGCGGTTTGCATTGACGTTAGGTTCTGCATCTCTCTTCACCGCGCTTGACAAAACATGAGTAAAATAGTCAAGTATAATTAAACGTCAAGCACACTCATAGGATGCATCTCATGGCGATGAGCATAAGTACGAACACTGTGGAGCCTGCCGACGCTTCGGTTAACGGTAAGCAAAGCCTGTTGTTCACCTCTGGAAACAATGAACTTCGTGCTTCAGGTAATCTGCAGAGGATTTCAGTTCCAGCGAAAGGCGGTGAAGATCCTAACAGTGCACTTCAAATGGCAATTACCAATGCTTTTCAAGAGGTTAAGTCAAGAAAATCTAGTAAGGCAATTGTAATCGGGGCCATTCCTTTTGACCTGAGCGAACCTTCTTGTCTCTATGTTTCTGAAGATTACGAATGGCATCAGCGTCCGGCAACAAGCGTAAACCATGATCCAATGCCGCAGCTTGTTGAGCAGCGGAGTATTCCCGACGAGGACGGCTTCAAAAAGGCCGTCAGGCATGCCATTGTGAACTTCCAATACAGCGACGTACGCAAGGCAGTGCTTTCAGTAATGCGGGAGCTGCGGTTTTCGTCTTCAGTAGATGTGGATCAAATCCTCTACAGTCTTGGTTCCCAGAACAAGCAAGGCTACAAATTCCAGATCCCCCTACCCAATGGAAGTCAATTAATTGGGGTGAGTCCAGAGCTTCTGATACGGAAAACTGGAGACACAATTATCTCCAACCCGCTTGCAGGTTCCGCCAAACGAAAGGCGGATGTTGCAGCAGACAAAGCTGCCGCAAAACTGCTAGGCCGATCCCCCAAAGACCTTTATGAGCATAAACTTGTGGTTGATGACATCCGGCATCTTTTAGAACCTTTGTGTGTTCAGCTTGATGCACCAGGTGAGCCATCTTTACTTAGTACTTCTGCACTTTGGCATTTATCGACCCGGATTAATGGGAAGCTGAAAGACCCGTCAATAAGCGCACTTCAACTTGCATGCATGTTGCATCCTACACCTGCTGTTTGTGGCTTCCCAACAGACCGTGCGCACCAGTTAATTCAGTTCATTGAGCCATTCCATAGGGGTCTGTTCACAGGGATTGTGGGCTGGTGTGATAGTGATGGTAACGGCGAATGGGTCGTAACCATAAGAAGCGGCATAGTTGAAAAGGATATTATCCGCGTTTACGCGGGTGCTGGGATTGTGGAAGCCTCGCAGCCTGAATCTGAATGGGCTGAAGTCCAAACCAAACTAACAACAATGCTTAACGCCTGCGGTCTTGCAGCATAAATCACCATTTGCATTATCGGGTTCTCACATGAAAATTGAATTTGAACGCTGGCCAGAAGAGCTGGCTGCGCATTATCGTGAACAAGGATACTGGATTGACCAGCCCCTGACGCATATTCTTGACGCTCAGGTTAAGGAGCGCCCAGAAGCAGTCGCAATTATCTGCGGTGAACGGCAGTTCACCTATCGGGAAGTTGATAAACTTTCAGACAATCTGGCGGCCCGCCTCGCTGCGAAAGGTATTGGCAACGGCCATACCGCTCTGGTGCAGCTGCCAAACATTGCAGAGTTCTATCTGGTTTTGTTTGCACTGTTTAAAATAGGTGCAGCTCCCGTAAATGCACTTTATAGCCACCGGAAACTAGAAATCTCATCTTATGTGCAGCAAATCAGCCCTTCAGTTGTTATTGGGTGCAGGTCTCATGAGCTGTTTGTAAACGATGATTATCTGTCAGAAGTCCGGCAAAAAAATCCATCGCTGCTTCAGGAGCTGTTGTTAGGTGAAGATAAAACAGCAAAAAGCTTAACTTACTGGCTTCAAAACCCCTTGGAAGAACAGATAAACTACAATCCTACTCCTGCTGATGAAGTTGCTTTCTTCCAGCTTTCCGGGGGAAGCACAGGTACGCCTAAGCTTATACCACGCACTCACAACGATTATGACTATAATGCACGTGCCAGTGCGGAAATTTGCGAATTAACCGACCAGACACGCTTTTTATGTGCATTACCAGCCCCTCACAACTTCACACTTAGTTCACCCGGGGCTCTCGGCGTATTTCATGCTGGTGGTTGCGTGGTGCTTGCTGCCGACCCTGAGCCTATCTCCTGTTTTTCATTAATTGAAAAGCACCGTGTCGACATTGTGGCACTGGTTCCATCAGCTGTCATCTTGTGGTTGCAGGCTGCTCCCAAATATACAAAAGCGTTGCAGTCCCTAAAACTTCTTCAAGTCGGCGGTGCCAGTTTTGCGGAGACACTTGCCCGCCAGGTACCCGAAACTCTGCATTGCAAGCTCCAACAAGTGTTTGGCATGGCAGAGGGGCTAATAAACTATACGCATCTCAACGATAGAGATGAGCTGATCTTTACCACTCAGGGCCGACCGATTAGCCCAGACGATGAAGTGAAGATTGTGAAGGAGGATGGCACTATCGCTCCTTTAGGCACAGCAGGAATGCTTGCAACACGTGGCCCTTATACGTTCCGTGGTTATTATAAAAGTCCAGCACACAACCCTGAGGTTTTTGATAGCGATGGTTTTTATTATTCTGGCGACCTTGTTGAGCAAACCCCAGAGGGTTATCTGCGTGTCGTTGGTCGGGTAAAAGACCAAATCAACCGTGGTGGGGAAAAAATCGCCTCTGAAGAGATCGAGGCTTTACTGCTCACACACCCCGATGTTGAGAATGCTGCGCTGGTTGCAGTTGAAAACCCACTTCTCGGTGAAAAAAGCTGTGCTTTTATTGTTTCCAGCAATCCAGATCTGAAGCCGGTCGCTTTGCGTAAGCATCTCATTTCAATAGGAATTGCAAACTACAAGCTTCCAGACCAGTTCCGATTTATCTCTAAAATGCCGCTGACACCGATTGGTAAGACGGACAAAAAACAACTGCGTTTAGAAAACGTATGACCATGCTTATCTTCTACAACTAGAGAAACAAAATGAGTATTCCCACAATCAATAGTTACGCCTTACCCGATGCCTCGTCTTTTCCCGCCAACAAAACATTCTGGCAGGTCGAGCCTTCCAGAGCTGTTCTGTTAATCCATGATATGCAACGCTATTTTCTTAGCTTTTACGACCCTGCAGATGATTTGTTAAAAAAGCTCGTCTGCAACCTTCAGGCATTACGCGCTTGGGCAAACGCTCATGGTGTGCCTGTCGTTTATACCGCTCAACCTCATGAGCAATCACTGGAAGATCGGGCTTTATTAAACAACATGTGGGGGCCAGGCTTAACCACTTCTTCTCCGGCGCAGCAGGAGATAATTAGCGAACTGGCTCCTTCTGAAGATGATGTTGTGCTTACTAAATGGAGATACAGCGCTTTCCAGCGCACAAACCTCCAACAGTCAATGAAAGAGTGGAAACGAGATCAGCTCATAATCGGCGGAGTTTACGCCCATATTGGCTGCATGGTGACCGCGATTGATGCCTTCATGAATGATATTCAGCCGTTCATGGTTGGTGATGCACTGGGTGATTTTTCCGAGGAAAATCACCGCATGGCCTTACAGTATGTGGCCACCCGCTGCGGCTGCGTTATTGAAACTTCTAATCTGACAGAAAAGGCAGGCTTATGATTGACTTAGACTGGCTACACAATCGCGTTCTTAAACTCATTGAAGATGAAACTGAGCTGGACCTTGATGAAAACCTTATCATTTATGGTTTGGACTCTATTCAAGTTATGGAACTTGCAACAGAATTGAAAGAACACGATATTACCGTGACCTTTGCTGAACTGGCTCGTGTTCCGACGGTCAATGGTTGGTGGAAGCTCATAAAAGAAAAACAAATCGCAGCTTGAGTGAGGACCTGACCCGATGACAATCAGCCAACGCTTTAAAGGTAAGCGCGTACTGGTAACCGGGGCGGCCAGCGGTATTGGCCGCCGTATCAGCGAGCAGTTTGCAGAAGAAGGGGCTAAAGTAACTGGCCTTGATATTGAGGGGGGAAGCAATGATGCACCCTTCCCTCTTTTGCAGTTAGACGTAACAAATGCTCGCGATGTCGAAGCCACTAGCACTCAACTCAGGCAGGAAGATCCTCGTATTGATGTACTTGTAAATGCTGCAGGCGTACTGCGGCTTGGTGATGTCGGCTCACTGACGCAGGATGATCTGAAAGTGAGCCTTTCAGTAAACGCATGTGGTCCGTTTTACCTGATGCAGCAATGGCTGCCTCTGTTCAAACAGCAACGCAGCGGTGCTATTGTGAATGTCGCTTCCAATGCTGCCCATGTGCCTCGCAATGGCATGGCAGCCTACTGTGCTTCTAAAGCCGCGATGGCAAGCATCAGCCACTGTGTGGGTCTGGAACTCGCCTCATTCGGAGTACGTTGTAATGTAGTTTCTCCCGGGTCTACTGATACGCCAATGTTAGGCGACATGTTCAAACATCCAGATGAAAAGCAGCGTTTGATTACTGGCCTGCCAGAACAGTTCAAACTTGGTATTCCGCTAGGTAAAATTGCTACTCCAAATGATGTTGCAGAAGTGGTGTTGTTTCTTGCCTCAGATCAGGCCGGACACGTAACCCTGCAGGATATAGTAGTTGATGGCGGAGCAACTTTGGCAGCGTGAATCTGGGATATTGAACAATGTTCAATATCGGCAGAACTCATCTCACCTTGAAGTAGTGACACGGTTCAAAACAACAAGCTGCACCATTTCATCTCCTTCAGAACGAAGTTTATGCAGTTACTAATCTTATACAAACTGCAGACTCGATTTCTGCAGGCTTCACATTTCTTGCATTCCACTGTTCACGATCTACTGCAACACAGGTACTTCGACGATTTACGATATGGAAAAGAATGTGAAACAGGTAGTTTAAGGGGCAAACGAATGCGTAACGATAATACAGCGCCTTATTCCATTTACGGCATGGGGCGTTGGGGGAAGGAGCTTTTGTCTGTGTTGCCAAACGGTGATATTGCGCTGAGTAATCCTTTACTTCCGGAGGCTCCGAAGGTGAGTCT
>CANMBS010000024.1 GCA_947496145.1 uncultured Pseudovibrio sp.
TGGATCTCTTGTGTTGTTTTGTGGTGAAACCAACATCAAGCATCTAAACGCGATGAACAACCTCTTCAGTGAACACAGCTAAACATCTATACCCTTATAGAAGCCGTCAAGCTCAACAACTTCGATCCGCTTGCCTGACACATGTAGGTTCTGGTTCAAGTCGCCGATCACAAGATCACCCGCATCAACGACCTCATGTCATGGTGTTACCTGAGAAATCAGCGTAGTAGGGCATATCGCCGGTGTGTTGCCGGGTTCGCCGAACGCCTACGCTGTGACTAATAGGACAGCGAGTTCTCCTGAGCGCGTTACACTACACCTCAAGTACAGATTAAGATTTGCCAGTATGGCATTTCGGAATGCATGAAAGGATGTATCATGTCAGTTGGTCTCGGTTTGGAAGGTGCATGGGCGAACACGTTCGTGTCAGAGAAAGATATTCAAACAGTCAAATCCGCTTCAGATCGCGACCATATCGGTAGCGCTGCCAGCCGCTTATGGGACAAAATCGCAGACTGGTTCAGCGGAACTGACAGAGTTGGTGCGAAAAAACTGGTGTTCGATTTGTACTCACCTAGTGTTTCAGATCACGATAAGATCGAAAGCTTTCAGCTCCTGCGTGAAAAGGTTGGAGCCAAGTTTAAAGATGAGTTCCAGATAGCGCGTTTTGAGAATGTAGATACATTCAAACTGCTTGATTTTAGATTAGAAATGGTCAACGAACGCATTGATTATCAACGTGCAGAAGTGAACTTACACCATTATGTTCAAACATCACTCCACAGATCTACTGAAGAGAAAATGGGGCAGTTCGCAGTAGATTTTCACAGGAAACAAGAAGGTGGTTTCACCATCAATTCGAAGCCTGTTACTGACCTGGCCGCATTCGACCAGTTTACAGACCATGAAAAGACCGCGATTTTCACCATTTGCCATCAAGGCCTTTATCAAGAATTCGCAACTGACCTGCCTTGCCCAAGTCTGAACCAGAAAATGTCTTTCGACGTGAGCAAAGAAGATAATGGTGCTCTCGTGATAAAATTCTATCATGAAAAAGATATCGCGATGGATTTCAAGGAGCACAATTATGAGGATTTGGCGCAACACATTGCCAATAACCCGCAAACGCCTAAATCCACCAGAGTCACCGCTGAGATTCAGGTGTCCTTTGACCGAGACCATATTGACTTGAGCGTTCGGGATGCAGACTATATCGTGAAATTTGGCTTGTAGTGGAGACGAGTGAGGAGAGCTTATACGCTCTCCTTTTTCATTGCATTATCAGGCGCATTGACCGTGACACACAGTATTTGAGCGCTTGTCTTCTGATGAAATCAACGTCGACGGCGCATAGCGGGTTAAGGCTCTGTCCACCGTGTCGCTTGCTGCAACAGAGTACTCATTCCATTTCAAACGGTTACTTCAGCTCTTAAGAAATGCCATTTTAAATGGGCCTCCAGAGCAAATGTATCGAACCTGAAGGTCTTGCATTTTATCTCTTGGCAGAACTGCTTTGCTAAGCTGAAAAAATTAACCGTTCTTCTTACTTTCTATCACAAACTAAGTTTAAAACATTTCTGTAATGACTCGCTTCTGTCATCGTCGTACGAGCAAATATCATCTGCTTGCCAACTTTGACCAAGAGTCTTTCTGCTTCCAAGCGTTGGGGCCCCACGGGGATTTGGGTGATATCGGCAACCTTGGAGTCTCCGACAACCCGCCGGATGATTTCTAAACCAGCGCTTCCAGAAGCATCAGCGAGAATGGAGTGAAGGTACCACATCATAAAGTCTTCTGATTTAGAAACAGGGTCAGTGACAATTTCACGGTAAAGTGCAAGGAACTTCGTCTTAAACAGAGTGACCACTTCGCAAATGGTATCGCCTATCCATTTTGTGAAAGCTGTGTAGCGGTCAGGGTCTTGCTCGGTAGCCCACGCATTGGCCCATGCAAAGAACAGGTTTCCAATAACATTGCCAAGGTCATATCCCATTGGACCGTAGAATGCGAATTCCGGGTCCAGTACTTTGGTGCCGTGTTGGTTGGCAAAGATGGAACCAGAATGCAGATCGCCATGTATCAGTGCCTGAGCATTGTTTTTGAAGTTGTTTTTTAACTTGGCAACCTCACAGATCAATGCTTGGTCCTGATAGAGCTCACGTTCAACAAAAGCCAGATTGTCTGGCAGGATTATGTTGCGGCCCTTGTAATCAACGTAAGGTTCGGTAAAGACAAGATCCTCAGAAATATCGCAGAGGTCTTTGTTGATGAACTTCTTGACCTGATCTTTTTTCTCAGATGGCTTCATCACAAGATCTGTCGTAGGCAGCATCGTATTGACCATAAACGTGGTGATATCATCCGCCAGTCTTGGGAAAGTTTTGCGGGCCAGAAGCTCTGTTCTGAGGTTCTTGTAATCAGAAACATCCTCCATCACCATCACGCACATAACAGGATCGTATTTATAAACCTCAGGTACAAGCCCCGGAGCGTATCGGGCTTCCAGTTTTAAGATGTTGGCTTCAATTCTGTTACGGTTGACATCCAGTTCGCGGCCTGATGAACGTAAAAGAACATCGGCGTGCTTGATGATGATTGAATGACCGGTTGACACATCCCAGACTTTGAAGACGTAGTTGATGTTACCGTCTCCAATTTCAGAGGCGTTCAGAACAGCTTCTTTTACAAAGCAATCCGTCTGCTCACGCGCATAGTCGATGGTGTCCTGTTCACCCATTCTGAAGTGTTTTTCAAACTTACTCATCTTGTTTATTCCAGTAGCTGAAGGTCTTTGAAAAGGGGAGAGGGGTAACTCACCAATAGGAGCTGGTGTTGTTGGAGTAATATCGCTTCAGGTCATATGCGCTCATAACACCCTGATCTGTAACGACACCGCTCACCAGATGTGGTGGTGTAATGTCAAAGGAGGGGTAGTACCCCTGCACTCCATCCAGTGTATGTTTCACGCCTCTGAAACTCAGCGCCTCTTCAGGGTCACGTTCCTCAATATGGACCTGACTGATGAACTCCAGTTCCCTATCAGGAATGCCAGTGACAAAGTATGGAACACCGAAGTGCTTTGCCGTGATCGCAATCTGCATGGTCCCGACTTTGTTGACGATATGCCCGTCCAGACAAATGGAATCTGCTGCTGAAGTGAACAGATCAATGCTTTTTGTTTGCATGGTCACAGCAGGCATATTGTCGGTGATGACAGTTGTGTCAAAGCCCTGATCCTGAGCCACACTTGCGGTCAGTCTTGCTCCTTGTAAGAAGGGTCTCGTTTCTGGGCAGTACAATTTGATTTGCTTGCCGCGTTTTGCTGCTTCCCGCAGCATCGTGCCGACGATTGTTTCGCCAAAGCACTGGGTCATGATTGCACCTTTGTCTGGAAACAGATCGACCAGATAAGAAGCAACCTGACTGATTTTGCTATAGCGACGGTTCATTGAGCCGACGGTATGGGCAAAAATGGCTTCATCAACCTTACTTCCAGCAGCACGTGCCTCTCTGGCAACCTTTAGGCAGTTTTCTGTGATCATCATCATGCGGTTTATTGTGGTTGGTCGGGCATGAGACAGCGTAAACGCCGCTTTGGTCATGCAGGCTTCCCACTGTTCCACACTAAGATTGTCAGCTTCAAATGCTGCAAGTGCCATTCCCATGCCAGCTGCAGTGTAAGGTCCGGCACTCTGGGTCACCATATCTGCTATGGCTTGTGCAACTTCTTCATGGCGATGACAGGTGACAAAGCGAATTTCAGATGGGTAGATGCGTCGATCAAGAATGCGTACCTGTCCATCTTCATACCAGGCGACATTCTCAAAGCGGAGCAGAAAGCCCAATCCATGATCTTGTCGTTCCATATTAATCTCCTTTGAAGAGGATCAGGCGGCACTATTGCTGCCGCCTGAACGCGGTGATCATGCTGATTTTTTGAACTTAGGCAGCCCAAGCAAAATAGAAAGGCAACCCATGACAATCATCAGCATCGGGTAGATGCCGTAGGGAACGACGGATACAGGTGAAATCTGACCCAGACCAGCGGCTAGCAGGATTTGCCCACCATATGGGATAAGACCCTGAATTGCTGCGGAGAAGATGTCCAGCAAGGATGCAGTCTGACGCGGATCAATATCATATTCCTTAGAGATATCTTTTGCCAGAGGACCTGCGGTGATGATGGAAATCGTATTGTTGGTTGTTGCAGCAGTGATCAATGATACAAGGGCGCTGATACCAAACTGACCACCTTTTTGGGTTTTCACACGGTTGGTGACACGCTCCAGCAGGTAATCAATACCACCATAGTGTTTCATCAGGCCAACCAGACCACCGACAACGATTGCGATGATCGCGAGGTTTTCCATCCAGCCCATACCGCGCTGAAGTACCTCAAGGAACTCAACAGGCGTAAAGCTGCCGTATGCCAGACCAATGATACCGCCTGCAGCAATACCGATACCCAGAACAGCCATAACGTTAAGGCCCATAAGTGCAGTGATGATGATTGCAGCATAAGGCAGAATCTGAATCACTGAGTACTCTTTGGCTTCAACTGTTGCGCCAGCATTTACGGGGAACATGGCGAGGATAATTACAGTAAGGACGACTGCTGGCAGCACAGTCCAGAAGTTGGCTTTAAACTTCTCTTTCAGTGCTACATTCTGTGTTCTGGTTGCTGCAATGGTTGTATCCGAGATGAATGACAGGTTGTCACCAAACATTGCACCGCCAACAACTGTGCCCATCACTAATGCCATATTTGTGTCGGTCTGGTTGGCAATACCAACACCAATAGGTGCCAGCGCTGTGATTGTTCCCATGGATGTGCCCATTGAGAATGACAGCACACAGCCAATGATGAAGATACCCGGCAGGATCATACTACTAGGCAGAACGGCAAGCCCGAGGTTAACGATAGATGATACTGCCCCCATTGCATCAGCAACGGAGTAGAATGCCCCTGCCAGCAGGAAGATAACAACCATCAGAATAATGGTCTCTTCACCTCCGGCACGCGAAAAGATCATGACTTTGTCTTCAAAGCTGGTTTTGTGGCCATCCTTATCCAGCATTAAGGCAAAACCAGAGGCGAGTATGAATGCAACCAGCAAAGGCATACTGTTGAAGTTGCTGGTGACAACGCCTGTTGCCATGTATATCAAGAGGAAGAACGCTAAGGGTAACAACCCTTTATAACTTGTTTTCTGTTCCATTTTTTCCTCCAAGCTCTCCCATTATGTGCTTCTCTGGCCGTATGATTTAAAACGGTCCAGCATTCGATTAACTTCTTCGGTTTCAATGATTTTGGGCTCACCAACCGCTTTTGCGCGGTAGTAAATCTCGGCGCAGAGCTCGATTTCTTCCGCTTTGTCGAAAGCGCTGGCTAAACTGCGTGCCCCCGTAAGCAGCCCGTGATTTGCCAGTAAAACCGCAAGCCGGTTTTCCATCGCCTCCAGAGCGTTTTCAGCAAGTTCTTCCGTGCCGTAGGTTGCATAGTTTGCGACACGTACGTTTTCGCCACCCCCGACACCGATCAGGTAATAAGCGGCTGGTATTTCCCAGCCCAAAGTGGCAAGAGTTGCCGAATATATGGAGTGGCAATGAACAACGGCGTTGATGTCGCTTCTGCGCCTGTAAAGAATGGCGTGCATGGAATACTCGGAGGATGGTTTCCTGTCTCCCGAGACGACATTCCCGTTCAGATCCATCAGGACCATGTCGCTGCTGGTCACCTTATGGTAGTCTCCACCACTTGGTGTAATGAGCATGAGGTTTTCATCACGCAAAAAGATGCTTAAGTTGCCGCCGGACCCTCGGGTCAGGCCGCGCTCAACCATTTTGCGCCCATGCTCAACCAACAGCTCGCGTTCTGCGGTAAAATTCATGTGCAACCTCCTAGAGAGCCAGTTGAAGAATTTGGAGGATGTCGTCCTGGATAAGCGCCTTAAAGCGCCCAAGCGTGGTGTTACCAGCCAGTGCTTTACGTGCCATCAGCTCAAACTTGTCTGTTGGTATTTCTGCCTCGGTAAGAGAGGTTGTCAGGTTCAGGCTTTTTAAGAATGCCTCAACTGCTTCAATCGTAAGATCGACGATCTGATCAGGAGTTTTACCTTCTGGCTCTATATTGAAAACTCTGGTTCCCAATCGAACAAATCTGTCTTTGTCCTGTTTCTTGACATGCTTCATCCACGCCGGGAAAATGATCGCCATGCCAGCACCATGTGTGATGTCGTACAGTGCGCTGATTTCGTGCTCGATACGGTGAGAGGCCCAATCCGACTGGCGTCCTGCATCTAAAATGCCGTTATGAGAGACTGTTGCCAGCCACATCAGTTCGGCACAGTAGTTGTAGCTATTGGGCTCACTCATTAACTTCGGAGCTAAAGACAGGATTGTCTGCATAGCACCCTCAAGCAAATGATCACTCAAAAGGGCATAAGGCGTAGGGGTGAAGTAACGTTCAAACTGATGGGAGAGAATATCGGCAATCCCGCAGCTTAAGAAGTAAGAGGGCAGGGTATAGCACATCTCAGGATTGAGAATAGAGAACTCAGGAACGACCAGTTCATGATCAATTCCGGCTTTTGTCTCTGTTTCCTCATTGGTGATGATACTACTCTCTGACATTTCCGAGCCAGAGCCAGGAATCGTCAGAATAGCGCCAATGCCCAGTGCTGATTTGGGTTCAGCTTTACCGCAATAAAAATCCCAGGGATCCCCCTCGTATGGAACACCAAGAGCAATGGCTTTGGCTGAGTCAATTGCGCTGCCTCCGCCAATTGCGAGTACAAAGTCAATATCATGTTTTCTGCAAATCTCTATCCCTCGCCGAACAACCGAAAGGCGAGGATTTGGGACAACGCCATCTAACAGAACAAATTCTACATTATGTTCTTTCAACGAGTTGGTAATGCGGTCCAGTGTTCCGTTTTGTTCCAAGTAATCGCCGCCATAATGCACGAGAACTTTACTTGAATACTGATGAACATACTTGCCGGTTTCGTTTTCTTTTGCTCTACCAAAAATAATTTTGGTTTTGCTTTTGAAGGTAAAATCTTCCATTTGACTATTCCAGGTAGGCAGGCACCGCTTATTCTTAGCGCTAAGGGGGAATTTGGATGCAACTCAGGTGTGTCCCGGCACAAGGTGGTCTGGTCATGCCGGGATTGGTCTTACTTAATGCGCAGAGTGAGCATTAAGTCAGTTTTGGGATAGGAGCGGGATTGGCCCGCCAGTAGTTGAGGCGCTTTTATTTGTGAAGTAAGTAGACAGAGTGCTATTCACAATAGATTATTTCGATTCCTTCCTCTGTTAGTGGGCTGATACTGTTTTCGGAGACTTTCTTATCCAGAATGACGGTGTTCAGGTCAGTAAGTTCGCAAATTTTAAAAGTGGCAGGCTTCTCGAATTTTGTATGATCTATCACCAGTATTGTTGCTTGTGACCGCTTTACCATCAGTTGACGCAGGGCGGCCTCATCCTCATGGTTGTCTGTGATCCCAAACTCAGGGTGAATAGAGGTGCAGCTTACAAAAGCTTTGTCAGCAGCCAGCCCTTCCAACTGGTGATAGGCTGTTGTGCCGATAAACGATCCCGTCGCTTTGCGGAACCTGCCACCAAGACAAACCAGACGAATACGATCATTATCAGAAAGCTCACTAACCACTTTCATTGAGTTGGTCAGAACGGTGATACGTTTATCACTTGAATTGAGCGCTTTTGCAATGAAGAGCGCCGTGGTGCTGCAATCAAGAATGATTGTGTCTTCCTGCTCAATAAGTGAAAGTGCCTTCTGACCGATTAATTGTTTCTCCTCAACGTAGATACTCTCACGAATTTTTACTGGAACCTCTTTATCGCCAGATTTGACGAGATAAGCGCCACCGTGAACACGTCTTATCTTCAGGGTCTTGCTGATCTTCTCAAGATCACGTCGAATGGTTTCTTCAGAAACACCAAAAGATGCACTGAGCTTGGATATAACGATGCTTCCATTTTCTATTAGCACTGCTTCAATTTTCTTGAGGCGATCAATGGGGAGCATCCTGATTCCTTCCAAAGTTTAGTTTGTAGGCATTCAAGAAACCCACAAAATACAACATTTTCCATATTATTCTCAATATATCTCACATAAGTCAACATTAATTCACCCTGTAAGAACTAGTCCTTATTTGAGTTTTGCAGTTGAGCGAAGGAAATGCTCTACGAGAAACCAAGCCGTGAGTTGCACTAGAGGGCTATGGTCTTATCAGCCAGAATGGCGTTTTAACCCATCCTTTTGATGCTTAAGGAAACAGTTTTGCTGGGAGCAATGGTGTCCGCCCGTTCTTGATCTTTCAAGTTTTGCAATGAGGTAAGATTTAACCAGCGGAGGTGGTATTGGCTTGGTAATTGGTCTGGGTAAATTATATGCGTGCTGCTCAATTGCAATTAGTGTCTATGGCCGCAAAAATATTATGAGTTTGCAATCTAGTTGAAGTGGCGTTGATTCTATGCATTTGCGTTGCATATCTTGCCTGCGCTGGATTATTGCTGTTGTATCTGCCGCTTATTACTACTTTACTATCATGTGTAACTGGTTGGAAACTAGATGCAAAACATCGCATCTGGCGCGCTGATTACAAATATTGCACCGCAATAGTAGTTCTGGTGTTGACATTAATAAGTATTTTTTTGTAGGTTTTTGTGAACCAATTTTAATATGGTTTCATAAAAGGTTTTTCAATGCTAGCCGCATCCAGCAGCTCGATAAATTCTAGTTTGCCAGTTTTCTCGGTCGCAGATCTTAATATGAGGATCGCTGGGAGTCCGACGGATCTGGTTGAAAATTTCTCGATTGATGTATTTCCCGGGCACACCCTATGCATTGTTGGTGAGTCTGGGTGCGGGAAAAGTATCAGTGCATTGGCGTTGATGGGACTGCTCTCGCCAACAGAAATTGACATTCGCAGTGGGACAATCCGATTTGAAGGTCAGGAATACCCTGTCTCAGAAGCTCAAAACGCACGCCATCTGCGTGGAGACCGGCTTGCAATGATCTTTCAGGAACCGATGACCTCCCTGAACCCTGCATATAAAGTTGGCGAGCAGATTGCTGAGGCCATCACATGTCATCATCCTTTCTCATCTGATGAAGCCAAGAAACGTGCTATCGAAATGCTTGCGAAAGTGGGTATTCCAGCACCCGCTGCCCGCTTCAATGAGTACCCGCATCAGTTGTCTGGGGGTATGCGTCAGCGTGTCATGATTGCTATGGCGCTGGTCAATAATCCATCTCTGCTTATTGCGGACGAACCAACCACCGCTCTGGATGTAACTATCCAAGCGCAGATTATTGAACTTATTCGAAATCTGCAAAAAGAAGCGAACATGGGAACAATTATGATTACCCATGATCTGGGCGTCGTTGCGAAACTAGCAACGGATGTGGTTGTTATGTATGCAGGTCAAATCGTGGAGAAGGGGCCGGTTGAAGCAATATTCAATGACCCGCAACATCCTTACACAATTGGCTTGCTTTCTTCCATGCCTAAACTCACGGGCCAAAGAGAACGCCTTGCAACAATTCCGGGTACTGTGCCGACTATCCAATCTATGCCGTCGGGGTGCAGGTTTAGTAGTCGCTGTCCGTTTCGTGCAGCAATTTGCAAAGAAAAGCCCGTAGCACGGTCCTTTAAAAACAATCACAGTGTGTCGTGCCACTTCGCTCCTCTGGATGTAATACTGGAGTTAAGTGTATGAGTGATATCATCCTCAAAGCCTGTAATCTGAAGAAGTATTATGAAGTTAATCAGGGTCTTTTCAGCTCTGGTGATCTTGTGAAGGCTGTAGATGATGTTTCCCTTGAGGTTCGTCGGGGAGAGACCTTTGCCATTGTTGGTGAGTCCGGGTGTGGCAAGTCAACTCTGGGGCGCCTTTTGATGCAACTTTTAGTGCCAACTGAAGGTGAAGTTGAATTTGAAGGGAAGGCTCTTAGCAAACATAGTGACAAAGACCTCTCAACGCTTCGCAAGGAAGTGCAGTTCGTTTTTCAGGACCCGTTCTCCTCACTCAACCCTCGTATGACTGTCAGAAAACTGATCAGTGAACCTCTTGAAATTCACCGGAAAGACCTGAGTTCAAAGCAACGCGATGACAAAGTCAAACAACTGTTGGAGCAGGTTGGCTTAAGAGTAGAACATGCCAATCGCTATCCCCACGAGTTTTCGGGAGGTCAACGGCAGCGTATCGGTATAGCGCGTGCTCTGGCGAGTGGTCCGAAGTTGATTATAGGCGATGAACCTGTTTCTGCTCTTGATGTTTCTGTTCAGGCACAAGTCGTAAACTTACTTGATGATTTGCGCGATGAGTTCGAATTGACGCTAATTATTATCGCACATGATCTTTCGATTATCCGTCAAATGAGTGATCGTGTTGCGGTCATGTATTTAGGCAAGATTGTTGAGATGGGTCCTGTTGATGAGGTTTTCTCAAATCCGCGCCATCCCTACACACTGGCTTTACTTTCTGCAGTGCCAGAACCTGTTGTTGGTCAGGAAAAAACGCTGATTTCTCTTCTCGGCGAGACCCCAAGCCCAACTGCCTCCATTCCAGGATGCCGGTTTAACAACAGGTGTCAATTTGCCCGCAATATTTGCCGGAAAACTCAACCTGAAATTTCAGTAGCTGAAGCACACGAAAAGCATATTGTTGCCTGTCACTTCTGGCAGGACGTGGCGCAAAGTGCTTCAGAAAACACAATGAATACTTCCAGAACGCGCAATGAGAAATTGGAAGCGCGTTTCAAATTATATCAAGCCGCTTTGAAGGGAGAAAAAGCGGTCCCTAAATTACTCGGTGCAATTGAGCAGGAGGAACTGACGTGAAATTTGCCCGTAATGTCCTATTATTTTCAACCATAACTATGACGGCTATGTCCGCCAGCGCACAAGATTTGCGCATCGGTTTGCAATCTGATGCAGATGTTCTAGACCCAGATCAGTCGCGCAGCTTCGTAGGCCGTATTGTTTATGCATCTCTTTGCGATAAATTGGTCGATATTACACCGGATCTTAAAATCATTCCGCAACTTGCCACCAGTTGGTCGTGGACTGATGATGGCAAAAAGCTCACCCTCAAGTTACGTGAGGGTGTTGTCTTCCATGACGGAACACCATTTAATGCAGAAGCGGTTGCCCGTAACATTACGCGCAGTCAGACAATGCCTGAATCCCGCAGAAAGTCAGAAGTTTCATCTGTTGAAAGCACGACAGTTCTGGGTGAGTATGAGATCGCTATCAATCTGAAGCAACCAGACTCCACATTACTGGCGCAGCTGGCAGACCGCTCTGGTATGATGGTTTCTCCTGATGCTGCGGAAGCCGCTGGAGCGGATTTTGGACTGAAACCAGTCTGCTCTGGCGCATTCGAATTTGTCGAGCGTGTGGCACAAGACCGTATTGTTTTGAAGAAATTTGACGATTACTGGAATAAGGATGCGATCAACTTTGATACCGTGACGTATCTGCCTATTCCAGACAATACCGTACGTCTTGCAAACTTATTGTCCGGCGATATTCATATTCTTGATCGTCTTGCAGCAACCGATTTACAGCAGGCCAAAGCGAGCTCAGCCGTTAATGTAACCAGCGCAGTTTCTCTCGGTTATCAGGGCCTTACAATGAATATAGACAACGGAGAGCAAGCGAACACACCATGGGGTAAAGATAAACGCGTTCGTCAGGCGCTGAGCTATTCGATTGATCGGGAAATCTTAAACAACGTAGTGTTTAACGGTGCGTTTGCGGCAGGTAATCAGGCATTTCCACCAAACTCTCCCTGGTATGATAAAAGCCACCCGATCCCCGAGCGTGATCTTGCCAAAGCAAAAGCACTATTAGCAGAAGCAGGCTATCCGAATGGTCTTGATATTGAGATTTCGGTGCCGAATACAAACGTACCAACGCAAGTGACACAGGTTGTTCAGGCGATGGCGGCTGAGGCAGGTATCAACATCAAACTGGTCACCAAAGAGTTCGCGACGCTGTTGGCTGACGACTCTGCTGGTAACTATCAGGCCAGTCAAATCGGTTGGTCAGGTCGTGTCGATCCGGATGGTAATATACACCAGTTTGTAACGACGGGTGGTGGTATTAACGACTCTAACTACTCCAATGCTAAAGTGGATGAACTACTTAATGCAGCAAGGCAGTTTTCTGATCCAGAAAAACGCCAGCTAAGCTACGCCGCTGCAAACAAGATTTTGCAGGACGAATTACCAATCATCTATCTTTATCATCCGACCTGGATTTTCGGAGTAACTCCAGAGCTTTCCGGTTTCACGACTTACCCTGACGGAATGATCCGCCTGGAAAACGTGAAGTTCGAGAAATAAGAGTAAAATTTCAGCGCGGTAACTTTATCGCGCTGATTACCCCATTACCTTGAAAGCTTAAGAGATGCTAAGTTTCGTTCTGCGTCGTCTGCTCATTGCTATTCCGACAATAATACTGATATCTGTATTTGTATTTACTTTGCAGAAACTGCTGCCAGGTGATCCTGTTTTAGCTATGGCGGGAGAAGAGCGTGACCCGCAGGTTCTTGAATACTTGCGGAACAAGTACCGTCTTAACGATCCAATTTTTATTCAATACATCAACTGGATCGGGAACGCATTCGTCGGTGATTTAGGTATCTCTTTACGTACAAATCAGCCTGTTCTTGAGCTGATCATGGAAAAGCTCCCAGTTACAATTCAACTGGCAGTTATCGCAATTCTCATCGCCTTGGTAATTGGTATTCCGACGGGTATTCTTTCCGCTGTGAAAAAGGGAAGCGCGGTTGATTATTGCGCCAATGCTATTGCCTTGTCAGGTCTTTCCATCCCTAATTTCTGGCTCGGTATAATGTTGATCCTGTTGGTTTCGGTTCGGTGGCAGCTACTGCCAGCTTCGGGATATGTTCCCTTTTTTGAAGATCCGCTTAAGTCAGTCAGCGTGATGATTATGCCAGCCTTTGTTCTTGGCACTGCACTGGCTGCTACCCTGATGCGCCACACCCGATCAGCCATGCTCGACGTTTTAAAGTCGGATTATGTGCGCACCGCGCGGGCTAAGGGATTGAAGGAGCAAACTGTCGTTCTCAAACATGCTTTCAGAAATGCAGCAACACCCATTGTTACCTTGACAGCACTCTTGTTTGGAGAGTTGATCGCCGGTGCTGTCTTAACAGAGCAAATCTTCACGATCCCGGGTTTTGGAAAACTGATCGTCGATGCTGTGTTTAATCGCGATTATGCAGTGGTGCAGGGGGTCGTTCTGGTTACAGCTGTTGGCTTCATTCTTATGAATCTGCTTGCCGATGTAGCTTATGTTCTTTTAAACCCAAGGCTTCGGAGTTCATCATGACACACATATCTGATGATACTTGCTCTGAAGATGCCGTCCTCGCAACCAGACGAGAAAACCGGGTTTGGAAGAAGTTTAAAAGCCATCGCAGTGCCATGATTGGTGGTGGGCTCGCAGCATTCTTTATTCTGATCGCAGTGCTTGCTCCAATTCTTCCTGTTGTGGAACCTACGGCAACAGACTGGTTTGCTGTACGCAAAGCACCATCACTAGTTCATCCTTTTGGAACAGATGAAATAGGCCGTGATGTGTTGTCGCGTATGGTTTGGGGAGCACAGGCATCACTTTTAGCTGGTGTGGTGTCCGTCGCTATTGCCATTGGTCTTGGTGTTCCTCTGGGCATTCTTGCAGGTTACTTCTCTGGCTGGACAGATGCAATTATTTCCCGTTGCACAGAAGCTTTACTTGCTGCGCCATTTCTGGTGCTGGCGATTGCCCTTGCGGCTTTCCTCGGCCCCAGCCTCACTAATGCGATGATAGCTATCGGTATATCTGCGACACCCATTTTTGTCAGACTCACCCGAGGTCAAGTGCTCTCAGTTAAAGCTGAAGACTATGTCGAGAGTGCCAGAGCCGTAGGACTACCTACCCATAAAATTCTGAGCAGATACATTCTGCCAAACGTGCTTCCCCCAATCCTTGTGCAGGCTACCTTGTCTATTGCCACCGCAATCATCGCGGAAGCTTCTTTAAGCTTCCTCGGTCTCGGACAACAAGCTCCTGCTCCAAGTTGGGGGCAAATGCTCAACACAGCGAAAAATTTCCTCCATCAAGCCCCCTGGATGGCTTTATGGCCCGGCATTGCGATTTTTCTGGTTGTGCTGGGCTTTAATTTACTGGGCGATGGATTGCGCGACGCCTTAGATCCAAGAGAAAAATAAGTGAAGAAACTATGACATTTACAACACGTCCTGAAATCCGTGGCACCTTTGGTGTCGTCACTTCTACACATTGGATTGCATCGAGTGTTGGGTTTGGAATTTTAGAAAAAGGTGGCAATGCATTTGATGCTGCTGTTGCAGCTGGCCTCGTTCTACAAGTTGTTGAACCGCACCTGAACGGCCCTGCAGGAGATCTACCCGCAATACTCTATGACGCAGAAAAAAGAAAACCGGAGGTTTTGTGCGCACAAGGCACCGCTCCGGCAGCAGCTTCTATTGAGCACTTCGAGAAGCTTGGTTTGAACCTCATCCCGGGTTCTGGATTACTTGCTACGGTTATTCCCGGGGCATTCGATGGCTGGATGTTGATGTTGCAGGACTATGGCCTCTTGTCTTTGAGGGAGGTGCTGGAACCAGCGATCGACTATGCGAAAAAAGGTCATCCGATATTACCCCGCGTATCTTATACGATTGAAGGTTTGAAAGAGTTTTTTACTGATGAATGGCCGAGTTCCGCTGAAGTGTGGACGCCAGATGGCAAAACTCCAGCGCCAAATACAAATTTCAAGAATCCATATCTCGCAGATACCTATCAACGTATTCTTGACGAGGCAGAAGCTGAGTCCAATGATCGAAGTGGGCAAATTTCGGCTGCCCGGGAGATTTGGAGAAATGGGTTCGTTGCTGATGCAATCTGTAATTTTCTTAGTGAAGCTTCGGTTATGGATGTTTCAGAGCAAAAGAACAGCGGCATCTTAGTCCGCGAAGACTTAGCAAATTGGCAAGCTACCATCGAAGACACCACGAGCATTGATTATCACGGCTGGCGAATCCATAAAACGCAGCCTTGGAGTCAGGGGCCGGTTATGCTTCAGGCACTTTCAATTCTGAAAAGGTTTGATCTTGATGCAATGGATCCCAATGGTGAAGAGTTCATCCATACGGTGATCGAGGTGATGAAACTCGCCTATGCTGACCGTGAAACGTATTACGGTGACCCGGATTTCACAGATGTCCCGCTCGACTATCTGCTCTCTGATAAGTATGCCGCTGAGCGTAGTCAACTGATTGGTGAGAAAGCATCATTTGCGCAGCGTCCCGGCCACCTTCCGGGATTTGAGCATCTTGCTGAGGGGTACATCGCACGGGCTCAGCGAGATTTTGAGGTTACCTGTGGTGTGAGTGCCGGAGAACCCACCATGGCGCATCTTACCGAAAAGCGCGGTGATACAGTGCATTTAGATGTGATTGACCGTTGGGGCAACATGGTTGCAGCGACCCCCTCCGGCGGGTGGTTGCAAAGTTCACCTGTAGTGCCGGGACTAGGGTTTCCGTTGAACTCCCGTGCTCAGATGTTCTGGTTAGAAGAAGGAGTGCCTAACGCGCTTGCCCCTGGAAAGCGACCGCGCACAACCTTGACCCCAAGTTTTGCCGAGAAAGATGGCATGCAGCTTGTGTTCGGTACACCGGGGGGAGATCAGCAGGATCAATGGCAGCTTATCTGGTTTTTGCGATTTGTCCATCATGGCTTGGATCTACAGGAAGGGATGGATTGTCCACTCTTTCACACCAATCACTTTCAGAGTTCGTTTTATCCAAGGGAAGTCAAGTCAGGCGAAATGACAATCGAGCCTGCGGTGGGACAAGACGTCATTGATGGCTTACGCGCACGTGGTCATGTTGTGACGGTTGCAGAACCGTGGTCAATCGGACGCCTCACGGCCGCATTGCGCCATCCTTGCGGAATGTTGCAAGCGGCAGCTACACCGCGTCTGATGCAAGCATACGCCGTTGGCAGATAAGGAGAAGAGTTTACTTGAAGAGACCCAAGCCGAGGATAATCTATGGAATTTATGGATCTAACGAGTATTGGTACAATGGCTGCGATTTCTATTGCAGCTGGCGTGTTCGGTGGCATACTTGCAGGTTTGCTCGGCGTGGGTGGCGGGATCGTTATCGTTCCCGCCTTGTATATTGCCCTTACTCAAATCGCTCTGATAAATGCGGACTTGGCAATGCAAATCGCTGTTGCAACGTCTCTGCTCACGATTGTATTCACCTCTCTTTCTTCTGGCATGGGGCACTACAAACGTGGAGCAATTGATTTTGAACTTCTCAAACTGTGGGCTCCTTCAATTATTCTGGGAGTGATTATTGGTTCATTACTTGGCAGTATTGTTTCTGGTTATATCCTGATCGGCATATTTGCGTGCGTGGCGGCGATTGTTGCCGGTGATATGATTTTCCGAAAAGCTCCTGCCAAGGTTGAGCCACGAGGTTTTTCTAGACCCGTTTGGGCGGGCCTTGGTGTGCTGGCCGGAACCATATCTTCTATGATGGGTATTGGTGGGGGAACAGTGTGTGTGCCGTTGCTGAGCTTTCTTGGTTATGACATTCGCAAGGCCGTAGGAACATCTGCAGCAATTGGTTTCGTAATTGGCCTTCCAAGTGCCGTGATCTATGGCTTTAGCGGGCAGACGCAGGAAGGATTACCTCCTTTTTCTCTGGGATACATAAATCTTCTTGCAGCGGCCATCATTATTCCACTGAGCACCTCCTTTGCACGGCTCGGCGTAAGGATCGCGCACAGCATCCCAAGAGAGACCTTACGCCTTGTTTTTGGTATGTTTTTAGCTATAACCTCGCTGCGAATGTTTGCCGACTTAATTGGTAGTTAGAAGGTAGAATGGTATCAAGCAATAAGCCTCCGGAACAAGCATTATTGGATGCAATTGAAAGCCGGGAAACTAACGGAACGTTCATTTCTGAAGGCAGATTACTTCCAGAGCGCATGCTTGCTCAGGAGCTGGGCATTAGTCGTGCCCGGTTAAGACAAGTTCTCAGAGAACTGGAGCAGGCTGGTACTATTTTCCGACGTCAGGGGCAGGGCACCTTTGTTGCTCCTCCCCCCGCCGCGGACGCAGGGCGCATGCGGACACTTGCCAGTCGCATCACACCTCGCGATGTGATGGAAGTGCGCCTGGAAATCGAACCTGCCCTTGCTGCATTGGCGGCGGAGCGAGCAACCGCTGACGAGTTGAAGCTATTGGGACAACTCATGCAGGCAACACTGGATGCAAGTGATGCAATTGCCTATGAGACAGCCGACGAGATCTTCCATTATAAGATAGCCGAAGTTGCTCATAACCCGCTTTTCTTAAACATCTACAATGAAATACGCGAGGTCCGAAAACAGGCCTCCTGGACACAAGAACGGCAGAACACCTATTCAAAGGAAACCATCAATCAGATAGGTTCCCAACATAAGGATCTGATGGAGAACATTGCTTCCCGAAAGAGCGAAGCAGCAGCCTCAGTGATGCGCATACACTTATTAACCGTATCCAACACCCTTTTGCGCCACCGTCATTACGACGATCTCTAAATAGTGCCGTCTGCATGAACGTGTAGTGAGGTGCTCGATAATAGAGCAAGTGTTTGACGCACCAATGCACACAATCAAGAGTTTTCGATTTAAGTTGTGAAACTCCATAATTTCGCAATTATGCCACTGCGAAATTGTAGGAATATTCTTACATATACTCGTATTTTTGATATATTCCATAATCTATCTTATACGAAAACGATTCACAATTCCCCATGTAATCAATGCGCTCCCCGTTTAACATCAACATAGCAACATCTTGCCTGTGTGTTGATGTCAGTCTCACCATTGGAATATTTGATTCCAAGCACAGAAGTATCATATGCGTGATGACATACTAGAGAGCTTAGAAGAACAAGCTAAACTACATGAGCGTAAAGCAAAACGACTTAGGAAGAACATGCGAAATAGGCGAAATTTTTTAGAAAGAAACCGCGAATTCAATGAACTTATCAACAGGCTTAAGGTGGATGTTGACCCCTATGCTTATGCTAAGAAGCATAATCTGAACCCGGAAACCGTGCTTGCAAAGCGGCATAAGGTCGAAAACCTGTTCGCTAAGCTCAAAGACTGGCGACGGATCACGATGCGCTATGACCGTTGCCCCAACTTATTCAAATCAGCAATTTACATCGCTGCAACTGTGATATTCTGGATATGAGTCCTGAGCTTAGCATAGGCGCCTGAGTGACGTTGTAATAGAACGCCATGGAAGGCTGGACGCCGGAACAGATTGCTTGTCGTATGCGCTATGAGGACGCGTCCCTGCGAGTTTGTCAGGAAACCATTTATTGATACATTTACTCCAAAGAAGAATATGTCGGGAGCTGAGGTGGTATCTGCCTACACATCGTAAGGCCGGACAGATGATTGCGAGCCTCAGAAAATATTCGCAATGTCGGGGATGCTCATAGATGAAAATGCCATTATAGTACTTTAAAATACTGAAGTTAGACTAAGAGAGCTTAAATATTGTCGCAGGTGCATGGCTACCTTATGTTCGCAGCCTATAACTGATGAGAGTTTGCAATGTTTCGGGGCGCTTTGCATGACAGAAGCTATATCGTCATACCCGTGTAATCCATTGCTGGCAAACAATGGAACGACAATTGCGTTTTCGCCTAATGTCGGAGCAACCCTTTCAAAATACGGAGCTTCGGAAAGAAATGCACAGGACAGCTGCGTGTAGCCAAAGCGCTGTTCCAGCTTTCTTTTGAGCTGAAGGGTGCACAGTCGGGATTCGGAGTTATTGGTTGAACCATGAGCGACCAGAAGGACCTGCCTTTCAAGTTCCGGCTTAGCAGGACGGTCACCTGTTTTGGCTGGAGTGATCGCTATTTGAATGCTTTCGGAAACCAGGTCAGGTAGGAAAGGCAATACACCAAGTGGCGGAAACAGTTTGATGTATTGCCCATCGCGATTCAAATTCTGCCATTCACCTTCTTTCTGTTGTTTCAGGTCAGGGTCCAAACCCAACTTGCGGGGTAGGACGGTTTTACAGAAATAGCCGTTGCTTAGGAGGAGCGGAAGCACCACGACCCGGTCGTGTGGGAGGCTTTCGACTACTTCCCGTAGTGGCGGAGTTCCTTTCATCACCCCACTCACCACATCCAGTTCGGGCAGTAAGGGCACCAGAGCATTTTTCAGGCGCACGTGGCCTGGTGTATTGTCGGCGCCCTTGCCACCCAGATCTCCATGAGCAGCAAGAACAAGTGCCAGATCGCTAGTGGCTTGTACCAGCGGAGAAGGTGATCTTGTTCCAGACATTATACTTTCCAGATGGCTTACTCATTGGAATGCGCTTCACTTCTTCAAGCGTTTTCGCATCGTAGACGATGATCATGCCGTCATTCTCCCAGATAGAGAGAATGGCGTGGCTGCCATCACGGTCAAATTCAATATGAGCAGCGGTTTTACCCGGGATCGGTTTCAGCGTCTTTACGATCTCTAGCGTCTCTTTATCGATCACGTACATCTGGTCCTTATTCGGACCAAAGAAGACATCCGCCCAAGCATACTTGGAGTTTTCGTGAGAGCGCATGAAGAAGCCCGGTCCCGCAGTGTCCAAGGTCTTCATGACCGACCAATTGGACATGTCGATCACAGAAATCTTGCTTTCACGCAGGTGCGGGGTCACCATCACTGGCTTACCTTCCCACTCCCAGCTGATGCCGGATCCCAGATGCGGGAAGCCTGGCAGGTCGATCTTGGCGATGATTGTACCTTCGTCCATATCAACCACAACACCACTCTTACCATCACGAGAAGAGCCCATCAGGTGTTTGTAGGACTGGTCGAAGAAGAAGTCGTCCATTGGCACATCAACCTGAATACGGCGCAGGGCGAACAGGCCTTCCGAAGTTGGTTTCGCACCATCCTTGCCATAGTTCTCAGCGTCAACGTAAGCATTGAACTCAGGCTCTGCGTTTGGACTGGTTGCCACTTCCCAAACTTCAGGCACGTCCTTCATGGCTACAACAAAGCTGTCTCGCTCAGGTGCCTGATAAACTGCGGAAACGCGGGTAGTTTCGCCTCCTAAAGACTCTGCATCAAAGATCTTTTCAACGGACAGGTCTTCAGCAGACAGCATTACCAAAGAGTGCGGCAGGTAGTTTGCCAGCGCGATGTGCTTGCCATCGCGGGAAAGCGCAATATTACGGGAGTTGATGCCGCCGCGCACTTCGCCGACCACCTTCAGTGCCCACATGTCATACTTGGTGATCCAGCCATCACGGGACATGAAGTACACGTAGTGTCCGTCCGGTGTGAATTTGGGACCGCCATGCAGTGCAAACTGGGTTTTGAAGCGGGTTAGCGGCTCAAAAGTATCGCCATCCATGACAGTGGCGTAGTGATCGCCGGTTTCCACCACCACAAACAGGTTAAGCGGATCAGACTCGTAGACTGGCTTTTCAACGGGCTTGTAGTCCTCATTGAAGGTCCGTGTCTCCATGATCTCTTTTTCACCCCAAACCGGCATTGCTCCGAGTGGGGTTTTGATCATGTTCACCAGAGCCGCAATCTGCTGGTCGTTGAGCTGATCGCCAAATGCTGGCATCTGAGTGTGCACGCGTCCTTCTTTAATGGTCGAGGTCGCCGCACTCGCACGCAGGCGCTTCAGGCTTTCCGGCAGCAGCGCCGGGCCAATGCCGCCCAGACGATCGCCGCCGTGACACTCCGCGCATAACTCCTGATAAGTGTCTTTGGTGGCATCTGAAACCGGATAGAGTTCCAGTTTTTTACCGCGCGCTTCAGCAGCACCTGCAAGCATGCAGGTTGCCAATAAAACACCGGCGAGTTTAGGCATAAACGTGTTTGGCTTCATGACGAGCTCCCCGGAATGGTGTTGTTTCAACGCGTTGATGATTTGCATGCTCCAGGCCGATTTCCTCATCCGTCAGGTAACAGGATGGATCTTCTGCCCAAGGGTCTCCTGTCAACTGAAGCGCTCTGACGCGCGTGTTGCCGTTACAGATGTTGAAGTACTGGCAAGAACCACAGCGGCCTTTGATCTGACGCGGTGTCTGTTTCAAGCCTGCCATCACAGGATCGGATACGTCCTGCCAGATCTCGGAGAACTTACGCTCTTTCACATTGCCGATGGTGTAGTGCCACCAGAAGCTGTCCGGATGCACTTTGCCGGTATTGTCAATATTGCCAATGTTCACGCCAGAGGCGTTGCCACCCCAGCGCTCCAGCATATCTTCCAGATAACCAGCTTTTTCTGGCATGTTTTCACGCGCCCACTGCAACAGGAAGATACCATCCGCATCGTTGTTGCCAGTCACGTATTCTTTAGAACTTCCAGCAAGCACATCTTCCCAAGCCTTCTCAATCAGGCGGGTCATGGCTTTACGGGTCACGTTCAGGTGCGCATCTTCACCTCGGTTCTTGTTACCGCGGCCTGCGTACACCAAGTGAGACAGGTAGATCTTGTCTACTTTCTCGCGAGCGCACAGATCCAGATAGTCATCCAGAATATCGGCGTTGTCTTCGGTCGGCGTAAAGCGCAGACCAACCTTTACGTTTTCCTCGCGCAGATAACGCACGGCCTGCAAGGAAAGGTCAAATGCACCATCCATGCCGCGGAAGTCATCATGCACCTTCCCGATACCATCCAGTGAGATGCCAACGTAGTCGTAGCCGACCTCCCCAATCTTTCGCGCCATGTCCTTATCGATAAGCGTGCCGTTGGTGGACAGGGCGGTATAGAAGCCGAGCTGCTTGGCGTGGGCCGACAGCTCAAGCATATCCGGGCGCATCAACGGCTCACCACCTGAGAAGATGATAACCGGCACGCGGAAGCCTTTCAGGTCATCAATAACCTCATAGGCCTGCTCTGTTGAAAGCTCGCCGGGAAAATCGACGTCTCCTGAGGTTGTGTAACAGTGCTTGCACTTCAGATTACAGCGGCGGATCAGATTCCAGATGACAACCGGGCCAGCAGGTTTGCGCACGGGTGGGAGTGGATACGGATCAGCCAGTGCTCTGAGATAATGGGTTAGTCGAAACACGTTAGCTCTCCCCTCTTCGGCGCAGTCTAAGTCCTGTTTTTTTCAGAGTTTTTGTCGAAAACAGGACATCATGTCCCTTGCATGATGAACCCACGAGAGCTTTGATTTCCTTGACTAAAGTCAGGCACTCTTCACGCGTTTTCCCGTGCACCATGGCAAAGACGTTGTAAGGCCATGTTGGCATCCATCTGGGGCGCTGATAGCAGTGAGAAACGAAGTCCAGCGCGCCCATCATGCGGCCAACACGCTCAACATCTTCATCAACGATGTTCCAGACGGACATGCCGTTGGCTCGCATGCCGAGAGCGCGGTGATTTGGCACAGCTGCGATACGACGAATTGCACCGCTTTCTTTCATGGATGCAACCCGTTCCAGCACCAGCTCTTCACTCACGCCAAGCTGGTTTGCAATCTGGGCATAAGGTTCAGAGATCAACGGTAACCCTTCTTGCAATGCTGCAACCAGAGCACGATCAAACTCAGAAAATTCTTTAAGATTATGCGTGCTCATGCCGGGACCTTAAACTCAATGAAAAACTCCCGTTCTTTCGGGAACAGCCGAACGGGAATGCCGGTCAGCTGTTCAATGCGTTTCCCGCAAATCTCAATTTCATCAGGGGTTTCCGTCGCCAGAACAAACCACATATTCAGCTCATGATCTCGGGCATAGTTGTGCGCAACTTCGCTCAGTGAGTTCACTTGTTCGGTAACCTGCTCGTAACGCTCTTCCGGCACAGCCATGGCGCACAGGCAGAACGCACCGCCCATTTGCGCAATATCGAACATGGGGCCAAAGCGGGTGAGAATACGCGCTTCAAGTAGCCATTGCAGGCGCTTCAGAAGCAACTCTTCCTCAATACTCAATTCTTCCGCTACGGCTGCGTATGGCTTGGAGACAATCGGGAGGCCATCCTGTAAGCGATTGATCAGCTTACGATCCAGATCGTCAAGATTCACACGAGCGGTTTCATTCAAGGCAGTTAAATCAGCACTCATAGTTTTGCCCCAACAGAAGTAGAAAGGCGTGCACCGCGCTGTTTGAAGCACTTCGTTGAAAACAAGACGTCTCTGCTCATCACATGATGTGTTGCCATACCTGCGAGTCTATTGATGGCAGTCATAGCTTCCTCACGATCATTGGCATGGGTCATGCAATAAAGATTGTAAGGCCAGATGGGCATCTCACGGTTTCGCTGGTAACATAAGCTTACCATCGGATCGGAGGCAAACATTGCGCCGACTTCATCGATATGGCCGTCTCGCACATTCCACACGGACATAGCATTGGCGTTATAGCCAAGCGTACGGTGACGGACGATGACGCCAAAACGTCGAATGATGCCGGCCTCTTTAAGAGTTTTTAGCCGTTCCAGAACGAAGTTTTCAGATTGACCCAGCTTGAGTGCAATACGTAAGAATGGTCGGTCAGAAAGTGGAATACCATCCGACAATTCTTCGAGCAGTTCATTGTCTCCGGGACTTAGAACAGAAAGATCCACCGGAACTATCACCGGAGTTTTCTTTTCTGTTCTCTGCTCGGTAAGCGAGAAGCCCAAGTCCAGATGAAAAGCTTTTTCTAATCGAAAAGTATGCACCAGTAAGTTAGTGGCTTGCTCAATACGAGCAAGCGTTGCTTCTAATGCAGAACGAGTCTTCTCGACGACTACAAACCAGATATTGAGTTCATTTTCGCGCAGGTAGTTATGATTGACCCCAGGTTCGTCATTAATTATTTGCGCTGCGGTTTCGATGTAGTGGTCTGGCGCGGCTACAGCAGCCAGACAACTTGCACTTACAGCATTGGGGGCAAGAATAGCACCTATGCGAGTAATGACACGGGCTCCTTTCATCTGCTCGTAGCAGTTTATGACTTCTTGCGCATCAAGCCCTGTATCTCTGCCAATGATGTTGAAAGGCTTGGGGACCAGCGGGAAGTTGTGTTGCCACTGATCTACCAGTTTCATTTCAATGTCGCTTAGCTGCGCTTTCATCGAATAAACTCCACGACCTTCAAGCTTGCCACTCACTACTAGAACTGTGTGTGTTAAAGCCCCAACTGATGTGCACGCGAAGTGAAGAAGATGCCGCTCGGTTTTTCTGCTGGCAAAACTTTTTTCAATGCGAAATCCGCTGTGTCGTAAACGTGGATTTCGTTTTTATCGCGAACGGACATCCAGACCTCATTTCCGCGCGGAGTGAACTCCATATGCAGAACACCAGGTCCCGGCTCAAGTGTCTTGATGATTTTTCGCTCCAGAATATCGATCACCTGAATGGTGTCGTTATGAGGAGGAGCAAAGTTCACCCAGATCTGACGACCATCAGGACGAGCCATGGCGAACACGGGCTGGCCATGCACGGCCACACGATCTACTTCGGTGAAGTTGCGCTCATCCATAAACAGCACTTCATGGCGACCAATTGCGGGCAATGCGAACATGCCGTTAGCTTTCGCCCAACCTTCAAGGTGAGGCATTTTGTAAACTGGCAGAGGCTCTTCACCTTTACCATAGCCGTCCATAATGCGTTCCGCTTTTAGCGGCTCTTTCCAGAGATCCACATGAGTTAGGCCATCTTCACCAAACAGACCAACAATGTAATGGCGACCATCCCCGGTGACCAGCGCATCATATGGAAAGACGCCTATATCAGTCAGTTTGGTGATCTCAGGCTTTACGCCCGTGGAATAGTCGAGAATCCATGTCTGCTCACCATCCCAAAGAGAGAAGGCAAAGCGGCGGCCCGGCAGATCTACAAGACCGATGGTCTTGGACTGGTTGCCTTCTTCATCGTAAATCGCAGGCACTTCAGAGATAAGCTCCAGAGTTTCCGCATCAAACACGTTCACGCCACCCGGTTTGTAGTTAGCAACCGCGATCAGTTTGCCATCATCGGAGATAGCCCCACCAATGGAATTACCAGCCTGCATAACCCGGCCTGCGAGCTTACCCGTGAGCATATCCACCTTGGACAGGCCGCCATCGCGCCCAAACACATAGGCATAACGCTCATCGCGGGAATACACGACAGAAGCGTGTGAGAGGTTTCCCAGCCCTTTCACCTGCGCCAGTACAGTGCGGTCGGTGCTTTCTACAATCAGTGCTGTTCCTGTGGCTCGTTCGATGATCAGACCCAGATCACCGGTGGCGCGCAGACCGTCAGAACTGGCTGCAGAAGCAAATAAAAGACCTGCACCTAAAGCAGCGGCAGCAAATAACGTCTTCACTTGAATGCTCCTGTTTTCAGACCTTCGGCAATGAAGGCTGCTTCAGTTTCAGTAAGGAAGCCGCGCCAAGGAGGCATTGCCGTTCCCGGCAATCCGCCAAGGATCACTTCCTGAATGATGTCAGCGTCCATATGTTCCAGATTTTCCGGAAGAATTGGCCCGCCCAGACCGCCTTCGAGTGTCAGACCGTGGCAGGACCCACAGTCCTGCTGCACAAAGTCTGTCAACTTTTCACGATCCATAATCTTGAGAGCCTCTTCATCGGCGAGAGCTTCAACTGGCACTCCAGTCAGCAACAGAAACGCCAGCAACCCGGCCTTCAGAAAAGAATGTAGCGGGTTTAGCGCTGCCTGTTCCATCCTAGCCATTAATGACCTCCAGATGAGGCCTTTTCTCACTCCAGCTTTCTTCGCTGCCGATACATTCGGGCAGTTCCAGAGCTTCTTTCAAGCCCACGACATCACCGATCATAAATAGGGTTGGTGCTGGCAGTCTGGCTGCTTTGGCCAGATCTCCAATTGAGGAAAGTGTACCAAACACTTTCCGCTCTTCAGACGTGGTGCCTTTTGAGATTGCAACGGCTGGCATATTCGCTGGCATACCGTGTTCTATAAGCTTGCCTGAAATCTGCTCAATCGCAGAAAGTCCCATGTAAACTACAAGTGTGGTGTTAGGGTCCGCAAGGCTGGCCCAATCCAGATCGAGGGGAATATCTTTCTGGCAATGCCCCGTTACATATCGCAGCCCAGTTGCTAAGCCGCGATGAGTGAGTGGCAGATTGAGGCTTGAGGCACAGCCTTGCGCAGCTGTAATGCCGGGCACAACTTCGTAGTCTATACCAGCAATAACCAGTTCAGCAGCTTCTTCACTGCCACGACCAAAAATAAACGGATCTCCGCCTTTAAGGCGCACAACGCGCTTACCTTCTCTGGCTAGATCAACGAGCAACTGGTTGATTTCTTCTTGAGGGATGGGATGGCTGCGAGGTTTCTTGCCTACTGGATAAAGAGCTGTTTTGGGAGGAACCAAATCCATGATTTCTTGAGAGACAAGACGGTCATAAACCACGATCTCTGCATTCTGAATACGTTTCAGAGCTTTTACAGTAAGCAGCTCCGGATCACCGGGTCCCGCGCCAATTAAACTGACTTTACCAATGCTCCTCATAACTCATTCCTTAAATCGAAACTGGCGAAATCAGAGGGGCACTTTGCACTCCTCCGGTGATCTGGATTTCTGCCAAACCAATGCACGAAAAAATTTGGAAGACTTTGATTGCACTCAATGCCTGCATCGGATGTTCGTCTTTGACAAACATCACTGGATTACCTGTGATGTTTAACGTAGATCGGAGTAGTGATTTCTTCTGCATCCTAAATTCCATAAGAGACGAACCTTACGTGGCTCCCCTATCTAATCGTGCCCTCCAAAATCCCACATTGACCATCGTCAAGTAGATGAAGCGGTCGTATGGAAAAGAGAATTATATTAATAAATATAAAGACTTAATGTGTGAAGAAGGATTCCAGAACGTCAATATTTGATGAAGCTGCGCCATGGGAAATGATATAGGTCAGGCGCGGCGCAAAAATACTTATAGTTCCCACAGCAATATCTTTGTGACATGTACTATGAGGGTTGAAAATCTGAGCTGGCAGGTGTTCTTTTGTTTGATCTATGACAAATCAAAAGATCGGCTCAGTTCACCAAACTATCTTGTTGCAACCGAGGTAATTGCCTAAGATTGCTTTAACCCAGTTGCGAAGCAAAGATTCCACCCCTCTCACATCCTCAGTAGGTTATCACAGAATAACGAGCACCCAAGTGCTGAGGAGTTGGTGAATGAGTAGACCGAAGCCTTTTTCTTTCTTAAATCCTATAAAGAACCCTCCAGCTTATGTAATGGATCCGAAAAAGAAGCATTTAGAAGTGACGCTGGATGTTGAATATGACAGAAATAATGTTTTTAGCTTTGAAAAACCTCACAATGTCGCTACCAACACGCGGGTATTCACAAGTGAACTGACAAAAAAATCGGGAAATACTCTGACTGGTCCGACAATTGAGATCAGGCCGGACTCAAAACTACAAATCCATACCCATAACAAGTTACCACCACAGGACCAGAGCGAACCTGATGATATCAATTGTCCCTATGGCTTCAACAACTATAATATTCATACCCATGGGCTTCATGTGACGCCTGAATCGCCTGGCGATAACGTATGTATGACCATCCGCCCGGGTGAGGAATATCATTATGAATATGACATTCCGGCAGACCATCCTCCCGGCGTGTATTGGTACCATCCCCACAAGCACGGCTCTGTTGCACTTCAGGTCGGTAGCGGGATGGCGGGCATGATCATTGTGCGCGGAGAGTTTGACGACCAGCTCAAAGAAATGGGTGTGAAAGAATATTGTATGGTATTTCAAAACATTGCTGTCGATGCAGAGGGCAAAGTGGAAGACCAGTCGCAGGTGGCAAAGTTCCCTAACAGCGAATACAACATTACGGTGAACAGTCAATATTGCCCAATCATCAAGGTCAAACCCGGAGAGTTGATCAACCTGCGTTTGCTGAACGCTACGACGCGCTCTTCTATCAACTTCGAATGCCCGTTCTTTGCACAAATGTTTATTTATGGCTTTGATGGGAACCCTACTGAAAACTATCGTCGGCAAGGTGGCGTCAGTCTTGCGCCTGCAAATCGCGCTTCACTCCTGCTTAAAATCAGTGAGGGCGCAACACCGGGCGCGTTCTTTTACGTTCAGAATAACTCCGTAGAATTCCAGTTTATTCCTCATTACAAATACCATAATAACCCACCACTTTTCGCCATACAGGTTGAGCGTGGCGAGGAAATTGGTGCTGCAATCTATATGCCAGGCGAACCCGCATCCCGCACCACGCCGCCACCATTTCCAGAAAGTCTGCGAAGTGGTTTGCTAGAGCCAATCAGTGCTGAAGAGGTTACAAATAAACGGACTTTGACTTTTCAGGCCAACACGCTGGATAACCCTGAAAAATATTATCGTGGAGTGAATGTGACTGTCGATCATGCCCAGTTTGGCAGGTGTGAAGTGGTCAATCACTGGGTTGAACTGGATGCGGTAGAAGAGTGGACACTGGAGAATGAAAGTGAGTTTCCTCAGCCGATCCATATTCATGTGAATCCTATGTATGTCTTCGAAATTCAGGGGGAAGACCCGTTGGATTATACGCTCGAACTTCCTTTCTGGGCAGACACAATTCAGGTACCTCCCCACGGATATGTGAAGTTTCGCATGAGATTCAAAGACTTCGTAGGTAAGTACCCGCTGCATTGCCAATTGCTCTATCACGAAGATGGCGGAATGATGCAGCATGTGAAGGTTGTAAAAGACATCAAGGAAAAAGATGGTTGGGAAAATGGTGGGTGATGATTTTGGGCTTTAGTTGAAATCACTTTGCTTAATTAAAGGCAGGTAACAGGCAGAAATGGAAGTGCATGCGTAGTTTTTCGCTTAGCGATTTTTTGCTATCCAATCCTGTCGGATACAGCCTGATGCTTGTGCTTCAGTTGGTTGTTGTTGCGTTCATTACTCAGCCCGATCCACTGCATGTTTTTGAGGTTACGTTTGCTCTCGCAGTTTTCTTTGCGGGTATGGTGAGCCTGCACTACACAATTCTGCCTGGCTTTCTGTTCACGTATTTCTGGAGCGGGTTTGTATACGGTGGTTTGGCATGATCATTGGCCATGAGATTGATCTGTATGTAGATCAGGCACTTGTCATGCAGCAGATGGATAACCTCACCTTTTCAGCGGTTTATCTGAACTGGATGACGCTGGTTATGGTGTTTGCGTGCATAGTCTCATGCTTTTTTGCAGATCACTGCAAAGGCCATCCCGGCTCAAAAACAGCTAAGCTGATCATACATGCCATCGCTATCTCTATGATGTTGCTGGGCGTTTATGTTGGGCATGCGCTCAATCACATGTGGCACCAAAATACATTTGACAGGTTTTATCTGCAGGTTCTTGCCATGAGCCTCTTTTTCACCACTGGATATTATTGCGCCATCAAATGCCGCGATGTTCTGCGGACCAAATGACCAGTGCCCGTAAACTTATGCACCACATGATGAGCATAACCAAAAATACAATTACGACGAAATGGCTTATGGGCGCAGCCCGGGTAATTGACTAGTATCTTTTCAACTCAGCAGAATACTTGGTATCGGATATCATATTATGGCGCAAGAAATCCTTTTAAAAGAACATCTTGATGGCGTACTCAGACTAACGCTTAATCGCCCTGAAAAACTGAATGCGCTGACGGCTGACTTGCGTGTCGAGCTTTTAAGTGCATTGGAGGCAGCTGGCACAGATCCGCAGGTTCGTACAGTTATCCTCACAGGAACGGGGCGGGCCTTTTGTACCGGGCAGGATCTGAACGACATTTTGCCGGACAGTTCTGGGAAGAAGCCAGATCTTGGCGATGTACTTACAGAGCATTATAGTCCGATAATTCATGCGATCCGTCAATTGGATAAGCCGGTTTTGTGTGCAGTAAACGGAGTTGCTACAGGTGCAGGAGCCGGGCTTGTCTTTGCGTGTGACATGGTCTTTGCGGCTAGGAGTGCAAAGTTCATTCATGCCTTCAGCCGACTTGGACTTGTCCCCGGTGCAGGAGCCTCTTTCCACCTGCCGCGCATGGTTGGTGAAGTCCGCGCAAAAGGGTTAATGCTCACCGGTCAACCTCTTACTGCCGATATGGCAAAAGACTGGGGTTTGATCTGGCAAGTCATTGAAGATGTACAGCTTCAGGATGAAGTTTTGGCAGTTGCGACCAATCTTGCAAAAGGTCCGGTCTCAGCCTATGCAATGACCAAACACCTCATTCATGCTTCTGCTGGTTCAACACTGGAAGACCAACTTATCCGCGAAGCCCAGATGCAAAGCAAAGCGGGACAGTCGGAAAATCATAGAGAAGGGTTGAATGCGTTTCTTGAAAAACGCCCACCTAACTTCAAGTAGGATCGATGCTGAAGCCTGAAAGAAGTGTTTCCTTCAGACTGATACTTGAGGACCTGTTTTATGGGAATTGTTGCGCTTGACCACTTTCAGATGACTATCCCGGTTGGTGAAGAAGATACGGCACGGTCCTTCTTCATTGACCTTCTCGGTTTTTCTGAACAGGAAAAACCTGAGGTTTTGCAAGGACGTGGTGGAATGTGGCTGGCAGCAGGCTCTGTTAATTTACATATCGGAGTTGAGGAGCCTTTTACGCCCAATAAGAAAAGCCATCCTGCATTTTTGCTTGATGATCTTCAGCGGACCGTCGACCGGCTGGCTGAGGCTGGTGCAGTGTTAAAAGATGACAGGCCCCTGCCCGGCTATATCCGCAAGTTCACTGAAGATCCGTTTGGTAACCGCATAGAGCTGATGCAGAAAACGGGTTGAGAAGCGGGTAATATCGTTTTGCCACTTCCTTTGTTGATCAGTTGCACATTGATAAATAAAGGGAAAATCTTCGCCTTTTCGCAAACTTCGCGCTACCTGAGTGTGTGTTAGAGGGAGAGCTACGCATAGCAGTTTACCTCAGCACAGGAGCATGGCAGATGACCATTTTGAGTTTGCAGCACATCAATCTTCCAATCCCACCTGACGGGGATAAGCTGGCGCGTGAATTTTATGTAAGCTTGCTTGGCTTTGAGGAAATTGAAAGGCCGGAAAGCATACGCAACAGAAAAGGTGGCTGGTTTTCAGCTGGTTCTGTCAATCTGCATCTGAGTGAACAAGACCCGTTTGTTGCTAATAAAGTAGGCCATCCTGCATTTGTGGTTGATGATATCGTTAAGTTGGCTGAGCGGTTGCGGGATGCCGACTACAATGTTTCTGACGATGCCACCTTTGTTGGCTACATCAGAAAAACAACGCATGACCCGTTTGGAAACCGTGTCGAACTGATGCAGCCAGAAGACATGGTCCAGCACAAACTATAGTGCTTTTAATTCTCTTAGCAGAGCGTTCGTCAGGCCAAGAATTTTGCCCTCGGGCAGACTGTCATTGTCATTCCAGGTAAGTGCAATTTGCCAATGTACTCCGGTTAAACTCTTGAGGTCATAAGTGAAATTGAGAACACCGATTTCACTTCCCGCTTTAAAGGCAATGCGCTGCCAGTCAGCTTTCTCCGCAAGTCCGGGATTAAATCGCATGGCCTTGTCTTCTGCAACAGCTTCAATAAGATCACACAGCTCCTCAGCGCTTGCATACCATTCAACCCCGGTGAGGTACGGGTCTGCGACATCCTCAAGTGGCGGCAGAGGGCGGCCCTCTAATTTCTCCAGAATTTTCCGTCGCTTAGCCATATCAGCATTGCCATAATTCTCTGCCAGAATGCGGTCGGCTTTGAGCTGATAGAACTGCCGCGATGTCAGAAATGGAGTGCGCTGGTCGCAGGCTTCCAGTGCCTGCGTGCCCAGAAGCTTGAGAACGACATCAGCAGCAGAGTTATCTGAAGCAGCCATCATATACTGTGTAACGACTTGAAGGGTAACAAGTCCTCCGCTCATCTTGTCGTAAAGAGCGCTGGAAGGATAAGATTGCAAGTGCTTTTCAAGGCGCACTTTTTGGTTCCATTTCAACTCACCGGCTTTGATCCGTTTCATCAGCTCTTTCATGACAAAGAGTTTGTAGGCAGGACCAATTGCCAGAGCCTTACCTGCATTATAGCTGAAAAAATCTTGTCCATCTTTGCGAACCAGAAGACTGGCCGACGAGCCAATTTCCTTCATCAAAGAAAAGCACTCATCCAGATCAGAAACCATGTAAAGCGCAGGCTTTATGAATAACCCTTTGATTTTACCTGTTCTATCTCGTTCCAATAGAATAGTGAGCTGGTAATGCGTTGTTTTGAGCTGATATGTGTTTTTTTGCGTTTTTTTGCTGATTTCCTGCGCTAATCCGAATGCCTCCCGAGCTTCCTTCAAAGACTGGCGCAAACCGGGTTCTCCCACCAGTTTTATGAAGGTTTCAGTGAACATGGAGATGTCGTCCCCATGGCTTTTCCAGAGCATAAAGAGCAAATCCTCATCAGAGGTGTTTTTGATTGCGATCATCTCTGGGCTGAGATTTTGAAGTGGGGAAAGCTTCTCCAGTGCGTTTTTCACAGTCATAAGTGGATCAAGGATCATCTCTTTAATAGTACGCATTACATATCGCCTTAGACTGACAAGCTGGAATTTTGATTTCCTTCTTAGAGTGACCCGCAGGTCTTGGCAAAGCCTCTCTGACAAACTGGTCAGTAAGCCACACGAGAATGAATGTTTTATCCAAGTCACGTAAACTGGCTTCAAATCATCCCCGTACAATAACCAACCATATCTGCCAGAATAAACCCATTCCGTAAGCTGTTAGGTTGCTGCGGTGTTCCATAGGAAGCGCATGGTCAGTATGTAACGAGGTTGGTACTCTTGGAGATCAGTGTCGTCCTTCCCATTCACAATTGCAGCGAGTTTTTGCTTTCTGCCCTGATGAGCCTGAAGAGCCAGAGCTATCCTCATTTTGAGGTCCTGATGGTCAATGACCATTCTTCTGATGGGTCAGAGGGCATTTGTGAGAACTTTGCTTCCGTAGACGAACGTTTCAGGTTGCTGCAGTCGCCACATTTTGGAATGATCGGAGCTCTCAATTTCGGCCTCTCACATGCAGGTGGTGTTTACATCGCGCGAATGGGAGGAGATCAGCTTTGCGAGGCTGATCGGTTTGCACAGCAAATCAAGTTTTTAACGCAAAATCCGGATATCGCTTTTTTAGGGTCGTTCGTAAAACTGCTTGATGAACAGGACAAATTCGTCCGGTCCCGGGAGTTTCCTGAGGATGATTTCGAGATTAAGGCTCAGCTCGATAAGGGCGAGACAGCTTTTGCTCCGGCATCCATGATGGTGCGCCGCAGTGCTCTTGTTGAGTTGGGTGGCTATCGTGAGATCTTCAGCAGCTGTTATGACTTTGATCTGATGTTGCGCGCTCAGGATAGATATTCCCTTGCAACCCTGCCAGAATACTTGCTGTCATGTCGTGAGAATTACGACAAGCGGGAGCTGAACGAACGGTTCTGGAAGCATTTTTATGTTGCCAGGCTTGCTGCAATCAGTGTTGAGCAGCTCCGCGCCGGACTGCGCGATCCAGTGGAGCAAATGACAGATGAGTTTGATGTGGAGGCCATAGATGAGCGTCTTGTGAGAGAACGGCTTACTTCTGCCCGTCAGGATTATTACTGCAACAAACGGGCGTTTGTAGACCACGGCCCTTTGAACTCAATGGATATTGAGCAAATACGGGACTTTCTGCTCACTCACAAAAACAAGTTTAACAAGAAAGCACTCGGGAACGCATTTGCTTTGCTGTTTGATCAGGCTATTCGCATTGACGACACAGAAAGTGCCGAAGTGCTGTATAACCTCCAGCGGGAAGTTTCAAAGAGCAGGCACCTGAAATCCCTGCTTTTAAAGCCCGATAAGCTGGTGAGGTATGCACTGCGAAAACGTCAGGCTCAGCACTAGCTGGCTTGCAATCTCTGTTAGCTGCCAGAATGTGCTAGCTCCTTTTGCCTTTCTTAGCAGGTGTATCCGTTGATGACTGCTTTTTCTTGCCGAATGCTGCTTTGAGCTTTTCGCCTGTTGTTTTCGGGAGTGCATCACGCAATTTTTTCTCAGCAGCTTTCATCGTAGAAATAGCTGCGCGGGCTTCTTCCAGCTGCCCTGCACGAATGTACTCACCCAGTTGCAGGACTGTAGCTTCAAATTCTTCTTTCAGCGGATAGAATTTTGCATTGAATTGCCCTATCTGATTGCTACCTTTGACCTTTTTTGCTTTATCTTTCAGCAGAACCAAAACCTCGCAGGCTTTGTAGGCCTGATTTTCCAGTTGGAAGATTTCTTTCTTTCGCGCCTTCGCTTGCTTTTCTTCTTCACTCAGATGCTCATCAGAAGTTTCCAGCTCCTTAAGAGCGGCCTGTTCTGCTTCGTGTGCTTGCTGGCGGGCTTTCATTTCTGCCAGTTCGTCTTCAAAAGTTCCCTTCTTCTTCCTACCAAAAGCTGCCCTGGCTTTCTCCTTAACTGTCTTTGGGAAGCCCTCTTCTATCTTTTGCACGGCGGCCTTGAGTTGGGGAATAATATCTCGGATTGGTTTTATGTCTTCCAGTCCAACCTGACGCTTAAAGCTCGCGATCAGGTCTGTCACTTCTTTACTATTCACCATGAAGGTATTGCGCTGTGCTTGTGTTTTCAGTGCGTCATAACGATCGTTGAGCGCAGCAAGGGCCTGACTGGCTGTGTCTATCACCTGCTGGAATCCCGCAAGTTCTTTCTTCGTTACGTCTGCTTGTGCGAGCGCATCATCCAGACTGTCGAAATAAACGTCAACCTTGTTGTCAAGAAGCTCTTCACCCTTTGCGTCGTCATCCTTGTGATAAAAAGCAGAGGCATCGCGCAGGCAGCTGCGCAGATTTTCGATAAGCCCTTTGTAGAAGTTCTTTTCTCCCAGATCCACAAACCGGCCAGTATTTCCCGCATATTCCGCAATCACAGGTTCATAGGCTCTGATCCGCTCCATAAGATCCGGTTTTGGATTAAGCTCAGCTTCAATCCGCTCAGCACCTTCAGCCTTTTCCATCTTGTCTTTAGCATCAAGGAACAGGTTCTGCATTTGCTCAAGAGCAGCATCGACTGCTTTGAGAGTTCCTTCAATCACATTGGGCTTCAGGTTGCCCAGTTCAATCAATCCAACATTGAAGATGTCAGCCTGTGATTGAGCAGTGTCAAGAATATCTTCATATGCGATCAGGTCCTGATCAACATCTTCATTCCTGTCAGCCCAGCTCTCAAGCTGCTGTAACTCTGCTTCCTTTTCCCGAAGCGCTTGCAAAAGCTCTTCTCTGCGGGCTGAAACGTATTTATCTGCGCCTTCCTTACCATCAGCAGAACTAAAGCCGAGCATAGTTTCCATAGAGCTGAGGGCCTGCTCAACTTCACCAATGAGATTGTAAGCTTCTGCTTTCTTTCTGGCATCAAGAACAGCTTGCTCTCCGGCCAGCAGGCTTGCGGCTTTTTCAACTTCCCGATTAAATTTCGCCAGAGCATTTGCTTTTTTTATGACTCTCCGGCTATGTCCTGCATAAGAACTTGCTGCACTCTTCAAATTTTTGAGGCGGAAACTTACATCTGCCTCAACGGCTTGCACTTGACCTTTTGCATGATCAAATGCACTTTGAAGAGCGTTGGCGTGTTTACTCATCTGATCCAGTTCAGCAGAGGCTCTCGGACCGCTTTTATCGGCCAGCGCCAGATTCACGCGCGGTCGTGCTTTTTCCGCAAGAGCCGCCGCCTGATCAAAGGCAGAAAGGTCAACATCCCACCCCACAATCTCTGCCCGCCGTTGTTGCATCTTATCAACCTTCGCAGAGACTGCTTTTGCGTCTCTTTCAAGGTTGCCAAGCTGAGTTGCTCTTTTACTTTTGGCAGTGTTGTAAAGGTCGTGAAGCTGATTGAGGCTCGCTTTAATTGCAGACACATGGTCTTTTAGTTCTGTGCATTGTGCCTCGGTATCTTCACGCTCTGCACCTGCACATTTTTCGGCAGTTCCAATAGTCTGGATTGCGTCTTTAAAAACCTGCATAAACTCGGGATTATTAATCCCTTCGCAGACCGGACGCCAATTGGCATTAGCCGTGTTGAGTGCTGTTGCAAGTTTGGTTACATCATCAGAAAGCCGCGCCATGCGCTGAGCTGTCACATCACCATCCGTGTCCTGCTCAGCCTCCAGTATTTCAGCGGCCTCTGCCTCATTATGCCCTTCAGCAGCGAGAGCGATTTTTTTCATTCGGGTATGGGCTTCGCGGGCAGTCTCAATAGAACTGTCGATCTTTGGCAGTGCTTTTTTTACGTCGGAATCAAGCCATAACCTTGTAATGATATTTTCGGCTCCGGCCAATACGTTTAAGGCAAGAATGCGGGCTTCCTCAAATTCTGCAGCTTTCTTTTTATCCCACCCGGTCTTGTCCTGAGCACCTTCTGCTTCGACTTTCTGAGTAAGCGCGAAAACCTGATCAGAACGTTCGTGAAGGGCCGCTTCCTCGGCAAAAACATCATCAAGAAAGTCGACATCTTTCACCGCATGAGCGGCTTTGGAGACCATGCCATATTCCACATCATCGGCGCTGGCTTTCTTAGCCTTTTTTGCATTCTTCGGCTCATCGAAGCATTTTTCCATATTGGCGACAGCAGTGCGCATCTGGTCTATAGCGCTGATGGCGTCGTTTACACGGCTTTCACCAAGAAATGCATTGGCGTCCTGTGCCAGCGTTTCTACAATGCTCTGATAACTGAGGAGGTCAGAAAGCTGCTGCTCGTACTCAATTTTTTTGCGCTTCTTGTAAAATGCGGTTGCTTGCTTAAGCAGGTCCGCAACAGCTTGCATGTGTCCTTCCAGCTTTGACGCTGTGGAAATGCCCCGATCAAGTGCCGTTTGCATACCATCAACTGCGATACGGCCATTTTCCAGATTGTCGCGCGCGTCCTCCAGATTTCCACTTTTAGCAGCATCATCCGCAGCAAGGAGGTAGTCGTTGGCTTTTTGCTCCAGATTTTCAAAGATCCGAAGCTCTTCCCTGTTGACGATCTGATCTGCCTTCGATGTCAGATTGCCAAAATTATCAAAGGCTTTATCTACGGCCTGAATCAAACCGTCCGCTGTCTCCAGATTCTCTGGCTCGGCTTCAACCTGCGCGGTGTCATCGTCCTCCGCCTGATTGGGGTCGATACTGCACAGCTGCAAAACCGCATCGATCCAGGCATCATGCTGGCTGGGTTGGGATTGACCACCAGTGTTTTCATTTGAACCTGAAGGGGTGTCGGAACCAGCCATATCGGACCTCTTGGCGCGTAAAAGCAATGTGCGCGTCAAACCAACAGGCCGATTGCTTTTTAGTTTTCTTCCAATGCGCCCAACAAAAGTCACTATGAACCTGAAAGGAGCGCTTTAAATTACACCCTGCGAATTACCACTTCGGCCATGAAATAGTGTTGCGTCAATAAGGGTTAATCGAAGAAAAATCTAATAAATCCTGAGCTTCAGCTCTGCTACGCAAGGTTTGATTTAACAATACGTCGGGTGCACCACTCTATGGTGAAATAATTTCCGCCACTTCCTCCGGGGCATGTTAAGGTTGCAGCTTTGATTATGCAGGTGTGACGCAGGGTAACCTTGTCCTATGAAACCATCCGCAAATGGGGGATCAAGTTTGATCCGGCTTACACTCGTCAATTACGACGCAATCTCTTCGTTCCGCCTCACCATCAACGTTCCGCAATTGACATTCACCTCCACCGCCTCAACGGGCTTGTTCAATGGAAGCAGGCGGCAATGATCAACGCCTGAATTGTGCCTGCTGGGAGGCTTTTGTGACTAGATTCAGGTTAAATTGATAGCGCCCTTGCTTAAAAACCTTGTAAAGCCCGCTCCCTGAAGGGTTGGGCCCGCTTTTTACTGAAAAAGTCGCTCACGAGACTAACGCTTCTTGATAGATTGCTGCCCCTGCCAGCAGGAAACTGACAGGGGCAGGTTTGTTTAGGCCGTCAGGTCAAACCGGTCCGCATTCATGACCTTGGTCCATGTTGCCACGAAGTCGCGAATGAACTTTTCGTGGTTGTCATCCTGTGCGTAGACTTCTGCATAGGCCCGCAGGATGGAGTTTGAACCGAAGACGAGATCGGCACTGGTCGCAGTCCATTTGATGGCACCTGTCTTACGGTCACGGATCTCGTAGGTGCCGTCTTCCATCGGATGCCAGCTGTTGCCCATATCGGTGAGATTTACAAAGAAGTCAGTGGTAAGCTGCCCTTCCCTGTCCGTGAACACACCGTGTTTGGAAAAGCCTGCATTGGTTCCCAGAACGCGCATACCACCGACCAGAGCGGTCATTTCCCAACCTGTCAGGCCGAGTAGTTGAGCACGGTCCAGCATCATTTCTTCAGGGCTGACAGCGTACTTCTTTTTCTGCCAGTTGCGGAACCCATCAGCCAGCGGTTCAAGAACACTGAAGGAAGCTGCATCGGTCAAGGCATCGGTTGCATCGCCGCGACCGGGAGCAAACGGAACATCAACGCTAAAGCCAGCTGCTTTAATCGCCTGCTCTACACCAACATTGCCTGCCAGTACGATCACATCAGCAACAGAGGCTCCGGTTTCTTCAGCAATCGGCTCCAGTACTGCCAGAACTTTTGCAAGACGGTCAGGTTCATTGCCTTCCCAGTCCTTTTGCGGGGCGAGGCGAATGCGTGCACCATTGGCACCACCGCGCATATCTGAGCCGCGATAGGTTCTTGCGCTGTCCCACGCCGTTGAAATCATGTCAGCACTGCTTAAACCACTGGCTGCGATTTTTGCTTTGACTGCGGCAACATCATAACCTGTGTTCCCTGCTGGAACGGGATCCTGCCAGATCAGGTCTTCCTGTGGCACGTCAGGGCCAACGTAGTTGGCTTTCGGTCCCATGTCGCGGTGGGTCAGTTTGAACCATGCTCGTGCGAAGGCATCCTTGAAATATTCCGGGTCTGCTATGAACTTCTGGCAATACTCGTTGTAGATTGGGTCTACCTTCATCGCCATATCCGCGTCTGTCATGATCGGGTTATGGCGCACAGAAGGATCGGTGGGATCAAGAGGTTTATTTTCCTCGTTGATCTCAATGGGTTCCCACTGCCACGCATCTGCCGGGGATTTCTTCAATTCCCAGTCATGACCGAAGAGCATGTCGAAAAAGCCCATATCGAACACGATGGGGTTGGTGGTCCAGGCCCCTTCAATACCGGAGGTGAAAGCGTCTGTTGCCCGGCCATTCTGACCCGGATTGTGCCAGCCAAGGCCCTGCTCTTCCAGTCCGGCGGCTTCCGGTTCTGCACCAATTTTATCGACAGCACCGCGACCATGGGTTTTGCCTACAGTGTGACCGCCACAGGTCAGGGCTGCGGTTTCCTCGTCGTTCATCGCCATACGTGCAAACGTCTCGCGTATCTGATCCGCCGTTTTTTGCGGGTCAGGCACACCGTTTACGCCCTCAGGGTTCACATAAATGAGGCCCATGTGGGTTGCTGCGAGCGGGTTTTCCAGTGTGGAAGGGTCTGCAAGGTCATCATAGCGGTTTTCGCTCTTGGCGAGCCATTCCTTCTCGGAGCCCCAGTAGGTGTCGATTTCTGGTCCCCAGATGTCTTCGCGACCAAACCCGAAACCAAAGGTTTTCAGGCCCATGCTTTCGTAGGCAATGGTGCCAGCAAGAGCGATCAGGTCTGCCCATGAGAGCGCGTTGCCGTACTTCTTCTTCACTGGCCACAACAGGCGTCGGGCCTTGTCGAGACTGGCATTGTCAGGCCATGAGTTCAGCGGGGCAAAGCGAATGTTGCCGGAACCGCCGCCGCCGCGACCATCTGCAAGACGGTAAGAGCCTGCGGAGTGCCATGACAGGCGGATCATCAGGCCGCCGTAATGCCCCCAGTCAGCAGGCCACCATTCCTGACTGTCCGTCATCAGGGCATGCACATCTGCCTTAACAGCTTCAAAATCGAGAGCTTTGACAGCCTCATGATAATCAAACCCTTTGTCCATTGGGTTTGTGCGCGTATCATGCTGGTGAAGGATGTCCAGATTCAAAGCATCAGGCCACCACCGGGTGACTGGCCTTTCCATAGAGGTGTTTGCGCCATGTTGTACCGGGCAAACTCCGGGGGTCTTCGTATCATTACCTTGCATTGCTCTCTCCATAACCTGAAATGGCTCTTGCTGGCTTAATCTGGCGTTTACCTTAAAGCGGAGACGCGAAGAGTTATATCCAGCAAATCCTAGAAGAAACGTAGGACAGAGAGTGCATTAAGTGAAATTGCATTTTCTGGTTGTTTCGATAAGAAAAACTTATCACATGTATTTTGATATATAAAACAATAAGTTGAGTAGTTCTGTTGAAAGCGGTGGGGTGTCGTGCAGGACACGACGCCTCTGCATCGACTTACGCGGGCTTTTCAATCCAGGCCAGAAGATCGGATACATTCGGCTCTACGAACTCAGCCAGACCGCCTGAAAACTCATTGAAGGCCTCTACATTGAGCTGGTTGGTCCCGACGATGACAGCAGCATCATTTTCCAGTGCCTTTGCGATAAGATCGCGAAAGCCAGTTCCATTTGCTTCCTGTTCACCGAATTTATTCAGGATAAAAACGTCAAAGGGATGTTCGATACGCTGTGCCACTTCGCCCGCAGCCCGTGCCAAAGCGGATGTGTCTAACCGGCAACCGGATGCTTCTTTACCGAGTGACTGGGTAATGGAGATTTCAGGGCCGTCAGGCAACACTTGCACTTCCATGTCACAGCGGTGACGGTCAGTACTCACCGTGTCAGCCTGCACTATACCGCAGACCCGGACACCAGCTTTCTGAAGCTTTTTGGAAAGCTCAGTGAGCACAAGTTTTCCTTGGGGGAGCGTGTATGCAATTTTCATTGAGTATATCCTAAGCTCTCTGTTTTCCTGATATGTAAAAGCACGCTAGGGAACCTGCAACGAGTGATAGTGAAACAGCCTTGAGTTAATCCTGCGGCGAATGCGCACAAGCATTTCTCGGCCGATTACTGCTGAATACTGATCACACGAACAAACTCCCTTGAATTGCAGGTTACTCTCATCTCAGGGTCTATAAATATGAGTTATATTCTCATGTTATTGACATTCATCAAATAAGGCGCGTTCATATCGTGATCTATAGTTGTTGCAATTCATTCGCATTTGCGAATTTCTGTTCCTCTTCTATTTTGTGGACGCCTGCAATGATCACACGTCGTTCTTTTTTGAAAGACACTGCCGGTTTTGCGGCAGCAGCTTCCCTCGGTTCCACTTTGCCCGTCATAGCGCAGGCGGCAGTTTCAGGCCTTTCGCTTTACGGGCCTCCGGTGGGGCCATCTGTTGTCTTATCTTACATTGCAAACAAAGGTCTGCTCTCCGATCATGCACAGTCCGTAAAGTTTGATGTTTATAAATCACCGGACGTGTTGCGGGCTGGTTTTCTCTCCGGCGACTGGAAACTGGCAGGTACGCCATCATATGTTGCTGCAAATCTTGCCAATAAAGGACTGCCTGTCAAACTGCTTAACATCATGACATGGGGCATGCTGTACGTGCTCAGTTATGATGAAACCGTAAAATCTCCGGCAGACCTTGCGGGTGAGAAGATTGGTATGTTCTTTAGAAACGACATGCCTGATCTGGTATTTGGTCGCGTCATGCAGCAAAACGGCCTGACAGAGGGAAAGGATTACACCTTACATTATGTCAGCACCCCGTTTGAGGCACTGCAACTGCTTTTATCTGGCCGCATCAAGCATTGCGTTCTGCCCGAACCTGCCGCGACAGCGGGCATGGTCAAAGGCAAGAAGCTGGGCAAGTCTATTCACCGGTCTATCGATCTTGCGCGAGAATGGAGCAGTGTAACCGGAGGTCAAGGCCGCTTCCCTATGGCCGGGATGATGGTGCACGAGGAGCTGCTCAACGCTCAGCCAGATCTGATTGAAGGCTTCCATCAAGCTTGTATTACTGGCACCAGCTGGGTGAAGTCCAATCCCAAAGAGGCTGCCGCTGTGGCAGCTGAAAACATCACACTTCCAGCCCCGGTCATTGCCAAATCCATTCCACACACGCACCTGACAGCGGAACGGGCGAAAGACATTCAGGCTGAACTGGAGCAGTTTTACTCCATTCTGGCGGAAAAGAACCCCTCCATCATTGGCGGCAAACTGCCCGCACCAGACTTCTACCTGTAATCAAGCAGGCTCAGCAGGCGGCAAAAGGTTACGGTCAACCTGTCTGCTGAGCCAACCCGAAGAATGAGAGGATCACAAATGATCCACCAAATGCTAGCCAGACTTGCGCATCGGCTATGGAGTGGATGGGGCACGCTTGCGGGCGTCTTCCTTATCTTTGCTCTCTGGCAGATTGGCTTTGAGGCCTTCGGTGCCCTTGTCCTGCCCGCACCCGCTGAGGCTCTGGGCCGACTGGTTGACCTTATCGCGTTGCCTTCCGGGATGGAATATATACTGATAACCGCCAAACGTGCCTTTACCGGATTTCTTCTTGCCAGCGCTCTCGGCATTTCACTTGGCTTAATTGCTGGCTGGTCCAATACCCTGTCACTCCTGTGTAAGCCCTTTATCACAGTTGCTTTAGGTGTGCCGCCCATTGCATGGATTGTGCTGGCCCTTTTGTGGTTTGGAGGAGATGACGGAACGCCTGTTTTCACTGTCTTTATCTCCACATTGCCGCTTATTTTCGCCGGATCTTTACAAGGCGTGCGCATGCGCGAAGCAGAGCTGGATGAGATGGCGCAGAGTTTTCGCGTGCCACTTTTTCAGCGGTTCTGGCAGGTGCAGGCACCTCAGATCATTTCTTATCTGTTTCCGGCCTGGGCAACTGCATTCGGACTAAGCTGGAAGGTCGTTGTCATGGCAGAGCTGCTTTCCAGTACCAGAGGCATTGGTGCAGGTCTTGCTGAAGCTCGCGTTAACATTGACACCGCTTCCACCATGGCCTGGATTACGGTGATTGTGGCTGTACTGCTTGTTATTGATGGGGTGTTGCTCAATCCCTTGAAAGAGCGCGTGGAAGGGTGGAAGCATGTTGAGTGAAAAGACACCCAGCCTTACCGTGGTCCCGATGCCTGAAGAACAAGCGCCTCCCCCCATTCTATCGGTGGAGGTAGAGGATCACCGCTACCATCCTTTGACGCAGACACTCGCACCTTGCGCTTTGGAGTTGAAGAAGGGCGAAATCGTCAGCATCATCGGACCGTCTGGCTGTGGGAAGTCAACTTTTTTGCGTATTGCTGCCGGACTGATTGAGCCAAGTTACGGAACCCTTTCCAACGCCTTGAATAAAACTGCCATCCTGTTTCAGGAGCATCGGTTGCTTCCTTGGAAATCCCTGCTAAACAACATTAGTTTTGGGCTTCTGGGGCAAAAAATCTCAAAATTTCAAAGGATAAAGAAGGCCAGAGCTGTTGCTTACACCATGGGATTTACGGAGGACGATCTGATCAAGTTCCCCTCTGAGCTTTCTGGCGGTATGCGCCAGCGGGGCGCACTTGCCAGAGCTCTGGCGCTTGAACCCGACCTGCTGTTTTTAGATGAACCATTCAGTGCACTTGATATCGGGCGACGCCGGGAGCTTTACAGGCTCGTTCTGAAGGAAGTCGAAACAAGGCAAAGTTCTGTTTTGATGGTAACTCATGATGTTACCGAGGCATTGGCCCTGAGTGACCGAGTTTTGATCATGGCCCCTGATCCGGGTCATTTTGTGAAAGATTATGTGGTGCCGCTACCACGATCTGAGCGCACGCGCAGAAACCTTCTGGAACTGGAAGCCGACCTGATGGCAGAAGAACAGATTGCCTCTCTGTTTAACCTGAATGACTGGGAGCGCATCCTGTGAGTGATCTTGCCGAACTGCGCAAAACCCCCATGTCCTTTTTTGATGCTCCAGTGTTTTCCGAGGGCTTTCGAGTTTTCTTTCCGCTGACAGCCCTTTATGCAGCTCTCTCAATCATCCTCTGGGGACTGGTTCTTTCTGGTGTAATGACATTGCCAATGAACGTGGACCCGGTATTCTTTCATCAGTACGAGCTGTTCTTCGGCTTTTTGACAGCGGCGATGGCGGGTTTTCTGACAACTGCTGTACCCTCGTGGACCAGTACACCACGAATAGACAGGATTGGTTTGGCTGCGCTCGGTATGCTCTGGCTGGCAGGACGTCTGGTGTTCTGGGCGGGTGAGATCATACCTCCAACACTTATCTTTGGGGTGCAACTGTTATTTCCATTAGTGTTACTCGCTATTCTTGCGCCGCGCATGTGGCAGGCAAAATCAAAACATCTTCTCTGGCCTGTTTCACTCCTCACGCTGGCGCAGGCAGTTTGTGCCTGGGAGTTCATCATGTATGGCGTGCTGATTGATGGCCTTGCCCTTGCTGAAGGCGCGTTTGCAATCATGGTCTTAACCGCTCTTGCTCCGATCTCCATGGTGATCGTCAATGATGCACTTTCAAGCCGGGAAGATGGTACACGTTTCATCGCAAGGCCGCCTTTCCGCCGCGCCGCAATCCTTTGTATTTCGGCACTTACACTGGCGAGGGTTCTTGGTGGCTCGGAAGCATTGCAGGGCTGGCTGGCGCTTGCTGCTGCCTGCTCTGTGTTGAACATCCTGAGAGACTGGCACATAGCTGATGCGCTGCGCACGCCATTTTCGAAAAGCCTTTATGCGCTTTATTGGTTCATCGCGGCTGGCTTTGCGCTTCAGGCTGGCGGATTGCTGGAGTTTGCACCTGCTGAAGCGCTGGTATCAGGAGAGCACATGATTTTCATAGGCGGATTTTCTCTGGCAACGCTCATGGTGCTTATAATCGCAGGTTTGCGCCATTCAGGCCGTCAGCTGAACCTGTGCCCGCTTCTGGCTGGTGCGATTATCTGCATGATACTGGCAGTGCTTACTCGCGCATTCGGCCCACTGTTTCTTGTGGAAGTGGATGCCATGCCATTTGCATGGGGCTTCTTTGCAGTTTCGTTTCTGCTGTACCTGATCCGCTTTATCCCAATTGTGTTTCAGGAAAATGCTTAGGGCCAAAATCTTGTAAAAGACCCGGAGCAGAACTTACCCCGGGCATTCAGTTCTGGAGGCATCTGGCGCACGCTGTGAACCAGATGCAAGTTTTGTATTTAATCGTAAAGGACCGCTGCGATCTCGGCATCATCTATATTGGATGCATCGTAGTAGTAAAAACCTGTGTCGATGTTTACTGGCACTTGCTTGCCCTGCGAGGCCATATAAGCAGCTTTCACGGTTTCATATCCGATGCCAACCGGGTTCTGAGTAATTGCCCCCGCCATCAAACCACTGCGCACTGCATCCGTTTGTGCCCGCCCTGAGTCATAACCAATGATCACCACATCTTTTACGCCCATTTCACGAACGCCGTTGGCAACACCAATGGCTGAACCTTCGTTGGTGCCGAAAATACCTTTGATCTCTGGATTTGCGGTGAGGATTGCTTTGGTCAGATCAGTGGATTTAAGCTGATCACCGCCACCATACTGAACAGTCACGACCTCAATATCTGGATACTCCTTCATCTGATTCAGGAACCCGTCGCGGCGATCAATTCCGGTGCGGCTGGTTTGGTCGTGTGCGACAACAGCGACCTTACCGGAAGAACCGATTTTCTCCGCCATTTCAACAGCAGCAAGTCCAGCTGCAGCGGCATTATCAGTGGCAGCAGTTGCGAGTGGGATATCACTGTCAACACCACTATCAAAGGCGATGACGGGAATACCGGCTTTTTGGGCCTGACGCAGAAGTGGAATGGCAGCCTGACTGTCCAGCGCTGCAAAGCCGATTGCAGCAGGTTTTTTCGCCAGCGCGGCTGCAAGCATGTCAATCTGTCGATCAACCATAGCTTCACTGTCCGGGCCTTCAAAGGTGATTTCAACATTGAATTCAGCAGCGGCTTTATCTGCCCCTGCTTTCACTGCCTGCCAGAACTGATGCTGAAAGCCTTTGGAAATCAGCGGGATGTAAATTTTATCAGCTGCCAGCGAGAATGAACTGGTTGCAAGCAATGTTGCAGTGGCTAATGCACCAATCATACGACGACGTGTAAACATAACTATTCCCTCCCAAAAATAATTTAGCCGGAGCATTACACTCCAATCAGTTTATGCATGAGCTTTTTTCTTGCGGGTCATGTCCGCGTAAACAGCCAGAATAATGATGGCCCCGGTCACTACCGTTTGCCATTCCTGCGCGACGGAGAGCACGCGCAACCCGTTTGTCAGTACTGCCATAATCAGTGCTCCGATGAGCGTTCCCATGATCGTGCCCCGGCCACCTGCCAGTGATGTGCCACCAATCACAACGGCAGCAATAGCCTCCAGCTCATAACCAAGGCCAAGGGCTGGCTGAGCTGAGTTGAGCCGTGAGGCAATGAGAATGCCTGCAATGCCGCAAATTCCACCCGCCAGCGCATAAATGCCCATCTTCCATGCATCTGTGTTAACGCCGGAAAGCCGCACGGATTCTTCATTGGAACCAAGCGCGAAGGTGTAGCGCCCCAAAACAGTCCTGCCGAGAATATAAGAAGCGGCAATGGCGACAAGGAACAGGATCAACACGCCATTGGGGATCTGTAAGCCGGGAAGGACAGCACCAATCACAGAACCACGGGAAATCTGATCAAACCCCGGTGTATCATTGAAGTAAATTGGGCGGGTGCCGGAAATAACGAGAGACAGCCCCTTTAAAATAAGCATCATGCCAAGGGTTGCGATAAACGGAGGCACCTTCATTTTGGCTACAAATGTACCGGAACACAGGCCACAGAATGCTCCGGCAGCAATTGCGGCAACCACCCCAAGTGGCAATGGCATGCTCCAGTAAGTCAGCACCACCCCGGCAATCACTGCACAAAACGTCATCATAGTGCCGATAGAAAGATCAATGCCTCCGGTGATGATGATAAGTGTAGCGGCAATGGCCAGCACACCATTGACAGAGGTGGCCTGCAAAATCGCAATCATGTTGGACATTTGCATGAAGTTGGGTGAGGCCAGTGCAAAGCCGGTGAGCAGCACAATCAGGCTGGCAAACGCGAGCAGCTTTTGGTGGGCACCGGAGTGAACGAAACGGCTGAGCAGGGTGGGACCAGGTTTTATTGCTGTTTCTGTCATTGAAATTCACTCGTAGTTTGCGACGGGGTTTCGCGCTGAGTTGCAAGGCGCATAATATCCTCCTGTGTTGTTGATCTCCCTCCCGGCAATACCCCGGTCAGCCGTCCTTCACACATCACCGCAATACGGTGGCTCAGGCGCATAACTTCAGGCAGTTCAGAGGAAATCACGATGATCGCACACCCCTGCTGTGCCAGTGTGTTAAGCAACCTGTAGATTTCAGACTTCGCGCCCACATCAATTCCCCGCGTAGGTTCATCGAAAATGAGAATGTCGCAATTACGCAACAGCCACTTGGCGATAACGACCTTCTGCTGATTGCCCCCAGAGAGGTACTGAAGCTCCTGCCTGTCAGAGGGTGTTTTGATTTCCAGTTGCCTGATGTAGCTAGCCGCTGCCTGTGCCATGCCACGTTCATTCAGCACACCCAGCCTGTTATAAAACTGATCCATACTCGCCATGGCCACATTGGCGCGCACATCCATACCCGTTGCCAGACCAAAGTGCTTGCGGTCCTCAGACAGATAGCCGATGCCAGCCTTTACAGCGTCAGAAGGACTGGTGATCTTACAGTGTTGCCCGTTCACCCGAATTTCGCCGGAATCTAATGAATCCGCGCCAAAGATTGCTCGCGCAACCTCAGTTCGCCCGGCACCCATCAGTCCTGCAAAGCCCAGTATTTCGCCTTTTTTCAGCGAAAAACTCACATCACGAATTTCGTTGCCCCGGTTCAACCCCGTAACTTGCAAAGCGACGTCAGCGTGAGACAGATCAGGAACTTTAACGGCTTCATCCTTTACCTCACGCCCTACCATCATGGAAATGATCTTGCTGACTGGTGTCTCAGCCGCCGGAACAGTGCCCACATACGCGCCATCCCGCATCACCGTCACCCGATCCGCAATTTGCCTGAGTTCATCCATCTTGTGACTAATGTAGATGATGCCGACACCTTCTGCCTTTAAGCGCCGAATGATAGTGAACAACTCAGCAATTTCCCTGTCATTCAACGCCGCAGTTGGTTCATCCATGATCAGCACCTGCGATTGAAAGGAAAGCGCCTTGGCAATCTCCACCATCTGCTGCTTAGCGATGGTCAGGTCACTCACAAGTACATCAGGGCGCAAATCCAGTGCCATGCCCTTAAAAATATCGCGGGTTTTCTTTTTCAGGGCTGCTTCATCAAGTCGCCCGAAGCGCAGGCGGGGTTCGCGACCGATGAAGATATTCTGGGCCGCTGTCAGATCATTCATCAGGCTAAGTTCCTGATGAATAATGCCGATGCCAAGCGCCTGAGCCTCGCGCGGCCCCTGCGGGTTCACGGCGCTGCCTTTGATCTCGATCTTCCCTGCATCGCAGGTATAGATACCCGAAAGCACCTTCATCAGTGTGGACTTACCGGCGCCATTTTCTCCCATCAGCGCATGGACCTCGCCCGCCACCAGGTCAAATTGCACGTTCTTCAGGGCGTGCACACCCGGAAACGTTTTTTCAATATCCGTCATTTTGACGATAGTATCCATTTCGACACCCCCTCCCCAAGAGATGGTCTGCATCGCACAGCGGGTCTGACACCTTATTTATGCTGCATTCGCTATCCTGCTAAATCTCACGAAACTTCAACTCTAAGCAGCCATAACAATAGTACAACTCCTGAATACCTCTACGAAAAGCTCGCGGTATATCAATGGATTGCTTTAATTCTGAATGACACCTTTCTTGATTATAACGTTACCGTACTTGCGTGTTGTGCCAGTAACGAGCGCACAGTAAGATGTCTTTGCTCGTTCATAGAAAGCAAAACGTTCCAGAAAAGTGATCTCAGTGTTTGCCGGAAGTGATATCTGATAGCTGCTCACCAGACCATCCGGCAGGCGATCTCCTTTTACCGGAGCCATCATCACCACATTCTCAGGATCATATTGATCCAATTCCCACAACGGTATGATAGCCCGTAAAAGGTCGCTCACCTCACATCCGTCCGCACGTAAAACCTTGTTGCAAACAGAGTAGGCGGGAAAATGTGCATCACAGAGTACAAGTTCATCTCCATGTCCCATCTCATGCAAGATCATCAGCAACTCTGGGAAAATGATCGGATTGATCCCTTTGAGCACGTGCGCGCCCTCTCATAACAGACACCGGAAAGGCCCGGGTAAACTCTAAAATGCAGCCGAACACATTTCTGGTTCAGAGCCCCTTCTGGAACCATTCATGCAGAAAACTTGTGGTCCATAGCGCGTATCCCTAACAGTTGATGGAAGAGCTGCTATTTCTCAAAAACACCACCTGCATTATGGAATATTACCTGTGCTAATTCGTGTTAGCACACTAGCAAAGCTGCGTATTTAATCAAGCGCATTTTTCCGTTGTAAGCCTTCCACGTCTTAACGTAACCCGCTTATTGATGATCATCCGATCAGCAGCGCACCAGTATCTTTGTCTTTTCGGATCTCAATAAAGAACTTGATCACTAAGTTTTTCGTGATGAAACCGTGGTGAGAATAAATCCGAGATTTGTGACTACGAGCGGCTCACTTCGCCATAAGTTTCAATCAAAGAGCAGCAGCATCTGTGCTGTTTGCTAATGGATAAAACTGTATAAAGTAAAATGGTTTCCTCAGTGAGCCTTTTTGGTATTGTTCATCTCTGCGCAGGTTCCGCTGATTTCGTCCAACTATCTCCAGCCTTAAATAATTTCAGGAGTATAACTCAGAGAATAATAGTAGTATTTGCTCGGAGAAATTAACGCCAAATTTTTTATAGGCATATATGAGCTCTGGCGGTATAAGCTGCTTGAAATTTAATTAGTTGCATTGGATTGGGGGCGTAGGTGGCGTTCCGGTTTAAGCTTCGGGAGTGTCAATGAGTAGATCGAAGAATGGAACCACGTCTAAACGACAGTTGGTTGCAGAGGCATTTGCAGCATCACGCTCTGGTTATCTGGGTGTTGGAGTTCTCAGTTTAGTAATCAATCTTTTGATGCTGACCGGACCGATGTTTATGCTGCAAATTTATGATCGCGTGCTTGCCAGCCATAGTGTTCCTACACTGGTAATTATCGCTAGTTTTGCAGGCATCTTATACATCTTCTTTGCATTACTTGAAGGGATACGGGCCAGAGGACTCTCGCGAATTTCGCAGGAAATTGATGCCCGTTTATCCAGAACAGCCTTCTTTGCTAACTTGCGTGTGCCCCTGCGCATGGGTGCCTCTGGCAAGAACGTGGACCCGATCCGGGATCTGGAGACCATGCGCCAGTTCTGGGGCGGACAGGGACCTGCCGCCCTCTTTGATATTCCGTGGATGCCGATCTACCTGGGGCTGGTGTTTGTCTTGCATTTCTGGCTTGGCATGTTAGCGCTGGTGGGTGCTGCTATTATTCTTAGTCTGGTGCTTGCCAATGAGTTTATGAGCCGCGAGCCGGCCAAAGACCTGTCAGCACAAAATGCGCAGCGCAGTACAATCCGGTCAGGTGTGCGCCGCAATGCAGAAGTAGTTCGTGCCCTTGGCATGAGTGAAATTCTCACCAATCGGTGGGAAGGAGCCAATGCTCAGTTTTATGAAGCACAAACCAAGGCCGGTGACCGGGCTTCCTTATTCGCTACCATCATCAAGGCGTTTCGCTTTCTGCTTGGTTCTGCGGTGCTTGCTGTTGGTGCATGGCTTGCGATCTTGCAGGAGGTTTCTCCAGGTGTAATGATTGCGGCCTCTATCATCACATCTCGTGCACTCTCCCCGGTTGAACAAGCTGTTGGGCAATGGCGTATATTTATCGCGGCACGTCAGGCACGCGGGCGTTTGGAAAAGACGCTGGAAGGTCTGGACGAAAACGCTCCTGAAACCGAACTGCCTTTACCTGAGAAAAACCTCAATGTGCAGCAGATTGCAACTGCACCACCTGGTGTGCGTGCGGTGACACTTGGCGGGGTCAACTTTTCTCTCAATGCAGGGGATGGTTTGGGTGTTATCGGGCCATCAGGTTCAGGAAAAACCAGTTTGGTCCGTGCGTTGGTTGGTGTGTGGCCTATTTTGCGCGGCTCCGTGCGGCTGGATGGAGCTGAGCTAATTCAGTGGTCAGAAGAACGACTTGGCAGCGCGGTCGGATACCTGCCGCAGGATGTAGAATTGTTTGATGGCACGATTGCTGAAAATATTTCTCGTTTTGCACCCGAGCGCGAGGATGAGAAAGTGCTTCAGGCATCCCAGCTTGCCAACGTGCATGAGTTGGTGACCAGCTTACCCAATGGCTATGACACACAGGTGGGTGAAGGCGGTGCCTTACTCTCTGCCGGGCAACGCCAGCGTATTGGTCTGGCACGTGCCCTTTATGGAAATCCTTTCCTCATTGTGCTGGATGAACCAAACTCAAATCTGGATGCTGAAGGTGAGGCTGCTTTAACCCGCGCCATTAAAGGCATGCGCCAGAGCGGCAGTATCGTCATTGTAGTCGCCCATCGCCCAAGCGCCATTTCTGCGGTGGACCTTCTGCTGGTGGTTAAAGACGGACAACAGGCGGCCTTTGGACCTAAAGATGAGGTCCTGCCCAAAATCACCGGACAGGCAGGTGCTCCTGCCCCCGGATCCGTTCCTGCAGCCAACGCCGGTTCTTTAAGTGTGGTGCCTCATGCCTGATCAAACAACTTTGTCCAGTATTCAGTCCTCTCGTAAAAAACACATGCATTGGGGACTTGGCCTTGTTGGTGCTCTGGTCCTCGGCCTTGGAGGCTGGGCGTCGATTGCCGAAATCAACAGTGCAGTCATCACCTCTGGCTCCATCGCGGTGGATGGACAAGCCAAAAAGGTCCAGCATCAGGAAGGCGGGATTGTGGGAGAAATCCTTGTCAGAGACGGGGATGAAGTCAAAGCCGGGGATGTGCTGTTCCGTCTGGATGAAACGCTGGTGAAAGCTAATCTGGCCATCACTCGCAAGCGATTACATCAAATGCAGGCTCAGGAAGCTCGCCTGTCTGCGGAGTGGCGTCATGATGCAAAGGTCACGTTTCCTGCGGCATTGCTTGAACTGGCTAAAACCGACGAGGTCGCCGCCACTGCGGTAGAGGGCGAGCAGGCGCTGTTTGCAGCCCGTCAGCAAGGCATTGCCGGACGCAAGAAGCAGCTTGGTGAGCAAATTGAGCAGCTGGAGCAGCAAATTGAAGGACAAAAACTGCAACGTGATGCTAAAAGCGAAAGCATTGATCTGGTCACCCAGCAGTTAAAAGACTTTTCAACGCTACTGGATAAACGCCTCATTAACGCTTCTCAGGTGACTGGCATCAAGCGCGAGCGCGCTGGCCTTGTCGGTGACCGGGGAGAGCTGATTTCACGAATTGCACAGACCCGTGAAGCGATCAGCGAAAAGCGCATTCAGATTTTGCAGCTCGATGAAGAGTTTTTGGAAAAAGTTCTGAATGACTTACAAACCTTGCGGGCTAAGATTGCCGAACTGGAAGAACAGGAAATTGCAGCGCAAGACCGGCTGAAACGCATCGATATTCGCAGTCCCGGCTCCGGCTTTGTACACCAGCTTTCAGTGCATACAGTGGGCGGCGTGATCGCTCCCGGTGATACATTGATGATGGTGGTGCCTGAAGACAGTGAACTGCTGATTGAAAGCCGTGTTCAGCCAGTGGATGTGGACCAGTTGAAGGTTGGGCAAGAAGCTTATGTTCGCCTTGCCGCGTTTGACCAGCGCACCACACCGGAGCTGAGTGCTTCAGTGCTCAATGTATCCCCGGACCTGACCCGCGACGAAGTCACGGGTGAAGCATTTTATCTCGCCCGCCTAAAAATTCTGGAGAGTGAGCTACCCAAACTGGGTGGCCAGACTCTCCTGCCTGGCATGCCAGTGGAAGGCTTCATCCAGACTGGGGAACGCACCGTCCTGTCCTACTTCATAAAACCCTTAAAAGACCAAATTGCTCACGCTCTTAAGGAGAAATGACCGTGCGCTCGCTCTGATTTAATGCTCGTTGCAAAAAACTGCAGCATTACACTTCGGGTATCATTCCATGCACCTCCACGCTGGTTCACTTCCAGTAGTTGTTGGCAGCTGCGATGGTACTGAAGTGTTCTGCTATGGTTTGAGACGCGGCGATAAGGGATTCTGAATCATACTCATACATCAGCCGCATAACTTTGCGCACATCTGCGTCTGGCTGCATGAACTTGATAGCCATGCGTGAGAGTTTGACTGCAAGTTCATAGCCTTCCTGAGGGGAGGCTGTTTGCAGAGTTGGAAGCCAGTTTTCATCCATCGATCGCATCCTTTTGCTTGGCGATTGATGGCAGGGTTGACCAGCTGTGGAAGGACCGCAATCTCCCTAATTTGCCCCCGGATTTATTGTAGGAGCTGAGGAAAAGCAGTCAGAGACCTCTTATCCCTGACTGCATATCTTTTAGTCTTTGCCGTTCACATGTTGATAAATTGCGGGTTTTCCGCCTATGCCTTTTGGCAGTGTAAAGACGGTATAATTTGTGTCTTCATCTGCCTCACCCATTCCGAGTGAACCAGCTGGCATACCGGGAACGCTAAGACCTTTTACGTCAGGCCGTTCTGCCAGCAGGCGTTGCACAGCCGCCAGCGGGACGTGACCTTCCAATACGTAACCCTCCATCAATGCGGTGTGACAGCTTTGCATGTTTTCGGATATTCCAACCTGCTGCTTTACGCGGTCCATGTCCTCGGTGTGATGCACCGTGACTTGAAACCCTGCCGTTTCCAATGCATCAGACCATGCAGAACAACAGCCGCAATAGGGTGATTTATAGATGGTCAGGCTCTCACTGGTTTCAGCTGATACGTTATGAGGCAATGCCGCAGAGACAAGAGCAGCAGCGAACGCACCTGCCAGCAGGTTCTTTTTTATAGTCATGATTTGTCCAATCCAGTTTCTGTGTTTGAGGTCTTACAGAAATGAGCGGATTGGTGGTTTATCGATTGCGCGAGAGAGCACTCCCAGCAAGTCATCCCGTGTGAGCGAGTAGATCGGAACACTGTGATATTGTGAAGCAGGTATCGCGCTTTCTGGAGAAAGGGCCATCACAGAAACGCAGTTGACCGCGGCACCAAAAGCGTCGTTATTTTGCTCACAACAGCAACAGGGTGCCCTCTGCTTTGTCATCTGATCAGAATGCTCAACCTGCATTTGAGAGACTGCCATTGTCACAGCGGTCTGCTGCACTGCTCTTTCCACTGGCATGGCAGAAGCGTGGGGTGCAGTTACAAACACAAGCAGCAATACGGTCAGTACACGAAACATGCATGTACTTTAGGGATGCACAGCGGCGCAATCAAGTTAAACTGTCGTAATATCGCCGTACGTGAGTGCAGATTAGTTGACCGGAAAGTGTTTCAAGAGATGCTTGACTTAAACCTAACTTCAAGAAGTACTTCTTTGTCCTCTCGTTAATAAGAGGATGAAGCAGCTTCCAAAACGGATCGCGTAACTGAGCTTATGTTTTGCCTCGCGGATCTGGAGACTGACATGTCTGAATCCAAACCTGCTTATATTGTTGCCAGCAGTTTCATACCAGAAGGCTCACGCTATTCAGGTTTCCAAGTATGGAAGCCCTTATGACGCTGTGGAACTCACCTGAATATCAGGCAATTAAACACTTGCGCACCGATGTAATCCCGCCCAATTTCACTATTGCTGTGCAAAGGGATGACGGCGCTCCGCCTCCCCCCCAATGCGGGGTGGAGCGCTAACTCATCTTGACATCCCTGTTTCTGCACGCCTAATGTGTTCGTAGGAAAGACCGGAGGAGTTACAGCGATGAACAAGAACAGGACACATAATCAAATCTGCCCTGTTTCTTTGAAAGTTCATCACCATGCCTGCCTCTATTTCTATCAATCAGTTAAGCTGGTCACGTCCTGACGGTGACCCTCTTTTCTCCAATCTCAACTTACGCTTTGCGTCGCAGCGCACCGGTCTGATAGGACGCAACGGTACGGGCAAAACAACTTTGCTGAAGCTGATCAGCGGAGCACTAAAGCCTGTCTCCGGTTCTGTATCCGTGCAGGGAACACTGGGACTTCTTGAGCAGCAGGTTCAATACAGATCAGACCAGACTGTCGCGCACTTGTTTAATGTGGCAGGTGCACTGCGCACGCTACGGAAGGCCGAGGCTGGTATTGCCAGTGTGGAAGAACTGGCAGCGGCTGACTGGACGCTGGAAAGCCGAATGGAGTCCGCTCTTGCGGTTTTAGGCCTGAGCATACCTGCAGGCTACCCCCTCGCTAAGCTTTCCGGCGGACAAACCACACGCTGCCGACTGGCAGCTCTTCACTTTCATGAGACAGACTTTCTGCTTTTGGATGAACCGACTAATAATCTGGATGCAGCAGGACGCATCGCACTCCTCAGGTTTCTCGAGGGTTGGAAAAAAGGAGTGATCGTTGTTAGTCATGACCGCGCCCTTTTAGAGCAAGTGGATGCTATAGTGGAGTTGACCACACTGGGAGCTTCAAGCTTTGGCGGCAACTACAGCTTCTACAAATCCCAAAAAGAACAAGAGCTTACGAGTGCAATGCATGAGTTTGCGCGTGCCGAAAAGCGAAAAGATGATCTGGGTCGCAAGCTTCAGAAGCTTACAGAGCGTAAAGCGCGGAAAGACCGGGCTGGTTACCGTTCCCGGGCTAAGAGGGACCAGCCGAAAGTGCTGCTGAATGCACGTAGAGAAACGGCAGAGACCACACGAGGTGACAGCGTTAATCTGGCGAACCGTCTGCGCCAGCAAGCGCAGCATCAGGCAGATATGGCACGCCAGAAAGTAGAAGTGCTGGAGCCAATAAGTATGCACATTCCCTCTTCCGGCCTAACCAACACACAGCGGGTGTTAACTGCACGCAATCTAAGTGTCGGGTATGCCAAGCACTCCCCTCTCCTGCAAGGTTTTTCACTGGAGATATCCGGGCCGCACCGTTGTGCTCTTTCAGGTGGTAATGGTTCGGGCAAAACCACGCTACTTAAAACATTGCTGGGAGAAATTCCTCCTCTTTCCGGCGCATGTGAACTACATCCGACGACCCGAGTGCTGGACCAGCAGGCCAGTTTTCTCGATCCTGAGCGAAGTGTTCTGGAAAACTTTCATCACCTGAATCCTGATCAGGATGAGAATACTTGCCGCGCTGTACTCGCTCGGTTTCTGTTTCGGGGAAATACTTCTCACCAACCTGTTAAAACTCTCAGCGGCGGCATGATGCTCAGGGCAGGATTGGCGTGTACTTTGGGTGCTGCCCGGCCACCGAAGCTGCTTATACTGGATGAGCCGACCAACCACTTAGATATTGAAGGGATCGAAGCTATGGAAGCCGCACTGAAAGCCTATGACGGTGCTTTGCTGGTGATCAGCCATGATCGTTCCTTTTTAAGCAATATTGGAGTTACGCAGGAAGTCTGTCTGGGAGAGACTGCAGAAGCGCAGGACTCCCGTCAGCTCAAAGGTGTTTAACCTTCAATGCGCCACCCCAACGGCTATTCAGGTATTCGGCAACAAGAGAGCGGTGGCATTCGTGTGGAAGATGCTCTGAGCATAGAAGGCAACCGTCCTCAAACATGTCTGTCTTAAACTTGCTTTCCACCTTGCGCTCGGACATCAGGCGCATAAAACGGTCTTTGAAGATGGCCCAGTCGCCTTTTTCTTTCTTGAAGGCTTTGAACATGTCCTGATCGGGTGCAAGTAACGGCTGGTGTTCATAACCAATATCGCCAATTGCTTTCAGAAAGAACGTCAGGTCAGAGGATTTGGCAAATCCTGCCAGTTGCGAAGTGTTGTTAAGCCGAATATCAATCACCTTTTTCACACCTGCACTTTGCAAGCGAGCGAAAAAATGCTCAGCTGAAGACTTCGTGAAACCAATAGTGGACAGGGTTACTTCACTCATGATCATCTCGTTAGGCCTTTGGATGCTCCTTGGTTTACCTGATCAAATTTGTGCACGCTATGCGGTATTTAGACAGGTTCGCGGACTGAGTTAAACTTGTTCCAGCTCATTATCCGCTAATAAGCACTCTACAAGCTGACAGATACACCCTTGCTTGCGTGGGAGCTGCAAAAGAGTGCAGTTGCTGAGATCCAAACATAACTCGCGCAGTAATATGGAGGTTATGCCATGTGTGACAACGACGGCGCGCGCTCACCTCTTCAAGAAAAGGCTCTGAGGATTCTCCCTGTCAGCCTTCAAAATCTCCCGTCACTTACTCTTTCACCTCCTGCTTGGTAGAGCCTTCCCATACATCAGATAGCTTTGGTGCAAGCATATCTTAGAGTGATAAGCGGCGGTGAAGACGACCTGACACGATAGTATCTGATGTTCGCGCCCCTATGCATCGCAAGTGACTTTTGAGCCTGAGAAATGCCACCTCCGTGGGATTGAGGTCCGGTGAGTATGGAGGAAGGCACAGGAACCAGCACTGATGTCGTTTGAGTGAAGACTTAAATAGCTTTCCCCAGACACAATTTAGGCATAAATTCCAGACAGGCGGTTGATAAAGGAAACCCCGGTTCCACCTCTGACCGAACGTATCCAGCCATCAAACAGCTCCTTCTTGAACATACGCATGACTTCAAAGCCTTTGATGGTCGTTGCTGTTGCTCGCATCGACTGGAAGCTGAGTTTGGGTTTGATTAGCCGCTTGAGCGTGCCATGATCGCTTTCCAGCCAGCTATTCAGGTATTTTACCTGTCGCAATGTCACGTAGTCGAGGGGCTTCGCTTTTAAGTTCAACCAAGGCCAGTGATCGCATAGAACAGGCTATTGACAAACTCAAACGTTTCAAGCGCGTAGTGATCAGGTACGAGAAAAGCATGAATAAGTATTGAGTACTTTCTTTATTCTTTGCATAATTCATCTTAATTAAATCTTTCCACACTGCCCAGATATCATACACAAAAGGCCTAAAATTTGCTATGAAGCTACTCGTTTACATATACTCCTGAGAATATTATTTAATGTTACTTCTCGCAGTAAACTTCAAATACCGTAGTTTGCTTATAAGGAAGATTAGGTGATATTTTTATACTTGGATAGGAAGAGTTATTTGCTGCATCAGGCCAGCCTTGCGGCTCTAGTGCAATGCCTGAATATTGTTGTATTCTTGAATTTGCCTCTGAGCCTCTGATTTTTGACCCGGTATAGACCTGCAATCCAACTTCTGTAGAAGAGACCTTGAGTCTCAGACCAGTGTTTTTAGCAAATAACTCAGCCCGTTTTTCGGGTTCTCCAGAGTGTTGATTGAAGCAGAAATTTTGGTCCAGATTGAAAATAAATCCATGTTCTTGCAGAGATTTCATAGTTGTAAAATCAAATTTCGTACCTCTCGCGGATACTGGCAGTCCTAAAGGAAAGCCAAACTCGTCTGATTGAAGGTATTTCTCAGAGAAAATCTTGAGTTCATGATCTTTAATCGAACGGGTACCATCCAGATTGAAGTAGCAGTGGCTTGCAAAGTTACACAGGGTTACCTGAGAAGCTGTTGCGGTAATCTCGAGTTGAACTCGACCAGTGCCAACAATGCTATATTTTGCTGTGGCTATTAGTTGTCCCGGATAACCCATATGGCCATCAGGCAGCACGATAGAGAATTGAGCATAGTTCTCAGCGACACCATCCACAATCCAATTACTAAAGGCCGTTCCTTTTGAGCCGCCATGCACATGATGATCTCCAAGAAAATTTCGATCTAAATGAAAGACTCTGTCCTCAATCTGGATTTGAGCATTTCTAATTCGGTTAGCACAGCGACCAATAATTGAACCGAAGTAATTGGGATTATCCAAGTAACTCTTGCAATCCGAATAGCCCAGCACAAACGAAAAAGGAAACTCACTCAATCCAAAATGCTGAACAGCAGCTCCAAAACTGATGATATTTAGCTGAGTTCCCTTGTGGCTCAGACAAACGCGATGTATTGGGCTGCCGTCGGGGGCTTCTCCCCAGACCTCAATCATGGTTACTTCCTTAGATTTTGACATTCTCTCTGCTAAAAGAACCTTCGAGACAATTGGGGGTAATACTGTTGGTTAGCTTTTTGAGGAACACCAATAGTCCCTATTTCTAATATCTATACTTAATCAGAAGGCTTCGACACTTAATTTTACATGACAAAGCCTTACTGATTACATTATTCTTACATGGAATGCGCAGATGCCTGTCATCCGAAAATCATTTGCGGCAATGTTAAAGACAGCGCGGGCCAATAGGTGATGAGGATGAGGAAGAGAAACAGAGGAATGTAGAACGGCATTGTTTGTCGTAGTAAAGCTCTGTACTCAACCTTTGCGACCTCCGTCATAACAAAGAGAAGGATCCCAAAAGGAGGTGTTAATGTACCAATCAGCAGATTGATAACCATAACAAGGCCAAAGTGAACCGGATCAACACCCAGCATCTTAAGAGCAGGAACAAGAACAGGTACTGCAACAAGAAGGATCGCTGTAGTGTCCATGACACAGCCAAAGATCAGCAGGGCAATGTTCACAACCAGCAGAACTACTATGGGATTGTCGCTGATCGACAACAGCAACTCAGCTAACTGGCCAGGAATTCCCTCCAGCGCAAGGATGGCGCTGAACGGTGTCGCTGCAGCAATGATGAAAATCAGAACTCCACAAGTAGAGACTGTGTCCTTGATGGAAACCCAGAGAAACTTGAAGGTCAGTTCCTTTGTGACGAATCCAAGAACAATTGCATAAGCAGCCGTTAACGCGCCAAGCTGAGTGGGAGTTGCGTAGCCGGTTAAAATACCTAGTATCAGCAGGACTGGTGCCATGATCGCTGGCAAACCGCGCCAGAATGCCTTGGCAACATCCCTATGAGTTTTCTTAGGGAGTACAGGAGCATCAATGCGCCCGGTTTTTGCCAGCCAGTAGACCACACCCATCAGTACCAATGACATCACAACACCCGGTACGATCCCTGCTAGGAAGAGATCAGGAACTGAAACGTCTGCAAGCACCGCATAAATAATCATTATTCCGGAAGGAGGAATGATTGGCCCGATGATGGAGGAAACAGCGGTAATTGCTGCACTGAACTCTGCGCTGAAGCCATGCCGCTTCATTTCACGAACTTCGACAGCCCCCAAACCAGCAGCATCGGCCTGAGCGACGCCAGACATACCTGAAAAGATGACGCTGGCAACAATGTTCACATGACCCAGACTACCTCGGATGTGACCAACACAAGCCACAGCAAAATCAAAGATGCGGGCCGCAATACCAGCCGAATTGAACAGATTGCCAGCGAGAATAAACAATGGAATTGCAAGCAAGACATAGCTGTCCAGCCCAGATGCCACACGTTGCACAACAAGCATCGGAGGAATGGAGTCGGTGATGAGCAAGTAAGCCAATGCCGATGCGGGTAATGCAAAGGCAATTGGCATTTCCAATAGAACGAGTACTGCCAGAATAAGAAGTAAGAGCCAGATCATGCGCTTTATTCCATCGTAACAAAGGCTTTGTCAGAGGCGTCTTGAGGAGAAATGGCCTGCACCAGCGCTTCCAGCATATTGAGCACTGTGGTGGCTGCCATCATTACGCAACTGAGCGTTAGAGGTACGGAGAAGAAGTAGGACCGGGGAAGATCAATCGGCAAAGCAACAGTAGTTGACCGGCCTTCAATTTGCATAATGTTGGAAAGTTCGCCCAGCATTATTGCAAGTGTCCAAAGAATTGCAGCAAACACCGCAAATCTGAAGAATGCCCTCAATCGCGGAGGCAACAAGCTAACGAAAGAAACGATGGTGACATGGCGCATCTGCTTCATACCGACCGATGCTCCAACGAAGGTTAACCATACAAGGGCATAAGCCCCCCCCTCCTGCTCCCAGACGATCGGGCGACCCAAACCTGCATTCAGGACTACCTGAACCAGGATCATCACCACGATGCCAATGAGGACTGTCGCGGCAAAAACCATCTCTATCTGGCCAATTAAACGAAGGCCAGATCGACACTTTTGTAAAACTTGATGCATTGAAACTTCCAGAGACGGTTGAGATTGGGCCGGGATATCCGGCCCAACTACTTATTCTTTCACCAGGTCGCGAATACGTTGCCACAACCCCTCAGACCACAGGCCTTCTGCCTCCATCTCCTGAACTGCAGCTTTTGCCTTTTCTGCAAACTGCGTGTTATCGATTTCAGCAACCATTGCCCCTTCCTCAACCATTTTAGCGAGGATTGCTTCACTATCGGCTTTTGCTTGAACGGACATCCATGCAACAGCTTCTTTTGCAGCGCTTTGGAGGATTGTCTGCTGTTCTTTAGAAAGGCTTTTCCATTTGTTTTCGTTTACCGAGAAGTGTGCTGAGGACATAACATGATTTGTCCTGATCACATGCGGCGCGGCCAAATGAAATTTCTGGCTGTATGCGCCGGAGGCATCTGCCTCTGCCCCATCAACAGCTCCGGTTTTCAGTGCCAGAAAGGCTTCTGACCATGCGACTTGAGATGGAATTGTGCCGACTGCTTCCCAGAGCTTAAGATAGGCCTTAATGCCAGGCACGCGCATTTTAAGGCCCTGCACATCTTCAACGCCTTTGACAGGAGTATTTGTGTAAAGAATCCGCGGCTGGTCAACGCCAGCAGCAAGAATTCTAAGACCAACGGCATCTATGGTCTTCTGGTTCATTTCCTCAAAGAGATCACTATTGAGGAATGTCTGTAGATGTTCCCGGTCCTTAAATGTAAAACCCCAGCTAAGAACTTGAAAATCCTGCACATATGAGGTGAGCCAGTCAGGACGGGAGAAATTCACGTCTACAATGCCAGCTTGATGCTGTTCGAGAACTTCTTTTGCGTTGCCCAAAGACTGACCACGGATCAGGTTAACTTTAAATTCGTCAGCGCCTTTTGCTTCAAGAATTTCTTTAAATTTGACAGCCATTTTGTCGAGCAGAGAGTCAACGGCTTCAGACCCACCGACAACCAGTTTGGTCTGAGCATATGTTGGCACGGCCCAAAGTGTAGAAAGACCGATTAGAGCGCCTATCAGAGCTTTTTTCATTTTTCCTCCCAATTATTCGGTTCTGCGGTTTTATGCAAAGTTTCCTTTAGTGAGCAGACCTCCATCTGCAATCAACGACGTACCTGTTACGAAACTTGCTCTTTCAGACAACAGAAATTCAGCAGCATCTGCGGCCTCATCCGGATGTCCAATTCTTCCCAAAAGTTGCCGAGATGCGTAGTCATCGGCAGTTTTCTCATTCTTCTCAGCCAGCTCGCGTAATCCGGGGGTTTCATAGCTGCCGAGAGTGAGATGATTTACACGTATGTCGCGCGGGGCGAGTTCGCAGGCTAGCGATTTGGTCATACCCAGAAGACCGTGCTTTGTTGCACAGTAGGCAGCACGGTCTGCAAAGCCTGCGGCAGACGCCACAGAGCCGACGTTGACCACTGACGCTCCCTTATTCAGCAAGGGCAACGCATATTTGATAACCTGCCATGCACCAGTCAGATTAGTGTCCAGATACGCTTGCCAGTCATCGCGCGATTGTTCGCTGATCGGAGCCCCGCCCTGACGAGCCGCATTGTTCACCAGACCATGTAACTTGACATGTTTCTGAGTTAACTCTGCGAACAGAACCTTGACGCTCTCTTCTTTTGAAACATCAAGGGTGTAATAACTTATCTGCTCTGAACTCTTCAGTTCATCGCCTATGGTTCGACTGGCACTGATTACATGCCAGCCAGTTTCTACAAGACGGTTGACAATAGAAAGGCCAATCCCCTTGGTACCACCGGTAACCAGAGCTGTTTTTACTTCTGCCATTTTCCACCTCAGAAAGAAGGCTTTTCGGCAAACCAATCCGGTTTGTCGGGGTTGCGATATGCTGAGATGATGATGTCCGTACGGTAGTGTTCCAGCTTATCCAGATCAACCTCTACACCGAGACCAGAACCTTTTGGTACTGCGGCATGGCCGTCAACAAACTGGATGCGGGCTTTAAGAATATCATCGGCATGATGCTGATAGATAGTATCCAGCGCTATCTTGGCATTTGGCATTGATGCAGCCAGATGCAGATATGCTGCCTGTGTCAGGCCGAGTTCCCCACCAGAATGCATCCCCACGTGTATACCTGCTGCTTCACATACAGCGCCTGTTTTCAGGCACTGCCATAAACCTCCAGTTTCATGTGGATCAACCAGAATGACATCCGCCGTCCCAAGGCGAATTGCCGTCATCGTCTCCTGAAGGGTATATGCGCCTTCATCTATGCAAATTGGTGTTGCAGAACTCGCCCGAAGCTGGGCTGCACCTGCCAGATCTTCAACAATGAGCGGTTGCTCTATGTACTGGAGATCATACTTGGCGAACTTTGCCGCCATTCGTTTTGCAGTTCCCGGTGTCCAGGCACCATTGGGATCAACCCGCAGGTTTGCAGCTGGTCCGAGGACTTCACGAGCTTTTGCAACCAAAGCTACGTCCTGCTCTGGATTTAAGCCCACCTTCAATTTGAAGGAACGGAAGCCCTGATCCCGATAATCGAGCAGTTCCTCTGCTACCTTCTCGGGATCAGAGATGTAAACATATGCGCACATCTCGATTTGATCACGATAGGCTCCACCCCACATTTCGTGAAGTGGTAGTGCCGCATGTTTACCCCGAGCATCCCACATCGCCATTTCCAAGGCAGACAACGCAAAAACAAGCGCTCGCTTGTGATGATAATACCCTGCCCCTTCAGCGATGCGCGTTAGTTTTTCAACTTCAGTCACATTGAGATGGCCAGCTAGTTGCGCAACGAGTTTTTCAAATACTGGCGGAACAAAATCCAGCAAGCAGATTGTTTCCCCGTATCCCTTGATCCCGTTGCGGGTCGTCACCTCACAAATCAGACGGGTAGATCCTGTCCGTTTACCTGATGACCAGGAAATGGAGTTCGCCAAGGGTACATGTACAACCCAATGACGAACCTTTACGATGTCGAGAGCGTGTTCCATCATCAGTCCATGTACAGGCCGCCGTTAACATTCACGACTTCGCCGCATATGTGAGCAGCCCGTTCAGAAGATAAGAAGAGCACAAGATCAGCAATTTCTGATGGATCGGCATAGCGTTGCTGAGGGATGAGCGCTTTAATTTTTGCGCGAGTTTCTTCGTTATGCAACTTCACCATTTCGGTCGCTACCACACCCGGAGCAACTGCATTTACACGCACATTCTGGGTTGCACCTTCAAAAGCAGCAGCACGGGTCAAACCAGCAATCGCATGTTTGGAAGCAACATAAGAAGCGTTATTCCCAAATAGAGTAGACCGTTTCGCCGCGAAAGATGCCAAATTGACGATGGAACCGGACTTTTCGGAAAGCTGAGGCCAGAGCGCTCGGATCAGACGGAATGCAACCGACGAGTTTACATTCATCACATCATCCCAATCTGCATCAGACATTTCAGGCAATGGGGACGGACGGGATATACCTGCATTGTTGACCAATGCATAAGCACCACCCAGATCAGCGGCTGCCGCTTTAATTTTCTCTGAAACATCCGTAGCAGTCAAATCGCAGATAAGAGCGGATTGTCCTAGCTCTTTTGCTCTTTCTTCCACCTGTGGATTGACGTCCACGAGCAGGACACGGGCACCTTCATCCACGAAAGCTTTTGCAATTGCGGCTCCGATACCTTGAGATGCACCAGTGACTACAGCGAGGCGGCCTTTAAGATTAAGTTCCATTTTTATTGTCTCATTATTTGAGATGGCATCTTGATATTTAAGATTGATGCATTATGCTTAGCCAAGCCTGTCATATATGTCAATACAAAGAAGCAATGCGTTTATGTCTGAATTTGTGAATAAAGCCAGATCCGCGACTCTAGCTAAAGGTCTGGAAATACTTAATTATATCGGATCAAGTGACAAACCGCTCACACTCAGGGCTGTCATGAGTGAGCTGAAAATGACCAAGCCAACAGCTCATCGGCTCCTGGCCACACTCATCGACTTTGGTCTGATTCGTTTTGATCCACGGGAGAATACCTATCAGTTAGGCATGCGCCTTTTTGAGTTGTCTCGGCAGGTCTGGCAGGACTTTGACTTGAAAGGTTCAGCCATCACAGAAATGCAAAAATTGCACGCTTTGACAGGTGAAACGGTGTCGCTTGCAATCCTCACCCCAGAAGGGGGCGTTTACATTGATGAGTTGCAAAGTCGGCATCATCTGCGTGAGCAGTCAAAGGTTGGTCAACGTGTACCGCTTTGGAAGTCGGCTATAGGGAAAGCCCTGATATCAGGGCTTGCTTATAAGGAACGAACAGGCATTCTAAATGCTGATGAACACGCTATCATTTCCAGCGAGGCCTATAAGGACCTTGCAGACTTAAGCCGGCATCTGGATCTGGTGAATGCACGCGGATATGCTGTAGAAGTTGACGAGGACCTACAGGGGATTAGTGGTGTCGCGGCACCCATTGTTGACCACCGTGGCATTACGGTAGCCGCAATTGGTTTAAGTGGAGCTTCAACAAGATTGCCTCGAAATACTCTGCATGATCTCGGGCCAAATGTTATTGAAGCCACCCGTATTGCATCATTACAGGCAGGCGGTGCTCCGCGGCCAGTGTCAACCAAACCAATGCCACCAGATTTGCGTCAGTGCCAAACGTGGAAAGTTTTCGACGCGAATAACCTCATAGGGGAAGGCCCGGTTTTAAGTCGTGATGGCCGCTACGTTTTTTGGGTAGATATCTGCCGGCCCTGTATCTTCAGATATGATCTTGAAAGCGGCCAGACAGACCTATTCCCTCAACGTGAAATGGTTACAGCTGTCGCTGATACATCTGATGGCCTGCTGATTTCCACCCTTTCCGGTTTCCGCCGGATAGATTTGGAATCTGGAGAAATTATCAAAGAGCTGGGAGATCCGGAACGAGAAATTCCGACCAACCGTTACAACGATGGCAAATGTGATGCGTCGGGCCGGTTCTGGGTTGGATCGTTGGCCTTCAATCTCGAAGAAGAGGCTGGTTCACTTTATCGGATAGATGCTGACGGCACCTACAGGCGAATGGCGGGCGGCTTCACCTTGCCAAATGGTTTGGGCTGGTCTCCCGATAACAAAACAATGTATCTGATCGATACTTCACCTCGGATTGTTTATGCATACGATTTTGATCTGGAGGCTGGTACAATCAGCAATCGCAGAAATGTGATTGAATTCACTCCCGACATTTCTGGTATTCCCGACGGTCTTGATGTGGATGCAGACGGTAATCTATGGATTGCTATGTGGGACGGATGGTGTATTCGCAAATACTCCGGTTCCGGCGAGTTCCTTCAGGAGTATGGCGTTCCATTCCCGCGCCCAACATCATGTCTCCATATCCACGGCAAAACATCCCGACTTTTCGCAACAACCGCTCGCATCCGAATAGATAAGGATCTGCTGATGAAGCATCCACTCTCAGGCGCACTTGTGGAACTTGACGTTAACTAATTGCATTGTGGTGTTTTGCGAAGTTGAATGCAGCATCAAAAGAGTAATCCATTTTTTCTCGTCTGCATTCAACAATTACCTATGAAAATTTGGAGCGATATTTATTTACACCTGAATTTTCGATGTCTGAGTTAGTATTTGTTCTATAGCTCAACCTCTTTCAGTCAAAATACTCAGCTCTGATGGCTAACTGCGGTTGGTACTATCTCTCTAACCTTGTATGGGCTACAAGCATGCGCAATCAGGCTCACTCTTCACATGAGATCAACTCCGTTAGGAGCTCAGTATATTGCTGCGAGGATGAAAGAGCACTATGGAATACTATGCTGACCTGGATGTTTCCTTACAGTTTGTTTCGATCTGCGTGATTGACGGCGAAGGCAAGATTGCATTTGAACGCTCAGCTAGCTGTGAGGCTGAAATCATCACCAGCACCTAGGCCAAGATGCTTTTGCCTGTCATCCGTACCGGCTTTGAAGCGGGACAGATATGCCGAAACACCTCGCGAGACTTCAACAGCTTCGTAGCGATATCTTCAAGACCTCCACTAAGCGACAAAACTTTTATGCATCGGGATGGATCGATGTTTGACGTACGTCTTACATTTAGCCCAAGGTTTAATCTGGCATAATTGACACCATAAAATTAAGTATGCATAAATACCTCTGATTGTGGTTCCGAACGTAAAACGGACGAAAGAGGGAACATGGTTAGAGCGACCCAAAAAGGGATCGAAGCCATGGCTGCCCCCGCAACTGTAGGCGGAGAGCAAGCACTCGATATACCACTGACGAGAGCCAATTGGCCGAGTTGGGAAGGTGAGTTGCCTGTATTGACCCGCGAGCCAGGATACCTGCCGCAATCGGTCACCCGACCTTTGACACGGGGTGTGTCGAGGTGCGGTTCCCCGTTAGGTGACATCCAAATTTAAAGCTGAAGACATGTTTTCCGCCGTCGAAGTAATGGTGGTTAAGAAAATGTGTCCGGCTTTATTGAGAGTTACAACGACCGGATCGCTTGATAGGCCATCCGGCCGAACAGGTGAGATGTGTCGTGTTTACCAACCAAAAGAACCTGAAACATTCGGCTTCGGGTAGGCTAATCCTTTCCATCACTTTACTTGGAGGTCTTTCTTTCACGCCTGCTTTTGCAGAGGATGAAGAACAGGTCAAGCAACTTGAAGAGATCATCGTAACAGCGGGTAGGACACCAGTAGCAGAAGATGAAGTCGGGCGTTCCTACACGGTTCTGTCTGGTGAAGAACTTGAGAAAACTCAAGCTCGTTATGTAGCAGACGTATTGCGTCGTGTTCCGGGTATTGCTGTTTCTCGCTCTGGCTCATTTGGAGGCTTAACTCAGATTCGATTGCGTGGCTCCGAGGGCAATCATGTACTGGTTCTGATCGACGGCGTGGAAGTAGCTGGCACGAGCAGTGGTGAATTTGACTTCGGTGCCCTGCAAGTTGCAGATATCGAGCGTATCGAGATTATCCGCGGCCCTCAAAGTGCTCTATTTGGATCGAATGCTACATCTGGTGTCGTTCAGATCATAACCAAAGGCGGGATTCGCGAAGGATATAAAGTCACTAGTCGCTCCGAGCTCGGTACAGACAAGACAGTGCGGAAGAGCTTGTTATTGCAGGGTGGAGGAGAGACATTTGATATTGCTGTTTCTGGTGCTCTGCGACGCACTAGTGGGTTTAACATCTCAGACCTGGGTTCTGAGAAAGATGGTGATCGCAATTTTACTTTGAACAGTAAGATTCGCTGGGACATTACCGAGAATGTCTTTTTTGATGGAAATTTGCGTTTCGTTGACCGCAAGTCAGATACAGATGACCAAAATGGCAGTTTAGTCACTGATACCAATAGCTATGTCGAGTCTCAGGATGTTTTTGGTGGAGCTGGACTTAACTGGGAGTTATTTGATGGGCAGTTGCAGCAGCAGTGGAGGTTTGAGGCCACTGATCTGCATACTGAAGGAAAAAGTTCATGGGGACCTTATGGTAATGATGGCAACAGATATCATTCCAGCTTTCAAAGCACGTGGTTCTTCGACCTGCCTGATTTTCTGAACAGCACCCACAGCTTAACTGGCGCGGTTGAATGGGAGCGTGAAACTTATAAAGAAACAATTCCAACCCGCAAGCTGGGTAAAAGTCGTGATCTCTACGGCCATGTTTTGGAATACAGAGGAGACTTCTTAGATCGGTTCTTTGTCACAGGGGCATTGCGTTATGACCGTAATGAAGTGTTTAAAAATGCTTTGACCTATAGCGCGAGCGCCGCTTATCTAATTCCTCAAACAGAAACACGATTGCATGCGTCTATCGGAACCGGTGTCACCAACCCAACTTTCTACGAGCAATTTGGATCTGTTCCAGGCAAGTTTCGAGGTAATCCTGATCTGAAACCGGAGACTAACTTTGGTTGGGATATTGGTATTGAACAGCGATTTCTTAATGATCGTGGAGTGATTGACCTTACCTATTTTCAAGAGGATCTAAAAGACGAGATAACCGGAAGTGCTCAAACCGTACACAACCAGAGCGGCACGAGTAAACGTCGGGGGGGGTGAGGTATCTCTTAGTTTGGAAGTCATTGAAAATCTGCATGCAAATGTTTCCTATACTTATCTTGATGCAAGTAACCCAGATGGGTCTGAAGAAGTTCGGCGTCCGCCGCACTCTGCGTCATTTAGCGTGAACTATGGCTTCCTCGATGGTCGAGGCAATGTGTTTGTTGATGCTATCTATAATGGCGAGATGAAGGATTCGGACTATTCAACATGGCCTGCTACGCCTGTCTCGCTCAGTGATTATACCGTTGTGAACGTTGGGGCGGATTATCAACTCAACGATAACCTTCAGGTTTTCGGGCGCGTCGAAAATGCGTTTGATAAGGGCTATGAAGAAGTCTACGGCTACAATACTCAGGGCAGAACATTCTTCGCTGGCCTTCAAGCAACGTTCTAAATCTGCGTTTCAATTCATCACTCGCCCTTCAAATTCGTTTTGACAGGCGAGTGATTGCACTTCTGTGAGGACGGAAACGTGGTTTCTCGTATTTCTGCTTTTTTGCTTGCAGCGATCCTTCATGTTTCACTTACATCTTTAGCATCAGCAAGCGAAGCACCTCCTCAAAGAGTGGTTTCAATGAACCTGTGTACCGATCAGCTTGCGATGATGCTTGCGCGAGAAGATCAGCTGATTTCTGTCTCCTACCTGGCTGCGAGCGAGCGTTCTTCCACCATGGCGGAGCAGGCTAAAGCCATTGGAACTAACTATGGCCTGGCGGAGCAGATTTTCCGTTTAAACCCAGATCTTGTTCTGGCAGGAACATTTACCACACGCGCCACGGTCAATCTGCTCAAACGTCTGGGCGTCCGTGTGGAAGAGTTCAAACCAGCTTACTCTCTTGAAGACATTCGCGCGCACCTTGAGCGCATGGGAGAGTTGCTCGGCAGTCAACCAAAAGCAACACGCATGCTCACTGCTTTTGAGGCAGATCTGAACATAATCGAAGCAGACCGCAGCGATGCTGTACGTATTGTCGGCTCTTATGGGGCAAATAGCTATACCTCTGGCTTAGGCACTTTAGAAAATGAAATTGTGAAGGTTGCAGGCCTCAAACATATGGGCGAGCAACTCGGCCTCATTGGCACATCAAAGCTCACCATAGAGCGTTTACTGCGTGCGAATCCCGACTATGTGATGTCCTGGCGCCATTGGTCAAGTCAACTGGGCCGCTCAACAGAGATTTTGCGCCACCCTGTTCTGAATCGTTTCTTCGGAGAAAATCGGCGTATCCAAGCAGATAGCCGTTACTGGATCTGTGGCCTACCCATTATCACCAGAGCAATGAGACAGCTACAATATCAAACACAGGAGCGTCTCAATGACTGATCATCGATCAGTACCATATGTCTGGTTAGTGTCTGGCCTGACGATCTTATTTTTTTGCCTGTTTTTGCTCGCCCTTTCTCTCGGTGAGCAATGGATTAATCCCCTAAGCATTTTTCTCGCAAGTTCAGAAAAACTGGTACTTCCAGAGAGTGTGGACATGATCATCCTTCAGGAAATTCGTTTGCCGCGCGCAATTCTTGGGGCTCTGATTGGTGCCATACTTGGGCTTTCCGGAGCCGTGCTACAAGGGCTTCTTCGCAATCCTCTCGCAGAACCCGGGTTGCTGGGTATTTCTGCAACTGCATCACTTGGCGCCGTGGTAGCCATCTATGCAGGTTGGACAGCACTTATGGCCTATGCACTTCCGGTTGTGGCACTTCTGTCTGCTCTTGTAGCCGTGCTGCTCCTGTTTGTCCTCGTGGGCAAAAGCAGCAGCATTCTTACAATCATTCTTGCTGGCGTCGCACTTACATCGCTCGCTGGTGCACTCACCTCTCTCACGCTGAACCTTTCATCCAATCCATTTGCTGCACTGGAGATTGTATTTTGGATGCTGGGCTCCCTAGCAGACCGCAGCTTAGTTCACGTTTCTCTCGCAGCCCCATTTGTGCTGTTAGGTATGGTCTTGTTGTTCAGTGTTGGCAAAGCACTCGATGCACTCAGCCTTGGTGAGGATGTTGCCCGGAGCCTTGGCATTAGCTTGCCCAAAACAAAGGCCATGGCAATCTTTGGGACCGCAATTGGGGTGGGGGCGGCCACCGCAGTCAGCGGCGCCATCGGCTTCGTTGGGCTTATTATCCCTCACCTTCTCAGAGGCCTTGTTGGCAGTAAACCAAGCCGGTTGTTACTGGTCAGCACTCTTGGAGGTGCTTGCTTTTTACTCGCAGCTGACTGTTTGGTTCGGGTAATTCTGCCTGGCAGAGATTTGAAACTTGGCGTCGTTACGGCTTTGATCGGGGCTCCCTTTTTCTTCTGGCTTTTGATGTCACTAAGAAGGAAATCGCAATGAACGATTTTTCTTGCGCGGGCCTATCCTTTCAACGAGGCCAAAAAGTCGTTCTGGATAGTATTGGCTTCACCTCAAAGGCTCCTCAGTTTATCGGAATAATCGGCCCGAATGGTGCAGGCAAAACAACATTGATGCGATGTCTGGCTGGTTTGGTTGCCCCTGCTTCTGGTAGCGTATTTTTCGGCGATTTACTCTTGTCCAGGATGCCAGCTAAAGCCAGATCACAGGCGATTGCTTTTCTCCCGCAAGACCGTCACGTGCATTGGGAGCTGAGCTGTGCAGAGATCGTTATGTTAGGCCGCCTGCCCCATCGTTCCGGGTTTGCTGCGCCTTCCGACAACGACCACAAAGTTGTCGAGGATGCGATGGTACACATGGATGTCAGAAAGTTCTCTGACAGGAGCTTCGATAGTCTCTCGGGAGGCGAACAGGCCAGAGTTCTTATTGCCCGAATGTTGGCACAGCAACCGAGCTTGCTCATTGCAGATGAACCTGTAAATGGGCTGGATCCAGCTCATCAGATTTCGTTGATGAAAACTTTTCGCGACATCGTCTCAACAGGAAAAACGGTCATTGCTTCCCTTCATGACATGCCTCTTGCCAGTCGCTGGTGCGATCGTCTGTTACTTCTGAACCATGGCAAACTCGTTGCAGATAACACACCGGAGAAAGTGCTCTCAAAAGAGCACATGTCGTCTGTCTTCGGCGTGTCTTTGGGGAGGCTCAGTTGGCGAAATACATCAATCTCTGTACCAACTGACTTGGTTTAAGGCTTTAAACCCAAATTCGTAAAAGACAAGATTATGACAGCAAATAATTCAGCAGAACTGCTTCAGACACTTACCAGCTATATTGGGGATCAGCAGACCGGATGGAGCATTGGCTCGTTTGGTGCGATTGCAGAATTTCATCAGCGCGATACTGATGTTCTGGAACTTGATGATCCTAAGAATCTCTTGCGCGTAACAGAGAAAGGCGGCATTTCTCTGGATGTGGACAGCTTGTCTGCGGTGCACCCCATCGCCTACGAGACCATCAGTCCGCGAGCCAACAGATGGGCGCAAGGTATCGTCCTTTGTATGCCAAAAGAGCAAAGCAGAACTCATCAGCGATCAGTTCTCACAGAGCTTGGTCAAGACGATAATGCTCTTCGTCTCATGGATCGGCCTGCCCTTATATTTGATATGGGACTCGGGCTTGAAAACATAGATTTTTGCATTCGTACCCAAGATGAAAGACTGATTGAAATTCTGAGAGCTAACAAAGGGCGTTCGTTGTTCGATCCATCTAATACGGCAATGAAGGAAATCCTGAAATACCATCCCCATCGCGTTGCAATCTCTAAACTGGGGAGAGTTGAGGTTTATCAAAAAATCGGAGGACCAGATACGGGTGGTGTCTCACCTGATGGTCCTCATACACATGTCTTGCCAAAGTTGCTCAGAACAGGGCGAACACATTCTGCAAACATCCCCATTCCAGATGATCTGCTGCCAGTGGCAAGCATTCATCCCGCAAGCCCCATATATGATGAGCTGGCGCGCAATATTCCGTTCTGCCACCGTCGGTTCACGCAGTTTCAGCAGTTTCTTCGGCGATATGGCCTCAATGAATATACAACTGAGAAAAGCAGGGTACATCGCGCAGCTGAGTTAAAAGAAGACCCAAGTACTTTCGAAGTCAAGAAAAGCCGTTTATGTCGCCGGGCCTTAAAGATCACACTACGCCAACTGAACTATCTTAGTGAACTGGAAAACAGTCGATTTTCCAAGCAATGGGTCAGGCAGATGCAACAGGCATTTGACAAACCAACGCAATCTCAACAAACAGATGATGAGAAACTAGGCCATGAAAGTTTAGTCGGATCAAACTGAAGTAACTCATTGCAGCTTATGAAATGCAATACTTCGAGATTCCCCCCTTGGATGGTTTAGTATTATAGACGTTTAACTTGCTTTATCAAACTATTGACTGTTCGCGCAGCAATACGACGTAACCGACATGTAAGTGCGTACGAATAATCAATTGAGTGATTTATGTTCTCAAGCTATTAATTTAAAATGTTTTATCTGATCAGGGCATTTGCCAGATGCTGTCATGTGTCCGATCTGCACCGCCGCTCAATCTTTCCCAGCTGTCCAGTCTTAATTCGCATAGCAAGGTAGGAATAGTGATTTCTCTCGTAATCAGGCTCGGATGATCCTGCGACATGGGCTTCTTCCATCTGGATGAGACCCGCTGTTTCCTGAGCTTGGTAGCGTTATCGCCATCTCTAACAAGAGACTAAAGCGAGTAGCCAATACCTTGAATCTTTTGGGATTCCCCTTCAGGGGCGTTGTGATTCACTGGTATGAGGAGGAGTTCTCATGTCAGCACCGCTTTCGATTGATCTTCGAGACCGTTTTCGCAAACTTATTGAAGCCGGAATGAGTGGCCGTGAGGTTGCGCGGCGGCTGTTGATTTCGCCAGCGACCGCCTCGCGGCCTGGCCGCAAGGTACGCTCAGGTTCCAGTCTTGCACCTGCCCCGACCGGACGCCCCGTTGGGACTGGCAAGCTGGCCCCTTATCACGATTTCCTGCGCGCACTCGTGGAGCAGGACCCCGACATAACGCTGTGTGAGCTGCGCGGCGCTCTGTTCATGGCCGCTGGCACACCCAGACCTTTATCGCCGGGCTCACCCAGAACGCCCTGATTGCTCCCTGGGTGATTGAAGGGCCGATGGATGGCAAGGCGTTTACCACCTGCATTGAAACGCAGCTTGCCCCGCAACTGGCGCCTCGCACTGTTGTTATTCTGGACAACCTATCCACCCATAAAGTGGCCGAGGCGGCTTGCGCACTCAAACGCCATCAATGCTGGTTCTTATTCTTGCCACCATACTCTCCAGACCTTAATCCCATTGAGATGGCGTTCTCCAAGCTCAAAAGTCATCTACTCCGCATAGCGGCGCGAACATTTGATGCTTTGATCAAGGCTCTGGGCGAACTCTGTGATCTCTTTACACCGCAAGAATGCTGGAACTACTTCAACGCCGCAGGATATGTTGCAACATAAATGCTTATCGCTTTAGCTCTCCCTGTTTCTTTATCGGAAACAGAGAGGCCAGAGGAATACTCTTGAGGGTACTTTGACTATTTCGTCGCTGATAGTTGGTCTTTTACCAGCTCGGTCCAAAAGCGAACGCCGGTCATCAGGATGTTGTCGTTAAAATCATAATAAGGTTTGTGCAGTGCCGTTCCGCCTTTTTCGCCTTCTTTGCCGTTGCCAACAAGGATGTAGCAGCTTGGAACTTTGCGCTGCATAAAGGAGAAATCTTCGGAGATTGTGAAGGGTGGAGCATCACCCTCAACGTTTGCTTCTCCTGCGATCGATTTAGCAACCCGCACGGCGATAGCCGTTTCCTTAGGTGTATTTATGGTCGACAGGAATGAGTTGTTGAAGTGGTACTTGTAGTCGACACCTGCTGACGTGCATTGTCCTGAAGCAACGCGTTCAATGGCTGTCTCAATCTTCACAAGTGCTTCATCGGTAAAACAACGGGTATCACCTTTGATGGTGACAGATGACGGAATGACGTTGGTTGTACCGTTGGTGGTGAACTCTGTTACAGAAATCACAGCAGGTTCGTGGATTGAACTTAAGTTGCGGCTGGTGATGGTTTGCAATGCGAGGATAATCTGTGCACCAACCACAATTGGATCCGTTCCCATGTGTGGCATGGCAGCATGCCCGCCGGTTGCAAGAATATCGATCTGAAAACTGCTTTCCGATGCCATGACAGACCCGGGATTAGTAACAAAATGACCTTCTGGGACACCTGGCAGGTTGTGCATGGCATAGATGGCATCAATCTTGAAGTGGTCAAACAAACCGTCAGCAATCATTGCTTTTGCGCCAACACCATGTTCTTCACCGGGTTGAAAAACAAAATAGACCGTGCCGTCAAAGTCTTGTGACGTCGCCAGTTCATGCGCTGCACCTAACAGCATTGCGGTGTGCCCATCGTGACCGCAAGCGTGCATCATCCCTTCGATCTGAGAAGCATGGTCAAATTCGTTCAGCTCAGCAATCTTTAAAGCATCCATATCAGCCCGCAAGGCGATCGAACGATCGCTGCTGCCGCATTTGAGCACACCAACAAGGCCTGTGTTGCCGATGTTACGATGCACCTCCACTCCAAACTCCTCCAATTTTGACGCAACAAAGTCGGAAGTCATTTTCTCTTCAAAACCAAACTCTGGGTTTTTATGCAAATGGTGGCGCCAGTTGACGACTTTTTCTTCGATGCAGGTCATTGAGGATGCCTTGGATAGAGTGGAAATGAAAGAAGGCAGAACCTGCGTTCCGCCTTCTTCGCTTCTGGGGGAGAGTTTACTCAGCAGCTTGCTCAATTGCAGGAGCTTCTGCTTCTGTTTTTGCGGCTGGGTCGGCTGCAAACTCCGCGCGGAACATCTTGAATGTACTGATCATAGCAACGAAGAGCACAAACATCAGGGGTAGCGCGAAAATCAGGCTGATAGACTGCAACAAATCGATACCTGATTTTGTCGCCAGCATTAGTGTCAGTGCCATGGCACCCTGAGCAACAGTCCACATGATCTTCTGCTTATTGCTTGGGTTCAAAGAACCGTCTTCACTCATGGAACTTAGGGTAAAGGTTGAGCTGTTCATGGAAGTGATGAAGCAGGTGAACAGTGCGATCACAACACCAATGGAGATCACGGTACCAAGTGGGAAATCTTCCAGAACGATGAAGGTTGCTGCTTTTGAAGATGCAGCAGCAGCTTCCAGTGCTTCCGGAGAAGCTTCCAGACCGATGGTGCCAAAGAACGCAACCCAAAGGAAGATGCCAAGGCAGGGCAGGATCATGGAGCCAAGGATGAACTCACGAACTGTACGGCCTTTGGAGACACGTGCGATGAAAGGACCAACGAATGGTGCCCATGCAATCGCCCAGGCGTAGTAGTAGATTGGCCAGCCACCGATCCAGGAGGTTTCTTTATCAGCAGCAAAGGTTGGCAACATCAACGCATCAGTAAAGAAGTCATTGAGGTAGTTACCCATGGTGTCAAAGTAAACATTGATCATCTGAGTGGTTGGACCAAGAGCACCAACAAGGACAATCAAACCAACCAGAAGGTAAGCATTGTAGTCTGAAAGCAGCTTGATACCTTTTTCAAGACCAGTTGTCGTACAAAGAATGGTGATCAGAGTGATAGAACCCACCAGAATGATCTTTGTGATTGCACCATCTGGAGTTCCGATCAGGTAAGATGAACTGATCGACAAGGACAGACCGGTTTGCCCAAGAGAGGTGGAGATACCCGCGATCGCACCAAATACACAGATCAGATTAACCAGTTTACCCCAGTTGCCGTTGGCTTTGTCTCTGCCCCATGGCAACAAAATATTACTGATCAGACCGCTTTCACCCTTACGATACATCAGGTAACCAAGGATCAAACCGACTACGGAGAACGCAGCCCAAGCCTGAATACCCTGGTGAATGAAGCTCTGCTTCATAGCAAACTCTGCTGCAGCTGGTGTCTGAGCAGCAATGCCAGTTGTCTCAAGCGGGTTGATGTAGTGATAAACAGGCTCAGCAACACCCCAATATAGCATCACGGTACCCATACCAGCGGAGAACAGCATCGCAATCCATGAGAACGTGCTAAATTCTGGTCTGGAGTCATCTGCCCCGAAGCGAATGTTTCCGTACTTGCTAAAAGCGAAGAAGAACATCACCATGACATAAGCAAAAGAGCCTGCCATATAAATCCAACCGAATTTATCGGTCAGATAGTTCATGGTATTAACACCGACGTTGTAAAGTTGATCTGGGAACAGGATACCTGATAAAACCACTACAACAATGAATGTCATAGTACTGGCGAACAGCATCTTGCCTTGTTTTAGTTGTTGTACAGGTTGGTTACTCATAACTCTCCCCTGAGTTAACCGATGCAGCGTTTACAGAATTGAATGACGAGGTCGTTCTTTCTTCGCTGTCTTGGAGGATGCCGCCTCTCTAGCCCTGAGAGGTGGCCAATATGCTTCTTTTATTTAATGATGATCATTTCCGGCGCTGCGCGCTCAGTCAGCCATTCTGCGCCGTCTTCAGTGATTACGATGTTCTCTTCGTGCACCATTTGTTTGCCGGGAGCATAGTTCATGCCAGGTTCCAGTGTCAGAACCATTCCTGGCACGAGCAAAGTGTTGTCTGTTGCTGTGTTGGAAGGACGTTCTGTCAATTCCATGCCGAGACCATGGCCGATGCGGCCAACATCATTTCCCAGTGCCCCAGCAGCTTCAAGTACATTCCACATGGCGTTGTAGATGTCTGTAGTCGTATTGCCAGGTTTGGCAGCTTCGAAACCTTTCGTTGTCGCTTCCCATGTTGCTCGATACGCAGAGAGGGTCTCATCACTTGCAGACCCGAAAGCCCAGTTTCGGTCAAAGTCAGAAAAATACCCGTCCCTGACTGCACCAGTGTCGATGATAAGAACATCGCCTTCATTCAAAATGCGGTCAGACGGCCCCATGATGATGCTGTCGTAACCGTCCGGACCGGAACCCGCGATAATGTAAGGACATTCGTCAGCTCCAGCTGTCAGCATATCAATACGGAACTGCTTACAGATTTCACGCTCAGTCATTCCAATTTTTGCGTAGTTTGGAATGAGATCGAACGCCTGATTGGTAATACGGCAGATTTCGCGGGTTTTGTTGATTTCAGCAGCCGATTTGATCTGACGCAGATTGTGAATTTCCAACGCAATGTCAACAAATTCTGACTCAACTCTGTCACGCAGTTGCAGGAAGTTGATTGTTGGCATGCGCAGGTAAGATTCGATCCCTAGTGTTGCGCCGACACGACCATACTTTCTGGGAAGATCATTCATAGCTTTTGCAACAAGCGAGATGCCATCGTCTTCTGGGCAAGGAGAAGCCCAGGTGCGGATGTCGTCAATCCAGGTGGCAGCCATTCCGGTTGCGCCAATTTCAGGAATCACAGCGATCGGCTTACCGTCCAGAGGAACAATTAAAAACCATGGGCGTGTTGGGCTGTGCCAGAACTGAGTGAAAAACCCGGAAAAGTAACGAACATTCGGCTCAGTGGTAAATAGAACCGCATCTACTTTTTTTTCATGCATCACCTTCTGAAGGCGCGCTGTACGATTTTCAAATTCTGAAACCTCAAAGCCCCGAAGAGAAAACTCTGACATTTTGTGCTCCCGTTGTATGACAGAGTGACTGATCTTCAATTTACATTTTTTAGTCACAAAATTGAACAGTCAAACTTTAAGTTAAATATTTATCACAATTCAGATTCGGTCAACTATATTGAATGGTTATTGGTATTCATACGTACTAGCAGCGAAGTTTTTGGCCAATTTTGTGGAAATTTTCCCCGTATTCTTACGTATTTTAAGGTGATATGAGTTCGTAAAGTTAAATTTAGTAAACTATCTATTGCAAATTTTCGTGAATATTAGTACCAACACACACAACAGTTATGCGTTCGGGCAATTCGTGAGATACCAGCTATGATCAACCTCAACGACCTTTCAGATGTAGAAAGCCTCTTTGAAGATGATGATGATCGTCTTGCAAATTACTTTCGTATTGCAGAGACGGTAGCAGACCTTATTGGTCCACATTGTGAGGTTGTCGTTCACTCCCTTAAGAATCTTGAGACCTCAGTTGCCAAGATTGTAAACGGTCATATGACCGGCAGGAGGGTTGGATCGCCGATTACAGATCTGGGCCTGAAAATGCTCCGCGTTTATCAGGAAACCGGCAACCTGACTCCGAAAGCTTATTTCACATACAACGCCGATGGGCAGCTGCTTAAATCAGCCACAACAATCATATTAGGAGCATCCGGCAAGCCAATCGGGCTGTTTTGCCTGAACATCAACTTATCGCTGCCATTCTCAGAGATTATCAGCACATTTTCTCCAGATGCAGCCGAAGTTGCCGAGAAAACAACGCCGGAACGCTTCAGTTCAAACGTGACCGACGTCATCTTGGATGCACTGAGACAAGCAATCAAGGATGTTGAGGCTGACCCTTCAGTAACTCAGAAAGCACGGAACAAAGCGATCACAAGAATTCTGCTCGAGCAAGATATTTTCGAGTTCAAAGAAGCAACTGTGCTTGTTGCCGAAAAGCTTGGGATCACCCGTCACGCAATCTACAAGTACATTCGAGAATCCAAACCGCAGCTCACTAACAAAGAGTAAGTAAAATGAAAAAGGTAATCCAAACTGAAAAAGCACCTGCAGCTATCGGTCCATACTCACAAGGTACTATTCTGGAGAACCTGGTGTTTACATCCGGTCAGTTGCCATTAGATCCAGCTACCATGGCATTTCCTGAAGGCGGCATTGCTGAGCAGGCAAAAGCTTCTCTGGCAAACCTGAAAGCCGTTCTGGAAGAGGCTGGTGCAGGCATTGACACCGTTGTTAAAACAACATGTTTCCTTGCAAAGATGGAAGACTTTGCGGCGTTTAACGAAGTTTACACCGAAGTCTTTGGGACAGAGGCAGCTCCTGCACGCTCATGCATTCAGGCTGGTCGCTTACCAAAAGATGCATTGGTTGAAGTCGAGGCAATCGCCTACATCAAATAACTAAAAGTGCCCGAAGCCGCAGTTTGAAGGTTCGACCTCCCAATCCTGATAACTGCGGTTTTTCTGCAAATGATGGTTAAAGAGAAACCGATGCTTAAGTCGTGCAAGAACCGTTTTCGGACAGGTGAAACCAGTTCGCTTTTCACCAAAGAAATCGCCAGTAACACCCGCAAATTTCATAGCCAGATCGAGGGCTACGCCCCAACACCTTTAATAGCTTTGCCAGCTCTGGCAGAAGCACTTGGCGTAAAGGGCATTTATGTAAAGGATGAATCCCACCGCTTTGGACTGAATGCTTTCAAAGTGCTCGGAGGTTCTTATGCTCTTGGCCGCTTGCTTGCGAAAAAACTAGATTTAAATATCGCAGAGATTGACTTGAAAACAGTTTCTGAGAAGTTCCCTGACCCGATGGTTTTCACAACAGCAACAGCTGGCAACCATGGGACCGGGGTCGCATGGGCAGCACGTGCTATGGGTCAAAAGGCTGTAGTTTACATGCCAAAGGGATCACCTCAAGCATCTGTTGACCGCATTCGCGGTCTGGGTGCCGAGTGCATTGTAACCGACGTCAATTATGATGATACGGTCCGCTTGGCGAGTAAAACCGCTGAAGAGAATGGTTGGGAACTCGTTCAGGATACGGCATGGGATGGCTACGATGAAATTCCAACCTGGATTTCACAGGGCTACATGACTATGGCTGATGAAGCTGATGAGCAACTCAAGGAAGTAGCAGGCGAAACTCCTACGCACGTCATGCTTCAGGCTGGTGTTGGTGCCATGGCTGGTGGTGTTCTCGGGTACCTGGTTGATGCCTATGGGAGTGATGGTTTTACATCAGTCATAAGTGAGCCACGGGCAGCAGATTGTCTATACCGTTCAGTTTCCAGTGATACAGGTAGGATGATGGCTGTTGAGGGGGATCTGTCCTCCATCATGGCAGGTCTGGCATGTGGTGAACCAAACCCGGTCACTTGGCCAATTTTGAGAGATTGCGGAACTCACTTCGTCTCAGCTATAGACAATGTCTCCGCGACAGGCATGCGTGTTCTCGGAAACCCATTAAAGGGCGATGTCGCAATTACAGGCGGAGAATCCGGTGCCATCAATGCGGGACTGCTCTATGCATTGAAATCAAAAGAAGAGTTCGCAGAACTTGCACAGAACATCGGGCTCGCTGAAGACTCTGTCGTTCTCATCTTCAACACAGAAGGTGACACCAATCCAGAACGATATCGAAAAATCGTCTGGGAAGGCGACCTCCCACTCTAAAAGCTACGCTCTCAAGTAGAATAAAATGCTGCTTGAGAGCATCTCTTTTTTCCGGCATTTGACCCGGTAACGGGGCCGTATACAGGGTTACATGGTGCTATCAATTAAACCTGAAAGTGGTTCAGCGCTCTCTTGGTTGAAAACTTACCGCTTCCTGAGTGGCTTTGCTGTTCAGTCCCGGGGAGTGATGGAATCATTTTAGAGTCCATTTCATTACTTGGGGAGGGATTATGGGACAGCTATTACACGGCAGCGTCAGGACTACTCACGCGGTCAGGGCCGCCATCCAGCGCTCCAAAGCGACCATAGCGGAACTGACTGAACAATATGACCTCAATCCTAAAACGGCCATGAAATGGCGCGCGCGCGCCAGTGTGGAAGACTTTCTGATGGCCCCAATCAGGCGCGTTCAACGGTTCTGTCGAAGGAGGAGGAAGCTCTGTGCGTTGCCTTTGGCAAGCACACGCTGCAACCGCTTGACGACTGTCTTTATGCGCTTCAAGAGACAATCCTTCATTTGACGCGCTCATCGCTGCACTGACTGACAAAGCCGAGCCACCCCTGGACCAACGGCCAGGCGGAGCGCATGAACCGGACAATTAAAGAAGCCACCGTGCGACGATACTACTATGACGCACACGAGCAGCCTTGACCTCATCTGGATGACTTTGTCGGCGCATACAGCTTTGCCAGGCGCCTCAAGGCAAAAAAAGGCCTGACGCCGTTCGAGTTCAGTGCTCAGCAATGGGCATAAGAACCCAAAAGCTTCACAAAACATCCGAACCATCTCTCCCTTAGCCCAAACATCTAAAGGATAATCGATAACAAGCCTGCTCCTTGGTTTTGGCTCAGGATATGGCAGCACCTTCTGATTTTCCTTTATGGCCAGGGTATTTGCTGCGTTGTTTCAGTTGGTTAGGTGGATTTTCTGGTTTAATCGATAATACCTGGCCAGATTTGGCCAGTTCTGGCCAAAAAAGACGTAGAGGAAGTGGCTTACTGGGTACTGGTGCCTGTTTCCTGTAAAGCAGATGGCACCATGATCATTGATCCTTATTCAGTACCACGTACCGTAGCAACGGCGCATGGTGCAGGATTGGACGGTGTGAGAAAGGCTGTATATGCGCCGACAAAACATGCGACTGATGTAACGGGGAAAATCACAAGGCCAATTAAATTACAGGATCTGGCGCAAGGTTCGGTCGCCAGAGGCGGTGCTGCGTATCTTCAAGATTA
>CANMBS010000025.1 GCA_947496145.1 uncultured Pseudovibrio sp.
ATCTGTATGATCCAACCGAATGCTGGAATTACTTCAAGGCTGCCGATACGTATCAAACTAATAGCGAAAGGCTTTAGTGAACACGGTGTCACTGTTTCCTTATATAACGGCGCTGTTGGCGCTTATGATGCGACTTTTTCAACTCATGATGGATTTGACTATGATGAAGGTTGGGGCGTTGATGTTCACGAACGCAAACTTGCAGATGTTAACGGAGATGGACGCGATGATCTTGTCGGATTTGGTCAAAGTCAGGTAACGACACTGCTTGAAACTAACTTCCAGGATGGTGATGACAATCTGGGTGGTGGTTTAGGAAACGATACGCTATTCGGTGGTACCGGCAATGATCAGCTTGAAGGCGGCAGAGGAGCAGATATTCTACGCGGAGGATCTGGCAATGACCGCCTCGAAGGTGACCTACGTGCTGACCAGTTGTTTGGCGGCGGCGGTGACCGGTTAGATGGAGGTAGCGGAGATGATGTTTATGTCATCAATGAGACTGGTGAAATCGTCATTGAACGGGCTGAAGAGGGAAATGGCAGAGTTGAAGCGTCGGTCTCTTACACACTGACTGCAAATGTTGAAGATCTATTTGCGTCGTTTTCTACCCAAGGGGTAGACCCTGCAAATACTGGCCTAACGCTTACCGGGAATGGTTTGTCCAATCGAGTTGAAGGAACCGCTGCTTCTGATGTCCTCAATGGTCTTGAAGGGGATGACTTCCTTTTCGGGTTTCAGGGCAATGATACTATCCGACTGACACCAGAAGCGCGCGTGATACTTTGGGAGATTGGTGCCTTGAACGCCGAGATGACGCTCCACATAACGGATGGCTTCGCAAAGAACTTTGCAGGTGGCTGGCCAGTGTGACACAATACCTGAGCGAGAGTTCAGTTAAAGAACTTTATTACTCTCTCACAGAATTTGTAAAAGAAAATCATACTGAATCCGCCGGTATCTTGCTTAATTAATGGGCAAGATACTGGCGGTTTGTTCATGCTAGGCAAGGATAAAGTGCTTTCAGATGCTAAGTTTGCGACAGAAACTCCGCAAAAGTTGTTAAGTGCTTATCTTTTGCGGATGAGGGTTGTGGAGCGTTTGAAAAACTCGGGGTCCCATTCTGTAATTGGCATCTCTTCAACTGAGCTTTGGAGGCGTTTAACCTGATCTGACACCATGGCGGAAAAGCCTGTGCTCGCCAGCTCTTCTAGCATGCCCAGTTCCATAAAGGCCTTCTGTCGGGGGGATTTATAAGACTTGTATTCGCCATTCCACTTGGATGCGAGGCCAGGGTTTTCGGCAAAATCGCTTAAGGTCTTGTTTTGTTGTTCATCCTCTTGCTGCATAGTAGCCTCAATATCACGGGGTTTGGTATTAAGCCAGTCCGAAACCAGGCCATCAATAAAGAGCGTACCATCTTCAAAACAAAGCTGACGTAATTCCGGAATCCGTCCGACGAATTGCTGCGTACTCTCCAGGATAGCATTTGCTGCCAAAACATGATCTGCTTTCAATGCCAGCTGTGCGGCCAGGTATTGGCCCTCAATCCAGAATGGCATAGAAAACAGGGTTGTTTCCAATTGATGAATGATAGCCGTATCTACCATCTTTTGTCCGGCTGCCTGCCGATATTTATCGCAGGTATCGACCGATACAGCAGGGATGATTGTCCGGTCTTCACGTTTGATCTGAGGTTCTGCAGTGATTTCTAACCAGCAGGCGTGTCTACGCAACTGGTAGATATAGGGCAGGGACGGGTCTTGCTGGAAGATAAGCGTACAAATCTCGGCAGTCATGCGTTTAAATGTACGCGCATCCATTTGTGTTGCATTGGGGCCTGCTGCTGTGCTCGCACCTACTGCCTGCGCCGGCTCTGTTTTTTCCTCCTTTGACTGCTCCTGCTGCTTCTTTTCCAGCTCAATACGCTCAAGCAGCAGGCGAAACCCTTTGGTCAGGCCATATTCAAGCAATAACTCCTGTTTGCTGAGGCGTTTGAGGCTTTCCTCCAGTCCTTCAGCTTCACTGCCCGGCTTACCGGGTGGACTATCAAGATCAAACAGCTTGCAGGTGCGACGAAGGATGAGCTCGAAGCGCCGACCTTCCTGAGGATGAAGCTGTCTTTTTGGAAGTGTGAGATACGCATCAAGTGCGCGAAGACAGCTTGCCAGTGCGCCCCGGGTTTTACGGTTCATACGAGCAAGGAAAAGCGCTTCAAGCACCGCCAGACTTTTCTGCACACCTTGTAGAATTGACAGGGAGCTGGTCTCAACCATTGACCAATCAATAGACCCGTGAGACAGGGTTCCGCGTTTCATCAACTCATCGCTAACCTCGTCAAAATCGGGGTGGTCTTCGATATCATCGTCAAAGGGAGTTGATATCGGAGCGAGAACAGCTTTTGCTAAATCGTCGTAGGAGGTAACGAAAATAGAAGAGGAAGCTGCGGATACAGCCTCCTCGTTATTTGCTTCTGTGGTGGTCATCTGAGTTACATCTTTGCTGGCAGCACAAGATCGGTAAGCGGCTGCTTACGTGTTAACGTGCTTTGGCCTTTATGGAGCAGAGAATACTTGGCTTTCTGACCTGCAAAGTTAAATTCAATGATCGTGGAGTTGCCTTCAAAGCCTTTTACAGTGCCATGGTCGAGAAGACGGAAACCTGACCACGGGCCTTTGAATGTGATGGTATGCGGACGTTTCTTGCCGGATGGGAAGACAGTGAGTTTACTTTCCGCTTCCTTGGTAAGAACGTTAGGCCAAATTACGCGGATTGGACGCCGCGGACCGTGAGAGTAAGACACAATCTGACCTTCAATATTCATCACTGCACGACGTAGCTTGCCAGAAAGTGTGACAGGTTGAATGTTATACTCAACACCAATCAAGCCTTCAGTATTGAAATACTGCTTACGCAGGTCGAGAATGACCTTCAGTTTATCCTGAAACTCTTTTTCGATCGCCAGATGGCGCCCGTCAATCTGCTTTGGCTCGCCTGTATTCTCGTCCACAAACACAATTAAGTTCTTTTTATAGAAGGACTCGATTTTTCCGCCCGGACCGAAGAAACTCTCGAAATCCTCTAATGGGATTTCTTGTTCGGCAGATTTCCTGAATGGATAAAGAGGAGCGTAATTGAGGTTATAGTCTGCATAGACTTCCTCGTTCCATGCCCGCTGAAGTTCTCCTTTTGCTTCCTGAAGCAGAACTTTCCAGCTTTGGTCAGCCAGTTTAGCAAAGAAGCGGTTAAGCGGAGCTGGCAGGTCTACCCCGAGGCGTTTAATGGTGTAAATAGGGTCATCACCTTGCAGGTTGATCCGCGCTTTGGCGCGTACCAATGCCATTTCACCGGAACGATCACCCGCCTGCCGGACTTCCTTCAGGTATTCGTAGAGCTTGATAAGGGCTGTTTCTAAGTCTTCCAGATAGGCCTTCTCGCCTTCCTTCGCTTCAACAATGCCGTTGAGTTGCGAGAAGGCTCTGCGCACCCGCAGACCTTGCTCACGGTTAAGGTCAAACGGAAGGTCTGCGTTTACGGCTTGCTCTTTGCTGAGCTCAATGAGCTTGCCCTCATAGATTTCTGTTTCTTTTTTGACCCTGTTAATAAGACGGCGGAGTGGTTCGTCAGGCCCCGTTAAGGTCTCCAGAACATCAACGGCATGATCCAGATTGCGGAAATCTGTCACTTCCAACTGGTTCAGTGCAGAGTTCCATACACCGATGTAGTTGGAAGCATAGCGAGCAACAACTTTGCGGCGGAACTCCTCCAAATCTGCATCGGAATACTCAACCGTTTCACGTTCGTTGGCGACCCAGGCGTCTTCAACCGCAACAATAGACAGGCTATCGCTCATTTTAGTGAAGAAGTTCAGGTAGGCGTCTTTGGTAAAGAGTTCTTTTACGCCAATTGGACCGTCATCCGCCTTACCAGCGGGAGTACCTCCGAAGACGATGTTGTATGCAGGGCCGATGTCATTGCGGAAATTCACCGGTGAGACAAGCTGGCGATCACTCACCTGTTCAATGTTGCGATAAAGCCGCAAGTCCCGGGGGATTTCCCTCAGATCGAATTGTGAGGACTCGACCAGTTCTTTGTCCAGCTTGGTTTCGAGCTGAGCTGTTTCAATGGCAAAGTTCAAATGGTTGTTGAGAGCGTTTTGCAGTTTCATATTGCCTTCAAACTGCTTTTGCCATTTCTGGGTCATCCATGCCTGAATTAACTCAGGGTTGCGGCGTTTAAGCTCTCCCAACATCAGATAGACACGCAAAGCTTCAAGCCGCTCGTTGCTATCTTTCTTTTGCTTGTCTTTGCCCATCGCCGCGATTTCGGCGCGAACGTAATTAGCTACTTCAGGAAGGAAGTAGCGATCCAGCATATCAACATAGGCTTTTTCGATTTCCGGTCCAATTTTCCGGCCTTGATAAAGCAGGAGATGAGAACCAAGCCATGTACGCTCGCGATAGTCTCCAAAGATAGAGTTTGCTGAGGTCAGGGCTCCAAGAGACTGAATATAGTTTTGCCCGGAGGCATTGGTGTTCACGGCTGGACCTTGTTTCAGCAGGTCTTCAAAAGCCTCTGAAATCTGGACAACCTGATCAGCACGAGCTCGGTTATCCTCATAGGCCAGCCAGTACAGACTGACAAAACCGACATATACAAGAGAGGCTGCTAAACCGGAACCAATCAGGCCAATACGCTTGGCCCGTTCGATCTTGATGTTATCACCAGCCAGTCCGGCTTCCTTGAAAACAACCTGACTGAAAATACCAGAAGAGAAATACTGCTTTGACACGCCACTATGAATAGGCAAAACAGGTGGCGTAATCTCATACTTTTGCGAGGTTGCAAGTAGAATCGGGTTACATGGTATTGCTTCTTGCCTACATGAGGAGAAGAAGATACCACGGATATGCGGTGCTGTTGAAAACTTGTCCTGATGAAGTGCCTTTTCCAAAAAGTCACCCAACAAGGTGTTAAGACCTGCAAGTTCACGTGTGAATAGATAGAGACTTCGACGCTCATGTGAGGACCTGATATCGGGCATTCTATCAATAGTGCGTTCGTTCAAGCGTTCAAGGAATGTGCTGTAAGATGAGTTGAATTCCTCTATCCATTTCCCTTGATCCCAATCGGCCTGCAACTTGAATGAGAACCCGAATGGTTCTGAACGACGTTCAGCAGGAAGGCCGGAGATGAACTCGTGAAAGCCATCGATGAGGTCGAATTTGGTTAATACCACATGTACTGTGTAGCGAGTGCCCAAAACCTCCGTCATTTCGCTTAGTCTGGCATGGATTAGTGAGGCCTTTGCTGTACGCTGTTTTGAACTTAAGGCAATAAGTTCGGACAAATCCAAGCAGAGGACGACGCCGTTGATAGGTCTGCGAGGGCGCTGTTCGCGCAGCAATTTCAGGAACCTGTTCCAAAGATTTTTGTAAAGAGTACCGTTATCATCATCGCTGTTGCCGTTCACGTGTTCGATGAACTGACCAGCTACATCAAACAAAACTGCTTCATCTGTTACCCAATAATCGACATCTTTCGTTGGCCGGACATGTTTGGCTTCTTCTTGTGAGAAAAAACGAGCAAGTGGGAATTTTAAGTCCGACTCAACGATAAATGAGGTTTTTCCAGAATTTGGTGAACCTAACACAACATACCAAGGTAAAGCGTAAAGACTATTTTTACGACGACTGCTATTTCTACCACTCCAATTCTCTTGAATTGTTTTCATTGCCTGAGAGAAACTTTTCTCAAAGGTCTTAATATGCAGTATTTTAGGATCAATCGCTTTTTTGATTTCTTCTTTGTTTTTCTTTGAAGATGATCGTTTTTTCTTAATCCATGTATAGGCTAGGTTGTTAATGCCCCAGAAAAAGGTGAGCAAAATTATTCCAACTAAACGGGCTGTGTCAGACTTGAATGGATAATAGTTACGTATTCGTACGTAATCCCCAAATAGCCATATCAACAATCCGATTAAAATTGTTACTATAAAGCTAATTACCAAGTACGACCTAATTAAACTAAAACTGTATATTAAAAACGATTTTAGTTTTGACAGAAGCTTGCCGACCATTTTCATTCTCGCTTGAGCGTGATCTTGTAAAATAAATTATTTACTTCGAATTTGCAGGAACTTTTCTGAGTGGTTTACTGATTTGGCAATTCTACTAAAGTTTATGGGAGGGGTTGATATTTTTTGTTGTTGCTGAAAATAGCATCAGTTACCCCTAATATAAATTCATGATTCGAAATTTGGGTAAGATTTTATCCAATATCTTGAAGTAATAGCTTAGAATTTATCTAAGAACTATCAATAATATTATTTGGCCTTGAGGATTGATAATGGCTGGTAAAGAAGGTTCTGTTGCACCTAAAGAGCGGATTAATATCCGCTATGTCCCTGCCACTGGTGATCAGCAGGAAGAGGTAGAGCTACCATTACGTCTTGTTATGCTGGGTGACTACTTTGGCAAGGAAGATGAGACGCCGCTTGAAGATCGTGAATTGCTTTCGGTCGACAAGAATAGTTTTGCTTCTGTTATGCAAGAAGCTGGGTTGGAACGTGAGCTGAATGTCAAGAATACGCTTATTGACGAAGATGATGCGCAGCTGGCTGTGAAGCTGAAATTTGAGGGTCTGAAGGATTTTGAGCCGGATGCAATTGTAAAGCAGGTGCCCGAGCTTAAAAAGTTGATTGACCTGCGTGAGGCACTTGTTGCTCTGAAGGGGCCTCTCGGTAATATTCCAGCATTCCGTGGCCGTCTTGAACAACTTCTGCAGGATGATGAGCAACGAGAAAAGCTTCTGGCTGAACTGGATGCTGTTGTTGCTTCAGATGAAGAAGAAGCAAGCTAGTTTCTGGAAGTGATTCCAAATTTATTTTGAGTGTGCTGCGGCGTTTTTATTTCTTCGTTTCCGCAGCCTTCTTTCTGAAATTTAAAACAACGTATGGACTTGATTACATGGTAGATGTATCAGCTTCCGCTGCGCAACAAGAGGCGGCCAATGCCGGTGCCGCGATCTCTCTTCTTGACCAGATCATGGAAGAGACACGCATTCGACCAGAGGACGAGGAAACTTATTCTATAGCTCGTCGTGGTGTTGAAGCTTTTATTTCAGACATCATTGCTAGCAAGCAGATAGATCAACGCATCAATCGCGTTCTGGTTGACAGGATGATTGCTGAGCTTGACCTGAAAGTGTCCAAGCAACTCGACGAAATTCTTCATGATGAGAAGTTTCAGGAAATGGAGTCCGCATGGCGTGGTTTGAAGTTACTCGTTGATCGCACGGATTTCCGCGAAAATATCAAGATTGATATTTTGTCGATTTCCAAAGACAAGCTACTTGAAGATTTCGAGACAAGCCCGGAAGTTGTTCAGTCCGGCCTTTATAAGCACGTCTATTCCTCCGGTTATGGTCAGTTCGGTGGTGAGCCTGTTGGTGCCATGGTTGCGAACTATGACTTTGGACCAGGCGCGCGCGATGTGAAGCTGCTGCAGTTCGTGGCTTCAATTGGTGCGATGGCCCACGCTCCGTTTATTGCTGCAGCTGATCCGAAGATGTTTGACGTAGATGACTATGTTGACCTTCCAGCACAAAAAGATCTCTTCTCTATCTACGAAGGCCCACGCTTCCGTAAATGGATGGGCTTCCGTCAGAGTGAAGATTCTCGTTATGTTGGCCTGACTTGCCCACGCTTCCTGCTTCGCATGCCTTACGACGCAGAGGAAAACCCCATAAACTCTTTTGTTTATAATGAAAATGTTACAGAAGAGCATGAGAACTACCTCTGGGGTAATACGTCCTTCCTGATGGCGACACGCCTGACAGAGAGCTTTGCAAAATATCGCTGGTGTCCAAACATTATAGGTCCGCTCTCGGGTGGTGCTGTCCATGATCTTCCTGTTCATGTGTTTGAAGCATTCGGCCAACTGGAAGAGAAAATCCCAACTGAAATTCTCGTAACAGACCGTCGCGAGTTTGAACTGGCTGAAGAAGGCTTTATTGCTCTTACCATGCGTAAGGGGTCCGACAATGCCGCATTCTTCTCCGCGAACTCAGCGCAGAAGCCGAAGATCTTTCAGAACACTAAGGAAGGTAAAGAAGCTGAGACCAACTACAAGCTTGGTACACAGCTGCCTTACATGATGATTGTGAACCGTTTGGCTCACTACATCAAAGTTTTGCAGCGTGAGCAGATCGGTTCTTGGAAGGAACGCGAAGATCTTGAGCGTGAGTTGAATACCTGGCTGAAGCAGTATGTTGCCGACCAGGAGAACCCGCCGCAAGACGTGCGTTCGCGCCGTCCGCTTCGTGCAGCTGAAGTGATCGTTTCCGATGTTGAAGGGGATCCAGGCTGGTACCAGGTGTCCTTGAAGGTGCGTCCGCACTTCAAGTACATGGGTGCTAATTTCGAGCTGTCTCTGGTTGGTAAGCTCGATAAGGACTAAGCCATGCGGAAAAACGCAGAGTCCGTTGTATGGGACAGTAAACTGCGTACTGCACGAGGCAGTTTGTTTGAGCGTTTGATTGCAGATGAGGAGGAGATTGCTCCTCCTCACGGTGCTGACCTGATTGAGGCAAAGGTTAACTCGATCAAACGCCATCTGGTGAAGCTGTTGAACGCACGCGCTGGTGCGTCTGCAGCTACTCCAGACCTCGGGCTTGTAGATTTTAACTTATCCAGTGTGGAGACTAATGATCTCACACAGCATATTGCAGCGTCTATTCGTCATTGCATTGAAGAGTATGAGCCGCGCGTGAAGGTGCGGTCGGTCCAGTTTGTGTCAGACCCAGACAGGCCGTTGAATTTATTGTTTAAAATCATCGTCGTGATGCCAGCCCTAAATAAGGGCGAGCAGGTGCAGATCGATATTTTGATGAAAGATGGCCGGGTTGCCCAGGTCGTTTAAGAGACAGGTTAGCGAAACGTGAGAGCTTCTTACTTTCAGGACGAATTGACATATTTGCGAGAGAGCGGTCGTGTGTTTGCAGAACGTAATCCGCGCTTGTCAAAATACTTGTCCGAAGCTTCAACGGATCCTGATGTAGAGCGGTTGCTGGAGGGCTTTGCTTTCCTGACCTCAAAAGTACGCGAAAAACTTGATGATGAGTTGCCTGAATTGACGCACTCCATCATTAATTTGTTGCTTCCCAACTTCTTGAGAGCTTTTCCCTCTACGACCCTTATGCAGCTTTTCCCCGTTGAGAAATCAATCACGGAGCGGCAGATTGTTCCGCGAGGAACAGACATTCTTTCCAAGCCTGTAGATGGGATTGTTTGTCCGTTTCATACCACGGCAGATGTAACAATCTATCCACTTGATATTGTAGATCAGAATGTGCAGCGGAGTCGAGAGAACTCAGTTTTAAGCTTACGATTTAAGACGCTCTCGGGCCTGCCGCTTTCACGCATGAGTTTCACTGATCTGCGCCTTTGGATGGCGGGTGATGAAGTTGCCGCTCAGATGCTTTATCTTTGGCTGGGGCGTTACCTGCGCGAAGTGAAGGTATGCTTGCATTCTGAAGAAGGCGCAGAAGAAACAGGCGCATGCTTTAACTTGCCTGTTTCTGCACTGCAGCCAGGCGGATTGGGCAGTGATGAAGCTCTTTTACCGAATGATAACTCAGCGTACGAGGGGTACCGGCTTCTGCAAGAGTACTTCATCTTTCCTGAGAAGTTCCTTTGCTATGATATTAACGGACTAGAAGCCAACCTTCGTGGCCGGGAAGAGACTGAGTTCTCGTTAAGCTTTACTTTTGAGCGCCCACTCCCGGCAAATGTAAAAGTGCGTCCGGGAACGTTTCGCCTTTATTGTGTACCTGCTGTAAATTTGTTCCCATATGACGCAGAACCAATGAAAATAGATCATAGCCAGATGCGTTACCCAATCCGCCCATCAGCGAATGGACGCAAGGCCATTGATATCTTTTCTATCAATCGGATTATGAGCTGGAGGGCATCTGAAGACCCTACGAGCGGTTCCCATTTGCGCGAGTATCCATCGTTTGAATCCTTCCACCACGAAGTAGAGCGTGCTGATGGTTTGGCGCAGATCTACTATCGCTTGCGATTGCGTGAGGCACTGGACAAACGTGGAATGGAGCACCTAGTGTCTTTCGTGCGTCATGACAATCAACGTGCAATCCCAGAGCATGAAGTGCTCTCAGCCGACCTGACCTGCTTCCATCCTGAGCATGCGGCAGAGCTTGGAGTTGGCGACATTACAGAGCCGACAGGTGATACGCCATCCTTTGTGGAGTTTAAGAATTTGGGGCAACCAACACCCCCGGTTTATCCGCCTCTGGATGGTTCGCTCTATTGGAACATGATCTCAAATCTGTCATTGAACTACGTTTCACTTCTTGAAAAAGAAGCACTGAAAACAGTAATCGCGACCTATGACTTTCAGGCACGGCACAACAGACAGGATGAACGAGTCAGTAAACAGCGTATTGATGGGATCCACTCAATTAAGACCAAACCGATCGACAAACTGTTTCGCGGGCAAGTGGTGCGCGGGCTTAAGTCGGAGATGATTATGTCAGAAAACGCCTTCCAGAGTGAAGGCGAAATGTTCTTATTTTCAAGTATTCTAGCGGAATTTTTCTCTCTTTATTCAAGTGTCAATTCGTTCCACGAGCTTGTTGTAACTGGAACGCAGAACAATGAAGTTTATCAATGGCCAGCGAAAATTGGACGACAGCCTCTGATTTAGGAGGCGATATACAGCCAGAAGCTCACAACTGGTCGTTCTTCCAGGCTGTCGAGCAAATCCAACGCTGTTATGACGAACGCAACGAAGTTGGGACGCATCTGCTGCCGAAAGATGAGAAAATCACTTTCAGCGTAATGCATTCGCTTGGCTTCCCGCTTTCAGATATTTCCTTCATCAAGTGCAACGGCAAGCAGGAGGCTGCTGAACGGCAACTGGAGTATCGAAGCTTTAATATGGAAGTTACCTTCCTTGGATTGCACGGTTCCAGTTCGCCATTGCCCTCTTACTATCAGGAAGTAATTGCAAAATATGATGCTGAAGGTTCCCTTCTGAAGGGGTTCTTTGACTTTTTTCATAACCGTTTGATTGGTTTGCTACATCGCTCTATGCGTAAGTATCGCTACTACGTGCGATATGAGCCAGGCGCACTAGACCCGTACTCTCATTGGATCTTCTGTGTCTTTGGCCTGAACGATCAGGAATTGCGCAGCCAGTCACCAATCAACTGGGCGAGGTTGCTCACGTTTGCAGGTGTTTTGGCATCTCGTAATCGCTCCCCAAAAGCGATTGCAAGCGTGGTTTCCCATGCTTTCTTCCATCGTGACGTTGAAGTGGAAGAGTGGGTGCAGCGCCGGGTTGATATTCCCGAGGAGCAGCGTTCTCAGCTCGGGCAACTTAACATGCAACTGGGGGATGACACGATCATTGGCGATCAGGTGCCTGATGTTTCTTGCAAATTCAACATCTTCATCAAGAACCTGAGTTTCGAGCGGTTTCAGGAGTTTCTACCGCATGGACGGGATTTCAAGGCTCTCAGGGATCTGGTGGAGTTTATGCTGCGCGACCAGCACGCTTATGACATCAAACTGGAGTTGGCTGAGCAACAAGCGCGGCCTGTCATTCTTTCAGATGAATATGAGGGACGTCTAGGCTGGTCCACGTTTCTTGACAAGGGCAGCGGTGGAAGCCGTGAAGTCCTGATAACGGCCAGACTGTAGGGGGAGGGCTCTATGAAACTGGTCCTAGTCATAAACAATACTTCGAGGCTTGAAAACGGCAGCACCGCCACAACCACCTTTGATGAGAAGGGGGGCTGTATCGGTTCTGCAGAGCATTGCCACTGGCAGTTGATTGACCGCCGAAACTCTGTATCGCCAGAACATGTACGGGTGTTTCTGCAAGACGGTGTCTTTTGCGCAGAAGCTGTGAATGAGAAAGGCATTGTCGTTAATGGTTCCAACAGACCCATCGCAGCAGGCATGAGGTTTCGCGTGTCGGATGGCGACGTTTGGGAAATCGGTGCATTTAGCCTGACTGCTTATGTTGTGGCGGAAGATAGTGAGGCCGAAGATCACAACCAACAGTGGGCAGGCCGTTTTGCTGCGATTGATACAATAATCTCTGGCAAACTAAAAGATGATGGTGACCGTAATCGGGTCAACATTGAAGCTATTCTTGCTGATCAGTTGGAGAGTGACCTGAACGAAGACTTCTTCGCGCATAAAGGACGTGAAGGCAGCGAGAAACGTGATCCGATTGATCTTCTTGACCAACAAGACGCAGAAGGTCTGCCGGGTAATCAGGATCCTCTTTTACAGTTGAGCAATGACAGTAAGATTGACCAGCGAGAGCTGGATCAGGACCTGCTGAGTACACTGCGGATGGAACCTGCCAAAAGCGGAATGCCTCTTGGTGCAGATGACCCGCACGCACATCACCGTCTGATTATTATGCCCCAAGCACAAGGAAACCAAGCAATGAGCGATACGGGCGACAATGCCGTTGACCCAGAAATGGACAGCTATCTGGAAGCACTAACCAGTTCGGGTGGGAAAGAAATGACCGTCAGCGATATTCAGGAGAAGGAAAGCTGGCATGGGTCTGTTTCAGTGTCGCATATACCTGAAGACGAAATGGTTGATCATGTTGTCCTGCGTCCTTTGATGAGCGCTCTGGGACTACCCGTCAGTAACATGAACTTACCTGAAGCAAACAGGATAACGCAGGAAATCGGTGCCGCGTTGAAAACTGCTATTTCTGGTTTGATGGCCATCCATGCCAAGCAATGGGCAGATCGTTCCACACTAAATGATACTCATCTGCATCCGGTAGAAGATAACCCAATCCGACTTGCGGACACGCCCCAGCAGGCCATTGAAGATTTGCTGCTTATTCAAAGCCCGGTGCACCTGAATGCGCCTTCTGCAATTGAAGAAAGTTTGGCACAGATTGAGCTGCATGAAAATGCGAGCCGAGTTGCTGCTGACGAAGCTCTGGAAGCTGTGCTGGGCGGGCTTTCGCCAGATCATTTGAAGAAACGGTTCGCGCGCTACAAGGGGCATGCTCCCCGGACTGGTGATCTGGATGGATGGCATTGGCAAATGTACGAGCATTACTATGCGGAGATGAAGTCTGATCGCCAACGTGGTCTGGCCCGCATGTTCTGGGAGGTGTTCCGTCAGGTGTACGACCGCGAAATGAGAAGTCAGAAACTACATGCGGCTGAGTAAGGATTTCAGAGAAGTAACCATTCGAAAATTGGTGAGTAGCAACGGGTCAATAATGCGTATCCGACCCATCAGAACTTAGGCTGGAAGGTACAAAATGAATTGGCGTTGGGTACGTTATTCGTTCTTGAGAAAGAGCTTTCAACTGGCTGTCGTGTTTATGGGACTGCTTACTGTTAGCGCTTGTGGAGCTCAGAAAATTCCTGAGAAAGTTTGGGAAGTTATTAAAGATCCGGGCATTCCGGTTGGAGAGCCGAAAGATCAGCCAACACTGATGGACATTACTGTGTTTGCTGAACCTGGTGCGAACAGAAACGATCTGGGGGAACACGTCCCGATTGATGTCTGGATTTTTCAGCTCGGAGACGATGGCAAGTTACTTCAGTCTTCATTTGAGGAGGCGACTGAAGATTATGAGGCAGCATTCGGAACCACCTTCATTGATGTGAAAGAAGTTCAGGTAATGCCAGGCGAATCCAAGGTTGTTAAGGAACTTGAGCTGGATGAGGACACCGTTTTTATTGGTCTAGTTGGTGGATACACCAAGCCAGAAAAAGTTGACTGGCGTGTCGTCGAGCAGGTGAAGCCAAAGGGTGAGACCTACAAATTGCTCGCTGTAATGAGCAGAAAGAAAATTATTACAAACCTCCATCGTTAGGTAAGCCCCGTTTTAGGTTAAGGTTTAACTTTATTATGTCACTGCGAAACCATGTTATTTGGCGAGATGGCTTATTCTTGAAGCCCCACCATTTTCAGCAGCAACAGAGGTACCTGGAGCATCTCGTTCGAACGCGAAGTGAGGCGATTGACCCCTATTTGAAGGGTGTTAGCCGTCTGGACATCAACAAAGAGAGTTTGCAGCACGGTAAGATTCTGATCGATTACATTCAGGGCATTTTCCCAGATGGTACAGTGATTGATGTACCGGGAGAAACAATGCCGCCGGACCCGCTTGATGTGAGTAGTGAGAATGTGGTTGGACAGATCGTTTATCTGGCCTTGCCATTGCGTTCTAATGGTGTTCCAGAAGTAGAAGATCCGCTTCAGCCACAGGACGCAACGCGCATGAGGGCGTTTTCTCAGGATGTACGCAACAATACAAGCGCAGATGCAGAACCGTTCTTTGTCGAAGTTGCTCAGTACCGGCTACGATTGATGTTAGAGAAAGAAGACCGTTCAGCCTTCTCCTGCCTGCCGATTGCACGCATTCGCGACAAAAGCTCGGACGGTAGCGTGATGCTGGATGATGAGTTTCTGCCGATGGCCTCATCGATTGATGCTCAGCCAAGATTGCGCCAGACACTGGATGATCTGGTTGGTCTCCTGCGCCAGAGGGCATCACATATCGCCTCTCGTCTTGGCACGCCCGGCCAACGCGGCGTCTCAGATGTATCTGACTTTCTGATGCTTCAGACCATAAACCGTCTCTGGCCAGAATTCCGGCATATGTCATCGCTCAAGGGTATCCATCCAAGAGCGCTTTATAAGATGTTCTCCGGAGCTGCTGGGGAGCTGGCAACCTTCACTCATGAGCAGCGCATGCCGTCCGCCTGGCCTGCCTATCACCATGAAGAACCGCAGATTTGCTTTGATCCGGTTATCATGTCTCTGCGACAGTCGCTTTCCACAATCTTCGAAGCAAATGCGATTGCACTACCGCTTAATAAGCAGAAATACGGCATTATTACCTCTCCACTTTCGGATCGTTCACTGCTTAATTCTGCAATCTTTGTTATCGCAGTTAAAGCAAGCATGGAACTTGAGGAGCTGGCTAAGTCATTCCCGGCCCAGACAAAGGTCTCTTCCATTGAACGCATTCGCGAATTGATCCACCTGCATCTGCCAGGTGTAGTGCTGCAACGTTTGCCATCACCTCCGCGCCAGTTGCCGTATCACGCCGGGTTCTCATACTTCCAGTTGGATGCGAATTCCGCTGGCTGGCAGTACATCGAAAATGCAAGTGGTTTCGCGTTCCATATCGCTGGCGAGTTTGCTGATTTGCAGTTGCAATTTTGGGCGATACGCAATGAAAGGACTGCATGATGAGTGAAGTTGCAAACTTATTTGATGCGAATGATGCCATCGAAGCACCTATAGCGAGCGATGAAGTAGAACCCCGCGAGATGAAGGACGTGTCTCCAAAGGTGACACGCCCGATTAGTTTTCCTATGCGTGGGCACAGCATTAACCGCATTGTTGATGCGAGCCAGTCTTTGCTGGCTCTTATCTCGCGTATCCCTGAAGTCTCTGAGAACAACAACCTTGATTACCTGCATAAAGATGTGCGCGCTGAGATTGAATCTCTGGAGCTGGAGTTGCAGCGTGAAGGTTTTGATCGCGCAACTATTCTGGCACATCGCTATTGCCTGTGCTCTGCCATTGATGAAGCAGTGATGTGTTCTCCCTGGGGGCAAAATTCAGACTGGTCTGAACGTAGCCTTCTGGCGTTGTTCCACAGCGAAACCTGGGGTGGTGAGAAGTTCTTTATTGTCCTTAATCGATTGATGCGAGACCCGGTTCGTTACATCGAACTTATTGAGTTTCTTTACCTGCTGCTGGGTCTTGGATTTAAGGGTAAATACCGTGTGATGCATAACGGTAAACTTCAACTGGAAGAGATCATGCGGGACGTTCACCACATCATCCGGCAGGAGCGTGGGGAAGCCACAACGGAATTTGAGGGTGTGGGTGAGAAGGTTATTGAGAAATCGCATGTGGTGCACTGGCACACACCAATCTCGCTTGTCTGGATAAGTCTTCTTGTTGTCTGCGTGCTGACCTACGCAGTGTTTTACTTCCAGATAGATCAATACACCGACGGCGTTGTTAATCAGCTTCGCGAAATGCTCTAAGTTTTTGTTTTACTGCATCCTTATCTACATAGCATTTATTGGGGTGCATCTTTGTTAATTGGAGATCGAGTATGGCTCGACTGGAAATCAAAGGTCTGATTGAACGCCTCAACGCTTGCTGTCGTCAGGCGATTGAAGAGGCTGCCAGCCTGTGTGTTTCGAACTCACATCAAGAAGTTACAATTGAGCACTTTTTAATTTCTCTTGTCTCACAACCAGCTATCGATATTCGCCTGATTTTGCAGAGCCAGAATGTTGATCCCGACAGGTTTGAGGAGCAGTTACGCGGCACCTTCCAAAGGTACCGCCGTGTGGATGCAGATCGTACTCCAACTTTTTCGCCACTTCTTCAAGACTTGCTTCAGGATGCCTGGCTTGTCGCTTCTGTAGAACAGGGTGAAAAAGTCATTCGTTCCGGTGCTGTGCTTATCGCTCTTCTCAATGAAGGTGGCCGCTATATGCAGATGGACTATTACAATCTGCTTGAGCGCATCTCGCCTGATTTCATAGGCAGAAACTTTGAGGATCTCACAGCGGGGTCTTTTGAAAAAGACCACAGCGGTAGCCGTGGTAGACAGCAAGCAGGCGGTGCAACGGGTGAAGGTGCTGACGGTTTCCTGCAAAAATACGGCACAAACTTCACGCAATTGGCTCATGACGGCAAGATTGACCCGATTTTCTGCCGCGATAATGAGATCCGTCAGATTATTGAGATTCTATGTCGTCGCAGGAAGAACAACCCGATCTGTGTTGGCGAAGCGGGTGTTGGTAAGACAGCACTTGCAGAGGGGCTGGCCCTGCGTATCGCAATGGGTGATGTACCGGAAGACTTTGCGAATGTAGCACTGTGGGGGCTGGATATCGGCGCGTTACAGGCTGGCGCATCTATGAAAGGTGAGTTTGAAAAACGCCTCAAGGGAGTGATTGATGAAGTGCGTTCAAGCCCTGAGCCAATTATTCTTTTCATTGATGAAGCGCATACGCTGATTGGAGCTGGCGGGGATCAGGGTGGTTCTGATGCTGCAAACCTTCTGAAGCCTGCACTTGCACGTGGTGAGCTGAAAACCATCGCAGCAACTACCTGGTCTGAGTACAAGAAGTACTTTGAAAAAGACCCGGCGCTCACCCGCCGCTTCCAGCTTGTAAAACTTGATGAGCCGACAATTGATGAAGCCATCATTATTATGCGCGGGCTTAAGAAAGCTTATGAAGAAGCGCATGGCGTTTACATTACAGAAGAAGCAATCAGCTCTTCGGTACGCCTTGCAGCTCGTTACATCACGGGGCGACAGTTACCAGATAAAGCGATTGATGTATTGGACACTGCTTGTGCACGTGTGCGCTCTGGTGCAAACACGTCACCCGTTGAACTTCAGGACGTGGAGCAGCGTATTCAAACGCTGAGTTGGGAGCGTGAAGGTCTGGAACGCGATCAGCACACTGGTCCGCTGGAGCCAGAGCAGCTGGAACATTTAAAGTCCATCGCCGATAAACTGAATGCTCTTGAAACTCGCAAAGCTGAACTGGCTGCGAAACTGGAAGCGCAAACAACACTCGCTGGCGAGTTCCTCTCTGTTCGCAAAGAGTTGTTCAAGCAGCAGCCAGAAACAATGGATGAAGAAACGCTGGAGGAAGCCCGTGCGTGTTTGACACGTCACCGCGAGGCACTTAACTCCGAAGCAGGTGCTAATCCTCTGGTGTCTATTGAGGTTGGACCTGCTGAAATCGCTGCGATCATCAGTGACTGGACCGGAATTCCTGTCAGCTCTATGGTGCAGGATGATTATCACCGGCTGCTAACCCTTGCAGATACGATGAAACAGGCCATCAAAGGGCAAGACGAAGCTCTTGAGTTGATCGAAGCACGCCTGCGAGCATCTCGTCTGGACCTGCACAAGAAGGGACAGCCTCTTGGGGTCTTCTTCCTGGCAGGGCCTTCTGGTGTTGGTAAAACGGAAACAGCTCTGGAAGTTTCCCGCAGGCTCTTTGGTGGTGAGGAGTTTGTTACTACAATCAACATGTCCGAATATCAGGAACGCCATACACTGTCGCGTTTGATTGGTTCACCTCCGGGTTATGTTGGTTATGGCGAGGGGGGCATCCTCACAGAAGCGATCCGCAAGAAACCATATTCGGTTGTGTTACTTGATGAGGTCGAAAAAGCTGATCCGAACGTCCTGAATCTGTTCTATCAGGCTTTTGACAAGGGTGAGCTTGCTGACGGTGAAGGCCGCCTGATTGACTGCCGCAACATTGTTTTCTTCCTGACCAGTAACCTTGGTTCAGATCATATTGAAAACTGGGTTGCAACTGCTGAGGGAGGCAAAATTCCAACCTTTGCGACCATGTTGAAATCCTTGCAGCCAGTCTTTGCGCAACACTTTAAGCCTGCATTGCTGGCTCGCATGGAACCGCTTGTCTACATGCCGCTTTCTGAAGAGGTTCTGGCACAAATTGTCAAGATGCGGTTGGATGGTCTCATCGACCTTTTGAAAGAAACGCAAAAGGTTGCGCTTGTAATCGAAGATACTGCTTACGCCCGGGTCGCACAAATGTGCCGTGTGGCTTCCAATGGCGCGCGACTGGTGGATCAGGTCATTCAGCGTCAGTTGCTGCCAACTCTTTCCATTGAGCTTTTGGAAGCAGGTCATCGCGGTGAGCACATCGTTTCAATCACCATTGATTGTCCTGAGGATGGTGAGGGTTTTACCTTTGCTGCTGCCTATGAAGAGGTTGAGGAGAAAATCAGCGAAACCCAAATGGCGGAGGCAGTTTAATTACGTCATGAGAGGGCATTCCATTACAGAATTGCTAATTTCGTTTATGACTTGCAGGTCACTTAAAGACCTGCAAGCAAAACTGCTGAAAACAATGATGTTGCAGGCGCAAGCACAGGCCGTCGCTGTATATCTGCCAGAGATTACAGGGCGGAAGCTATTGCCAATGGCATGCGACGGTGGGATGCCACTCGCAAAACTGCCTGAATTACATACTGAGCTTGCTCTGAGACGATATGATGAATTGGAAAGCCTTCGTCGCAATCCATTCTTCTCTCGTTCTGGATCGAGTGTTTCAAAGCAAGATGATCTGCAAATTGCTCTGTTTGCACGATCAGGGACTTTCACGGCTCACAGGATTTCTAGTGGTGAAGCGCCAGAAAAAGAGCAGCTAACTCAAGCTTATGTGTTTCTTTTATCCTCTGTTCGCGGTGAAAATGAACTGCTCAAAGATCATCATGCCTTTGAGCTGTTATGGCGCGCCTTCTTATCATTACGCCCGCTCTTGCAATTGCTGGAACAGCACCAGCAGAGCGAGTTGAACGTTACAGCCAAATCGAAGGTTCGCAAGCAACAGCTAGATGCGGTTCTTGCTGAAAGTTTGGTAGGACACTCACCTCAAATATCCAGTGTACGCGAACAGATCAGTCGGTTTGCACAAAGCAACTATGCTGTATTGATACAGGGTGAAACCGGAACGGGCAAAGAACTGGCAGCACGTGCGTTGCACAGATTATCCCCGTTTGCCAAAGGGCCTTTTGTTGCCGAAAACATTTCCGCTCTTCCTGACAACCTGATCGAAAGCGAGCTGTTTGGTTATAAGAAAGGTGCTTTCACCGGAGCAGATAAAGACCGCGATGGCTTGATAAAACGTGCCTCAGGAGGAACGCTTTTCCTTGACGAGATCGGCGATCTTTCTATTGACCTTCAGGTTAAGCTCCTGCGTGTTCTGCAGGAAAAGACAGTACGTCCACTTGGAGCTGAGCAAGACGAACCAGTTAGTTTTCGCCTTGTAACCGCAACCCACGTCGCCCTGCGTGATGCAATCAGCAAGGCAATGTTCCGGGCTGATCTGTTTTATCGGATTTCACAACTCGTAATTGCCCTGCCACCTTTGCGTGACCGGGACGGTGATATAAGCTATCTCGCTGAGTTTTTCCTACGAGAAATCGCGCTGAATAATGATGATAGAGCTAAGTCCATTAGCGTTGACGCCATGGATGTACTTCAAAAGACTGAGTTCAGAGGCAATGTTCGCGAACTGCAGAACTGCATGATCAAAGCGGCTTTCCTAGCGGAAGGCTCCTCTGTGATTACACAGCGTATGCTTCTTCAGGCAATGCAGGGTGCAGAGGAGCCGTCCAGCCTCAGCTCTAAAGCAGCAAAGAACAGCCTTGATCACCACTCCGCAGATGAGCAGGATGTACATTTTTTACAGGAAAACGGGTTGAAGCAAAGCGTTGCAAACTATGAGCAGCGCTTGTTACGTCAAACCTTTCAAAGGTTTGCTGGTGATCGTGGTCAAATGGCAGAATTTCTGCGCTTGCCACGCAGAACACTTGCCAACAAGTTAACTAATTTTAATTGCCAGACCATGGAATTTGAACATGATAAGTAAAAGACTTGGTTATCGCACTCTTTCGGCCTTTCTAATCAGTGTGTTGTCGGCGAGTTCCAGTATCCTACCTGCAGCTTCAGCTCGTGCTGACACTGTACGGGTTGAAAAAGCTCAGTTGGAAGTCTGCACACAAACAATTGGCCGTGTTAACCGTCTTGCATGTTTTGATCGATTGTTTGAAACTTCGATAACAGTCCTTTCTGCTGGGGAGCCCATTCCAGAATTTGTTGAAGAGCTGAACGCGCCGGATGGGCCACTGGAACAGCAGGCCAGACGTATGGAAGCCGAGCGAGAGGCTCACGACCAGACATGGCAGTTCCGGTTTGGAGCAATTGGGCACCCAGCAAAATTTCGCTGGGATGACATTAAAGACAAGAAGAAGATCATAAAACCAGTCAAGCTACGTGATGGCAGTATTCCGGAAAAAGCGCAGGCACTAGTGAATGAGGTCGGGCATGAGCCAGTAATTGAGCCTGGTGCTACCAATGTTTATCTGAGTATGAAAGAGTTTCGATCAGCTGATGCTCCCGAAGAGGATACGCCAGCTATTTTGATGCTTTCCTGTGTGGCGGATATAACCACCGCCGCGCTTATCTTAGGAACGCCGCAGGAGCAACGCAGAGTACCATTGCGCATCCTGCTTAAAGGTCAGCGTAGTGATGACGATGTCTGGCAAAGCGCTGAAAGTAAACGCATTCTCATCAGCCCCAGAGGACTGACCAGCATTGCGCATATTAATCGCTGGACGCAGGTCGAACGTGTTCAGTTTGAAGTGGAGACTGATGGTCGCTCACATGCGTATCTGTTCGAAATGACTAACCTTAAGAGCATGCTAGAACCTATTCGGCGTGCGTGTCATTGGTAAGTTGAGTTTATTTGAAATATTGGCAGTACTCCTATGAAGTATAGTTTTCGTCTCGCAGTTAGCTTTATTACACTCATATTTTTAGCAATCCCAGTTTATCTGATCTGCGATTATCTAAATCTCATCGCAGATGAATACTCCATGGTGAACAATCTTGTCTCTCTGGCAAGTGAAAAGATTAAGATGTTCCGTGCAGGCGTGCCGGTACCAAAAGGGGTTCCCTACACACCGATTGAGCAAACAGCTGTTTTTTACAATATTGCAGCCGGCCTCGGTGCGTTATTTATGGTGTTTGTTGCTGTACCTGCATTCTTGCTGCTTGCCTATATTGCATCAGCAGCCTTTGCAGCGGTAAATGCTAACCGCCGGAATTATGTTCTGGGGCAGTTTACAAAAGCTGCGGAGCTACTTGAATCAAGCAATGCAGCTCTTCGCGAGGCAGGTATTGTGATCCTTTCAGAAATTGCCAAATCAAACCCTAAAGAACATCATGATGATGTACTTCAGCTCCTCTCAGCGCATATTCGCAGTACCAGTTCCTCACAACGTGAAAATCTGATGGTCGGTAAGGAACATGCAAGAGCTCGCGGGGAGCTCATGGCATCCTTGCATAAGATCTCCGACCTCAGACAGCTACTTAAAAAACGCGACAATAGTATTCAGCTTGACCTTACAGGCGGCTATTTTCGCGGTTTGAAGAGTAATGCCTTCCACGGGCCGGGGGCCTCTCAAAAAGGCCCGGATCTGAGTTATTGCTTATTAAATGATAGTGTTTTTGATGATGCTGATCTTACAGATGCAAACTTCACAAATGCTAAAGTCACCCGTGCGCGCGTTGAAGAAAAATGGAAGGATCTCTTCTCTGTTGAGCAATGGGCATCAGTTCAGGTAATCAATAGTGCTGGTAAAGTCATTCGCCCACCGATCAGCTAAAGTGCTTCTTATCGACTTTTTCGAGTGAGATTTTATTTTGCTAACTCATATAGTATCAACTGAAGGCTCTTCGTAGTCCTCAAATATACATGCCCGGTTCATTTGTGTCGGCTCTGTCAGGTTGTGCACTTGATAATCTTCGCGTAGACAATCCTTATGCTTGATCTTGACGCTTTGCTTCGCCTGAAAGGTTACTGTTTCCCGCGCAGTATCATTGGCTATGCGGTTTGGGCGTATCACCGGTTTGCCATGAGCCTGCGAGATGTTGAAGACCTTCCTGCAGCACGAGGAATTGTGCTTTCCTATGAGACAATCCGGGACTGGGCAAACAAGTTCGGGCATTGTTTTGCCGGTAAAATCCGGCGGGACCGACCAGCTCCCAATGATAAGTGGCACCTTGATGAGTGTGTCGTCAAGATCAATGGCAAGAGCTATTGGCTTTGGCGGGCTGTCGAGGGAAAGGGCGATACCCTTGATATCCTGTTGCAGTCACGGTGCAACAAGAGAGCTGCCAAGCGTTTCTTTTATAAGCTATTCAATCAAGCGTTGGGGCCTGCCGCATGTTCTGGTCACGGACAAGCTTGGCTCCTATGGGGCGGCGAAGAGTGAGATCGCACCGGATCTGGAGCATCACCAGCACAAAGGGTTGAACAATCGGGCAGAAGCTTCTCATCGTCATACACGACGACGAGAAAAGATCATGGGCCGGTTCACGTCTCCACGTCAGGCTCAAAGGTTTCTATCCGCTCACGATCAAGTTGGTGCTATATTCCGCCCGAAACGCCATCGCCTTTCACCCAATTCATATCGCCATGCACGCGCTGATGCTTTTGGCTTGTGGAATGACTACATAGTCGAATGGTGAGCATGAATAGATCGTTTGCACGTTCTTGCATCTAAGTTCAGATAACCTGACAAAGCCCCACTTGCTCAGACAGATTGAGGGCGCTGGGTAAACATAGCTTTGTAGGTTTCGCGTAGGATGCTTTTTTGAACTTTGCCCATAGTGTTACGCGGCAACTCGTCTAAGAGTAACAGCTTTTGAGGATGTTTGAAGCGGGCGAGCTGTTCCTGAACGCGGGACATGATTGCATCCAGAGCAGGCTGTTCTCCTGGTTTTGGGACAATGAGGCCAAGAACAGTCTCTCCAAAATCTGGATGAGGAACGCCAATGACAGCACTTTCCAACACTCCGGGCTGTTCATCCAAAACAAGCTCAATTTCTTTTGGGTAAATGTTGTAACCACCTGAGATGATAAGATCTTTGTTACGGCCTACAATATGGACATAACCATCTTCATCAACCTTGCCCAGATCACCTGTAATGAAAAATCCATCCTCGCGAAGTTCTGCAGCAGTTTTCTCGGGCATTTGCCAATAGCCCTTGAAGACGTTCGGACCTCGTACCTCAATGAGGCCGACTTCGCCGTCAGGTCGTTTTGCACCTGTTTCGGGATCTGTGATTTTTAATTCTACATCTGGCAGAGGGAAGCCAACAGTCCCTGCGCGTCGGTCACCTTCATAAGGATTTGATGTGTTCATGTTAGTTTCAGTCATGCCATAACGCTCCAGAATGCGATGTCCGGTACGTTCTTCAAACTGAAGATGGGTCTCGGCGAGAAGTGGAGCACTACCAGAGATAAACAGCCGCATATGTGCTGCGAGATCCTTGGTGAAACGTTTATCTCCCAGTAGCCGTGTGTAGAATGTGGGTACACCCATCATGCTTGTAGCTTTGGGCATGAACTCAATCAAAGCATCTAGATCCAGCTTTGGCAGGAAGATCATACTGCCGCCGGCAATCAACGTTACGTTTGTTGCCACGAAGAGACCATGGGTGTGGAAGATGGGAAGTGCGTGCAATAGCACATCGTTTTGGCTGAAACGCCAGTAGTCTACCAGCGTTTCGGCATTGGAAAGCAGATTGCTCTGGGTCAGCATTGCTCCTTTGGAGCGACCTGTGGTACCGGAGGTGTATAAGAACGCCGCCAGATCATCTTCAGTTCGTTCTACGGTATCAAAGCTGAGTGGCTGTTGACTTGCCCTTGCCATCAGCGTCCCGCTTCCATCTGCATTTAGTGTTTCCAGTTTGGAACTTAGCTTAGTTGTGATTGGTTCCAATGCTTGCTTGTTTGCCTGATCGCAGACGACCAGAGCTGCGCCACTGTTTTCGATGAAGTAAGAAAGTTCATCAACTGTGTAAGCTGTGTTGAGAGGCAGGAAAATAAGTCCTGCCTGTACACAAGCTGCATACAACGCCAAAGCTTCTGGTGACTTTTGAACTTGAACTGCGACACGGTCACCCGCTTTTAGTCCTGTTTGTGACAGGACGTGGGCAATCTGCGCTGTGCTTTCAAGAAATTGCTTGTGGGTGATACTTTGACCGTTTTGCAGGTGAAGAAAAGGAGTGGTTTTATTCGCATGTACAGCGAATAAGCGATCGTAAAGCGGGTTCATCATCTTGTTGCCTTAGCGTCTTTAAAACGGTTACTTGTCAGGTCACACACTCAGCTTCTGATATTGAGTGAGGCCATTTAACTTAGAGTGATTTGCGATTTTTGTTCGGTTATATTGATTGCCCCATAACTTGATCTGGTAGCCACGTCGCCAGTTCGGGAAAGAGGCAAAGCAAAAAAATCGCCAATATCATGCAAAACACAAATGGCATGGAGCCTGTGAGGATGGTTTTCAGCGAAATATCCGGTGCTATGCCATTGATTACATAAAGGTTAAGACCAACAGGCGGCGAAATCAGACCGATCTCCATGTTAATGGTCAGCACGACAGCAAACCAGATTGGGTCAAAACCCGCTGTCGTGATAATTGGAAGCAAGATCGGGGCCGCCATCAGAATAACTGCAACGGGTGGCAGGAAGAAGCCTGCAATGAGCAGGAACAGGTTGACGGCTCCCATGAGTACCCAGCGGTTTACATCCAGTGTACCAATCCATTCCGCTATGGATTGAGTGATAAACAAGGATGACAGCATGTAAGAAAACACGCCTGCTGCCGCGATGATGAACAGAACCATCACGCTCTCACGAGTGCTGTCTCGCAGCACTACCCAGATATCTCTTGGATGCCATAGCTTATAGATGATCATGGCAATGAACAGGCAGAGCAAAGCACCAACCGCTGCCGTTTCAGACGGTGTGGCGATGCCGCCGTACATAGCGTAGAGCACACCCAGAATTATCAGAAGGAACGGGATCACACGCGGCAGGATTTCCAGCCTTTGCTTCCAGCTGTATGAGCCGGGGCTGAGTTGTTCGGTGTTGCCTGAGCGCCATGTAGAATACAGCGACCAGGCCATGAACAGACCCACCAGCATCAAGCCTGGAATAACTCCTGCAAGGAAGAGGCGCCCAATGGAAGTCTCGGTCGCAATGCCATAAACGATCATGGTTACTGAAGGTGGGATCAGGATGCCAAGAGTGCCACCAGCTGCAATAGAGCCAGCTGCTACGCCGTCAGGATAGCCACGCTTGCGCATTTCGGGGATGCCCATTTTGCCTATTGCGGCACAGGTTGCCGGGGATGAGCCTGACATGGCAGCAAATAATGCGCAGGCACCGAGGTTGGAGACTACCAAACCTCCAGGTATACGGGTCAGCCAGCGCTCCAGCGCTTCATAAAGGTCTGCGCCTGCTCGTGTGGAAGCAATGGAAGCCCCCATTATGATGAACATGGGAATAGAGAGCAGTGCGAAGTTATCAAGTTTGCCGAAAAAGATTTCAGGCAGCAGCTCCAGAGACCTGAAGCCATCATATATTATCAGGAAGCCAGCAGAGACAACGAGCAGCCCCAATGCTACGGAAATTCCGGAAAACAGTACAATGATTGTGGCAAGAGCTACTAATCCGCCCAGAAGAAGAGGATCCATCAATGATCCTCCAGACCGAACGGGCGGTCAATGTATAGGATTAATGCCAGAAAATCGGCGATAAATTGTAGTAAAAGCAAAGAAAAACCAATGGGGATCGCGAGGTAAGGAATCCAGAGGCGGACACCCCAAACGGTATCAGAGCGCCAGCCGCGCTCCCAAGTGACATACCAGAATTCCCAGCCATAAAAGACCATTGCCATGACAATAGCGATGGAAAGCCCCAGAGTTAATAAGGCGAGTAAATAGCGGGCACCCATGGGCAATGCTAAAGGGATCAGATCAACATTCACATGACCGCGCAAATGCTGCACATATGACAATCCAATGAGTGTTGCAGCAATCACCAAATAGATTACGGCTTCCGTTTGCCAGATCGTCGATCCGTTGAGAACAAAGCGGATGAAGATCATTTGACAGGTAATAGCTACGGCAGCGACAATCATAGCTGCGGAAATCCAGCCAGCCAGTGTTGATAGGGATGCTACCAATTGAAGAAAGGGGTTGTTGCCAGAACGAGCTGCGAATGCTGCGCTTTGACCCGCCATATTCTTATCCTTTTATTGGGAATGAACCAGAGATAGCTGGTCCCTTGAGGGATACTGCAGTTATCTCTGGTCATTTGTTTCTTATCTGGAGTGGAGTTCACACAGGGGTTTGTGTGAGTTTACTACGTTGATAAGAGAACAATCCGGAGGCAGTTAGCATTGCCTGAAACCGCTTTATTCAACAGCCAGTGCCTTATCGAGCAGTTGCTGCCCATTTTCCACTTCGCTTGCGAATTTCTTGTAAGACGTTTCCATTGCCAGTGCGCGCCAGACAGCGAAATCTTCAGCTGACATTTTCGCAATCTCAACGCCTGCTTCACGGAACACCTCTGCAGAAGCAGCATCTTGCTTCTTAGCTTCTGCCAGATAGTAAGCCTGTGCTTTTTCTGCGGCTTTGCGCAGAGCGCCCTGTTGTTGCTCATTCAGCCTTTCAAAGGTTGATTTGTTCATGAGTAAAGGCTGATACATGAACCAGAGGGCAACATCACCTGCCGGAGTATAACAGGAAACCTGTTCGTAAATCCGGTAGGAAACGAAAGAGGCAGACGAAGTATTTGCTGCGTTAAGAACGCCGGTTTGCAGGGCGTTGTAGATTTCTGAGGACGCCATTGAGGCAATAGAAGCTCCTGCGCCTGCCAGCATCTGCTCAAATGCTTTACCGGCAGCACGCATTTGCAGGCCTTTTACGTCTTCAGGCTTGGTAATGCATTTTTCTTTTCCGGAGAAACCACCTGCCAGATAACCGTGAACCAGCACCATGACATCATCTTTTGCCATGATCTCTTCCAGACTTCTCATGAATGGAGACACACTGAGGCGTGCTGCATGATCGTGGTTCTTCACCAGACCCGGCATAAGCGTGAGGTTATATTCGGGACGTTGCCCTCCTGCATAGCTAAGTGGCAAGACAGCCATTTCAAGCGCACCACGGCTGAGCGGGCGGTATTGCTCACGTGGCTTGAAGAGTGATTTGGAGCCATAAATTTTTATAGATAGATCCACATTGGCAGCAGCTACTTCATCAGCAACAATTTGCGCGACTTTGTGACGAATATCTTTGTTGGACCACTGGTGAGACAAACGTAACGTTTCAGCTTGTGCAAAACCAAAGCTTGCGAAGATTGCAGCTGCTCCCACAGCTGCCTTCAGCATAAATTTCATATTGTTCTCCCGAAAACCCCAAGGGGTTAAACAGACAATGAAAAAAGGAGTTTTGTATATTTTATAATTATGATTGTATACAAGAATGGATGTATTGTGTTTTGTCAAGCGCTTGTTGTAAGAATGAGAGATGGAAAAACGCCGAGCTGATAATATTGCCCAGGAGCTGGAAGAGCTGATCTTTAACGGAACGTTTCGTAATGGAGACCGGCTGGATGAGGTGCGTTTGTCAGAGCGCTTCAACGTTTCCAGAACACCTCTTCGCGAAGCCTTTCAAAGGCTTGCTCTTTCAGGTCTGGTGGAACTTATCCCGCGTCGTGGAGCCTTCGTCCGCCAGCCAGGGCCGCTTGAACTTATGGAAATGTTTGAGGTGATGGCGGAGCTGGAAGCTGTCTGTGGTCGTTTAGCAGCAAGACGAATTGATGAAGTTGCGCTTGAAAAACTCCGTGTTCTGAATATAAAATGTCAAGAAGCTGTCAATGCGAATGATACTGAAAGCTATTATCTGGAGAATGAGCGTTTCCATAAGTTGATTTATCACGAATCTGGTAATGGCTTTCTGGAACAAGAAGCTGTGCGGTTGCATCATCGACTAAAACCGTTTCGGCGATTGCAGCTTCGGCTGCGTGGCCGTATGGAGCAATCCATGTCAGAGCACGAAGATGTGGTGGATGCTCTTGCTTCCGGAGACTCTGAAAGGGCTGCCAATTCACTACGGGATCACGTAGCTGTACAGGGTGAAAAGTTTCACCGCCTTATGGTTGGTTTAAACAAACACATGACAGCAGCGGAATAGTGGTTCTGAGGCCACTGGGCTGCAAGCTCAAACTTAAAGCAGTTCGCGTTTAAGCTGAAACGCTTGATCTGCTTTAGCTTTTGTTTTTGAGTATCTTTATCTGAAAACCGGTGTCCACTTTTCAGAGATACGCTTTAGTGAAAATCTCTGCTGGGGAAGAGTTTTTTTGCCTGTTCGCGTGGGTGACGGGCGGTGCTGCGGGGAATGAGTGGACGGCGCGGGGCATCATCTGCGGTGGGGAGTGTTTGACCGATATCCTCATCCAGAGGGTGACCAAGTTGAGACAGGCGCTCAGAATAGTCACTTATTTCCTGGGCTATGAGGTGCACCACAATGCCTTCACGCTGCAAGTAACCTGTGACATGGAGCAGGCGACCTGAGATTACCTGTCTGCGGAATTTTTGATAGATTTTGGGCCAGACGACCACATTACACACGCCTGTTTCATCCTCCAGCGTGAGGAAGATGACGCCGGAAGCTGTGCCGGGGCGCTGGCGTGTGATGACAAGGCCGCAGACCTGTGTGCGCTTTAAAGGAGCACCTGACAAAGCAGCATGGGTGGTAAGGCCTGGAATATCGGGTCGCAACAACTCCATGGGATGAGCGCGCAGGGACAGGCGTGTGGCAAGATAGTCCTCCACCATTTCTTCTCCCAGATGCATGGTAGGCAAGGAAACATCTGGTTCAAAGATAGCTTCGCCATCAAATGGATCATTAAACAGCGGTAGTGGTTGTATGCCTTTGATGGCTTTGACTTGCCAGAGAGCGTCTCGGCGACTGAGGCCCATGGAGATAAAGGCATCAGCTTCTGCCAGTTTTTCCAATGCCTTGGGAGGGATGTTACCACGCTGCCAGATACTTTGTGGGTCGGGATAGCCATTGCCTCGTGCGGCGACGAGCCAGAGGGCATCTTCTTCCTTGAAGCCCTTGATCTGCCGGAAACCCAGCTGGATGGCGAGTTGTCCGTCGCCACGCCGCTCCAGTGTATTATCCCAGTGGCTGTGGTTGGCGCAGACAGGGCGTACTTCCACCCCGTGCTCGCGAGCGTCTCGTATTATTTGTGCAGGGGCATAAAAGCCCATAGGTTGGGAGTTGAGCAAGGCACAGGCAAAGGCAGCTGGATGATGGCATTTCAGATAAGCGGAGACATACGCCAGCATGGCGAAAGCGGCTGCATGGCTCTCCGGGAAACCATAGTTGCCAAAGCCCTCGATTTGAGAGAAACAACGCTCCGCAAAATCTAGTTCATAACCACGCTGTAACATGCCTTTGATGAAGCGTTCCTTGAATGAGCTGATAGTGCCCATACGTCTGAAGGTGGCAAGAGAACGGCGCAGACGGTCGGCTTCTTCTGCGGAAAAGCCTGCGGCAACCTCTGCGATGCGCATGGCTTGCTCCTGAAACAAGGGGACGCCGAGGGTTTTGCCTAGTACTTCTTCAAGTTCTTTGGAAGGGAAGGTAATTTGCTCAATACCCTGACGACGTTTGATATACGGGTGTACCATTCCACCCTGAATGGGGCCGGGGCGAACAATGGCAACTTCTATGACAAGATCATAGAATTGGCAGGGTTGCATGCGAGGGAGAAAGTTTAATTGGGCGCGGCTTTCTACCTGAAAAACACCGATTGCATCCGCCTTGCAGAGCATCTTGTAGGTTGGTTTGTCGTCTGGAGGCACTGTGGCGATAGTGAGCTGGTCTCCGCCTTTTTGAGCAATCAGATCAAAGCATTTGCGAAGGCAGGTGAGCATGCCGAGGCTGAGGACATCAATCTTCAGGATTTGCAGAGCGTCGATGTCGTCCTTATCCCACTCAATAACGGTACGGTCTTCCATAGCAGCATTTTCGATGGGGCATAACTCATCTAACCTTCCCTGAGTAATGACGAAACCACCTACATGCTGAGAGAGGTGACGGGGAAAGCCGATGATTTCTTTGATCAGACGGATCGTAAGGGCAAGGCGCGGGTTATCTTTAGTTAAGCCAAGTTCTTTCAGTCGTTCCTCTGGGATGCCATTGCCAGATGAGCCCCACATCAGGCCAGTCAGGCTGGCAAGAAGGTCCTGAGACAGGCCCATAACCTTGCCAACCTCGCGGATAGCTGCACGGGAGCGGAAGTGAATGACCGTGGCGCACAGGCCAGCCCGATGACGACCATATTTTTTGTAGATGTGCTGGATGACTTCTTCACGGCGTTCGTGCTCAAAATCCACGTCAATGTCTGGCGGCTCATTACGGTATTCTGAAATGAAGCGCTCAAACACCATGGAAATGGTTTCCGGCGATACATCGGTGATACCGAGGGCATAGCAAATGATGGAATTGGCCGCAGAGCCGCGCCCCTGACAGAGGATGCCCTGAGAGCGGGCAAAAGTGACGATATCTCGTACGGTGAGGAAGTAAGCGGCAAATTTGAGTTTGCCTACCAATGCCAGTTCCTTTTTCACCAGAGATTGTACGTTTTCTGTTTCGCCTTTGGGGTAGCGGCGTTTGATGCCTTCCAGCGTGAGACGTTCCAGCCGTTGTTGTGCGGTTTCGTTTGAGTTGTCCTCCTGCGGGTAATCGTAGGAGAGTTCTGAAAGGCAGAAAGAACAGCGATTTGCAATTTCCAGTGTGCGTTTGATAGCCGCTGGATGATTGCGAAACAGGCTGGCCATATCCTGAGAGGATTTAAGGCGGTGTTCGCTATTGGGAAGAGCGCGGCGACCAATCTGGTCGATAGTGATGCCCTCACGGATGCAGGTCAAAACATCTGCCAGTTGACGGCGATTGCTACTATGCATGAGCACATCGCCCACTGCGACCATGGGTGTCGCAAGCTGCAAGGCAAGTTTAGCGCAATTATCGAAATAGGCCTGATCTCTGCCATCGTAAAGGGGAGCAGCACCTAAGAAAACATAGGAGGGGTAGGCTTGGGCGAGCTTTTTAATATGTTCGCTGACCAGTGGTGTTTCCAGTGTGGTCTGTGGAAGGGCGACAAAAAGTATGCCAGAGGCGTCTTTCAACAGGTCAATGAGAAACAGCTGGCACTGGCCTTTTTCTGCGCGGCGCTTGCCTTTGGTGAGTAAACGGGACAGACGCGCATAAGCTTCGTGGTCCTGAGGGAAGGCAAGCCAATGAACGGGGCTGTCTTCCAGTATCAGGCGGCAACCGACAATCAAGCGAGGCAGGGTGACTGCGGAGACTGGCAGGTCATTTACGCCTTCCACAATGTCTTGCCTGCTGCTTGGATCCTGACGATGGCTGGAACGTACCGCCAGCACCTCATCGCGTTTGCGGGCCAGTTCTTTGAGAGCTGTATACGCACGGACTATGCCTGCTAATGAATTGCGGTCCGTAATGGCGATAGCAGAAAGGCCGAGTTTTGCAGCGCGTGCTACCAGTTCTTCCGGGTGCGAGGCTCCGATCAGAAAGGTGAAATTGGAGGTCACGCACAGCTCAGCATAGGTCATGCAAATTCCCCCTGCACGTACCACGCTGGATTTTGCGGAGTAAAGAATAACCAGAGACGGCGGCCTTCTGTGGTCTCTACTCGCCAGTAATCTCGCAGACCTGAACGCCAGTTTGGGTCATCCATCCACCATTCCGGACAGATGCGCTCCGGACCTGTCGCGTTGGCAATGGAAAATTTCATGCGTCGCCAGTTGAAGGTGCTGGGTGGACTTCTTTCACTTCCTCCTATGGTTTCCGGGGGAAATAGTCTTAGGGGTCGTGAGGTTTTGCTGTACCATTGCCCCTCTGGTTCGCAATAAGCAGCAGGTGAGACAGTAAAGCTGCGCTCGGGGATATGACTTTCAGCGGGTTGGAAGCACTTGATTTTTTCAAGGCCGATGCGACTGCCAAGGCGAGTGATAAGATCGCTCAGCGCGTCATTCTTCTTTTCTGGTGTGCTGCTTGCTTCCAGTTGCTTAAGGGGCAAGGGCTCTATGGTGAGAGCTTTCAGACGGATCTGATCGATGCCAAAGCCTGCGTCTATTTCGCGGAGGCTGCGTTCAAACAGGGGAAGAATGCTTGCTGCTTCCCGCATGGGACGGGCGAGACGCAGCTCTACCTGTACACTGGCCTGATCCACACGCTGGCAGGTTATGAGCAGAATACGGGTGCCCATCTCTTGTGTTTTGAGTTTTTCGCAGATGCGATTAAGTAAACGTTCAAGGCCTGCCATCACGTCATCGTAAAGGCCGATGGGGTCCGGGAAACTGAGGCGAGCGGCATAGGACATTTCAGGAGAGGCAGGATTGATCTGTTCTGGCTGATCTCCAAGGGCCTGATCTATGCGGCGCATCAGGGGCAGGCCAAAACGACGGCCTAGTGTGGCGCGTGGGATTGCTAGCACATCACCAATGGTGCGCAGGCCGAGGCGTTGCAAGGTGGCACAGGTTTCATCATCCAGCCGTAAAGCGGCCACAGGGAGTGGGCTTAAGGCTGTTTTGAGCTGTCCGGCCTGTATAACGCCTTTGCTAAAGTGGGACATGGCCCAGGCTGCACCGATTGTCTCAGCCAGACCAGAGCGGACATTGAGCTGATAACTTGTGAGCCTTTCGTGAATATCTGCCAGTAAGTCTGCCTCGCTCTCAAAGAAATGAGTGGAGCCGGTTACGTCCAAAAGCAAGCCATCATGTCCGTCAAAGCCCACCCAGGGACAATAGCGATCTGCCCATCTGGCCAGCAGCTTGAGAAACCTGTCATCTGCATGAAGATCTGACGGCTGAGTGAGCAGCTCAGGGCATAAAGCTCTGGCATCTGACAGCCCCATACCGGGGACTAAGCCAAGTCTCAGGGCTTGCCGATTGAGGCAATACAGCCTTTCGGTGTTCTTTTCGTGAGAGGTGACTGCAAATGGTGCAGATATGGGGTTTGCACGCAAAATGCGGTCACTTGCCATCCTCGGAAACCACAATGACACGATGCGTCTTTGCATCCCAATACACCTTCCAGTTTGTTAGTGTTCCTGATTTGTTCTTAATTAGTTGCCAATCCTGAAGTGTCAAGTTCTTGTTGGAGGTATGGCCTCCTTCGAATATAGGGGAGCAGTGCCAGCGGGTTTGGGTTGCGTTGCTGCCTGCGCCCTCAGGTATGATTAAAATTCCGGTGGAGCCGCCTTCTTCCGCAGCGAGTTGCAAGCGTCTGCCTGCTGTAAGGTCGAGCTTTTGTGTGACTTCACAGATAACCAGACTAACCGCACCAGAGCGTAAGCCGTCTTCCGAGCAGGCCAGCAAATCCTTGTGGGTATCTGCATGCACCATCACAAGTTTTTTAGGGGATACAAACTGCGTCAAACCAGTGGGATTGAGTTGTTCGGTTTGCCAGCCGGACTGGAGCCACAAAATGGTTGCATCGACTTGTCCGCAGGCCATTGCGGCAAATGAGAAAGCTCCGGCACCACATACCTCGTGTACTCTTTGGGCCTGAAGAGGGAAGACTTGTTCTAGCTTGGTCATAAGACCTGAACTATCACATATAAATTAGAACATATCAAGAACATGGCTGGTGGTATTATGCTTATGGTTAAAGCTTTTGGGTTTTTCAGAAAAATAATGCGTTCGCAGGTGCTTGATATGTATAGTGTTTAAGTCGTGATGGGTTTGGAGGGTCTGCTGGCGATGTAAACGGCAATGGAAGCCATCATAAGAGCGACAGCGACAGCAAGCAGCAGTGTCGGGTGGGACATTTTCAGAAACATTACGTAGCCAAAAGTGAGGCCTGTGAAGGCAAGGAACTTAGCCTTTTTCGGAATGATCTTGTGTTTTTGCCAATGGATAACACTTGGGCCGATCTTGGGATGCGTGAGAATCCAGTTTTCCAGGTGCGGGTTGGATTTTGCAAAGCAGCCAGCTGCAAGAATGAAGAAGATCGTTGTTGGTAGCAGAGGGAGAAAAATGCCAATAATCCCTGTGGCTACAAGAGCTAAGCCAAGTGTAAGGTAGAATAGCTTTTTCACAGGTTGCTCCATTTCTGGCACGCACATGTGTGGTTATACGCCGTAAAGATGAGTGCTGACAATAGGGGGAGTTTGGCTGGTGGTGCTCGTGTTGGCGACACTGGCTAACATATCCACCCCATTAATGGGTATGGCTCCAAACTTTTTCAAGGGGAACTTGCAAAAGCCTCAAAATACACTAGTTCGTAAAGAAGCATAGATATACCTAAATGCCACCGCATGACACGTGAGCAGGTGGCGCCCGGAATAGAAAGTTTGCCCATGGGATCTGACGGGGAATTGAAACCAAAGCGCGTTGGGTTCATGACGCGGCTTAGGAACTATTTCTTTACTGGCCTTGTCATTACAGGACCGGTTGGCATCACGCTTTATCTGAGCTGGTCACTTATTCAGCTTATTGATGCCTGGGTGAAGCCATTTCTTCCCACAATGTACAACCCGGATAACTATCTGCCGGTTGAGGTGCCAGGTTTCGGATTGTTTGCAGCACTTGTGGCGATCACTGTTATCGGGTTTCTTACGGCCAATATCGCCGGGCGATCACTGATTGGGTTTGGTGAATCCATTTTGGGTCGTATGCCACTGGTGCGTAATCTCTATTCTGCTCTGAAACAGATCTTTGAGACGGTGTTGAATGACAGCGGACGTAATTTTACCAAGGCGGGACTGGTAGAATATCCGCGTAAGGGATTGTGGGCCATTGTTTTTCTTGCAACGGATACCAAGGGTGAAGTTGCTGATCATCTGAAAGATGAGGGTGCAGATACAGTCTCCGTGTTCTTACCAACAACACCTAACCCAACTTCGGGCTTCTTATTGTTTGTGCCACGCGAAGACATTATCGAGCTTTCGATGAGTGTTGAAGATGCGGCAAAGCTTGTGATTTCGGCTGGACTGGTGAGCCCTGAATATCCAAAACTGCTTGAAGGTGAGGACCAGCAGGCGGTTGAGGCGCATCAGCGCAAAAAGGCTGCAAAAGACAACGGAAGTACTGAGACCACCGTTGCTGAATAGCCAAGAGATTAGCCCGCTCGTAAGAGCCTGATGGCTTCATCTCTGCCAAAGAGATACAGGAGGTGGCGCAAGGCGTCGCCTCTTTCTGTTTTCAGTTCCGGGTCCGTTGCCATTATGAGCTTTGCGTCATCTCTTGCAATTTCCATGAGATCAGCATGATCCTCAATCGACGCCAGTCTAAAGCCCGGTGAGCCGGATTGGCGGGTGCCCAGCAGCTCACCTTCACCGCGCAGGCGCAGGTCTTCTTCTGCAATCAGGAAGCCGTCATTGGTCTGGCGCAGGATATTCAGGCGAGCAGCAGCTGTTTCATTAAGCGGTGCTTTGAAGAGCAGCAGGCAGGAAGAAGCGAGGCTACCACGCCCCACGCGGCCTCGCAGCTGGTGAAGCTGGGCAAGGCCGAAACGTTCTGCATGCTCAATGACGATGATGGTTGCGTCAGGAACGTCAACGCCCACCTCGATCACCGTGGTGGCGACGAGGATGCGTGCATCGCCTTTTTTGAAGGCATCCATGGCAGCTTGCTTTTCATCGGCTTTCTGTCGTCCATGGACAAGCGCGACGACCGGACCGAGCGCGTTTTGCAAATCGTTGAAGCGTTCTTCAGCGGCGGCAAGGTCGATCTTTTCGGATTCTTCGACGAGCGGGCAGACCCAGTAGATCTTCTGGCCCTGAGCGATCATCACCTCAAGGCGATCCACCACTTCGCCGATGCGGTCCAGTGAAATGGAGACGGTTTTAATTTCCTGACGTCCCTTTGGCTTATCTGTCAGGCGGGAGACGTCCATATCGCCGAAATAAGAGAGTACCAGTGTGCGCGGGATTGGAGTTGCGGTCATAACCAGCACATCCACATGTGCGCCCTTGGAGGAGAGAGCAAGGCGCTGGTGGACACCAAAGCGGTGCTGTTCGTCAACGATGGTGATACCAAGGTCTTTAAAACTGACTGTGGACTGGAAGAGGGCGTGGGTGCCGACGATGAGGTCGATCTCGCCCGCTTCCAGTGCTTCACCGATTTCTCTTTTGGTTTTGGCGGTATCTTTGCCTGACAAGACAGCTGCGCGGATGCCTGCTGCGTCACAAAGGGGTTTCATAGAGGCGTAGTGCTGGCGGGCAAGGATGTCTGTAGGTGCCATCATGGCGGCTTGCCCTCCGGTCTCAATCACCGCTGCCATTGCCATCAGGCCAACGACGGTTTTACCCGAACCTACGTCACCTTGCAGGAGGCGTAGCATGCGGGTTGGTTCTTCCAGGTCGGCGAAGATTTCCTTCAACGCTTCTTCCTGACCACCTGTCAGTTCAAACGGGAGCGCGGAAAGGATCTTCCGGCGTAGTGAGCCGTCGCCTTTGCGGGCTTTGCCGCCCATGTGGCGCAAAGAGTTGCGCACCAAGGCCAGTGCAAGCTGGTTGGCGAGGAACTCATCATAGGCCAGACGTGCTCGGGATTTTCCTTCTGGTGCGAGGTCTCTGGCGTCTTCTGGTTTATGGATTGAACGCAAGGCCACGTCGAAAGGCGGGAAATCGCGTTGATCTACAAAGGATTGGTTCTGCCACTCTGGCATTTGAGGGAGGAATTGAAGAGCTGTTCCCATGGCGCGTTGGAGCGTTTTGGAGGCAAGACCTGCCGTCATCGGGTAGACCGGCTCGACAAGAGGCAGGTTCTCTGCTTCTTCCTCTGAGACCATGTGGTCTGGATGCACCATCTGGGCGCGTTCTTTGAACCATTCGACTTTGCCGGAGATAATCCGCTTTTCACCAACAGGCAGAGTGCGTTGCAAGTAATCTCCACGAGCGTGGAAGAACACCAGTTCGATAGCGCCAGTTTCATCATGAGCCAGAACTTTATATGGCGCGCGACTGTTTCGAGGCGGAGCGCGGTGCTGATCAATATGCAAAACCAGTGTTACGATTTCACCTTCTGGAGAGCCTGCAACGCCGGGGCGCAGGCGGCGGTCAATTACATTGACCGGTACGTGGAAAAGCAGGTCTGAAATGCGGGCTTCACGGTCCGGGCTGCCAACAAGCAGATTGGTTATGGTCTTTGCAATCTTTGGGCCAATGCCCGGAAGCTTGGTGACTGAAGCGAAAAGAGGATCAAGGCGAGTAGGGCGCATACCATGTAGACCAGAACGTGAACAGTTAATCTGATCTGTGCCATGTTCCCCGCATTTGTGCAACGCCCTTAAGAAAACACTGACAGATGAAAATAAGGGTTGTATACAGGCGAAGCAATTTTGCCCTATCTGTTTGCAGGTAGTGCCAATGACCTTTCTGGGGGAATGATGATGGATCAGAGTGCGCAGAACAAAGATCAAAACGAGAACGTAGAGCTGGATAATCGCCGGAAGCGCATTGTTTTTCGTTGTCACCACCGTGGCATGAAAGAAATGGACATTATGCTGGGCGGATATGTTGAAAAGCATATTGTGCAGATGAATGACGCAGAACTTGATGAGCTGGAGGTGTTCCTGCAGCATCATGATCAGGACCTGTTCTCCTGGTTTATTGGCACCAAGCCGGTTCCTGCTGAAGCTGACACGGAGCTTTTCCGCAAAATCCTGAATTACTACAAGGATAAGAATGAAGCCTAAGTGCTTTGAGGCATTTGTCTCTCTTGTCCTCAAGGTCAAGAAATACCCTTTCGCTAAAGATAAATAAGGTTGTGCTGTCCTGTGTTTGAAAGTCTGCTGACAAAAGGTGAAAACATAACACTTTCCTCTGTTCCTGATGGAGCGGAGGCTTATGTGCTTTCAAAGGTGCTTGCTGAAGTTAAAGAGGGCGGGCTGGCGCTGACATATGTTGCACGGGATGCAACCCGGATGGCTGCGCTCACGGAAGCGCTGGGCTTTTTTGCGCCGGATGTGGAGGTGCTACAGCTCCCGGCATGGGACTGCCTGCCGTATGACCGTGTGTCGCCTCACGGAGCGATTGTTGCGCGGCGTTTGCTGACATTGCTTCGCCTTGCCAAGGGCTTGCCGAAGAAAAAGAAGTTTGTGCTGATCACCACGGTCAATGCAGCTTTGCAGCGGATGCCGGTGCGGGACTGGACGTCCAGTCATATTCTTTCCTTCACGCCAGGTAATCGCGTTAATCCTGACAAGATCATCAAGTGGTTGGAAATTAACGGCTTTGCGCGAACGCCGACAGTACGGGAGACGGGTGAATATGCGGTGCGTGGGGGGATTATTGATCTGTTCTCACCAGCGACCAAAGAGCCCGTGCGTCTGGACTTCTTCGGAGATACGCTGGAGTCTATTCGCTCGTTTGATACGGACAGTCAAAGAACACTTGCTCAGAAGAAGGGGCTTACGCTTGTTCCTATGAGTGAGATCATTCTTGATCCGGATACGATCTCGCGCTTTCGGCGTAATTACGTGACCACTTTCGGTGCCGCTGGGCCAGATGACGTGCTTTATCAGTCCATTAGTGAGGGGCGACGCTATGCGGGAATGGAGCACTGGTTACCTTTGTTCCACGACAAGCTCGCGAACCTGTTTGATTATATTGGTGATGTTCCTGTCGTTCTGGATGCCAATGCAGAAGATATGATCAAGGAACGGCTTGAGCAGGTAGAGGAGCATTTCGGTGCGCGTCAGGATGGGCTGAATAACAAGGCGCTCTCTGCGGGAGTGCCGTATAAGCCAATTCCTCCAGTTTCCATTTATCTGCAGGACGCTGAATTTGGTTCATGCGTTGCGGACAGAGCTTCTGCGCAGATATCCCCGTTTGCCATGCCTCCGGGCACGGGTAAGACGGCTATCGATATGGGAGGTCGTCAGGGGCGCAACTTTGCGGCTGAACGTGCTGCCGGGGACGTGAATATTTTCGATGCGCTCTCCACCCATGTGGCGTCTCTTGCCAAAGAAGGTAAAAGAGCTGTGCTTTCCTGCTGGAGTGAGGGGTCCAGAGAGCGGCTGGCGCAAGTATTAAGCGATCACGGTTTGGACCGGACCGGATATGCTGGGCATTCTGGTGAGCTTGCTAAGGTTCCTGATGGACTGACAGCGCTTATCATTCTTGGCCTTGAGCATGGCTTTGAGATTGATGATCTGGCTTTCATTGGCGAGCAGGATATCCTCGGTGACCGTCTGGTGCGTCAGCGTCGGCGAAAGTCAAAAGGAGCTAATGTTTTAACTGAGGCTTCTGCATTGTCGCCGGGTGATCTGGTTGTGCATGTGGAGCATGGTATCGGGCGCTTTATCGGGCTGAAGACCATTGAGGCTGTTGGGGCTCCCCATGATTGTCTGGAGCTGCAATATGCGGGTTCTGACAAGCTTTACCTGCCGGTTGAGAACATTGAGCTGCTGACGCGCTATGGCTCAGAAGATCAGGAAGTTCAGTTAGATAAGCTTGGCGGCGGGGCGTGGCAGGCTCGTAAAGCCAAGATGAAGAAGCGCATTCTTGAGATTGCAGATGGGCTGATCAAGATTGCAGCTGAACGGGCTTTGCGAACGGCTCCGGCGATTACGGCACCTGAAGGGGCTTATGACGAGTTTTCTGCGCGGTTTGTTTATGACGAGACTGATGACCAGATGACGGCGATTGAGTCCGTGTTTGACGATATGGCGTCTGGTCGTCCGATGGACCGGCTGATTTGCGGGGATGTGGGCTTTGGTAAGACGGAAGTTGCTTTAAGAGCAGCGTTTTTGGCGGCGATGTCTGGAAGGCAAGTGGCTGTGGTTGTACCGACGACGCTTTTGGCGCGGCAGCATTACCGGACGTTTGCGGATCGCTTTAACGGGTTGCCTATTGTTGTACGGCAAGCATCAAGACTTGTCCCCGGTAAGGAGCTCAGTGAGACCAAGAAGGGGCTGAAGGACGGCTCTGTTGATGTTGTTGTCGGTACACATGCGCTTTTAGGAAAAGCGATTGGTTTCAGAGACTTGGGACTTCTGATCATTGATGAGGAGCAGCATTTTGGGGTGAAGCATAAAGAACGGTTGAAAGAGCTGAAAAGTGATGTTCACGTTCTGACGCTTTCTGCGACCCCGATTCCTCGTACCTTACAATTGGCGCTGACGGGTGTTCGTGAGCTTTCCCTGATTGCGACACCACCGGTGGATCGTCTGGCGGTGCGTTCGTTTATATCCCCGTTCGACCCGATGGTTATCCGCGAGAGCCTGCTGCGTGAGCACTATCGTGGGGGGCAGAGTTTTTATGTGTGTCCGCGTGTGTCTGATCTGGCGGAGGTGAGGGCGTTCTTAGAAGAGAATGTGCCTGAAGTTAAAGTGGTTTCTGCGCATGGTCAGATGCCTCCGGGGGAGCTAGATGACATCATGAATGCTTTCTATGAAGGCAAGTTTGATGTGCTTCTGGCGACGACTATTGTGGAGTCCGGTCTGGACATACCAAACGCGAATACTTTGATTGTGCACCGCTCAGACATGTTTGGGCTTGCGCAGCTCTATCAGATCCGTGGACGGGTGGGGCGATCCAAGACGCGGGCTTATGCTCTGTTTACAGTTCCTGCCAATAAGACGCTGACGGCTACGGCTGAGCGTCGTCTTAAGGTGTTGCAAAGTCTTGAGAATTTGGGTGCGGGTTTTCAGCTTGCTTCGCATGATCTGGATATTCGCGGAGCGGGTAATTTGCTTGGGGAAGAGCAGTCCGGGCATATTAAGGAGGTTGGGTTTGAGCTTTACCAGCAGATGCTGGAGGAGGCGGTTGCTCAGCTCAAATCGGGCGGTGAGGACTTTCAGGAGGAGCAGTGGTCGCCGCAAATTGCTATCGGCACGCCGGTTCTTATCCCCGATACGTATGTACCTGACCTGCAATTGCGCCTTGAGCTTTATCGCCGTCTGGCGGACCTTGTAGAGCTTGACGAGATTGACGGCTTTGGGGCCGAGATGATTGACCGCTTCGGGCCACTTCCTGAGGAAGTTCAACACCTTCTGAAGATTGTTTACATCAAGGGGTTGTGCCGCAAAGCGAATGTTGAAAAGATTGACGCTGGGCCGAAGGGTATTGTGATCGGCTTCCGCAATGGCGAGTTCAACAATCCGGCGGGGCTGGTATCCTACATCGCAGAGCAAACTATCCTCGCCAAGATTCGCCCGGATCAGAAAGTGGTGCTGACCCGCGACTGGCCGTCTGCGGATGATCGCCTTAAGGGGACGGCAGCGGTGTTGATTAAGCTCACTCGGCTGGCTGAGAACGCCTAAAACCGATTTTTGAAGTTATCTAACGGGAATCTATAGCAGATTCCCGTTTTGCGTTTTTATGTGCACGGGTTTGCGTTTTTTGCGTTGATCTTGAACGGTTTTGTTGTGCGTGTGGCCTTGGGTGCCAAACGCCTGATTATTTCTTCAAAAAGTAATCCCCACAGGTCGTGAGGCGGGTTAAGCTTATGCAGTACGAGGGATGAGTGACACGCCGCTTGCTGCCATTGCGATGCCAAGCCAGGCTATTGGGGGCAGAACTTCACCAAGGATGCCCCAGGCGATGAGCTCTGCGGTTGGGGGGGCAGAAAAAAGCAGGGCCGATACACGTGAGGCTTCACCGTGACGGAGCATGAACAGGAGCAATGAGACAGCGATGGCTGAATTTGCCAGAACCAGATATGCGGTTGAAATGGCAAGCTCAGATGTTGGCTCATAAGCAAAGCCTACTACAATGAAGGCGAGGGAGAGGTAAAAGAGTATTCCGACTGCATATTGTACATTGTTGTTCGTGACCAGATTGATGGCGGTTGCATATCTTTTTTCGAACAGGGTCATGCTTGCCATTGCCTGGCAGATTGGGGAGGTCCCCGTGCTTGCCTCAATCTTTTACCGGTTTGCGATTGCTGCTGTGCTAATGATTGTAGCTCTTGCCTTGCTCAGGCGTTATGTTGTTTTGCTGGCGCTTTGCCTGTTTAGTCTGAACTTCGTTGCGTTTTACAATGCTACATCGCTTATTCCGTCGGGCCTCGTTTCTGTGATCTTTATTTGCTGAAGGGTTTGAATGGACGTTCACTGCAATAATCGGCGTTGCTTTTACACTTGCGGGTAATTTTGTGATGTTCAGTCAGCTGAAACAGCCGGTTCTCAAGGCCCTGCGGGAAACAGGGGGAGACGGGTATAAAGCTGATGGATAAAACGCGGTTTTTTTGTTCCTGTGAAAAATGAGCGATTACTCTCTACTTTCTGGTAAATCAGAAACTCTTGGTTAAGGGCGCTGTGAAATAGTGCTGGCATGTGACCATTTTTGTAATGAGTAGGTCGGTCAGTGCTAGCTACCACACGTCAGCGGAAAGATTCCTTTCTAAAGAACCTCGTTGTCCCCGGGCTTGCAATAGGTGCGCTATGTTACTTCGCGTTTCATGCGCTCAATGGCGAGCTGGGGCTTGTAGGGCGTCCCCAGATTGAACATGAAATACTGGCTCTTGAACTGGAGCTGGAGGAGCTGCGTGCAGAGCGCTTGCAGTTGCAGCGCCGTGTTATGCTGCTTGATCCTGAAAGTCTGGATCCTGATATGGTGGATGAGCGTGCCCGTGCTTCTTTGAACCTGGTACATGCCAATGAGGTTGCAATCATCCTGAACTAAAACATCACGTTGAATTAACTTGATTTCAGTTCACTAAATAAAATTAACTGAATTTAGGTTAACTAAAATAACGCTGGATTTTCAATTGGTTATGCCAATCCACAAGTGTTAAACCTGATGTTGGCTTTCGGTAGTCTCGGCGGTAGTGTGTTTTCACCAATTCACGTCAAAAGAGACGAGGCTCATGGCTGGAACTCAATCCAAGTCTTCAGGCGGTCGCGCTAAGAGCGCTACCAAAGCCCGCGGTGCACAGAAAAATGTACCTGCGATCGCAGAATTTTCCAAGGAACAAGAGCTCGAAGCATATCGCGAGATGCTCTTTATCCGCCGTTTCGAAGAAAAGGCGGGGCAGCTTTACGGTATGGGGCTGATCGGTGGTTTCTGTCACCTTTATATCGGTCAGGAAGCTGTTGTTGTTGGAATGGAGATGGCGAAGGAAAAAGGCGATCAGATGATCACCTCTTACCGTGACCACGCTCACATGCTTGCTTGCGGTATGGACCCGAACGGTGTGATGGCCGAACTGACTGGTCGCCGCGGTGGCCTTTCCAAGGGTAAGGGCGGTTCCATGCATATGTTCTCCAAAGAACAGGAGTTCTATGGTGGACATGGTATCGTGGGTGCGCAGGTTGCACTGGGTACGGGCCTTGCTTTTGCAAACTCTTATAAAGAGAACGGCAAAGTTTCCATGGCGTTCTTCGGCGATGGCGCTGCCAACCAGGGTCAGGTTTATGAAAGCTTCAACATGGCGAAGCTGTGGAACCTGCCGGTGATCTATGTGATCGAGAACAACAAGTACGGCATGGGTACGTCTGTTGAGCGTGCTTCTTCCACAACTGATCTTTCCCAGCGCGGTGCCTCCTTCGGTATTCCGGGCGTTCAGGTGGACGGTATGGACGTGCGTGCGGTGAAAGCTGCGACCGACTATGCGATGGAATGGTGCCGCGAAGGCAACGGTCCTTACATCCTTGAGATGATCACCTACCGTTATCGTGGTCACTCCATGTCTGATCCTGCAAAATACCGCAGTAAAGATGAAGTCCAGAAGATGCGCTCTGAGCATGACCCGATTGAACAGGTTCGCGCTCGCCTTCTTGAAAAAGAATGGGCCAGCGAAGACGAACTGAAAGCGATTGATAAAGAAGTGCGCGGCGTTGTTGCTGCTTCTGCTGAGTTTGCACAGACTGATCCGGAGCCGGATGCATCTGAGCTTTACACAGACATCTTGCTTTAAAGGTCGGGATACAAAATTATGGCTGTTGAAATTTTAATGCCTGCGCTTTCTCCGACCATGGAAGAAGGCAAACTTGCCAAGTGGCTTAAAAAAGAAGGCGACACCGTTTCTGCTGGTGACGTGATTGCTGAAATCGAAACCGATAAGGCAACCATGGAAGTGGAAGCTGTAGACGAGGGCGTGCTCGGCAAGATCCTCGTTGCTGAAGGCACTGAAGAAGTGAAGGTGAACGCACCTATCGCTGTTTTGCTGGAAGAAGGCGAAGACGCTTCTGCTGCTGACAGTGTTGGCTCCGCATCTGCGGCTCCTGAAGCACCAGCTGCGCCAGCCGCTCCTGTGGCTGAGGCCGCTCCGGCTGCGCCAGCAGCTCCGGTCGTAAGTGTTGCGCCTGCTGATCCGGAAATTCCTGCGGGCACCAAAATGGTGAGCATGACCGTTCGTGAAGCTTTGCGCGACGCGATGGCGGAAGAAATGCGCCGTAATGAGAACGTGTTCCTGATGGGTGAGGAAGTTGCTCAGTATCAGGGTGCCTACAAGATCTCTCAGGGCCTTCTGGATGAGTTCGGCGAAAAGCGCGTAATCGACACTCCAATCACCGAGCATGGCTTTACCGGTCTTGCTGTTGGTGCTGCGATGGCTGGTCTGAACCCAATCGTTGAGTTCATGACCTTCAACTTCGCGATGCAGGCGATTGACCACATCATCAACTCTGCGGCCAAGACGCTTTACATGTCTGGCGGTCAGATGGGTGCACCAATGGTGTTCCGTGGTGCGAACGGTGCAGCTGCGCGTGTGGGTGCTCAGCACTCTCAGGACTATGCTGCATGGTATGCTTCCATTCCGGGCCTCAAAGTCATTCAGCCTTACTCTGCTGCTGATGCAAAGGGTCTTCTGAAAGCTGCGATCCGCGATCCTAACCCGGTTGTGTTCCTTGAAAACGAAATCCTTTACGGTCAGCATTTTGATGTGCCGGAGGTTGACGATCTGGTTCTGCCAATCGGTAAGGCGAAGATCGTTCGCGAGGGGACTGATGCCACCATGGTTTCCTGGGGCATTGGCATGACCTACGCGCTTCAGGCTGTTGATGAGCTGGCGAAACAGGGCGTTTCTGTTGAGCTGATCGACCTGCGCACCATTCGTCCGCTGGACATGGATACCGTTCTGGCGTCTGTTCGCAAAACAGGCCGTATCGTGACCGTGGAAGAAGCCTTCCCAATCTGTTCCGTTTCCTCTGAAATTGCCTATCAGGTTCAGAGCGAAGCCTTCGATTGGCTGGATGCGCCAGTTCTGCGTGTAACCGGTAAAGACGTTCCAATGCCTTATGCAGCGAACCTTGAGAAGCTGGCTCTGCCAAACGCCAAGGAAGTTATCGACGCTGTTAAAGCTGTGACCTACACCTCTTAAGTTCGGAGATACGTGGTATGCCAATCAACATTTTGATGCCTGCGCTTTCTCCAACCATGGAAGAGGGCAATCTGGCCAAGTGGCTGGTTAAAGAAGGTGATGCGATTTCTGCAGGCGACGTGATTGCAGAGATTGAAACCGACAAAGCAACCATGGAAGTGGAAGCTGTCGATGAAGGCACCATCGGTAAGATTATGGTGGCTGAAGGAACTGAAGGCGTGAAGGTGAATGCACCAATCGCGATCCTTCTGGAAGAGGGCGAAGACGCTTCTGCAATGGATGCGGCTCCTGCTGCTCCAGCACCAGCGGCTGCTGCTCCTCAGGCTCCGGCAGCACCTGCTGTAGAAGCCGCTCCTGCGGTCGCTCCGGCTCCAGCGGCTCCGGTGGCTGCTTCTGGTGAGCGCGTGTTCTCTTCTCCTCTGGCGCGCCGTCTGGCAAAGCAGAATGGTCTGGACATTGCTCTGATCAACGGCAGTGGCCCGAAGGGGCGCGTTGTGAAGCGTGATGTTGAAGCTGCGATTGCGGCTGGTACTGGTAAGGCTGAAGCTGCTCCTAAGGCTGCTGAAGCTCCGAAAGCGGCAGAGGCTCCAAAGGCTGCATCTGCTGGTGCGTCTGATGAGCAGACCCTCAAGCTGTTTGAGGAAGGCTCTTACGATCTGGTGCCGCATGACGGCATGCGTAAGGTTATCGCCAAGCGCCTGACAGAATCCAAGCAGACCGTTCCACACTTCTACGTGACTGTAGAATGTGAGCTGGATGCGCTGCTGGCTCTGCGTTCTCAGCTGAACTCTTCTGCGCCTACGGTTAAAGACGGTAAGCCTGCTTATAAGCTTTCTGTGAACGATCTGGTTATCAAAGCCCACGCGCTTGCGCTTAAAGCTGTACCAGCTGCCAACGCTTCTTACCTTGAAAGCGGTATGGTGGTTCACAAGCATGCTGATGTCGGTGTTGCGGTTTCCATCGATGGTGGCCTGATCACTCCGATCATCCGCCGCGCTGAAGAGAAGACGCTGTCTACCATCTCCATCGAGATGAAAGATCTGGCAAAGCGTGCTCGTGAGCGCAAGCTGGCTCCTACCGAATTCCAGGGCGGAACAACCTCTGTTTCCAACCTTGGCATGTTCGGCGTGAAGGAATTTGCGGCGGTGATCAACCCACCACACGCAACCATCCTTGCTGTTGGTGCTGGTCAGAAGCGTGCGGTTGTGAAGGGCGATGAGATTGTTCCTGCAACTGTGATGTCTGTAACTCTTTCCACGGACCACCGCGCGGTGGACGGTGCACTGGGTGCAGAACTTTTGCAGGCCTTTAAAGGCTACATCGAAAACCCGATGTCCATGCTGGTTTAAGTAAGGAGATACCGGCGAAAAGCAGGCAAACCCTGAATTTTTCGCCGGTAGATCCAAGTGGTAGGTGTGAGCAGGAGGAGTGGGTAAGCTGAAGTCCGTTTGAGCAAGGAGACCGTAAGGTATGGTCAAAGTTGTCGATGGCTTCACGTTTTTCAACGAACTCGATACTCTCGAAATTCGCCTTGGCGAGCTTTTTGATGTGGTGGATGAGTTCATTCTTGTAGAGGCAACCAGAACCTTTACGGGACAAGAAAAACCACTCTTTTTTGCAGATAACAAGTCGCGGTTTGCGCCGTTTTTGAGCAAGATACGACATGTGATTGTCGAGGATATGCCTGAGAGCGCGCAAAGTGCCTGGACAAGGGAGTACCACCAACGCGATTGCATAGAACGGGGCCTTAAAGACCTTGCGGTGAATGATCTGATCCTTGTGTCCGATGTGGATGAAATTCCAAGACCGGATGCGCTGCTCAGAGTTAAGAATGACCCTAAGAGTTCTAAGGGCCTGACATTCTTTGGTGCTGATATTTTCCGGTACAGACTGAACTTTAAAGATCACGTCTCGGATTTTACCTCGTGCCCCAGAATGATTGGTGCGATGTTTTTCAAGGGCGCTCAGTCTTTACGGCAAGAGCGGGCCTTTCAAAGCAAAAGTCTCCCTCCTGTATTTGAGACTGCTTTGTGGCACTGGAAAGCTCTTGCAAAGCACAGCCGGCCTATGCGACGCCGATTAATCCGCTCTTCCAGCTGGCATTTCAGCTTTCTGGGGGACATGGAGAAGGTGGTTACGAAACTTGAGGCTTACTCGCACACCGAACACATGAATGATGCCTATCTGGGCCGTGCGCAAAGAACGCTGGACCGTCTGGATGCGGGCGATGGCAGAGGAAAGCTGGTCAGTAAGGACAGCGGAGAACTGCCCGACTACGTTTTGGAGAATTTTGAAAAGTTCTCCCACCTTTATGTGGAGCCTCAAGCTCCTTGAGGCCGATTTGGCGAGGTTAAATAGATGAGTGGCAACGCCTACGACGTGATTATCATTGGTTCTGGCCCTGGTGGCTATGTAACCGCAGTCCGCTCCGCGCAGCTTGGTTTCAAGACCGCGATTGTCGAGCGTGAACATATGGGCGGTATCTGCCTGAACTGGGGCTGTATCCCAACCAAAGCGCTTTTGCGTTCCGCTGAGATTTACCATTACATGCAGCACGGCAAGAACTACGGTCTTTCCGCTGAAAATGTGAGCTTTGACGCTTCTGCTGTGGTAAAGCGCTCTCGCGGTGTTTCCGGTCAGCTTAACGGCGGTATCGGCTTCCTGATGAAGAAAAACAAGGTAGATGTTATCTGGGGTGAGGCAAAGCTCACCAAGCCGGGTGAGATTGCTGTTGGTCCTTCTTCTAAAGAAGCGATGCAGCCACAGCACCCGACACCAAAGGGTGTCAAGGGTCACGGCACGTACTCTGCCAAGCACATTATTGTTGCAACTGGTGCGAAGCCGCGCGTTATTCCGGGCCTTGAGCCTGATAAAGAAAACATCTGGACCTATTTTGAAGCGATGGTTCCGGAAACCATGCCTAAGTCCCTCGTTGTGATGGGTTCCGGCGCGATTGGTATTGAGTTTGCATCCTTTTACAACACCATGGGCGCTGATGTGACCGTTGTTGAGATGATGCCAACCATCATGCCGGTTGAAGATCCTGAAATCTCCGCGATTGCGAAAAAGCAGATGGAGAAGCAGGGCATTAAGTTTGTGATGGAAGCGAAGGTTTCCAAGGTTGTTAAGGGTGGCGGTCAGGTGACTGCTACAGTTGAAACCAAAGACGGCAAGACACAGGACATCACCGCTGAGAAGCTGATTTCTGCTGTTGGTGTTGTTGGTAACATCGAAAACCTCGGCCTTGAAGCGCTTGGCATCAAGACGGACCGTGGCTGCATCGTGACTGATGAGTTCAGCCGCACCAACGTTCCGGGCATCTACGCTATCGGTGATGTTGCTGGCCCTCCAATGCTGGCGCACAAGGCTGAGCATGAAGGTGTGATCTGCATTGAGAAGATCTCCGGCCTTGATGCACATCCAATGAAACGCGACCAGATTCCGGGCTGCACCTACTGTAACCCGCAGGTGGCTTCTGTTGGTCTGACTGAGCAGAAAGCTAAGGATGCTGGTTATGAAGTGCGCGTTGGCCGCTTCCCGTTCATTGGTAATGGTAAGGCGATTGCACTTGGTGAGCCGGAAGGTCTGGTCAAGACTGTATTTGATAAAAAGACAGGTCAGCTGCTGGGTGCGCACATGGTTGGCGCTGAAGTAACCGAACTCATTCAGGGTTTCGTGGTTGCTATGGGTCTTGAGACCACCGAAGAAGAGCTGATGCACACCTGCTTCCCGCATCCGACCCTTTCTGAAATGATGAAGGAAAGTGTTCTGGACGCTTACGGACGCGCTCTGAATATGTAAAGCAAATCCCTCTCACTGGACACATACCAGTGAGAGGGGCTTAATTTTTCCAAGCTAGTCTTCTTTGATGAGTGTAATCCCGCCCGAGTATCTGGCTAAACAAAGGGATAAACTTCTTTAAAAGGAGATGGTGCTGTGGAATTTATGAACTCGATCATATGGATAATCACATCCGCCATATGTGCGGTTATTGCCACGTTTCTTGTAATGTTTTTTTTGGGTGGTGAGTTTACCACTTTGATCATTGCAAGTTTCATTGGCGGCATATCAGGGGTTTACCTGTTCGAGTTTACGGATGTGGAAGTGTCGCTTGGGAATGAATACATTGATCAGGCCGTGGTGGCTTTGGTCGGCGCACTTGTTTTTGCCATCGTCGTTACACTGGTTGGCGGAGACGTGATTGGTTTTGAATAGTGGTTTTTGCAGATTGAAGCAGACCTGAACCAGTGTCTGGCATTGAGAGATGCCTCAATACCTGTTATGGACCACTTAAATTTAAAGAGACAGTCTCACTGACCCAGAAGGCAAGTGAGCGGCTTTGTCTCTGACCTTATGGGACTGATATGGTTACACTGGTAAATACACTTGATCCAAACCACAAAAGCCAGGTTGCCCGTGGCGTGCAGGCGGCGGAACGTCCGCGCCATCCTGAAAAGGAGCACCGTCCGGACAATCCTGTGCAGCGCAAGCCAAAGTGGATCCGTGTAAAGGCTCCAACCTCGCCGGTTTACAAAGAAACCCACCAGCTGGTGAAGAAGAACAACCTTGTCACGGTGTGCGAGGAAGCTGGTTGCCCCAATATCGGGGAATGCTGGTCCAAGAAGCATGCAAGCTTCATGATCCTTGGTGATACCTGCACCCGCGCCTGTGCCTTTTGTAATGTGCGCACCGGTATGCCGGGACCCGTGGACGAGCACGAGCCTGCCAGCATCGGTGAGGCGGTTGCTTCCATGGGGCTGGAGCATGTGGTTATTACCTCTGTTGACCGTGATGACCTTGATGATGGCGGCGCAACGCATTTTGCCAATGTGATTGCTGCGATCCGCAAGGCTTCTCCTAAAACAACCATTGAAGTGCTGACGCCTGACTTCCTGCGTAAAGAAGGTGCGCTGGAGATTGTTGTTGCGGCAAAGCCTGATGTGTTCAATCACAACCTTGAGACTGTGCCTTCCAATTACCTGAAGGTTCGTCCGGGTGCCCGCTATTTCCACTCCATCCGCCTGTTGCAGCGGGTGAAGGAGCTTGATCCTGAGATGTTCACCAAGTCCGGCATTATGGTTGGTCTGGGTGAGGAGCGCAACGAAGTGCTTCAGCTGATGGATGACCTGCGTGTGGCTGATGTGGATTTCCTGACTGTTGGTCAGTATTTACAGCCAACAAAGAAGCACCACCCGGTGATGAACTTTCCAACGCCGGACGAGTTTAAAGCCTATGAAAAAATTGCTTATGCAAAAGGCTTTCTGAAGGTTTCTGCTAATCCTCTGACGCGGTCCTCTCACCATGCTGGTGATGATTTTAATGACCTGAAAGCAGCGCGTAAGGCGAAACAGGGCGGTTAAACACTGGCCTGATGCTTAAGAATTTTGAGCGTTGCATGGCAGCATGCGGCGCTCTTTTTGTTTGGCTGGCCTTGATGGCTTTCTAAAATCTGAGCTGATTGATTGCTAAAAACTTAAGATTTTTCTTGGCAAACCGCGTAAGGTCTTTTAGAGCATTGCTGAGATTTTTAAAAAACCAGAAGAAAAAGAACGCCACTTCATGCCGTCTTTTGAAAGCACCCATCGCGTTCAGCACAGCGCTCAAGACATGTTTGATCTGGTGGCTGACGTGGAACAATACCCGCAGTTCGTGCCACTGTGTCAGGCTTTGCGTGTTCGCGGACGCCGCAAGATTGATGAACACCGTGAAATGATGGTGGCGGATATGACTGTTGCCTACAAGGTGTTTAAAGAGACGTTTGCCAGCCGCGTGACGCTGGATCGTGAAGCCTGCAAAATCTATGTTGAGTATCTGGACGGGCCATTCCGGCACCTGCAAAACGTCTGGAGCTTTTCTGAGGTCTCTGAAGGTGAGTGCGACGTCAATTTCTTCATCGATTATGAGTTCAGGAGCCGTACATTAGGCACTGTGATGGGCGCCATGTTTGACCGGGCTTTCCGTAAATTTTCCGTGGCCTTTGAAGAGCGGGCAGACGAGGTATATGGCGTTTGAGGCTGCTTAGCAGCTTTAGAAGATATTCCGATTTCGGACTGGAACAGCACAACAGGTCGTCTGGTGCTGTTCCAATTTCATTTGCTATGCTTTTAAAGGTCTGAGCACTCTTCTTTATTTTTGGAGGTGTTGGTGGTGTCCTTATTATGATCACTGCCACAAGCTTCCGGTTTGTTCCCGTGTTTCAGCAGTTTTGTGGTATCAGACCATAATTGGGTTGTGTTGGTGAATTCTTTCACTGTTTCATCGTAGAGAGAGCCGATGGTATCGCCCAGCAAAGTGTCTGAAAAGAATGAATCGTTGTCTTCAACTTTATCGCAGAACTCCTTTAGTGGGAGTGTGATCTGACCGATTTTAACGTCATGTTGTGCCCACTTTTCGTCAGATTTTTCTTTGGCGTACTGCAAGGCCGCAAGAGTGGCGTCGCTGTCTACGTATGAGTTGCCCGTAAACTTGGAATCCAGGATACCGTTGCTGTCTCCGGAAAGGGAGGCCACTCCTGCAAAGCCAGTGAATAACTTTGTATCAGTCATGGTGGTTTGCAGTTCTGTGAGCAGGCTCTTTGTGTTTGCGGTTGGTCCCAGCGTATCTGCGCCATGGCAGGAGACTGTGGTGATCGTTTTAAGGATGTCTGGTTTTGGCAGGTTTGCTTTAAGAAGCTTTGCAAACTGATAATTGGTCCAGCCACCAACTGCTGAGCAGTTGCCGTGGGCGGTGATCATGAGCGTGGTGATGGTATCGATGCCATCTGACCCTTTGACCTGAACAATGCTTCCGCCATTCCTCATGTAATAGATGTTAGGGTACTTGGTTGAGACATTGTTGTTTTGTGCCCAATAGGCATCGCGAAAACCGTTGGCATCCTGACACATGGAAGGGGTAAGCAGGACGCCGTTGTTTGCCTGTGCGGCTGTTGCAGTGAGGGCCGCTGTAATAGAAATGGTGGCGATGAAGCTTTTGCTGGTTTTGATCCCAAACATTATTTTTCCTTTTTTGCTTGTTGACCATGCAAAGGACGCAAGCAAAAAAGGAACTGTGAGGGGATATGTGCAAAGACCTGTGGTTGTGATGAATAAAGGCTAAAGTTCTGATCGTCAGGTTGTTGCCTATTCTTCCTTTTCGCGTTCGCTAAGGAGTTGATTGAGACGGGACTCCCGGGACTGGAAGGTCTTGTTGATATGCTGTTCCGCTTCTTCCGGTGTCATGCCGTTTCTTAGGATGAAGGTGCGGCGGATGGCCTGAAAGCGATTGTTTATCTGCCGGTCCGGATCGCCCATCTCCATGGTTTTTTCAAGGGAGGAGTATATGCCCACGTCCTGAAGCGAGACTTTCTCAGTTGGTTGCTTGCACAATACGATCCAGCCGTAACCCTGATTTATTTCCAGGCGAATTTTGTGGCCGAGTTGCTTCTCCCATTTTGTCCAGGCAACCGAGAAGGGGCGTACCCAATAGGACTTGCCACAAAACCGCAGTTCCTTGTGTCCTTCCCGTGGCACAGTCTGCACCTTATGAGATCCGATGAACTCATCATGAATGCCGCGTGAAATAAGGAAGACGTCTGTTGCAGCGAGGGCCTGAGCGCTAAGGCAGAAAAGTGCAAAAAAGCCGGCAAGATATCTCATTGAAATTCCAATCTAAATTTGAGATATATTTTAGCTAAGTTTGCTGAAAATGTATTAAGGCCCAAACTTTAGGCACACCCTTTTTTTACGAGGGTTAATTTCTATTCGTGCTTTTCGATAAAATTTTCCAAAAGCTCAACGGCCTGCACAAGCGCCTGAAAGCGAATGCCGTCGCGTCCTGCGTTCTCAAACACGCAGCGCTCATAATCAGCCACGTTACTTTCTGCGCAAACACCGAAATAGACCAGCCCAACCGGTTTTTCTTTGGTGCCGCCATCTGGCCCGGCAATGCCGGTGATTGAGATGGCAACGTCTGCGTCTGAGCAGAAATGAGCACCGCAGGCCATGGCTTTGGCAACTTCGCTGCTGACGGCACCGTAATCAACCAGCAGATCGACCGGCACACCAATCATTTCATGCTTGGCCTCGTTGGAATAGGTGACGAAACCACGGTCAAAAACCGCTGAAGAGCCGGGGATTTCCGTCAGGAGGCCAGCGAGAAGACCACCGGTGCAGCTTTCTGCGGTTGCGATCTTCAGCTCTTTTTCTGCAAAGCGTGAGACAAGAACGCGCGCTCTTTCCTTCAGGTACAGGATATCGGTCATGGTTCTGTCCTCCTAACTTGGCAGCGTTCAGTCTTCGAACGGTAGCCGGATTGTTGCACATGCCTGTGCGGCAATGCCTTCTTTGCGACCCGTGAAGCCCAGTTTTTCAGAGGTGGTTGCCTTTACAGCAACGCGGCTGACGGGCAGGTCGCAGATTTTAGCGATCTGTTTTCGCATCTCATCCCGGTGCGGACCGATCTTGGGAGCTTCGCAGATCACTGTCAAATCCAAGTGTGCGATCAGGCCGCCGCGTTTGTGAACCCGGTCAATTGCGTATTTGAGGAACTGGTCGGAGGCGGCACCTTTCCACTGCATATCTGATGGGGGGAAGTGGGAGCCGATATCACCGTCTGCCAGCGCACCAAAGAGGGCGTCGGTGAGCGCGTGGAGGGCAACGTCTGCATCAGAGTGGCCCTTGAGTTTGTGGGTGTGGGGTATGGTTATGCCGCCAAGGATAACGGCGTCGCCCTCTTCAAAAGCGTGCACGTCGTAGCCTGTGCCAACGCGAATGTCGCCAAGGTCTTTAAGATGGGTCATGGCGATTTTTTCCTGTGCGTTTCTCATGTCTTGCGGAGTGGTGAGTTTATTGTTTTGCGGGTCACCTTTCGTAACGGTGACGGATTCGCCTATCCATTCAATCAAGGCCGTATCATCTGTAAAATTTTCATGATTCTGGGCAATAGCTGCCTGATGCGCTTTCCAGATGAGCGGGTAGGGGAAAGCCTGCGGGGTCTGCCCGGCCCACAGATTGGTGCGGTCAACGGTGGTCAGCACCTGCTGATTGTTGTCGGTGCGTTTTAAGGTGTCCGTGATTTGCATGGCGGGCAAGGCGGCCTGAGCGCCGCTTTGCAGTGCTGAGATCACATCTTCAATTACATCTGGTGTGACGAAGGGGCGGGCAGCATCGTGGATGAGTACCAGATCAGGCGCATGGTCTTCCAGTGCTCTCAAGCCGCAGGCTACGGATGCCTGACGGGTTGCCCCACCTGTGACAGGGGCAATGAGCCTTGCATCGGTAAGGGATGCGGATGCTCTATTATAAGCCGTGCCGTCGTCTGCATGGATAACAGGCAGGACAAGACTGATCTGGTCTGAAGACAAAATGGCTTCAAGGGTGCGCTGCAAGACGGTTTTGCCGCCAAGGTCACGGTATTGCTTGGGGCTGTTGTCGTCTTGTGTGGACATGCGGGAGCCGCGTCCTGCGGCAACAATGATACATGCAATTTTAGGGTTGGTTTGCAAACCGGATCACCTGACTGATGAGAGTTGACGCCTTTTAAGGAGAGGCGGGTAGCTCCCTTACTAACTGTATTGATGAGGTTTTGCTTGATTTGGCGGCGAAGCTCAACACCTCAGTTGTGTCCCTACAATATTCTCTTGCCTAAATTTTTGGTTTGGTTAGAATATGTGCAACTTCAATTGCTGCCCATGAAATGTGCAGGCCATCCCTCTAAGAAATATGCATAATGCTGGTACTAGGTGATATCCCTATAAAAAATAAAGTTATTCTTGCGCCAATGTCTGGTGTGTCGGATTTGCCGTTCCGCCGTATTGCTCTTCGTTATGGCGTCGGGCTGGTTGTGAGTGAGATGGTCGCCAGTGAAGCGCTATGCACCGGCCACCCTGAATCTTTAATGCGTGCGGAGGGCGAGGGGATCGACCCGCATGTGGTTCAGCTGGCTGGCAAGGACCCGCACTGGATGGGGGAAGGGGCGCGTATGGCGGAAAAGGCTGGCGCTGATGTGATCGACATCAATATGGGCTGCCCTGCCAAAAAAGTGACTTCCGGCTATTCCGGCTCCGCTCTTATGAAGGACCTTGATCACGCTATGACGCTGGTTGAGGCAACGCTGGAGGCTGTGTCCGTTCCTGTTACGCTGAAGATGCGACTGGGGTGGGATGAGGCTTCCATCAACGCGCCTGAACTTGCAAAGCGAGCGGTTGGTGCTGGCGTAAAGATGATCACCGTGCATGGGCGTACACGCTCGCAGTTTTATAAGGGCAAGGCGGACTGGCGGGCCATCCGGCAGGTGCGTGATGTGATCCCGGATGTGCCTTTGGTGGCCAATGGGGATTGCTGCTCCTATGAAAATGCAGATGAGATGCTGGCGCAGTCTGGCGCGGACCTTGTGATGGTTGGGCGTGGGGCTTATGGGCGTCCGTGGTTGCCGGGGCATATTGCGCATTATCTGGAAACGGGTGAGCGCCGCGCTGATCCGCAAGGGGCTGAGCTGGCTGAGCTGGTTGTCGGGCACTATGACGCCATGCTGGCCCACTATGGTTTTGAGATTGGTGTACGGGCTTTTCGTAAGCATATGGGCTGGTATCTGGAAGCTGCCGGACGGCTGGACACTGCACCGCAAGGTTTCATGAAAGGGCTGATGACCAGTCTGGATGCGGAGCATGTTCGTGCCCGTCTTTATGACTGGTTTTCACAGGTGGGAATAAGGAGTGCTGCCTGAATGTTGGAGACGGGGGGAGATGCTCTGGCAAAACTGAGAGAAGAGGCAGGGAATGGCATTCCGGGGCAAGCCATTTTGGATTCCTTACCTCATCCGGTTCTGGTGGTTGGCGGTGACAACAAGATCATTGCTGCAAACAGCGGGGCTGAGAACTTTTTCCATGCCAGCTTGTCGGTGATGAAGCGCCGGGAAGTGTCATGGTTCGTGCCGTTTGGCAGCCCGGTGCTTGCATTGATTGCACAGGTTCGTGACAGTGGCGGGCGCGTGAATGAATATAAGCTGGATATCGGGTCGCCGCGTATTGGACCAGAAAAACTGGTGGATGTGCATGCTTCGCCCTTAAGTGAGGCTCCGGGCTGTGTTGTGCTGTTGTTTCAGGAACGCACCATGGCGGAAAAGCTGGATAAGCAACTGACCAGCCGGGGCGCTGCGCGCACGGTAACCGGACTTGCGGCTATGCTGGGGCATGAGATCAAGAACCCGCTTTCCGGTATTCGCGGGGCTGCGCAGCTTCTGGAGCAGTCTGCGAGTGAAGATGACCGGACGCTTACTCGTCTCATTATGGAAGAGACGGACCGGATCGTGAAGCTGGTGGACCGGATGGAGGTGTTTTCTGATGAACGCCCCATTGACCGGGAACCGGTGAATATTCACGTGGTGCTGGACCATGTGAAGCGGGTTGCGGAAAACGGGTTTGCCTCTAAGGTCAGGATCGTTGAAGACTATGATCCTTCCTTGCCGCCTGTTTATGCCAATCGCGACCAGCTGGTGCAGGTGTTTATCAATCTTATCAAGAATGCGAGCGAAGCGCTGAGGGGTGTGAACGAGCCGGAGATTACGGTCTCCACTGCGTTTCGTCCCGGTGTGCGCTTATCTGTGCCCGGTGTGCAGGAGCGGGTGAGCCTGCCGCTGGAATTTTGTGTGCGTGACAATGGTCACGGGGTGCCGGAAGATTTGCGGCCCCATTTGTTTGATCCGTTTATTACAACGAAAACAAACGGATCAGGTCTCGGGCTGGCACTGGTTGCCAAGATTGTTGGCGATCATGGCGGTGTGGTGGAATGCGAAAGCGGGCGGCAGGGCACGACCTTTCGCATTTTGATGCCAGCTTTCACCGGGACCGAGGGAACTACTGGAATTGAGGACTGAAGAGTATGCCGAGTGGAACCATTTTAGTTGCTGATGACGATTCTGCGATCCGTACCGTTCTCAATCAGGCTTTGTCTCGTGCTGGCTACACTGTCCGGCTTACGTCCAATGCGACAACGCTGTGGCGGTGGGTGAGTTCTGGTGAGGGGGATCTGGTGATCTCCGATGTGGTGATGCCGGATGAGAACGCTTTTGATGTGCTGCCACGCATTCGTAAGCTGCGCCCTGAACTGCCAGTGATCATCATGAGTGCGCAAAATACATTCATGACCGCGATCAAAGCTTCAGAGCAGGGGGCTTATGAGTATCTTCCAAAGCCGTTTGATTTAAAAGAGCTGACGGGTATTGTCGGGCGTGCGCTGGCAGAGCCGAAGGGGCGTCAGTTTGATATGAGCGATGAGGGGAATGATGGCATTCCTTTTGTCGGGCGCTCGCCTGCCATGCAGGAAATCTACCGTGTGCTTGCCCGTTTGATGCAGACTGATCTGACGGTGATGATCAACGGCGAAAGCGGCACTGGTAAAGAGGTGGTCGCACGGGCGCTGCATGATTATGGCAAGCGTCGCAACGGGCCGTTTGTTGCCGTTAACATGGCGGCTATTCCGAAAGACCTGATTGAATCTGAGTTGTTCGGGCATGAGAAGGGCTCGTTTACGGGGGCGCAGGCGCGCTCTTCCGGTCGGTTTGAGCAGGCGGATGGCGGCACGCTGCTGCTGGATGAAATTGGCGATATGCCAATGGAGGCGCAGACAAGGCTGCTGCGGGTTCTGCAACAGGGAGAATATACCTCGGTTGGCGGGCGTACTCCGATCCAGACGGATGTGCGCATCATTGCAGCAACCAACAAGGATTTGCGTCAGCTCATTAATCAGGGCCTGTTTCGTGAGGATTTGTATTTCCGCCTCAATGTGGTGCCGATCCGCCTTCCGCCTTTGCGGGAGCGCACTGAAGATATTCCTGACCTTGTGCGCCACTTCTTCTCACTGGCAGAAAAAGAGGGTTTGCCGCCCAAGCAGATGGAAGTGGCGGCGCTGGATAAGCTGCGCCGTTACCGCTGGCCGGGTAATGTGCGTGAGCTGGAGAACCTTGTCCGCCGTCTGGCAGCGCTTTATCCGCAAGATGATATTACGGCCAGCCTGATTGATCTGGAGCTCTCTCAGCCACTGGTTTCTAACGGAGAGGCGGAGGTGTCCTCTTCGCAGGATCTGGGCGGTTCTGTGGAGCGGTATCTGGGCGAATACTTTAGCGGGTTTGGAGAGGACCTGCCGCCTCCGGGGCTCTACCACCGCATTTTGCGTGAGGTGGAGTACCCGCTGATCAGCGCGGTGCTCGCCGCAACACGTGGCAACCAGATCAAGGCAGCGGAGCTGCTGGGCGTGAACCGTAACACATTGCGTAAAAAAATCCGCGATCTGGACGTGCAGGTGATCCGCAGCTCCAGATGATATTGTTTTGATCTGTGTGATAAAAAAATGGCGCTCTGATAGGCGCCATTTTTGTGTTTGATGAAAGCACTTGGCTTAAAGATAAATTCAGGCTTTAAGGGGTCTCAATGCTGTGAAACTGCATAATGTATTCGGGCTCAGTCATTGAGCCAGCCAGGGTGAAACTTGGTTCTTGGACACAGTCCAGATCAGAGTGCATGAAGCTACCTGAAAACTTCACTCTTTGCCCTTTATTCAGATTTGCCATGCGGGAGAATAACGCAGAGGAGGGGTCGATAAGTGTGTTATCACCAATGTCTGAAAAGGCATTATTCCAAGTTTTTACGGTTACACCTTTTGCCAGTTGTATACTAACAACGCCCATTCCTTCTGAGTTGGAGGAGAGGTTTTCGATTTTGCCGACCCAGTTTTGAACGTTCAGGCTGGAAAGCGCAGCGCAAACATCTTGTTTGCGTTTGGATCTTGTTCCACCTTTAGCCAGATCATTCTTTGCTTCGTGGAAACTAGCTGTCGCAGCTTGCACTGCTTTGACGAACTGCGCTTGTGCTGCCGGAACTGTAAAGAAGGCTTCTACTTTCAGGTGCTGAGCATATGCAGCAGCATTGGTGTAGCCTGCCTCTTTTGCTGCGTTGAAGTCCGCAAGGCTTGCAAAACCCGCTTCTTTTGCTTCAGCTTCTGCTTTTGCTTGCGCTGCTGCTAACGCTTTAGCTTTAACTGGAGCGTATTCAGCAGGAGTGCTAATCCCCAGTTCTTTAGCGTGCCGATAGTCTTCGAGGCTCTCAAAACCCGCTTCTTTCGCAGCTTGACTATACTCGTCATTTAGCTGTGTGCCAGCAAATCCCATGATAACAATGCCAACAACCAATGGTATTAGAGCAAGTTTGCGAGATGTAATCCCGATAAACTTTAACGGGACTATGAGCGAAACACAGCCAGCTATAAGCAGCAGGATGCCAAGGAGTGTCATTGCCATAATCATGTGCGGGCTACCTCGCTGTTAAAAGTGCGCTAAAATGCGAGGGGACTATTAGTCAAATTGCACGCAACTGCAAGTATAGATTGTAGTTAATTTTATTAGCCCGGAATGTTTGTGTGTGAAGAGTTTGAAGATGTTAGTTGGGAAGTCAAATATCCGGTTTTCCCCATTAAGAGTGTGACTAATAGAACTCATTGTCGCATTTTGGCAACAATTCGTGCTAATAGTCTGCTTCCAAAATAAATAAGTTCTTACAGGTGCGCAGGTTCGCGTTTCATGATTTTCAAGTCCAAACCAGATCAACCCTCTCGCAAGCTCGACAATAAAGGCCGTAAATCCAGATTGTTCGGTCTTGCAGTGGTTGTGCTGGCTCTGTGTTCAATCGGGGTTACCTTTCTGGTTCTGATGGGAGTGAGCCCCATCGTACCTTCTGAGAGGGTGGTTTTCATCGCGCTTGGCATTAACGGCGCTCTGGTGCTGCTGCTGGTTGGGCTGATTATTTTTGAGCTGGTAAAGCTGTTGCTGGCGCGGCGGCGGGGGCGGGCTGCTGCGCGGCTTCATGTGCGTATTGTAACCCTGTTTTCTCTGGTGGCTGCCTTGCCGGCGCTCATTGTGGCGGTGGTTGCAACGATTACGCTGGATCAGGGGCTTGACCGGTGGTTTGAAGCCCGAACACGCTCCATCATTTCCAACGCGCAATCTGTGGCGGCTGCTTATGTTCAGGAGCACGGCAACTCCTTGCGATCCACGCTCATCAGTATGGCAAATGATGTGGACGTGAACCGCAACGCCTACTACTACGATCCCACCCGGTTTGACCGTGTTTTTGAGAGCCAGACGTGGGTGCGCGGGCTGCTGGGGGCGTATATCCTGAAAAATGACGGCACTGTTGTGCTTCGGGTGCTTCGTGACCCTAAGGTTGAACCGCTGCTTCCGCCTCAGGTGGCCATGAATCAGGCGAAGGACGGGGCTCCGGTTCTGATTGCACCGGGGGTTTCCAACCTTGTGGGCGGTGTTATCAAACTCTCTGCGTTTGATGATCTTTATCTTTATGTAACCCGTGCGCTTGATCCGCGTGTGGTTGAATATCAGCGGCTGGCAGAAGCGGGTGTGACTGAGTATGCAGAGCTGGAGCGGCGTCGTTTTGGGGTTCAGCTGGCTTTTGCGCTGGTTTATGTGGGCGTGGCGCTTGTTCTGCTGTTGTCTTCCATCTGGGTTGGGTTTGGATTTGCGAACCAGCTGGTGGTGCCAATCCGCAATCTGATCGGTGCTGCGGATCAGGTCTCCAAGGGCAATTATTATGTTGAGGTTGAGGCGGATAAAGCCAGCGGCGACCTTGAGAACCTAGGACGTACCTTCAACAATATGACAGGCCAGCTGCGCGGGCAGCGAGATGCGCTTCTGGCAGCTAATGATCAGATTGACCGCCGCCGCCGGTTCGGTGAAGCGGTGCTGGCGGGTGTGTCTGCTGGTGTGATCGGGATTGACGATGATGGTGATGTGACCATGGTCAACCGGTCAGCAACGCGCCTGCTCAATCAGGAAGAAAATGCGCTTCTGGAAAAGCCGATCTATGAGAGCATTCCAGAGGTGAAAGAAGTTGTTGCCAAAGCGCTTATTGAGAGCAGTGACCGCTCTCAGGTGGCGCAGATCTCGCTTATGCGCAAGGGGCGGGAGCGGACGGTGAATGTGCGTGTGACCACAGAGGAAGCGACCCGCTCTGAGCATGGGTTTGTGGTGACGCTGGATGACATCACCGATCTGGTGGCTGCGCAGCGTAACACCGCATGGGCGGATGTGGCCCGCCGCATTGCCCATGAGATCAAGAACCCGCTGACCCCGATCCAGCTTTCTGCGGAACGTATCCGCCGTCGTTATGGTAAGCGCATTGAAGATGATGACCGTAAGGTGTTTGACCAGTGTGTGGATACGATTATCCGTCAGGTGGGGGACATCGGGCGCATGGTGGATGAGTTCTCCTCGTTTGCGCGTATGCCAAAGCCGAAGATGGAGCCCTCTGATCTGCGGGCTGTGGTGCGTGAGACGACCTTCATGGTGTCGGTTGCCAATTCGCAAATCCACTTTGAGACGGATGTACCTGAAGAGGCTGTTACAGCGACATTTGACAGCCGTCTTGTAGGGCAAGCGGTTGGTAATGTGATCAAGAATGCGTCGGAGGCTGTGGAGGCTTATCTGACGAGCGCTGAAAATCCTGAGCAGGGCACTGTTCTGGTGAAACTTTATCGGGAAGGCCCGCTGCTTACGATTGATGTGATCGATAACGGCATTGGCCTCCCATCTGAGCATCGCACCCGCCTTTTGGAGCCTTACATGACCACCCGGGAGAAAGGGACAGGTCTTGGTCTGGCGATTGTGCGCAAGATTATGGAAGATCATGGGGGTGGAATTGAACTGCTGGATGCGCCATCGGTAAGTGATGGCGGGCACGGGGCCATGGTTCGGCTCACACTGCGCAGTTTTGATGATCCTTCCTCTGTAGATAATGAAACTTAAGATTGGTGGTTTAAGCCGTGGCAAGTGACATTCTGATTGTTGATGATGAAGCTGATATTCGTGAGTTGATTGCCGGAATCTTAGAGGATGACGGTTACAACACCCGTACTGCTGGCGACAGTGACGCTGCTCTGGCCGCTATTGCCGAGCGACGGCCTTCACTGGTTATTTTAGATATCTGGCTGATGGGCAGTAAGCTGGACGGGCTTGAAGTGCTTGAGGTGATCAAGAAAGAGAACCCGGACCTGCCTGTGGTGATCATTTCTGGTCATGGTAACGTGGAGACGGCGGTTTCTGCGATCAAAAAAGGCGCTTACGACTATATTGAGAAGCCGTTTAAGGCAGATAAGCTGGTTCTGATTACGGAGCGTGCTCTGGAAGCGTCTTCCATGAAGCGTGAGATTAAAGAGCTGAAGCAGCGGGCAGGGGATGTTTCCAATCTGGTTGGCTCATCATCTTCCATTAACAACCTGCGTCTGACGATTGAGCGTATTTGCCTGACCAACAGCCGGGTGATGATCACCGGGCCATCAGGGTCTGGCAAGGAAACGGTTGCACGTACGATTCATGAAGCTTCCCCGCGTTCCAAATCTCCGTTTGTGGTGCTTTCTGCTGCCAACATTACGCCGGAGCGGATGGAAGAGGAACTGTTTGGAGTTGAAGAAACTGAGACTTCGCCGCGCAAAGTGGGCGCACTGGAAGAAGCTCATGGCGGGACTATCTATCTGGATGAAATAGCGGATATGCCGCTGGAAACACAGAACAAGATTTTACGTGTTCTGGTGGACCAGACCTTTACCCGCCTTGGTGGGCATAACAAGGTGAAGGTGGATGTGCGTCTTCTGTCTTCCAGTGGTTACAATCTGGAGAACCGCATTGCAGAAGGTCTGTTCCGTGAAGATCTTTATCACCGCCTTGCTGTTGTGCCGCTTCGTGTGCCTGCGCTGGAAGAGCGCCGTGAGGATATTCCGCAGCTGATCCACTTCTTCATGAAGCAGATTTCCAACTCTACGGGCCTGCCTATGCGCCGGATTGGTGAAGATGCCATGGCGGTGCTGCAAACCCATGACTGGCCGGGCAATCTGCGACAGCTGCGCAACAACGTTGAGCGCTTGATGATCCTGACCCGGGCTGATGCGGATGCGGTGATTACAGCTGATCTGTTGCCAGCAGAAGTTGCATCAACTGTTCCGACTATGCCGGGAGCAACAGGGGGCGAAGAACTGATGAGTTTGCCGCTTCGCGAAGCTCGTGAGCAGTTTGAGCGTGAGTATCTGCAAGCACAGGTTAAGCGTTTTGGTGGTAATATCTCGCGTACCGCAGAATATATTGGTATGGAACGGTCAGCTTTGCACCGGAAGCTCAAGTCCCTTGGCCTTACCTGAACGGTCTGGCAGCGGCGAGCAAAGGATTGAATTATGAAGGTAGTTATTTGTGGTGCCGGACAGGTTGGCTACGGCATTGCCGAAAAGCTTGCCGCAGAACAGAACGACGTGTCTGTGATTGATACCAGTCCGCAGCTGGTGCATGCCATTCGTGACACGCTGGATGTGCGCGGGTTTATTGGCCATGGTGCGCACCCTGATATTCTCGCGCAGGCCGGGGCTGATCAGGCCGACATGATTATTGCCGTAACTTTGTATGACGAGATCAACATGGTTGCGTGTCAGGTGGCTCACTCCCTGTTTAATGTGCCGATCAAGGTGGCGCGTGTGCGTGCGCAAAGCTATTTGCAGTCGCATTACCGCAATCTGTTCTCCCGCGATAACATGCCGATTGACGTGATTATTTCTCCCGAGATTGAAGTGGGTGAAATGATCTTGCGCAGGCTTTCACTGCCGGGTGCTATGGAAACTGTGCGCTTTGCAGACGATAACATGATTATTGTTGGGATTGATTGTGGGGCGGACTGTCCTGTTCTTGATACGCCGCTCAAACAGCTGACGGAATTGTTCCCTGATCTGTCTTCTGTTGTGGTTGGTATTGCGCGTGATGGCAAAATCTTTGTTCCGCACAGCTCTGATATGATGCGCGAGGGGGATCTGGCTTATGTGTGCTGTGCCAAAGGGCAGGTGCGTCGTACGCTGGGTATTTTCGGGCATGAAGAGCCGGAGGCAAAGCGGGTTCTGATTGCTGGCGGTGGTAACATCGGTGCTTATGTGGCGCGGCGTCTGGAAGGCAAGCAAAGCAAGACCAAAGTCAAAATTATCGAGCATTCACGTGAACGGGCTATCCGTATTGCAGATGAGTTGCGCAGGACTGTTGTTTTGCACGGCAGTGCGCTTGATCAGGTGATGCTTCAGGAAGCGGATGTTGAGGACAGTGACATGATGGTGGCGCTGACCAATGAGGATGAGGTGAATATCCTTTCCTGTGTGATGGCCAAGAAAATGGGCTGTGAGCGTAATCTGTCCCTGCTCAACAACACCAGTTATCCAGCCTTTGCACATGCGCTTGGTATCGATGCGTTTGTGAACCCGCGTCAGGTGACGATTTCTAAAATCTTGCAGCATGTGCGGCGTGGCCGTATTCGTGCGGTGCATGCGCTGCAAAACGGAGCGGCTGAAGTCATTGAAGCTGAAGCTCTGGATACATCGCCTCTGGTTGGGCGTCCTTTGCGTGAGGTTGAGCTTGCGGAAGGTATTCGTATCGGTGGTATCTTACGTGATGGTGAAGTGATTACGCCTTGCGGTGATGAACGTATTCAGGCTCATGACCGGGTTGTGATCTTTGCAGTGGCTGACAAAGTGCGTCAGGTCGAGCAGATGTTCCGTGTGTCTCTGGAATTCTTCTAGGGCGCACTATCCTTTCTGAAGTCATGCCTGTTTCTCAATAAAGCCACTCTAATGCGTGAGATAACGTTTCGTGTTCAATGGGGTTAGAGATCTTTTTTACCTCGTGAAAGGTGTATTACTTGCATGTGGCTGGGTGCGTGTAATATCTCTCAAAGCTTCCAACGAGTTGTAATATCTAGGATTTCTCAGATGGACTTGAGAAAAACGCAGTGGTATTCGGCGGGTGTCTACTTGATAATTTTCAGTAATTATCCTTAGGTATGCCAGTTAGACGGATTTGGAATTGGAGAGGCTGATGGGCCGCGTTGCCTATGTAAACGGACAGTATGTTCCCCATTCTCATGCGGCGGTGCATATTGAGGACAGGGGCTATCAGTTCTCTGATGGCGTCTATGAAGTCTGCGAGGTCTGGAAGGGGCAGATCGTGGATCAGACGGCTCATCTGGACCGTCTGGATCGGTCTTTGCGTGAGTTGCAGATTGCTTCACCGATGTCACGCGGTGCACTTTCACAGGTCATGAAAGAGGTAATCTCGCTTAACCGCGTGAAAAATGGTCTGATTTACATGCAGGTTACACGCGGAGTTGCTCCGCGAGATCATTATTTCCCGCCGGCTGGTACGCCTGTGTCATTGGTAATGACTGCAAAGAGTGTCTCCTCTTCAAAAACGGACCATATTGCCGCTAAGGGTGTTGGCGTCATTACGGTAGAAGAGAATCGTTGGGATCGCGTCGATATCAAGACTGTTGGTCTTTTGCCTAACGTGCTTGCTAAACAAAAGGCTAAAGAAGCAGGTGCCCGTGAAGCATGGTTTGTGGATAAAAATGGCCTGATCACTGAAGGCGGTTCAACCAATGCATGGATAATTTTAAAGGACGGCACTCTGGTTACGAGACCTGCTAACCACGGTATTTTAAAGGGAATTACCCGTGGAGTGGTTCTAAAACTGGCAGAAATGAAAGGGTTTACCGTAGAGGAACGTGGTTTCTCCTTAGGGGAAGCTCAAAATGCTCAGGAGGTATTTTTAACGAGCGCTTCCGGGCTTGTTATGCCAGTCGTGAAAATTAATGAATGCATTTTGGGAGATGGTACGCCCGGTCCAATGGTTCAAGACTTAAGAAAATCATTCCATGACGCGGCAGAGTTGATTAAACTGTAAGTTGTCTGAGGTTAAGGCCTCCGATGTTTGCTGAAGGGAACTTATGAAGAACGGCAACACCTTGTGGTGTTGGGGCTCTCTCTTGTGTTTGTGAGCGCCTCTTTGCCGTTTCGAGGATGGGAACAGTAAATGGTGGATGCCGCGGCCGCGTCCACTGAGAACAGGAAAAAAACAGATATGGCTGACCGCGCTCAAAATCTTCAAGATACATTTTTAAATCATGTCAGAAAGCAGAAAACGCCACTGACAATCTTTTTGATCAATGGTGTAAAACTGCAAGGTGTAGTTACTTGGTTTGATAATTTCTGCGTATTATTGCGTCGTGACGGGCACTCCCAGCTCGTTTACAAACACGCTATCTCAACAATAATGCCAAATAGCCCTATACAGCTGTTTGAACCAGCTGAAGAAGAAGGCGAAAAAGCAGGAGGCTGATGAAGCCCCAATCTAAAAAAGAAGCCGGTCTTAACCGCAAACAACGTGATGCGAATGTTGAGGCCGGCGAAGACGGCGTGACCCGGGGAACCCGGTCACTCGTCATCGTACCAATCATTTCAAGCAGAGCTTTAGCCCGCGGGAAAGGTGCGCCTGAGCGCCCGTTTGGCGCTGAGCGAAGCCCTCAGGCCAGACTGGAAGAAGCTGTTGGCCTTGCTGCGGCCATTGAACTTGAGATCGTATCCTCAGGGCTGGTCCGGCTTGCCAATGTGAAGCCGGGCAGCTTGTTTGGATCTGGCAAGGTGGATGAAATCCGCGGTCAGATTGAAGCTGAAGAGATTGAACTGGTTGTTGTTGATCATCCGCTGACACCAATCCAACAAAGAAATCTGGAACGGGACTGGAACACCAAGGTTATTGACCGTACGGGCTTGATCCTTGAGATTTTCGGTGATCGCGCACAGACCAAGGAAGGTCGTTTGCAGGTTGAGCTTGCGCATCTGACCTGGCAAAAGTCCCGTCTTGTACGGTCATGGACCCACCTTGAGCGACAGCGTGGTGGCCTGGGCTTTGTTGGCGGGCCGGGTGAGACCCAGATTGAGGCGGACCGGCGTATCATTCAGGACCGTATCACGCTGCTGAAAGGTCAACTGGAGCAGGTTCAGCGCACGCGCAAGCTGCATCGTAAACAACGCAAGAAGGTGCCGCACCCGGTGATTGCCTTTGTTGGTTACACCAACGCTGGCAAATCAACACTGTTTAACCGCATGACCAATGCGGAGGTGTTTGCCAAGGACTTGCTGTTTGCGACGCTCGATCCAACGCTTCGCCGTCTGAAACTGCCACATGGCCGGGAGGTGATCCTCTCCGATACTGTGGGCTTCATTTCAGAGTTGCCGCATAATCTTGTCGCAGCATTCAGGGCGACGCTGGAAGAGGTTATTCAGGCCGATATTGTGCTGCATGTGCGTGATATCGCTCATGAAGACACTAAAGCTCAATCTCAGGACGTAAATGAAACCCTTGAGATGCTTGGGCTTAAGGTTTCTGAAAGCGATCGGGTGATTGAGGTCTATAACAAGATCGACAAGCTGGATGAGGCGCACCGGGCCAAACTTCTGGATGCCAACGCGGTTGATGAGGGACCGATTGCGGTTTCTGCGCTCAGTGGTGATGGTATTTCAGATCTTCTGGTGCGTATTGAGGCGCGGCTGGCTGAGCAGCTTGATACGGTGACAATGGTTCTGCCGCACAGTGACGGGCAGGGGCATGCCTGGCTCTATCAGAACTGTGAGATCCTGTCGCGTGAGGACATGGAGGAGGGCATTCGCCTTGCTGTGCGTGTACCGGATGCGCATCGTTCTCGTGTGCGAGAGCGATTTGCAAAGTACTTTGTTGCCGGACTGGAGCTGCCGGAAGAGCCGGTAGTCGATGAAGAGGATGAAGACGACGGTTACTCGCCGCTCTGATTGATTTTCAAGTGTCTTGGATTTACTGAAAGCCCCGCTCAGATCAGAGTGGGGCTTTTGCGTGGAGTTCGTCGTGAAACTCTGCTGTTTGTGTACCCTGAGCAGTTTGCAAAGTGAAGTTCACTGGTCTTAAGTGCCTTCGTGAACTCCGCCAGATGCTCGTGCTTTATTGCCATTAACCTATTGCCCATTTCCCTGAGCTCCAGAGAGGTTAAGGCTTCAATTCTCCTGGTTTTATGGACTAAAGGGTGTAAGGGGTAGGTTGTCCAAGGTTAGCGGTAAAGGTTTATAGTCAGTTGCTCTTGCTGCTTAGCGTCGGGAAGCGAGAATTGATGTGCTTGAGAATTTGCTTTGCCTCGCCAATTTCCAGTTCCTGCCCAAAGCCAAGTGTTCTGTGGCCATAGTCGAACTTCAAAGTACCGTGAGCCGGCCCGGACAAGAACCCTGGGGCGGTTTGATTGTTATAGAAGGATGAAGTTGGTTGCTCAGTGGCTCGAAGGTCAGAAATATGAGCTGCGCCGCAGTTCCAGTTGCGAGAAAATGGTCCGAGCTTTCTGGAAATGTTTATCCCTTGTGTTTCGAAGGTAATTACCTCTTGTCCAATAGCCATCCAGCCTACGGTTATCATCGCCCATAGCCCACCTACGGTCCATCCTATAAGCCAAATGAAAATGAACAGGCCTCCACCGGCGAAGAGGCCGTTGAATGCAGAAAGCCAGCCAAAAGCCCACATGCATAGCCATGCGCAAAGAAAAATGAGTTGAAATGGCCGCTTTCGGGCTGGAACTTCAAGGTGAAGGCCATTCGGGTGTTCGTTAATAAGCGCTCGGCCTGAATGAGGGTCCAGTATATCAGTGCTCATTGATAATCCATGTTTTGAATTTGATGGTTGCTTCTTACGTTCTTCATAAAGGGAGAGTGAGAAGTCATGCCGAATGATCAGGGGTGAATATTTGATTATCCTGCGGGATCAAGTTTTTTCGCTGCTTGCCAGTGGTTTTCCATCTCATCGAGGGAGAGGTCCTTCAGGGCGCGCTGTTGGGTCTTTGCCGCGTCTTCAATGTGGGCAAAGCGGCGGCGAAACTTGGCATTGGTACGCTTGAGGGCAGCTTCTGGCTGTATTTCCAGATGGCGGGCAAGGTTTGCGATTGCAAACAGAACATCGCCAAGCTCGTCCTCAATTTTTGAGCGGTCAGGTGTATCTGCCATTACTTCAATGGTGAGTTCTTCCAGTTCCTCTTTGATTTTGTCGAGGACAGGTTCAGCGGCGCCCCAGTCAAAGCCAACTTTGGAAGCGCGATGCTGGAGCTTTTCTGCTTCAGTCAGAGCCGGGAAAGTGGAGGGGACCTCGTCCAGAAAGCGTGGCTGTTTATCGGGGATACCCATTTGTGAGCGCTGTTGCTTGCGTTCCTGCTTTTCTTCTTCTTTGATACGGTCCCATGTGCCTTCAGGAAAGCCCGCAGCTTTTTGTTCGTCATCTCCAAAGACGTGCGGGTGGCGGCGGATCATCTTTTTTGTGATGGCTTCGACCACATCACCAAAGGCAAAGGCGTCTTCTTCTTCTGCCATGCGAGCGTGATAGACCACCTGGAGAAGCAGGTCGCCCAGTTCCTCTTTCAGGTCATGCAAATCTTCCCGCTCGATGGCATCGGCAACTTCATAGGCTTCTTCAATGGTGTAGGGTGAGATTGTCTTGAAGTTTTGCTCCAGATCCCACGGGCAGCCAGTTTCGGGTGTGCGAAGGGCCTTCATGATCTCGATAAGGCGGGTGATGTCTTTGGAGGGAAGCATGTGTGTCCTGATGAATGGTGCCGGAAATTGGCGGCACAGTATCAGGGGTAGTTGAAGTTGGCGAGGGGTTTTGCCTTTCTGTACCTATCTGCGGTGAATTGCAGCTCATAAACAGGTTAAAGTTAATGATTATTAACTTTAGAAAACATCATTATGTGTTTGATAAATATAGAAGTCAAAAAAGGTGCCTGTAACCAAGCACCTATCCCAGCTTATATCGGTTTTCTATTGAGAATTGCGCATGCAACACAGATACATAGAACAAGAATTACGACTAAGAAACGCTATTCAGGCTTTCCAAGCAGGCTCAGCACTTCATTTCGGGAAACAGCCCCTTCATATCCCATTTCACCACGAATATGAGCAACCACCGCAATGCGTTCTCCATTATCAGTGGCGAGCTTTCCAGAACCATGCCAAAGGCTATTCTCAAATCCGATCCGCGCATGCCCCCCATGGCCAAATGAAAGAGCCGCACAAGCCGTTTCAGCTCGCCCGAAAGCACAAAGCATGAATGGGGTCTTTGGCGAGATGTGAACAGCGCGTTCTCTGGCCTCTAAAAAGCCAAGAAGGTCACGAGGATCACTCTCCTGATCCTTCGCGTATCGCCCAAGCACATAAAGTTGGCTACCATACCCCGCAGGTATAATCCCTTCGCCCATAAGACGGTCAAGCGCTTCCACATCCTCAGGCGCATAAAGGATATGCTGAACAGCCCGTCCTGCGTCTTTGGCTTCCTGATAGAACTTGCGTGCCAAATTCATATCACCGCCCGCAGGTGCCATTTCGCGCAAGGCAACCGAAACCGCCTCAGGTTCCACTGCCGCAACAACATCATATTGCTCCTGCGCACTGTAACGCCCAACTGCTTCTGTGGTGATTTGCACCGCCAGATCAGGGCATCTGGCAGTAACCTCTAGTAAAAGCTCTTTGTAGAGCCCCGCATCCAGAACATGTTGCCCTTCTTCATCACGAACATGAGCATGAAGAGCATCAGCCCCCTCAGCTTCCACAGAAACAGCACAGGCAACGACCTCGTCAATGGTGACCGGCAACTGCGGATGATCCGCTTTTCCCCGACGCGCCCCATTAGGTGCACTCATGATAAGACGTTTTGTCATCAAACGCTCACCCCGGCAATTTTCAAACTCTTCTCAATAGCAACGCTTAGCTTCTCTACGATCTCAGCGATATGCGTTTCATCAATAATGAAAGGTGGAGCCAGAAGAATATGATCACCGCTTTTTCCGTCAATGGTGCCGCCCATCGGGTAACAGATCAAACCCTCTTCCTTGGCAAAGATCTTTATCCTCGCATGTATTTTTAAAGCAGGATCAAGGGGCTCCTTTGTCTCCCGATCCTTCACAAGCTCAATACCACGAAAGAGACCGCGACCTCGGATATCGCCAATATTGGCATGCTGCCCAAAGGCTCGCTCTAAAGCCTTTTGAAGCTTTTCCCCCATGTCCAGCACATAGTCCATACGCCCCGGCTCAGTGAGTTGCTCAAGCACAGCACACGCAGCAGCTGCTGCCACAGGATGTCCCATATAGGTATGTCCATGCTGAAAAAAGCCCGAGCCTTCTGCTATTGCCGAGTAGATCTTGTCAGAACACAACATGGCACCAATTGGCTGATAGCCACCACCTAACCCTTTCGCAATGGTGATGATGTCGGGAGAAACCCCATCTTCATTGCAGGCAAACAGATGGCCTGTCCGGCCCATGCCGCACATCACTTCATCAAACACCAACAGAACGCCATATTTATCGCAGATCTCCCGGATGCGTTTAAGGTACCCCGGAACAGCCGGAACGACACCCATGGTTGCTCCAACAACCGGCTCAGCGAAAAAGGCCGCGACTTTTTCAGGACCAACCCTGAGTATCTCATCCTCCAGCAATTGAGCAGCCCGAACCCCATATTCCTCAGGGCTCTCATCCTCCCGTTTATGGCGGTAGGCATAACACGGCTCAATGTGGGACATATCAATCAGCATCGGCCCGAACATATCGCGTCGCCACTTGTTCCCGCCTGTCGAAAGCGCTCCAAGCGTATTGCCATGATAACTTTGCCAGCGTGCGATGATATGAGCGCGCTGCGGCTCCCCCATCTCCACATGATACTGTCGGGCCAGTTTGAGAGCCGATTCCACAGCCTCAGATCCGCCAGATACAAGATAAACCCGCTCAATTCCCTCAGGAGCTTCGGCAATCAGCTTATCTGCCAATATCTCCGCTGCATCACTGGTAAAATACCCAGTGTGCGCATAGGCCACCTGATCAAGTTGGGCCTTGATCGCATCAATGACTTTTTCATTGGAATGTCCAAGGCACGACACCGCCGCTCCGCCGCTGGCATCCAGATAACGCTTACCTGTTTCATCAATAAGATAGCACCCGTCTCCCTTCACCGCTTTCGGCAGGGTTCCTTGGGTATTTCGAGGAAAGATATGGCTCATGTGACAGCCTCCGGGCTGCGTTTCTCTTGCTTCTGTCACTTGCGCAACTACGCACACTTACTGCGACAATTTGCGCGGACACCACATTGCCTGCCTCAAAAAACTTGTCCATCAAAAACTAGGAAAATTGACTAGTTTTTAAACAAAAACACACATCAACATGCCGTGAGTGTTATTTTACTTTAATTATCAGTAATAAAATTAATAGGCAGCTTACTTTTTCAGGCAAGCTGCCAACAAAACTATCTAAAAAGACAATGCCTGAACCCTGCGCGCGTCCTAAACGGATGAGCGTGCTTTTGCTCTGTTCTGCCACAACACCAGCTGCGGTTTTTTCTTCATAAACAGACTAACAGATATGGCGAGCGTCAGCGCCTCGGCCACTGGCAATGCATAAAACACACTCATCGGACCAGTTAGGAACCAAAGAGCAAAGATAAGAATAAGCGGCAAAACCAGCGATCGTGACATGGCAATCATCGCAGACTGCGCTGCACAATGCATCCCTGTGAAATAACCGGAAAAAGCAATATTCACGCCATTAAATAAAAAGACCGGCCAGATCACACTGATGATCTCAATCGTAAGCAGAACAGTACTTTCGCTTTCCTTGCCAAGAAAGGCACCTGCAAGTAGCGTCGGTTGAAAAACAAGCAAACACACCAGCACCAGCCCCACCCCGAAATTGGTACCAACAGCCAGCGAAAAGAACTGATAAATCCGCCGTGGTTTGCGCGCGCCAAAGTTAACGCTCACGAGCGGCCCAAGCCCTTCGCTCACTCCATAAAACACCATAATACCAGTAAAGAACAGGTAGTTCACAATAGTGAAGGCAGCAACGCCATCAGCTCCGATCTCCGAGATCAAAATCCAGTTGAACATAAAGACGATAATGCCGCCCGAGCTTTCATTAATGAATTCAGAAAGCCCGTTATAGGCTGCCGTGTACATCTCCCTCCACGAACCGGTGGGACGGGCAAACCTCAGTTTAGCCTGCTTATGCATAAAGTGCGTCAGCATAAAGAGCAGACCAATCTGCGCTGAAAGCCCAGTAGCAAAGGCTGCTCCCCAAACGCCCCAATCCAGATAACCAATCATCCACGTATCCAAAAGAATGTTGGAAATCGTAATCAACACCATACCTGAGAGCGAAAAATTAGGACGACCGTCCACTCGCAGGAAATGAGAAAAAGCTGCGGCAAGGCCTAAACCGGGCAGAAACCAGGCGACTGTGTAAATGTAGGTCTCAACCATCTCTGCTGTCTGGGCGTCAGCTCCCAACGCGCGAGCCGCCAATGGTGTAAAAACAATCAGCAAAGCTGCAAAAAAGCTGGCAAACGTCAATACACATATCATCGCTTTAACGAAGATATTTGAGGCATCTCGTGGCCGTTTTTCTCCAATGAACTTGCCAGCCATCACGGCTGCACCAACTGTCAGCATCACAACAACGCCAAAAAACAGCGAAAACATTGGGTTGATCAGGCTTAGAGCAGCCAGTGCATGAGCACCTACGAATTTACCTACAAAGATACCGTCAATAATTCCTGCAGATGCAATTGCAATCAAACCCAGCACAGCAGGACCGGCAAACCGGAAGAACTCCTTCCCCGGATGACCCTTGATCATTTTTTCATCTGCCGTTGCCGCCGACATGCTTTCACCAGTGCCTTTTTAGAGAATAGGAGCTCTGCAAATTGAACGCTCGATCAACTTGGACATACGATCAAATTCATGCTAGGTCAAGAAAAACAGAACACCTGACATTAACAGGAATGGCGAATGGCCTATCTGGCGAAAGAAGAACGGCGCAAAGCGATCATTCTGGCAACTCTGGAAGTGGTCAGGCAAAAAGGATTTGCGGGCATCACCACCCGTGCAGTTGCAAAGCAATTGGGCGCAGCCACGGGCATTTTACACCATCACTTTAAGTCCCTCTCAGACCTGAAATGCGAAACCCTGCGCTTTCTCTCACACAAATCCGTTGAAAAATGGCACAAGTTTGCGCACCAGCATAATCCTGCACAGGCACTGCTTCACCTCATCAGCTTTGAGGCAACACCAGAGGAAAAAGCCGAAATCAGCGTTTGGATTTCAGCTGCAGACGAAGCCACACGAGATCCGGAGTTTGCTCTTGTCTACGCTGAAGAAACCAATAAAAGCCATAAATGGCTCTGCGCCAATCTGGAGGACGGCCTTGAGGCAGGCGAATACAAGCTATCGCTTCCTGTGGAACTGGCTGCCTGGAAACTCATGGCGCTGATCTTCAACCTTTATGACCTTTCCAGCTTGCCCGCTACCGATCTTAGCCCTGAAATGGCCCTTGCGATAATTAAGGAAGAGCTGAAGTCTACACTTGGTCTGCAAGACAAGGACCTCATGTCCCCTTTGCTTGCAGCGCAGCAGCACAGCATGAACGAAGAAGACACCTGAATTCACGCAAAAAACGCAGCAAACCTAACGGCTAAGCATTGACAGTCTGCTATTTTAATCGCTCAATGCGCAGCTGTAAGACATGTTTGACGCACAACCCAAGAGAACCTTTATGAAGAAGATCCTCATTCTCAATGGACCAAACCTGAACCTGCTTGGAATGCGCCAGCCTGAGGTATACGGCTCAACCACCCTTGCAGAAATTGAGGATCAGTGCCGCGCCCATGGCAAGCAGCTCGGTGTGGATGTGGAATGCAAGCAATCCAATCATGAAGGTGCGCTGATAGACTGGATTCACGAAACCCGTCAGTCACGTACCGCAATCGTCCTGAATGCAGGCGCCTACACGCACACCTCAGTGGCAATAATGGATGCCATTGCAAGTGTTGAACGCCCGGTCATAGAGCTGCACCTCTCCAACATCCACCAGCGTGAGGAATTCCGTCATACCTCTTATCTCTCCAAGGTAGCAAAAGGCATGATATGCGGTCTGGGTCCACACGGCTACATCCTTGCGATAGACGCTGCCCTGCGTGTTTTGGAGGAAGAGGATTAGGCCGCATTGACCGGACAATTACCGTAAGCCCAGATAATGCCGGACTTACGTATCGTTTTTCTGCGCAACCACCACAAGCCCCAAAACAGGCTTTCCATCCTCATAACGTGGCGTAATGTCATCAAGCTCAAGCAGTGTGAAGCCGTTGTCGTCCAGCACCTTGCGTAAGTAATCAGCAGAATGGGCAAATCTTCCGCCCTTGGTCATTACATAGAGTTTTTCTGAAAAAAACTCATCCGCTGCCGTTTCTGTGGTGAAAATTACCTTGCCATTTGGCTCAATATTTTTCGCGATGCCAGCGAGCGCCTCTTCCAGAGCACCAAGATAAACAAATGTATCACCTGAGATAATCAGGTCCCAGCGATCATCCCAGTCACATTGCAGAAATTCAGTTAAATCAGCCAGGTAAAGATCATCATACAGCTTTTTTTCATCGGCCTTGCGCAGCATCCCTTCGGAAAGATCCACGCCAGTCTTATGTAATGCCAGATCACCAGCTGCTTCGGCGCATAAACCAGTACCACATCCCAAATCCAAAAGGCGCTTGAACGTACCCTCTGTATCCTTGTTAATTTTACTCAGAATAATCTGTGGTACTTCATAATTAAGTTGCTTGGTTAAGTGCTGGTCAAAACTATTTGCATAATTATCAAAGGTAGTCGTCACGCATTGCTCTGGCAGTGAGGCAGGCGTGTAGCCTTCATCGCCAGATCCCGGTGCCTGCTGCTCACGTGCAATAGCGCTCAGGTCATATCTTTCAGTCTCTTGAGAAAACTGTTCCGCTTCCTCCGTTTTCCCTGCATCTTTAAGGTCTTGCACATGACTTTCGATCAGGAATGCTTTGAGCGCGGCATGTATCGGATTATCTTCATCATCTGAATTGAAGTTGATCTTCATCATCGTTAGATACCTCCACAATCAGCAGGCAAGCCATTTGTCAGATAGTTCTAAATCAAAAAACACGATGAAAACTTACAACACTCGATAAATATTTCTTTGTACGCCGCACTGGGCAGTCTGAGCGCATTTATCCTAGTGAGATGCAATGACAAAAGAGACAATAAAGACCATCGAAATCCGGTATCTTGTGCTCGCGCCAGTTCATCCCCCTCTGGAACCATCAAACCCATCAGTCAAAGTTCTTTGAACTGCGCAACTTCTTGATGTTGCCACGCTGTTTCTTCCCCTCCACCCGCCTGCGCTTGGACGCAAGAGTAGGGCGTGTTGCTTTGCGCGTCTTGGGCACATAAGCCGCTTTGCGAATAAGCTCTAAAAGACGTTCCATCGCATCATCCCGGTTGCGCTCTTGAGTGCGGAACCGGTCAGCGGTTAAAACAATCTCCCCCTTCAGCGTTAAACGCGAGCCTGCAATCTTGCGCAAACGGGCTTTCAGATCATCAGGCAGAGTCGCATTTCCATCCAGATTGAATCGCAGCTGCACCGAAGAAGACACTTTATTCACATTTTGACCACCCGGCCCAGACGCTCTGATAAAATCTTCTTTGATGTCGCGCTCTTCAATAAAATAGCGCTCGTTTACCTGTATCTTTTTGCGCTCACTCATCTCGCCCGCCCAACAATCAGCAGTGTATACTATTGATTGCTCTGATATATTTTACTGATTGGTCAAAAATCGACCTGAAGGAACATGCCTCCTGCTATAATACCAGCCCCCTTAATTTGCAAAGCTATCCCCGGCAGAACATCAAAACAACGCACATTCAGGCAAATGAATAACGTATCTACCTGCTTGATATTACTTGATTTGATCAGGTCTTATACCTAATCTCAATCACCTACCCGGCAGAGGGGTAAACAAGCACGGCGCTCAGCCGACAAAACACTGTCCGTCTCAAGCGTTATATTGGAGGGGAAATGACAGAGGCTAACACACTGGCGCGGGGCGAGATCAATGAGATCACCGGCCTGACCACAAACAACCTCGACGCTTACTGGATGCCATTCACGGCAAACCGTCAGTTTAAAAAAGACCCGCGCCTTCTCGTTAAGGCAAAAGATATGCACTACACCTCCGCTGATGGCCGCCAGATTCTGGACGGAACAGCAGGATTATGGTGCTGCAACGCCGGCCACGGGCGGCAGAAGATCGTTGAGGCGGTACAAAGTCAGGTCGCAGAGCTGGATTATGCCCCGGCCTTCCAGATGGCGCATCCAAAATCGTTTGAGCTTGCTGCCCGCCTTGCCGCCCTGATGCCAGACCCGCTGAACCACATATTTTTTACTAATTCCGGCTCTGAGAGCGTGGAAACTGCCCTTAAGATGGCACTTGCCTATCATAAAGCCAAGGGTGAAGGCTCTCGCACCCGCCTTATCGGACGAGAACGCGGCTATCACGGTGTAAACTTTGGCGGCATCGCAGTCGGAGGTATGGTCGCTAACCGCAAGCAATTTGGCGCACTCATCGCTGGCGTGGACCATATGCGTCACACTCACAACATTCCGGGCAACGAATTCAGTAAAGGTGTCCCGAAAAACGGTGTCGAGTATGCCGAGGACCTCATGCGCCTCATCCAGTTGCATGATCCTTCCACAATCGCAGCTGTGATCGTAGAACCTGTTGCAGGTTCAGCAGGCGTGATCCTGCCGCCAGAAGGCTACCTGAAGCGCCTGCGTGAAATCTGTGATGAGCACGGCATTCTTCTGATCTATGACGAAGTGATCACCGGTTTTGGCCGTCTGGGCACTCCGTTTGCTGTCGACTATTTCGGTGTGGTGCCTGATCTGGTTGTTACCGCAAAAGGCCTGACCAGCGGTGTCGTGCCAATGGGCGCTGTGTTCGCCAGCTCCAAAATCTATGATGTCTTCATGAACGGCCCGGAGCACCTCATTGAGCTGTTCCATGGTTACACCTACTCTGGTCACCCGCTGGCCTGTGCTGCCGCGCTGGCAACGCTGGATGTTTATGCAGAAGAAGAACTGCTCACTCGCGGCACAAAGATGGCAGCGTATTGGGAGAACGCACTGCACGCCCTGCGTGACTGCAAACACGTTATTGATATTCGCAATATCGGCCTCATCGGCGCGGTGGAACTGGAACCAATTGCAGGCGAACCAACCAAACGTGCCTTCACCGCATTCCTCAAAGCCTATGAGAAAAACATTCTCATCCGCACCACCGGCGATATCATCGCCATGTCGCCGCCACTCATCATCTCAGAAAGCCAGATAGACACACTGGTTGGCACACTGCGAGATGTGCTTAACAATCTGGATTAGGCTTCAGAACATAAAAAGAGGCGCACTCGCGCCTCTTTTTATTGTAAGCAAAATAAACCTCCACCTCCGGTGGAGGACTGGAAGAGTTCTACATTTTGAGTAAGAGACCTCCCTGCC
>CANMBS010000026.1 GCA_947496145.1 uncultured Pseudovibrio sp.
CGCCAAGATAGTCTCCTCAAAAACTACCTTGAATCACAAATTTACGGATTGTGAAACCTGTTTGTAAACAGGACCTAACTGTCGCCCAACTGTATTTTTTAGGACAGGAATTCAAAATGAAAGCTCTTAAGCTTACCACTGCCCTCGTGGCTCTCATGGCCGTTTCCGGCGCTGCAAACGCTGCTCCGAAAGCTATTGTTGATCTTACAGACTTCAACGCAATTGGTGATACTGCAACAGAAACTACCGCGATTACCGCAGCAAACACTGCTCTTGATGGCGCTGCTTCAGTTGCTGGTAGTATCGCAAAATACGATGCGGCAATGAGTGCTTTTGTAACTGCTGTTACTGATGCGGATGAAAAGACAAAAGCTGGCACCTACCAGACTGAAATTAATGCATTGGTTGTTAAGGTTCGCGCCGCAACAACCAAAGAAGATCGTGATGCTGCAGTTGCCGAACTTAAAGCAAAAGTTGAAGCTTTTGAGGCAGACACCTTTAATAGCGGTGTAACAGAACGGGGTGCTGCGAATACTGCATTTGCAGAAATTCACGACGCTGCTTCTGGTACGCTTTTCAGCTTGGTGAGCAATCAGAATACTCTTGTAGCTCGCACTACCTCCATCGGCAGCACCAACATTGCAGACATCGCAGGTGATACAACCAACGTAGCTCGTTTCGTAGCTGACGTTCTTGTTGAAGACGTAAAAACCGGCACAGCAGGAACTGCAGCGCTGGGTAAAGATATGACACTTGAAACTGCACTGCAGAGCTTCACCGCAGTTGAGCAGCGTCTTGACACAAACTCAGCTGCTATCTCCTCCAATACCCGCCGCATCGTTTCTCTTGAAGAAGACGTGAGCGACCTTGAGGGTGGCGTAGCTATGGCAATTGCAATGGCAAACGCTCCTGTTGTTTCTGGCGGTGCAAACGGCTTCTCTCTTTCCGGCGGTTTCGGTCACTTTAAAGGAAATACTGCAGGTGCTGTAAAAGCTGCTTTCCTTCCAATGGAAAATGTTGCTATTACCGCTTCTGTAGCAACTGACTTCGAAGATAATATCTCCGCAGGCGGCGGCATTGGTTTTGCATTCTAAGTTTGGGGCAACCCTATGAAAAAATATGCGCTTGGCGCATGTGCAGCCCTCGCTCTGATTTTTCAGAGCGAGGGATTTGCTATTGCGCAGGAAGAACAACAAGACTGGTCGGTTAAATGCACCGAAGTCAGTTGCGAGTTGGTAGCTGAAGCCAGAGCTGCAAACGGCGCTCTGTTCCATCGAATAAAATTTGAGAAACTTCGCTCAGATCTTTATGCAGGCATGATGACAATGCCTTTGGGGATTCACATTCCGAGCGGTGTTCAAATTGGCATTGATGATGATGCATTAATCGAAGCAAAAATAGTTACTTGTAACTCAGAAGGTTGCGAAGCTGTATTTAATGCCAGTGAGACTGTCGTCGATTTTTTTAAACGCGGAAAGCTGATGACTGTCGTCCTGACAAATAACTCAGATCGAAAGAAATTGGCTGTTAACTACTCATTGATGGGCTTTACAAAAAACTGGAATGAGTTTCGGAAAAGAATGGCTGTTTTGTTGCCATAAGCGGATGTGTTGCATTAATCCAAATCAACTTACAGCTTGCCGTTACCCAGTAAATTCAGGTGGTATTGACGCTCCTGAACATAGGGCGCCCAAGAGCGGTCAGTGTGTTGAGAAGGCTTCATAAGCACCATCACTAAGGAATGTGGCAACCGGATTCTTAATCTGGTTCAGCATGTTCGGTACTACGGTTGGATCGACAACACTATCTTCGCTCAGTTCGCCTTACAGAATTTTACGGCTCTCAATGTCGATAGTAAGGTGAAATTTACGTCATTTTCGGCGCTTTTGCTTTGCTCTGTGGGTACGGAAATGGCAATACTTTCGAAATCCTGATGTCGTCACGACGCCACAAAAGGGGCGCCAAGCGCTTCTTTTATAAGCTACTCAAGCGTTGAGGCACGCCGCGTATTCTGGTCACTGACAAGCCAGGCTCTTATGGCGCTGCAAAGAGTGAGATTGCAGCGAATCCTGAATACCGCCAGCACAAAGGCTTATAAGCAATCGGGCGGAAGCATCTCATCGGCATACAAGAGAACGAGAGAAGGTTATGAACTGTTTCGAATCTTCACGCCAAGCTCAAAAGTTTTTACTCGCTCACAATCAAACTGCTTCTACGTTCTGCGCTGAACGCCACCGTCTTCTAGTCAACTCATATCGCTACGCACGCACCGTCGCATTCAACCTGTTGAACGGCTACACAGCTGAAATATGCCTATAAACAGAGACCCCTTATCACTTTCTGGTGTCTAATCTAAAACCACCTGACAAAGCCTGGCCAATACATCACCGAACCCGGTCTGGTTATGAATTATTATTCTACCAAATTACTTAGTTTATTTCATGTAAATTTAATTAATTTAACTGGCATTAATCACATTTAATTAACGTATTTAAAATTAAAAAGAAAAATATTCATAATATGAATAGCATAGTTAAATCAATTGAATACGATTGATTGCAGTGCATCACATTTTGACTTCGTGAACTTGATGTATTTTGGAAATGACGATTATGAGATGGTCTATTAGCAACTTGAATAATTTGCCATCGAAATTAGTATTTGATGGGTCTAAGGATCAAAGAAGCATAATAGATGCATACGAATTGCTGTATTCTATCAATGATATAGATAACACAAGCGGTCTTAGAGTTGAGGTTGTAAATGTCGGTAAGGCCATATTCGTTATTTACTCATCTAGAGATATGAGTTTACGCCGTGAAACACTCAATATAATTGGAGATAATCTAGACTTTTACATTGTAGAGGTTTGCAAGTTCATTGAAAATTCTCAGATTCGATCTGATTACGGCGTTCAGCAAGTCGCCTCAAAGGATTTGATAATTCGTGATACTACTATGCCTCATGAGTTTTCTTTCGGTGTGAAAGAAGGTGTCCTCATGATTGTGCCGCGAAGCGTTCTGCATCGACGTTTGAAACGAATTGAGAGCAAAAAGCCAATGATTTTTCCCGGCTCTGATCTATATATCAAGACCATTGCAGACTTTTTGCTATTAATAGAAAGTCGATTAGACAAGATTGATAAAAACTTCGCATCCAGTTTGGCAGAAGGGTTAATCTCGATGTTAGCCAGTTTGATTGATGCTGGTGACAAAGATGCAACTTGTAAAACGCCCAAGACATCCAATGCTCGTATATTAGAAGCTCGGGATATTGTTCGTAAACATGCACTTGATCCAAATTTTTCATCTGGTGAGTTAGCAAAGCAGCTGGGTATGTCTCGTGCCTCACTTTATAGATTGCTGGAGCCTGTTGATGGAGTAAGTGCTTTAATTCGAAAAACGCGCCTGTCCCATGCTAATAAAATGCTTAGATCATCTGAGTATCAAACAATGCAAGTGCAAACGATAGCCCAATTATGCGGCTTTAATAGAATGGATAGCTTTGCACGCGCATTTAAAGAACACTATAGTATTACACCTAAGCAGGCACGAGAAGCTTATTTTACTTCGATAGTGTCAGAAGATAAGCAAAGCCCTTCTGAAACATTGCGGCAATGGTTGAATGAATTGAACTGGAACTAGTAGGCTACAATAAATGATCTAGCTTGTGTTGCTTTAATTCGTTCTTGAGTGTTGCTTGTAATATTTATATTTTCTTTATTGATTGATTAAGAATATTTAATTTTTTGTTGTTTTATATTGCATTGATATTTTAGCCGAAATGTTTAAGATAATAGCCGAAGCAAAACGAGCTCGTTAGAGTTAAAAGTTGCTGTACCAGCCAACAGGGCAGGCAGTCGATTGGGGCCGTGTAAATATATTGCCATCTTAGAACCCGAATACACATGCAACTCTTGGAAGCCCAAATGAAGCTCCAAATAACGGATGACTTCGCAAGAAACTTGCTGGTGGCCAGCCAGTGTAACACAATACCCGAACTGAAGTTCAATGAAAGAACTATATTTTTTGATAGGCCACTCGTATGAGCTGATTTCGGCTGCTTTGAGTACTTGTCAGTATGAAAGTTTATTATTCTCCTAAAAAGCTGCTCGTATGATGAAGAGAATAAGTGCTTTCAGTTAAATGAGCTTGACGATCTTACAATGAGCGGAGTGTAGAGGGAAATGTGTCGCTTACTGGAGCTCAACGGTTGTCGGAGTTTTCCTCTAGGACATCTCAGAGGGTGATCCAATACTCGATGTCGCTTTGGGGGAAATGGAGTTCTGGCCCTCAAAATATACTTGAAATCAGAGATTTCTTTTTCGTCTATTGAAGAAATTTTCATTAGCCTGATTACTTGATTTAATTCTCTCAAAACGCGATTTTTCAGTATTTCTGCTGCATTCTGGCATTGTTCTGACGGATTTGTCCTGCTACATCCTGCGACAGATTTGTAACGTATACGAGGGCTGGCATGATCCCGCGCTATTCGCGTCCTGATATGGTCGCTATTTGGTCTCCTGAAACGAAATTCCGCATCTGGTTTGAGATTGAAGCTCATGCTTGTGATGCATTGGCAGAGCTGGGTGTCATCCCAAAAGAATCTGCTGCCAAGATCTGGGAAAAAGGCGGTCCTGCGAGCTTTGACATTGCACGGATTGATGAGATTGAGCGCGAAACAAAGCATGATGTGATTGCGTTCCTCACGCATCTGGCTGAAATTGTTGGCCCTGATGCCCGCTTTGTGCATCAGGGCATGACCTCTTCAGACGTTCTGGACACTTGCTTCAATGTTCAGCTGGTTCGTGCTGCGGATCTTCTGCTTGCCGACATGGAAAAGCTGCTGGCTGCTCTGAAGCGCCGCGCTTATGAGCACAAAGACACGGTGACTATTGGTCGTTCTCACGGTATTCACGCTGAGCCTGTGACCTTTGGTCTGAAGATGGCTCAGGCATATGCTGAGTTTGACCGTTGTAAGAAGCGTCTTGAGCTGGCTCGCGAAGAGATTGCGACCTGTGCGATTTCTGGCGCGGTTGGTACCTTCGCAAACATTGATCCGCGTGTGGAAGAGCATGTGGCTGAGAAGCTGGGTCTGGGTGCTGAGCCTGTGTCTACTCAGGTTATTCCACGTGATCGCCATGCTATGTTCTTTGCGGTTCTGGGTGTGATTGCCTCTTCCATTGAGCGTCTGGCGACTGAAGTTCGTCATTTGCAGCGCACGGAAGTTCTAGAAGCTGAGGAGTTCTTCTCTAAAGGCCAGAAGGGTTCTTCTGCAATGCCGCATAAGCGTAACCCGGTGCTGACCGAGAACCTGACCGGTCTGGCCCGTATGGTTCGCTCTTACGCAATGCCTGCTATGGAGAATGTTGCGCTGTGGCACGAGCGCGATATCTCGCATTCTTCTGTTGAGCGGATGATTGGTCCTGATGCGACTGTAACGCTGGACTTTGCGCTGGCTCGCCTGACCAACGTTATGGAAAATCTGGTGGTTTACCCAGAGCGTATGATGGGTAACATGGACCGTCTTGGCGGTCTGGTACACTCCCAGCGTATTTTGCTGGCTCTGACACAAGCTGGTGCGTCCCGCGAAGACAGCTACCGTCTTGTTCAGCGCAACGCAATGAAAGTTTGGGACAGTTATCAGGTTTCAGGTGATGCGAAGGTGGACTTCCTGACGGAACTGCTGGCGGATGAGGATGTTCGAAAACACCTTTCTGAAGAGCAGATCCGTGAACGCTTCGACCTTGGCTACCACACCAAGAATGTTGATGTGATCTTTAAGCGGGTGTTTGGCGAAGGCTGATAAACCGAAGTAACAACAGTTGAGGGGATGATGAAGCTTTACGGTCTGCGGATTTTCGTGAGTGATATCAAAAAGGCAAAAGCGTTTTACATTGAGACGCTTGGCCTCCCCATCAGCTGGGATATGCCAGAGCTTGGCGCGTTTGGTGCCAAGCTCGACAATGCCGAGCTTGTTATTGAGCTAGCGCATAATGAAGAAGACCGGGAGTATATAGGCCGTTTTCTCGGGGTCTCACTTCAGGTGGACGACATTGTCGATACCTATGAGCGCCTTTCAGAGAAAGGTGTTGCTTTCACCAATTGCCCTGAGAAACAGGTGTGGGGTGGAGTTCTTGCACATTTTCATGATCCATTTGGTAATGTTTTGACGTTGCTGGGCGAACCTCGCTGACAACACCGCTGCTTTTGGTTTAATCAGGCGGACGTTTTGAGGACACTTGCTCATGAGAATTGCAGTTATCTCTGATATTCACGGCAACTTGCCTGCTCTGGAAGCCGTTCACCGTGACATAAAGCGCAAGTCACCTGACCTGATCTTTAATCTGGGGGACTGTGTCTCCGGGCCTCTCTGGCCAGAGGAGACAGCGCAATATCTTATCGCGGAAAACTGGCTGACAGTGCGCGGTAATCATGACCGGCATCTGGTTGACCATGCGCAATCCGCTATGGGACCCAGCGATGCCCACGCTTATTCGCTGCTTTCTGATGAATCAAAGGCCTGGTTAAAGCAACTGCCAACACATATGGAGCACGTTGAAAATGTGTTCCTGTGTCATGGCACGCCAACGGCTGACAATGTTTACCTGACTGAAGAGGTGTGTGGGGACCATACCCGCACCGCCTCACCAGAATATGTGCTGGAGCATGTTGGAGAGGTGTGTGCTCCGCTGGTCGTATGTGGTCATACGCATGTGCCGCGCACGATCTGGCTGGAAACAACGGGTCAAATCGTAATGAATCCGGGAAGTGTGGGGCTTCCTGCTTATGATGATGACAAGCCGCATGCGCATGTTGTGGAAGTGGGTAGTCCTCATGCCCGCTATATGATTGTGACGCGGGTTGGAACACGATGGTCCTTTGAAGAGCGGTTGGTGAACTACGATTGGGACCATGCGAGCAGAAAAGCTGCGCGTAATCAGCGTGGAGACTGGGCTGGAGCTTTGAAAACTGGCTATTTTCGTCCTATTAAGCTGCCAGAGTTTTTAGCACACCCACGTATTGAGGAACCCTATGAAGATTTCTGAGGCGGACATTCTGATTGTCCCCGGCCTGCATGGCTCCGATGCAAACCATTGGCAAAGCCGCTGGGAGGCCAAGTTTTCTACTGGCCGCCGCGTAGAGCAGACTGATTGGAGCAAGCCTGATCTTGATGAATGGGTAAATGCTGTCGTGAAGGCCGTTGAAGAAGCAACGCGCCCGGTGGTACTTGTGGCGCATTCAGCCGGAGTTGCCACCGTTGTTCATGCAGCACCGCGCATTAAGAGCTGGGTGAAAGGCGCTTATCTGGTTGCGCCTGCGGATGTTGATGACAGTTCGCGTGTTCCTGCGGAGCTGCATGGCTTTGGGCCTTATCCAAGTATCCCCCTGCCGTTTCATGCCAAAGTTGTTGCAAGCCGCAACGACCCTTACTGCACCTTTGAACGGGCAGAACAGCTCGCAAAGCTTTGGAATGCGCGGTTGCAGGATGCTGGTGAAAGCGGGCACATCAACTCTGAAAGCGGGCAGGGCCCCTGGCCTGAGGGGATCATCTCCTTCGCGCACTTTATGAAAGAGCTTAGCTAACACATCTGACTTGAAGACTGCCCTTCTTCCGTTGCATGTTTTGCAGGGGGAGGGCGTTTTATGCCGCGATTTGCACACACACCTTATGATGGCTCCAAAACGCCATTTACTGTCGGGCTGGAACCGCTTGATCTGGCAAAGTGGATAGAGCCTGACGAGTTTCTGATTGCGTATCTTGATGAAAAAGAACGCCTGATTTCTGATCCTCAAGCCTGTGTGTTTGCGGCGGAAGCAGATACAGAAGCTGCGCAGCGTGAAGTGGCAGGATTGATTGGCGTTCACCTGCCGGAACAGTTTCCTGATATTTATGAATGTCCTGCAGATGGAATTCTTGGTGTTAAAAGTACTGAGCGGCGGGTGAAACTTGACAGTGGCGAGGAAGCGCCGCTGCTGGCGATTTCCCGGTTGGTGCAGGAAGACCTTGTGTTGATGCGCAAGGGGGAGGATGAGTACCGACTTGTGGCGGCAAGCCTGTGTTTTCCCTCCAGCTGGTCGTTAGCTGAAAAGTTCGGCGATAGCATGAGCGGGATCCATGAAGGCGTACCGGACTTTAACGGGTATCGCATGGGACAGGTGGTTCAGCGGATATTTGAGCGGTTGGCAATTGATAAGCCTGTCTGGCGGCTCAACTGGTCACTTTATACGGATGGGGAGTTGCATCACTCCACCTCTAAATTGCGAAGGGAAGTACTCTCCATTCCTGAGACCGCGTTTGAGCAGCTTTATGTGCGTGTGGAGAAACAGACATTACGCCGTTTACCTGAGAGTGGTGATATTCTCTTCACTATCCGTGTACACCATGATCCGGTGCGGGCTTTACTTGAACATACCGACGGTGAGAAGCTGGCAAGGGGATTAAAAGAGCAAGTGCTCGGTTTGACTGAAGAGCAACTCGCCTACAAAGGTATCGGTGCCCATGCTCATATCATAGCACAAGCTCTTGATGTGATTGCTAAATTGTCTGCATGAGCAATCTGACCTGACTGCTTTGCGAGTCTTTTTAGATGTGATTACGCTATTTTGAAAAGGGTGCTTGGGTTCTACGTGTTTTCTGTTAGTTTTGCGGTGCGCAAAATGTTTGCGAACTGAATATGTGATGCAGGACTCCCATATGCCTTCTTCTCGTGATCGTGAAGCAAACCGGATAACTGCCCGTCTTGGTCGCTATGCCAGGGTCGGGGGAAATATGAGTGGAATTGCCGCCAAGCTTGCTGCGGGAAGGTTGTTCGGGTGGGATCAGGACCCGGCAAAGAATGCAGCAGCTATTGCGGAATCCCTAGGAGAGCTTAAGGGGCCTTTAATGAAGGTCGCGCAACTGCTTTCTACGATCCCAGATGCAGTTCCGCCAGAATATGCTGCTGAGCTGGCGAGCTTGCAGGCGAATGCGCCGCCTATGGGATGGGCGTTTGTAAAACGTCGTATGCGGGCAGAGCTGGGTGCAGGATGGCAAGGTAAATTTGAGCAGTTTGAGAAAGAACCTGCAGCGGCTGCATCTTTAGGGCAAGTGCACAAAGCCATGAGCCTTGAGGGGCGGATGCTGGCCTGTAAACTGCAATATCCTGATATGGATAGCGCTGTTGAAGCGGATTTGACACAGTTTGACATGCTACTGGCGCTGCATCGGCAATTTCGCCCCGCTATTGAGACTTCAGAAATTGCAAAGGAAGTGGGCGCGCGGTTGCGTGAGGAGCTGGATTATAAGCGTGAAGCACGCCATGCCAGACTATATGCCAGTGTCTTTTCTCAGGACCCTGAGATCAATATTCCGCAGGTTTTTGAAGAGCTTTCAACTCGCCGTTTGCTTTCTATGGGCTGGTTGGAGGGACGTCCGCTGCTTACATACCGACAGGAGAAACTGGAAGCGCGGAACAAGATTGCGACGGTCATGTTTAAAGCGTGGTGGCATCCGTTTGCCCATTTCGGCGTGATCCATGGAGACCCTCATCTGGGCAACTACACAATCTTTGAGGATGGAACAGAGCCGGTTGGGGTGAACCTGTTGGATTATGGCTGCGTTCGAATCTTTCCGCCTGACTTTGTGGAGGGGGTCGTAAATCTCTATCATGGCTTGCTGGAGGATGATCAGGAGCGCGTTGTTGCTGCCTATGAGACCTGGGGTTTTGAGGGGTTGAGTAAAGAGCTTATCGAAACACTTAATATTTGGGCGAGCTTTATTTTCGGGCCGTTGCTGAGTGACCGGACGCGCACCATAGCGGATGGTGTTTCACCTGCCACTTATGGACGAAAAGAAGCGTTTCGTGTTCATCAATCTCTTAAGGAGCTGGGGCCTGTGAAGATACCGCGCTACTTTGTGTTTATGGACAGGGCTGCCATCGGGCTCGGATCGGTGTTTTTGCACCTGCGGGCGGAGCTAAACTTTCATCGCCTGTTTAATGAACAGATTGACGGGTTCAAATGCAGTGTTTTGAGTGCCTCTCAAAACCAGCAGTTGGAATTGTGCGGTTTGACTGCTGAAACGTGAGCGGCATACTCTATAGGCTGCCTTATCCCCCAGCCGCGAGTTATTCCGTTTGCAGGAGCATAGGTCCGTTGCGTCAGCAGGCCATGTGGTGCTAAATATAGCCTATTAGGAAAACTACTTGTTTCGAGGGGGAGTCATGGCTGACGGGAGTGCGTCTGTTATGGATTATGAGGAACACGAGAAGACCTACAAGAATTTTATCAACTTCGCCAAGATTGGTATTCTTGCAGTTCTCACGTTTGTCTTGGTTATTGCAATGATTGGATTTGGTGGTACTGCCGGGACGGTTTGGGCAGCTATCACTACAGTCGCGACTGTTATTGCCGCTGGTATTGGTATGGCGGCAGGCAACAGATCTCACATTGTACCGGGAATCGTATTCCTGTTTGCATGTGTAGTAACTGTTGTTCTGACCGTTTAAACGGCGGGGTTTATTCGTTTTGAGAATCGCAGGAACGGCTTGTTTCTGCGATTTTTATTTGTACTCCGAGATTTGGCAGTGCCTTGCCCTTTTCTGATCATGATTGGTGGCTAGGGCTTGCGTCAAAGTTGTATTGAGTTCGGGTATCTTATGTCTGTTACGCAAACCGTTCGTGTGCTTTTGCGCTGTTCGCTGCTGCTTGCCATTTTTATTGTTGTGGCGCTTGTTTCTTCGCCATCTTTTTCTGCCGTCGAGGATGAGAAGTTCACCCAGATGTTGCAGGAGGAAGGCGTTAAAGCTCGTGGTCCGTATTACCGGATTGTTCCACCGGTGATGCGCAATGGAACGCTGCTGGTTTACAAATTAAAAGTGGGCGGCAAAACCTACAATGTGCGCGGTACGGCCACATTGAAGAAGCGGATCAACGAACTTGCAGCGCTACGCGAAATTAAGCGACTTGATACGATTTCGCAGGCTGGTGAGGGTGTTGTCACCGCTGTTTCCAGGCCAATCAGCTTTTTGGGTGATCTGGTAACAGAACCCAAAAAAACACTAAGTGAAACCACAGATGGTGTTGGCATGTTGCTGAATGGCACCGTGAATGCGATCACTGGTAATGCTGGGGCAACCGCACCTTCCCAAGGTAGTAAGAAGACATCTGCGGTGGAAAGTGTTGCTGCGGCTGTGGTGGGGCGTGATAAAGCGCGGCGTTACATTGCAGTTGCTGCGAATGCAGACCCATATACAACCTTTCCTCCTCTTTCAGAGCAGTTGGATAAAGCGGCCTGGGCCTATGCAACATCCAATCGTCTCACCAATTTAGCAACTGTGTTTATTCCCGGCGGTGTGGGAACTGCGGTGAATGGTGTGCTTGCGACTACCAGCTTCAGCGAGGCGTTGAAGGCCAGCCCGACTGTTGCAGATGAGACTATGCGTTCTGAACTGGGTGAGATGGGGTTTAAGCAACGTACAATTCAGTCTTTTTTGAGTTCAACGTCCATGACGCGCGGTGAGAAAATTGTGTTCGTTGCGACTTTGAAGTCTCTGCACGGGATGCGTGGCCGGGGGACTTTGACTGCGCAGGCAAGCCGTCTTGGGCTTTCTCAGGAAGCGGGCTACTATTATCTGGTGGGCCTGCTGATGATTGCGGATTATCACATTGATACGGAGCGACTGGCTTCCGTCGAGCTGATTGAAGGGGTGCCCGTTGGCACGACCCGCAGCGGGCGCAAAGTTAGTTTCGTTGCCGGGGACCGGATTGGCTGGACCGTAGATCAGAGCACGACTATGTTGACCATCGCGAGCAAGGTAAATCAGGCAAATGCAGGCACAGGTGCCAGCGAACTGCGTTTGTATGGGCGGGTGCATCCATCATTGAAAGCTGAACTTGGGACCTTCAACTGGGTTATCCGCGAAAAAGCTCCATTAGCGAGTTTGAATAAGATTGACACAAGCCGCTGATTGAAAAAGCGTTTGGGGTGAGGATTGAAAGTGCTACCCTAAATCTTGCGGAGCAACAATAAAGAGATCGGTGTTTATGGTGAGGGTGCGCTGGCTTTGAGGCTAGCTGTGCCCTTTCTTTTCATGGTGGAGGTGATCCATGAAAATTGCCGATATTCTTGATCAGGCATCTATGCCTATAGCGTCTCCGGCCTACCCTAAAGGACCCTACCGGTTCATTGACCGCGAGTTCTTTGTGGTCTCCTACGAGAGCGATCCAGATGCAATCCGCGAAGCTCTGCCAGAACCGCTGGAGCCGGATGGGTCCAATAAGGTGATGTTTGAGGTGATCCGTATGCCAGACTCGGCAGGGTTTGGTGACTATACTGAATCTGGCATTGTTATTCCCGCCAAGTTTGGCGACCATCCGGTGAACTTTACACAGCAGATGTTTCTGGATGATACGCCGCCGATTTTCGGGGGGCGAGAGATTTGGGGGTTCCCGAAAAAGCTTGGGCATCCTGAGCTGAGTGTAACTGGTGCAACGCTGACCGGGCATCTGATGTTTGATGGCGTGACCATTGCGGTGGCGACCATGGGCTACAAGTATCAACACCTGCTTTACGATGTAGAGCATGGAACCCAGTGTCATCCTGATGCAATCCTCAAGAAATTACAGAAAACGCAGGTGAACCTGAAGCTTATTCCTGATGTAGATGGCTCTCTGGCCATTGCACAACTGGTTGCCTACGAAGTGTCGGATGTAACAGTAAAAGGGGCATGGTCGGGGCCTGCCAGCTTGCAGCTGTTTCACCACGCTAATGCCCCGGTTGCTGAGTTACCCATGCTTAAGTCATTGGGTGGCGTGCATTTTATTACCGACCTTACGCTGCCTTACGGGCGGGTCATTCACGATTACTTAAAGTCGTAGGATGAGCGTAATGAGGGCTTTGCTTAAAGCTGTTGCTGGCTTTGTCGGGATATTGTTTCTTGGCCTGCTGCCTGCGACTGGTTTTGAACTGAAGCCCTACAAGGATGAACTGTTTGCTTATCCCAAAGTACTTGATGCGAGACTGAATGGTGCATTCCTGCGGCTTGATTATCAAATTCAGCGGGACTTACGTGACCGGGATGAGATTGCAGAGCGGCGGGTTAAGAGCAAGTATGTTTCCAGCAGACCCTCCTGGTACGTGCGGGAGCGCTCCGCTGTTCTGGCGGGGCAGAAACGCAAGCATATTCGAGTCGGAACGCCAGGAGAGGAAAGCGAGCTTTTGTTGCTTTACCTGCATGGAAAAGGGGGGAGCCGCAAGCAGGGTAATGCTGACTGGACGTTTGGGGGGAACTTTAATCGGCTGAAGAACCTCATTGTTCGTAATCGTGGCGTGTATTTATCTCCGGATGTAATGCTGGAGAGTCCAATGGGAACTCAGGAAGTTCGTGAGCTTATTGCGCAGTACCGAAAACAGATGCCCCGGGCGCGGGTGATTGTGGCCTGTGGTTCCATGGGGGCACAGGTCTGCTATGGCCTCGCGCAGCGGGCTGGTGTTGCTGGTCCTCTGGCAGGTCTGTTTTTTCTGGGGGGAGCGAGCGACAAGCGGCTGTTGTCTGGTGAAGTCTATCAAAGGCGTGTACCGCTTGTCTTTGGGCATGGGAGTGCAGACAGGGTCTATAGCTGGGAGATGCAGTATGCGCTGTTCAAGGCGCTGGTGAGCAAAGGTAAGGGATACCCGGCACGGTTTCGTTTGTTTGAGACGGGATCTCATGGAACGCCAATCAGGATGATTGACTGGCGAGAGGAGATAAACTGGATGCTTGAGTGGGCTACTGAGCGTGAATACTAAAGCAGTTCGCGTTTAAGCTGAAACGCTTGATCTGCTTTAGCTTTTGTTTTTGCGTATCTTTATCTGAAAATCGGTGTCCACTTTTCAGAGATACGCTTTAAAAAAGGCCGGGGAACCGGCCTTTGTGTTTCAGCGCTGGTTTTGCTCAGGCTTGCGGAGAAGCTGCAGTTACGCCCAGACGCCTTGTGCCTTCTTTTGCAATCTGATTGCCTGAAGAGAGCTGCAAGGCTCTACTGTAAGACTGACGGGCTTCTGTGACCTGACCAAGTGCTTCTTCAGCACGACCCCGGTTTGCCCAGGCTGACGCTGACTTACCATTCAGCGCAATAGCTGCGTTGAAGTCTTTCAGCGCTGACTTGGGGTCCTTCAGAGACAAGTAGGTGACACCGCGCGCAATCAGAGGGGAGTAGGCGCGAGAGTTCAAGCCAATTGCAGAGGAGAAGTCATTGAGGGCGGCTTCCTGAAGACCTTGTGCCTGATAGATAAGCCCCCGGTTGTGGTAGGCTTGTGCATCGCCGGCGTTGAGGCGGATGACCTCGTTGTAGTCGCGGAGCGCCGCTGTGTTCTGTCCGAGGGAGCGGTAAGTGTTTCCGCGACCGTTAAGTGCCTTCACATAGTCTGGCTTGATGGAGAGAGCTGAACTGTAGTCAGCAATGGCTTGCGTGGTGTTGCCCTTGCGACGCTCTGCTAACGCACGGTTTGCATAGGCTTGATAAGAGTTTGGCCGTAGCTGGAGCGACTTATTAAAGTCTGCAACCGCCTGATCCAGACGACCGGCTTTTGCATAAGCAATGCCGCGTTTGTTGTAGGCGTCAGCATCAGTTGGGTTTGCTTCAATTACTGTGCTCAGGCTGCCGATATTTGAGGATGAGCCAACAGCTTTATCGATGGGCACATTCTGGTAAACAAGGCCGGATGTGTTGGATTGGCATGCTGCAACGCCAAGTACGAGCAAGCCTGCACAGATACCTTTAGCCAGTTTATTATTCACGAGAATGAGCCCCATTCTTTCATAGTCCTTGCAATAGCAGCGTAGCCTACACCTTAGTGTGGCAAAAAAAGGTCCGTTAGACCAGCAGAAACAACAAACGGACCAACCGGCTTACCGGTCAGTCCGTTTTGATAATTCTGCTTTGGGCAGGTCGCATGCGTTTGAAACTCTCAGCAGCGCACTGCCCTGACTGGCGTCGGATTAACGACGGCCCTTGCCGAGCAGCAGACCTTCACGCTGTGCGCGCTTACGAGCCAGCTTGCGGGTGCGGCGGATAGCTTCAGCTTTTTCACGAGCTTTCTTTTCAGAAGGCTTTTCGTAGTGGCCACGAAGCTTCATTTCACGGAAGATGCCTTCACGCTGCATCTTTTTCTTAAGCGCTTTGAGCGCCTGATCAACGTTATTATCGCGAACGAGAACCTGCACGCATTTATCCTTAATTTCAAGCAGACCGGGTTAGATACCCAGAATGCTATAGATGAATTGATTGACAGTAACGCGAAGGGCGTATGCAAATGTCACATGGACACAGTCGCCGCTGATGCGTCGCTTCTTGAAGGGGTAACTAGCAGACTGCGTAGGGGCTGTCTAGCACCTTACTTGAGAAACCATGTTAATTTATAGTTGGAGGGAGGGGGAATACCTCTCATACACCAAGGCAATCGCAGCAGCGCCTGCATAATTGCTTTTAGGGGCGTCTCATTCCGATCCTCTTATCAAGTAAAACCAAAGTTAAAAATCATCTAAAAAACTATTGTAACTCAAAATTCAGTTTTCAATGAGATATATGCAATCATCGGTTGTGATTGGGTGTGTTGCGCTTGAGGGCACCGAAAAAAGTCACAGAAGGTTTTCTGAACAGTGGAAATCACTGTGTTGAATTGAGAAAAATTTGCTTCAAGCTTCGCTGCGTTTGCTTGTGGGCTGAAATGAGTCGAGTGTGATGGAGGTCTGCCGCTGAAAAATCTGCTCCAAGGCCTTTGCAATAGGAGCAGGACAAAAACTCACGATTCTTGAAGCGGGTAGGGGTTTATACGTTAGTGGTGTTCGTGCATACTCAGCAAAATAAGTCCTCGAAATTGATTTAAAGAAAGAACAAGGTAATGTGCCGCTGGCTTGCGTATCGTGGAGCTCCCATTTTTATGGAGGAGCTGATTTCAATGCCCAATCATTCACTGATTGCGCAAAGCCTGCATTGTGCTGAGGCCAAAGTGAACACTAATGGTGATGGGTTCGGCATTGGCTGGTATGGGCATAAGCCGGAACCGGGGGTTTATCGTGATACTCAACCGGCATGGGGCGACGATAATCTCCTGAGCATTACCAGACAGCTCAAATCTTCTTTGTTCTTTGCACATGTTCGTGCGTCCACTGGTACGGCGACGTCCCGGTCTAACTGCCATCCGTTTGCTGTTGGTCGGTGGATGTTTATGCATAATGGGCAGATTGGTGGGTATGAAGATATCCGCAGGCAGGTTGAAGGTCTGATTGATGATGAATTCTATCGCTATCGGCGCGGTACAACGGATAGTGAAGCGCTGTTTCTGGCATTTTTGAGTCATGGTCTGGAAGCTGACCCTGTGGGCGCTGTGCAACAGGTGCTGACCAAAACACTTGAGATTATGCATTGCAATGAAATCAAGTCTCCATTGCGTGTAGCGATGGCCCTGACGGATGGTGAACGACTTTATGCCGTGCGTTGTTCTAGTGATGAAATCGTGCCAAGTCTTTATTATCGTTTGCATAATGGAAATTTGAGCGTGGTTTCAGAGCCTCTCGAAAAGGGTGGGCAGGGATGGTATGAAGTGCCTTGCGGACACGCAATGATCTATGGTGGCGACAACGCGCCATGCTTTATTCCTCTGGACATTCCCAAAGAGTTTTGCAAAGTAGCATGATTGATGTGCTTTTGCGTGGTTCCGCTTAGGAAGAATCGCGCGAGCAAGTGCCATCAGTTTCTATTATAGGAAGTTACCTCCCAGCGAGGTGTTTTGGTTTTTTGCCGGAGCAGCCTCGTTCATGTTCTTGAGCGGTTCAAGTTCTGGAGGGCCTCCATGCCCTTTTCTTCAGGAGCTTATGATGACGCGGGTTGATAACACCAGCGTTGCCAAGACCACAGCCATGTCTGCGTGGTGGGGGGAGTCCAAAGCAACGCTCATTTTGGGTTTGCCATTGATTGGTGCGCAGCTTGCGCAGATGGCAATTAATGCTACCGATGCATTGATGATTGGCTGGCTGGGCGCAACAGAACTTGCTGCTTCAGTTCTGGCTTTGCAATTGTTCTTTTTAACATGGCTGGCAGGGCTTGGATTTTTGCAGGCTGTCATGCCACTTGCTTCCAGAGCTGAAGGCAAAGGGGATGTGCGCAGTGTTCGCCGTGCTTCGCGCATGGGGCTTTGGATTGCGCTTATATACACGACCTTTGCGATGGTTTTACTCTGGAATGGTGAGAGTATTTTACTTGCTCTCGGTCAGGATCCTGAGGTGTCTGCGATTGCTGCTGAGTATTTGCGCATTGTGCAATGGTCGATGTATCCGTCGCTTTTTGTTGCTGCGTTGAGAAGTTTCCTTACCAGTATCGAACGTTCGCAAATTGTGCTTTGGGCAACTGTTGTGGGTGCAGTGGTCAATGCGCTCCTCGATTATGTGTTGATCTTCGGTTACTTTGGCTTCCCCAAGCTTGGCATTCTCGGCGCGGGGATCGCATCTGTTGTAACGGCTCTGGCTTCCTGTGTGATCTTGGTTGCTTACGTTCTGTCAGAAGAAAGAGCCTTAAAATACGAGGTTTTTGTCCGGTTCTGGCGTGCAGACTGGCCAGCATTCTTTGAAATCCTACGCCTTGGCTGGCCGATTTCACTGATGCTCGTTGCGGAAGTTGGTTTGTTTGCGGCAGCGGCTTTGATGATGGGGTGGATCGGTACGGTAGAACTGGCTGCTCATGGTATTGCTCTCCAGCTCTCTGGTATCGCTTTTATGATTCCTTTGGGTTTTTCGAATGCAGCGGTGGTGCGTGTTGGTATTGCTGCAGGTCGTGGAGATGCAGACGGGATTACGCGCGCTGCGTGGGTCTCTTTGATCTGGACAATTGCGATTGGTGTGCTGGGTGCGCTGCTGTTTATCGCTATCCCTGAGACGCTCATTTCTTTCTATCTGGATGCCAGCAATCCAGATGCGGCAAATGTGCTGCGTATTGGTGTGCCCTTGGTGTTTATTGCGGCTGTATACATGGTGGTAGACGGTATTCAAGTGGTTGCAGGCGGGGTTCTGCGCGGTCTTTCTGATACACGCATTCCGATGGTGATCGCGATTGTGGGCTACTGGATTACTGGTGTGCCACTGTCTTATGCGATGGCCTTTAACTTCAACTGGGGGCCTGAAGGAATTTGGGTCGGTTTAGCCAGTGGCCTTTCTGTTACTGGTATCTTGTTGCTTTACCGATTCCAGAAACGGAATGAGTACGGACTGGTAAGGTTGGGTTGAACCTGCACATTCACGAGTAGAAAAGCCCCGGAGACCTAGTTGTTTTCGGGGCTTATTTTATTGCACTGTGGGTTGGTCAGGACTTTGGAGAGAGGCGGTTGATATGGCCCATTTTGCGGCCCTCACGTGTCTCTGCTTTACCGTAGAGTGTCAGATGTGCGCTTGGTTCGAGCAGGGACGTTTCCCAGATGTTGACATCATCACCTATCAGATTTTCCATAATTACGTTGTGTGCTCGTTCCGGAGAACCAAGAGGCCAGCCAGCGATTGCCCGGACGTGTTGTTCAAACTGGGAGACAGGGCAGGCGTCTTCTGTCCAGTGACCTGAGTTGTGCACGCGCGGAGCGATTTCGTTCACTTTCAGTTCGGTTGTCTCACCGTTTTTGATCACGAACAGCTCGACACCCATCACGCCAACGTAATCTAAAGCTGTCGCGATGCGGGTTGCCATCTGGATAGCTTCCTGCGCTGTGTCCTCAGGAATGTCTGCTGGTACGCTGGAAGTCTTAAGAATGTGGTTCTTGTGGTAGTTGTCTGCTGGATCATAGCACTTGACCGTGCCATCCACACCGCGAGCAACAATAACCGAGATTTCCTTCGCAAAAGGAACAATGCCTTCCAGAATGGATGGCTGGTTGCCCAGCTTTTCCACTGCACCCTCCACATCCTCCGGGGTGCGGATCATAATCTGGCCTTTTCCATCGTAACCGAAGCGGCGGGTCTTTAAAACGCCCTGACCGCCAAGCTCCATAAGCGCGGCTTCAAGCTCTGCTTGAGTATCTACTTTAATGAAGGGAGCAACCTGTGTTGCGGCTTCTTCGGACAGGAAGGTTTTTTCATCCAAACGATCCTGAGAGATCTTTAGTGCTCTCGGGCCGGGGCGTACCGATACATACTGTTCCAGAATACGTGCAGTTTCGCCGGGTACATTTTCGAACTCATAGGTGACAACTGATACGCTCCTGGCGAATGATGTCAGTGCCTGCTCGTCACTGTAGGCGGCAACAGTGTTATGGGCTGAGACTTCGAAAGCCGGACTGTTTTCATCAGGACAGTAGATGTGGCATTTGAGGCCCATCTTGCTGGCTGCTTGTGCAATCATGCGACCAAGCTGACCTCCACCCAGAATACCAATCGTGTCACCAGGACGAAGTGTGGAACCCATTTCGAGAACTTTCTGTAAGTTAGGGGCTGATGTCGGATGCTTAACCAAATAAGGCACCGATTATCGGTGCCTCATAAACTCTTAGTCTTCTGTGTTTACCGGTTTTTCCGCCACCGCCTGACTTTGCTCTGCCCGCCAGTCGTCTAAATTAGCGGCAATCTCAGTATTGTTGAGAGCCAGCACAGCAGCGGCCATGAGAGCGGCGTTTACAGCACCTGCTCGACCAATGGCAAGGGTGCCTACCGGGATGCCAGCTGGCATCTGGACGATGGAAAGAAGGCTGTCCTGTCCCTTTAATGCGCGTGATTCGATTGGTACGCCAAACACAGGGAGGGGTGTCATTGAGGCCGCCATGCCTGGAAGATGAGCTGCGCCACCAGCACCGGCAATAATAACTTTGAAGCCGTTTTCCTTCGCGGTTTTGGAGAATTCTACGAGACGGTCCGGGGTGCGATGCGCTGAAACGATGCGTGCCTCATAGGAAACTCCCAGAGCTTCAAGCATGTCAGCAGCGTTTTTCATGGTGGGCCAGTCAGATTGGCTACCCATGATGATTGCGACTTCTGGCTTTTGTGTGCGGCTCATAAAACTGGCACCTTCTGGACGATTGCGAAGAAAGCGCGGATTATAGAAATCCCTTGGCGTGTTTCAAGCCAATTTCATCAAGAAATGCCAATAATATACGAAGGTTAGATGCCTGCCCCGAATTTAGGCAATTATGTCCGGCAAAAGCTGGGTTTCAAGAACCTGAATCTTGTCTCTGAGAACGAGTTTCTTCTTCTTAAGACGCTGGAGCTGAAGAACGTCTCCCCGACCAGTTTCAATGAGTGCTGCAATGGAGTGATCCAGATCGCGATGCTCTTGTCTCAGCTCGGCGAGCTGGGCACGAATACCATCCTGATCAAGGTTATCTTCCGTCATTGTTTTGTCCTCACCTGTCGCCTTACGGGCTGTGTGCAACCCTACCTCACTATCAGAAATATCAGGTGGGGCGCGTTGTCGCAATTCACCGCTCTGCCATAGTATACGAAGGACCTGAATTGATGAAAATGGGAGAGTGTTTTTTGCCGTCAGCACCAATTTAGCGGGTGGGTGACGTAACGCGATCATAGGGTTGAAGAGTTTGATAGACACTCTTTTGAGTGGAGATGAAATCCCTGAAAATTACTGGATAATTTATAAGATCCCTAAATTTATGGGAAGTTAACGATCTCCCGTTGTAGAGCGTCCGAAAAAACAGCTAATCATCGTTCGACAAGATCGAAAAATGGTGTCATCATCCACGTGTAACAGAGACAATGTAGGAGGATTAAAGCCTATGTCCATCCGTGAGCATTTGACTGAGCTGGAACGCCGCCATGCTAATCTTGAGAAGGAGCTTGAAACAGCGAAGCATCACCCTTCTATGGATGAGTTAGCTATCGGCAAGCTTAAGAGGCAAAAGTTAAAGCTTAAGGACGAGATCTCGCGATTGCGCGTAACGGGCTAGCCTCCTTTAAGAGCATGTGGAGCTCTGAAGAAACAGAGGCTTCTGACGGATACACTCCGGTATTTTCGATATGTAATGCGCCGCAAGTTGTGGCGCATTTTTCTTGCTGGCAACTATGAGGTGGGGCTGTATTTACTCAGGTTCTGTTACATCAACTGTGTAATTCAACGGCATGCGAGCACCGTCTGCATAGATGGTCTGGCCTGAGATATAGCTTGCGTCTTCTGAGGCGAGAAAGGCTGCGATACTTGCGACTTCAGATGGTTGCCCCAGACGACCCAAAGGCGTGCGGGAGAGCACTGTTTCCATCTTGCTCGCATCGTGCACAAAGTTTTTAAGCAGTCCTGTCTCGATGGAACCTGGCCCGATGCCATTGACGCGAATACCATGTTTGGCAAGTGCGACAGCGGAGACGTGTGTGAGTTGGTTCAGACCACCTTTGGAGATTGTGTAGGGCACCTGATCCGGGATGGCGAGGACGCTGTTGACTGAGCTGATATTAATTATTGACCCGGCTGTACCACCTTCTTCGACCTTTTCGACCATGTGACGAGCGACAGCTTGAGAGCACAAGAATGCTCCCTTGAGATTAACGCGCAGTACCCGGTCAAAATCTTCCTCTGCAAGTGTCAGGAAGTCGCCGCTTGCTGTAATCCCAGCGTTGTTGACCAGCACATCCACATCACCGAACTCGTCAAGCGTGCTCGCAACCATATTGCGAACATCCAGACGAACACTGACATCGCAGTGGCAAAACGCTACGTTTCCAAACTCAGAAAGTGCTTCTTGTGCGGCTTCTCCGGCACGCTCATCAGAGTCTGAGAGCATGACTTTGGCACCGTCTTGCAGAAAACGCTGCGCAATAGCGTAACCGATGCCTTGTGCGCCACCGGTTACAATCGCAACTTTCTTGTCTAGTTTCACTTTGAAGTTACCTCTGGCAATGCCGAAATTCCGAGGACCTTAATGGTAAAGGCCGGGTATGTCGATGCACTTATCCAGTAAAACGGCAGACTCCTTTGAAAACTTAACCGGCGGATGCCAACCCATGGGTTGAGATCGCTTCTGCAATCTCGTCGAGAATTGCCGGGTCATCAATGGTTGCGGGCATTTTGAACTCTTCGCCATCAACGAGCTTACGCATTGTTCCGCGTAAAATTTTACCAGAGCGTGTTTTGGGTAGACGCTCAACGGTGATTGCCAGTTTAAACGCTGCGACCGGTCCTACCTTTTCACGTACCAACGCAATAAGCTCTTTTTCAATGACATCGGTCGGACGATCAACGCCACTCTTAAGAACCACGAAGCCACAAGGCAGCTGGCCTTTGAGCTTATCTGCAATGCCGATGACTGCACACTCTGCAACATCAGGATGCTCAGAAAGAACTTCTTCCATGCCTCCGGTAGAGAGGCGGTGTCCGGCAACATTGATGATGTCATCTGTGCGTGACATGATGAAGATGTAACCGTCCTCATCCTTCAGCCCGGCATCAGCAGTTTTATAGTAGCCCGGGAATTCAGTAGTGTAAGCTTCTTTGAAGCGATCATCTGCCTGCCAGAGTGTGGTAAGGGCTCCCGGGGGCATTGGTAGTTTGACAACAATATTGCCCAGCTCGCCGGCACCAAGTTCATTGCCTTCGTCATCGAGAATGCGCATGTCGTAACCTGGCATTGGTACAGTGGCACTGCCCAGCTTGACCGGAAGCTTGCCAAGTCCCACTGGATTGCCCGCGATACACCAGCCGGTTTCTGTTTGCCACCAGTGGTCAATGACTGGCACCTTGAGGAGATTTTCTGCCCAGAGAATTGTGTCCGGGTCAGCTCGTTCGCCAGCGAGGAAAAGTGTACGCAGGCCGCTTACGCCATATTTGCTTAGCTCATTTCCTTCCGGGTCTTCTTTCTTGATGGCACGGAACGCAGTTGGAGCAGTGAAGAGCGAAACCACATTGTGTTCGGAAATCACACGCCAGAAAGCGCCTGCATCCGGCGTTCCTACAGGTTTGCCTTCATAAAGAACAGTGGCGGCACCATGGAGTAGGGGGGCGTATACAATATAGGAATGACCAACAACCCAGCCCACATCAGAAGCCGTCCAGAATACTTCGCCCGGATCAATGCCATAAAGATTGTCCATAGTCCATTTGAGGACGACCATATGACCGCCATTGTCGCGAACCACACCTTTGGGCTGTCCGGTGGTGCCGGAGGTGTACAGCACGTAAAGCGGGTCTGTTGCAGCAACTGGTACGCATTCGGTGGTCATCTTTTCAGCAACGGCTGTTTCCATCATCGCGCCAAGATCAAAGTCGCGGCCTTCAATGAGGTTTGCCTGCAACTGGTCGCGTTGCTGGATAAAGCAGAACTCGGGTTTGTGAGAGGACAGTTCGATAGCATGATCGAGTAGTGGCTTGTATTTCACAACACGTCCTGGCTCGATGCCGCAGGAAGCGCTGATGATCGCAGTCGGTTTACAATCTTCAATGCGGACAGCAAGTTCCTGAGCGGCGAAACCACCGAATACGACTGAGTGAATTGCGCCCAGGCGTGCGCAAGCAAGCATAGCAAACATGGCTTGCGGGATCATTGGCATGTAGAGCAGCACCATAGTGCCTTTTTTGACGCCCTTTTGCCGAAGAAGGGCTGCCATAGCACCTACCTGTTCTTGTACCTCCAGATAGGTGTAGGTGCGTTTTTCGCCGGTAACCGCGCTGTCATAGATAATTGCTGGCTGACCTGGGCGACCATGTTCTACATGACGGTCAATACAATTGTAGCAGGTGTTTACTTCACCACCTACGAACCAGCGGCCATAAGGACCCTGATCAGGATCAAAGGTTTGTGTGTACGGTTTAAACCAATCGACACCCTTTGCAGCCTCATCCCAAAAGGCTTTACTGTTTTCTTTCCAATTATTGTAAACGTCGTGGTATCGACTCGTCATCGCAGTTCTCCTCCCATGCAGCTTCTGCATAGCACCTGTCCACAGGCTCAACCTAAACTGTTCCCTCCATGCCGCAAAGGCAAGTTTTGCCATATTGGAAAATCGGATTATAACGAAGATAAATTACGAGATTTGAAGCTGCTGTTTTTCTATTTTTCTTATAAATTAAAAAGGCTTACCAGAAGTGCTGCGGCAAAATGTACATGATTGCGATTACTGATCCTTTTTTCTACCTCTGTGCAATACCTGCCGTTCTTATTGTCGGAATGTCTAAGGGTGGATTTGGGGGAGGTCTTGCTCTTGTAGGCGTACCGATGATGTCTCTGGCTATTCCACCAGTGCAGGCGGCAGGAATTCTCTTACCAATTTTGCTGGTGATGGACATAGTTGGGCTGCTTTCGTATCGAGCGATATTTTGCCGGAAAACACTGGCAATTTTGCTACCAGCCGGATTGCTGGGAACGCTGATCGGCTACTTTACCGCCGCTTATATCTCCGAAACCTTCATTTTGCTGCTGACAGGCACCATCGCGATAATTTTTGTTCTCGATTACTGGTTTAACGACAAATCAGTCAGGGCAGCAAAAGAGCAGAATGTCTTTCTGGGCGGTTTTTGGGGGACGGTCGCAGGACTGACAAGCTTTATTGCCCATGCGGGAGGCGCCCCGTTTCAAATGTACATTTTACCGCTTCGGCTTGCGCCACCTGTGATGGCGGGGACAGCGGTGACTTTCTTTGCAGTCGTCAACTTCTCTAAGATATTGCCGTATTTTGCGCTTGGGCAATTTGATGTGACAAACCTTGCCAGCTCATTGGTTCTGCTGCCGTTTGCCCCACTAGCCACGCTGGCAGGTGTGAAGATCGCGAAGCATATAAACGTCGGGCTGTTTTACAAAATTACCTATGCCGGGCTTTTTGTAATCTCGCTGAAACTGATTTGGGATGGTTTAGTAGCGCTCGTATAATGCATGATACAGAATTTTTCTGCTCAGCCTCAAGGGAGTGGGTAGCGCTTCGCCATTGGTTGGGAGGAATTTCCAAGTGGCGTGACTTTGATAGAATTGAAATGGGTATGAAGGGGCTTGATCACTCACAACTTGAAAAGGGACGTTTTCATCGTCTCCTGTTTCTCCTTGCAAGAAGGTAAGTGCTGAGTTGGAGGGGGGCTCTTCAACCCATGAGAAGAAGTAGGTACGTAGCCGCTCTGTTATGCTATGAGAGGCTTTGTCCTGAGCGAGATTAACTTGTAACCCGATGACAAAACAGCTTGCTGCCGTTAAAGCCCACACATACCAGCGATTGCGCAAGTGATTTACAATGACTGCACGATTGAGATACAGGTGAATCAGAACAGGAAATGCGAGCAGTATGAGTGACCATTGCCTGTCTTTAAAGCTGTGCAGGCCATTTGCGAAAATGTAACCAGTTAGAACCACAGTGATCGCACAAAATGCCACGCCAAAAAATAAGGCGACCTTTCCCTGGCGATTTGGTGTTGTTACGATCATAGCAGCCTTGCTTGTTAATCACTCTTCTGTTCAACAGGACGTGACTTATTCTTCTAACAGACAGATCTATAATACTAATCCAGCGCATGATCGGAAAGGCGCCTGGGGTGTTGCAAATTGTCGCGAGGCTTCTTCTTACTCAAAGATATAATATGATTTCAGCTATAACGTTAAGTTATAGAAAGTTCTGCACTCTGCGTTTATATATTTGCAGAATATGTCATGCTTTGTCTGTGAAACACCTTGAAAATACTTATACCTAAAAGTCTAGTGTGAAGAAGTCTCTGAGACTAACATCTAAGTCAACTGGGCTGTACCCGTCCCCTATACTCAGATATATCAAATTGAGTGTCACTCTTGTGTCTAAGCTCTTGAATTGAGGCAGTAACTGCCCGGCGAAAGCTAGGAGTAGTGTGAGAACTTTTTTCTACCCTTTGTATGCTCGGGGAATTAAATGAAAAATAATAGCGCAAAAACTTCAAGTTTTGACAGGGACCTCCCTAAAACGGAGGCCAATTACGCAGCTTTAAGCCCGCTTAGCTTTCTACAGCGCGCAGCGAAAGTGTTTCCTGATCATACGGCCATCATTCATGGCAGGATACGTCGGTCCTACCGGGAGTTCTATGCTCGCTCGAAGCAACTGGCCAGCGCATTGTCGCAGCGTGGAATTGGTAAGAATGATTGTGTATCGGTGATGCTATCCAATACGCCTCCGATGTTGGAAGCTCATTACGGTGTGCCAATGGCAGGTGCTGTATTGCATGCATTAAATACGCGACTTGATGCTGCGGTGATCGCATTTCAGCTGGATCATGCTGAAAGCAAGCTAGTGATAGTTGATCGTGAGTTCTCAAAGGTTATGAGTGAAGCTTTGGAGCTGGCGACAGTACAACCAATCGTCGTTCTTTATGATGATCAGGAATTTCCGCAAAATGCACCAGTTATTGGAGAACTGGAGTATGAAGAACTGATCTCTTCCGGAAGTGAGGCGTTTGACTGGAAGCTCCCGGCGGATGAGTGGGATGCAATTTCGCTGAATTACACCTCTGGTACAACAGGCAATCCGAAGGGCGTTGTCTATCACCACCGAGGTGCGTACCTGCTTGCGCAAGCCAACATAATTACAGCAGCGATGGGCAAACATCCGGTCTATCTGTGGACGTTGCCCATGTTCCATTGCAATGGCTGGTGCTTCCCTTGGTCTCTTTCATTGGTTGCTGGAACGCATGTGTGTTTGCGTCAGGTTCGACAAGGACCGATTTGGGATGCTCTGGCAGATGAGAAAGTCACTCATTTATGTGGTGCACCGATTGTGATGACCGCAATTCTGAACACTTCAGCAGAGTTGAAACGTGAGCTTACGCAAGAAGTTGAGTTTTTCACCGCAGCAGCTCCACCTCCAGCCGTTGTGCTGAGTGCGATGGCTGAGGCCGGCTTTAATGTAACACACCTTTATGGTTTGACCGAGGTTTATGGTCCGGCGGTTGTGAATGACTGGAAAGAGCAGTGGAATGAATTGTCTGGAGATGAGCAGGCTGCGCTCAAAGCAAGGCAGGGAGTCAATTATGTTGCGCTCGACGGGCTAAGTGTTCTTGATCCTGAAAATATGCAACCTGTTCCCTCTGATGGTGAAACCATTGGTGAGGTGATGTTTAAAGGCAACGTTGTCATGAAAGGGTATTTAAAGAACCCTGAGGCGACACAAGAAGCCTTTGCGGGAGGATGGTTTCATTCTGGTGATCTGGGAGTTCAGCATCCTGATGGATACGTGCAGCTCAAAGATCGCTCAAAAGACATTATTATCTCGGGCGGTGAAAACATTTCATCCATTGAGATTGAAGAGGTTCTTTACAAACATCCGTCTGTCACTGCCGTTGCTGTTGTTGCACGCCTCGACGAAAAATGGGGAGAGACGCCTTGCGCATTCGTTGAGTTGCGTGAGGGGAGTAGTGAGAGCGAACAGGATATGATCGGTTACTGCCGAGAGCATTTAGCGGGGTTCAAAACGCCGAAAACTATCGTGTTTACTGAGCTTCCTAAGACCTCAACTGGTAAGATCCAGAAGTTCGTTTTGCGGGAAAAGGCTAAAGCGCTGGCTTGATCAGTTGCATCAGGCAAGCTGAGATTTCGGAGGCCGCATTGTTTAAGTGCGGCCTCTTGCATGTCTAAGTCTGTTCAGGAGAGTTGAGTGCCTCTGCCCCAACTTCAAACTGCATTCTGGCAAGTTTGGCGTAGAGGCCGTTTTGCGCAACAAGCGTGTCATGAGTGCCTTCTTCTACGATCTTACCTCCGTCCATGACAACGATCCGATCAGCTTTCAGGACTGTTGCTAAACGATGGGCGATGATCAGCGTGGTGCGGCCTTCCATGAGTTTGTCGAGAGCTTTCTGGACAATAGTTTCGCTTTCTGCATCCAATGCGCTGGTGGCTTCGTCCAGAAGCAGGACAGGTGCGTCTTTAAGGATGGCACGGGCGATGGCAATGCGCTGGCGCTGACCGCCGGATAGGGTGACACCACGTTCACCTATCATGGTGTCGTAGCCATGTTTCATAGGGGTTATGAAGCTATCCGCCAAAGCGAATTTTGCTGCTGCCATAACTTGCTCTCGGGTGGCGTCTTCTTTGCCAAAAGCAATGTTTTCAGCGATTGTGCTGCCAAAGATGGCTGTATCTTGCGGGACAAGGGCGATGTGTTCTCGCAAATCCCTTGGGTCCGTAGCATCCAGTTCTGTGCCGTCCAGTGTGATCTTGCCGGACACGGGATCATAGTAACGCATGAGAAGCTGAAACAGTGTGGACTTACCTGCGCCGCTCGGCCCGACGATGGCGACAGTTTCTCCCTTTTTAACCGAAAGATTCAGACCTTCTAAAACACCTGCTTCTTTGGCTGTTGGGTAGTGGAAACTGACATTATCAAACTCAAGTTTTCCAATTGCGGGAGTGGGCAAAGCGACCGGGTTGTCCGGCGGGTTAATCTCTGAAGGAACTTGTAAAAGGCCAGTGATACGGTCCGCTGCACCGGCAGCCTTGGCAAGCTCACCCCACACCTGAGAGAGTTCACTTACAGCTCCAGCGGCTACGATTGAGTAGATGAGGAACTGAGTGAGTTGTCCGCCTGTCATTCGGCCTTCAGTAACATCAAGTGCTCCAACCCAGAGCACTGCGATGATGCTGGAAGCTATGATCAGGATAACAGTGCCGATCAGAAATGATCTGGCACGGGTGGCGACGAGTGCAGCGTCGTAGGTTGTTTCTATGTCGTTCTCAAACCGGTCTGAAACACTCTCCTCATTGGTGAAGGCTTGCAGAGTTCTGATAGAGCCAAGGGCCTCTGTCGCATAGGCTATGGCGTTAGCCAATGTACCCTGTGCATGGCTGGTTCGGTGCCGCACAGCGCGGCCAAAGCCGAGAAGTGGAAGTACGATCAAGGGGATTGCAAGCAAAACGAAAAATGACAGGCGTGGACTTGTAAACACCATCATTGTTGTTGAACCTGCGAACATTAGCAGGTGCCTCAATGCAATGGACGCACTTGCGCCAAAAGCTGATTGGATTAAAGTGGTATCTGCTGTCAGGCGGGAGATAATCTCGCCGGATTTGGTGCGGTCATAAAATGCTGGTGACAGATAAGTCAGGTGGCGGAATACATCTGAGCGCAGGTCTGCCACGACACGTTCGCCAATCATCATCACCATGTAGTAACGCAGCGAGCTGGTGAAGGCGAGCAGGGCAATGACAAAGACAATCAGAAGAAAGTAATCGTCAATAAGGTTTGGATTGTCGCCGCTAAATCCATAGTCGATGATGTTGCGCACTGCTATGGGCAACACGAGTGTTAGAGCCGCTGCTGCAAGAAGGGCAATCGTTGCCAGAATAAGTCGGGGCTTGTGCCTTAAAAGGTATGGAAGAAGCGTGGCGAGAGGACGTAATGTCTTTTCGCGAGTATTTGAGTCCTGCTGGCTCATTGGGCCCCCGGAATGCAAAAGAGTTGCTTAGTATATCGTATGTAGCCTGTAGATGTGCAGCCGCTGGTTTATTTGCAAGCGTTTTCTCTGGATTTGCATGGCCTGAACCCTCTTGTTTCCTGATGTTGGATAGGGTATAGACCCCAACACGATTATGCCGTGCTTTGGTTAAGTGCGGCTTCTTTCTACCGATGCTTCAGGCCAGCCCAAAGCCCATTCTCAGGAAACGAGGTGGCCCGGCCGTTGCTGACAGGACAGTTTAGTCATGAAACAGGACATTCATCCAGATTACCACACCATCACCGTAAAACTCGTTGATGGTTCCGAATTCACCACCCGTTCTACCTACGGTAAAGAAGGTGACACCTTGCAGCTGGACATCGATCCAAGCTCCCACCCTGCATGGACTGGCGGTGACCGTCAGCTTATGGACCGTGGTGGTCGTGTGTCCCGCTTCACCAACAAGTTTGGTGGCTTCTTGGGCAAATAATTGCTCTGAAGTTTGCGAACTGGAAAACCCGAGGCGTTTGCTTCGGGTTTTTTTATGCGCGGTTTCGAGGAGCTGGCAGGGTATTTGTGTAATTTACATTGATGGAACTGTTAACTTACTTAAATGCTGCTGTGATCTGGGAGAGCTGGTCACCAACCGGATTGGATGTGTTGGCAGCTTTTTCACGAAGCAATTCTGCTTTGAGCATGTTGTCCATGTGCTTGATACGCCTTTGAAGGCGAAAAGATGCGGAGATCAGCTGCCGAAGCTTTTCGGGTAACTCATCCCAAACGGGTGATTTCAAGTCTTTGCTGGCATTATCGGTTTTGACTTTGTTTTTTTCACTATGAGCTTCGGTCTGCTCGATCTCGCCATGATTTACAGCGCGTTGCAGGAGTAGCCAGGATGCCATCTGCATGAGGCGTGTAGAAAGGCGCATGGATTCAGTTGCATAGGCGAGAGAAGCTGCGGAAGCCAGCAGTTTGCTCTCTGATCTGCCGGGGCCATCAAGATAACTGGCTGTCTCTTCAATAAGGCTCATTCCTTCTTTGAAAAGTTCCATGAAGTTCTGTGAGGACATAAGCCGCTGTGCAAAATTTAAGGTATTGCCCGGTTCTGTCTTATCTCGATATTCGCCCATGTCTGAACCCTCGTTTCGTGTATGCTGGTTCTCTTGCGCCGCCTTGTGAATTCCTCATCTGAAACACCTAGCGTTCAAATGTTGATGTGAGCCTTCTGCTGAACCTAAAAGTGTTTCGTTATGGAGCAAGAGTATCAACTTCAAAAAGAGCGGAGCAAAGCCTATGCCAACCGGGGGTGTAAATTGAGGGGGGCTTTGTTGTTTGTCTTTTGCGGATAAAAAAAGAGCCGCATCGGTGCGGCTCTGAGGTGTTTTAACAGGGAGGCGTCAAGCAGAGTGAAAGTTCACTCTGGCTTCCAGATCAACTGGAATAACTAAGTTCTAATTTAAAATAGTTAATGATATGTAAATATTAAGTATCTAATTTATTTTGCTTCAATTTTGTTTTTATTGGTTTGTGTAAATATCGTCAGTTATTGTTTTAATCTTCGTTTTATTTCTTAAAGAAACTTTCTGCGGATGTGTTGATTGCAGATTTTGCTTTTATCTCACTTTCAACACGTTGGATTTCCGAGTTAAGCTGTTCCAAGCGTTCATTTAGTTCATGCAATGACAGATCGCTTAACGATTCTCCAACTACGATTACTGAGGTAGACGCACGTGGTGTGTCGTCGTCATCGAAAATGCCCATAGCGTCATTGAACTCCTTGTGCTGGCCTTGGGTGCATCTCGTCCTGTTAAATCTGAGAATTCACCTTTGGTGGGGTAGACGGGCTGTTGCTGCTAACTATTCTTCACATAAATGAGGGAGTGAGCAAGCAGCAGTTTTGCTGTTTGCCAAATACGAGGCAGCAGATGACAACAGATAATCCTGGTGAGACTATGAGAGCCGTTGTGATGAATGGCAGTGGCGGATCAGAAGTTCTTGAAATTGCAGAGATTGATGTGCCGAAGCCGGGTGTCGGCGAAGTTCTGATCAAAGTGCATGCGGCTGGAGTAAATCGACCAGACGTGATTCAGCGCAAAGGCGCATACCCACCTCCTCCGGGAGCGTCTCCACTGCTTGGGCTGGAAGTTTCGGGGGAAGTTGTCGCGCTTGGTGAAGGGGTTGCTTCTCATAATATTGGTGAGCGTGTCTGTGCTCTTACGCCGGGCGGGGGGTATGCTGAGTATTGTGTGGCTCCGGCGGCACATGTTCTGCATGTGCCTGCAGGCGTTTCTATGGAAGAGGCTGCTGGTATACCGGAGACATTCTTTACTGTGTGGTCGAATGTTTTTGATCGGTCAGGATTGCAATCCGGCGAGTCATTCCTTGTTCATGGAGGGTCTTCCGGCATCGGAACGACAGCTATCCAGTTGGCAAAAGCCTTTGGGGCAGAGGTGTTTACGACTGTTGGATCAGAAGAGAAAGCGGCTGCCGTCCGGGCACTGGGTGCAGATTATGTGATTAACTACAAGACCACTGAGTTTGTGAAGGAGATTGGGAATATCACCGCTAAGAAAGGGGTGAATGTGATCCTTGATATGGTTGGTGGCGACTACGTGGAGAAAAACTGGATTGTGGCAGCGGTTGAGGGGCGTATTTGCCAGATTGCGACGCTGCATGGCCCTTCGGAAAATGTCAACTTTAGTCGTTTAATGATGAAACGGCTAGTACATACCGGTTCTACACTGCGGCCACGCACTAATGAGTACAAGGGGGATATCGCCCGAGCGTTGCGCGAGAAAGTCTGGCCTTTGCTTGAGAGTGCGCGGGTCAAGGTGGTGATGGATAAGGTCTTTGATATGAGCGAGGTAAGAGCTGCACATGACAGGATGGAAAGCTCAGGTCATATCGGCAAGATTATCCTCAAGGTTGCTCAGGGATAGTGCATAGATTGGTTCCCAATTCGCACAGGTTTCCTAAAGAAGCTGGCGGCAAATGTTGAACTGGTTTGCTTTTGGAGAAATGTGAGCGTATAGTGCGCTCAAGTTTCCCCAAAAACTCTTATGGAATTCGGCTTCGCCACCTTTGATTAGGCTGTGGAGCACACAGGAGGGATTTATACAATGTCCAACGCACCGCTTATGCCGAAGGCAACAGCCGTATGGTTGGTTGATAACACTGCTCTGGGCTTTGATCAGATTGCTGCGTTTTGTAAGCTGCATCCGCTGGAAGTGAAGGCGATCGCTGATGGTGAAGCTGCGCAGGGCATCAAGGGTATGGACCCTGTTCTGACTGGCCAGCTGACCCGCGATGAGATTGAAAAAGCTCAGAATAATCCGAGTTACCGGATGCAGGTGCAAGAGAGCAAAGTGCGTGTTCCTGAGAACAAGCGCAAGGGGCCTCGCTATACTCCGGTTTCTCGTCGTCAGGATCGTCCGAATGCGATTTTGTGGCTGGTTCGTTATCATCCTGAGTTGCTGGATGCGCAGATCATGCGTCTGGTTGGAACGACCAAGCCGACTATTGAAGCTATTCGCACCAGAACGCACTGGAATTCTGCGAACCTTGAGCCGATGGATCCTGTGACGTTGGGACTGTGTTCTCAGATTGAGCTGGACATTGAGGTCGAGAAAGCTGCGAAGAATGCGCCTAAGCCTATGGAAGGTGAAGAGCCGCAAACCCTTCTGTCTGTTGATGAAACAACAAGCGAAGATGCAATGGCTGCTGCGTTTGCTACACCTGCGCCCAAGACCCGTGAGGAAGAAGAGGAAGTGGATGCAGATGCTGTGTTCGCGAACTTCAAATCTTCCAGTGACGCTGATGAGGACGAAGACGAGCGCTAAGCCGACTCTCCTTACCTATCAGATAAAAGAGAAGCCGCTGCCAGAAATGGGGCGGCTTTTTTGCTGTTTGCGCTGGTTTGCACGGTTTTGCGTTTTTTGCGGAATTGCTGCGTTGTTTTGGGGGGAGGGTTCGTCGGAAGCAGCGAAAGCGGGTTTGTATTGGAATATTGGAGAAGTGACTTAACGCAGGGTGCTGTTCTACTCTTACGGAATGTGATTTGAACATTTTAGCTTTGGGAGTTTATCCCCCTTGATGTGGGCGGGTGTATATTAACTCTCTCAGGCTTGCGAGAGGCAGTGACCTGAATTGCTGACTGGCTGCAAAGTCTGTTTGGAGGCTCTGGAAGTGTGAGGGGAAGTTTATGCGTTTGCTCTTGGTGACTGTTCTTGCCGCGCTGCTGGGTGTTTGTGGTGCTTTTGCTTTTGAGGTGGAGGGAGAGAGCCTCGTGATGGTTCCGCCTGAGGGCTATAAGATCGTGTTCACCAAGCAAAAGAAGGGACTTGAGGTTTCTGAGCTTATCCCAGAAGGGGATAGTTTGAGTGACTGGCAGGAAATGCTGGCCTTACAGGTTTATCCGTTTGGCGGGATCGAGATGTCCAAGTATGAGCTGTTTTACAAGAAGCAAGAGCTTCCCTCCTGTGATGAAACGACGAGCACGCTTGTCCGCAAGGGACAGGAAAATCACTATGAAGTTGCGATGTTTAAAACATCTTGCAGCGCTGCTCCTCCGGCTGAGCGTGAAACAGTGCTGACCAAGGTCATTCTGGGTACTGACAGGACCTTTCTTGCCGCCAAGACCTGGCTTTTTGAGCCCGGCGAGGATGAGATGGAGACATGGACTCAATACCTGAACGGGGTGCATCTTTGTGATACCCGGATTGCTGAGAGGACGTGCTCTAAGGACGGGTAGGGAAGCTGAGGTTGGTTATAGACCTTCAAACACGCTTTAGCCGAAAGGTCTATAACTATATACAGGTTTATTGGTTGACCCTCTTACCAATCCTGCTCAGGTCATTAGACCAATAAATGAATAATGGTTTGGCGTAGATGTTCTTCGCTGGAACATAGCCGATTTGTGAAAGTATACGACTGTCTGCGGAGTTGTCGCGGTTATCTCCCATAACGAAATAGTGCCCCTCAGGGACATAATATTCTGGTGTGTTATCCAACGGACCGTTGGGGGTAAGGTCTAGGACGGTGTATTCAGGGCCATTGGGAAGTGTTTCTTTGAATTGGGCAATTTTTTCAGCATTGCCAAAATCATCGACCTGAAAGTAGTCTTCGGGTGCTCGCAGTTTGGGGAGGGCCTCACCATTCAGATAAACCACACCATTTGTAAGTTGTATGGTATCGCCTGGAAGGCCAACAATGCGCTCTATATAGTCAATGCTTTCATTTGTCGGAAGCTTTAAGATGACCATGTCACCGCGCTGAGGCTTAATGCAGTCAAAGCCGCATGAGTCTGCGAGGATGTAATCTCCTCTGGTGAGTGTGGGTATGTTGTTGCCTGAAGGAATGAAGTAAGGACGGATCTGCCTTTGCTGATCGAATATGTGTAATAACGATAGATTAAATGAGTAGATTACAATTCCGCATAGGTATGAGCCAAGATAAATCCACCATTTATTATAGCGTTTAAGGTGGTATTCTTTTCTTCGGGCACAGGTCATAAAGATATCAATCGAGCTTACGATATATATACAAAGCAACAATGCAATAACTGCGCCTATATATAATCTTGGGTCGATGAACTCAGGGCGTGGGAGGAGTGTGAAAAAAATAGTCAAAAAGGGAAGAGATATGTACAAAAAATATCGTCTTGGCTGTCCAATGTACAGGTATCCAGCCCCAAGAAACCAGTGTAGCAACAATGCGAGCCACCATTTGCGTTTCTTTGGTGGAGGGAATCTTTCAAAAGATGTCATCTAGGTGAAATCTCGTTGGTTTAGAACTACAATATCAATACTATAAATTGTAATTAACGTCAGGTGCATTCTTCTGTGACGTTGTTTTCGTGCCTTTCTATTGGGATGCCTGCATTTGCATATCATCATCATACTACACAAGCGGAGCGCTGCGGTATCTTGAATAACAAACAGGCGCTTGAGGGTTTGCTCAAACGCCTGTTTCTTTGTCCGGTTTTCTCAGTCTCTACCGCTGTGTCAGCTTCAGTTCAATGCGGCGGTTTTTGGCGTAGGCCTCGTTGGTGCTGCCTTCTTCCAGTGGCTGGAACTCGCCGAAGCCGACTGCGACCAGACGGTCAGGCTCCACACCTTTGGAGATGAGGTATTTAACCACTGAGATTGCGCGGGCGGCTGAGAGTTCCCAGTTGTCGCGCAGGCGGCCTGTGCCGGAGAGGGGGCGGGCGTCGGTGTGACCATCTACGCGCAGGACCCAGTTGATCTCGTCGGGGATTTGCCCTTCCAGTTCCAAAATTGCGCTTGCGAGGATATCCAGCTGGTTTCTGCCTTCCGGGTTGACCTCTTCATCGCCTGAGGAGAACAGTACCTCTGACTGGAACACAAAACGGTCGCCGACCACCTCAATGTCGGAGCGCTGGGCTAAGATTTCGCGCAGGCGGCCAAAGAAGTCGGAGCGGTAACGCGAGAGTTCCTGCACGCGCTGGGCGAGGGCCACGTTGAGGCGCTTGCCAAGGTCTGCAATGCGGGTCTGGCTTTCCCGGTCACGGGTTTCAGAAGCGTCCAGTGCGTCTTCCAATACGGCAATCTGGCGGCGCAGGGCACTGATTTGCTGGTTCAGCAGTTCCACCTGTGCCAGTGCTTTAGAGCTGATCTGCTCCTCACCTTCCAGCTTGGACTGGAGAGCTGCCAGTGCTCCGCCTGCCTCATCAATCTGGCCGGAACGCTCGTTGAGCAGACCCTGAAGACGATCCCGGTCCTCGGTGGCTTGCTCCAGACCCAGTTGTAGGGAGGAGATGGTGGCTTCCAGATCACCTACGCTTGCCTTTTCCAGTGCGAGAAGCTCTGTCAGCTCTGCGATTTGCTGGTTAAGGCGGTTGAGCACTTTATCTCTGCCAGACAGTTGCTGGCTCATAAAGAACTGGGCGATCATGAAGATGGAAAGCAGGAAGATGAACACCAGCAGGAGCGCGGACATGGCATCCACGAAACCCGGCCAGTAGTCTTCTGAGCTGCTTTGTGATTTGCGTGAGCGTACGCCTGCCATGCTTTATTCCTTCTCCCGCTCTACCTCTGCGGTGAGCGTTTTCAGGAACCGTTCGATACGGCGCTGCTGCATGGACTGGCCTTCTGCCCATTCGCGCATCATCTTCTGCTCGGAGCGCACATGCTGGACAAGGCCCTGAATGCCTTCAGCCAGTTTGCTCATGGCGGCGTTAGAGCCTTCATCCTGCCCTGATGCCTCTTTGGTCTCCATGGATTTGCGCAGCTTATCGAGAGTGATGTGCAGGTCGGCGGCCATGTTTGCGGAGGTGCCGCTGCCCAGTTCGTCCGGGTCGATATCCGTCAGGGTGGAGAGCCAGTCTTCCAGTTCCTGATAGAAGCGGTTTTGCGCCTGTCCTGCCTGAAGGTCGAGGAAGCCCAGAACAAGGGAGCCGGTGAGACCAAGCAGGGAGGAGGAGAACGCGATGCCGAGGCCAGTCATCTGAGCGGTGATGCCGGAGACCAGATCTTCAAACAGAACGTTTGCATCGCCACCTGCTGCGTTTAGTGTGCTGACGGTGGTTGCTACTGCGCCCACGGTTTGCATCAGGCCCCAGAAGGTGCCGACCAGACCGAGGAAGATAAGCAGGCGGGTGAGGTAGCGGGAAATCTCACGGGATTCATCTAGGCGCATGCCGATGGAATCGAGCATGGAGCGCATTGTGGTTGGCGAGATGGTCATATCGCCTGCTTTGTTGCCCAGCAGAGTTGCCATGGGGGCCAGCAGGATTGGCGGGCGGCGGACCTCAAGGCGGGGATCGCCAAGGCGGAAGCCGTTGACCCAGGACACTTCCGGGAAAATTCGCAGGACCTGCCGGAATGACAGGAGGATACCCAGTGTGGCGACGCCGACGATCAGGCCGTTCAATGCCGGGTTTGCCATAAAGGCTTCGGTGATTTGCCCCAGCAACACAAAGGCAATGAAGCCCGCCAGAACAAGAAAAATGATCATGCGCCACAGGTAGACCTGCGGGCTGGACAGACTGTAGGGATCGTAGTCGCGTGCCATTATCCTGAGTACATCTTAAGCAAAGCGGGCTGTGCCATCTGATTGAATTCAAACACGCAGCACCCGCTTTAAGGTTAATGATGTCTTTAGATAACGCTATTTCCGGTTAATAGGAAACCGCAAATCGACGCGACAGGCCAGAAACCCTTAAGTTTTTAAATAAGTCGCATTTTTGTGCCGCTGTTGCCGTGATTTTGTCTCGCTTTTGCCAACTGCGAAAATCTAAGGTGTTATTCGTCGCGATGAATTTCAACTTCGAGCGACGTGTGATATCTCGCTCTTACATGGGTAACAGAGATAGTGGCCTCAATTGAATCCTTCTTAATCGTGTAGAGACCTCGGTTGATTTTCTTTAGCTGATATCCTGCCAATGCAAAGTATTGTTTAAACCCAGTGGTTATTTGAGATGTGAAGTCTGTTCCGTGAGCGATAGTTATGTTGCAGCCTTTATGTGTACCGCCAATCCACCATGGGGAGAAATCTACAAACACTGAACGGTATTGTTTTCTGAAACCAATCCTAACCTTGGAACCAACAGGTTTGTAAAAAGTGTCTTTAGCCAGACTTGCTTTCTTATAACCTGTCTTTTTGAGCAACATGGTCGAATAAGGTTTGCTTTGCAGTCTGCGTTCACACTGATTGAGAATAGTTGGAAGCTCATTGCTCAGTTTATTGGTTGCGATTTGATCACTCGAACCATTGCCTGCTTTTGTTGAGTCCTGACTATTGTTTGTTGTTTGAACACAGCCAGCCAGAAGGGCAGCTGATAATACCGCTAATATCTTTGATTTCATTAAAACGCCTGAAGTTAAGTAAAATACCTATCATGCGTGCTAGTTAAGCTATCTTGCTTGAGGCTGGACTGAAGCTGATGAGAAGGCTTTCTTATCCGATTGTGGTTTTGTACGGCAGTTTGTGGCTATGGAGGTGGAGATTCCGGTTTTACCGTTATGCCGGATGGATCGTGGTGGGGGTTCGGTATTCGAATTATTTGGCGAGGTCTGCGGGTTTGGCTCTGGCTCCCGCGTCGCGCTTTGCTTGCGCGGGATGACGGCGTTGGGGGGAGGTGACGCGACGTTGAGAATTGGCGCTGTTGGAGGCAGGATGACGGCGTCAGGTTGTAAAGGTGATGCATGGGAATGGTTGCTTCATGTTACGCACACTTGTCAGAAGTTGCAGTTTGACAAAGTTTGAGTTTCATTCCACATTCATGTGCGAGGCGTAGAAACCTCAGAAAAGCGGTAACCGCTCCCGTGACTAGCGGATTTTTTGTGCCTGTTTTATAGTCAGGGCGCAAACCCTTTGCTATGAGCGGGAGGGCGGTGAATACAATACCTCCTTCGGGAGGGAATAAGCCCGCCTGTCTTTTCCAGGTTTCTACCCTCCCGCTCGCCAGCGGGCAGTAGAAAGCTCGTCTGTCCAGCGGACCTTCAACAGCCAGAAAAGAGGGCTTTGAATATGGACGACTCCTCATGCGCGCGACGCGCCACAAATACTCTTCAAAATGAAATAGATGAAGTTTTCATTGCTCTTTCGGACTTGCAAAACCTTGCGTATGTTCAGCAGCTTTTGCTGAGTGAGCGGATGCAGGACACGAGTGAGCGAGATGCTTTGTTCACTTTGCATTACGCCTTTCATAACCGCCTGGAAGCCTTAGAAAAAGCTTGCGGAACCTTAGAGCGAGTCGCTCATCCGCAGCCGATAAACCTGACAGCGGCTTCCTGATCCCATCATCGTGAGAAGGGGCAGGGGCGGCGCCTCCGACAACGCTGCCCCTGAACCACGCTGGCCTGCGACCGGGCAAACTTTAAGTCGCAGGTCAGCATCCATGGTGCTCTCAGGTAGAGGATTATTTCAGATTGATATTCTCGACTGGTGAGTATTGATAGGTTTGTGAAGTATATTTCAATATGCGTGCATCATGTATTTTGAGTTGTAAATTAAATTATTGAGTGTATTTGCAGTATTTTATATTATGAAATTGAATGTGGTTGATATTGGTGACTTTTATATGGAAAATATGTGTTTTATACTCGTGTTAAGCTGTCGTGATTTCATGTAATCTGTTGTTTGTTTTATTATTGCTTGAGGGGGTAGGTATATTATGGTGCATGATGACAGAGAGTCGGCCAGTGAACCTCCGGCCACCTGGAGGAGCAGAATTCTGGGTGCCATCCGGGGCGAAGTGCAGGCTTACATTCTTGCCTTGCTGATACCGGTACTTCTGATTTCCGGAGCGATTTATGGGATCGGGACAATCAAGAAAGCGCTCGGGATAACCACTATTGAGCAGCACCTTGCTGAGATGCAAAAGTATTTGGCAACCTCGGCAGACACCACGTTTAGTGTTTATTATGACTTTAATATGCCCGAGCTTTCTGAGGCTGGAAAATTAATCCGATCCGCAGACGTTGAAGAGCAACTTGAAGCTTTAGATGAGAATTTTTCTGCATTTCAAACACGATTGGAGGATCGGGACAGAAATGCTGTGGTCCTTTCAGGTAATGCGGAGTGGCGAGAGCGTCAGTATGAAAAATGGAAGCGAACTCCAGTCAGCCTGCGACCTGCAAATTTTAATGCTTTCCTGCGAGCTATGGGGGAGCCGGGACAAGAGACGCAGGACGAGAAGAAGAAAAGATATAAGGCAGAATACAAAACCTGGAGAAAACTGCGAGCAAATCTTGATAGAGAGCTGACGCGCAGCTTTACATTTTACGCCTTTGATGGTGCCAAGGTTCGTCTGAATTATGAGTTTGCCTGCGAAAATGGCGAGGGAAACCCAGTTAAGGATCCGGCTTATTTTGAGGTTCATGTGAATGGGAAGTTTGTTCGTCAGTTTAGCCAGGATGATTTTGTGAGTGCAGGTAAAGCCTCACTGCATACCGAGAATTATCTTAATGACGCGGAGAGTGGCCGTAGTGTTATTGAGCTGGAAAAAGAGGTAACTACTTACCGCCACACGCTAAATATTACGGTGTTTCCTCATAATGACAGACAACATTCCGGGAAAAACAAAAGGCCGCTCGAAGCGATCGCGAATGGCATCAAGCGCTGCACATTTGGTGCAACGATTTTCGTCAGAGATACACCACCTGAGTTGAAACTCAAAGATCTGCAAACGTGGCTTGAAGCTAAAGCAAATGAGGAATGATATGAGATCTGCATTTATTAGTTTTGTACTGTCATTCATTTATTTTGCGCTTCCGGCGTCCGCGCAATGTCCGAGTGGGACACTGGAAAAGCAGTTTGAAGAACGCAGAAAGAGCGTGCAGCCTGTTCAGGTTGAACCAAAGGAAATGGAGGCAACGTTCGTAACTGCTCATTTTGATGCAGCGGCTTTCTCTGCAACAACCTTCTCCTGTGGAACTAAACGGAAGGAAAGTTATCCGGCCTTTACTGCATATAGCTGGCTTATTGAATTGCCGCAGGAGTTCACTGGCCGGGTTTTTGATGTTCGGCGCGAGTTAAACAGGATTATAGAGAGTGATCCTGAAAACCTTGAAGTCTCAGGGAACACCCTTTTCAATTACGACACTGAGGAAGAGCAGTACATCACGCCTACGATTGATTTTTATCTGTATAACAAGGAGTTACTTGATCCAAAAGGCAAGGTAAGGCTGATTTTAAGCGGCCCTTACTGGCGACAGGAAGAGTTTGGTGAGAATGCCATGGGCCTTTTACAAACTCCCGGCGGGAAAGTGAAAACCGATGAAGGAGAAAGAGGCAAGGCAGAACAGGATTATCAGTATTTCTCCGCTAAACATGTGCTCTGCTTCACTAAAACTGGCGTGGAGATGTTTGATTGGAATGTCTACGCTATCAAGGCGAAGTATGATCTCACTGCTTCGGAGTCTCAGAAAGCAAAACTTAAAAAGCAGATCGGGAAGGCCATGCAGAAGCGGGCTGAGGAGGAATGCGAAAGCGCGTTTCAGGCCGGGCCTGCATTTTGGGACCGTAAGACAGAGGAGGGAGCTGCGAATCCTGGAATTTCTGGTTTATCGCTTCAGGCCAGGCCCCGGAATCTGCTCTTCCGTATAAGAAACGGAAAAGAGAGCAGAACGTTTATAGTCTCTACAATTTCTGCGCTGAGTCCGTTTGACACTATGGTCTATATTGATGCGTTGAAAGACGCAATTGATCCCGATGCGGAGATAAGCTGGGCTATTGGTGTTCAGGGAGAAGAGTATCTGTCGGGTCCGGTGTTTGTTGATGGGGACCGGGTAAGCCGTTTAACATTGACGAACAGAATAACAGGCGCGTTACTGGTGATTGAGTAAATATGTTATCCGAGATTGTGAGAATGATCTGGGGTTTTCATCGGGCTTTTGCCTTTACTCGTGCAGAGGGATGAAATCGATGAGGTCCCAGTCGTCTGTGGTGGCGGAGATGTATTTCATGTCTTCGCCTTCCAGCACTGCGCAGGTGAGGCGGCCTGAGGCATAGGCTTCAGTGTCTACGCCTAATCTGTTGGGGTGCCGGTCAATGTATTCTGTTGGTGTGTGTCCGTGGACGACGAAGACGCCGAACTCTTCTTTGTAATTGAGGAAGGGACCGCGAATCCAGATCAATTCCTCTTCGCTTTGCTCCTCCAGCGGAATTTCTGGCCGGATGCCTGCGTGTACAAAGAGGTAGTCTCCGCAGGTATGGTAGAGGGGCAGGGTTTTGAAGAAGGTTTCGTGCAGCTTTGAAAGGTTTTCCCTAAAGATGGTTTGCACGCTCTGTGCGCCTGCTGATCCCATCAGATCATGCATAGAAAGGCCGTAGGAGAGCAGGGTTTCGGTTCCGCCTAAGTCCTCCCAATGATAGAGGGTTTCTGCATCTTTCAAGAACTCAAGAAGCGTTGCTTCATGATTGCCTTTCAGGCAGATTTGCTTGGGGGTGCGGTGGTGCTGATCGACAAGAAAGTCGATCACTTGCTGGCTGTCGGGGCCCCGATCAATGTAGTCGCCGAGAAATACTGTGACAGGCTCTGAAACTGGGCGCTTTTTCAGGTCTGCCTCGATGGCCTTGCCCATTATTTCCAGTAGGTCATGTCTGCCATGGATATCACCAATGGCATAAATGCGTGTCCCTTCCGGTAATGTTGGGCGGGGTTTTTGCATCGGTTCGGGTTCCTGCTCTCGCGGCGTCTGGTGCGTTGTAACTTAGCCTGAGAATGCAAAAGACTGGCAAATCCACTGGGTCAATTTGTTGGTTTTACGGGTGCGAGTTGTGAGGCAAGAAGGAAAGCTGTCGCGGCTTTGGCGTGCTCTGTGATTTCTTCATCTGTGGGGCGGGGCATTCCGAGAAGAACGGTCGTGCGGAACGACAGGAGCATGGCGGTCCAGAGGTCGATTTGCTTTTGGGGATCGGCAAGGCCCAGTCTATCCTTAAAGAATGCCGTGAGTTTCTGCTCTGTTTCGCTGGGGCAGACCGAGAAGAATGTACTTGTGATCTCCGGAGCCTTGGCGCTTTCTGCAATGAGCAGGCGCATGGTGCACAGGTGGGTTTCGCTCAAATGGGTATGGATGAAGCTTTCGGCAAAACTTTGCAGTGCCTCAGCTATCTCCGGCTTTTCAAGAGTGATGAAGAAGTTGTTTTGTGAGTCGCCTCCCATGTGCTGCAAGGTGGCTTTAAACAGGTCTATCTTGCTGGGAAAATAGCGATAGACGGTCTGCTTGGTGACCTTTGCCTGCACCGCAATCTTATCCATGCTGGCTTGTATAAAACCTTGAGAAAGAAAGGTTTCCTGAGCCGCATTGAGGATTGCCGTTCGTTTCTTTTCCCTGTTTTGCTCGATCTTTCCCATTGGCTTGCTCGCATAATTAATCATACCATGCAGTATGATTTTATTGACATGGCTACGTATTTGTATAAATCATACCATCAAGTATGATTTTTGAGGTATAGCATGTCTTATATTACAGGGAACAGTGCGGGAATAAAAAACCTGCGTCTATACGGCATTATGATCACGCTTGCGGGTGCGGTGCTGCTGAGTTTTGATCCGATTTTCATTCGTTTTTCTGGTGTGAGTGGTTTTGATACGGCATTCTTGTTCGGGCTGTTTACGGCAATCTCTATGCCACTTGTTATTCAGTGGCGTGATGAGCGGGGACTGTTTGGGGTTTTGAAGGCAAGCGGCTGGCCTGTGTTGTTTTCCGGGCTGTTGATGGTGGGGAGTGCGTCTTGTCTGGTACTTAGTGTCAAGCTCACATCTGTTGCCAATACCTTTGTTATCCTGAGCGTTACCCCTGCCATCACCGCCGGATTCAGTTGGCTGCTCCTGGGGGAGGTGACACAACGGGCAACATGGTATGCGATCTTTTCTGTGATGGTTGGAATTGTCATTGTGGTTTCGGGTTCGCTTGGCTCCGGTTCACTGGTGGGAGATGGGCTGGCGATGCTGGCGGTGGCGTGTCTGGCGCTGAACCAGACGTTGCTGCGCAAGTATAAAGAGGTCAGCCGTCTGGCGAGTGTTGGGTTAGGCGGGTTCCTGCTCGCGGTAACCATGTTCTTTCTTGCTGAGCCGTCTTCTTACAGCATGAACACATGGCTGGTTATGGCTGCTATGGGGTTGTTCAGTGCGCCATTTGGCCGTGTGCTGTCTCAGGTGGCCATACGTTACATTACAGCGACAGAAGTTGGCATGATATCGATGATACAAACAGTGCTTGCGCCATTGCTTGCCTTCAGTTTTTTTGGGGAAGTGCCGCGTAATGAGAGCTTTGTCGGAGGAGCTGTCATTGTCCTTACCATCATTACTTACATATTCATGACCAGCAAGCAGGAAGAAAAAGCCTGATGAGTGCAGAGCTGAAGTTTATCGGCGAAATTGAAACGCCATATGAGCAGGTGTCGGATTGCCCGAGTAATATTCAGGTGGATGGACCTGAGTGCAGGGTTGTCCTGAAGCCAGAGTACCAGCAGGCGCTGATGGGGCTTGAGGCAGGACGGCAGATCCTGTTGCTCTACTGGTTTGAAGGGACAGACAGGTCGTTGATGCAGCAACGGCGCCGGGGGCAGGCGGATCAGCCTTTGCGTGGTACGTTTGCTTTGCGTTCACCACACAGGCCCAACCCTATTGCAGTTGCCAGAGTGCCAATTGAGAAGATTAAGGATGGGGTGATCACTGTTTTAGGACTGGATTGCCTGAATGGTACAAAGCTGCTGGACATCAAACCAGCGCTTTCCCGTGAGGTTGGTGAGCCGTAACTACTGAAAGTTGCTCTGAGTACAATAAAAAAGCAGCTTGCCGGGGTTATCCGGTGCAAGCTGCTTTTTGCGTTCTTATGTAAGACTTAGATAGTCTCTATGCCTTTGCTTTTGCCAGCATTTCACGCAGCTGAAGGTGAGTGAACTCGTTACCTGCAATGATAGAGCGGGTTTCGAACATGTTGTCCTTGCCGTTGGCATCGGACACGAAACCACCGGCTTCACGCACCAGCAGAACACCTGCTGCCATGTCCCAAGGATGCAGGCCGTTTTCCCAGAACGCATCGAGACGACCGGACGCAACCCATGCCAGATCAAGAGCCGCTGCACCTGCGCGGCGGATGCCTGCAACTTCACCCATCACGTGACGGATTTCTTTCAGTGCGCGGCCATGGTCACCAACGCCGATGAATGGAATGCCGGTGCCGATCAGGCAGTCGGTCATGTCTTTACGGGCTGCAACACGGAGGCGGCGGTCATTACAGAATGCGCCGGAACCTTTTTCTGCGGTGTACAGCTCGTCCATGATCGGGTTGTAGATCACTGCGGCTACGATCTGGCCTGCGCGTTCCAGAGCGATGGAAACGCCGAAGATCGGAATACCATGGAGGAAGTTGGTTGTTCCGTCGAGCGGGTCTACGATCCAGCGGTGTTGACCATCGGTGCCGTCCACTTCGCCGGCTTCTTCCATCAGGAGGCCGTAGGTTGGACGTGCTTTTTGCAGTTCTTCGCGGACAATTTTTTCGGCACGAAGATCAGCCTGAGAGACAAAGTCACCTGGACCTTTGCGGGATACTTGCAGGTTTTCAATTTCACCAAAATCCCGAGCCAGAGAGCGACCAGCTTTTGTCGCAGCCTGAACCATTACGTTGAGAAGGGCCGTACGTGCCATTTTATATTCACCGTTCCTGAATAGGTAATGAGGCAGCCGTATGCTGCCTCATCTTTGTTTCTTTTCGATTATTTTTCTGCGCGACGCACGTATTCTACAGTGTCGGTGTCTACAACGATCTTCTCACCGGAGGTGATGAACGGAGGCACCATGCAGCGTACGCCGTTTTCCAGAACTGCTGGCTTGTAAGAGGAAGACTGGGTCTGGCCTTTTACAACCGCGTCAGCTTCTACGATTTCCAGAGTGACGTGAGTTGGGAGAGAAATGCCGATTGGCTTTTCTTCGTGCAGCTCAACAGTCACGGTCATGCCGTCCTGAAGGAATGCTGCGCGCTCACCAACGAACTCTTTCTGAAGTTCCAGCTGTTCGTAGGTTTCGTTATCCATGAATACCAGCATGTCGCCTTCTTCATAGAGGAACTGATAGTCTTTCTGCTCAAGGCGAACACGCTCAACGGATTCAGTTGCGCGGAAGCGTTCGTTCAGTTTGCGGCCATCCAGCAGGTTCTTCATTTCGACCTGAGCAAATGCGCCGCCCTTACCTGGCTTCACGTGCTGAACTTTTACAACAGCCCAGAGCGTGTCCTGATGCATAAGCACGTTGCCCGGCTTAATTTCGTTGCCATTGAGTTTCATAGAACTACCAATCAGTTTGATAATGTTAAAGGCCGACACGGATTGGCGCTGAGCCTTGGGTCGCAGCCTGTCTTAGGGCCTGTGCAACATAATTTTGCGCGATTTTCAAGGAAAAAGAGCGCATTGCAGGTCCATAGTTGTTTTAGTTCACCTTTCCACAAGCACATTGCTGGTGGGGGAATGAGCTCTTGCCTTATTGTGTGCTTTGAAGAACCGGGGAAGCTCCGATCTTTACGCCGATTTCAGCTGCTCGTTTACTGGCTTGTTCCTGCTGTTCCAGCGAGAGGGAGTTGGCGATATCTTCCATGCCGCTATCTAAAATCCCCTGACGCCCTGCATGGAACTGCCATGCGGAGGCTTCAATCAGATCAATGGGGCGGCCTCTGCCATTGGCGTAGATGCGGGCGAGGCGGTTCATGGCGATGGGATTACCTTTGCTTGCCGCACGTTCAAACCAGTCAGCAGCCTCAGCTTCGTTCGGGACGACACCTTCGCCTTTAAACAGCAGGGTTGCATAATAGATCTGCGCGGGGACAAGACCGCGACGCGCAGCGCGGCCCATCCAGAAGGCAGCGCGTAAAGGATCGCGGATTTCTTCCGGCCCGTCTTTCAGGAAAATGCCAAGTTCCAGCATAGCGTCCGGATCACCGGTTTCTGAGGCACGTTCCAGCAGGTTTTTAATCTGCTTCGGATCATTTGGGCGCACCTTTCCTTCCCGGTGGAGAAGGGCGAGGTTATAGAGCGCTTCCGGGATGTTTGCAGCGGCAGCTATTTCAAGCTGCTGAGCTGCTTTTTCCTTATCAGCATTGCTGGTTGCATCAACCAGATAGAGCAGGCCGAGGCGGAGGGCCGCCTGATTGTCACCGTCTTTGGAGGCCAGTTCATACCAGCTTGCGGCGAGCGGCAAATCCTGCGGAATCCCTCTGCCGGTTTCATAGAGCACGCCCAGCAAGGTTTTTGAGCTGGTGATACCTGCTTCGGCCTGACGGGTTGCCAGCGCCAGTGCGGTTAAATACCAGCCACGCTGAAATGCGCCATAGGCCGGGTCGCCTGTGATGGTTTCTGGTGTTGGTGTGGTGCTTGGAATGATCGGGGCGATAGAAACCGGGGAGGGCAGTAGTGGTGTTCCATTTGGATTATATGGATCAACCGGTCGGCTGCCCTCTGCTCTGGTTCCCACGCTCGGGGCCGCTTGCGCAAATGCGGTGCCCTGCCAGCCTGACAGGCTGGTCAGTGCCAGGACACACGCAAGAGAGATAGAACCAGACAGCTTCAAGATATTATTCCTCGACTTCAGCTAGTGTGTGTGTTGAGAGAACAGCGTTTGCCTGCTCAACAGCAGCTTTAGGCCCTTCCGGGTGATTCCAGACTGCTTCACGCAGTGCTACGAATTCAGCGCCAGTTTGGGCCGCAGTGTCAACTGAGGAAACTGAGGAGCCCGCCAAAACAACACATGGGGTTTCGAAGACTTCAGACCACCAGCTTGCATAGTCCAGTGATTTGCGGTGTGGCTCTTCTTCCTGATTTAGGGAAAGGAGGCCAAAGAACATGTAGTCAACACCCATGGAGGCAATGACCATGGCATCGTGGCGGGTTTTGACGCCAGCGTGGCCGATGATACGCTCTTCGGGGAAGGACTGCATGACCTCTTCCAGCTCTTTGTCTGTGCCGGTTACATGGAGGCCATCAGCGCCGGAGCGCCCCATAATCTGAGTATTGTTTTCAATCAGGACTGCAACGTCTTTTGCCTGAGCGAGCGGAACAAGGCGCTTTGCAGCAGCCTGTAGTTCACCTTCGTTTGCCTCTGGCATGGAGATCAACAGGCTGGCGACGTCTCCGCCTTCGAGGGCGTTCTTGAGCTGGGTTTCGAACTCATCCAGATTAAAGGATGGTGGTGTCACGAGGTAGAGACGCGGATGCACTGCGGTTTGCTCCTGTTGAATAGTATCTGAACTGCGGTTTTAGCTATCACAGCTCATATCAGATCTTTAGCGAAAACTCTAAACAGCGTCTCGGCGCATTTTGCAAGTGGCTGTGACGAGAAAGGGGCAAGAGGGCGGTTCTCGACAGAAACAACAGGGGGTGTGGATGTTTTGTCGACAATGTGGTCGCCTTCTTGCGATAATGCTCCAGCTGGTCTGCCTAACGAAGCGAAACTAAAACAGCTCCTCCGAAAATCAGCATGATTCCCAGCCAGTTTATGAGCGTCATCTTTTCTCCCAGAAAAAAGAATGAGAATACGCCAACGAATACGACACTGAGCTTATCAATGCTGGCAACCTGAGCTGCGTCGCCCGCTTGTAAAGCGCGGAAGTAACAGAACCATGAAGCGCCAGTTGCCAGACCTGAGAATATCAAGAAGGTGAGGCTTTTGGGGCTAATGCTGCTGAGAGACTGCCAGCCTCCAGTTATGTGCAGCATGAAAGCAGCTGCGAGAAAAATTACGATCGTTCTTATAAAGGTTGCGAAGTCGGAGTTGATGTTTTCAACGCCCACTTTTGCAAAAATTGCTGTCAGCGCGGCAAAGCCTGCGGAAAGCAAGGCCCAGAACATCCAGTCCTGCATCAAAGTTTTCATGAGATACCCGTAGTGTTTTTTGTTGCGAGTATGTCTGGCGATTGAAAAACTTCAGTTTCTGATTGTGCTTATGATTTAAAATATTGCGTTTTTGGTCATGTGAAAAAGGGCACCGACAGGTGCCCAATTTCTGAAGTGTGGAGTGCAAATACACTTTGTGAGTTTGCATCTTTTACTCGTTTAGAGCTGATTATGCTTCCAGAGCAACGACGCCTGGCAGTTCTTTGCCTTCCAGCCATTCAAGGAATGCGCCGCCAGCGGTGGAGATGTAAGAGAAATCTTCACTTGCTTTAGCGTGGTTGAGTGCTGCAACGGTGTCGCCGCCACCTGCAACAGTTTTCAGCAGGCCAGCTTTGGTTTTTTCAGCTGCGTATTGTGCTGCTGCAACGGTTGCCTTGTCGAATGGCTCGATTTCGAATGCGCCGAACGGGCCGTTCCATACGAGAGTTTTCGCAGAATCGATCTTCTGCTTAACAACTTCAATGGATACCGGGCCAACGTCGAGCATCATTGCGTCTGCCGGGATCGCGTCCAGAGCAACTGTTTCGTTCTTTGCATTTGCTGCAAATTCCCATGCAACAACAGCGTCAGCAGGCAGAACGATTTCACAGTTAGCTTTTTCAGCTGCTTCCATGATGCGGATCGCTGTGTCCTTAAGGTCGTGTTCGCACAGGGACTTGCCAACATTGATGCCTTTTGCAGCCATGAAGGTGTTTGCCATGCCGCCGCCGATGACCAGAATGTCAACTTTGGACACAAGGTTTTCGAGCAGGTCGATCTTGGAGGATACTTTCGCGCCGCCAACAACAGCCAAAACCGGACGAACAGGCGTTGACAGAGCGGAGCCGAGAGCTTCCAGCTCAGCCTGCATGGTACGGCCTGCGAAAGCAGGAAGCAGTTTTGCGATGCCTTCGGTGGAACCGTGTGCACGGTGCGCCGCAGAGAACGCATCGTTCACATAAAGGTCGCCGTTTGCTGCCAGCTCTTTCGCGAACTCAGGATCGTTCTTTTCTTCGCCTTTGTAATAGCGGGTGTTTTCGAGCAGGAGAACGTCACCGTTTGCCATTGCGTCTACTGCTGTCTTAGCTGTTTCGCCAATGCAGTCTTGCGCGAATGCAACAGGCTTGCCGAGCAGCTCAGCAACAGCCGGAGCAACCGGAGCAAGGCTCATCTCAGCAACTTTTTCGCCTTTAGGGCGGCCAAAGTGAGCGAGCAGGACGATTTTACCGCCAGCCTCGGAGATTTCGCGGATGGTTGGCAGGACGCGCTCGATACGAGTCGTATCGGTCACCTTGCCATCCTTCATTGGAACGTTAAGGTCCACACGGACCAGAACACGCTTGCCGGAAAGATCGGCATCAGAGAGGGTTTTGAAAGACATAGCCACATTCTCTATGTTGGAATTATCAGGAAAGCTGCTCAAGGATGGGACAAAAGGAAATACGAGATAACCTAGGATTATCCGGAATTACGCCTGACATAAGTCGAGTTTTCGACCGCGTGTTACCTTCTGTATGTGATTGCCTAAAGGCCCTTTGGCTTCTGGTCCATACCCATTCATGACAAACCAACCATTGAACAATTTTAAAGTCAGAGCGTCTTTTTGAGGATTATCTCTGTAGACGAATACTATCTCTTGAAATCCTTGAGCGTTAACTCGGGTCCTAGATTTATCGACTTTAAATTCAGAAAACTTGCCATTCGGGCCAGACCAGCAATTTCTTGCAGCATCCTTAATAATTTTGAACATTTCGGCATTTTTTTCAGGGCCATATTCGATGTCCTGAAAAGTTAGTATTCGAGGGTTCTCTTTCGTTCCAGTGGGACCAGTTGCACATCCGCTTAATATGCCGAACAGAACCAGAGAGCCAATAACAAACCGCATATTCTTATCCTTATTACGGCATAGTTAACTGAAAGAAAGCTGGAGATGCTGCTACAGGCACCACCAGCGTTCATTTTAGCAATTAAGCTTTATATGAGCTTTGCCATTGCAACGGCGGTGTCCGCCATGCGGTTGGAGAAGCCCCACTCGTTGTCGTACCAGGTAAGGATACGAACCATATTGCCTTCCATGACCTTGGTCTGGTCCATGTGGAAGATGGAGGAGTGTGGGTCGTGGTTGAAGTCGATGGAAACGTTCTGCACTTCGGTGTAACCCAGAACGCCTTTCAGTTCGCCTTCAGCCGCTGCTTTGATTGCTGCGTTGACTTCTTCAACAGTGGTTTCTTTTTCGGTTTCGATAACCAGATCCACAACGGAAACGTTTGGAGTAGGTACGCGGATTGCAACACCGTCCAGCTTGCCAGCCAGTTCAGGCAGAACCAGTCCAACAGCTTTTGCAGCACCAGTGGAGGTTGGGATCATGGAAGTTGCAGCTGCGCGGCCACGGTACAGATCCTTGTGCATGGTGTCGAGGGTTGGCTGATCACCGGTGTAGGAGTGTACGGTGGTCATGAAGCCCTTCTTGATACCTACGGTCTTGTCCAGAACAGAAGCTACTGGAGACAGACAGTTGGTGGTGCAAGATGCGTTGGAAACAACCAGATCTTCAGAAGTCAGGGTGTCGTGGTTTACGCCGTAAACGATGGTTTTGTCAGCGCCAGCAGCTGGAGCAGAAACCAGAACACGCTTTGCGCCAGCTTCCAGGTGCATTGCTGCTTTTTCTTTTGCGGTGAAGATGCCGGTGCATTCCATCGCAATGTCAACACCCAGCTCACCCCAAGGCAGTTCTTTAGGGTCGCGGATAGCTGTTACTTTGATTGGACCACGACCACAATCGATAGTGTCGCCGTCTACGGTTACTTCTGCTGGGAACTTGCCGTGTACGGAGTCGAAACGCAGCAGGTGTGCGTTGGTTTCTACTGGGCCGAGGTCGTTGATTGCTACGACTTCAATATCGGTACGACCGGATTCAATGATTGCGCGAAGCACATTACGACCAATACGACCAAAGCCGTTGATGGCTACTTTAACTGCCATTGGGAACCTCTTTCGGTACAGCGCCTAATAGCGCCTGCATATTATATATTCTGCCAGCTTTTGCCGGCCGTCTTCTGAGAGGCTTCTGGCTGAGAGGAGCCAGAAGCTTCATTTTTCATTAGCTTTCGGCACTATCACTATTGCCAAGGCGCTTTTCTGCCTCCTGGACTACTGCTCCCACAGTAATCCCAAAATGCTCATAGAGTTCCTGATATGGAGCGGAGGCACCGAAACCGGTCATTCCTACAAATCCGCCATCAGAACCGACGAAGCGGTCCCATCCCATACGAACACCCGCTTCAACAGCGATCTTCACTGGACTACCACCAATGATGGCATTCTTATATGCGTCAGATTGTTGCTCGAAGAGCTCGAAGCTAGGAACGGAGACCACGCGGGTAGCAATTCCTTTGCCATCGAGTTCTTTTTTGGCATCAACTGCGATCTCTACTTCAGAACCGGTTGCGAACAGTGTCACAACTGCTTCTTCTTCACAGTCAGCGATGATGTATGCGCCACGTGCACACAGGTTTTCGCTTTCATAATGCTTACGCAGAGAAGGCAGATTCTGACGAGTCAAGGCCAGAACGCTAGGTTTATCAGCGGCTTTCATGGAAAGCTGCCAGCATTCCAGGGTCTCTGTGATGTCTGCCGGACGGAAGAACTGGAGATTAGGAATACAACGTAGCGCTGCGAAGTGCTCTACTGGCTGGTGGGTTGGACCATCTTCACCCAAACCGATGGAGTCGTGAGTCATTACGTGAATGACGCGCTGGTTCATCAGAGCTGCCAGACGCAGAGATGGACGGCAGTAATCGGAGAAGATCAGGAAGCCACCAGAGTAGGGGATAACTCCGCCATGCAGTGCCATACCGTTCATTGCAGCGGCCATTCCGTGTTCACGGATGCCCCAGTGAATGAAGCGACCGGAAAAATCATCCGGTGAAACGGGTGGTGTGAATTCGGTATTGGTGTTGTTGGAACCAGTCAGGTCAGCAGAGCCGCCGATGGCTTCCGGTACAGCACCGGTGATAACTTTCAGAACAGCCTGAGACGCTTTACGGGTCGCCATGGTTGGCTGTGTATCTGCCAGCTCTTTCTTATAGGTGTCGATTGCAGCATCGAAGCCGGATGGCAGATCGCCACGGCAGCGGCGTTCGAACTCGCCACGCTGCTCAGGGTTTGCTTCACTGAAGCGCTGTTCCCATTCTTTGCGGGCGTTTGCTGAGCGAAGACCTGCAATGCGCCATGCATCAAGAACGTCGCTTGGAACTTCAAACGGCTCAGCGGACCAGCCAAGAGCTTCGCGAGTTGCTGCGATTTCGTCAGCGCCCAGAGGAGCGCCGTGCACTTTGTTGGTACCGGACTTGTTTGGAGAGCCGAAGCCGATTGTGGTTTTTGCCGCAATCATGGTTGGCTTGTCGCTGTTGCGTGCTTCTGTCAGCGCTGCTTCGATTGCTTCTGCATCATGACCATCAATTGCGATCGTGTTCCAGCCGGAAGCTTTGAAGCGTGCGATCTGGTCAGTGCTGTCTGCAAGGTCAACAGAACCATCGATGGTGATGCCGTTGTCATCCCAGATGAGGATCAGCTTGTTCAGCTTGAGGTGGCCTGCCAGAGAAATTGCTTCCTGAGAGATGCCTTCCATCAAGCAACCATCGCCTGCCAGAACGTAGGTGTAATGGTTGACGAGGTCCTTGCCGAAGCGCTCTTCCTGAAGGCGTTCAGCAATTGCCATGCCTACCGCGTTGCCAAGGCCCTGACCGAGAGGACCAGTGGTGGTCTCGATGCCTGCGCCATGACCGAACTCCGGGTGGCCGCATGTGCGAGCGCCAAGCTGGCGGAACTGCTGAAGCTGTTCGATGGAGAAATCTTCGTAACCCAACAAATAAAGAGTAGAATAGAGCAGCATTGAGCCGTGCCCTGCGGAGAGCACAAAGCGATCTCGGTCTGCCCATTTCGGGGAGTTAGGATCAAATTTCAGAAATTTGGAAAACAGGACCGTTGCGATGTCAGCAGCACCCATTGGTAATCCTGGGTGGCCAGATTTTGCTTTTTCAACGGCATCCATTGAAAGAAAGCGTATCGCATTCGCCATGCGAGAGTGCTTTTCGAGGTCGGTCATCTTATTCCCGCTGTCGATCCGGTCGGGCAGCCGGTTCTGTAATAATAGCTAGTGTAACGTCGATGACAGTCGCCATAGTCTTTGCCCCAGACTAATGCGTGTTGGCAGTTGTCTACGAACTTATAACGGAAGGAGACATAGCAGGTCAGAAAGTTGAGTCAACGAAATGAAGCGCCTAACGTCATGTTTATTGCGTAAGTTAAGCGCTTTTGAAATTTGAAGGGTCTTTGTTAACATAAGTTCTGCTGCTGAGCCTTTCGTCTGCGTGGATTGGCTTAGCGTCAAATACGTAGTCTTTAGATTTTTATTGGTCAGAATCTTCTAATTTGTTCATGAATGTTGCGTTGAGTAAATTTATTCTGATTTGACGATTGTGGTTTCAGGATTCATTGATAAATGAGATGGTTCGCACCCATTGCTAAGATATGATGTGAATAAAGCTCGACGATTCCCTCCTGCTCATGGATAATTGTTTATTGCTTCCCTAGACGGGGGAGACGCAGCTTGCCATTCTTAGGTGGTGGGTGATGTTATGGTGACAACGGATACAGGCAGATGTCAGAGGTGAAGATGGAAAGCGGGCAAGATCTGGATCAGGCACTGGATCGTATTTCCTCCTCCATCACAAAGCTTGAAGGTGCGCTTCATCGCAGGGCCTCCCGTGACAAGACCTTAGATGCCTTAGAGAGTGACCTTCAGAGAATCGGTGAGGACCGCACTCAGCTGGCAGCGAAACTGGATCAGGCTGAGGCGCGTGGGTCACGGCTGGAAGATGTCAACAAAGATGTCTCGCGCCGCCTTGTTGCTGCCATGGAATCCATTCGTACTGTTCTGGAAGGACAGGAGAGCTAAGATCAATGGCCCAAATAACAGTAGAAATAAATGATCGCAGCTTTCGCATGGCATGTGATGACGGTGAGGAAGACCGGCTGATTGGTCTTGCAAAGCGTTTTGACGACAACATTAACAGCTTGCGTGAGAATTTTGGTGAGATCGGCGACCAGCGTCTGACTGTCATGGCCGGGATTATGGTAACAGATCATCTGGCTGAGGTGGAGCGTAAGCTGAAGGCAGCAGAAGCGCGGATCGAAGAGCTGGGTAAAGCGGAAGCCTCTGTTGAGGAGCGGCTTGCTGCTCAGGAAAACCGGTACCTGAGCCGTATTGAAGCTATCGAAGAAGAACATCGCCAGAAAGAAGAGATGATTGTCGCACGCCTTCTGGAGAGTGCTGACAAGATTGAGCGACTGAGCAATGATCTGGACAGAGAGTTGCACGAGGAAGACAGCGCTGCGTAACTTTTGCAGTTTGCAGCGGATTTGAAGTCACTTCAGCGTTTCACTTATATTTTAGCGGAGGCGGTTTGAGAGGGCTGGTAATTCCGGCCACTCTGGCCTATATGAGCCTTTGCGTTGCTGCGCTGCTCGTCAGGAGACACATTATCCCCGGGGCCTTACGCATTCCTTAGGGAGCTGTTCCTTCCCTCGCTCGTGGGCTTGGGGACACGGCGCCCACCTACATAGTAGGTTCTCCGGGATTGCACATTCTCCAACGGCTGTCGCGGCACGCCCTTCTTTTCTTCTTTAGATGTTAGTCCTGTTCTTTCTGATGAAGCAGGGGTTGCTTGCCTGTAGCCCATTTCTGAACAATTCTGTCTAACTGCGACCTATTGGTTATATGACTAATCTGTATGTCCTGTCGTGTTTGCAGGGCTGAGGAGATGCTGTTCCGCATCTCTCGACGCCTTCTCAGGCTGTTTATGGCAAATCTGAATTGTTGCAGGGGCCAGTCCACGTTGCCTTCTGGTAATTCCGGGCGTTGCTTGCCCCAATGCTTCCATGGCCGAGAAAAAAGTCGCCACGCTCTTTGCCACTCAGGAGGATCTAACCAGATTACCCATTGGGCTTGGGGTATTGCTTGGCGAAGAAGGCTTGGGCCTCCTTCCAATATCCAACTATCTGCTTGAAGTACGTGCGACAGTTTTGCCTCAATTTCTGCTTGAGGGCGTTGGACCCAGTCTTTTGTAAGTTTAATAGAATCGTATGAGATTACTGGCACCTCGGGGCGGGTTACATGCAACCGGGCTGCCAGATGGCTTTTGCCAGTTCCGTTTGCACCTGTGACAATGACTTTCTGCAAAGAGGATTATCCTGTTGCTTTGATTGTGGTCGTAGCTGGTCTGTAGAGCTGGCTACCTGGAAGTTACGTGTGAGTCGCACCAAACTTTACAATTGATTTGCAGAAGACGCTTGGAAAAATGCTTAGGTGGAGCAGCAGGAGTGACTTTATCTCCCACAGTGGCTTGTGGCAGAGTGATTTTGATCTGGCATGAGACAAGGGCTGACTTACAGACATGATTGATAAAGTGAAATCTACTCTTGCAGGCAAACAGATGGTCCGTAAAGCCGGACTGGCGTCGCGGGCTGCGCTTTCGCCTGTGGAGCGGATTGAGTGTTCGCTGGATTTGGTGGGCTTTGCTTCTGAGCTTGGGGTGGAGTCGGGGAGCATGGTTGCCGGGTTCTGGCCTATTCGCGATGAGGTAGATCCACGCCCGCTCATGGATGCGCTGGCACAGGCTGGATGTTCTTTATGTCTGCCAGTTGTTATGGGGGATGAGCTGGAGTTCCGCCGTCTGGAAAAGGGGGCTGCGCTGGAACCTGCCGGGTTTGGTAGTATGGCGCCGGGGACGGAGGCTGAGGTTGTCCATCCCAATGTGGTATTGGTGCCGCTTTCTGCTTTTGATAGGCATTGTAACCGGATTGGATACGGCAAAGGATTTTATGATCGGGCCTTGAGTGGGCTGGAAAAACTTACTCCTCTGGTCGCGATTGGGGTTGCATTTGCGGTTCAAGAGGTAGAAGAGGTTCCGATGGAAGCGCATGATCGTCAACTTGATGGCATTTTGACAGATCGTGGGCTTTTAAAGGCAGGTGATTGATGCGAGCTGACAGGCTTTGCTCTCACTTTGTCGGGAACCAATTGAAATTCGCGCATCCTTAACCAGAAAAGGGAGAGACCTTGCTGGGGTGCGCTTGAAAGGGTGTATAGATGCAACTGCTGTTTCTTGGGGATCTGGTTGGTCGTGCCGGGCGTAATGCGGTCATCGACGAACTGCCTCAACTTGTTGAAGACAATCAGCTGGACTTCGTCGTTGTGAATGGCGAGAACTCAGCGGCAGGCTTTGGCATTACCGAAGAAATCTTGCAGAACGTTCTGGATGCTGGTGCCGATGTGGTGACGACCGGTAACCATATCTGGGATCAGCGCGACACTCTTGTTTATATTGAACGACAAAACCAGTTGCTGCGCCCTGCAAACTATCCAGCTGGCACACCGGGTAAAGGGGCAAACCTTTACCGCGCTAAGAATGGTGCAGATGTGCTGGTGGTGAATGTGATGGGCCGCGTTTATATGGATGCGCTTGACTGCCCGTTTAATGCTATCGACAAAATTCTGGCGGACTGTCCGCTGGGCGCTGTTGCTGATGCAATCATCATTGATATGCACGCAGAAGCGACCAGTGAGAAGCAGGCTATGGGGCACTTCTGTGATGGGCGTGCTTCTCTTGTGGTTGGCACGCATACACATGTTCCAACGGCGGATCATCAGGTGCTTGTTGGCGGTACGGCTTATCTGTCTGATGCGGGCATGTGCGGGGATTATGATTCCGTGCTGGGTATGGAGAAGGAAGAGCCGGTCAACCGCTTCCTGCGCAAGATGAATGGTGGCCGTTTTACGCCTGCGCTGGGTGAGGCAACCATTTGTGGTGTCGCTGTTGAGACGGATGACCGCACCGGCCTTGCAAAACATGTTTCTCCAGTACGCCTTGGCGGGCGTTTGTCGCAGATTATTCCGCCATTCTGGGGCGCAGGTGAGAAAGACTACGCCTGATTAAAACGGTAACCATGCCTTGTGAATGGTGAGGAAGAGTAAGTACTCGGTAAATCTCGCGGTTTCTTGCTCTGGATTTTGTCGTTCAGGGGGCTTATAAGCTTTCATCGAATTTGCTCGACGTTATGCGACAGCCTTGTCGGGGAGAGCGCTGTCCAAGCTATCAGCGGCTTGGTGAGCGCTCCTTTGAGCGAAACAGTTATGATCTAAACACAAGCCTGGAAGATCTATGGCCGGACATTCAAAATTTAAAAACATCATGCACCGCAAGGGACGTCAGGATGCTGTGCGTTCCAAGCTGTTTTCCCGTCTTTCTAAAGAAATCACCGTTGCTGCGAAGATGGGTGATCCTGACCCGGACAAAAATCCGCGTTTACGCCTTGCTGTGCAGAACGCGAAGGGCCAGTCCATGCCGAAGGACAATATTGCCCGCGCGATTGCGAAATCTCAGGGTGGTGACGGTGCTGATTATACCGAGATTCGTTATGAGGGTTATGGCCCGGGTGGTACCGCGATCATTGTTGAAGTGCTGACTGACAACAAAAACCGCTCTGCTGGTGCTGTTCGCTCTTATTTCACCAAATACGGTGGGTCTATGGGTGAAACTGGTTCTGTTTCCTTCATGTTCGACCGCGTTGGCGAGATCATCTACAAGCTGGAAGCTGGTGATGCAGATGCCATCATGGAAGCTGGTATCGAAGCTGGTGCTGATGACGTGGAAACTGATGAGGAAAACCATACCATCACCTGTGCTTTTGAAGACCTTTCTGAAGTCTCCAAAGCTCTGGAAGCCGAGCTGGGTGAAGCCGAATCTGTCAAGATTATCTGGAAGCCACAGAACCTTGTTGAAGTGAACGAGGAAAAAGCTGGCACCATCATGAAGCTGATGGATGCGTTTGACGAAGATGATGACGTGCAGAACGTGTTCTCCAACTTCGACATTCCTGAAGAGGTTCTGGCGAAGCTGGGCTAGGCCTCAGACAAGCTGATGAATTTTAAAAGGCGGTGCGGTCAGCGTGCCGCCTTTTTTGTGTTTGGCTTTGGATATCCCTCATTTCAATGGAGTTGGCTTCCATATGGCTCTGTGAAACTCTTCAGGTGATTTTAGTTGGGTTTGAGGCGGGGTTGTGAGTGAGGAAGGTGATAAGGTTTGGGTGATCGAGCATGCGATTGGCTCGGCGTGGTGGTTACATTTGCTGGCGATTGCTTATGTGAGCTTGCTGGTGGTGGGGGCTGTTTTGGGGACACCGGCTGGCTTCTGGGCGGAGAGAGCGCCACTGGTGGTGCGGGCCTATGGCTTTTGCGTTACTACAGCACCTTATATTCTTGCTGTTGCGGGGCTTTTAACCGCACTTTATCTGCGGCAAGCGGTGAATACTGCGCGGACCATGAAGGAGCGATGTCTGATTGCGACTTCGGCGATCCTGACCATGCCGATCAATGGGTATCATAAGGGGGACTGGTGGGTCTCGCTGTGCTCTGTCAGCATCACCATTATGCCGCCCCTGCTTTACGGTGGCCTTGGAATAATGAGGCAACCGCTCTCAATTTTGGGGCTTACGTGTTGTTTAGCGGCATATGTATTCTGTCTCGTCCAGAGGCAGATGCTGCTCGTCGCTCAAAACAGCAACTTCCTTCAGGACAGAATTTCGGAGCTTGTGACCATGGCACAAGTCGTTGCCAGCTCAACTGAGAATAATGAAGAGGTGTCCTGAACAAGCTGTTTTGAGTTAGTCGTGATCTACTATTTCTTCCAGATGCTGCAACGGTAGCGGGCCATTGGCCTTGAGCGTACGGATGGCAAAGTTGGAGCGGATGTCCTCAATACCTTCCAGTGTCATCAGGTAGTCTGAGAGGAATGCGTCGTAAGCTTCCAGAGTTGGGACAACCACTTCTGCCAGAATATCTGACTGGCCGGAGACCAGATGGCAGGACACAACTTCGTCTGGAGCGATAACGCTCTCGATGATTGCCATGATCTGCTCACGGCTTTGCTTGCCAACGCGCATCTCTACAAAAACCGTCATGCCAAGCCCGACGGTCTTGCGGTTTACAGAGGCCTGATAGCCATTAATGACGCCGCTGTCTTCCAGATTTTTAACGCGGCGCAGGCAAGGAGATGGAGACAAGGCTACTTTGCCAGCCAGTTCCACATTGGTGAGACGTCCGTCTGCCTGAAGGTTTTTCAGAATTTCTAAGTCAATCTTATCGAGCGATGATTTTGGCATTAATCTATTTTTTTCGTCTGGTTCTGAGGGTATTATTGCTTAAGCTAAGGTTTTGCCCCAGCTTTGCAAGCTCTACAGGCTGGATATGGGGTGGTAAAGCCCTTGCCAGCCAATATGTGGTTCTAGTTCATCTGAGGAATCCATCCAAAACAGGCATGCTTGTGATGGCGGCCCCTAAAATGAGTGTATAGGCAAGCATGCGGTAGGATCGACCTCCCGATAGCGAAAAGCCTTTTGCGCCTATAAAGATACTAAGTGCGTAGGCAGGGCAGATGATCAGTGAAAGAAGCAGCAGCTCCTGTGTGATCAGCCCATTCCACCAGAAGGCAGCGAAAGAGCCGAAGCTGGTGAAAAAGAAATATGTGATCAGGTTTGCGCGAATGACGTTTACGGGTGAAGGGCCCGACATCCAGTAGGTGATGATTGGAGGGCCAGACAGCTGTGTCATGCCACCCAGCAGGCCTGAGATAACTCCGACACCAAAAGATGTGCGTTTGCTTGGTGCTTTGGTGTAGCGCCAGCCAGATACGAGAATGGTCAGGAGAGTGAGTACAACACAGGATACGATCCACCTTAAAACATAGGGGTCTGCGGTGGTAAGGACCCAAGCACCTATGGAAACTGTCAGGAAAGCACCCAGAGCCGCAGGGAGAACAGTTCTCCAGTCGCACTGTTTTGTTGCAGAGATAACCATTGGCATTGAGATCGTGGCATCTACGAGGAGAAGGGATGCCGCTGCCAGTTTAGGGTCCATAATTGCTGAAGCGACAGGCATATAGATCATGGCAGCGCCGAAGCCGGCAAAACCACGGGTCAACCCGGCCAGTGCAATTGCTGCACACACCATCAAAAGGGCCGGGGAATCTAGTCCTGCGACGTCCGGGAGCATTTACGCCTCATTAGAAAAGGTGAGTCTTGGATCTCTGATATGGCGTAGTATAGAGTGCGAGAGGGGCTCCCTCCAATCAGGACGAATGGCCAGATTGTCGAGAATTTCTCAATTTCCCCGCCCGGAAGACTGTATTGTGCGTCAAATCCAGCAAATTACACGAAAAGTTGCGGCAGATTCTGCTCAGAGACTGTGCCAGATTGGGAGAGATATGAGGGCGGCTAAGAAGATTATGATTTTTGCTGCCCATTTGAAATATTGGGGTGGTGCGCTTTTGAAGGTCTTTGCGCCGAAAAGCAGGCAGGCAAGATAGATGGGACCGGTGATGAGGACTACGGGAATAAGCTCTTTTGTGAACAGGCCATGGTAGGCGTAGGAAACATAGGCTGAGGCATCTGCGATTGCGATGAATACAATCATGTTAGCGCGAATGATGTGTTGCGGATAAGGGCCGGTTGCCCAAAGTATGTAAATTGGAATAGATGGCATCTGGCTGAAGCCACCAAGCAGACCGGAAAGAGCACCTACGCCAAAGTTTTGCGAGCGGGTTGGGGCCTGTGAGTATGTCCAGTTGGACATGAGGATTGCCAGTAGAGCGAATACAACGAGCGAGATACTCCAGTGCAGGACGATTGTTGGAGCAGTGGCGAGAATCCATGCGCCGATGGAGACTGCAAGGATTGCACCGATGGCAGCAGGGACAACGCTTTTCCAATTGCACAGTTTGAGCGCGGGGAAAATGAGCGGCAGGGCAATGAGGGTGTCCAGAATGAGCAGGGTGGCGGCAGCAAGTTTTGCTCCAATCACCAGAGCGGCGAGGGGAACCCAGACCATGCCTGACCCGAAACCTGCAAATCCCCGCATGAGACCGGCTAGTAAGATAGCTCCTGCAACCAGACACAACTGTAAGGCTGAGTGGGCGTACAGGGTTTCAATCATACCGGGTCCTTTGGTGATGCCTGCGCAGGAACGAGTGGATTACTCCTGAATTTTGACGGATTAAGCCTCTGGTTTTCGTTAGCGGCTGGCGTCTTCGGAGATTTTTCGTTACCGGTTTGTTCTATGGATCATTCAATTCGAATCATGGGTGTTGACCCTGGTCTGCGCAACACCGGCTGGGGTATTATTGATGCCAAAGGCAACCGGGTGAGCTTTGTGGCCAGCGGTACCCTGAAATCAAACAATAAGCTTTCCCTCGCTGAGCGACTGAAACAGCTGCATGATGGTCTGCATGAGGTCATCGGGCGCTATGACCCGGCTGAGGCGGCTGTTGAAAATACGTTTGTGAACAAGGATGCGGGGGCAACTTTGAAGCTTGGGCAGGCGCGTGGTATTGCGCTGCTGGTTCCATCCCTGCACAATCTTGAAGTTGCTGAGTATGCTCCCAACCTTGTGAAAAAGACTGTGGTGGGAACAGGGCATGCGGAAAAAGAACAAATCCGTATGATGGTGAAGGTGCTGATGCCGAAGGCGACGTTTAATTCGGACGATGCAGCAGATGCGCTGGCAATTGCGATTTGCCATAGTCATCACCGGGGTAGTGTAACAGGCCGTCTGGCCGCAGCGGAGGCGCTTTTGAAATGATCGGGAAACTCAAGGGTGTCGTCGATAGTTACGGCGATGATTTTGTGCTGCTGGATGTGCAGGGTGTTTGTTATCAGGTGCATTGCCCATCGCGCGTGCTGCAACAGTTGCCGCGTGTGGGTGAAGCTGCGGTGCTGGCAATTGAAACCATGGTGCGTGAAGACATGATCAAGTTGTTTGGCTTTGCCGAGGACAGCGAGCGTGAGTGGTTCCGTATTCTCATGACCGTTCAGGGTGTTGGTGCTAAGGTGGCGCTGGGCATTCTGGGCATTATGAAAGCCTCTGAAGTGGCGAATGCGATTGCGCTGGGCGATAAGACAGCGATTACGCGGGCACCGGGTGTTGGCAAGCGCGTGGCTGAGCGCATTGTGACTGAGCTTAAGGATAAGGCTCCGGCCTTTGCCTCTGTTGAGGATGACACCATCGCGGTTTCCCAGAGTGTTGCGGAGAATGTGGCGTCTCGTCCTGTGGCAGATGCGGTGTCAGCGCTTTCTAACCTTGGCTACCAGCCTGCTCAGGCGTCTGCTGCTGTGGCGGCGGCGGTGAAGAGCGCTGGGGAAGAGGCAACTGCTGAGACACTTATACGCCTTGGCCTTAAGGAACTTGCATAATGATTGAGGGTGAGGATCGCCTTGTTACTCCGGAAATTCGGGGTGATGAAATTGATAGTGGTATGCGTCCGCAAACGCTGGATGACTTTACCGGGCAGGCACAGGCGCGAGAAAACCTGAAAGTGTTCATTGGCGCAGCGAAAGCGCGTAATGAAGCGCTGGATCATGTGTTGTTCGTTGGGCCTCCGGGCCTTGGCAAGACGACGCTGGCGCAGATTATGGCGCGTGAGCTGGGTGTGAACTTCCGCGCGACTTCTGGTCCGGTGATTGCGAAAGCGGGTGATCTTGCTGCGCTGCTGACCAATCTGGAAGACCGGGATGTTCTCTTTATCGACGAGATCCACCGTCTCAACCCAGCGGTTGAAGAGGTGTTGTATCCGGCGATGGAAGACTATCAGCTTGATCTGATCATTGGTGAGGGGCCTGCGGCACGGTCTGTGAAGATCGATCTGGCGAAGTTTACGCTGGTTGCGGCGACCACTCGTATTGGCTTGCTGACGACACCGCTGCGTGACCGATTTGGTATTCCTGTTCGACTTGAATTCTATACTCCAGAAGAGCTGGAACTGATTGTGAAGCGCGGGGCGCGCTTGCTAGGCATCGGTATGAGTGACGATGGCGCTAGGGAAATTGCCAAGCGTTCTCGCGGAACTCCGCGTATTGCCGGACGATTATTACGCCGTGTGCGGGATTTTGCTATTGTGGCGGGCGACGCGGAGATTGATGATGGGCTTGCCGACCGGGCCTTGCGGCAGCTGGAAGTGGACAGTGCCGGGTTTGATAGTCTCGATCGACGCTATCTGAAGCAGATTGCCCTGAATTTTGGCGGCGGCCCTGTTGGGATCGAAACCATTGCCGCAGCGCTTTCTGAACCCCGAGATGCCATTGAAGAGATTGTGGAGCCGTATCTGATTCAGAATGGCTACCTGCAGCGCACTCCGCGTGGACGTATTCTCACGCCTGTTGCCTTCAGGCACCTTGGTCTGGCTGTGCCGGATAACCCAAATGCACCTCAGATGGCCCTTTTTCAACATGATGAAGACTGATCTGAAGCAATGAGTGAAAAAAAAACTGAGGCAAATTGGCCTGACCTGACCGGGCGAATTGAGGGTGACGGGCACGTCTTGCCCGTGCGTGTCTATTATGAGGACACTGACTTTTCGGGGGTGGTCTATCACGCCGCCTATCTGAAATTTATGGAGCGTGGGCGGACGGAGCTGCTGCGCATGCGTGGTGTGCATCATCATGAATTGGATTCAGGAGTTCATGGGGAGGCGCTGGCCTTTGCTGTGAGCCATATGGACATTGATTTCCTGAGGCCTGCACGAATCGATGATGTGCTTGAAGTTCATACGGATATCAGTGAGGTGAAGGGTGTTCGTATGTTTATCAGCCAGCGCGTGATGCGTGGTGACGAAATTTTGATCAAAGCCAACGTGATTGCCGTAGCTATTTCTGCGGGAGGAAAGCCGCGTAGGTTGCCCAAGGATCTTGTCGCCAAAATGAATGGCACCTAAGAGCCGAATTATCGGAAAAAACCACCAATATTCATTCAAAGTAAACGGGACTGGAAACCTTTTAATCCTTCAGTAACCTTAAACAGGTCTTTTCAATAATGCCTTCATCGCTGGCGATAGTCGAAGTTTCGCCAAATTCGACAGGCAGGAAGGCTGCTAAATGTTTAACAGACTGGTTGCGTCCATGGCAGGGTTCTACCATGGGCCGGTCTTCGGGTTATCAGGGCAAGAGGTCCTTACTAAATGAACTCCAAGGTGATGAAGCTCGTAGCGGCTGTGAGCGCAGCGCTGACGTTTACCATGTCAGCGCAGGCAATGGCCCAGGGTGTAGAATCTGTTGAGCTGGGTGCAGCTCCAGGTGCGGGCCTGTCTTACATCTCGCTGTTTTTAGAAGCGGATATTGTTGTAAAAGTCGTGATGATCGGCCTTGTGGTGGCTTCTGTGTGGAGCTGGGCGATTATCTTTGACAAGACCATTCTTTATGCGCGTGCCCGCCGTCAGATGAACCGTTTTGAAAATGTGTTCTGGTCCGGACAGTCTCTTGAAGAGCTTTACAAGTCTTTGTCTTCCCGTGCGAATAACGGCATGTCCGCTCTGTTTGTGGCTGCGATGCGTGAGTGGAAGCGCTCCCATGAAGGTGAGCGCCCTGCCATTGCCAGCCTGCAACAGCGAATTGACCGTGTGATGGACCTGACCATTTCCCGCGAAACTGAGCGACTTGATAAGCGTCTGATGTTCCTTGCAACAATCGGCAGTGCAGCACCGTTTGTCGGCCTGTTTGGTACGGTCTGGGGCATCATGAATGCGTTTACATCTATTGCTGCTTCCAAAAACACAAGTCTTGCTGTTGTAGCTCCCGGTATTGCCGAGGCGCTGTTTGCAACGGGTCTTGGTTTGATTGCGGCTATTCCTGCGGTGATTGCCTATAACAAGTTACAGAGTGACTCCAGCAAGCTGTCCGCTCGCATGGAAGGCTTTGCAGATGAGTTTTCTGCCATTTTGTCCCGCCGTATTGATGAGCGAGCATAATCCATGGGTATGAGCACAGGATCAGCCGGTGGCGGTGGACGTGGTGCACGACGTGGTCGGCGCAGGCGGTCTCATGCACCAATGAGCGAAATCAACGTTACGCCTATGGTGGATGTGATGCTGGTGTTGCTGATCATCTTCATGGTGTCGGCACCGTTGCTGACTGTTGGCGTGCCGATTGACCTGCCTGAAACCCGCGCCAAGGCGATGGAAGGCGATACTGAACCGATAGCAATCTCCGTGAAAGCGGATGGGGCGGTGTACATTCAGGACACTGAGATCCCGGTTGATGAGCTGATTGCAAAGCTCGGGGCAATTGCTGAGAATGGATATAACGAGCGCATTTATGTGCGCGGTGATCAGGATGCCGATTACGGTGTGATTATGAAGGTTATGGGCCGTATCAATGCTGCTGGGTATAAGCGCATTGGTCTTGTTACGCTTGAGGAGCAGGGTTAACCGGGAATGCGTGCAGGGCTTATCGCATCGCTAGTTTTTCATTTGGTTCTGCTTGCGGCAGGAGCGGTTTCGCTCAACTTCGGCAAGGAGCTGACCAATACCCCGGTGGATTCTCTGCCTGTGGACCTTGTGCCTGTGAGCGAGCTGACAAAGCTGCAACTGGGCACCAAGGAAGCGAAAGAAATCAAAGAGGCTGCGTTGCAGCCGACCAAGAAGCCTGCGGAAAAGCCGGAACCGGAGAAAAAGACCGGTGAAGCTAAGAAAGAGGTGAAGAAGGTTCAGGAAGCAAAGCGGGAAGTGAAAAAGGCCGAGACGCCTCCACCGCCGCCGCCAGAACCCGATAAACCAGAGCCAGCACCAAAGGCACCGCCCAAAGAAAAGGCACCTGCTGAAACTGCTGAGCCTGGTCCTGAGATTGAGAAAACAGAAAAGCCCAAGAAGCTTGTAAAGGTTGTTCCGCGTACAAAGCCGAAACCTCCGGCGCGTCCGAAAAAGCCAAAGAAAGAGCAACCTAAGAAGGAAGACTTTAACAAGCGTATGGCTGCTTTGCTGAACAAGACGAATGCAAAGTCCAGCGGGACAGCCAAATCCGCCAAACCTGCCTCTCTCGGGTCTGAACTGGGTCAAACTAACGTTAAGATGAGTCAGTCTGAATTGGATGCGTTGCGTGGGCAGGTTGCACGTTGCTGGAACCCTCCTGTGGGGGCCGCAGGCGCTGAAGATCTGGCGGTACGTTTGCAGTTTAATCTAAGCCGCGAAGGTGCGGTTGAAGGACAGATGCGGGTGCTGAACTCAAGCAATAATCCGGCCTTTAATGCTGCTGTAAGCAGTGCAGAAAGAGCAGTTTTGCGCTGCGGACCCTATGCGCTTCCGGTGGCAAAGTATGAGGCCTGGAAGACTGTTGTCGTGAATTTTGATCCACGCGAAATGCTTGGATACTAGGTATTGAGATTGAAAGGAGCTGGTCGATGTCCTTTGTGATGCGACTTAACCCAATGCGTAAAACAGGAGTAAAGCAGTTGTGGCGTCGCGCATGCCGCTTTGTAGCTGCTGCTGTTGCCGTTGCTGCGCTTTCTCAACCTGCGTATGCCTTGATTGAACTTGATATTACTCAGGGTAATGTTGAGCCTATGCCGATTGCGATCTCGCCCTTTGCAGGGTCTGGTTTGCAAGAGGATGTTGCAGGGCAGATTTCATCAGTTGTTGCTGCTGATTTGCAGCGCTCAGGATTGTTCCGCCCGATTGACCCGGCTGCGCATATTCAGCAAGGCATGAATGTGGGCACTATGCCGCGCTTCGGTGACTGGCGGACCATTGGCTCTCAGGCTTTGGTGACCGGTTCTATTGCGCAGCAGGCGAATGGGCAGATCCGTGCAGAATTCCGGTTGTGGGATGTGTTTGCAGGGCAGCAGCTGATCGGGCAGCAGTTCTTTACTACGCCAGAGAACTGGCGTCGTCTTGCTCATATCATTTCCGATGCAATCTATCAGCGTCTGACGGGTGAGAAGGGGTACTTTGATACCCGCGTTGTGTTTATCGATGAAAGCGGTCCGAAAGATGCACGTCGTAAGCGGCTGGCGATCATGGATCAGGATGGCGCAAATGTGCGGTATCTGACCCGTGGTGATGATCTGGTTCTGACCCCACGGTTCTCGCCGGTCTCTCAGGAAGTGACCTACATGTCTTATGTGGGCGGCAATCCGCAGGTGTATCTGTTTAATATCGAAACAGGGCAGCGTGAGGTTCTTGGCAACTTTCCGGGCATGACATTTGCGCCGCGCTTTTCTCCTGATGGACAGAAGGTCATCATGAGCTTGCAGCAGGGCAGCAACGCGAACCTTTATCTGATGGATTTGCGCACACGCCGGACGACACGTCTGACCAATACGGCTGCGATTGACACCAGTCCGTCTTTCTCTCCTGATGGACGTCAGGTGGTGTTTGAAAGTGACCGGGGCGGTTCTCAGCAGCTTTATGTGATGAACTCCAATGGTAGCGGTGCTACTCGCATTTCCTTCGGGCCGGGACAATATTCGACACCGGTATGGTCGCCTCGTGGTGACTTGATCGCCTTTACCAAGGTGCATCAAGGTCGCTTCATGATTGGTGTTATCCGTCCTGATGGAAAGGGTGAGCGTATTCTGACTGAGGGTTATCATAACGAAGGGCCGGCGTGGTCTCCAAACGGGCGTGTGCTGACATTCTTCCGTGATACCGTAGGTGATCAGGGTGGTCCGCAGGTGTGGACTGTGGATTTGACTGGGTATAACGAACAGTTGGTGCAGACACCTAACTATGCGTCAGATCCGGCATGGTCGCCGTTACTCGACTAAACGTGCTAATGCCCCTCAATTTTCTGCGGAAATTTAGGGGTATTAGCACTTCATTAACCAAGAAATTCAAGTTACCCTTAACCAAGTTGGTCTAGGGCTTTTTTAACCCTCGGGGTTTGAGGGACAGGAGATTCTATAAATGTCAAAGACGCTGTTCGCGCGCGGAGCGCGTTTTGCCGCTGTGGTGGCTGTGTGCCTCGTCGCAGCAGCTTGTTCGCAAACACGCCCTGAACTTTCCGGTAATAGTTCTGTTGCTGCTGGTTCTGGTCAGGACTTTGTTGTGAATGTTGGGGATCGTGTGTTCTTCCTCAACAACCAGAGCTCCCTTGACGGGTCTGCACGGGCGGTGCTGGACAAGCAGGCAGTATGGTTGAAGCATTACAAGAACTACTCCATTACTATTGAAGGGCATGCTGACGAACGCGGCACCCGCCAGTACAACATTGCGCTGGGTGCCCGCCGTGCCGCTGCGGTTAGAGAATACCTTGTTGCAAAGGGCATTAGCCCGTCCCGCATCAAGACAATCTCCTACGGTAAAGAGCGCCCGGTTGCTGTTTGTAATGCAAACTCATGCTGGAGCCAGAACCGCCGCGCTGTGACTGTTCTGAGCGGCAGGTAAGCGACACTGGTTTGCTGAAATCAGAAAAAGGCTTCTCCAGTTTTGGGGGAGCCTTTTTTGTTGAAACTCCTGCAAACTTGTAGGAGAACGAAGATTGGCCGGGGAGAAGCCGTGAATAGGAGCAAAACGCATGGTGCGTGCCCTATTTTCGTCTTTTCCTCTTGCCAAGAGATGAGAAAATCCGACACGGTCCTGAAAAGGGTGTCTCAGGAGATATTTGATGGCTCTTTACCGACGTATTGCAACAAGCTTTGTTGTTCTTGCGCTTGCAACCTCTACAAGTCTACCCGCGTCCGCGCAGCTCTTTGGTTCTTCAAAGAATGATGAAACTGCGCAAAACACAGCGCGGCTTGGGCAGTTGGAAGAGCAGGTTCGCACGCTGACCGGTAAGGTGGAAGAGCTAAACCATAAGCTACGCCTTACAGAAGATCAGCTACGCCGGTCTCAGGAAGACGTTGAGTACCGGTTGCAACAGCTGGAAAATCCGGGCCAGACCCCACGTGTGGTACAGCCACCAGTGGTTAAGGTGCCGACCACTACGGCACCTGCAAATCGCAGTCAGCAACTTTCTACGCTGAACTCGCCTGCACAGGGTACAAACAGTGGCCCGCTGGATCTTTCGCAAATCGCGCGGGGTAGTAACACTGCGCCAACAGGGTCGACCGCTGGAAACAGTGCGGGGACGCTTCAGTTTTCCGGCAGTAATGTGAATGCACTTCTGACCGGCGAGCCGCAGGCCGACTACAATGCGATTTATGGTCTGATGGTTGGTGGAAATTATTCTGCTGCTACGGAAGGTTTTGATACGTTTCTTGGAATGTATCCTGATCATGAGCTGACCGCCAATGCGCAGCACTGGCTGGGTGAAAGTTTGCTGGCACAGCGCCAGTATGAAAATGCTGCCCAGGCATTTCTGAAAAGCTACACAGACTTTCCCGAGAGCGAGCTGGCACCGGAAAGCCTGCTGAAGTTGGGGACAGCACTTGCGGGCATGGGCAATACGTCCGCTGCTTGTGAGACCTATGAACAGCTTCTTGGCAACTTCCAGTTTGCCGCTCCAGCAGTTCTGGAACAGGCTAAGGTTCAGCAAAAACGTGACAAGTGTCGATAACCATACTGCTTTATTTTCCTCAGACGAGTTAGAGGGCCTGTTCGGGCAGTACAGTATTTTCCGCCGGATCGCACTTGGTGTGTCCGGCGGTGCTGATTCTATGGCTCTTCTTTATTTGATGAAGCAGTGGTGCTTGCAGGCAGGTAAGCATGCGCCTGCGCTTTATGCGTTTACTGTTGATCATGGACTGAGGAAAGAAGCGGAGCATGAAGCTGCTGGGGTTGCGCGATATTGTGCGCATATTGATGTGCCTCATAAGATTTTAAACTGGGTCGGTGATAAGCCTTCCTCGAATGTTCAGTCAGAGGCACGTGAAGCTCGGTTTGCGCTTTTGCGGAAGGCTGCAGAAGAGAGCAGTTGTGAAGCTCTGTTTCTGGCGCATCATTTGGAAGATCAGGCGGAAACGTTTTTAACGCGGCTGGCGCGGGGGAGTGGGGTGTACGGCCTTGCTGGAATGAGGCCAGAGCGCGAGCTGGACGGGATTCATCTTTGCAGACCGCTGCTTAACGTAAGTAAGGTGCGACTGAAGGCTGTTTTGACTGATGCGCGTGTTCCGTGGTTTGAAGACCCTTCCAATGACGACACTCAGTACACGCGGGTAAAATTTCGGAAAGCACAAAAGAGGCTCGATAAACTTGGGCTTACCGCTCTTAAACTGGCAGATACTGCTCAGCGGATGACACGTGCTGCGGATGCGCTTGATACATGGGTTGATGAGGTTGCGGAAAAGTCTTGTACGTTTCACAGCGCGGGACCGGTGCGGTTCGACAGTTCCTGCCTTGAATATCTGCCTGATGAAATTGGTCTGCGGTTGATTGCGCGATTGATCCGATATGTTTCCGGTGCGGCTTATACGCCGCGCCTTGCTAAACTTCAGAGTGTGGTTGAAACATTAAGTTGTGATGAGGGCGCACGGGCGGCAACACTTGGCGGGGTGCAATTTGCGCGGGCTAAGCCACATGACGAATCGATCTGGTTCTGTTTTCGTGAGGCAGGTCGGATGGGTTTGCCCAATATAAGTGTACAACCTGGGGATGAGGGTGTTTGGGATGCGCGCTGGCAATTTTTTGCGTCATCATCTGCTGAACCGTTTAGAATTGCCTGCGTGCATGACGCCCAAATTGGTGACTTTGAGTTGGAAATTCCCACTAACTGGCCCAAATCGGCATTTCTGACCACTCCGGTTATTGTTTTTGCTGATGGGGTGTCCTACATGCCATGGAAGAAGATTGGTCGCACCCCTGCTGCTGCAGAGGTGAGGTCGAGGATCAGCGGAATTTCGATGGCTCCAGTACGCAAAACATTTTGAGTAAATTTTTGTTTGCTGGCGTTCTGTTAAAACTATGCCTTTATACTTTAAAGGGATGCACTTAGGGTATCAGGACTGGTATTCTTGGAAGAAACAGAACTTGAAACTTGAATTTTCAGGGGTAACCAGCAAAATTCCGTTGGCCTTAAGAAAAGTGAGAAAGAATCTGTGCCATTCTCGGGAAAACATAGAGAAGCTATTAAAGCACTCTGTAATCTTGGTCGAGGCACGTGCGAGGATCGCCGCCACCTTGCGGTAAAGGGATCAAAATGAACACCAATTTCCGAAATTTTGCCCTCTGGGTGATTATCGGTCTGTTGCTGATAGCGCTGTTCCAGCTCTTTCAGAATCCGACTTCACGAGGCAATACAACTGAGATTGCCTATTCGCAGTTCATCAATCAGGCTGAGCAGGGCGATGTTCGTGAAGTCACGATTCAGGAACAGCAAATCACCGGCAAATACAGCAATGGTGGCACCTTCCAAACCTATGCGCCAAGCGATGCCAGATACGTTGAAGTGTTGCAAAAGCAAGGTGTTCAGATTAACGCGAAACCTCCTTCTGAGAACTTCTCGCTATTCGGCGTGCTGATCTCCTGGCTGCCAATGCTGTTGATTCTGGGTATCTGGATTTTCGTGATGCGCCAGATGCAAGGCGGTGGCGGTAAAGCAATGGGCTTTGGTAAGTCTAAAGCTAAGCTGCTGAACGAGGCGTCTGGTCGTGTAACGTTTGAAGATGTTGCCGGCATTGATGAAGCGAAGGAAGACCTTCAGGAGATTGTTGAGTTCCTGCGCGACCCGCAGAAATTCCAGCGTCTTGGTGGCCGTATTCCTCGCGGTGTGCTTCTCGTAGGCCCTCCTGGTACTGGTAAAACCCTGACTGCCCGTGCGGTGGCAGGTGAAGCAAACGTGCCGTTCTTCACCATTTCCGGTTCTGACTTCGTTGAGATGTTTGTTGGTGTTGGTGCTTCCCGTGTTCGTGACATGTTCGAACAAGCGAAGAAGAACTCACCTTGTATCATTTTCATCGATGAGATCGATGCTGTTGGTCGTCACCGTGGCGCTGGCCTTGGTGGCGGTAACGATGAACGCGAGCAAACCCTCAACCAGCTCCTCGTTGAGATGGATGGCTTTGAAGCCAATGAAGGTGTGATCATCATCGCGGCAACCAACCGTCCTGACGTTCTTGACCCTGCGCTGTTGCGTCCGGGCCGTTTCGACCGTCAGATCGTTGTGCCGAACCCGGATGTGATTGGCCGCGAAAAAATCCTCAAAGTGCACATGCGCAAGGTACCTCTGGCTCCAGATGTTGATGTGCATACGCTTGCTCGTGGTACTCCGGGCTTCTCCGGTGCTGATCTGATGAACCTTGTGAACGAAGCTGCGCTTCTTGCAGCGCGCCGCTCCAAGCGTCTGGTCACCATGGCAGAGTTTGAAGACGCAAAAGACAAGGTGATGATGGGTGCGGAACGCCGCACACTGGTCATGACCGAAGAAGAGAAGAAGCTGACGGCATACCACGAAGCTGGTCACGCGCTGGTTGCGATGCACATGCCTGCTTCTGATCCGGTCCACAAAGCAACGATCATTCCTCGTGGTCGTGCGCTTGGTATGGTGATGCGTCTTCCTGAGAAAGATCAGATTTCTCTGACCCGTGCCAAGTGTAAAGCTGATCTGGCTGTTGCAATGGGCGGTCGTGTGGCTGAAGAGATGATCTTCGGTTACGAGAAAGTGACTTCTGGTGCATCTGGCGATATTCAGATGGCTACTAAGCTGGCGAAGGCAATGGCTACACAGTTTGGTATGTCTGATAAGCTTGGCCCGCTTCTTTACGGTGAGAATCAAGAGGAAGTCTTCCTTGGCCACTCTGTTGCGAAGAACCAGAATGTTTCTGATGAGACGCAGATGCTGGTTGATGCCGAAGTGAAGAGCTTTGTTAATCAGGGCTATGAGACTGCAAACAAGCTGCTGCGTGAACACGAAGACCAGCTTCACCTGATTGCTCAGGGCTTGCTGGAATATGAGACACTCTCTGGTGATGAGATTCGCAAGATGCTCGATGGTGAGCAACCTGTGCGCGACACCGGTGATGATAGTCCATCAACACCACGTTCTACTGGTGTTCCAACAGCAGGTGCGAAGAAGCATGGTGGTGAGTCTCCAGACGGACTTAACCCACAGCCACAGAGCTAACCTAAATCTTCTTCTGAAGCTTAAAGAATATAGTGCCCGGCTTTTAGCCGGGCATTTGTTGTTATGCACCAATGGTTTAATCTTGAAATGCTCTGTTGTAATGATGAACCTGCGATCTTTTGCAGCTGAGGCGTAACAATTGGATACATCATTTGAGAGGACCTTAGGGAGGTGAGCGTGTATCACCATTTCAAAATTGTTTTGCCGAGAACACGGGTCTCCGGCGTTTAGAGTTCAGGGAAAAACTGATGTCGCGAAAATACTTTGGTACAGATGGTATCCGCGGAACTGCCAATACATGGCCAATGACCGCTGACGTCGCTCTTAAAGTGGGGATGGCAGCAGGGGAAGTGTTTCGCCGTGGCAACTATCGCCACCGTGTGGTGATTGGTAAAGATACCCGCCTTTCCGGCTACATGTTTGAGTATGCGCTTGTGGCTGGTTTTACTGCTATGGGAATGGATGTGTTTGTGCTTGGTCCGATGCCAACGCCAGCTGTTGCCATGCTGACCCGTTCCATGCGTGCTGATCTGGGGGTCATGATTTCTGCAAGCCACAACCCGTTTGAGGACAATGGAATCAAGTTCTTTGGTCCCGATGGTTTCAAACTGTCTGATGAGGTGGAGCTTGAGATTGAGCGACTGATTGACAGCGATATGACTTCTCGTCTACCGGCATCTGACGTGATTGGCCGTGCAACCCGTATCGATAGCACGCGCGATCGTTATATTGAGCATGCCAAGCGCTCCCTGCCTCGCAACCTGTCTCTCAATGGGATGCGGATTGTTATCGATTGTGCACATGGTGCAGCCTACAAAGTTGCACCTGAGGTGCTTTGGGAACTTGGTGCAGAAGTGTTCCCGATGGGCGTGGAGCCTAACGGCACCAACATCAACAAGGACTGTGGGTCCACTAAGCCTGAGGCGCTTGCACAGAAGGTGCATGAAGTCCGCGCTGATATTGGTATCGCGCTGGACGGGGATGCGGATCGCCTGATCATCGTTGATGAGAACAGCAAGGTGGTTGATGGTGACCAGCTGATGGCTGTGATTGCAAAAAACTGGAAGGATGAAGGGCGTCTTTCTGCTCCGGGTATTGTCGCAACCGTCATGTCTAACCTTGGTTTGGAACGTTATCTGGAAGGGCTTGGACTTACGCTGGAGCGCACTAAAGTTGGCGACCGTTACGTTGTGGAGCGAATGCGTGAAGGCGGCTTCAACGTAGGTGGTGAGCAATCCGGCCACATTGTGATGTCTGACTTTGGAACCACTGGTGATGGTTTGGTTGCTGCACTTCAGATTCTGGCTGTGGTGAAGAAAATGAACAAACCGGTGTCAGAGGTGTGTGACCGATTCGTTCCGGTTCCCCAGATCCTGAAGAATGTACGTTATGCGGGAGGCAAACCCCTCGAAAATGAAAATGTTCAGGCGGTGATCAGGGCTGGTGAGGAAAAACTTGGTAAACAAGGACGCCTTGTTATTCGGGCTTCCGGTACTGAACCACTTATTCGTGTGATGGGGGAGGCAGATGATGAAGTGCTGCTTAATGCAGTGGTTGAAAGCATCGTTGATGCCGTTAAGACTGTGGCTTCTAGCTAACTGACTTACAATCACTTCTTGCTTTTCGGGGGCGGGCGCGACATGGCGCTCGCCTTTGCTGTTTTAAGTCTGAATACTACACAAGTAAACGTAAATTAATAATTTGATATGATGCTTGCAGGTTGCCGTTAGTTGTTTGTTAATAATAAATATTAGGGTTAAAAATACTGGTTAATTTATAGGTAATTCTTTGCTTGTAAAAAATGCTTAGGTTTTATTTGAGGGCTGACGTCTCGCGAGGCTGCGCCGTTTGAGAGGACATAAGCATGAAGTATTTTAGTAATTTGCTGTCTGTAACTGTTGCTGCACTGGTATCATCTACAGTTGCTTATGCAGCCGATCTTCCAGCGCCTGTGTTCGTGGAAGAGCCAGAGCTGCCACCCGTAGAGGTTAGCGGTGGCTGGTATCTGCGAGGAGACCTTGGTTACAAAGTTTATCGTAAGCCGGAAACCAGCTTTGCCCATATTGATTTTAAGAACGAAAAGCTTGATGCAACGGGTGTTGTTGGCATTGGTGTTGGCTACCGTGTAAATGACTTTATCCGCACTGATGTAACGCTTGACTATGAGTGGGAATCTGATTTTACGGGTAAAGCAGATTGTATTGGTACTACATGTACCAGTGGCTTAGGTATCTCCGATGAGTTTGCCTCAGTTGATGTATGGACTGTCTTGTGGAACGTTTATGCTGATCTGGGGTATTACAACGGCTTTACTCCATATGTTGGAGCAGGCATTGGTGCGTCTTATGTGAGTGTCGATGATGTTTGGGCTGTCAACGCAGATGGGCGTCGTGTTGAAATGCCAAGTGGGGACACCTGGAATTTCTCATGGGCACTTATGGCAGGTACATCCTATGAAATCGACCAGAACTGGAAGATTGATGCAGGGTATCGTTATCTGAATATCGGCAAGGTCAAAACTAATCTATTCGCAAGTAATTCTGTGGTGGAACCTATCAAGTATGAAAAGCTTGCCGCGCATGAAGTACGTGTGGGGCTGCGTTATGAGTTTGGTGGTTCCTATGATCGCAGCTATGACGACCCGATTGTTACGAAATACTAAGTCGCGGGGCGGGGAACTTCCCGTTCATATGCTGATTTGATGACAAGAGCCTGTTGTAAAACAGGCTCTTTTTTGTAAGCAAAATAAACCTCCACCTCCGGTGGAGGACTGGAAGAGTTCTACATTTTGAGTAAGAGACCTCCCTGCCT
>CANMBS010000027.1 GCA_947496145.1 uncultured Pseudovibrio sp.
ATGCCTCCTCCAGCCAATAAGAGGATTGAATCAGAACCCAGCCGAAAACGCTAGAGGTTAATAGAGGGCCTCAGCTTACGTTGGGCTATTACAAGCATACCACCGCGCTGCTGTCGAAAATACAGACGCAGCAGCTAAAGAGTTTGCATATTGGCATATGAGATGTGACTTGGTAGCACCGCTTAATGTGCGCACTGCTATACAGAGTATTATTGAGGCAAATGAGAGTATGACTGCCAGATCAAGGGCTCACGAACAACTTAAATCTGCACTTAGAAGCGATTTATCTATATCCCAGTAGGGAACTGACAGTGCCAGTCCCCTCAAATGCTTTTGCGTGATCAGGCGTGATTACTGAACCACTTCACCTTTCTCAATCACGGTCTTGCGCACCACATCTGCATAGTCCTGCGCTTCCTTGCGAATCTGTTCTTCATCCACAGTCAGCACCTTACGGTTATCCATGAGGATTTTGCCATCCACGATAGATGTTTCAACGTTGGTAGCATAAGCAGAGTAAACCAGTGCAGAGTATGGGTTATAGATCGGCACCATGTTTGGGGCTTTGGTGTCGATGATGATCACATCAGCCAGCTTGCCAGTTTCCAGTGAGCCAATCTCATCTTCCATATGCAATGCACGTGCAGCACCAATGGTTGCCATTTCAACCACCTTCACAGGAGGCATGGCCGCACGGTCTTTATTCGCCAGCTTGTGAACTTTCGCCACTTGTCCCAGCTCATCAATGATGGAAAGCGTATTGCCAGACATCGGACCATCCGTACCCAGACCAATGCGCAGCCCTTTGTCAAACATTTTCAGCGTAGGAGCAACACCCTTGGCAGATTTGATGTTCGCGCTCATGTTATGAGAGACACCAACATCCTTGTCCTTCAGGATCTGAATGTCCGCCTCATTCGCAGTGATTGCATGGGCTGCTACCCAATGCTTGGAAAGCGCACCAATTTCTGCCATGTAACCAATAGGTGTCTTACCCGGCATACGCTTTTCGATCTTCTCACTCTCGCGGGAAGATTCAGAAAGGTGAATAAGCACCGGTACATCTTTTTCCTTCGCCAGCTTATTCACTTTCACCAGAACCTCTGTGGTGTTGGTATAAGGAGCATGCGGAGCAAATGCTGGCGTGATACGAGGATGATCTTTGTACTCTTCAATAAAGTTCAGGGCATACTGAATACCCTCTTCAGCATTTTGTGCATCAGCTACCGGAAACTTGATGACAGTTTCACCAAGAACCGCACGCATGCCGATTTTATCGACGGTTTTAGCAACCTCATCTTCAAAGTAGTACATATCCGCATAAGTGGTCACGCCACCTTTGAGCATTTCCACGTTCCCAAGGTTTGCACCAATGCGCACCATGTCACGGGAAACGAGTGCACCTTCCAGCGGGAAGATGTAGCGGTGCAGACGATCCGGCACATCATCAGCCAGAGAGCGGAACACAGTCATGGATACGTGGGTGTGAGCATTGATCATACCCGGCATCACAATATCACCATCTGCATCGATGGTTTTTGCCGCTGTATACTCGGCGCTGTCAGCACCATCACTCACAGCCACAATCCTGTTGCCTTTAATGGCAACAAGCCCGCGATCATAAACTGTCTTTTGTGCATCCATGGTGAGCACATGCGCATTGGTGATCAGCAGATCAACCGCCTCCCCCGCATGCGCACCTGTAAGACTTGTAAAGCCAAGCATTAGGGAAACTAAACCAAACTTTTTCATGGGAACCTGCAATGCCTTTCGAAAACTAAGGAACCTGACTGCGACATTAGAGAAATACAAGCAACACAACATTGGTAGTTCTCTGTAAAAAAGGCAGGTCCCGGCACTTTCGCTGGGGAGCCTTACAGCGCCGCAACGTAAGCTTTTTTCACAATTTTCCGTTCTCCCCAAACATTAAGAAACGCTATGCTCTTCGCTCCTTCTGAACCATCAGAAACCCGCCGACGCTGGCAGCAATAACCAGCACAAATGCAAAGGCCCACTGGAGCGGACCTGACCCGGCCAACATGCCCGCAACACCAGAAGCAAGCACCCCAGCCTTACTCAGCCCCTCAGGTGTCAGCCACGCACTTAACAAAGATAGCTCCTCTCCTCGCGCTTTCGCGGCCCCATCGGCAACAACCCCATCAAACACCCTCAAAGGTTTGACCGATACTTCCTCAGACCGCGTCAACTCAAGCGAGCGCTTTTGAACCTCTCGCACCCGCCGAGACCAGCCGTTCTTGTTATATGACCAGTTGCGCAAGCGTTTCATGAAAGCAAGCCGCTGCACGCTCACCTCATGAACCAGCTCCTCAGCAGACCGCTGCCGGATCGCTGTAAGCGTCTGTACGCCCGGCACCCCGTCCACACCAACACCAAGGATCATTTGCAGTGTTTTCACAGCACGAGCCGGGCCGGAGTTCACGGCAAAGTCAAACAGCGCATAATCCAGCCTGCGCGGCAGCTCATCCCCTTGTACAGCCTCCCAATATTGCCGCTGATAAATGTTGATAGCCTCAGCCTGAGAAAGCGCTTTCACCTCCTCCACACTTACAGCTCGCCCGCGCCATGCACTCAAAGTACCCTGTGTAATCCCAAACATGGTCGCCCCACCCGGGTCCGCTTTGCGGCTGCGATGAGCAAACCCACCTTCACTGCGCAAAAGATCAGCAACAATCAGATCAAACGTGCCCTTCATCATGTCCCCCAAACAATAAAAAAGGAGACCTGACAGCCTCCTGAACAAACGAAAAAGCCGCATACGCGGCCCCAAAAATACTCAGTAAAGAAAGGTCAGCCCTGCGGCACCACTGGCAGAAAATAGTGCAGAGCCAGCCGGATTTTTCCGGCTGTAAAACTACCGGAGCCTGCTGTGATCCGCAGGGGCGTATCCGAGTAAAACGCAGTGGGACCAATCACGCCCGCATTATTTGAACCAACCGCAGTTCCAAGAGAACCACCAAACTTCGCAGTCTCCCCCTCAACGCCGCAATCGTAAGAGCTGACACCCGTCACTGCCTCGACAACACGGGTCGAGACACAAAACACAATAGCTCTCGCAGGAATTGTAATGTTGCTCTCAGTAGAGGCACCTGAAAGCGTGATCAGATCATCTTTGGTTACAAACTGGCTTTGCGCCTGATGAACACTTTGGCACAGCACACTCTTTTCCTGCAAAAAAGCAGCTCCCCCCGTGGTACTGTCTACCCCCAATCCAGCGACAGATGAAAAACCACCCCAGTTTCCACCAGAAAAAACCTGCATGGTACCCAGACTCTGCACCCAGGCTGCCCATCCTTCAGCAGGTTGCAGGAAGCGCCAGATACCACCATCATAGGCCGCTATCTTTGTCTCGTGCCCTGCAAAATCACCCGTCGCACCTGACGGCACAATATACCGTGCCCCTTCTGTGGGGCTGGCGGGAGGTGATACAATACTGTTTGATATGACAGAAAGCTGGACAACCAGATCAACAAGTGCAAGAGCCTCATTGTGCGTCACATGCTTTTGAGCTTGAGCAGCCGCCAGAACTGGCAGGTTGAGGTGTGTGGTCGTCTCGTTCATTCAAATCCCCATGAGTTACCTAGACTACCAAAAAGCTTAGCAGCCAGCGCAACAAGGGGGATAAGTTTCAGCAAAATTTAACGCGAGCTGAGGATAAAACGCTGAGCTTTATGCTACGTGACGACCTGTTCCATCACCGGCAAGAGACCAGATGCGCGTGCGATTGCGCGCCATTTTCTCATCAACAGCAAAGGAAAGCTCCGCACCATGCAAACCAACAAGGCGGTGCAGCAGGATAGCAATCTCAGCAGCATCTGATGCAACATCACGCGAGCTGTCGCCATTTTCGACAGCCAGCTGCAAAGCTTCCAGCTCTTCTCTGGCACGCATGATCAGGGCATTCAGGTCAGCCACTTGCCCGAATGTACGTTCACCCCATGCGGTAATGCTTGCGCTGCTTTCAATGGTTACCATGTTCGCCCACCTTCACTACTGCGACAGGACTGAAGAGGCAAAGGCGTGCACCCTTCAAAACTGCCTGATACAACTGGTCTGAGGCCACTGCGCAAATCTCACCCGGCGCAACACCTCAGCATCAAAACACGAATTGCACTCTCGCTCTGGTTTACTCTGTTAGCCCTCAAAGCAACAAAAAAGCGGAGACAACCTCCTGTCCCCGCCTATTCTTCAGGTAAAAAAGGCCAGACTTTGGCCCCTTTTTGATAGTTTACATGGTTTCGAGCGCGAAAATGGACTCCTTCATGGCCTGATCAAGCACGTCCAGCAGGTAATCAGCATTTTCCTTAGAAAAAATCATCGATGGGCGCATTTTAAGAACATTGTCATAAGGTCCTTCTGTCCCCATCAAAACCCCAAGCTCCTTAGCGCGGTTCGCTACACGGCGAGCCATATCCGTTGCAGGTTCCTTCGTGCGCCGATCCTTCACCAGTTCTACACCAAGAAACAGCCCCATGCCCCGTACATCACCAATAAACTCATATTGCTCCATCATGCGCCGAAACCCGGCCAGCAGGTAATCGCCAATAACACGCGCATTTTCACGCAGGCCATCCCGTTCAATCACATCAAGAACAGATAGCCCGACTGCACAGGAAACCGGATTGCCCCCAAACGTGTTGAAGTACTCCATCCCATTGTTAAAACTCGCAGCAACCTCTCGCGTGGTTACAAGAGCCGCCATGGGATGCCCGTTGCCAATCGGCTTGCCCATGGTCACTACATCAGGCGTGACACCCTGAGTTTCAAAAGCCCACCAATGAGAGCCGATACGCCCAAAACCAACCTGCACTTCATCTGCAACACACAAGCCCCCTTCAGCACGAATCAGCTTGTAAACCTCTTCCAGATACCCTTCAGGCATAAACACCTGCCCTGCCACACTTGGAATGGACTCAGCAATAAAGAACGCTGGAACCCGCCCTTGCTTTTTCATGGCCTCAAGCTGTTCGGCAACGCTTTGTATATACCGCTCTGTAATCTCCTCAGGTGCCCAGTCAGCAGGAGCCCGGTAAACATCAGGAATAGCAGCCTCAAACACATGATCAGGCCGTCCCTTCCCCCCCTTGCGCTTGTATTTATAAGGGCTAAGCGCAACCAGTTCCGGTGTGGTGCCATGATAAGCCCAGTCCAGAACCACTGCATCACGTCGGCCCGTGTGAGCCTCCGCCATGCGGATCATCAGGCTGTTGGCTTCACTACCTGTGCAAACAAACGAAGCAACGGCAAGGTCGCCCGGCAGCGTCGCCGTTAAACGCTCAGAATATTCAACAATGTTGTCATGCAGGTAGCGCGTGTTTGTGTTCAGCAACTCAGCCTGCCGGGACAACGCTTCGACCACATCAGGATGCGCATGACCCAGATGGCAAACATTATTGAAACAATCCAGATAAGCCCGTCCTCGATGATCGATCAGAAAGGCCCCTTCCCCGCGCACAAACTTAATCGGCTCGCTGTAAGAAACAGAAAGGTTTGGCAGCAAACTCTGACGACGGGAAGAAACAATATCTTCAACCGAACGCCCCTTTGAGCCGAAACTTTCCGGAGCAAGCCCGGCAAAATCGGCGGCTGAGGGAAACACATCCGCCCAGACATCAAGATACTTTTCCTCACCAACACCCAAAATCTCTTCAGCACTCAAAGACAGATCAACGGAAAGCTGAAGATGCAGATGCGGTGCCCAGCCTCCGTTTTCCTTAGGGGCCCCCAGATACCCAAGTGTATCACCTGCCTTAATAACCTGCCCAACACGCAACCGATCAGCAGCCTCATGAGCCATGTGCCCCCAAAGGCTTACAAAAGGCTGCCCGCAATCTGTTTTATGCTCCAGCGTGATTATGCACCCATACCCAAGCGGGTCAGTCTCAATCACAACAGAACGCACTGTGCCTTCCAATGGCGCACGGACCCGCGTCCCGGCAGCTAAGAACAGATCAAGCCCCAGATGATTACGGCGGCGCTCCCCGTCAATAAACCGGCTTTCAAAGAAGTCAGAGGAGTAAACACTGCGACTTTCTCCCCACGGCCCGATCCCAAGCTCGACTCCATTGGCCCCACAGTACTCATCCCACCACGCCTGCGCTGCCTCCGGCTGCAGGCAGCGAGAGGTGATGGTCATCTCATTTTCAGGATCGCCATAAGGAACAACAGCCTTCGCCATCATTCTGGGGTGGCGCTCAAACAATCCGGTAAACTCATTGCGATGAGCTCTGCAGAATCCAATCACCTTGCCCGCACCACGCACCGCTTCAAACCCACACGCCTTCCGCAAAATTGCCGTCGCAAAAGCAGGTTTCATCTCATGAAGCTTATGCAAGAGCGCCCAGGCTGGTGCTTCACTTACCGCCAGATACGGGTTGTCTTCAACCTCCTCCTTCCGCAAGGCTGACAGGCTGACACTCACCACAAGCCGCATGGCAATCAGATCAAAGAGCAAGTCAATTTCGCCCTCATCCAGCGGATATTCAGCATGATAAGCCGCAGTCAGATCAGCGGCTACACCGATGGGATCAGACCTCTCCATAATCGTATAGGCCGCTGCAACAGCAACCTCCGCAATCACCGGAGTGTACAAACTGTCACCAAAATCAATCAGGCCGCAAACCCGCGAATGATCAGCTGGATCGACCAGAACATTCCAGTCATTAGCATCATTATGAATGACAGCAGCCCGCATCTGCCCCAGCTTTGGCGCTACCACATTATCGAAGCGGTCAAGAAAATACTCAACAACACGCCGGTTTCCCGCGTCCTCAATCGCATGAAGCCGCTCCCGCGCATTTCCGGCCAGACGGATATCCCACTCAAAGCTGCGCAAGGCACCGGCATGCATGAACCCGCGCAAGGCCTTATCGGTTTTCCCCAAAAGTGCGCCTAAACTGGCAACAACGCCCGCTTCTCTCGTTGTTTCAGCAAGTGGCACCCCTTCAAGCCATGAGACCACACGCATGGCATGCCTCGTTCCATCCGGAGCGCAGACAATTTGCCTCGCAGCTCCTTCCGAGGTCAATTTTAAGCGTGGCATGGGGAGTTCAGGAGCACAAACAGCAAGATGTTGCAGCATCGCAGTCTGAAAGTCAGTTTCAGCCTCAGGCTCACTCGCATTCACAATCTTAACAGTCCACCGGGTGCCATCTTCTGCATCAAGACGGTGGTTCTGATCCCGTTCGCTCTCTAAGGGGGACAGGTCACCTGCAAGGCTCCAGTGTGCCTGCAACAGACCGGCAATGGCAGCACGATCAAAATTCGGGGCGGGATAGCTGATATCAGTCATGAGGTTCTCCGGTTACCTCAATATAGCTTATCGTGATATTTCAGCGTACCGACTTTATGTCAGTTGCACCAACATTATACCGTGATTAATAAGTATTTTAACGGCATTTCTCCTGCAAGATCTGCACTCAAAACACATAGCCAATGGAGCCAGCCTTGCTTGACGCCAAAGATCGGCAGATTATCGCCATTCTCTCCAAAGAGGCCCGCATCCCCATCAAGACGCTGGCAGCCAGGATAGAACTGTCACGCAGTGCCACAAGTGAACGCATCACAAAGCTGGAGAACAACGGTACAATCCGGGGCTACAGAGCCGACATCGGAGCGCTTGACCACACTCACATCTCCGCCTTCCTGTTCATTCGCCTCGCACGCACTCCAATGCGTGAGATACTGGACGTCCTCGCAGCTTTTCCAGAGATAAAGCGTGCCAGTTCTGTCAGCGGAGAACTGGACTTGATTGTAGAAGTGGTCGCCCCCTCTATGGAGGTACTCAACAACGTCAGAGACGCAATTGCCAGCACCGAAGGGGTATCTGACACCACAACCACTATTATCTTACGTGATGAATTTCACAGAAATTAAAGCGCACAATAAAAAAGCAGTGCATTTGAACCGCACTGCTTATTCATTTCAACTCTCAAAAAGGCTTTATCTGGCCTGATCCAGCATACGCTTGCATTCCAGCAGTTCAAACAGCGTAGACTGTAGCCGATGAACATCATCCTGAGAAAGACCTGCTGCTCTCGAAGCCCCTTCCTTCTCAGAGCCCATCAAACGCTCCATAAAGCCCAAGGCTCCATGGCCGCCTTTTCCATGAGCCTCCGGGGCATCATCAGGCAGCAATCCGGCTGGCAATGGTGTCTGAGGCTCAGGTTCATTGTCCAAAGGCAGACTGGTTTGCTGCTCAAAGCCAGTTTGCTCCTCAGCAACCCATTCTTCCTGCGTCTCCCACATATGCTGAGCTACAGCAGATTCCACCGGAGTGGTTTCAGCTGCACGCTGCAACGGTTCGCCCGCAACAATGGAAGGATCAGGAGCAACACCTATAGGCGCTAAAGAACCAGAAGACGTCGGAATAACAGCTCCGCCACCTTCTTTCCAAATGTCCATAACAACGCGCACACCCTGCTCTCGCAAAATGCGTTGCACGCCTTTAATGGTATAACCTTCCCCATAAAGCAAATGGCGAATACCGCGCAAAAGCTCAAGGTCGTCAGGTCTGTAGTATCGCCGACCACCGCCTCGTTTCAAAGGCCTGATCTGAGTGAACCGTGTTTCCCAGAACCGCAGAACATGCTGCGGCAGGTCCAGTTCACTGGCGACTTCACTGATTGTTCGGAACGCGTCGGCGCTCTTCTCCACGATGCAGACCCTCTAGATACTCTTATTTGGGGCAGCAGATCAGCTTGCGCCCTCAACCAGTGCATCATTAATGCGCTGCTTAAGAACATTGCTTGGCTTGAAAACCATGACCCGGCGTGGAGAGATTGGAACTTCCTCACCTGTTTTCGGGTTACGGCCAATGCGCTCGCCCTTGGAGCGAACAACAAATGAGCCAAAGCTGGACAGTTTGACAGACTCGCCATTTTCCAGACTTGCAGAAATCTCTGCAAGAACCTGTTCAACGAGTTCGGCAGATTCAGTCCGAGATAAGCCAACCTTCTGGTAAACCGCTTCACATAAGTCTGCGCGGGTTACAGTGTGACTACCCATTCCACCCTCCTCCGGTAAAGCCATGATCCGTAAGAATAAAGCTTGCTTTCAACACGTTACGGTATGGCTATCCGGCGTCAGGGTCAACAGCTCTTTTGCTAAGAAATGCAACCCTTTGGGGTTTTATTCCACTTTTTTACCACTTCAGAAGCACAGAACCCCACGTAAAGCCGCCGCCCATCGCCTCAAGCATGATCAGATCACCCTTTTTCACCCGGCCAGATTTAACAAGCCTGTCCAGTGCAAGGGGAATCGAAGCAGCAGATGTGTTCCCGTGATCAGCAACTGTCTTCACTACTTTTTCTGGAGCGATTCCAAGTTTCTTGGCTGAAGCGTCAATAATACGCTGGTTCGCCTGATGCGGAACAAACCAGTCCAGATCATCAGCCGTTGTTCCGGTAGCCTCAAAAGAAGCTTCAATTACGTCAGTCACCATGCCGACAGCATGTTTAAAGACTTCACGTCCCTGCATGCGCAGATGACCTGTGCTCTGGGTTGAAGACGGCCCGCCATCCACATAAAGCTTTTCTTTATGACGGCCATCTGAACGCAGCTGGCAGGTCAGAACACCGCTCCCCTCGGAGGCAGCATCACCTTCCTGCGCTTCCATGACAACAGCGCCAGCGCCATCCCCGAACAAAACGCAGGTAGTACGGTCTTCCCAGTCGAGGATGCGGGAGAACGTCTCAGCACCAATAACAAGCGCCCGCTTCGCCAGACCGCCACGCAGATAAGCATCAGCAGTCGTCACTGCATAAACAAAACCTGAGCATACGGCTTGCACATCAAAGGCAAAACCATGATGCATTCCAAGCGCGGCCTGAACATCAACAGCCGTTGCCGGGAATGTATTATCGGGCGTAGACGTCGCCAGAACGATCAGGTCAATATCTTTTACATCAACACCTGCATGCTCCAGCGCCGCTTTTGCAGCATTGATTGCAAGGTGAGAGGTAAACTCCCCTTCAGCAGCAATGTGACGTTGCTTAATTCCGGTACGCTGGACAATCCACTCATCAGAGGTATCAACAAGCTCACTCAGCTGCTGGTTCGTAACCGCCTTTGCTGGCAGATAGCTGCCGCAGCCTAAAATTACAGAGCGAAGTGCCTTCACTTTAAACCCTTCAATTCTTCTCGGACTCTGAGAAACGACCACGATGATAGTTCGCCAGATCCTCGGAGATTTTCTTAATCAGTTCGTTCTTGGCCATGTCATAGGCCAGTTCAACAGCGGCGGCAAAGCCTTCTGCATCGGTTCCGCCATGGCTCTTGATCACAATGCCATTCAATCCAAGGAACACGCCACCATTCACTTTACGCGGGTCCATTTTAGCCCGCAGGCGATTAAAGGCGCCTCGTGCAAAAAGGTAACCAATCTTTGCCATAAGCGTACGGCTCATAGCAGCTCGAAGATAGCCGGCAAACTGCTTTGCAGTTCCTTCAGCGGTTTTAAGCGCAATATTGCCTGCAAAGCCTTCTGTCACGACCACATCAACGGTACCCTTGCCGATGTCATCGCCTTCAACAAAACCGGAATAAACAAGATTTGGCGGTGAGAGTTCGCGCAGCATTTTGCCTGCTGTACGCACTTCCTCAACCCCCTTGACCTCCTCAACACCGATATTGAGCAGGCCAACAGTCGGTTGTTTAACACCATGAACAGAGCGTGCCATTGCACCGCCCAGAATGGCAAAGTCGATCAGTTGTTGCGCATCAGCGCCAATGGTAGCCCCCACATCCAGCACAATGGATTCGCCGCGCAGCGTTGGCCAGATGGCGGCAATCGCCGGGCGCTCTATGCCAGACATGGTACGCAGGCAGAACTTGGACATTGCCATCAGCGCACCGGTATTACCGGCAGAAACAGCAACATCCGCCTCTGCATTTTTTACAGCCGCAATGGAGTTCCACATGGAGGACTTCCCGCGCCCCTTACGAAGGGCCTGGCTGGGCTTTTCATCCATCCCGATGGAAACATCTGCATGATGAACCACAGACGCCTGCTTCAGACGAGGGTATTCCTCGAGCATTGGTTCGATGATCTTTGCATCACCGAAAAGCAGAAATTCGATGTTCGGGCAGCGTTCCAGCACTTTGTCAGCGCCAGGAATCACGACCTCAGCACCGTAATCTCCCCCCATCGCGTCAAGAGAAATACGTATTTTTTCAGACATTACCAATATCTTGCCTTGTCTACAGAGTCCGCTCTTGTATCGGCAGCCCCTGCAATAGTTAAGAGCATTTTCCCTAAGTTATGTGGAAACACGCGAGGCGAAGATACTCATTTATGACTATCCCGCAACACCCATCTCCTAAATCCTATACAGCAAACCCTGATCTATTTTTTCTTTTTCAAGGCTTCAAGTGCAGCAAAGGGGGAAGGCTTCTGCTCTTCATCCTGTTTTGCGTCTTCTTCCGGGTCTGGAGCGTATTTCTCATCCATTTCAACACCATTAGCGCGTGGAAACGGGTCCAGTCCCAAAGCAAAATGTTCACAAACAACCGCACCAAGATCCACCTGAGGTCCTTCAAATAAGTCTGGCGGATCACTTTCGTCGATATCCAAGTCTATTTCTATTGTGTCATCATTCTGTCGACGACGCCCTTTAGAATCCATATCTGGCAAAAATGTGCGGTCAAACTCTTCATCCACGAGACATTCAACAGGCTCAAGCGTGACAACGCATGGCTGGAGCGCTCTGGCACGAATATGACCACGCACTGCAAGTCCATCCCGGCGCCAGGGACGCACTTCAAGATCAACATCCAGCTCTGGCAGCTCAGTCAGGTCATATGACTTTGCAATCTGCGCACGCTCTTCTTCATTTAAAGAAAGCTTCACATGCCTGGTCTTATTACCAAGGCGCGTCGCATCGAACATATAAGACCATGGGTAGTCTTTATCAGCCATCGCTGGCGTTTTCCCTTATTAATTCTGTTTTTGGTGCCACAAACTGAACATCGCCCGCAAGAATTTCACTTGTCGGCATGGCAGCAAGGCCATCCACCACGTCATGCATGTAATGAACCAGCGCCTTTATCGCAACTACTTCCCCGTCATTGCCGTAAATGTTTCGCATAAAAGCATCGCCAAGGGCGAGATCATCCCGGTTTTCCAGAGCCTGCATATAGCTGGTGGTGCGCCCGTAAAACGATTCGACCATAACGCGCACTCTCTTGCGCACCCCTTCATCGCCGATACCCAGCTCGCGCATGCTCTGATCCATATCCTGAAAAAAATAGTCGAATACAGCCTGTGCAAACTTACGCGATGCCTTATCTTCGCCGCTTAAACGTTGAAAGACACAAAAAGCGTGCAAAACAATCATCTCGAAGCGACCTTCGCTGGTATCGGGTATACCATAGTGCTCATAAAACACTGGAAGTCGTGCCTGCGCGACGATCCGCTCGTAAGTTGTTCTGACGGATGTGTCTTTATGTCGACGGAAAAAACCGAAGATCATGGCACCTCTCTTGCGCTTGTCGAGTTTCTTGTGTCCCTGCCAGAAGAGTGGCACCAACACAAGTTTTAAATCTTAACTGCTTGCTTGCTGTATTTTACCGGCATTTGCAAGCCAACAGGATGTTTGGAATGTTTGCATTTGCGCGCCGTAGTGTGTTCCTCGTTTTCTTGAGCCTGCCGCTTGCCGGCTGTTTCACCCAGACGCTAACGCATGGCCAGGTGGTTTCACCTGATGCAATCCAGGATGTTCAGGTCGGCTCCAGCCGCGAGCAGGTGGAACTTGTCCTTGGTAGTCCATCCACCACATCAAAGCTGGACGGAGAAGCCTACTATTATATCTCTCAAAAGAGCGAAACAGTGGCATTCTGGACCCCGTCCATCGTGGACCAGCGCGTTGTCGCTGTTTACTTCGACAAGGATGGCTATGTGAAATCCGTTGCCGACTATGGCATTGAAGACGGTAAGGTCTTCGATTATCTCGGCAGAAAAACACGTACCGGCGGTGCAGATTATGGCCTGCTGACACAAATTCTGCGTGGTGCAGCGACACCATCAATCGGCCTCTGAGCTGCCAGCATTCAATTAAAAGAAACAGCGCCTCTCTCAGGCGCTGTTTTTTTGTGCCCAATCATCATCAAAAAAGTTAGAGACCAACAATTCTCACCAAATTCTAAGCTTCAATCTTAAAATAACGCCGATGTTATTGGAGGTTTGCTACTCGTGATCCTGTATTGAGGGGTAATACGCATTCTGGTTGTTTTCATCCGTGGTTTCCTCAAGATCTCAACGACAAACGCGAAGTAATATCATGACGCAAACACCTTCACTTCTCAAAAGAATTACAGATACGCGCCCCTCAGAAAACACTCTCTTTGTCTACCTCACTCTTGTCACAGCGACCTACCTGATCTGGCTGGGCCTGCTCAAATTCACAGCACCCGAACATCAGCAGATTGAGTACTGGCTGGGAGGAAGTCCGCTGTTCAGCGGTCTTGTCCACGCTCTCGGAGCCCCCTTTACGGGTCTCCTGATGGCCCTTTTTGAAGTCCCGGCAGGCATACTTGTCCTGCTTGGCCTGAAAAACCTCCGCCTCGGCATTATCGGCAGCCTTATGGCTATGCTGATCTTCCTGCTAAACTTTCTCTACCTCTTCACCAATCCGGTCTGGATGGATGCTCTTGGCGGCTTCCCGATCATCGGCTCCGGGCAGAATCTCCTCAAATACCTCTCAATGTTTGCTGTAGCGACCTATATTCTTGGTCATCACATGCACGTAGCTGGAAAAGATAAAACAGCAGGCTCCATCAAAAGACTCGCAGTTCTAGCAAGCTTCGCTGGCATTGCCCTTGTAATGGGCTGGATTGGTGCCATGAAGTTCTATGAGTTTGAGGCACAAGGCATTGTTCGCCTGATGCAATCCAACATCTTCTTCAGCTGGACCTATCAGATCTGGGATGTACAGGGTGCTTCCAACTTCATCGGCATCGTTGAATGGATCTTCCTGCTTCTGCTGCTTTGCCTGCCATTCAACCGGGTTCTCGGTGGTCTGGGTGTGCTCGGCATCGCAGCCACAGCGTTCGGCACCCTCACCTTTATGTTCTCCGTTCCCGGCTGGGACGCGGATTCTTTCTTCCCTCTCCTCAACCGCACAGGTGTCTTCGTTCTGAAGGATCAACTGCTCCTCGCAGCGGCCATCATCCTCTGGAAGAACTACTAGGCCCTCCCTGATCCAAAACATAAGAAGCCGGTACCATGATCAGGTGCCGGCTTTTTGCTCTGCAAAGATAGTCGACAGTTGTAATGACCACCTCCCCGCTTCCCAATAGGCTGTTTCCTGCAGCAATCGAAATGGAAGCAAAGATGATTGAGACCTATCGCGGAATTGTTTATCCCCAGCAGGAAGACCATATGGGGCACATGAATGTGGCCTGGTACACGTCCAAGTTTGATGAGGCCACCTGGCACTTGATTGCCTGTCTGGGCATCACCCCGGCTTACATTCGGGAAAACAACAAGGGCATGGCCGCACTGGAAATCACATACAAATATCTGGCTGAAGTCTCTGCTGGCGATCTGCTCGTCGTCCGCTCCCGGATCGAAGAGGTCCGCGACAAGACCATCCTCTTCAAGCACACCATGTTTGATGCCATCAGCGATACTCCCGTCGCAACAATGCAGGCCGTTGGAGTGCACATGGACCGGGAAATCAGAAAGTCCTGTCCTCTCCCTTTACATGTAAAGGAGAGATGCAATGCGCTTCAGACCGCACCAGCATAAAACGCATATGCATATTTTACTTAGTGAATTTCAGAAGGAAGCCCCTCCAGAGGCAAGGCTCTATACTGGGAGCGTGAGTGATTCACTTTTTGACATGTAGCACTCTTGCATAAATTTTCGCAAAGATGGCAACGCTGAAAACTGACCGATATTCACTCATGTAGCCCCGGCTCGCATCCTTCGCAAATCTGGAAGTGAGCATCGAAGGCTAAGGGAAGATATGGTGCGGTAAACCCGTTTGGAAGAGCCTGTTTGGGAGAACCTGGCTTTGCGAGCGTTACACAAGCCTGCCCGGTGCAAGAGCAGGCGATTCAGAACTGTGCTTTTGCTATCTGCTGTTTGTCTGGGGCTTACAGCAAACACGCAAGGCCGCGCTCAGTCCACAAACACAGCTCCCGTGTTAAGCCAGTGGCGAGACGATATCCGCAACTGGGGCGGCTTCCGTGAAGACCTTTCTGATAAGGGTATTGATCTTGGCGTTCTCTATACGCAAGACATTGCAGCCAATCCGGTGGGTGGCTTAAACCAGAGCGCCGCCTATGCAGCCCGTCTGGAAGGCATGGTCACACTGGATTTTGAAAAGATCATCGGCCTGAAGGGCAGCAGCTTCAGGTTCATCACCTATCAGGGACTGGGTCGCAGCCTCTCAGAAGATGATATTGGCAACGACTTCGGCGTCAGCCAGATCTTCTCAAGCAAAATCCTTGCGCTTGCCCATCTCAGTCTGGAACAGGAACTGCTGGATGATCAGCTCTACCTTTCCGCCGGACGCCTCGCCGTGGGTGACATCTTCGCGGAGGATGAAACCTTCAACTATTATCTGAACGGTGCGCTCAACAGCACCCCGGGGCAACTGCTCATCAACCAGCCAGCCTTCACCACTTACCCTGCAAACACATGGGGAATTGCGGGAACCTACACCTTCCCTCAAAGTCAGAGCATCTCTCTGGGCGTCTACGACGCAAACATTGATGACCTGAACAATGCAGACCATGGCTACAACTTCCGCTTTGCCCCGGAAGGCAGTGTTCTGGTTGTCGGGCAACTGGGCTACGATCCCGGAACTGAAAAAGACAGTAAGCTCCTGCCCGGTCACTATCAGCTGGGCGGCTTTTACAATACCAGTACCGTTGATGTGCTTGGCAGCACAACACAGACCCGTGAGGGCAACTGGGGTATTTATGCTATCGCACGGCAAATGGTCTATCAGGAAAAGGAGGATCAGGGTCTCAGTATCTGGGGCCTGTTCACCCTATCCCCGGAGCAGGCTATCAACACACAGCCCTACGGCATCAGTGGCGGACTTTTCTATCAGGGCCTCCTTCCAGAGCGAGACAATGACATCACTGGCGGGGCTTTCATTTTAGGCTATTACAGCGACAACCTGCCGGGCCAGACCTACGAACTCGTTTTCGAAGCAGCCCATCGCTTTCAGTTCAACGACTGGTCTTATTTCACTGCCGATTTTCAATACGTCGCCAACCCTTCCGGGCGAACAGATATCTTTGATGCATGGGTCTTCGGCACAGAGTTTGCTGTTCAGTTCTGATCTCATTCAAAACACACCGCCTATCCTGCCACACAGCGGTGAACATGTTAACGCCGCACCGTTGCCACTCATGAAACAAACACCCGGTATCTTACAGAGATTTCTGCAGGTGAGCTGCTCTACGCGAAGCCTGCTTTTAAAACAGCAAAAAGCCCGGCCATATTTCAGACCGGGCTTCTTATTCTCAAATCAGATCAAACTTAGTGCGCCAGAACTGCCAGAAGCAGAAGAGCAACAATGTTCGTGATCTTGATCATTGGGTTCACAGCAGGACCTGCGGTGTCCTTGTATGGATCACCAACGGTATCACCAGTCACCGCAGCCTTGTGAGCTTCAGAACCTTTACCGCCATAATTACCATCTTCAATGTACTTCTTCGCGTTATCCCACGCACCGCCGCCAGCGGTCATGGAAAGTGCAACGAACAGACCTGTTACAATCACACCCAGCAGCATCGCACCCAAAGACGCAAATGCATTCGCCTTGCCAGCAATCCCGTTGATGACAAAGTAGATAACGATCGGAGACAGAACCGGCAACAAGGACGGAACGATCATTTCCTTGATAGCTGCTTTGGTCAGCATATCAACGGCACGGCCATAATCAGGGCGCTCCTCCCCCTTCATGATGCCTGGTTTTTCCTTGAACTGACGGCGAACTTCTTCAACCACCGCGCCAGCAGCACGGCCCACCGCGGTCATTGCAATACCGCCAAACAGGAATGGTAAAAGACCACCGAAGAACAGGCCAACAACGACATACGGGTTAGACAGTGAGAAGTCGATAGAGGCTTCAGTCATGCCCTTGAAGTAAGGGAACTGATCAGAGTTAGCGACGAAGAACTTCAAATCTTCAGTGTAAGCTGTAAACAGCACCAAGGCACCAAGGCCAGCAGAACCAATCGCATAGCCCTTGGTTACAGCCTTAGTGGTGTTGCCAACAGCATCCAGCGCATCAGTGGTGTCGCGCACTTCAGCAGGCAGCTCAGCCATTTCAGCAATACCGCCAGCGTTGTCCGTGACTGGACCAAACGCATCCAGCGCCACAACCATACCAGCCAGCGCCAGCATCGTTGTCACTGCAATCGCGATACCGAACAGACCAGCAAGCTGATAGGTTACGATAATACCGGCAATGATCACCAGAGCAGGAAGTGCAGTAGATTCCATGGAAACCGCAAGACCCTGAATAACGTTGGTCCCATGGCCCGTTTGAGATGCACGAGCAATCGACTGCACAGGACGGAAGCTGGTACCGGTATAATATTCAGTGATCCAGATGATCAGACCTGTTATCACAAGACCGGAGACACCGCAGAAGAACAGATCCAACGGCGTAAAACTGACACCGTTGCTCATGGTCAGGACCGTATCCATACCGCCAAAGACCCAATAGGTCAGCGGAAACAGAATGATCAGCGAGATAATCGCCGTGGCGATGAAGCCTTTATAAAGCGCACCCATAATGGAGTTGGATGCACCAAGGCGCACGAAGAACGTACCAATGATGGATGCCACAGAGCAAACACCACAGATCAGCATTGGATACAGCATTGCAGACTGCAAATTAGCCGTACCAGTGAAGTAGATCGCCGCAAGAACCATCGTTGCAACAAGCGTCACTGCGTAGGTTTCAAACAGGTCAGCAGCCATACCGGCACAGTCACCAACGTTGTCACCCACGTTATCCGCAATGGTTGCCGGGTTGCGTGGATCATCCTCAGGAATACCTGCTTCCACCTTACCGACAAGGTCACCGCCAACATCTGCACCCTTGGTAAAGATGCCGCCGCCAAGACGGGCGAAGATGGAGATCAGGGAAGCACCGAAGCCGAGCGCCACAAGCGCGTCAATCACGGTTCTGGAAGTAGGGTCCATGCCCATCGGGCCGGTCAGAATGAGGTAGTAAACTGCCACACCCAGAAGAGCCAGACCAGCAACAAACATGCCGGTGATAGCACCACTGCGGAATGCGATAGACAGCCCTGCCCCCAGGCTCTGGCTAGCAGCTTGTGCAGTGCGGACGTTTGCCCGTACAGAAACGAGCATACCGATAAAGCCTGCTGCACCGGAAAGAACCGCACCGATTACAAATCCGATAGCAACAGTAATAGACAGCAGATAAGCAACGATTGCGAAGATAACAACGCCTACGATTGCAACGCTGGTGTATTGACGTGTGAGGTACGCCTGAGCGCCCTCCTGAATTGCACCGGCAATTTCCTGCATTTTCGCAGAACCAGTGTCAGCAGCCATCACGCTGCGGATTGCCCAGATGCCATAGATGACAGATAGCAAGCCACACGCAATGGTAACAATAAGTTCAGTCATATTTCCTCCCCTAAGGGTACCCTGCTACTTACGTAAGTTAACGTAGCAAAATCCACACTGCACTTGTGTAAATTCACGCACGCAGTGACGGTATATGTTGGGCACTATCCGTCAAGTTGCTTTTGCGCGGTAGTGGAAGGAAACACGTATGTTGAAAGCACCGTTTTTCTTTTTAATTTTTCAAACTTTAACTTCCCATTTTTCAGTAAACATCAGTGAGATAACAAGAATTAGACATAAGATTACGAAAGGGAATACCATAAGGTTCACAGTTTCCCACCCAAATGTGCTTAACAATTTCCCTGAGGAAAACGACGCCGTTGCGACTAACCCAAAGACTAAAAAGTCATTTATGGACTGGACTCGGTTCTGCTCTTCTGCCCGGTAAGTCTGTGTCAGCAGTGAAGAGGCCCCAATAAAGGAAAAGTTCCACCCCAGACCAAGTAAAACCAGAGAACTCCAGAAGATCCAACGCTCTAGTCCCGTAAGGCCAACCAAAGCGCACACTGCGTAAAGCACAAATCCAGCACCAATAACCGCGTTATGTCCGAATCGGCTGATCAGGCTACCGGTGAAAAAACTTGGTGCAAACATTGCAATCACGTGCCATTGAATTCCAAGTGCCGCATCTGAATTTGTCAGGCCACACGCAACCATAGCGAGTGGGGCTGATGTCATGATCAGGTTCATAATCGCATAGCTGACCATTCCGCAGACCACAGCAACAAGAAATGTCTTTTGCATCAAAATCTCAGCGAGCGGGCGTCCCCTCCTATTTTTTTCCAGCCTCGGTGGTTTTGGAATCTTCAGGAACGCAACAAAACACAGGCCAATAGCAAGCAACACACCCTGCGCCAGATAAGTGCCCACAAACAAAAATGGCTCAAACATGCCTTGCGTCATAATCACGGTCTGCGGCCCGACAACACCCGCCAGAATACCGCCCGTTAAAACCCATGAAATTGCTTTGGGTTTGAAAGCTGGACTGGCAGTATCTGCCGCTGCAAAACGGGCTTGCTGAGTAAACGCCATAACAAAACCGTTGCTCGCCGTTGAAAGGCAAAGCAGCAGGAAACTGCCGACCCATGCCGCATAGGCTGCAAGCACAGAAGCGAGAATTCCAAAAAGCAACGCTCCCATCAGCCCGTTTCTGCGGCCAAAATTCCGCATGAGTATGCCAGCAGGCAGGGTGCCAAGCGCAGTACCCAGAACAAAAGCTGTAACAGGCAGTGTCGCCAGAGACTTATCATCCACAAGCAGAACGGAAGCAAGAATAGACGTGGTTGCAAAAACAATCGGTGGCACGCCACCAGCAAACGACTGCGCCAATGCAAGCAACAGCGCATTCCGCTTTGCCAGACCGTCGTCGATAAACGGGGCTGCCTGAGTAATCGCCATTTTTATAGTCTTTCAAAGAAACAAAGGAAGGAAAGCACAGACTAATGATTTTTACGTAATGAGCAACCTTCCACCCCCTTCTGTCATTCACGACTTTGAGAGATATCCGCATAATTAGATGAAAAAACGTCATGCCTACACATTATGCCTCAGGCAGGACGCCCCTTCATAAACTCAGGATGAAGCAAGAATCTGATTGATCACCTCTGAAATTTGCTCAGGATAAATAACCTCTTTGGTCTGGCTAAGCTCTTGCAACGTCCACCAGCGATAGGACTTTATAACCTTACTGCCGGGATGAGAAAGCAAACTGCTATCAATCTCAAAATGATGTGTTCGAACAAAATAGTAGCGCTCATGTGCCTCTACCCGTTCACCTGATCCCAACTGAAATTGCACAGTACAGCGAAACACGTCATCACCAACTTCAATACTAAGGCCCGTTTCCTCCTGCGCCTCACGCTGAGCGGCTTGTGCGTATGTTTCACCAGCTTCCAGCGCCCCACCCGGTGTAGCCCAATGCGGCACCAACTTTGGATTGCGAAGCGTCCAGTCATATCGAAACAGCAAAATATGATTATTTTCGTCAAGCAGAAAAAGACGTGCAGCAGGCCGCTTTCTCATAGATAACACTCAATCACTTTGAGAGCCGCGCTCTCTGTTAAAAATGCTTAAATCCATCCGCCCCGTGAAGCGCATAATCCTTACCATTAAGACTAATGGAAACGACTTCTTCACTCGCAACAGCCGGCCCCAACTCCCCGACCTGAGTACAGCTTAAGCCTTCACCCAATATGCGCGTTTCAAAAGCCTTCGCATTCTCAGGCATCACAGCAGCAAGGATCTCATAATCATCCCCACCCGTAATCGCAGCTTCTAAAAACGCGGCATCATGAGCAATCATCTTAGATGCAGCATCTGAAAATGGAACCCTATTCAATTTCACAGAGGCACTCACGCCAGAGGTACGGCACATATGCCCCAGATCAGCAATCAACCCATCTGAAACATCCATCGCAGCAACAGCATAATCACGCAGCGCTGGCACCGCCGCCACACGCGGCTGTGGCAACAAATAGCGGTCCAGCAGAAGATCACGTTGCTTAGCAGAAAGCCCACATGTATCTGCAAGCCTTTCATCCAGTCGTAGTTTCAAACCAAGAGCCGCATCACCAATGGTGCCAGTCACATAAAGCAGCGCCCCGGCAACAGCTTCATTGCGCCGAACCACCTGCCCTTCTGGCACCTGTCCAAAAGCTGTGATGGAAAGCAGCGGTCCTTGCCGGCACGAAATCGTATCCCCGCCCAGCAGGTCAATCTGAAACTGATCCTGAACCAGCTTCAGGCCACGGCAAAACTCGGCTACCCATTCTTCGCTGATGTCTTTGGAAAGACCAAGCCCCAGCAGATACCCCAGAGGCTCAGCCCCTTTTGCCGCCAGATCAGAAAGGTTCACACCAAGCGCTTTTTGCGCCACTTCAAAGGGAGGATCATTTTCAAAAAAATGAACCCCTGCCATCAGCATGTCCTTGGTTACAACCAGTTCACATCCGATGTCAGGGGTAAAAACAGCAGCATCATCTTGCAGATGCACAGCGCCTGCGCTGGTGGCAAGCGGCGCAAAATAGCGCTCAATAAGCGAGAACTCTCCCGGTCTGGAGCTGGCAGCCTTCTCGCTCATGTGTTTAGTCTTCAAATTCAGACTGACGCAGCTCGCGGGCCAGACGGTTCATGATACCATTAACCAGACGCGCCTCATCCCCCTCATAGAAGGACTTGGCAACATCAATATATTCATTGATGATCACGCGGGCCGGAACGTCCTTTTTGCGCAAAAACTCCGCACAACCAACACGAAGGATCGCACGCAAGGTGGTGTCGATGCGCTTCAGCGGCCAGTCTTCAGAAAGCGCTGTGTGAATGCGAGGGTCAATACGCAGCTGATCTTCAAACACAGCCTGCACCAGATCGCGGAACCATGCAGGGTCTGCGTCGCGGTACTGCTCACCATCCACTTCCTGACCAAGACGGTAAGCTTCATACTCGTTCAGCACATCATTCAAACGCGCACCAGTGATTTCCATCTGATACACCGCCTGAACAGCAGCCAGACGAGCAACCCCGCGCTTGTTGGCTGGTCTTACTTCAGCGTTTTTCTTGTTGTTTTCAGTTGTCATTATAAACCTTACACACCGAACCGGTCGCGCACGTCAATCATGGCAAGACAAGCTTCAGCAGCACCGCCGCCCTTGTTCTTTTTAGAAACGCTTGCGCGTGCCCATGCCTGATCATCGTTCTCCACAGTCTGAATGCCATTACCTACTGCAACGTTAGCATCCACAGAAAGATCCATGATCGCACGAGCCGACTCGTTAGAAACGATGTCGTAATGGGTGGTTTCACCGCGAATTACAACACCGAGCAATACAAAACCGTCATAATCTGCATCGCCATTTTCCATTGCAGTTAACGCCATGGAAAGCGCCGCAGGAATTTCGAGCACACCAGGAACCGCAAGGCGGGAGATTTTTGCTCCTTCACGCTCCAGCACACCTGAAGCACCTTCATACAGGGCATCTGCCAGATCTTCGTAAAAACGTGCTTCAATAACAAGAATGTGCGGAACCGCGCTCATTTTAATTCTCCTAATGCCAACCGCTTCTTTTCACTGAACCAATCAGCAAACCACGGGCTTTGGCGATGGGTATGGACAGCACCCACGTATAGTCGCTCAGGAACCACGCCCCGAGCGAAATGTCCAGATATTTCCAGCAGGATTGTTGCCTATAAGACTATTTTGGATTTTCTGCAAGGCTTGGAAACTCAGCAAGACGGGCAACATAGCGAGCCATCATGTCCACTTCCAGATTTACCTCATCCCCCATATGGCGATCAGACCATGTGGTCACTTCAAGCGTATGTGGAATAAGGAAAACAGAAAACGTGTTTCTTTCAGCTTCATTCACCGTCAAAGACGTGCCATCCAGACAAACGGACCCCTTTTGCGGAATAAACCGCGCAAACTCTGGAGCACACTCAAACTTGATATAAAGGCTCTCCGGATGCTGACGGCATTCAACAATTTTTGCAGTGCCATCCGCATGACCCAGAACAATATGACCACCCAGCTCAGCCCCCATAGTCAGGGAGCGTTCCAGATTAATCCGCTTGCCAACTTTCCAGCTCTTAACCGTAGTCACATTCAGCGTTTCAGTGGCAGATTCAACAGTAAACCAGTTCTGGTCACCATCGCGGCCCTTGGCAACAACAGTATGGCACACACCGGAACACGCAATTGACGCGCCAATCTCGATCCCGTCAGGATCATAGACAGTTCCAATTTTAGCTCTCTGACCCGCAGCAATCTGCTCCAGCTCAAGGATTGTTCCAACGTCACTAACGATGCCCGTAAACACCTAGAACCTCTTTCTTGGCGTATACCGCCACAACAAATCTTCACCCACACGGCGCAGCATCTGCTTGCTATAACCGTCTTGCAGGCTTTCCAGCCCTTCAAACCCGAAGGGTAAAATGCCATCGGCACCAACACTGTGGGCGCCCTGAAAAATCAACAGCTCATCCACCAGATCATGCGTCAGCAGACCGTGGGCAAGCTCTGCCCCGCCTTCAACCATAATCTGCGAGAGACCATGCATGTAAAGAGCATAAAGCGCCTTATCAAGGCATACCTTGCCATTTCTAAGGCAATCATTGACGATAACTGTCACACCTTCGCGCTCAAGCGCGCTCACACGGAGGTCCGGCGCAGCTTCACCAACCAGCACCCACAAGGAATTTTGCTCCGCGTTGCGAACCAGCTTTGAGCTAAGCGGTATACGCGCCTGACTGTCGAAGACCACCGGCTGTGGAGAACGCTGCGCCATGCCGGGCAAGCGGCAGGAAAGCTCAGGATCATCCTCCAGAACCGTACCAATGCCAACCACAATGGCATCCGTCTGCGCCCGCATGGCATGCACCATCTGCCGCGACAGCGCACCGGAAATCGCAACCTGCCCTGCTCCCCGTTTTCCAATAAAACCATCTTTGGAAACAGCCATCTTAAGCTGCACAAACGGGCGCTCATTCAGGATACGGCAGATGTGACCGCGAACAGCCTCTCGGCACTCGCCTTCCAGCACACCAATGAGAACCTCAACACCGCCCTCTTCAAGAATTTTCTTTCCCCGCCCGGCAACTGCCGGATTTGGGTCTGCCGACCCATACACCACGCGGGCCACACCAGCCGCGACCAGCGCCCGGGCACAGGGACCGGTACGCCCGTAATGCGCACAAGGTTCAAGCGTTACGTAAGCGGTCGCCCCTCTGGCGTGTTCACCAGCGTCTTTAAGAGCCAGAACTTCTGCGTGAGATCCTCCGGGCGGCAAAGTTGCCCCCTGCCCCACCACAATGGGACCATCACCAAAATCTTTCACAATGAGTGCGCCAACAGGCGGATTGGGCCAGGTGCGCCCCTTGGCACGAAAGCCATAACTCAGCGCCGCCGCCATAAAGCGTTCGTGCTCATTTCGTTCCTGTGCATTCAGTGCTTTGTAACCAGACAAAGCTCTCTCCCTGCCAGCGCTAGAACGTATCTGCACAAAAGGGTATGCGTTTTTGGCAAGATACGAGAAAACAAAAAAGTATAATCAGTTCAGATAAGACAGAATATATGCAAACTGCTCTGAAGGGTATCCCGGATAGAGAAAAACCTGCCCTCTTTTCGAAGGGCAGGTCAGAAACAAAAAATCGCGAGTTTAAGTGCGCGGTGGCATCATCAGCGGGTCAACGTCCGCATCAGACAGCTCATCAAGCAAAGCTTCAAAATCCTTGGCCTCGCGGAAATTCTTATAAACCGAAGCAAAGCGAACATACGCAACGTCATCAAGGGTTTTCAGCCCCTCCATGACCAGATGCCCGATATCTTCCGCCACAACATCGCTCTCGCCAGAGCTTTCCAGTTGCCGCACAAGCCCGCTCACCATGCGCTCAATACGCTCAGGCTCAACCGGACGTTTGCGCGTTGCGATCAAAACAGAACGCATCAATTTTTCGCGATCAAACGGCACGCGGCGGCCATTTCGCTTAATAACAGTCAGCTCACGCAGCTGAACCCGTTCAAATGTGGTGAATCGACCACCACAAGTCTGGCAGACCCTGCGCCGACGGATAGCAGTGTTATCCTCGGTTGGGCGCGAATCCTTCACCTGGGTGTCATCACCCCCGCAATACGGACAACGCATCTCGTCTGCCTCCTTACTCTAACACCTGAAGAACCGCCGACAGAGCATCGGCGGTTCATCCCGTTTAAATCAGTTTTTGTAGATTGGGAACCGTGCAGTAAGGGCCAGCACCTTCTCTTTAACCCGTGCTTCCACAGCTTCGTTGTCATCCACGGAATTTGCCTGACGCAGACCTTCCAGAACCTCCACAATCAACCTGCCGATTTCGCGGAATTCTTCCGGGCCAAAGCCACGGGTCGTACCAGCAGGCGTACCAAGACGGATACCGGAGGTCACAGTTGGCTTTTGCGGATCAAGCGGAACACCGTTCTTGTTACAGGTGATGTTCGCACGGCCCAGAGAAACCTCAGCATCTTTACCGGTCAGGTTCATCGGACGCAGATCAACCAGCATCAGATGAGTGTCAGTTCCATCAGAAACGATGTCCAGACCACCTTCAACCAGCGTCTCAGCCAGCACGCGGGCATTTTCAGCAACATTTTGCGCGTAAGTTTTGAACTCAGGACGCAGCGCCTCACCAAATGCAACTGCCTTTGCAGCAATCACATGCATCAAAGGACCACCCTGAAGACCCGGGAAGATCGCAGAATTGATCTTCTTGGCAATCGTCGCATCATTGGTCAGAACCAGACCGCCGCGAGGACCACGAAGGGTCTTATGCGTGGTGGAAGTCGCAACATGTGCATGAGGGAACGGGCTTGGGTGAACACCACCAGCAACCAGACCAGCAAAGTGCGCCATATCAACCCACAGATACGCACCTACTTCATCAGCGATTGCGCGGAATGCAGCAAAATCAAGCTCGCGAGAGTAGGCAGAACCGCCAGCAACGATGATCTCAGGCTTATGCTCAACAGCCAGAGCGCGCACCTGATCCATGTCGATGCGACCACTATCAGTGTTCAGGCCATATTGAACAGCATTGAACCACTTACCGGAAAGGTTTGGCTTGGCACCGTGTGTCAGGTGACCACCTGCATCAAGGCTCATACCCAAAATGGTCGCACCCGGCTTAGACAGCGCCATCAGAACGGACTGGTTTGCCTGAGAGCCAGAGTTCGCCTGCACATTTGCAAACTCACAGTCGAACAGCTTCTTTGCACGATCAATCGCCAGATTTTCTGCAATATCAACGTACTCACAACCACCATAATAACGACGGCCCGGATAGCCCTCAGCATACTTGTTGGTCAGAACAGAGCCCTGAGCTTCAATAACAGCGCGAGAAACAATGTTTTCTGAGGCGATAAGCTCAATCTCGTTCTGCTGACGAGTAAGCTCTTTATTGATTGCCTCAAGAAGCTCTGGGTCACCAGAAGCCAGGCTACCTGTAAAGAACTCTGGGTAGAGTGGCGTCGTAGTTGGACTATCCGATACGGACATAGGTGGACCTCATCACAAGGTTGGAGCAACGAAACTCACGAAACTTTCAAAAAGAAACTTCGCATGACCATCCCGATATCTTGTAGTTTCGGGTGGTTAGCCCATTAACATATGGGGTCTTCCCATCCAAGACTTGTTCTTTGCTTTTGAGCATTTGTGCCTAGGAGATCACCTGAATTTGTTAATTTATGCGCCCTTGGGTTGCAATCTGCGCTCCAGCTTTCTGAGTGCCAGCTGCTTCAGGTGCGATTCGCTCGCATTACGCGGCCCGACAACAAACACCTCTACGCCGCTTTGCCCGCATATCGCAGACATGCGTACAGAGTTGCCAATCACCCGCGCCTCAAAATAAACCTGCCCTAACTTCACCACAGAGCGCCCCAAACTTCACATTTTATTAGATTCGAAAACGACCACGCTATCTTTAGCAGCAGTTCCACGCGCCCGCAGGCCATCTGATAATGCAGTCCCCAAAAGAAAAGGCCGCCTTCGACACCTGCCGAAGACGACCCATAAATCTCAAGGTAGCTGCACCTTTACCGGGAAGACGCCTGCGCCAGCGGATCAACACTTGCCGAGTAAAGCCCGTCCTTGTCGTAGATATCATCGCGGAAATGGACCATACCATCACTCAGTGCCCACGCTGTCACATAGGACATATGCAGCGGAACACGGCGCTTCATCTTCACATCAAGACGCTCACCGGAGTTGATCGCAGCATCCACTTTACTGCGGCTCCAGTCAGCTGTGGTAGAACCGAGCAGCCATGTCACCAGCTCGCGCACATTCTGTACGCGCACACAGCCTGAAGAATGGAAGCGATACCCTTCGCCAAACAAGGATTGCTCAGGCGTGTCATGCAGATAGACCTGATGGGTATTGTTGAAGTTTATACGGATACTGCCCATGGAGTTGCCCTCACCCGGGTCCTGCGTAAAGCGATACTTGGTCGCTTCATCCGTATTCCAGTCGATTTCCTCGCCCAGCTTCTCTTTCCCGTACCAGTCGTAGATATGGATGTTGTTCTTGGACAGATACTCAGGATCTTTCTGCATCTTCGGAATCAGATCCTTCCGAATAATGCTGGCGGGCACTGTCCAGTACGGGTTGAAGTTCACCTCATAAATGGCAGAACTCAGGATCGGAGACTGACGGTCTTTTTTCCCCACCACGGCGGTGTGACGGGATCGAACGCGGCCATTTTCAACCACCTCAATACGTGCGGCCGGGATGTTCACATTCACATAGGTGTCACTGACATTTTTCGCCAGCGCAGAAACGCGCTCCAGATTGGTCCGAAGCTGCTGTAACCGCACATCCACCGGCACATTCATGGCAATCACAGTTGCCCGGCCAACAACACCGTCAGGGGTCAGACCATGACGCAACTGAAATCGGCGCACAGCAGAATCAACGTAACTGTCAAAGACTTCAGAAACACCTGCATGCTGCGCCATATCGCCCGAAACAATCAGACGCTGCCGCAAAGAAGCAATGGCAGGTGCACGCATACCAATGCGCAAAATTTTCTTCGTAGAAACTTCAGGCCAGCCGCCATTAAGAGCGATACGTTCATAATCCAAAATCGCATCAATCATGTACTGGCTGGTTTGCCTGGAGATAATAGGAGCTACAAAATCAATCTGCTCCAGCGATGAAACACCTTCATCAAACGTATCTTCCCATTCGGTGCCCTGCCCCACAATAGGTTGCTGCACAGGAGCTGGAGCGGGTGCTGGCTGGCTGGTCACCTGCTTAATTTCCCCCGTATAGGGAAGCAGTGCAGGAACTTTGACCTGAGCCTGTGCAGACATCACACCTGCAGACAGGCCCGTACTCACAACGAGAGCAAGAGCAATTTTGCTGCGGTTTAAGAAAGGTGCCAACACGAATAAATTCTCCTAGCAATCAGTCATCAGTTAGATTCCTGCAAACGTGGTAAACAGAGGCTTAACAGGTCAGGTCTACATGCCATTATCTGCGTGAACTCGCAAGGCATTCACCAAAACTCGGGGAGGAACTTCTGTTGGTGAATTAAAGAAAGTTTGTCACGCCCTGAACAATTCAGAGTTGACACTCCCTTAAAATCACGAGGACAGCATTTCCAATAGGCCCGAATATGTGAAAATCTCTTCACCAGTTAATGTGTCCGTTTAATGGCTGATTGCCGTGACCCTCAAAAAGAAAACTCAAACACCGGCGTTCCCGGACAAGTGATGCAAGGAAACCACAGGCCTTCTGTGAAACAACAAAAAACACCGCTTCCGGCAATGGAAGCGGTGTTTTTTTGATGGGTCAGTGATCCGCTGAAAAATCAGAGACGATAAAGGATCTGATCTGTCCAGAAACGCTCCAGACGACGCAGAGACCGGTTCAGCTCTTCAAAGTTTTCCGTAGAAAGCTCGCCAACCTGTTCAACAGAAAGAATATGACGACTGTAAAGATCGTCAACAATCTGAGCAATTTCACGTCCCTTATCTGTCAGGCTCACCCGTACAGAGCGGCGATCCATCTGGGAACGTTCATGATTGATATATCCGGTTTCAACCAGCTTCTTAAGATTGTAAGAAACGTTGGAACCCAAATAATAGCCGCGAGTGCGAAGCTCGCCCGCAGTAAGCTCGGCGTCGCCGATGTTGAAAAGAAGCAGCGCCTGCACGCTGTTCACATCGGAACGACCCATCCGGTCAAACTCATCTTTAATGACGTCAAGAAGACGACGATGCAGACGCTCGATAAGCGTCAGTGCCTCTAGGTATGCGGGCTTCAGCCCCACCGTTTCTTCTTCCTGCGCCAAGACCTCAACGGCCCTGTTTGTATTGATCATCTGGTTGCGCCTCATGTCCATATTTTTCGTGCGTTCGTATTTTTATCAGCACTTGAAGCAAATTTACGCGACCGCTTCTAAGAACCGCTTAAGAGACACGATGAATTATTTCTTAATCACTATCAAGCGTGTATACCTTTCCGTTAACCATCTGTTTACCTTGTTTTCCGAAGCAAGTGGATGATACCCGAGAAGTCAGCGTTTTCCCCGCCATTTCTACTGAATTCCTCATAAAGCCGGGCCGCTTCTTCGCCCATCGGAGTGTTTGCTCCGCTCGAATCTGCGGCTTCTTTGGCCAGTAACAAGTCCTTAAGCATCATTGGAGCAGCAAAACCAGGCTTGTAATCATTGTTTGCAGGCGATGTTGGAACTGGTCCGGGAATCGGACAATACGAGGTCAAAGACCAGCACTGCCCGGAAGATTTAGATGAAATGTCGTAAAGCTTCTGAGGGTCCAGCCCCAGCTTCTCAGCCAGAACAAACGCCTCACAGGTTCCGATCATCGAAATTCCAAGCAACATATTGTTGCAAATCTTAGCGGCCTGCCCAGCGCCGGCATCACCAGCATGAACAATAGAAGCTCCCATAATCTCCAGAAATGGCTTTGCACGCTCAAAAGCACTATCTGGTCCGCCAACCATAAAGGTCAAAGTGCCATTGGCCGCGCCAACGATACCGCCGGAAACCGGCGCATCAACCATATCCATCCCCGCTTCAGCCGCAGCTTTCGCCACATCGCGGCTACTATCCACGTCAATAGTCGAACTATCAATAAACAGTGTTCCCTTTGGAGCATGCGCAAGAATCCCGTTCTCACCTGTATAAACAGAGCGCACATGCTTGCCCGCTGGCAACATGGTCACAACCGCCTGAACATCACGTACCGCCTCAGCAGCTGATGTGGACACCCGTCCACCAGCAGCCCTGAACGCTTCACGCGCATCTTCAGAAAGATCCACACCGACGACATCATGTCCGGCCTTGACCAGATTGACAGCCATCGGGCCGCCCATATTGCCAAGACCAATAAAAGCAACGCGAAGACCATTCTCTCCCATTGCACCCTCCCCAAAATCGCCGTCCGTCGGAATGTTGATCATCACGAGCTTGCCCGAAGCTGATCACCTCGCGTCACCCCGTGAACATTGACGTCAACGGCTTCTTACCAACAAATAAATTTCAATGAGTGACAAAACTGACCCGAAAACAGTCCGGTCAGGCTCGCTGCTCTCGCTCGGCAAGGTAAAGCAGAACGAGGTAAAGAGCGATTGCACTGATGTAGAATACGACTTCAACCGGGCTGCGACCAAAGACCATGGGGAACACAGAGTACATAACCACCTGCGCCAGTGAGCGGAACAGCCACATCACAGTTCCCCAGCTGGAAAGCAGCCACAAACCTATGGCTGTCACCAGATCAAGAATGGCGAAAAAGACCACCGTTGACTGAATCTGAGTGCTTACATCTTCAAACGGAACACCCTCAATCAGGCGCGCCCCGAGAATTGCACTCCAGTAGTTCAGTCCGGCAATAAGCATAAAGCCAGCCAGCAAACGCACATAGGCATGCAGCAAAAACTGAAAGGAGGGAACCCTCTTCATCAGCTCCACGAAAACGCCCGGCATACTTTACGCTCCACCTTACAAATTTAGCCCAGAAACAGATCGCAGACCTGTCACCCCGTTAAAAGACGAGGTCGCCCCCCTTCGGTGGCATGAAATGGGCCTCAACATCAACTGTTTTTATGTCATCTAAACTGGAATGCTGCCATTTAGGGGCATGATCCTTGTCAATAATCACAGCCCGCACCCCCTCATAGAAGTCATGCCCCAGCAGAATCTGCGAAACAATGCGATGCTCCATCACCATGCATTCCTTCATGGAAAGCCCGTCAGCACGGCGCACTTGCTGAAACGCCACTTCCATACTCAGCGGCGAACGCTTGGAGATCGTATCCAGAGCCCTTGCCGCAAACTCTTCATGCTCAGAGTCAAGCAGACGTCTTAAGTGCACAACAACATCAAGCGTGCTCTCAGCCCCAAAACATTCCTCAACAACATCAGCCTTGGCATGCAGTGGTGCAGGTCCCGGATCAAACGCATACCGTGCCAGCACTGGCTCCACATCTTCAGCATCATAAAGAGCTTCTTCCAGTGCCTGCATATCTTCTGTATGCACCGCATGTGTCAAAATTCCGGTCCAGTAGCAATCTGCCTGTTTTAAACGCTCACCAGTCATAGCGCAGTACATGCCCGTCTGTTGCGGCATTTTTGGCAGGAAGTGACTCCCCCCAACATCCGGGAAGAAGCCGATTGCCGTCTCAGGCATGGCAAACATGGTCTTTTCACTGCCTACCCGATAGGCACCATGCACCGAAATACCAACACCGCCGCCCATGACAATCCCGTCAATAAGCGCAATCAGGGGTTTGGCATAGCTTTCCATATAGGCATTCAGCCGGTACTCATCCGCAAAGAACGGCAGGCTGGCATCAATCTTCTCAGGCCCGTTTTCCGCAACCTGACGAATATCCCCACCAGCACAGAAGGCTTTTTCACTATTGCTTTTGATCAGAACGTGATGAATCGCATCATCAATCAGCCAGCGCTCCAGCTGCGCGCGCATTGCCAGCACAATTTCATGTGTCAGCGCATTCAGCGCCTTCGGGCGATTGAGAATAATCAGACCAGCACGGCCCTTTTCCTCGAAAAGAACATCACTCGTTTCGATCAAAGTTTCCTCCGCATATTCTTGTTTCACTGCGCACCTGCCCATGTCGCTTAAAGTATCTAACTGCTCTTATGCCTTCATCAGTTCACGCGCCACGATAACGCGCATGATCTCGTTGGTGCCCTCAAGAATTTGGTGCACACGCAAATCACGCAAATGACGCTCCAGCGGATAATCCTTCAGATACCCGTAGCCACCATGAATCTGTAGCGCATCATTAACCACCTTAAACCCGGTATCCGTTGCCAGCCGTTTAGCCATCGCCGCCATCTTGGTCGCCTGCGGATCTTTCTTATCCAGCAGATAAGCTGCCTTATGTAAAAGAAGCCGCGCTGCCTCCAGCTCCGTCGCCATATCCGCAACCTTGAATTGAAGCGCCTGAAACTGCGCCAGCGCCCGCCCAAACTGCTTGCGCTCATCCATGTATTGCAGCGCACGGTCCAGACAGAACTGCGCCCCGCCCAGCGAACAGGCCCCGATATTCAGGCGTCCACCATCAAGGCCAGCCATCGCAAAGGAAAAACCCTGCCCTTCCTCGCCAACAAGATTTTCAACCGGAACCCGGCAATCCTCAAAAATCACTTGAGCAGTCGGCTGATTGCACCAGCCCAGCTTATGCTCGTTCGCCCCAAACGAAAGCCCCGGAGACCCCTTCTCAACGACGATGCAGGAGATGCCTTTAGGTCCCTCGTCTCCTGTACGCACCATACACACATAAACATCAGAAACACCGCCGCCGGAGATAAACGACTTGGAGCCATTGATCACATAATGATCTCCATCCCGCACAGCCCGCGTTCTCAGCGAAGCCGCATCAGACCCGGCTCCCGGCTCTGTCAGACAGTAGCTTGCAATCTTCTCCATACTGCAAAGATCAGGAAGGAACCTCTGGCGTATTTCATCGGAGCCAAACCGGTCCACCATCCCCGCCGCCATATTATGGATAGACAAGAACGCAGAAGTGGAAACACAGCCCTTGGAAAGCTCTTCAAAGATCAGCGCCGCATCCAGACGCCCAAGCTGCGAACCACCTACATCCTCGCGCACATAAAGCCCCCCCAGCCCAAGCGCTGCTGCCTTGCGCAACACATCCACGGGGAAATGCCCTTTCGCATCCCATTCCGCAGCAAAAGGAGCCATCTCCTCCTGCGCAAAACCGGCTGCCATATCCACAAAGGCCCGTTGATCTTCGTTCAGTTGAAATTCCATGGAACCGTCCTCCCGGTCAACGGCCTCCCACAACCGTCAACCCAACAATTAATCAATTGGGTCAATCGGTAGACCTGTACCAGAACTGCGTCAACTCGCGGAAAGGCGAAGATACGACCAATTGCGCAGACCAAACAGCTCCCCATACACAACAACGCATCCATTTTACAAAAAACGCAAACCAGCGCACAAAATCGCGCAAACCTGCCAGGACGCCCTGAAGACAAGTGATTCCCCGGTTATCCTCCTGTTCGCAGCTCATAAAGGAGAGGATAACCAACTCATCCACCGGAAAAAGGCCATAAAATTCAAAAGACACCCCAATCCGCAAAGAACCTTTGGAACTCGTCGATAATTTGAGTTTTATCAAGAAAGCACAGCGTGCTATCTGACAGATAACGCCCTAGTAGTTTTGAGTAGGACTCTGCTATTAAGACTATGAAGGTCAAGCAACACGTCATTCAGGTGAGTTATTATGCAGTTTGCCAGCGCATCCCATTCGTCCGTAGACATGAACCAGATCCTCAAGGGTCGCCGCATGCGCCGCAATCGTGCAAGTGACTGGTCTCGCCGCCTTATTCGCGAAAATGACATGTCCACCAACGACCTGATCTGGCCGATTTTCCTGATAGATGGAGTAAACAAGACCGACCCCGTCAGCTCTATGCCGGGTGTCGAGCGCTACACCGTCGATATGGCGGTACGCGCTGCTGAAGAAGCAGCAGAGCTCGGCATACCGGTTATCGCCTTGTTTCCAAATACAGATCCGGACCTGCGCGACGAAACGGGCAGCGAAGCATTAAACGACAACAACCTCACCTGCCGCGCCCTGCAAGCCATTAAAGCTGAAGGTTTTCCTGTTGGCCTGATGACAGATGTCGCGCTGGATCCATACACATCACACGGACACGACGGTTTGATGGCAGGCGACCACATCATCAATGATGAAACGGTAGAACGGCTTTGCCGTCAAGCACTTATTCAGGCACAAGCAGGCTCTGACATCATCGCCCCTTCAGACATGATGGATGGCCGCATCGGCGGAATCCGTGCAGCATTAGACAATGGCGGATACGAGAACCTGCAAATCATGGCCTACTCGGCAAAATACGCCTCCGCTTTCTATGGTCCGTTCCGTGACGCAGTCGGCTCAAACGCCAATCTGAAAGGCGATAAGCGCACCTACCAGATGGACCCTGCCAACACCGATGAGGCACTCAAAGAAGCAGAGCTGGACCTGAACGAAGGTGCTGATATGATCATGGTAAAACCGGGTATGCCATATCTGGACATCATCCGCCGCATTAAAGATGCTTTCCTTTCACCAACTTATGCCTATCAGGTCTCTGGTGAATACGCCATGATTTGCGCAGCGGCCCAAAACGGCTGGATTGACAAAGACAAAGCCATGCTGGAAAGCCTGCTGGCCTTTAAACGCGCAGGCGCAGACGGCGTGCTCACTTACTTTGCACCAGAACTTGCCAGAAAGCTCAACGGCAAATAACAACTGGTCAACCAACGGGTTGCGAGAACAAATGCAACAAGAAGACACCCCTCTTCTCACCCTGTCTCACATCGAAGAAGCTGCAAAAAACATCAGGGGCGCTATTATTGCAACGCCCCTTTTGCCTGCTGCAAAGCTGAATGCAATCACCGGAGCATCCGTTTTCGTCAAATACGAAAACATGCAGGTCACCAATGCATTTAAAGAACGCGGAGCCCTCAACAAACTCCTGCATCTTTCCAATGATGAACGGAAACGCGGCGTTATCGCCATGTCCGCAGGCAATCACGCTCAGGCAGTCGCCCTGCATGCACAACGCCTTAATATTCCTGCTGTTATCGTCATGCCCATCGGCACACCCTATGTAAAGGTCGAGGCAACAAAAGCGTTTGGCGCAAAAGTCATTCTGGCTGGTGAAACTGTAGACGACGCAAAAAAGGAAGCAGACCGCCTTGCCGCCGAGCATGGTTACATCTGGGTGCATCCCTTCGACGATCTGCAAGTCATTGCAGGACAAGGCACAATCGCGATTGAGATGCTGAAGGAACAGCCCGATCTGGACACGTTAATCGTCCCCGTTGGCGGTGGGGGAATGATCTCCGGCATTGCAGTGGCAGCAAAAGCCATCAAACCAGACATTGAAATCATTGGCGTTGAAAGCGAACTGTACCCCTCCATGTGCGCAGCGCTTAACAACCAACCCATGGAATGCGGTGGCAACTCACTGGCGGAAGGTATTGCTGTCAAGGTTCCCGGCACTTACACAAAACGGCTTTGCAAGCAATATGTTGATGATATCGTACTGGTCAATGAAAGCCAGATAGAAGAAGCCATCAACATTTTCCTCACCCGCCTTAAAACAGTTGCAGAAGGTGCCGGAGCTGCTGGCCTTGCAGCCATTTGCGCAAACCCTAAGCAATTTGAAGGCAAAAAGGTTGGCCTCGTCTTGTGCGGTGGCAACATCGATCCAAGGCTGCTCGCCTCAATTACACTTCGCCAGCTGGTACGCCTCGGTAATATCATACATATTCGCTGCACAATACCAGACCGTCCCGGCATACTGGGGGAAATCTCCACACTCATTGGCGAGCTTGGTGGCAACATCTTAGAAGTCTCGCACCACCGGCTGTTTTTGGACGTATCCGTCAAAGGCGCAACACTGGACGTTGCCATAGAAACACGCGACAAAAAACACGCCAGTGAGATCACCTCAGCGTTAGAAGCAAGAGATATTCACGTCTCTCACCTTTCTTCTGGCGAGATGCGATTGTAACTTATCATCAAATCACGAGGGTAGGTCATAGCGGCCAGCAATCACTTACTCTTTGATTTCAATCAGTGATTTGTATCAGTCAATCCTCTGGGCAGTTAAAGTGAAAATAGTTTACTACCCGCGCTTGAAACCAGAAGTGCATGCACCCAATTTCACTTATGAACACTGAAGTTCTCTTCAGCAACCGTCGTCCAATCAGAGGAAGAAATGAGCCATAACGTGAGCGCGCACCTTAGCACCCGATTTGATCCCTACCTGAATCCGCAGCTATTTGACGGCGTGCGTAAAAAGCGGTTCTTTGCCTGCGCTATTGACATCATGGCTATCACTGTTCTTTCCGCAATCGCCTATGTGGTTGTCGGCTTTCTGGGCATCTTTACCCTTGGCCTTGCCTGGCTGCTCTTCCCGGCAATCTGGCCCCTTATTGCACTTGCTTACACGGCGTTTTCGCTAGGCGGTTTCAACTCCGCAACGCCAGGCATGCGAGCATTCGGGCTTGAAATGCGCCTCGCCAATGGCGACCGCCCCTATCCGCTATATGCAGCGATTCACGTGCTGCTCTTTTATTTTTCAGTCACTATTCTTAGTCCTTTTGTTTTACTTGTCTCTTTGTTTAGTGACCAGAAACGCCTTCTCCATGATATGGTTCTGGGTGCCGTTATTATGAATTCCCCGGTGGATAGTCTGCATCGATAAATCACCATTGATGCAACGGTGAGTGACGAACCCGCCCGGACCCTCTAATAACGTATTAGAAGAACACGAGCGGGGACGTGCATGGAGAGCCTGAACATCCCGATGATCCTGACCTTTGCGATCATCGGTGTCACAATTATCCTTTATGCGCTCGAACGCATTGCCATTGAAGTTGTAGCACTTGGCTCTATCGTGGCCCTTATGTTGCTGTTCATGGTCTTTCCCCATACATTGAACGGCTCCGCAGTCAGGCCAGAGGATTTCCTTTCAGGCTTTTCTAATCAGGCTTTAATCACCGTGATTTGCCTGCTGATCGTGGGACAGGGCCTGTTTCAGACCGATGCGCTGGATAAACCCGCTCAGGCAATTCTGCGCATATCCAAACGACGCCGCTGGCTTGCCACCGGTCCGCTTCTTGTCACCGTCGGCATTGTCAGTGCATTTTTAAACAACACCCCTGTTGTCGTCATCACGCTACCAATTTTAACGACCGTTGCAGCCGCGCATAGCACCTCTTCCTCAAGATTTCTTATGCCCCTCTCGTTCATTACGATTCTGGGCGGCATGACCACAATGATCGGCTCCTCCACCAACCTGCTGGTCGCCAACGTCGCCAACGCAACAGGCGAAGTAAAGATTAATTTCTTCACGTTTACAGGCTTCGGCGCAATTCTTGCAGCAGTCGGTGCGCTCTATGTTTTGTTTGTACTGCCGCGCTTCCTCAAACCTCGTCAAACCATGGCAGAAGAATTTACCGGTAAGGATGGACGCCAGTTTATTGCACAAATTCCAATAGTTTACGGACACCCCCTTGTTGGTGAAAAGGCTGTTGCCGGCATGTTCCCAGCATTAAAAGAAATGACAGTCCGCCTGATCCAGCGCGGTGAACGCCCGCTCCTGCCTCCCTTTGAAGAGGTTCAGTTACAGCCCGGCGACACAGTAATCGTTGCAGCCACCCGAGACACCCTCACCCGCGCCATCAGCCAGCGCCACCCCCTCCTTCCAGCAGATGCAAACGAAAGCTCAGCCAGCGAAGCAGAACCAGCAACACCAAACGGTGCGCTTACCCTCGCTGAAGCAGTTATTGCCCCCGGCTCCCGCCTGATTGGACGCACACTTTCCATGACCAGCTTCCACGCAGACACAGGCTGTGTGGTGACTGGTCTGCAACGCCGCAGCCGTATGCCACGCATGCCAATGACCGATATCCGTATGGAATCCGGGGATGTTTTGCTGATTGCCGGCAATCGGGAGGAAATCAACAGCCTGCGCGGTAACCGCGATGTTTTGTTGATGGACTGGTCTGCAACAGAACTTCCTCAAAGAAGATATGCCCGCCGCGCCCTCGCCATTTTTGTCGCAATGATCGGCGTAGCAGTCACTGGCGCGGTTCCCATTATGGTCGCTTCTGTAGGCGCAACGCTGGCAATGATCATCTCCGGCTGCCTCAACATTCGCCAGACCCTGAGAACGATCGATAGCCGCATTTTCATGCTCATAGGTGCCTCCATTGCAGCCTCACTGGCACTGGAAGCCACTGGCGGTGATAATGCGATCGCTCAGGCTCTTCTTGATATCGCAGACGGCAGATCACCAGCCTTTGTGCTCTCTCTGCTCTTTGCTGTTGTTGCAGTTTTAACCAACTTACTCAGCAACAACGCGACAGCAGTACTCTTCACACCCATCGCCATTGAGATGGCACACCGGACCGGAGTGCCTGTCGAACCCTTCATTGTCTGCCTGATTTTTGCAGCGAACTGCTCCTTCGCCACACCAATCGGCTACCAGACGAACCTCATCGTTATGGGCCCCGGTCACTATCGCTTTTCAGATTTTCTCTTTGCTGGTACTCCTCTTGCCATAATCATATGGTTGACCTTCTCACTGGCAGCTCCTTACTATTATAATCTGTAAGCCATACAGAGAAAAACAAGAAAGGGCAGCGCCTGGTGACACGGCAAACCTATGATAATCCGCAGTTTTATCTGACTGCCCCTTCGGATTGCCCATACCTGCCAGATCGTAAAGAACGCAAAGTCTTCACGCATCTCGTCGGCCCCAATGCCTCTGCGCTCAATGATGTCCTCACACAAGGTGGTTTCCGGCGATCTCAAAACATCGCCTATCGGCCAGCCTGCGAAGACTGCCGCGCCTGTATTTCGATCAGGGTGTGTGCTCACGACTTTAGATGGACGAAGTCCTTAAAACGGATTTGGAAGCACAATCACGACCTTATCGGAACCGAACTTCCACCCGGACCATCCACCGAGCAATATGACCTCTTCCATGAATACCTAAGCACCCGGCACACCAATGGCGGAATGACCGAGATGTCCCCTACTGACTATTCAATGATGGTCGAAGACACGCACGTTAACACTGCTGTCATTGAATACCGCCGCAAAGCTCCCGATTCATTCATAACAGGCCAGGGAGAAGGCCCTCTTCTGGGTGTTGCATTGACTGACCGGCTCTGCGACGGCCTGTCGATGGTCTATTCGTTCTTCGACCATACCCAGACAAACAGAAGCTTAGGTACATTCATGATCCTGGAACACATCGCCAGAGCGCAGCATTTGGGGCTACCCTACGTCTATCTGGGCTATTGGGTCGAAGCATCCCCCAAAATGGCTTATAAAGCACGCTTCAAACCTCAGGAGCACCTGGGCTCGCAAGGCTGGGAACGGCAAGATTAACGCACTCTCAGCAACTCATTGTATTGAGATAGTCCCGCACGCGCAGAAAAACCGCAGTAAACTGATCAGGCGTGATACGCCGAGTGTTCACATTGTATTGAGAGCAATGAAAACTTGAGAACATTTTAAGGCGATCATTCAACTGTATTTCGCTACCATGCACAAATGGATAGTCACGAAGCTTAAGTTCAAAGGCTTTGAGAATTTCTTCATGTGCCGTGCGCCCTACAGCAACAACCGCCCGCGTAGCGCTGCTGATCAGCACACTATCCAGAAAGAACGGACGACATGCGCGGACCTCGACAGATTTTGGTGCGTTTTTTGGCGGCATACACTTCACTACGTTCGTAATGCGAACGTCAAGCGGAGTGATCTCTCCTTCAAGCGCGGCAGGTTCTTTGTATTCTGCAAAACCACTTGCAGTAAGGGCCGTGCTCAGCATTTCACCTGAAAAGTCACCGAAAAACGGAATACCCGTGCGGTTACCACCTTTATGCCCGGGAGCCAGTCCCACCACAATCAGCGATGCATCCACAGGTCCAAAATCCAGCACCGGAGCGTTGTGCCAGTCAGGGTGCAGCCGACGCAATTCCCTCCGATACGCAACAAGCCGGGGACAGAGTAAACACTCCCTCCCCGGCTTCTGCAAAATCTCAAGAGTTTGACAGACCTTAGTAGTCGTCATCTCCGATCTCATCATCCTCATCGTCAATCCGAGGTGGGCGCTCATTGGGATCGCGACCAACACGCTGCATCAACGTTGAAAGTTCAATGAAGTGATCTGCCTGTCGACGCAGATCATCTGCAATCATTGGCGGCTGTGTCTGAAGCGTAGAAACAACAGAAACCTTACGGCCACGGCGTTGCAATGCTTCAACCAGTGAACGGAAGTCACCATCACCAGAGAACAGAACAATATGGTCCACATGATCAATCAGCTGCATGGCGTCAACAGCTAATTCAATGTCCATATTACCTTTGATTTTCCGGCGTCCTGCGGAATCTACAAATTCCTTTACAGGTTTAGTCACGACTTTATAGCCATTGTAATCCAGCCAGTCGATCAACGGACGGATGGAGGAATACTCTTGCTCTTCCACTAGCGCTGTATAATAGTAAGCACGTAGCAGGTAGCCCTTTGATTGGAATTCTTTCAGGAGACGCTTATAATCGATATCGAAACCAATGGCTTTCGCTGTCGAATAAAGGTTCGCTCCATCAATGAATAAAGCAATCTTTTCGCGGGGATCAAACATATTATTTTTAGCCTTTCCGCTGCACAGATGCGTAAGTCAGTAACTTGTTATAAGCAAACAATTCCGGACATGCCCTTTTGCTGTCGTGACACGCCTGAAACAAATGCCGTTCTAATTGACCCTGTTGCACTCTACGTTAAATCGAATACGCTTTAGTTACGGACAAACATAAAACCTTGTCCCACTGCGTATATATTGCATTGGTCTGGTTAAGATTGGACCAAGGCGGCTCGATTCAACGACCAGAAACTAAAACAAGATGAATGAAATTTACAGATGTCATCTTGCACAAATCAACAGGAACCCACCCAATAATTCTATTTCAAGCAATAAAAACCAGTAGGTATACATAAGCGGCACTGCATATAGATATTAATGCCTCCAATAGAAACAAGATTTTGCCATTTTGTCCATCTAAGTGCAAATCTAAAAGTTCTAGATTATAAATACCAGTAATTCTTCAGGATTATTTTTTTTCATCTATTCCAATTCCAGTGTGCTCATCTGGGTCAAAAAAACTCCCCGACAGCAAATGGCTTAAAGTGATGCATCTCAGAAAAAATATGACTAATCCAACCAATACGAAGGACTAATACACACAAAAGAAAAGCACTACAATACAAATTAAGTTAAAATCTAATATGCCAGACCAAAAGCCCCAATTTTTCTCTAGCTTAATCTTAAGCAATAAAAGCATGCAAAATCTCGCCCTTTATAATAGGATGTAAAGGAGTTGCGAAAAAAATGCAGCCAGTGCTCTTGCTATCAAACAAGAAGCACTCTATGAGGGGCCTCTGAATTTCCAGATATTACGGAGTGATCGAATGGCACGTGTGACCGTCGAAGATTGCGTCGATAAGGTTGAAAACCGGTTCGAGCTGGTTCTGCTTGCCAGCCATCGCGCCAGAATGATTTCAAGTGGTTCGCCACTGACAATCGACCGCGACAATGACAAAAACCCTGTTTGCGCTCTTCGCGAAATTGCTGAAGAAACAGTGAGCCCGGAGGATCTTAAAGAAGACCTCATCCACTCACTTCAGAAATTCGTTGAAGTGGACGAGCCGGAAGCAGAAACAGCACCAATGGTCCCAAGTGACCCACAACAGCTTCAGATCAATGCAGTTGACGATTCAGAAGTAGAATTCGACAGCATCACTGAAGAAGATCTGTTGAAAGGACTGGAAGGACTGGTACCGCCGGAACGCTCCGACGACTACTAATCGCCCTCCAGCAAGATGTCGGCGTCGGCCGGGCCGGCGCCTCGCATTTTCAGGTCCGGCCCAGCTCTTTTGCAAATTGAAGCGGCCGCCCGAAAATGATGCGTCAATACGAACTTGTTGAGAAAGTAACCAGCTACAATCCCAATGCGGATGAAGCCCTGCTCAACAAGGCCTATGTTTATGCCATGCAAAAGCATGGCACCCAGACCCGTGCCTCTGGGGATCCATATATTTCCCACCCTCTTGAAGTTGCTGCAATCCTCACTGAGCTGAAGCTTGATGATGCAACAATTGCCGTTGCCCTGCTGCACGACACCATCGAGGACACAGACGCCACCCGCGCCGAAATTGACCGTATGTTCGGCGAGGAAATCGGCAAACTCGTTGAGGGTCTGACCAAGATCCAGCGCCTGGACCTTGTTTCAAGAAAAGCAAAGCAGGCCGAAAACTTCCGCAAGCTCCTGCTGGCAATCGCTGATGATGTGCGTGTCCTGCTCGTCAAGCTTGCAGACCGCCTGCACAACATGCGCACACTGCATCATATGCGTGAAGACAAACGCATCCGTATTGCAGAAGAAACCATGGAGATTTATGCTCCATTGGCAGGCCGCATGGGTATGCAGGACATTCGCGACGAACTGGAAGATATCTCCTTTGAGACACTCTATCAAGATGCACGCGACACAATACGTGAACGCCTTGCCATCCTTCATGAAAAGAATGAGAGCCTGATCTCAGATATTGAAGAGGACCTGACTCAGCGCCTCGCAGAACAAGGCATCAGCGCAAGGATCAGCGGGCGGGAAAAACGCGCCTATTCCATCTTCCGCAAAATGGAAGAAAAATCTCTCGGCTTCGAACAGCTTTCAGATATATATGGGTTCCGCGCAATCGTTCCAAATCCGGAAGATTGCTATCGCGTTCTCGGTGTCATTCACACAGCATGGCCCTGTGTTCCCGGTCGTTTCAAGGACTACATCTCCACACCAAAGCAAAACGACTACCGCTCCATCCACACCACCGTTGTTGGCCCGAAACGTCAGCGCGTTGAACTGCAAATCCGCACGGAAGCCATGCATCGCATCGCAGAAAACGGCATCGCAGCCCACGCGCTTTATAAGGACGGCGTCACCGGTGGCCGTAACATTCAGTCCATGACAGCAGAATCTCGCGCCTACGGCTGGTTGCGCGGCACAATCGACCTGCTGGCTCAGGGAGAATCCCCAGAAGAGTTCCTCGAACATACCAAGCTTGAACTGTTCCACGATCAGGTTTTCTGCTTCACACCAAAAGGCCGACTGATTGCCCTCCCAAAGGGGGCAACACCAATCGATTTTGCATATGCCGTTCACACAGATATCGGCAACACCTGCGTAGGGTGTAAAATTAATGGCCGCATCTCTTCTTTGGTCACGGAGCTAAACAACGGTGATGAAGTCGATATCGTTCGCTCGCAGGCACAGACACCGCCCCCCGCGTGGGAAAACATCGCTGTAACGGGCAAAGCACGCTCTGCAATCCGCAAGGCCACCAAAGCCTCTGCCCGCCAGCAATATGGCGGCTTAGGCAAGCATATCCTTGAGCGTGCATTCTCCCATGCTGGTAAAGATTTTGACGAAGCTGCACTGGAAGCCCATATCAAGAAATTCCAGATGGAAACAACACTGGATCTTCTCGTTGCGGTTGGTCGGGGTGACGTACAGGCAAATGCAGTTCTGGAAGTGGCCTATCCGGACTACAGTCCAGCTGAAAGCGCAGAACGCAGCGCAAGCACCCCACCAGCAGCAGGCTCCGCCTCTGAAGGCTGGTTTGATCTGGACAAAGGCAGCTCAGTTAAGTTCAAGATCCCGGAGGGGTCCGCACGACCAGACAGCAATGGCTCGCTGCCAATCCGCACCAGTGTATCAGATTCCCTGCCCGTTCGGTTCGCACCAAGCGGAGGCGCGGTACCGGGAGACCGGATTGTCGGCATTCTCACACCTGGCGTTGGCATCACAATTTACCCGATCCAGTCACCGGATCTGAAAGAGTTTGACGACCAGCCAGAACGCTGGCTCGACGTTCGCTGGGACATTGATCCTAAGGCACCCGAGCGCTTTCCGGCACAAATCAGTGTCTTTGCAGTAAACGAGCCCGGCTCTCTGGCGACAATCACCAAGGTAATCGGTGATCATCGAGGCAATATCGATAACATCAAAATGATCCGAAAAGCCTCCGATTTTCACGAGATGCTAATTGATCTTGAGGTATGGGACTTAAAGCATCTGAATTTGATCCTGAACCAGCTGCGCGCCAAACCGAATGTTTCTGAAGCACAAAGGGTAAATGGCTAGCCGCGAATAACCAGGGGAACACCCATGGACCCCAGTAAAGTCCTGGACGTTTTCAAACAGACCAACGCTCTGAAGGAAGGTCACTTCATCCTTCCTTCAGGTTGGCACAGTACCACCTACCTTCAACGCCAGAAGCTTCTGGAACATCCTGAAAAAGTGGAGTTTCTCGCAGCTGAGCTGGTCAAAAAAATCGCTGCAAGCCAGCTTCTCAACTTTTCACATTTCATTGCACCAAGCCTGGGTGGTCTGGTCGTTGCACTTCAACTGGCAAGAATCATGCAAAAAAGCGCCCTTTGGATGCGTCGTGAAGCAGGCATTTTTACAACAACCCCCGCAACACTCGCGCCAAATTCAAATATCTTTATGATTCAAGATGTTGTAGGTACGGGACACCTTTGCCACTCAACTATTGAAGCATTACAGACACGCGGTATTAACACACTGGCTGTTGGCTGTTTTATTGACAGGAGTCTTGAGGATACAGACTTAGGAGTACCTCTAATATCACTTGCTCCGCTCAAACGAGCAGTGTATGCAGCCCAAGACATTCCGAAGGAACTGGCAGAGATACCCATAACACCAACAACCGTGACGACACCGACTGACTGGCAAATTTGAACGAAGCAAAGCACTTGAACCGAGATGATCTTTAAACGGCGCGAAAAGCCAACAAGAATTGAACGCATTCGCGTAGCTGTATGGCCGCGCCACAGTTGGTCTCGCTCATTCAGATACTTTACAAAACGGGTTCTGCGCCTTTCCGCCAGCCCACGTAAAATCGCATCGGGTTTTGCCGCAGGTGTTGCAGCTTCTTTCACTCCCCTTATCGGCTTCCATTTCATCCTCAGCTTTATTCTGGCCTACATTCTGCGCGGCAACCTGCTTGCAGCAGCTTTGGGTACAGCAGTTGGAAACCCACTAACTTTTCCCTTCATCTGGGCGAGCACCTATGAGGTTGGACTTTACATTCTGGATCAGGATAAAAGGCCCCTGCCAGATCTGAGTAATCATCTGGACCATTCCCTGCTCTCACAGTCTTTAGACACGATCTGGCCTATCTTGAAACCAATGCTCATCGGAGCAGTTCCGCTTGGTTTGATCGCTGGCTTAACCTTTTATTTCATCATACTTGGTTCAGTAACCACCTACCAGAAAGCACGCGAACATCGCTTTCGTCTGAAAAGAAAGCTGGTTGCAAAAGGCAAGCAAAACAAACAATAAACGCAGCGGTGTTTCTCAGAAACTTCCGCAAAATACCAGTCTTCAGGGCATTTCATTTCAAATACCCATTGCTATATGATAGCCGCATGCGTAAAGCCTATTGCATTTCGCAATACAAATAGCTTGATTTGCAAAAGCACAACTTAGAAGTTGACTGCAATAGAAGCTCAGAAGAGCTCATCACGCAAGATAAGCTGCTTTCAGCGTTTAAAGCAACGAGGCACCCATGATTATTGGCATCGGCAGTGATCTGAGCGACATTCGCAGAATCGAAAAGACTCTCTCCCGCTTTCCGGATCGCTTCATCAGGCGCGTTTTCACCGAGATTGAACGCAAAAAAGCGGAAGGTCGCGTGAATAAAGCGGCAACTTATGCAAAACGCTTTGCCGCTAAAGAGGCTTGTTCCAAAGCATTGGGCACAGGCTTGTCTATGGGCGTAGCATGGAAAGAAATGGGTGTTGTGAACCTGCCAAGCGGTAAACCAACCCTAAGATTGACAGGCAGCGCAAAAGAAAGACTGGATAAACTCGTCCCGGATGGCTTCGTGCCACGAATTGACCTGACAATTACTGATGACTACCCGTTGGCACAGGCATTTGTCGTCATTTCGGCATGGCCTGAGGACTGGCCCGGCGTGGAGCCGTGAAAACGTAAATGAACTGGATTGCACAGGCGGCCTTGAACCGCTAAGACATCCCCTTATGTGAATTACATTGTCTGGAGACCGACTCGTCTGAAAGGATGCGCAAACAACTGCGATCTGCGAGGTGTCTCTTACCGTGAAGGATAAATATGAGCCAATCAAAAGAAAAAGCGCAGGAAGGCAGCGTCTATGAGACCATCAAGGTCATTGCTCAGGCGCTTCTGCTCGCTCTGGTTGTTAGAACGTTTCTCTTCCAGCCATTTTTCATCCCATCAGGCTCCATGAAAGACACATTGCTGATCGGTGACTATCTTTTTGTCTCCAAATACAGCTATGGCTATTCAAAATACTCTTTCCCGTTTGCACTCGCACCATTTTCAGGACGTGTCTGGGCCTCTCCCCCCGAGCGTGGAGAAATTGCGGTTTTCAAACTCCCAACCGACAACACAACTGACTATATCAAGCGTGTCATAGGTCTGCCCGGTGATGAAATTCAGATGATTGATGGTGTCTTGCACATCAATGGCGAGGCCGTTGAGCGCAAGCGTATCGATGATTACATTGAAAAAGATAGCTACGGCGACATCCTGAACATCCCACGCTACATTGAGACACTGCCAAACGGTGTGAGCTATCAAACACTTGATATCACCACCCGCGGACAGCTGGACAATACACCAGTTTATCACGTTCCTGCCGATCATTACTTCATGATGGGTGACAATCGGGACAACTCGCAGGACAGCCGCGTTTTGTCTGGTGTTGGCTACGTGCCCTTTGAGAACTTTATTGGTCGGGCAGAGATTATCTTCTTCTCTGTTGCAGATGGTCAGCCAGCCTGGATGTTCTGGAAGTGGCCCTGGACCGTACGCTGGGACAGACTTGGCGACATACTTTAACACGCCAATAATGCAGCAGCCTTTGAAGGAATTAGCCGGAATATGAGCAGAAGAAAAAGACCGGTATCAGATGCAGCGCTGGAAGAGCGCATTGGCTACAAGTTCAGGAACAAGGAACTCCTTGTTCGGGCCTTGACCCATGCCAGCGCCCTTCCGGTTGCTAAGGCTTCTCTACAAAGCTACCAGCGCCTTGAATTTCTTGGTGACCGTGTGCTTGGCCTTGCCATAGCAACAATGCTGGAAGAGAACTTCCCCAAAGCAGATGAAGGCGAACTTGCACGACGCCTTAATCAGCTCGTGAAACGCGAAACCTGCGCGGAAGTTTCAAAAACCATCGAAATTGGCCAACATATGCGCGTTGGTGAAGCCGAAGCGCATACAGGCGGCAGAACCAAAACAGCAATTCTTGCAGATATGTGTGAGAGCCTGATTGCAGCAATTTACCTTGATAGCGGATTTGACGAAGCTGAGAACTTCATCAAGCGCTATTTTGCTGAAAGAATGGTATCCTATACAGGCCCGTTGCGAGATGCAAAAACAACTCTTCAGGAATGGGCGCAGTCCAAGGGACGCCCTACTCCGCAATACGAAACAGTCGCTCGCAGCGGCCCGGACCATGCCCCGATCTTTAAAATCCGCGTTAATGTGGAAGGCGTGGATTCTGGCGAAGCAGTCGGAAGCTCAAAACGCATCGCCGAACAGTCCGCTGCCGAGAACATCCTGCGCCGCGAAGGCGTCTGGAGCGAATAGGTCTTAAATGAACAACGAAAACAATAACAACGACGACCTGCCAGAGGGTATGAACTTCAACCTTGGCAAACTGAATGAAAACACACGCGCTGGCTTTGTTGCGTTGATTGGTGCGCCAAACGCGGGCAAGTCTACGCTGCTGAACCAGCTGGTTGGTACAAAGGTTTCAATCGTCACCCACAAGGTGCAGACAACCCGCGCAATCGTGCGCGGCGTTGCCATTGAAGATGATAGTCAGGTCATCTTCGTTGATACCCCGGGCATCTTCCGCCCGAAACGCCGCCTCGACCGCGCAATGGTCGACACCGCATGGGGCGGTGCAAAAGACGCTGATGTGGTCGCTGTGCTCATCGATGCCAAGAAAGGCATCAATGAAGCCGTCGAGCGTATCCTGAACGAACTGGAGCATATCAAGCTTCCAAAGGTTCTGATCCTCAACAAGATCGACATCACCAAACGCGAACAGCTTCTGGAACTGGCGGCAAAAGCCAACGAATACACCAAGTTCGACCAGACCTTCATGGTATCCGCCATCAATGGCTCTGGCACCAGAGACATTTTAAAGTACTTTGCCGAGCAGATGCCAAAGGGTCCATGGCTTTATCCGGAAGATCAGGCCTCCGACATTCCTTTGCGCATGCTGGCAGCCGAAATCACCCGCGAAAAACTCTATCTGCGCCTTCACGAAGAGCTGCCTTACATCTCCACGGTTGAAACCGATAAGTGGGAAGACAAAAAAGACGGCTCTATCCGCATCGAACAAACCATCTTCGTTGAGCGCGACAGTCAGAAGTCCATCGTGCTGGGCAAGAACGGTCAGACCATCAAGGCAATCTCAAAAGCCGCTCGTGAGGAACTCACCGAAGCATTTGAAACGCCGGTGCACCTGTTTGTTTTTGTGAAAGTACGAGAAAACTGGTCTGATGATCCAGAGCGCTATCGCAACATGGGACTGGATTTCCCGCATTAGAGCAAAATCATGCAGTGGCAGGCAGAAGGCATCGTCATTGGAACACGCAAGCAGGGTGAAAACAACATCCTGCTTGAAGTTCTGACACCGGACAAAGGCCGCTGCCTTGGTCTGGTTCGCGGCGGCAGATCGCGCCGCCAGCAGCCTGCCCTGCAACTGGGCAATCACCTCAACCTCACATGGCGCGCCAGACTGGACGAACATCTGGGCTTCTTCACCGTTGAACCCTTACAACTCCGCGCAGCCCATCTCATGCAGACTGCCCGAGCCATTCACGGCTTGCAAAGCCTCTGCTCTCAAGTCCGCCTGCTTCCAGAACGCGACCCGCACCCTAATCTGTTCCATGCACTTGATGTTATCCTCGATCACTTAGAGGACCCTCAAATCGGAGCAGCACTCGTGCTGCGCTTTGAGCTGGAATTACTCAACGAGCTGGGCTTCGGCCTCGACCTTACGCAGTGCGCCGCCACCGGCACCACTGAGGAACTCATCTGGGTTTCTCCCAAATCAGGCCGCGCAGTATGCAAAAGCGCGGGTCTTCCCTATGCAAGTAAACTGCTGACACTGCCAGAGTTTTTAAAAGCACCAGCCACCCGCCTCTCTCAGAACCTGCAAATTGCAAAAAGTGATATGGAAGCCGGCTTCTCACTCACCGGATACTTTCTGTTCAAATACATTTACGAACCACGCAGCATCCAATGGCCCGCTGCACGAGATAGTTACGTAACAGCTCTGAAGAAAGATTTTGCAGAACTTCAGAACGAGAGTTCATGAAGCAACCTAATCTGATTGCGGCCCATTACCACCCGGCAAAATGATCACCGGCCCCGTACTGTCTCCACCCAATGGAATATAACGCTTCTTTGGTGGCGGCACATATGGATGCTGATCCTCAGGAGGTGGCTGATACCAGCTCCGTCGCACCCCCGGCGCTTCTTGCACCTGCCCGCTCAATCCGTCAGCGACAGGCTCCGATCTCTGCACACTGTCAGTTTCCTGCACAGTATTGGCTGGATCGGCTGCGAGACTACATCCGGCAACGCCAACCAGCCCGGCAAGGAACACGCCAGTTCTAACGATAATACTCAAACGCATCTGGTATCCCTTCAGATGAACGACAGTCTTCCGACATAAACCAGCCATAAAATAGCAGGGCAAAAAACAGACTGCCTTAAATCAACCATAAAAATTCGAGCGGTGATCGAAAGGAAGCCACACCCACAATTTCTGGTAGTTTACAGCTCCATGGAAAATTCACATTCCTGACTCGGAAAACTCTCTGTCCGGGCCTAAGCAAAAACCTTAAAAAAGCGCTGTTTTCTGAGGATTTCATTGCTAGAACTGTGCGTTACCATTGCCAGAACAAGCCAAGAACGATAACCAAGTGACATGGGACAAGAAGTGATTGGCCATGATGGCCCGGAAACAATCAATCTGAAAGAAGCACTGGAAGAGCGCTATCTCAGCTATGCTCTGACAACCATCATGCATCGCGCACTGCCAGATGTGCGCGATGGCCTGAAGCCAGTGCACCGTCGTATTCTTTACGGCATGCGCCTGTTAAAGCTCGATCCAAATCAGGGCTTTAAGAAATGTGCGCGTGTTGTCGGTGACGTCATGGGTAAATATCACCCTCATGGTGATGGTGCCATTTATGACGCACTTGTCCGTCTGGCTCAGGATTTCTCGGTTCGCTATCCCATGGTGGACGGTCAGGGCAACTTCGGCAACATCGACGGCGACAGCGCCGCCGCCATGCGTTACACCGAAGCGCGCATGACCGACGTAGCCACCCGCATTCTGGATGGCCTGAACGAAAACGCCGTTGATTTTCGTGAAACCTACGACGGTCTGGATTCCGAACCGGTCGTCCTGCCGGGCAGCTTCCCCAACCTTCTGGCAAACGGCTCCACCGGCATCGCCGTGGGCATGGCAACATCCATCCCGCCACACAATGCCTATGAGCTGTGCAATGCCTGTCAGCACCTGATTGCAAATCCGGGTGCAGAAGTGGAAGACCTGCTACAGTTCATCAAAGGCCCGGATTTCCCAACCGGCGGTACCATTGTGAGCGACAAAGGCTCCATTTTGGAAGCCTACAAGACTGGTCGTGGCAGTTTCCGCACCCGCGCCAAATGGCATAAGGAAGAGGGCCAGCGCGGCACCTACTCCATTGTCGTGACCGAAATTCCGTATCTCGTTCAAAAGTCCCGTTTGATCGAGAAAATCGCCGAACTTCTGATGGCACGCAAACTGCCATTGCTTGACGACATTCGCGATGAATCCGCCGAAGATGTTCGCGTCGTTCTTGTACCTCGCAACAAGAACGTTGATCCTGAACTCCTCATGGCCTCCCTGTTCAAGCTGACGGACCTTGAAAACCGGTTCTCGCTGAACATGAACGTGCTCTCCAAAGGCATTGTCCCCAAGGTCATGAGCCTGAAGGACGTCCTGCAGGAATGGCTTGAGCACCAGAAAGAAGTTCTGGTTCGCCGCTCCAGCCATCGTCTCGATCAGATCAATCACCGTCTTGAGGTTCTGGAAGGCTATCTGGTCGCCTACCTGAACATTGACGAAGTGATCCGCATCATCCGTGAAGAGGACGATGCCAAAGCATCCTTGATTCAGACATTTGAACTGACCGAGGTTCAGGCTGAAGCGATCCTGAACATGCGCCTGCGCTCACTGCGCAAGCTCGAAGAATTCGAGATCAAAAAAGAACACGACAAGCTTTCCAAGGAAAAAGCAGGTCTTGAATCCCTGCTTGCCTCCGAGAAAAAACAATGGAACCGTGTCTCCAAGCAAGTCGGTGAAATCGGCAAGGCTTACGGTCCGGAAACTGAGATAGGTGCCCGCCGTACGGACTTTGGTGAAGCAACAGATCGTGATCTGGAAGAAATCAATCAGGCCATGATTGAGAAAGAGCCAATCACAGTTGTCATCTCCGAAAAGGGCTGGATCAGAACCCTTAAGGGCCATGTACAGGACGTAAGCAACCTCGCATTCAAACAGGGCGACCAGCTGCACCTCTCCTTCCATGCAGAGACCACCAGTAAGGTCCTGATCTTCACCAGCGGCGGCAAGTTCTATACCCTGGGCGCAGACAAGCTGCCGGGCGGGCGTGGCCATGGCGAACCAATCCGCCTGATGCTGGATATGGATGAAACGCAGGAGATCGTCAGCGCCTTTGTTCACGACCCGGAGCGCAAACTCCTCATTTCAACCGATGGGGCTTACGGCTTTGTCGTCAAAGAGCAGGACGTGATTGCCAACACCCGCAAGGGCAAACAGGTGCTCAACGTGACGACGCCAGCGAAAGCAGTACTGTGTGTTCCGGCAATTGGTGATTATGTGGCAGTCATCGGTCACAACCGCAAGCTCCTCACCTTCCCACTGGCGCAGATCGCCGTGATGACAAGGGGCCGGGGTGTTCGCTTACAACGCTACAGAGATGGTGGCATTTCTGACATCAAGACCTTTGACTCTGAAGAAGGTCTAACCTGGGTAGACAGCTCCGGGCGCGTCTTCAAGCGTACTTTAGAAGAACTTCAGGATTGGCGTGGAGACCGGGGTCAGGCCGGACGCCTGCCACCAAACGGCTTCCCAAGAACCAACAAGTTTGGTGACAAGCAAATGTAAAGCTAAAGATAAAACGGCCCGGCAAAACACCGGGCCTTATACATTGAGAGGCAGGCACATATTGTATGATGTGTCTGCCCCTTGTCCTTGTGGTTTGGCCAAAGCAACCAAACTGGCTTAGCAATCGTCTTAAGATTCCACCTAACTTTGAAAGGCTGGTGATCTGAATGGCAACAAGGCACAAAACAGCGTATCCAGATAAACTGACTTCCGGCTCATGCGGTCATTGGTAAGCAATCCAAAGGCACCGCCCTTGTGCTTGATATTGGTTGTCTGGAAAATCTCATCAATCGCATGACCAAGCTCTACTCCCGAACGCATCAGCTGCATTACCTTATCCGGGAGCGGTAACATCATGGTCCGGTTGGCGGAAACCTGTCGATCCTTTGAAAGAACAACCATCCACGCGAAGGTATAGGCCATACCGTGAAGCTCGCAGATGCCACCTTCCAGCCCTACCCCAAAGTCCGCATCAGGAACCGCCTCCAAAGCATTTTGCGCCCGCGTCACAGCACCAAGTCGCGTCTCATCATCACTCATAGGCTGATCAGAAACACCAGAGGGAACACTCACCGGGACCAGCTCAATCTCATCAGCAGGAAATTGCGCCTGAAACGCTTCAAGCGTGGCATTCACCTTGACCGGATTTTGTGAGGCAACAACAACTTTCACTGTATAGCTCCTGAACACTGCACACGCCAAATACAAAAAGGCCCCGCAACTTGAAAGTTCGGGACCCGGAAAACAAACTAACCGTTCTTCAGCAAGCGCTGCTTCTCACGGTTCCAGTCCCGTGTTTTCTCAGTCTGGCGCTTGTCATGGGCTTTTTTACCACGACCCAAAGCAATTTCCATCTTCGCCCGACCATCCTCATTAAAGTAGATCTTCAGCGGCACAATAGTCTTGCCTTCCTTCTGAACAGCGGCAAACAGCTTGTTCAGCTCCCGGCGATGCATCAGCAACTTACGGGGACGACGCGGCTCATGATTGAAGCGATTGCCCTGCGTGTATTCAGGAATGTAGATGTTATAGACCATCATCTCACCCTGATACTCAGCAGCATAACTTTCTGCAATGTTGCTTTTGCCTTGGCGAAGCGACTTAACTTCAGTCCCTTTCAGCTCAATGCCAGCCTCATAAACATCTTCAATTTCGTAGTTAAAACGGGCCTTCCGGTTATCCGCAACAACCTTGCGCCCGGGAACGCCACCTTTTTTGGCAGCCATTTCTTATCCTTATTCTCGTCTCAACAAATAATCCGTGCACCAGCAATCCAGTGCACGGATCATCATATTAGTTGATCAGGCCAGCATGAACCATAGCCTTGCGTATGGTTTCCTGTGTTTCCTCAGATACAGGCACCAGCGGCAGGCGCAGCTCATTCTCCATCTTGCCCAGCAAAGACAAAGCATATTTCGGACCAGCCGGATTTGGCTCAATAAACAGAGCGTCATGCAGTGGTGCCAAACGATCCTGAATGGCCAAAGCTACTGCAAAATCACCCGCAAGACACGCCTCCTGAAACTGGGCGCAGAGCGCTGGTGCTATGTTTGCCGTTACAGAAATACAACCAACCCCTCCGTGCGCCATAAAACCAAGTGCCGTGATGTCTTCACCAGAAAGCTGGATGAAGTCTTTGCCACACAGATGACGCTGCTCAGAAGCACGCGCTAAGTTAGCCGTCGCATCTTTTACACCAACAATATTGTCTACTTCATCAAACAATTCCGCCATGGTCTCACTCTTCATATCGATGATAGAGCGACCTGGAATGTTATAGATAAAGATCGGCAGATCTGTTGCAGCAGCTATTGCTTTAAAATGCGCCTTCAGACCAGCCTGATTTGGCTTGTTGTAGTAAGGGGTCACAGAAAGTATAGCATCAGCGCCCACCTCTTGCGCGTGCTGTGCAAATTCAATCGCCTCAACCGGATTATTAGAACCTGCGCCTGCCATAACAGGAACACGGCCCGCAGATACCTCAACAGCCATCTGAACGACACGCTTGTGCTCGTCAAAAGTCAGAGTCGGGCTTTCTCCGGTTGTGCCCACGGGAACCAACCCGTGGGTGCCCTGTTTTATCTGCCAATCCACGAATTCCCGGAAGGCTTTCTCATCCACTTTGCCATCCTTGAAAGGTGTGACAAGTGCTGGAATTGATCCTTTAAACATCTCAGGTTCCTCGTTGGATTACATATATACAGAGCAAATTTCGCCAGTACCCTCAAAGGGCTGGCGTACAATAGAGTGGTCTAGCCTATCTCGGCAACATCACCAAGAGGTTCTCTTATAAGATTCGCGGATTTTTTTATGCTCATAATTCGGCCAGTTTCACAGGAGAGTATGCTCCGTTCCGGTGCGACACATTAAACAGATATTTACCCTGTTCATGGCATGCAGAACTGCGGAATTTTATCAAATTCAGGTATCCGGTGCGTTCTTGCTGGATTTTAACACCCAAGTATAACGGGCAGATGAGTACGATGCGTATCAACAGGTTGTTTCTTGTATCGACACAATTGAGTGCACTTGCAGTTGCAACAACTTTTTCCGTATCGGCATTTTCAGCCGTATCCTCTTTAAATTACAATGTAATTCCCACTCCAAACCCGGTCAGAGTGGCTCAGCATGCAGCACTGAACGCCAAACAGGAAACAGCCACACGCACATGGCAAATCATCACGCCACGTGCAAAACCCGTTGCTTCACACAGTTCTGCATTTAATGAGGCAACTGGATCAAAACTTTCCAGCTACGCCCCTGTTACACCTCATACCAACAGTAGACACCTGGTCTCGAACCACACTACAAAGCCACAAAATGCACTGGGAGCAACCGCAGCTTTAGCCAGCTCTTTTCCACAGGGACCTACCATTGCCCCTGCAACCGGATCAGTAGAACCGCTCAGGATTGTCCTTCAAAATGTGAAATCCGGACGTCTGGAAGAAGCCTTGCAGGGCCGTAATGCGTTGCCGGATAACCTTGATCGACGATTGGCCGATTGGTTCATCATGCTGAGCGGCGGCCCCAAAACACCAGTCACACACATTGCACAGTTTGCTGCCGCAGCTCCCCATTGGCCCACCGCCAAAGTTGTACGCGCCCGCGGCGAAGCTGCTCTGTCTGTCTCAAACTTAACCCCTTCTCAAATCATCGGGGCCTTTGGCAATTCCGTGCCTGAAACCACCGAGGGGCGTATTACACTGGCAAAAGCCCATATGGCAAAAGGCAATCGCAGTCAGGCCGCAAAGCTCATTCGCCCCTTATGGCAGGATGAAACCTTTGAGAACGAAGAGGAAGCAGAATTTCGTGCCCTGTTTGGCAGTCTTTTGCGCCAAAAAGATCACCGCCTGAGAGCTGAGATGTTGCTTTATCGTGACCGGGCACGCGGTGCAGAACGCCTTCTTTCAGAGCTTTCCTCAGAAGAGCAGTCCTACATCAAAGCTCGCATCGCCAGCATTCGCGCTAAAGGCAACGCTCTGAGTAAGTTAAAAAGCGTTCCACACTCAATGAAATCAGACAGTAACTATCAATTTGCGCTGATTCAGCATTACCGCTTGCAAGGAGATTACGAGACTGCCGCAACGCTCATGGAACGAGCGCCAACCGATGCGACAGTTCTTCTCAATCACGACAGCTGGTGGAAGCAACGCCGGGATATTTCCCGCGAGATGGCAGAAGCTGGTCAGCCACGCCGCGCCTATAACATCGCAGCAAAACATGCCGCACAATCGCCAGCTATGATCGCCGAGGCCGAATTCCATGCAGGCTGGTTTGCTCTGCGCCATGTGAAAGACCCAACTTTAGCCGAACCGCATTTTAAACGCATTGCAAAACTGGGCAAAACCGCGCAAACCCTTTCCCGTGCCTATTACTGGCTTGGCCGAACCCGCGAGGTGCTTCACGATACTGAAGGCGCAATCTCCTACTACCGTCAGGCAGGCGCTTTCCAGACCGCCTATTATGGACAACTGGCTCTTGCCAAACTAGGCATCAATCAAATGCCAATGGCGGCGCTCCCAAAGGTCTCGCCTGCTGACCGGACTGCTTTCAACGGGAACGAACTGGTTCAGGCTATCAAACGCATGGATGAGGCGGGCCTGCACAATGATACACTGTTGTTTTATACACATCTGGCCCGCACACTATCCAGCAATGGTCAAATCCGGCTGCTGACTGAACTTGCAGAGTCGCGTGGCGTCTATCAATGGGCCACCATGGTGGGTCGCATAGCTCAGGCAGAGCGTGTTGAGGCAGCGCCCCTCGCCTACCCAACCAACGCAATTCCGCGCAAAACGCGCATATCAAAAGGTGTTGAAAAGCCAATGGTTTACGCGATTGCTCGACAAGAGAGCGCATTTAACCCAAAAGCACGAAGTAGTGCTGGCGCACTGGGATTACTCCAGCTCATGCCGGGAACAGCAAGACAAACGGCCCGCAACCTTGGCCTCTCCTATAAGAAGTCCCGTTTAACGTCAGACCCAGCCTACAACGCCACGCTTGGAGCCGCCTTTCTTGGAGAACTGGTAGATGAATTTAGCGGATCCTATATCCTTACCTTTGCGGCCTACAACGCTGGAAAAAACAAAGTTAAAGAATGGATCGAGCGTTTCGGAGATCCAAGAAATCCCAAAATTGATCCAATAGACTGGGTAGAATCAATACCTTACGGCGAGACGAGAAATTATGTGCAGCGCATCACAGAAAATTTGCAAGTGTATCGCTACAAGCTCGAAAACAAGCCTCTGACAATCACGCAGGACCTGACACGCGGATATTAGAAAGCATGTGAACAGGTTTCACATCATGATGAAAGCCCGGCGCAAAGGCCGGGCTTTTTTGCTGGCGTCATCCTCACCAAAACTTTCGCAAGACAGGGGGATAAAGCTCCCCTATTGTGGGGATAAGTACAATAGTGCCACCATTACGCAACGCAATTTCAATAAGCAGGCCGACCGTCACAAAACAGAGCGACAAGCCTCTCATACTTAATTTTATACAATGTATGTGAAGAGCATATTATGTCAGAAGGGCCGTCAGGACTGCATAAAGCCCATTTTAAATTCAGAGGCATCGCAGGAGGAACTCATGCTTCAAGCTTCAGACAATATTGATGAAAACTTGCAGTCTTTGACAGGCACCACCCGTTTCACATGGCAGGCAAGTGACGGCATAACACTATCCGCCCATATCTGGGAAACAGACAGACCCAACTGCCCAACAGTCCTGTGTCTGGCAGGACTAACCAGAAACTCCCGTGATTTCTATCGGTTAGCGAACGTCCTTCAAAAGAACAACCTGCGTGTCATTGCCATGGATTATCGCGGACGAGGCATGTCCGACCATGCAGCAGATTTCAGAACATACAGTCTGGAACAGGAAGGGGATGATATCGATCGCGGTATCAAAGCTCTCGGTCTTGAAAAGTTCTCCCTGATTGGCACCTCTCGTGGAGGCTTACATTCGTTCTCAATGGCAAAACGCCATCAAGGTCGAATTTCATCTATTATTATCAATGATATAGGTCCAACCCTTGAACAACAGGCGCTTGACGATATCGTAGCATCTGTCGGCTCCGTAATGACACAACCCTCAATGATCGCAGCAGCAGAGCGACTTCAATCCCTACACGGAGCAACCTTTTCAAAACTCTCTGAAGCTGACTGGATCACATTTGCAAACCAGCTTTACTCACCTGCTTCAGACTGCGTAACTCTCTGTTATGACAAAGGTTTAGGTGATGCTGTACGGGAGGAGGATAAACTAATTCCCCAAGAAGACCTCTGGGCCTCCTTCAATAATCTGAAACCAATCCCTCACCTGTTACTGCACGGAGAAAATTCCCCGCTCCTTACTGCACAAACAGCTCAGAAAATGTCGCAACTACATGAAAAAATGGAGTTTTATACAGTCCCTAGCGAAGGACATGCTCCGCTCCTGTGGGATCAGCCAACGCAAGATCGAATTCTGACATTCATCCAGCGAAGCCTTTGACAGGAGTGAAGCATCACAAACACAATGCAGCTTACATCAGCTAAGGCAAGATCAAGCTGCATTGATTTCCCTATTCAAATCAGGCACTAAAGCAGTTCGCGTTTAAGCTGAAACGCTTGATCTGCTTTAGCTTTTGTTTTTGCGTATCTTTATCTGAAAACCGGTGTCCACTTTTCAGAGACACGCTTTAAAACGTACGTTGCACTCTCATCAGCGCACTGGCTTCATCAAAGTCTTTCTGCCCTTCCGGCGAGACACGTGCATACCCTAGGTCAATCCCCATCTCCATACCGCTGACAGGAGACCAAACCAGATCCCAGTCCAGAGCAATCCGATCAAAGTCAGGAAGCGCTGCACCCGCCGGGGTGTCAACAACCGCATAGCTGGCGTCAAAGTCCGTTCTCACATCTGGTGCAACGTAATGCGTGATCCCACCAGAGAATGACAGTGCTTCAGTTTTTTGAGTTGAACCATTGATATAGTAAGCGTCAAATACCTCATCATCATCAATACCTACATAAGAAACCGCCCCGTTTCCATACTGGAACTGCAATGCCATCGCATCCTGACCACCCAGTTGAGGGAGGTTGATTATTGCACCAGCCCCAAGCGCCCAACCTATTTTACCCGGAACGTAAGAAGCTTCCGGCCTGATGTTGGTGACTGCACCTGCAAGCTTAGCGCTGCCCCAATCCCCGTCCATTCTAAAAGCGGCAACCGCATCTGGAGCCTTGTTACCAGCCTTACCATTCTCGCCAGTAACTCCGGTAAATACGCCATGGGCTCGATAAACAGGGTCCTCAATGGAGATGGTAACCGAAACACCCCCCTCAAGAACTTCCGTATAGGCCGCAGTCCATGAATTAGTATCCGACCAGTCACGATGCACCGCACCAAAGGTGGCCCCGGTAAAGAAGTCAAAGAGTGAACCAGTACGCCCAATCGTGAACCCACCAAACTGAATATAAGCCTTATTTAGATCCATGACTGGTGAGTCATCGTAGCGTTCACTATCTGAGTCAACCGTGGCCCGCAGTTCGGTAAAGCTCCTCACAAATCCAAATTCGGTCTCAGATCTGGTATCCATGCGAATGTAAGAGCGTGCGCGCAGGCGTAAAGAATTCAAATCCCGCCCTTTTGGCCCATTTTGCGGGACGCCTCCCCAGTTTGCAGGCTTATCAGCAAAGTCACGATAATGAGCATCCGTCCGCACGCGACCACTCAATCTCAAACAGGTTTGCGTACCGGGTAAAAAGAAGAATCCCTCACCATAAGCATCACATACCTGAACATAATTGAGAGGTTCCACCAAGTTAAGCGGTTCAGGCCCCTCGCTGAATACCGGACCTGGCAAATCTGTAGCCTGTGCTGCAACTCCGAATGACAGCAAGACCGGCAGGAAAATCAGCTTTCTCGTCATAGTATTGAACCTCCATCCGTCACTCGAAGTAGTCCAATACCCACACATGCAGTGCTGAAAATCGCCTGCAATGACTACCTCTGTGCAACTAGACAATTACGCCAAGGTACAATTTTCGCAATTACTATAGAATAGGCAGTATTTTATCACCCAACCGAAAATATATACGAATTTAACTGAGAAAAATATCAAAGGTGTTTGATTTCATGCAATGTGAACTCACTCAAAGCATGACCAACCAACTTTTACTGACCACTTTTAAAGGGCACTCAATTCTGCCTGTAAAACAGTCATTTTCATCCCTGAAATGAGAAAGCCCGACGGGTTGGAACCGCCGGGCCTGAGAGACTGATTGAAAGATCAGGATTTATGAACTTCAACCAGAAATGAGATTAGAAGGTTTCACGTACAAACGAAACTCATAAAATCTTGAAGTGATACCCTTCTTATTGACTATGCATATTGCTGTCTGTGGCAAGCATCACACCTGAGCGCTATGAAATGGTTCCGGCAACAGCACCACCGGAACTAGTGGTCTAAGCGACCTTAGAAGTTGTACTGAAGGAGACCAGCAACCTGCGCATTTTTTGTTATCCAGACTGTCTTTGGAGTAACCAGCGTCCAGAAAAAACTCAGGGCCAGCTGCTGGAGAGTACGCCAAAGAACCGTAAACGTTGGTCTTCTTCCAGTCAGCAGAGTCCTGATCCAGCTTTGCGCAGGAAGCATCAAGCGGTGCTGTCAACATATCTGTTAAACCAAGTTTCATAGCACCTGCAACAACAAAGCCTTTTGCCTCGCCAGCATTGGTAAAACCAGCTTTGTTCTCAAACAGATTCAAGTGGGTCAGAGCCGACTGCCCGTAAAAGGCACCAAGACCAACCTTCGGGTTATCCATTAGATTCACAGAAGCCTGCGCCGCAACTGCATAACCGTAGTCATCATCAGAATATGCATGTGCAACACCAGACAAACTATCAAAGAACATATCCTGAGTAAAACCGATGTTACCGGCAAAGTTCACACGGTTGGTTGCTCCATTGATATCATTTGCATCTTCAATACCAAACTGAGCGGTAAAGCCGTGCTCCATAGAGCAGTGAGCTGGATCTGAAGCACGTCACCACCACCTTCATGCACATCAGCAACGCCAATATTGAAATACCCTTCGAAGTCAGAACAAGAGGTCCCCAAACGGCCAACGGTCAGGTTGACATTGTCAAAACCAAACTGAACCCAGACATTGCCGATATCGGACTCCGCAGTATCGTGATCATCCCACATAGCCGTCAGTTCTGTGTAGGTTTTGATCATCACAAATTCTGTTGTAGCCATAGACTCAAGCCAGACATAACCTATTGCATATGCGGAGTAATCGTTGGTTTCATCTTCAACCTTGGCGGCAATTTCGCGAGCACTGCCAACCTTCGCAGAATGGGCCTCCAGATCAGTCAGCTTCTGATTATGATCAGCAAGCTGACCGGCACTAACCTCAGTTGTGCCAGTCTTCTTAACCTTGGCAATCTTATCATCGAACACCTGAATAATCGCTGTATGTTGCGTCGTCGCTGCATCAAAAGTTCCGCCCTGTGAGCCGCCGCTAGACGTGTTGAAGTATGATTTAGCAATAGCCTGACTTGCACCAAATGAAGTGCTGCCAAAATGACCGTTCAATGCACACAGGCGTTTAGCTTCAGTATCCAGAGCAGTTGCTACACCGGTAACATCTGCATCCAGCAGTTTACCAAGTGGTCAACGGAGCAACAGCATCCTTCTCCTTCTTGGTAAAACAACACCAAGACCATCAGTCAGATTGTGAGAAATCCACTCTGTACGAATGCGACCACGCACATCAATGCAAGCATCCTGACCCGGAAGCTGAAAATAACCCGCACCGTAAGTATCTCATACCTGAACACAATTCATTGGTTCAGCAACAACTGGCAGATCAGCAGTAGATGCTGCAAACGCCTCTCCTGAAAATCAATGGTAAACCTGTTTCTATCAATGCCAATTTGACATGTAGTTTTTGCCAAGCGCAAGTTCCAGAAATAGGCAGCGTTAAAACATGTTCAATTAAATTGAGAAGGAAAGCTACTTTTTACTCCAAGATCCATCAATAGTGATATGTGTTTATTTTCAAACATTTATTTGAGGAATGCAAATCTAGGCACGGACCCGAAATACGCCTGAAATCATCATTTGCGAGATTCCAAAATATGCAGCAAGAACCAACACCCTTGGAAATCTTGTTGTTTCTAAATGACCACACACACCCGAGAATGTAAGTAACGCATTCACCCAGATCACGACCACATATAAAGCTCACTTAAGCTACAAAAGAACTCTGCTCACATTTCCTGAGCAGCCACCTTCTGCACACGTTTTGGCGACCTATTGCAAAAACAAAATAACCCCGGTGGAAGAACCACCGGGGTTGAAGAACTGATAGTGATTAAGCTATCGAATTCCTACGCCGAATTAGAAGGTGTACTGTACGCGAGCACCAACTTTGGTTACATCGTCGTAGTCTTTGTCGGTGTTGTCGTCTTCCTGAGACCAGCCAGCAGCCAGAGCCAGACCAAGACCTTCAACTGGAGAGTAAACGAGGGAACCGTTTACAGAAGTTTTTTCGTAGTCTTTGCTGTCTTTGTCGAGCATCAGGTGAGTAACGTCCAGCTGTGCAGACAGTTTTTCTGTCAGAGGAGTTTCGAAGCCACCGGACAGAGCCCAACCGGACTTAGCTGAGTCATCTTCGTCAGAAGTGAGGTATGCACCTGCTTCATCAGCATACTGAGCCTGGAAGGAAACTTCAGCGCCTTCTTTCAGCATGTCCAGATTGAATACTGCAGTTGCGCCACCAGCAAAGCCGTAACCATCGTCGTCGTTTTTGTTATGCGCAGCAGCAGCCAGTTTGAAGGAACCCCAACCCTGAGTAACTTTCAGTGCACCAACGATGTCAAGGCCGTTGTCTTCGCCACCACGGTAGGAAGATTCTTCAGCAGAGATTGCTGCGGTAAAGCCGTTGCCCAGATCAGCGGTGAAGGAAGCCTGCAGAAGTGACACGTCAGAGAGGGAAACGCCTACTGGAACAATCCAGGTGTAACCAGTGAAACCGTCAAATACGGATGACTCGCGACCAAACAGGAAGGAACCGTAGTCAGCACCGATCTGTACATACACATCGCCCATACCGCTTTCGCTGTTACCATCCTGGTCCCATTTGGCAGTCAGCTCGGTGTAGGTTTTGATTGTACCGATTTCGGTGTTGGTCATAGAAGTGAAGTACAAATATCCCTTAGTATAAGCGGAATAGTTGTTCTTCTTAGGTTCTACTTTAGCAGAAATCTCACGAGCATCTTCAACTTTTTTCAGCTCGTCTTCAACTTCTTTGATCGCCGAGTCTTTAGCAGCTTGGTCAGCATATTCAGTTGCCGTAGTACCAGAGCCGTTAACCACTGCTGCTTTACGGTATTCAAGTTCAGCTTCCAATGCTTTCTTTGTTGTAGCAAGAGAAGTTGATGTGCCGGCACCAAAAATTGCCACGTCTTTAGTAGGATCTTGTGACTTTGAGGTGATTGGAGCAGCACCCTGTACCATTACAATCGCGTCTTTACCTTTTTCGATAACCGCATCCAGATCCTGATTAAAGTCATGGGATACGTAGTTCGCACGGATACGACCGCCGAGCTTGATGCAGGTTTCTTTGCCTGGCAGCTGGAAGAAACCAGCACCGAATGCGTCACATGCTTTTACGTAGTTTACTGGCTCAGCAGCCATAGGCAGATCTGCTGCCTGTACAGAAGTTGCTGTTGCAGCTGCAACTGCAGCAAGTGCAAGAGTCTTAACGTTCATAATCCTGACCTTCCAATGTCTCTCAATAAAAAGACGAAATTTGCGTGACCTGTTTGGAGCAGCTCACATTTCATCTTTTCCCAGCGACACGAGAACCTGATCCGGCTTGCCCTTAAAAGGCACAGCAGCAATCGGCTCGACCGCGTCGGTGGACATATTGATGCCTCACCGGATGTCAGATCGCAATATCAACCTAGTGTTTTGGAATGGGAGAAACATCACCACCCTAAAGCAGTGTGTTTTTTTTGACACAACAGAGATATTGAGGGGCACAGGCGCGAAGCGAAGCACATAACGAACATCACCCCCTTACATCAAATTAACCCATTGAAATAAAACAATATATTGCAACTACGAGTTTTTACATAAGAAGGGGAATTCACAAATAGCAAATCAAAAGACAAAGAAAATGCAAAAAGCCCCACACTGGGGATTAAAAATATCACAAAATTTTAATAGGCAATTTACAAATAGAATTGAGCAAGCAAATACAACCCATTATTCTCTCATTCAAAAAAGGGGACCCGGTGGCTTTGGACACCACCGGGAATGAGAGACATTGGAAAATCAGGATTTATGAGTTTCCAATGGAACTCTAAGACTGAAATCAGCCTTAGAAGGAGCGCTGTACGCGGAAGTTCAAAGTCGCAGCATCGGTTTTGTCGCCACCATCTACGTCTTTCTGAGCCCAGCCAGCACCTGCGGAGAACAACAGGCCAGCAACCGGGGTGTATTCAAGAGAGCCAGCAACAACAACTTCATTGAAGTCTGCCATCAGGCGCTTGTCACCAGATTCAACATCAAGGTAAGACGCTTCAAGACCGGACGCGAACTCGGAAGTCCAGTTGTGCATATAACCACCAGCAACAGACCATGCTGTGTTAGTTTCAATGCTGCCACCGTTAAACACAACTGCATCAGCAGTATCATCAGCGCCAACGTAAGCCATTGCGCCATCAGCATATGCAGCCTGGAAGTTGATCACATCACCTGGAGCAATCATGTCAAGGTTGAAGCCCAGACCAGCAGCAACTGCGTAACCAAGCTCAGATTCGCTGCTTTTGACCGCATCAACTTTGGTCACAGCACCGGACAGACCAACCCAGCCCCAACCCTGTGTCAGCTGCACCTTAGCAACAAATGATGGCAAGGTGTTGCCTGCATCATCACGATCTTCAGCAATTGTAAGCTCGTAAACGTCGTCAGATGTGTCGCCCGGCGTACCTGCACCAGCGGTCTGTTCGTTTACGGAGGTAATCACACCATGCTGACGGTCAGAGTTATCTTCGACGGATGCAGCGATGGTCAGACCGTTGCCCAGATCATGGGTGTAAGATGCCTGCCATGCAGTGTCATCGGAAACGTGACGGTCAAATACGTTAGTTGCCAGCTCACCGGTCCATAGATCAAAAGCGGAGGTTGCACGACCAAAGGTGAAGCCACCGATCTGAACATAACCTTTGTCCAGCTTAACGCCTTCATTGCCGCGCTTATCGGTATCAGAAGTGAACTGGAAGTCTGCATAAGTACGGATCAGGCCAAGTTCGGACTGAGTGCGGGTATCAACACGCAGGTTTGCGCGGGAGCGGAAGTTGATGTTGTTGTCTTCGTTGCCCCATTTTTCATCTTCTGTCAGGTTGTTGAATTTAGCTTCAACACGAACACGACCGCCAATTTTGATCGCAGTTTCAGTGCCTGGCAACACGAAGAAGCCCGCACCGTATGCATCGTTGATGCGAACGTAATCTACTGGAGCCGCATCCATTGGAAGGTCAGCAGCCTGACCGGAAGTTGCAGCAGCCGCTGCAGCAGCAGCAATAGCGATAGCCTTAAAGTTCATAATCTTAACTTTCTTTAAAACCAGAGCAGCTCGACAACACGTCGATCCCTAACCACTCCGGCTCCCCACTTGCGCTTACTGAACAAAGCAATGTTTGAAACATCATCTTATTCAACAGAGCACTCATCAGTGCGCCTCGCGCTGTTCACAACATCAATATTTGTGATATTTAGATTTTAATCAATAATTCAAATGGCAATTGAATGCCTACATATTTTTATGTGACACAAATAACACACATATATTGAGAGGAATGAGCATCAATCGAGCTACCGCCCTTAAACACGCGCAATATCTCAAATAAAACTATGAATAAATAAAATATAATCTACCCACTTTGGATGAATAACTTAAATATTAAATCGATACGAGACACACTGAAATACGCCGAATATAAATCAACAACCCATCAAAGCAATTTCCAGATAAAATCAAAATAAAATCTCTAAGCTCTCCCAAATTCTCAGAAATTATACTGAAACTTTACGCATAACATTTTTTGATATGCAACATGTAAACAAACACACAAACTAAATAAACACGTAAAATCAATAAATTATAATAAGATCCGCAATTCACATGGAAATATGGCCATAGTTCCAGCTCAGGAGATGTGTGGACAAGAGGCTCCGCAAGCGTACCACCGCCCCTATCAGCCATACCCCCGCAAAGAAAAAAGGCGCGACATATGCTGTGCGCCCTTCTCCGATGCTGTCAGATATCTGTGGTTAGCTATTGAGAGCACAACTCTCTCATGCACTATGCTAAACTCAGTCTTTGCACAAACCTATGCATTCCCTTTAATCAATTTGCGCCGCAACCAACCTGAAAGCTGATCCATCAACATAACAACAGCGATGATAAGGATAATCAGATAGAGCGTATTCTCCCAGTCTTGCCGGGTACGCATGGTCTCAATAAGCTTCAAGCCAATACCCCCTGCCCCCAGTGCGCCGATTACAGTCGCACTGCGTGTATTGCTCTCCAGATAATAAAGCATCTGAGAAATAAAGAGCGGCAGGATCTGAGGGAACAGCCCAAACCGATACTTTTGAATGGAAGACGCACCTGTCGCCTGTACCCCCTCAGCCTGCTTCTTATCAGCATTCTCGATAGCTTCAGAAAACAGCTTTCCAAAGGTTCCTGTATCGGTGAAGAAAATTGCGAAAATCCCGGAGAGCGGACCCAATCCAAATGCACGAATAAAGATGAGAGACCAGATCAACATATCCACACCTCGCAAAAAGTCGAAGAGCCGTCGCATCCCTGTACGTACCCACTTCACAGGATTCACATTGGCGGCAGCTACAAATGCCAATGGTAACGCCAGAATGCCGGCAATCAATGTACCGACAACAGCCATGATAAGTGTCTGCAACAAAGCAAAGTAGACCTCACCATGCTGCCACTCATTATTCGTCCATAACTCATGGAACATGTAACGCAGGTTCGACATCTCTGGATGGAGCCGCTCTGATGCAAATACAAGCGACCACAAAGCTCCAACACTCAGACCATTCAACTTACTATCAAAGTCAAACCAGAAATTTTCCCAGCCTGTAAAATAGCGCTGCACTTCAACCTTGCTTTTGGTCATCCAGATGCGGGAATATAATGATGGACGCGCATTCACCTGAGATCCCGATACCTTTAACCAGTCAACCTCAGCACCTGAAAGGAACTGTGGCGCACCTTCTCCAACTTTAAAGACAAAGGGCTGCTGGTAGTCAGGATGAAAGTAAGTTACCAAACCACCCTCAAACTGGACCTTCCCATCCCCCCCTAATGAAATAATGGTTTGCGACTTAGAGTGCCCAATCCACTCTGGAGGCACTTTATATATTGCGCGGCGATTACCTTCCAGGCTCACAACAAAACCCTGCTCGTCTCTTTTGAATTGATACTTTGCATGAACCTTGTGGGCATAAGAATCCAGAGCGAACAACTGCGCCATATCCCCACGCGCCTTATCCACAACCCCCAAAACATCAAAGGCAAAAAAGCAAACCACCAGATAAAGAACCACCAGCGCTGCAAAGACCGGTCCCAGCAAGCGTTTTTTCAAGTCTTGACTGATCACTCCGGGATATAGGTCATCTAATCGCCGCTCTTCATTCAGTAAGGCAGCCCGAGAAACACGAATATCTGCCATAGCTTACCTCTCAAATCTGACTGGTCTGGCCGATCAACTTCTGCCTGAGCCAACCACTCAGGTAATCAATAAAGCTAATCGAAGCGACCAGCATAAAGATGATAACGAGAATGTCCGCCCCATAATTCCAGTCCACGACCATTTTCAGCTCTGCCCCAAGACCTCCAGCTCCCACAAACCCTAAAATGGCTGAGGCTCGCACATTCACTTCCAGCCGAAGTAACGTGTAAGACAAAAAATTAGGGAGGACCTGAGGCAAAACACCAAAGCGCATCTGATCCAGCCAGGTTCCCCCCACACTGCGAATGCCCTCAACTGCTTTAAGGTCACAGTTCTCATTCACCTCAGAAAACTGTTTAGCCAGCGCTCCGATTGTATGCGTCGTCACCGCAATCACAGCGGCAACCGGACCGGAGCCAAAAATCAACACCAGCAGCAACGCAATCACAATTTCAGGAAATGCACGAAAAACATCCATCACCCGGCGCATAACACCCACAAGCAGCGGGTTACTCACCAAGTTGCGGCTGGCGACAAAACTCAGCGCCCCACCGAGAAAAAATGCCAGTACAGTAGAGACCAGCGCAATATTCACTGTCTCAACAAGATAAGGCAGATACTCAAGAAATAGTCGAAATAAGCCGACCAAGCCTTTTTCATAGGCCCCAGCGAGCAGCTCAATCGGATAGTCAAAAAATTTATCAAGCCCACCCCAGAAGCTACCAGAGTTTGCTTCGTCAGCAACATAAAGGCCGCCCAATATGCTCAAGGTACCAAGTCCAAGCAACGCGGCAGTATAAAGAGTACGACGTCGGGCAACACACTCATAAGCCTGAGAAATCTCAGCCAAACGGGAAGCCTCTGCAAGCGCTAAGCGAGCGGCCACATCAACATCCTTCCAAAAAGAGAAAAGAAAAAGGCCACAGCGGGCCGCAAAATGAAAGGACGCATTAAAAGTGCGCCCCTTCACCAGTCATAAAATCTAATTAGCTTTTTTCGCTTCAATCTTACGGCGACGCGCCTCTACAATGGTCTTGTAAAAATCGTGGTTTACATCAACAAAACCAGCATTTTGACCATGCATTGCGGAATAGAAACACTCAGCGTCATCGCTCACCATCGCTTTTAAAGAAGCAACTACCTTTTGTTTAATGTCCGCAGAAAGAGACTTACGCAAAACAACTGGACCATTCGGGATCAAAGGAGATTTCCAGATCTGAACCAGATCAGACATGTCAACCATGCCTTTGTCCACCATCTTACGCAGGTTACCAGAAGTGTACCCCTCTTCCCACTCACCAACACCGGATGCCCACGTCACACCACCATCAACGTCGCCATTGAGAACAGCAAGAACATTCTGCTCGTGCCCGCCAGAAAATTGAGTAGAAGCAAAGAACTCTCTCTGATCCAGTCCCATTTCATCAAATGCAACGGAAGGAACCAGATAACCTGATGTAGAATTCGGGTCTGCAAAACCCATACGTTTACCTTTCATGTCCTCCAGGGATTCAATCCCGGAATCTGCACGTGCGACCATGACAGAGTAGTACCCGGTTGCACCGTCAGTCTGCTTTGTGGTCAAGACTGGTTCAACAGCCCCAGGAGCGGAAAGGTACACAGCGGAATAGCCAGAGGCACCAAGTTCAGCATAATCCAGATTACCACCCTTCAGACCTTCAATGGTGCCAGCGTAATCAGCAGCGGGAAACAACTTAACCGGTACACCAAGCAGCTTCTCAAAACGATCAGCAAGGCACTGATTGTTACGAAGGCGGTCGGCTTCATTTTCGCCGCCCAGAATACCAATGCGAAATTCGGTGATCTTCTCTTCAGCCAGAGCGATAGGCGTAGCAAGAATGGTTGCAGCAACAGCAAGAGCTGCAGCAACTTTAGCAGTGTTTTTCATCGGAGCACTCCAAATTTAGGATAAATTCTAAAAACAGCTGCTACTCAGCAGCAGAGGCGACTGGCAAATTCTCACCCACCGCCAGTTCCAGGGCGGCGACTTTTACACCTTCACCACCAAGAGACGTCGAGGTCATACCCTCTTCAAAACTATCATCAGCACCATAGATCTCACGAGCTACAGCGGTGGAAAGTTCATCCGGCGTGCCATCAAAAACAATTGCGCCATCACGCATTCCAATCACGCGATCACAATAATTACGGGCTGTATCAAGAGTATGGAGGTTACATATAACGGTCAGACCGTCTTCTTCATTGATCACCTTAAGCGCATCCATAACAACCTGCGCATTCATAGGATCAAGTGAGGCAATTGGCTCGTCTGCAAGCAGCATCTTCGGCTCTTGCATCAATGCACGTGCAATCGCCACACGTTGCTGCTGACCACCAGAAAGGTTCTCCGCCCGTTTTAAGGCAGTTTCAGCAATACCAAGACGCTCCAGTTTTAAAAGAGCCTGCACCCGCTCTTCACGAGTAAACAGCTTTAACATGCTGCTCACGGTGCCATGGGCATTCAGGCGCCCCAGCATCACATTAGTTAAAACATCAAGGCGGGGAACCAGATTGAACTGCTGAAAGATCATCGCACAATCACGCTGCCAGCGGCGTCTCTGTGCCCCCTTCAATGCCAGCACATCAACTCCATCAACCAGTACACGCCCCTTAGAAGCAGGTGTTAACCGGTTAACCATGCGCAATAACGTAGATTTACCCGCACCAGAACGACCGATAATCCCAACCATCTGGGGCTTATCAATGGAAAAACTTGCACCATTGACAGCAACATGAACCCCAAATTCTTTTCTAACACCTTCAAACCGGATCAAGATCTCAGCCCCGCTAACCAAATTCATTTCAGCTAACTAGGCACATGAGATTATTACAGCGAAATGACGCTTACAAAAATCCGCAGAATGTAAAAAAACCGTCACAAAATAGAAGCGTAACATAGCTGGCAAAATGAGCTGCACATTACATTTTCGTGACGCTGGAAAACAGGTCGTTTCTATCTGAACAACAAGACCCGTGGACTTTAAATCAGAATCAAAAGATAGCGATGTATCCTATACACCAGCCTCGCAAATGAAGCATCGCATCGGAAGGCACTCACCCAAACCCTCAATATGCTATAGCAATACTCTCCATCGCCGTTGTTGCATTTACAGCGAAGTCACCAACAAGCACAGCCGAACACTGCAAACTATCAGGTTTAGGCACCTCAGCTGCGTTATTTTTATTGAACACCCCACCCTTAAAAAAGAACATTTCAAAAATAGACATTAAATAATAAATATATTTACTTGATACAACTAAATCAACACTACTCAACACTTAAGCACAAAACTCAGATTACGAAATTGTATTTACAAATATCACATATCTTTTCAGTGAATTAGCTATATTAAAATATTATCAACAATGCCGCATACATTGCATTGTATGAAAATACACCAACGCTATATTTACCTTAAAAGATAAGGGGAAGTTTAATGCTAGGGTCCAGACTCGTACCCAGTAACAGATGACAGCCACAAGGCAGAGCGCGGAAAGGAAGTTCTGAGCTTTTCGATCATACCGTGTTGCAATCCTGCGGAAGTCTTTGATCCTGCAAAACATACGTTCAATGGCATTGCGATCCTTGTAAAGGACTGGCGAGAAGCAGTTTTCTATTGGCTTTGGGTGGGATGTTTGGAACTGCACCGTGCTCCTCGATTTGCTTGCGTAAAGCATTACTGTCATAGGCTTTGTCCGCATGCAGCATACGGCACTCGGGCAGCTTCTCCAGTAACAGTTTTGCCGCAGAGCAATCAGCCACTTGACCGCCTGTCAACAGAAAGCCAAGAGGGCGGCACTCAGCATCAGTTAAAGCATGGATCTTGGTTGTCCGGCCCCCACGAAAACGGCCTATGGCTTGGGTTTCCCCCCCCTTTACCGCCAGCAGCACTGCGATGTGCTTTAACTGCGGAGCTATCAATCATGACATGTGCAGGAGGACCACTTACACTCGCCAAAGCCGGAAATAGCTCTTCCCAAATACCTTTTTCAGACCAACGAACAAAACGATTATAAAGCGTCTTTCTGGGGCCATAAAGCTCGGGAGCATCAACCCAGCGACACCCTGATTTCAAAACATGAATAATACCACTGATAACACGGCGATCATCCACACGAGGCTTGCCTCGTGTATCTATTGGAAGATACGGCTTTATCTGATCGAACTGTGCTTGCGAAAGCCAAAAATGCGAACCTGTCATCAAACTCTCCTGTTGGAGAGCTTGAATCACAACTCAACTCAAATACCAAACACTTTTATGGGTCTTGAGACTAAAGCAGTTCGCGTTTAAGCTGAAACGCTTGATCTGCTTTAGCTTTTGTTTTTGCGTATCTTTATCTGAAAACCGGTGTCCACTTTTCAGAGATACGCTTTAGTGAAGACTAACAAAACACTCAAACAGCCATCAATTATAAAGCGCCCTTTAGAACATCACGTTCTCGCAATACACCTTGACACCTTTACTAACCTGATTTCCCACCAGTAAGATCAGAATATTACTCGAAAAAGAAAATAGCTGCTCGCATACCATCAAAGGCTGACCGCTCTGCAGACATCATTATACCCCTTATAGGCCACTAAGGCTTGAGTAATTTTTCTGTCAATACAGCCCCACAGGTCGGTACTGATTGGTTACACAAGCAGCTGAACACCTATAAATCACAAGCCAGCATAAAATTTATCCTTCCTACCAAATAAATTAGTCTAAAACTAACAACTCTTTAATTTTCAGGGAGGAAAGAAGAAGGTGGCGGCCTCAGAGAGTTTTCCCAACAAGTATTTTTTTGTAGGTCTATTCTAATTTTAACATATAACACAATATATTACAGTGAGTTTCATACTCCTTAAAGCATCTCACGAACACCAAATGTTATGTAGTTATGCCTTATCGCGTTTCTTTGAAAATTTGGATCGAAAGGATTCCGCTGAGGGCCGATTTGTGTCTCACTGTTTTCGAGGGATGTCAAATTAACTTTAGCTCCAGTTCCGATTGGTAGTTGAGCAATATGACTACTGCTCTGATCAGTTACAATCGCCACAGTTTTCTGACATAGATTACCGCCCATGTTATTTGACCCTATCACCGCTTCTCCCTCAGTCTGCGCAAGCTCGAAGAGAGGCTGCCGGAACGCAGCATTGCCCTGTCCTATAAAACACTCGCAAGTGGGGAATCAGGTTTGAGCCAGCTTACAGTCGTCAGTTGCCACGCAAGAGAGCACAAAGCTCGAATATTTGGTATCTTGATGAGGTTGTGATCAAGATACAAGGGCCAGCAACATCAAGGCTACTAAGCGTTTATGGACCCGTTTGATATCAAGGCAGGAAGTTACTCCAGAACGAATTACTATCGACAAACCTGGCTCTTATGGGGCGGTGAGGCGCAAAATCATACCAGCCATTGAGCACTGCAGTCATAAGGGTTTAAACAATCGAGTTGAGAATTCACATCTGCTCTTGCGAAAACGAGAGCAGACCATGCAACAAGTTCAGGTCGCCGGGCCAATTTAAAAAATATCTGGCAGGCTTCTTCGGCCTGCACAATCTTGTCATTGCTCCCTGCTTCCGACGCACCGCAATCTACATTTACCTCCACCACATCAACGCTTTCTCACAATGGAAACAAGTGGCAAGGCGTGACGCCTGAAATATGTCTGGAGAAAACTTTTGCGGCCAAATTCAGGTTAAGTTGAAAGCGCATCAATGCGCTTCTGCAATACTGTTCATAGTTGAAATTCAGAGCACGATAGAGGTATTGATGGCAGTCGCATTTATTGAAATCAGTTTTACGCAAATATAACTCTAAAATTGAGCTCATTTTTGCATTTAACCTCATATCCTAATAAAAATTTACTAGATTCTCTTCATGAAATATACATATTCTATTTCGATTAATCGGTATAAATAGCTATCCATTTCTATTAAAGAGAATGAAAATGGAGTGCTTTCAAATATGCAAGCCTAATGACACAGATGAGGAAACAAATCTGTTTAGGCAAGAGGTAGTAGACTCTTTGGATCAGATGCCCAAGTGCCTACCTAGTCACTATATGTATGATAAAAAGGGATCCAAACTCTTTCAGAAAATAACGAAACTTCCTAATTACTATCTCACCCGCACAGAAATTTTGCTTCTTCAAAAAACCGCGCGGGAAATTGGTGGTTTGCAGAAGAGAAACTGCGCCCTGATCGAGTTCGGTGCCGGAACCATTGAGAAAGCGTCTATTCTTCTAGAGCTATAACTGAATCTGGTGTATGGGGGCTTTTGAGAAGGCAGCGTATCAAGTTGAATGTTTGATGACCAAATCAA
>CANMBS010000028.1 GCA_947496145.1 uncultured Pseudovibrio sp.
GACGTCGAAAAACAGCAGGATGGAACAACGACTATATGCAAAATATCATCACCTTATAGCTTCATGCGTTAGCCGTGATCTCACCCGGCCCTGTAAAGAAGATCTGATCAGAGCCCGTTAGATCTGAAGCTATATTAATCACCGCAGTTGCATCGGAGGTAGTGACATAGTTGTTTGCACCATTAAAAGTGATATCCGACAGCGTGATCTCACTGCTTCCCAGATAAGTTAAACGCCCCGTATCAAGTGTAATCGCGATAGCCCCATTACCAATATTGGCAGCTTCCCCAAACTGGACTTCAGTATTTGCAATCCTGAACGACCCGGACCACCCACTGTTACTGCCAGACAGCGTAAGGGTGTCGCCACCATCAATAGTCAGCCCACCACTACCCGACAGGGATGACGAGATCGTTGTCTTAACGGAACTGTCATCAATCAAGAGTGTGTTTCCATTACCGGAAATTCCCAGACTGGAAAAGTTCAGATCCGTTGACCCGCTATAACTCAAAGTTCCGTTGCTAAGCTGCACCGCCCCGGTTCCCAACTGAGCTTGATCGCTGAACCCAGCAATACTGTTGTCCTCAATGGTCAGACCACCGGTAAAAGAGTTATTGCCAGTGAAGTTTACGCGGCCACTCCCCCCAATAGTAAGTTTGCCACCATCACCATTCAGCACATTGCCAGCCAATGTGAGCACGCGCCCCGCAGCCACATCAAGGCTGCCATCATTGTGCATCTCAATCACATTCGAAATCGTGGCATCTGAATTTGATACATAGCTAAGATCACCTCCATAGAAGATGATTGTCCCGGTACCGATATGAGCAGCCGCACCAAATTGCAGGGTACCCTCAGTCAGATCCAAACCACCACTAAACGAGTTTCCCGCTCCTCCCAAAACAAGTGTGCCTAACCCAAGTTTTTTCAGCTTACCAGTGCCAGAAATATCGTTACTTGCGGTAAGCACACCGCCCGACCCGACTTCCATAGCTGACACCCCATCAAGATCAAAAAGGTTAGTTATAGTTGCTGTTGTACCTGCAAATGTCAGATGCCCGGTATCAAGCTCGATTGCCCCGTTTCCAAGGTTGGGAGCACTGGAAAAAACCAGTTCCGTATTGTCAACAACCGCCCCGCCAGTCCAGGTATTGTTGCCGCTGACCGTGGTCCTACCACTCCCGTTAAAACGAATTTTGCCTGTGCTGCTGATGTCTCCGGCAAGTTCGAAGTTCCCAAATGATGTTGTTGTAAAAGTCGCATCATATACCGAGGAGCTGTTAATTACCTGAATATCGCCAGCCACTGTGGTGGAACCGTCAGCAACAATCGTTCCGCCAGTAAAGTCAAGGCTCGCATTACCCACTGCCTCGGTTCTGTTAAAGTGGACGGCCGCCCCATCATCTATGAACATCTTGCCGGAAAAGAGGGAATTATATCGGAACAGGCTCGAAGTTCCCTGCTCAAAATATATCTCTCCAGCACCAGTCCCATTGGAAATCAGATCACCGATTAAATAGTTACCGCCGCTATTTGTGGCGTTAAAAATAATTTTAGAACCATTGTCCATAACAAGTTTATTAACGATAACAAATCCAGCACCACTTGCCGGTCCGCTCTGCTCCCCACCAATATTAATCGTCCCCCTGGATCGCAGATAAAGGTTCAGCGAAGGTGCGTGCAATTCACCTCCAGTTGTTACAGTAAGAGTTCCTGAGTTGTTTCCGTTAGAAATCTCGACGGGCGAAGAGGACCCTGTCTGAACCACCTCCGCACCATTTATAATATTCAGGGTGCCATCTGCAAAAACATCACCAACACGAAGAAAATTACCAAATCCGACGGAATAGTTTGAAGTCACATTTAACGTCCCTTCAGACGAGAAACCAACAAATAACCCGTTGGAAGCATCTATTGAGGATGGCGGAACACTGACAATACCCTCAATAATTTCCTCCCCGATGGCCTGATCAGCCTGAAGACAGAAACAAACTGAAAAAACGCTTCCCACAAGAGCTGAGGCTCCCCAAAAACGTGAACTCCGCCGCATCACAACCCTCACACCAACAAATGGTACACACCTCACCTACTCACTACGGAACTCAAAGAACGCCGCGGCTGCGGAGAAAATCCTGCATCAGGTTTCAGTACTCATGAAAACACGCGATACTCATAGTCTTCAGGCACCTTCACTGTTCCCGGAGAAGGTTTGTAACTGCATAACACAATGAAAAATCACAGATAATTTACCAATAATTAAGAATTTTCAAAATTAAACCCGCACAAATTCTTAAGATATAAACAAATCCTAATAATAACTCATATAATTACTATATTTAAGGGGCAATTATATGAATTTAATCAATAAATACAAAAATCAATACACATATATCTAACTCATATACGGGAGGAAAATTTGTTTTACTTAAAAGTGATTCTCAAACCCTGCATAAACAGCCCTTATCTGATGAAACGAAGCCTACTGAAAACTAATACGCCAATATTCTACATTCAGAACTGCTAATTATGTAAGCAATCCCTGTGTGTTACAGCTTGATCCAATCTCACAACATCATACCAGCTGCGCATTCGGGGAAGTCAGAAAATGATCAATTTCGACGCTCTGCGGGCCTCAAACACTCGCACCTCACCATTTCACTACATCGTGGGTGAAAATGTATTAACCAAAGAGCAAGCTTCTGAAATTCGCCGAGATTACCCCGATATTCAACAGACCGGGTACCTCCCGCTCACAAAACTGGAGAGCGCAGGAGCGTTCAAGCAGTTAGTCGAGGATTTACAAAAACCTCAACTGGCCGAAATCCTTTCAGAAAAGCTGGGGCTGGACCTTGTTGACAAACCTCAGATGATCACCGTGCGGCGTCTCTCAAAACATGGTGACGGGCGCATTCACAACGACTCCAAGTCTAAAATTTGTACCATGCTCATCTACCTGAATGATGACTGGGACGATGCTGAAGGTGGCGCAATCCGTGCCCTGAATGGCAACTCGGATATGGACGATTACGCCGAGGAAGTCTCACCACTTGCAGGTAATGTTTTTGCCTTTAAACGCTCAGACAACAGCTGGCACGGCCACCCCTCCTTCAAGGGAGAGCGTTACGTGGTACAAACCACTTTCCTCACCTCCCAAAAGGAACTGGATCGCAAAGAAAAGCGTGGGAGCTTTCAAACTAAATTGAAACGCCTGCTCGGAATTAATTGATCGGCAAAGCCCTCCAAAAACAAAGGGCTCGTAAGGGACTGAGTAAGCCGTAACTTCCCTTAACAACTGCTCTCAGTCCAACCTCTCTCTTTGCTTTGTGCTCAGTTAAACTCCAGCATCCGCAGGCTCAAGCAAAACCCAGCAACAAATTACGCTTAGATTAGGTAGTGATCATCATCAGCTGGGGAAGATGCTAGTTCTGAAGCAAGCACAATAACAGCAAGAGCCGTAACAATAAAAAGGGCCCGGCAAGCGCCGAGCCCCTTTTAATTTGCACTACGCCAGCAGCTTAGGCGTCTGCTGCAACCTTCAAAGATACAATCTTGTCCGGATTGGAAACGGGTTCACCGCGCTTGATCTTGTCAACATTGTCCATGCCTTCAACAACCTGACCCCAAACGGTGTACTGACCGTCCAGCCAGGACGCATCGCCAAAGCAGATGAAGAACTGACTGTCGCCAGAGTTTGGATCCATAGAACGAGCCATGGAGCAAGTACCACGAGTGTGTTTTGCGTCGTTGAACTCAGCTTTCAGCTTTTGGCCAGAACCGCCGGTGCCTGTACCCTGCGGGCAGCCGGTCTGCGCCATGAAGCCATCAATCACACGGTGGAATACGATGCCATTGTAAAAACCTTCACGCACCAGCTCTTTGATGCGCGCAACGTGGTTAGGTGCCAGATCAGGGCGCAGTTCGATAACCACGTTACCCTGAGTGGTTTCCAGCAGCAGTGTATTTTCTGGATCTTTGATATCAGCCACGGGACTGTCCTTTATTCTAAACGTTTACCTGTTTGCAGACATAGCCTTTACTTGGCGTCTGCCGCAACCTGCATTTTGATGATCTTATCAGGGTTACGAACAGGTTCCCCGCGTTTGATCTTATCAACGGCATCCATACCGGAAACCACTTCACCAAATACGGTGTACTGTCCATTAAGCCAGCTGCCGTCGTTAAACATGATGAAGAATTGAGAGTTCGCGCTGTTTGGACTGCTTGAACGTGCCATACCAAGCGTACCACGCTTGAACGATGCCTTGGAGAACTCAGCCTTCAGGTCAGGCAGTTCAGAACCACCCATGCCTGTACCGGTTGGGTCACCAGTTTGAGCCATAAAACCATCAATCACGCGGTGAAATACGATTCCATCGTAAAAACCTTCACGTGCCAGTTGTTTAATGCGCTTCACATGCTCTGGAGCAAGGTCAGGACGCAGAGCAATCTCAACGCGCCCGTCTTTCAGGTCCAGATAAATCGTGTTTTCAAGATCTTTCGCACTGGCAGTGAACGGCAACATAAAGGCGCCCAGAACCATCGCACATGCTGTCAGGATACGTAGCAAGATTTCTATCCTTGTCTTAGACAAAGCGTGCCCTTCAAAACCATAGGTTTAAGACGCGCCTATATATAATGAACCAACGAGACAAGCCCTAGCTAATCCAATAGGCTCAAAAACTTCAATTCCATCAAAAATGGTAGATTGCTAAAGTGTTTTGTCCTTAAGCAATCTCAAAGCGCTTTTTAAGCGCTGCTTCAACACATTTGGGAACAAACGAACTATAGTCCCCACCCATTTTGGCAATCTGGCGTACTAATGTCGCCGTAATAGGGCGCATGACAGGAGAACTTGGAAAAAACACCGTCTTAATATCTGGTGCCATCGCCCCGTTCATGCCAGCCATTTGCATCTCATAGTTCAAATCTGTGGAATCACGAAGACCACGCACCAGAATGTTAGACCCCTGCTCCCGTGCGACATCCACGACCAGCCCGCTAAAGGAAACCGTACGAATTCGCGCTGCCTCTGCCTTGCCAAATTGCTCTTCACAGGCAAGGCGGATCAACTCGACACGTTCTTCAAACGAAAACAGCGGAGCTTTGGACGCCTGGATACCGATCGCCACGACTACTTCGTCAGCCAAAACCAATGACTGCTCCAGAATATCCAGATGGCCGTGTGTCATAGGATCAAACGATCCCGGATAAAGTGCAATGCGTTTCATCTATAATTCCTACGCCACATGATGCTGTTCCCGGCAAACACGCTCTTTCGTATCTGCCGGATAAGCGTTTGCGCGATTGAACCCAGTTTGGCCTTTGGTTTCAAGCAGTTTCTGTGCCCATTGCAAGTTCAATCCAACTAAGAGCTTAAACCTCAGGTCAAGCCAGCATAAAAGCAACTACCGAAAAGACTTGGCCATCCCAAGCGAGTTGGGTGCAGTTTCTTTAAAACCGAACTGCTCGTAAAGGCGATTAGCAGGAACATCTGCAATCAGACTGACATAAATCGGACGGTCTGGAAGACTATCAATGAACTCCGTCAGAGACTTCATGATCAGCTTACCTAATCCCTTCCCTTGATGAGCAGGATCCACTGCGATATCCACCACCTGCAAAAAGCAGCCACCGTCCCCAATAACGCGCCCCATTCCAATAACAGTTTCGCCTTGCACCAACGATACACCAAAAAGTGTTGCAGCGAGCCCTTTACGTGCACCTTCCTCAGAAAATCCGCTCAGTCCAGCTACACGGCGCAATCTCATATAGTCCTCAAGCTTTGGAGGTTCCTTCAAAAGATCATAAGCCACAGATAAACTCTTTCGATTTCTCAGATTTGCACATCGAGAAGCTGCATAACACAACCCGAAAAAAGGGGCCACGCAGGGCCCCTTTTCTTTTACTCAGCTGTGTCATTGCCTTCGGCTTCAGGTGGAGAACTTTGCTCGCCGCCCTCGCCGCCAGCTTCAGGTGTCACACCTTCTGCTTCAGCAGTCTCATCACCATCAGCTTCGCTAATACGCTCAACAGCAACAACGCTTTCCTCCGCAGAGGTATTAAAGACAATTACGCCCTGCGTAGAACGACCAGCAACGCGGATACCGTTCACCGGACAACGGATCAACTGACCACCATTGGTCACCAGCATAATCTCGTCGCTGTCTTCACTGCGGAAGGAGGCGATCAGGCGACCATTACGATCATTGACCGTCATGGCAGCAATACCCTTACCCCCACGACCTGTGGTGCGGTACTCGTAAGAGCTGGTGCGCTTGCCATAACCGTTTTCAGAAACAGTCAGAATGACTTCTGCATTCTCGTCCATTGCCTCAAAGCGCTCTTTAGACAAGCCCGCATCTTCAAAGGAGATGCTTTCCGCACCCTCTTCACCACTCATCGCGCGAGAAAGCTTCAGATAGGCTGTGCGCTCATCAGCATCACATTCGAAGTGGCGCAGGATAGTCATGGAGATGACGTGATCGCCCTCAGCCAGATTGATACCGCGCACACCAACGGAGTTACGACCAGAGAACACACGCACATCTGTTGCCGGGAAGCGAATACACATGCCCGCAGATGTGGTCAGAAGCACGTCATCATCTTCGGTTGACGTCATCACATTCACGATGCCATCGCCCTCTTCAAGCTTCATCGCGATCTTGCCGTTTTTATTGATCTGCGCAAAATCAGAGAGCTTGTTTCGGCGAATGGTGCCGCGCTTGGTTGCAAACAACACATCCAGCTCTGCCCATGTCTCCTCATTTTCAGGAAGCGGAAGGATAGATGTGATGCGCTCGCCCTGCTCAAGCGGCAGCATGTTCACCAGCGCATTACCACGGGCCTGAGGGCTTGCAAGCGGCAAGCGCCAGACCTTCATCTTGTAGGCAATGCCGCGAGACGAGAAGAACAGCACCGGCGTATGCGTATTGGCAACAAACAGACGGGTGACGAAATCCTCGTCCTTAGTCTGCATGCCAGAACGCCCTTTACCACCACGACGCTGTGCACGATAAGTATCCAGTGGAACACGCTTGATGTAGCCAGTGTGAGAGACAGTCACGACCATATCTTCACGCTGGATCAGGTCTTCATCATCCAGATCCCCGCCGCCATCGGTGATTTCAGTACGGCGCGGTGTAGAAAACTCGTCACGAACTTCTTCAAGTTCAGTACGAACAATCTCAAGGATACGCTCACGGCTGCGCAGAATATCAAGATAATCCTTGATCTCAGTCGCCAGCTTATCCAGCTCATCACCAATCTCATCACGACCAATGGCAGTCAGACGCTGCAAACGCAGATCCAGAATTGCGCGTGCCTGATCTTCAGAGAGTTTGAAGGTGCCGTCCTCCTGGATGGCATAGCGTGGATCATCAATGAGCTGGATAAGCGGCTCAATTTCTTTTGCCGGCCAGTTACGCTCCATCAACTGACGACGCGCAGTCGCCGGATCCGGAGCTGTGCGGATAAGATGAATAACATCATCAATATTCGCAGTGGCAACAGCCAGACCAACCAGCACATGCGCACGATCGCGGGCTTTGGACAGCAGGAAGCGGGTACGGCGACCAACCACCTCTTCACGGAAGGCAATAAACGCCTTCAGCATGTCTTTCAGCTGAAGCTGTTCAGGACGCCCACCATTCAGGGCAACCATGTTACAGCCAAAGCTGGTCTGCAACTGAGAGTAACGGTAAAGCTGGTTCAGGATGACATCAGGAACCGCATCACGTTTCAGCTCAATAACAACGCGCATGCCCTGACGGTCTGACTCGTCGCGAATATCAGAAATACCCTCAATTCGCTTTTCACGAACAAGTTCCGCGATCTTCTCGATCATGGCAGATTTGTTCACCTGATAAGGGATTTCAGAGACGATCAGAGCCATGCGGCCCGCACGTATCTCTTCCGTATCTACCTTACTGCGCATGATGACAGAGCCACGACCATTCTCGTAGGCCGCCTTAATACCGGCCCGGCCCAGAATTGTGGCACCTGTTGGGAAGTCTGGTCCCGGAATGATCTCCATCAGCTCCGGCAATGTGATTTCAGGACGCTCGATCATTGCGATCGTTCCGTCAATCACCTCTCCCATATTATGCGGCGGAATGTTGGTCGCCATACCAACAGCAATACCGCCTGCACCGTTCACCAGAAGGTTGGGGTAGCGCGCTGGAAGAACCTCTGGCTCGGTCTCAGAGCCATCATAGTTCTCATTGAAGTTGACCGTATCTTTGTCGATATCGGAAAGCTGTGTATGGGCAACTTTCTCAAGACGACATTCGGTATAACGCATCGCCGCAGCGGGGTCGCCATCGACTGAGCCAAAATTACCCTGCCCGTTAATGAGCGGCAGGCGCATGGAAAAGTCCTGCGCCATGCGAACAAGAGCATCATAAATCGCACTATCACCATGAGGGTGATACTTACCCATAACGTCACCAACGACGCGGGCGGATTTACGGTAGGGCTTGTTCCACTCATAACCGTTTTCATGCATGGAATACAGAATACGGCGGTGAACCGGCTTCAAACCATCACGCACATCGGGAAGCGCACGGCTCACAATCACGCTCATTGCGTAATCGAGATAGCTGCGTTTCATTTCATCAGTGATCGAGACGGGCTGAATGTCGCTCGGTAGGCCACCTGGTGGTGTACTTAAGTCCTGATCTGCCAAGGATTATTCTCATCAATTTTAAGTCAGAATTCCCAGCCTTTATAGCCGATTCAAATCCCAGAACCAAACACCATAACCACTGAAAAGCCACCTAATAACAACTACCTTACCCCACGGCCCCATTAAACGGCGTTTACCTGCCCTCTCAGCATAGTTTCGTTACTCAAAAACACGCATATCGCTCAGAAAATTACCAAGACAAATTCCCAGGGTGCAAAAGCAACACTTGCTCTTGTCAAATACAGGTTCCTCTGTTAGCGGCCTGTCAGGAACCCTAGATTATAACGAATAGGGCTCGTGCAATCGGGCCGCCTCACACACAAGGTAAAGCACAATGCTCATTGAGTTTCTCATCAATGCATTTGCCATGCTGTTTGTCACCGTTGACCCCATTGGCCTTGCTCCGGTGTTTCTTGCAGTCACGTCCGGTGCCAGCAGCACTCAGCGTCGTCAGATTGCCCTCAAAGCTGTGATGATTTCAGGCATCACGCTTCTGGCGTTTTTCTTTGCCGGAGGTCAGCTTCTGGAAGTCCTCGGCATTTCTCAGGATGCATTCAGGGTGGCAGGTGGGCTGCTTTTGTTCATCATCGCCGTTGAGATGGTGTTCGAAATTCGTCAGAAACGCAAAGCGGAAAGTGCCGAAAAGGTCGTTGAACATGAAGATCTGTCACAAGTGGCCGTGTTCCCCCTGGCAATCCCCCTTTTAGCTGGCCCTGCAACCATTTCCGCCATTATCCTTCTGGCTGGTGAAGCCCCCGGCGTTACCGGACAGATTGGTCTCATTCTGGCACTCGTAGCAGTGCTTGTTGTAAGCGTGCTCATTTTCTTACTTGCTGACCGTATCGACAAGCTGCTTGGGTCCACAGTGCAACTCATCATAACCCGTCTCTTTGGCGTGCTGCTCGCGGCTCTTTCCGTCCAGTTTGTTGCAGATGGCATCTTTGAATTGATCGCGACCCATTCGTGAAATTACAACACAGGCCGCCACAGTAACAGGCGGCCTGCTTATGCTGCATCTCTCTCCTTGCGAAAATTCACTTAAGACTTGAAGTCCAAAGCCCCCTCCGTAAAGTCACCGTTAGATTTCAGGAGGATTCGCATGGCTGCCCACGGCTCAAAAAAGGTAATTTTCGCTGCCCTTGCGGGCAACACTCTCATCGCAATCACAAAATTCGGAGCCGCTGCCTACACCGGCTCCGCAGCCATGCTGTCCGAAGGCATTCACTCCCTCGTAGACACTGGTAATCAGGGCTTACTTCTGCTCGGCATGAAGCGCGCAGAAAAACCCGCAGATGAAAAACACCCCTTTGGCTACGGCGCAGAAATATACTTCTGGGCCTTCGTCGTCGCCATTATGATTTTTGCCGTCGGCGCGGGCATCTCCCTCTATGAAGGCATTCAAAAAATTATCCACCCTCATCCTCTTGAATCTGCCGTGATTGCTTACGTCGTCCTTGGCCTTGCGATCTTGTTTGAAGGATGGGCCTGGCTGGTCGCCTATAAGGAATTTCAGAAGACCAAAGGAAAGCGACCATTTCTTGCTGCTGTACGTGACAGCAAGGACCCAACCGTCTTTACCGTTCTCTTCGAGGACACCGCTGCAATGCTTGGCTTGCTTGTCGCACTGGCAGGCATATACGGGGCCCAGGCCCTGGGCATTGCCTGGCTGGATGGCGCAGCCTCCGTTGTAATCGGCCTCATATTAGCAGGCACTGCCTTTGTGCTGGCATTAGAAACCAAAGGGCTACTGATTGGAGAAAGCGCATCAGATGAGCTGGTAAACTCTGTACGTGAGATCCTTCAGGCTCCGGCTGCTGTAAAAAGCGTCAATGAAATACGCACACTACACATTGGCCCCAATGACGTACTTCTCGCAGCTTCACTCGATTTTGAAGACGCTCTGACTGCTGGAGCCGTTGAGGAAGTTATTTTCTCGCTGGAAGATACAATCAAGCGGGCACAGCCTCTCATTGGCAGGGTATTTTTGGAAGTACAGTCCGCACGCGATCATGAACGTCTTGAAAATAAAAGCTGAAACAGAAATTTTCATAGAGTTCTGCAGCAAAGCTCTCTATGAAATCAAAAAAATTCAAAGGCGCTGGAGCACACAATGACCATACTTGTCACAGGCGGTTGCGGATATATCGGAAGCCATATGTCATGGTGCCTCCATGACGCTGGTGAAGATTTTGTTGTCATTGACAATCTCTCCACGGGCTTCGATTGGGCCATCCCACAAAGCACCAAACTCTACGAAGGCGAAATCACAGATCTGGACTTGTTAGGTTCTATATTCCGCAATCATGACATTACTGCGGTTATTCATTTTGCAGGTTCAATCATTGTCCCAGAATCTGTCTCCAACCCATTGAAATACTATAATAATAATACCGCAGCCTCTCGAACACTCATCGAGGCCTGCGTAAAGCATGGTATCAAACACTTCATTTTCTCATCAACAGCAGCCGTTTACGGCGATCCTGAGATTATACCAGTTCCTGAAGATGTACCCCTAACTCCTTTAAGTCCCTACGGAACTTCAAAACTCATGACTGAGTTAATGCTGCGCGACACAGCCGCCGCACACGAGTTCAAATACACAGCCCTGCGCTATTTTAACGTCGCAGGAGCTGATCCGGAAGGCCGGACAGGTCAGTCTACCAAAAACGCAACTCACCTGATCAAAGTTGCCTGCGAAGCAGTGCTGGGCAAGCGCACGCATCTGGGTGTATTCGGCAATGATTTCGATACTCCGGATGGTACCGGCGTTCGCGACTACATCCATGTATCCGACCTCGCCAGTGCCCATTATCTGGCGCTCAGGCGACTACGTGATGGCGGCGACAGCATCGTCATGAATGCAGGTTATGGAGATGGCTACTCCGTCCTCCAAGTGATTGATGCCGTCAAAGCCGTTTCTGAAGTGGACTTTGAAGTCAGACAAGAACCACGCCGTGCAGGCGACTCCCCGAAGGTCGTAGCGGACAACTCAAAGATTATGAGTACGCTTGACTGGAAGCCACAGTTTGATGACCTGCCAACAATTGTGAAACACGCTCTCAACTGGGAAAAGAAACTTCAGTTCAAGAACAGTCTTTAAAAAACACAGATACCGGCTGGCTTCTCAGCCGGTACATCCTCTTCATTTCGGGACGCGAATAACCCGGTCCCCCGGTTTAATTCCAAGTTCTGCAGCCCGACCAGCTAAAACTTCAAGCACATATTTTGCAGGCACACCGGAAGGAATTATATCTTCTGAAAATGGCACCGTATGTGCGGCAATCACTTTGACCTTGTAGTCAGCACCTATAAAGATGATGTCCAGCGATGTTGGCGTATCCTTCATCCAAAAGTACTGCAAACCAGATTGCGGGAAGATAAAAAGCATCCCCTGATCAGGCTTCAGATCGGTGCGCCCCATAAGCCCCTGAGCCCGGTCTTGTTCTCGCTCAGCGACCTCCACCTCAAACTCATGGATACCAGGTGCGCTGTGTACTCTAAGCCCCTCAGTTCTCATTGCAGCAGAACTAACAGATACCATTCCCAAAGAAGCAAGAAGAAGCGCCAGCCAAAGAATTTTCATTAAAGTGCCTGTACCTTTTCTCGAAAGCCATTCAATCTGAGCCATAGTCTTGCCGCGCAGAACTGCAAAATGCAACACCATAAGAAAAACCCTTGGCAAATAACCAAGGGTCTGAAATCAGCAAGTTTCATTGTTATGATCAGAAAATAGCCTGCTTACAGATCAATGAGACGCAGGAATGTGTGTGCCATTACCAAGTGGACGAACCTCTGCAGCCATCTTCCCCTTGGGACCATCACCAAAACGCACCTGAACCTTCTGGCCCGGACGCAGCTCGGTGATCCCAAACCGGCGTAAAGTCTCCATATGGATAAAGATGTCTTCTGTTCCCTCTCCGCGTGTCAGGAAGCCAAACCCTTTCACACGGTTGAACCACTTCACTTCAGCTTCAATGAAACCACCTTCCGGCGTCACCTGCACATGAGTGCGGGAAGGAGGCAACTGAGAAGGGTGCACCGCAAAGCTTTCATCCATTGAAAGAATGCGCATCGCCTGCAACCCCCGTGGCCGGTTCAGCACCTCACAGACAACACGCGCACCTTCATAGGCGGTCTGATACCCATCCCTGCGCAAGCATGTAACATGCAAAAGTACATCAGGCAGGTCGTCTTCAGGCTCTACGAATCCATATCCTTTGCCAATATCAAACCATTTGATTGTTCCTGCCACTTGCAGAACATCTAAGGCTGTATCGTCAATCAAGTCCTCGACAGAGCCTACCTGAGGTGCCGTTTTAACCACCATTATGAATGCCCCGAAATTTGCCGCATCTGAAATGTAATGCTCAATCGAAACCGAACACCACTTGATTCCACAAAAAGAATATCATTACGCCCCGCGCCAAGAAGGTAAAAAATTAACAAACGCCTAAATGATCCCCCATTGATTTGAATAGTGTTGTCCTATCAACACTATTTACCTGTAGTTTGAAGGGGGTATAGCTAACACTACTGAAAAAATTATCCGGCGAAATTCTCAGATACTTCCTATGACTGGTCGCTGCGTTAGTTACATACCAATGCTATGCATGCCTTGTCTGAACGCTCGCTGAAGCCATGAAGATGTATATCAGTTGAGTAAAATCAGGCAGACTTTCTTCCTGAGTTTTTTCAGGTTAGCGTTACCCTCATCTTATCTCTGCTTTACGACTTTATCTCTTCCAATGATCAGCTCATAAAGCAGAGCCACCTAGTTTAAGGAGCAATTCTCCATGCGATACTTGCACACCATGGTCCGGGTAAAAGATCTGGACGCATCCATGAACTTTTATTGCAACATCTTCGGACTGAAAGAAGTGCGTCGCCACGAAAGCGAGAAAGGTCGCTTTACTCTGGTCTATCTCGCCGCCCGCGAAGATGAGCAGGCTTTTGAGAAAACAGCAGCACCTGCACTGGAACTCACATACAACTGGGACCCGGAGGAATACACAGGCGGTCGCAACTTCGGACATCTCGCATATGAAGTCGACAACATTTATGAGACCTGCAAAAAACTTCAGGCGGCGGGCATCACCATCAACCGCCCTCCTCGCGACGGGCGCATGGCCTTCATCCTTTCCCCCGATGGAATTTCCATTGAGCTGCTACAAAAAGATGGCAGCTTAAAACCAGCAGAGCCATGGCTTTCCATGGAAAATACTGGTAGCTGGTAATCCGCTCAGAATTTCAGCGCCTTAATCAGGACTAAGGCGCTGACAAACAACAGAACCACCAGATAATATGTAAGATTCATATTTGTGGATTACTCAAACCCTAAAATTTTAGATACTAGACAACCTCTGAGCAAATACCTATAAGCCTCTTCACACAGAGCGCTACAAAGCGCAAGATCTGTCGCGTGCGCCCATCGTCTAGCGGTTAGGACGCCGCCCTTTCACGGCGGAAACAGGGGTTCGATTCCCCTTGGGCGTACCAATTCTCTCCAAATATTGTATTCAGACCCGAGCATATCACTGCCACGCGCAGTGCAGTCCTGCAGATGGCTTGTGTTCTTTTTGCAAGCGGTCTAATTCTTCACCCGCGTCCTCATAGGGCCTTGCCAGTAAATCCTGACCTCGAAGCTCCTTGATCCCGCAGTTTAAGGCGGCACGCCCTATGCTCGGCTCTCGGCAATTTCAAAAGTGGGTCGATCACTCACTTCTCCTACCCACATCACTTCCCGTTTAAAATCTTCCGTATAATATTTCGCCCCATGAAGTCCTCCTGATCTTAGAGTATCAGAAGGCTCTCCACTTTTCCTGAGCCAGTCCACAACCGGCGGGGTCAATAAATTATATGCGTTCGATAATGATTGAGAGCGCCTCACCACTTCCGATACAAAGAGAGGCCATTCCATAACGCTCTTCGCGTTCTTTCATCGCAGTCATCATTGTAACGAAAATGCGTGTGCCAGAACAACCGATTGGATGCCCCAGAGACAGACCAGAACCATAGATGTTCAGTTTCTCATGAGGGATATTCATATCAATCATAGCCGCCATTGGTACGGCAGAAAAAGCTTCATTGATTTCAAAAATCCCAATGTCCTTAACGCTTAACCCGGCCTTATCTAGGTTTTTACGCATTGCGTAAATGGGGGCTGTCGTAAACCATGTCGGGTGATGTGAATGGGTTGCATGAGCCACAATACGGAACTCAGCCTGGTCCTTGTATTCCTCACCTGCCAGAACAACCGCCGCTGCACCATCATTAATGGTCGAAGCCGTTGCCGCCGTGATGGTACCATCTTTTTCAAATGCCGGTTTAAGATGTGGGACCTTATCAAAATTTGCCTTGTAAGGCCCTTCATCCTTTTCAACAACCGTATCGCCTTTGCGACCCGGTACGGTCACCGGAACAATCTCTTTAGCAAAGATGCCGTCTTCCGTTGCCTTCTGCGCACGTTTGAACGACTCAATGGCATAAGCTTCCTGCGCCGGGCGTGTCAGTTGGTACTTGGTCGCGCATTCTTCAGCACAGTTGCCCATAGGCCGGTTGCTGTAAACATCCCAAAGCCCATCCCACTGCATAGCATCTTGAACTGTTGCTGCACCAAATTTGGCAATACCACTGCGTGAATTCGCCAACAGATGCGGTGCAAGCGACATATTTTCCATCCCCCCGGCGACAACCACCGAGTTATCGCCTGACTTAATGGATTGTACGCCATTAATAATGCTCTTGAGGCCAGATCCGCAGACTTTATTGACTGAAGAGCAAGGAAGTGATTCCGGTAATCCTCCAAAGAAAGCCGCCTGACGTGCTGGAGCCTGCCCAACACCCGCAGAGATCACATGCCCCATGAAAACTTCATCAACCGTTTCATCATCAAGGTCGGTTTTGTCAAGGGCACCTCGAATTGCAACAGCACCCAGCTTGGGCGCAGGAACACTCGACAGCGCTCCCAGTAAATTGCCGCAGGGTGTGCGTGCTCCAGACAAGACATAGGTTTCCATTTACTCTCCTTCCGGGCACTTCACCCGAATTCTAATATAAAGTATTGCAGTTATTCGATCAGGCGAGGTGCTCTACAATTTTCTGGACCACGTCTTCAGAGCGTAAAATTTTCACGTGACCAAGCCCTTTTGTCGTCACAAGTCGGGCATTGGGCAGAGCTTCTGTCAAACACTCCGCTTCAACCAGCAAAACTTCTTCGTCTTGCTCGTCATGGATTACAAGGCAAGGCTGCTCGATTGAGGAAACATTCTTGTAGGCGGTGAAGCGCTCCCAAATGCCGTCATCCCCCTGAAAATGCTTCTCTACAGAACTCCTCAATGACTGGTGAAGAGGATCTGATAAATCCAGAATGCGCGCAAACTTGTAAATCACTTCAGGAAAAGCAGCTGGTGCAGCAATAACCACAGCCCGTTCAACCGGAAGATCTTTCTTAAGAGCATTAACCAGTGCAAGGCCACTTAACGAATGGCCGACAGCCGCATAAAAGGGCCCATAAGCCTCTTCCAGCGCAAAATACATGTCGCGAAATTCGATGATGTCCGATTCCGAGCCTGTTGCCTGACCATGGCCCGGGCCATCATAAGCAACAACCCTGTAACCAGCCTCAAGCAACCCTTGAATAATCATTCGCAGATGAGTTGCACGGGACTCCCAGCCATGGCCTAGGACAACAGTCTTATCTCCCTCCCCCCAGACATAAGAAACAAACTCTGCACCACTTGGAAGTGAGAGAACCTTCTGCTCTTTTACTTGCTTGGTTAAAGCCTCATCCCGTGAAGAGGGCTTGGTTCGGATTGGAGAGAAAAACAGGTCCCGCACCTTTTGTTGTGCTTGTTTCTGACTAATGAAATTCAGAAACCTGACGTAAAGCCGAACCAGTTTTAACGCTGCATTCAATCGATAACTTGGTGTCGAAAATCCCGCATAAGCAGTTTTGATCCGAGCATCAAACTGTTCCATTCCAAGTCCCCTAATTTTATAAGTATCTCATAAATTATTGTGTAACTTCATCTACACTCTGCTGGAAAACAGCAAGTAGCCCTTCTTCGAGACCAATAGTATGATTACTGGGACCGTATCTTAGGGTTGTTTGACACTTTTCTGCAACCCCAAAGTCTTCATGACCAAAGACAGCATCAATATTTGCAAAACGCTGGGTTAGCATCTGCTGTCCTTCTTCATCCTGATATCTTCCTTTCAGGTGATACATACCATGGCACCAGATTGTTTTATCCGGAGCAAGTGGATAGAAGCGATTGATTGAAACCAAATCCGTATGGTTGATCAAATAAGTATTTGGAAAAATTGTATAAAGTACCGCTGCATATTTCAAAATATGCCAGTTGTCGGAAGGCTCCTCCTCAGCTTTTGGAAGGTCTGTGAGCCCGGCAGCGATACGAATGTGGGGGGGATGGAGTTGGTGTGCAATGACACCCTGCTGAAAATACGGAGCAATTGAGTTTTTATGTAAAACCGGAACATGATACCGGTCCAGATAGGTCTTTAGTAGAAGTTTCCAGTTAGCATTCAGTGTTTTGATTTTTTCATCATGCCGTACAAGCTCTCCGAAGTTAAAATGTTGCAGATCCTCGTCAAGCTCTTCTCCCAAAAAGCCAGGAAGATCAATTTCCGCATCTTGCTTTGGATGTATCCAGACCAGCCCGTTGTGTTCCTTTACAGGAAGCTCCGCGAGATTATACTTATCACGGTCAATATCCGGGAAGGTGTAAGGCTTCGTGATACCCCGCAGTTTGCCTGTCAGTTCATAGGTCCAGCCATGATAGGGGCAGGTCATCATCCCCAGGCACTCCTGAGAGCCATCAACCAGCGGCGTTCCGCGATGCCGGCAGATATTCAGGAACCCCCGAAGGACGCCATCTTTCCCACGAACGATAACATACGGAAAGTCTTTCCATTCACTTAGAATGTACGACCCGGGCTCCTGAACTTTTTGCGAAACCCCAGCAACTAAAGGGTAATCAGAAAACGCGGTCTCCATTTCTTTCTTAAAGATATCGTCATCATAATATTTGCTGACAGGAATTTCTTTGATCGCGTCAATCGTTTCCATGTCCCGATCAATCTTTCGCTGTTTCAAAAGGGCTTCCAGCGTCTCAATTTGCTTAGTGCGTTCCATTGTTTTCTCCCCCCAATGGCTTTAGGCTCTGCTGAGTTCTACTGGTAATGTTGCGTCCAGTGTCTTGCCCACAAGCTCCGTAACCACATCAAGTTTGCATAGTTCAAAGTGCTCTTCCCCTTCCAGAATCATGACTTCAGCCTCAGGCCAGCCCTCACCAATTTCGTGGGCATGAGTTGAAGGCACCATAGTGTCATCCTGACTGTGAATGATAAGCCCCGGCACTTTTAAAGACCGGGCAATCACAGGAAGTGAAAAATCCTCCCAATACGTTTCCCCAAAACGACGCTCCAGTTGCTGGTAAAGTCTTTCAGCAAGTTCATCCCCCACAGAGTTCATATCGATGAATTTTTCTGTCAGAAATCGCGTCGATGTCGGGCCTGAAATCGAGACCACGGTTTTGGCTGACAATGCGCCTCCCCAGGCAGACAAAGCCCACAGCACACCAAATGAATGAGCGACCAGCCCGTGTAGTGGCCCCAGCTCCTCTCCCAACGCCTGAGCAAAGCTCTGTAACTGAGGCATAGTCACCATCATTCCGGCAGCCTCACCATGAGCAGGAGCGTCAAACAGAATGACTTCATACCGGTCCATAAGTGAACTGGCTAACTCAACCATACTGTCCAGATTGGCATGCAACCCATGGACCAGAAGAATTTTTGGTCCTGAACCACAACGGTAATATGTGTATTTCGCCCCCTTCACCGTTACCGTTGCAGCTTTACAGCTATTCAGAAACACTTGTGCTTCTGGGTCCCGTGGCATTTTTATGATCGCAAAATACCTCTGGATCATACTTGCCAGTTCACGTTCAACACTCACTGACTGCCATCTCCCCAATTATGAGTTCTGGAGTGTTTTCATGGCAGCATGGGCCCGCTCTGGTAAGACATACTCACCATCGGCCTCAATTTTCTCATAGAGGCGCTCAACACGTTCATAGTGAGCATCAAGGTTTTGATCGAGCAGATGATATTTTGACTTATTGTAAATTCCAAACTGAAGATCAGTCATCAGCTCAAACGGATTGATTGGTAATACCTTCCCAAAGATCAGTTTGATAAACTCATTGTAGCTTTCATACCCAAGTGCCATGAGCAAAAACTCAATACCCTGCCGCTTTCTGCGGGTTTGATAAACCCGTTCACGCGGATCAACGATAAAGTCCAGTCCGCTGGACATACCATCCGGGTACTTCACTTCATTAAAGCAGCGGAAGTCTATGGTAACTCTGTCCTGCTCAGACATCGGCAGCGTATTGTCCGCATGCGCTCGATAGTTATCAAAAAACAGCGCATCTCCAACCTTGCTGTTACAGAAATAGCCGGGCGATGGTTTATCCTGATATTTCTTCTCCCAGTACTTTGCCATGAGGAAATCACGAACTGTAGGCAAGTGATTTTCCGACAAATTACCATCAAGGAAAAGATAAAGCGCTTTATCTATATCTGCTTTCTCGTCAGCATCCAGCTCATACTCCTGCAAGAACTGATAGACATATTGCAGGTTCGGCGCATCAACTTCAGCTTCTTCAAAAATCACAAACGGCTGCCGTTCAAGTGGTGAAGGCACAAGCGCAGTATGGAAGCTCTTATAAAGCGTTGGAAAGCCCTGCTCCCGCTCAACAAGAGAAGGAATTTGAAGAGCAATCGAACTTGCAGAGTGCGTTCCGTATGGAATCTTTCCGGCAGGCACAACAAAAGCATTGATAACTGCCGTATGTACCTGCGGAAAATAGTGATGCACGATGTCCATATTCAGATCATAAAACCGCTTGGCCGAGGGAATAAACAAAACGGAATTTTCAAACATCGTGGAAAGCGGAAAGTAGGTACCGAAAAAGGCTCCCGTGATTGTAGACTGAATTTTGGCCTGTATCCTCAACTCACGCCTTAGCTTTTCGGCAAGATCGTCAGTCAGATTCATCCGCACAACCTTTGTAGGGTGCGCATCAGGATAAAAATTGCTCGGGTTCAATGTTCCATTTGGAGGCAGACGCGACGACATTGCCTCCGCATCTGCTGAATATTTATCAAGTACGGGGCGCAAAATTCTTGCATGTTCTGCCGCCGCTTCATTCAAAAAGGTACCTGTTTGCTCAAGTGTGCTATCAGAAAGACCTAGTGTCGCAACTTCCATAACTTAGTCCTCACAATCAGAATTTCTTAAATACTTATTCAGCTATTTCAGCAGAGTTTGACTGAACCAGATCTTCTTCAATCTTCCTGAGATAAAGCTCAGTTGACTGCGTGTTCATCTGAGGGCTTGGGAAGACCTCTCCGCCAAACACATCTGGCCCCATCGGGTAACCCAGCAACATCTCCTCAAGTTCTGCCTTGCTCATAATTTTAAGAATAGTTGCAATCCGGCTAAACGCACCTGTCTTGTCTGTATCTGCTCGCTCCAGTGCTGTCTTATGCCAGTCTTCGTAGGAAACCACTTCAGCATCACGACCCGTCTCCCGAACAAGATTAGCAAACTGCGCCATGCTCAAAGCATGAGGATTTGCAAAATCATAGGAAGCTCCAATCAGCTCAGTCCGATCTACCGCAACTGATGAGATCACATCCGCGATATAATCAACTGGCTGAATTCCGCGAAGGTCGCCCCCAAGATCAGGGAATTGTCCTAACTCAACACAGCCCGAAATCAGATTGTGAAGGAAATCCCCTTTATCAGCACGGAAGCGGCCTGTTTCCACACTCGCTCCGATAAAGGGTAAGCGGTAGACGGCAGCTTTCGCCCCGCGCCATTGGGCCGCTGACACAAGGTTTTCAGCCATGAACTTGGTTGTCAGATAACCATAGTCAAAATAATCCTCTGCAACATGATACCCAAGGTGCTTGGGCAGTGTGGCATAGGTTGAAACAAAGTGAAGCGGTTTGCCATGTCCACGTGCAGATAACTTCAGCGCCTCATGTGTGCCGCCCACATTTGTGTCGAGATAACTTGAGAGTGGCATCATCCAGTCAACAATCGCACCTGCGTGACAGATACTGTCAACCGAGTCTGCCAGACTATCAAAAGCATCCTCTCTCAAACCAAACAGTGGCTTGGACAAGTCTCCACAAACCGGATGCAACCGGCCTTCAAAGCTCTCCTCCCACAAATCATAGGTCTCCAGAGCGTCACGCAGTCTTTCTGTCCCAAGCTTGTCATTGGCGGCCCTTACCAGACAAAAGACATCAATGTCCTTTCGTAATAGCTTATTGAGCAGGAAGGCACCAACAAACCCGGTTCCCCCTGTCAGGAAGACTGACTCAGGCGTCGCCTTGATACTATCTACATTGGCAAAGGTGATAGCTGTGTCCAGCGTACCATCGCTTGTCAAAGTACCTTGAACTTCATCGGCAGCAGAGTTATCAGCTGGCGCGTTTTCCTCCTCATCATCAGCCGGTGCCAGTCCGGTTTCAATCACACGCTGCAGCAAGTAAGAACTCAGTGATTTCAGGTTGGGATGATCAAACGCAACCTTGGCCGGAAGCGCCAGTCCTGTAACATCACCCAGCTGGTTGCGCATCAGCACCGCAGTCAGAGAGTCAAGCCCCAGATCCTGGAAACCCAGACTGACATCCACTTCGTCAGCTGAAGCAAACTCCAGAACTTTGGCAACCTCTTCCTTGATGACCCGAAGCATAATGGCTTCATACTCTTCAGGCTGTGCGTTGCCCAACTCCTTACGCAGCCCGGCATCACCTCTGCCACCACTCGCCCTTGCGTCAGCTCCAGCAGCATTCTTGAAGATTGTCCGGAAGAGTGGTGGTACCTCTCCCCCTGACTGTTCTTCAAACGCCCGCCGCAAACGACGAAGATCAAACGCAGCTGCAATACCTAAAGCTTCATCCCGGCTAACAGTTCTGTCGAACAATTCAAGCCCTTCATCCCGAGAGAGTGGGTCCATGCCTTGTCGGCTAAATCTGGCTTTGTCCGCCTCAGACAACTTGGTCGCCATGCCCTGACCGTCCCACGCACCCCAGGCGATGGAAGTTGCGGGCAGTCCAATGGCGCGGCGGTGATGGGCAAGAGCATCAAGGAAGCTGTTTGCAGCCGCATAGTTACCCTGACCCAAAGTACCCATGATGCCGGAAATAGACGAGTACACAACGAAGAAATCAAGTTCCAGCGCGCGAGTCAGCTGATGCAGATGCCACGCCCCATCCACCTTCGGCAAATAGACTTTACCAAGACTTTCTGCGGTCATGCTGTCAAGCATACCGTCATCAAGCACACCAGCTGTATGAACCACACCGCGCAGTGAACGATCTTCTCCAAAGAGCGCAATCACATCTTTGACAGATGCTTCATCCGCCACATCACAGGCTATGATGTCCACACGAGCACCCAGTTCCTGAAGTTCTGCGGCAAACTCTTGGGCACCTGCGGTGTCCAGTCCGCGACGTGATGTCAGGACCAGATCTTTCACCCCATGTTGTGCCACCAGCCAGCGAGAAATGTACTGACCAAGGCCACCTACACCGCCAGTTACAAGAACCGCACCACTTGGGTCTACCATACGTTGCTGCACATTCGGCGTCAGAACGACCTTACCAATGTGCTTGGCCTGAGCAATAAAGCGCAATGCATCAGAAGCACGATTGATCGGGAACGTTTTGATTGGCAGCGGCTTTAACTTACCTGTAGCAAACAGCGGAGCAAGCTCAAGCAGCATTTCCTGAATGCGCTGTACCCCTGCTTCAGGCAGGTTGTAAACCGTGTAGGTAACCCCCGGATAGTTCTCATCAATCCATGCCTGTTCTCTGAGATCAATTTTACCCATCTCAAGGAAACGGCTGTTATTTCCGCTCAGCAGGCCAAGGCTGGCATCGATGAACTCACTGGCAAGCGAGTTAAGAACCACATCAAACGGTTTGTCAGAACCACTGGTTTTTTTGAAGGCTTCAACGAAGTCAAGATTACGCGATGAGCCGAAGTGATCATCAGCAAGCCCGGCTTCCCGCAGTGCATCCCACTTTGGTTCGCTTGCTGTGGCAAAGACTTCAGCCCCCTGCAATTGCGCCAGTTGCACCGCTGCCATGCCAACGCCGCCGGCAGCAGCATGGATCAACACCTTCTCACCCGGTTGCATATTACCAAGAACATGCAGTCCGTACCATGCGGTCAGGAAGGTCATCGGAATGGTTGCAGCCTCTTCAAAAGAGAGGTTCTCAGGCTTTTGTGTTACTGAACGCGCATCAGTAATCACATGCGAGGCAAACGACCCCTGCGCCAGTCCCATAACGGCATCACCCACCGCAACGTTTTTCACATCCGGCCCGACATGAGTGATAACTCCTGCACATTCCAGACCAAACGCCGGGATTTCAACCATTCCAAGCGCATTGAGCACATCCAGGAAGTTCACACCTGTCGCCTTAACCTCAATGCGAACCTCATGCCCCACTAACGGCGTCTCAACATCTCGCTTAACAAGAAGCGGCTCATCAAGACGGCCCTTTGAGGCAATTTCCAGATGCCATAGCTCACCATCAGGAATAACCAGTTGATTATCCTGAGCAGTTTTGTTGATCTGAGGAATTAAAGCTTCCCCTTTGCGAATGGCGATCTCAGGCTCTTCGCCCTGCATCACCGCCCCCGGAAGAACCGATAAGTCCTCGTAGTCCGGTCCAAGGTCGATACTCCTGATATTCAGATCAAGATACTCATTCCGCGCTGTACGTCCAAGTCCCCAAAGAGCTGATGCATCAAGACCATTCACGTGATCATCATTACTGGTGCCAACCGCATTTCGGGTTATCCAGATAACCGGAGACCCCATGCCGAACTCAGTAAGTTCATGGAGTTGCTCCAAAGCACGCTGTGAAATCTCGTGGGTGCGCGCAATCATGGTAGCTTCATCGGTCTGACCATCCTCGCTGTCCCACAGGCAGATGACCCCATCAAGTCCCTGTGCTTCATCGAGCCCGAGAATATCCAGCGCCATAAGGCCATTTTGCTCCAGCACCATTCTGACATCTTCAGACCAGCTGACATCACCACAGCTCAACACGCCCCATGTCCCTTGTGGCACTGCGTCTTCTACATTGAGCTTCTGCCATTCCAGATTAAACTGATAGCGCTCAATTCCGGCAGACGTCATCTTCCTCAATGCAGCACGGTCGATACGCCGGGCATGCAACCGCTCCAGTCTGCCAACTTTATTGCCATCAGTGTCAAACAGATCAAGCGATGCCCAGAACTCGCCATCACCCATTTCAAAGCTGGCAACACGAACCCAAAGCTGCGCCAGACCCTCCTGGTTTACAGTGAGACGTTCAGCTTCAAACGGAACAAATACATCATCTGAATCTTCATCCCGCAATCTTTGTGTCAACAGCAATGAATGCATCGCCGCATCCAGAAGTGCCGGATGCAGGCCATAACGAATTGCAGAGCTCTCAGCGTTTTCAGGCAGCGTTACCTTGGCCCAAACGTCAGAGCCAACATGGTAACCTTCCACGATGCCCTGGAAGGTTTGCCCATACCCGTATCCCAGATCCTCCAGATCGCTGTATAGAGAGCTGACATCCATGACCTCTGCACCAGCCGGTGGCAAAATCGTGGTTTCGCTGAAACTGCCAGCAGTTGGTATCAGCTTGCTCTCCGCATGAAGCTGCCATTCACTGATATCCTCATCACTGTCAGGCATACTGTAGATCTGAACCTGCCGCGTTCCTCCGATATCACCGCCAACGGTAATCTGCACACGAACATCGTGGCCTTCCTGCAAGATCATTGGCGCAAGTATGATAACCTCTGAGACATCCCAGACCTGATCATCCACCTTATTGCCAGCCATGCGCATCATTTCAATGAACGCTGTTCCTGGCATCAGAACCGCATCCATGACCTTGTGTTCATTCACCCAGATCGGTTCGTCAGCAGACACAACCGTACTAAACAGGTGCGTATCGGTTCCCGCGATCTGTGTGCTGCCCCCTAAAAGCTGATGTTGCGTATCAATCAGTCCGGCACCAACTTCACGCTCCGAACTCTCCTCAATCCAATAATGCTCTTTCTGGAACGCATAAGTTGGTAAGTCGACCCGTGAGGTTCCAAAGTCATGGAAGTAGCCAGCCCAATCCAGTTTCACGCCGCTCACGTGTAATTGTGACAGACTGTTCAGAATGAGACTGTGATCCTGCTGCTTCTTATTGAGCGATGGAATCCAGATTGCATCCCGGTCCCCGTCCAGACAGGCAACTCCCAGACCGGAGAGCACAGGCTGAGGACCAAGCTCAACAAAAATGTTCGCCTCTGCTGACTTCAGCGTTTGCATGCCATCATTAAAGCGAACGGCCTGTCGCGCCTGTCGGACCCAATACTCCGGATCAGTCATCTCATCAGGCGTTGCAAAGTCGCCTGTAACAGTGCTGACCAGCGGTATCTGCGGCGCATTCATCTTGATCGATACTGCCACATCCCGATAATCCGCAAGCATCGCGTCCAGCAGATAAGAATGGAACGCATGCGAGACAACAAGCTTCGTTGCCTTACAGTTTTGCTCCAAGAAGTAAGCAACTGCTGCATCAACGCTGGCTTCAAGGCCGGACACCACAGTCTGCTCCGGTGCATTAAGCCCGGCAACACTCAGTGTTTCCTGCAAGGAGAGCGTCTGTATTGCCTTCTCAACTTCTTGCTCAGTCGCCTGAATTGAAGCCATGCCGCCGCCTGCCGGAAGCTGCTCCATCAGCCGGCCACGTGCGGCAACCAGCTTGCAGGCATCATCAAGATCAAACACACCCGCCACATGGGCAGCTGCAATCTCACCAATACTATGGCCCATAAGGAACTGCGGCGTACTTCCCCAACTGTTCCAGAGACGATAAAGCGCAACCTCAATGGCAAATAAGGCAGGTTGCGTAAAATCAGTCCTGTTCAGGAGCTGAGCCTCATCACTGTCTTTTTCCGAAAAGATTACGTCCAATAGTGGTTTTTCCAGCTCATCGAACTTAGAGGTAATTTCATCAAGAGCCTGTCGGAACACCGGATAGGTTTCATAAAGCCCCTTACCCATTCCGGCAAGCTGACTACCCTGCCCTGTAAACAGCATCGCTACCTTTGGATCGCCGACGCCGTCAACACTGGTGCGGATCGCGCTGGCGGGCGTTTCACCGGTTCTGGCAAAAGCTGCCAACTCATCCAGAAGATGAGACTTATTTTTTGCCATGAAGACAATACGTTTACGGAAATGCGAACGTGTGGTCGCCAGCGAAGCAGCAATGTCACCAAAAGAATCTTGAATGTTCATCCCAAGGTGAAGATGCAATGCATCAGCCTGAGCTTTTAACGCATCCTCAGTAAAGCCTGATACGATAAATGGCAGGGTTTCTGGCAGAGAGGCATTTGCGCCACCGCTCTTACCCGCCGTATCTTTCGGCGGCTCTTCGATAACCACGTGCGCATTGGTGCCCCCAATGCCAAACGAACTGACACCTGCACGGCGCGGCTCATCTTTCGGAAGCCATGGTTGCTCTTCCAGCACAAGCGCCATTTTCTCGCCCGCCCAGTCAATTGATGGTGTGGGCTCCTCAACATGCAGCGTTTTGGGCAGCCGATCATTCTCAAGAGCCAGCACCGTCTTAAAGACGCCTGCAAGACCCGCTGCCGCCTGAGTATGACCAAGATTAGACTTGATTGAGCCAACCCAGAGCGGCTCATCTCCCTTACGCTGCTGACCAAAAACCGTTGCCAGTGAGGTCGCCTCAATCGGGTCACCAAGCTTTGTCCCGGTACCATGTGCTTCCAGATAATCAATATCCTGTGGCTCAAGGTCCGAGTTCGCCAGAGCCTGTCGGATAACCCGCTGTTGCGCAGGACCGCTTGGAGTCGTCAGGCTGGCACTGTGACCAGCATGGTTGACTGATGTACCGCGAATGATCGCGTGGATCGGATCCCCATCTCGCTGTGCATCTGACAAACGTTTCAGGATTGCAACAGCAGAGCCTTCACTCCAGCCTGTACCGTCTGAAGTAGAGGAGAATGACTTACATCTCCCATCAGAGGACATTCCACGCAACCGGCTGAATTCAATATGCAAATCAGGTGACAACATCAGGGTCACGCCGGATGCCAGTGCCAGATCACATTCGTTTTCCCGCAAGGCATTGCAGGCCAGATGTGTTGCAACAAGAGATGAAGAACACGCAGTATCAATTGTCATACTGGGCCCTTCAAGGCCAAAGGAATAAGAGACACGGCCAGACATTGTACTGCCCGCAGAACCGGTGCCGTAATACCCGTCAAGATCAGCAAGCCCACCTGCGGTTGCCAGTCCATACTCGTGATAGCCCTTACCAATACCGATGAATACACCCGTGCTGCTTCCCCGCAGCTCATCCATGGTATATCCAGCTCTCTCAAACGCTTCCCAGCTGGTTTCCAGCATCAAACGCTGTGCAGGATCAAGCGCACGCGCTTCACGCGGAGAAATGCCAAAAAATGCAGCATCAAACAGATCAATTGGCGTAACGAACCCGCCTGCACGGCAATAAGACTTACCACGCGCATCCGGGTCAGGATCAAAGAGTGCATTCGCATCCCAGCGATCTGCCGGTACATCGATAATTCCATCACCGCCACGCTCAACAAACTCCCACAGTTCCTGAGGCGTTTTTACATCTCCCGGCAAGCGACAAGACATACCAATGATCGCGATAGGCTCATCAATCTGAGCAGAACGTCGTTTGATAACTGTTTTAGCGCTACCGGTATCATCACCAGTCAGATGGGCAGCCAAGTTCTTGATTGTAAAGAATTCGTAGAGAGTAGATGTAGAAACAGGCCGATCCAGCAGCTCTTGCAGCTCTTTTTGCACCTGCACCACACGTAGCGAATTACCGCCAATCTTAAAGAAGCTGACATTCGCGCCGATCCGGTCATGACCCAGCACTTTCGCCCAGATTTCCAGAATCTTCTGCTCCATCTCATTCTTCGGCAGAACAGAAGGCTCAGCTCCCTGTAACAGAGGATCAGGCAGAGCATTACGGTCAACTTTCCCGTTCGGGGTCAACGGATACTGATCCAGCTCAACATAAAAATCAGGGATCATGTAACCCGGTAATCGTCTCTCCAGCCAGACAGGAAGAAAATCACTAAGAGAAGGAAGAACCGGCTGACAGGCAACGGGCACATTGGCATGCTCGGATAACTCGCTGGTGCCAACAGAAGCATATAAGGTCAGGTCCGGATGAACTCCATCTTTCCAGAATACGGCATCGCAGGTCCAAACAGACCCGTCCTGATTAGGCACCAGCGCAAACTTATATCCATGTTCTTCGGCCAGATCGCGAAGAGTGATGTAATCACCCCAGACTGGCTCAGCAGTCACATTCGCGACACCAATTTCCTGAGCACCATCAAAGATATTATGTAAACGACTGTTTCCGATACCTTTCAGGCGAATATGATGACTGTCATTGCCAACCAGAAGTGAGGAGAGCGCGGACGAAACTGTCTCTTCTCCTGCCTCCAGCTCAGACCAGTCCTGAACGATGGCTTTGGCTGGCTCACGACCGCTATTTCCGATGTGCAGCACCACATCAAAGCGATAACGGCTCATCTCATTGGCAAACAATCCGTCCCGCAGAGTGATCTCCACTCTCGAAATCTCAGGCAGATCCTGCTGCAATTTACCGAAGAAATCAGGAGACAACAGCAACTCGCGTTCAGATGCAACAGCTTGCTCAACAAGGCGTTTCAGCTCTGCCTTCGGCAGGTTACCAGCCGATTTGAACTGCTCAATATCCAGATGGAAGAGTTCAATCCAGTCCAGATTGCGCACGTCACCCAGAATAATCCGCCCGTTATCAATAAGGCTTGCAGCTTCACAGACGACAGATTTCAAATACTCCGCATTTGGGAAATATTGTGCGACCGAATTGATGATCACAGTGTCGAGTTCACTATGAATATCCTTCGGTAAATCATGGGCTAAACGTTGCTCGCAACGCACCTGACTCAGATCGGCAGTATGCATCTTCAGCAACTCTATGGATTGCTCTGAAGAATCAATCGCATGATAACTCGCGCAATGCTCCGCAAGTGGGAACAGCATCAGGCCGGTACCAGCGCCAATCTCAAGCACATGTTGTGGTGATTGACTTAAGATCCGGTCAACCGATGCAGCCTGCCAGTCCCGCATTTCCTCCTCAGAGAAATGAGACCCGTCATAACTATCTCGCCAGCCCGCAAGATTGAACTTCGGATCAGCAGCAGAGCTTTCATAAGCGTTGCTCCACATTGTGCTCCATTCCTGCAAGCTGGTAGCTTCAGAATTGCTGCCTGTTGGGGCCTGATGAGACGCTGCCTTATTGCGAATGCAATATGCCAGAAGCTGGTCATTACGAGACACGACCAAAGCTGAAGAGATGTCCTGATGCGCTGTAAGCGATGCTTCCACATCGCTAAGTTCAATCCGATACCCCCGCAACTTAACCTGACTGTCCCTGCGCCCCAGCACCACCAGTGTTTTGCTGTCTTCAAAACGAGCCCAGTCTCCGGAGCGATACAGCTTACCTTTGCCATATGGATTATCGACAAAGGCCGCAGCAGTTTGTTCAGGTGCATTATGGTAGCCAAGCGCAACACCATCCCCACCAATATAAAGTTCTCCCTCAAACCCAACAGGCACATGTGCTAGATTTGCATCCAGCACATATAGCTGCGTGTTCGCAATCGGCTGGCCGATGGAGATAGCACTATCCTTCTGGACCTGACTGCAACTTGACCAGACTGTCGTTTCAGTCGGCCCATACATATTCCAAAGCTCACCACTTCGATCCAGAAGCTGATCTGCCAGTTCCGGGGACAACACCTCTCCACCGCAAAGTATCTTGCTGATTGGCTGATCGGTCTTCCACCCAGACTGGAGCATAAGGTTCCATGTAGCAGATGTAGCCTGCATCATGGTAATGCCCTGCTTCGCAACAAGTGCCAGCAGAGCCTGACCATCAACGGCTTCATGTGACCGCGCGATCACAACTTCAGCTCCGCAAATGAGTGGAAGGAACAACTCAAGCAGAGCAATATCAAAGGAAATCGTTGTTACTGCCAGCAGCTTGTCTTTTTCACCGCAACCGGGACGCGTCTCCATTGAAGACAGGAAATTTATAAGATTGCCATGCGTAACCTGAACACCCTTCGGCTTGCCAGTGGAGCCGGAAGTATAGATGAGATAGGCAAGGTCATCCGCAGTCGTTGAGACAGGTTGAGCCTTTGAACCTGCATCAACTTGCGCCATCAGGTTTTCGCAGGAAATGCAGCGCTCTGCCCATTCGCTTAGGTTTGCCCCTGTCTCACTGGAGGTAACAATCAGGTTTGGTTCAGCATCCCCGATCATCTGACTGATGCGCAACGCAGGGAACTCAGGGTCAATCGGCAAATAAGCAGCACCAGCCTTGAAGATACCCAGCAATGCAACAACAAGTTCGTTAGAGCGATCCAGACACACGCCAACAAGATCACCACGCCCGATATTGCGGCGCTGCAAGGAAGTTGCAAACTGTTCTGCTTGCGCATTTAGTGTTTCATAATCACAGGCAGCTTCGCCGCACCGTAATGCAGGGTTACCACCAAATTTTTCCGCAGCCTGAGCAAAACGCTCCGGGAAAGAAGAAGCTTGCAGCCCTGACAATTCTGTGGCGTTAAACGCCTCAAGCTCAGTCAGCTCGCTGGAGGATGCAATTTCCACCTTTGACAGCGAAACATCCCAAACTTTTGCTAGTCCGTGACACCACGCCTCAAACTGCCCCGCTAAGAGTTCGACACTTTCCCGCGAAATCTGGGAGGAGTTATAGCCTAATGTTACCTGCCCCCCATCTTGCGAAACAGTCACTTCAAGCACTGACGCAGATGTTCCGGCGCCTGAGCTTTTTACAACGTCCCCAATGCCTATCAGAATGTCTGCGTTTAACTCACCAGCAGAGTAAGCCGCGCTCAGTTCAACATCACGCCCGATCTGATCCCGGCGCATAACGGAGTGATCGCGCGCAGCCCGCACGGCTGCCTCAGCTTCAGAAATCGCCTCACCGACTGTACTTTCCGAAGTAACATGTGTGCATAACGCAACATGATCGGCAAACAGCTTTTGCCCAACCGAAGTTAGTTCTGTTTGCTTCACGCGAAGACCAACATGCACATCCTCGCGCTGCAGAGCTCGGCCAAGATACAAGCACCAGGCAGCCACCACTGAGTCTGCCGGATTTTCTTGAGAGTTAAGGTGAGAAAGCTGCTCCCTTAACTCAATCGTTACTTCAGCATCAACACCTGCCTCTGTCACGCCCTGTCTGGCTTGTGGCAGGCGAACCGGTGCGAAACCAGCCAATGTCTTTGCCCAGTAAGATTCACTTTTGGACGCACTCACACCAGCCTGATTAATCGCAGAAACCTCAGCTTCGTCGATCAACAACAACCTGTCACCGGTAGCAAGGCCGTAATCTTCAATGACAGATGAAATCGGCTGTATTTCGCCTTCCAGCGTTGAGAGCCCAGTAATCTCCAACGGACCAGTACCGGTATAAACAGAAAAACCACTACCATCTTCAGCAACAACAATACCACCGGGATTTCGGTTTGAAGCATCTGGGGCAAGGCTATCATTCAGACGCGCATTCCGGACTGCCAGAACGTCATCGCCAACACTGATCTTTGACCAGACCATTGGACTCGAAAACGGACCAAAATCTGCAGCTTTTATCTGTGCCAGAATTTCAGAGGCCTCACGCCTCCAGTCAATGAGACCGTCAGCCTTGAACTGCGCAGTTGACGAAAAGTAGTTCCGTTTCTTCGGGTCCTGAGGGGTTCTCGTGACGGTGCCCTCAGATATCTCCTGAACCAGTTCCCGGAATCCAAGAACGGCGCTTTCTGCGCACTTCAACTCCAGTTGAAGGGCAGTGTCAGAAGCACTTATCGGAACTTCAGTTCGTTTTAAGATTGCACCGCCATCAATTGCTGACCCAATTTCATGCCAGCACACTGCATAACTGTCCGCACCATTGCTGATAGCCCAGGATGGAGCGTGGAGACCTGAATACTCCGGCAATGGACCGTAATGATAGTTGATAGAAGATATTCGTGCTAATTTTAAAACATGATCCGGTAAAATATTAAAGTTACCGATGCTAAATATGTAATCACAATGTACTTTATCAGCTGAAAGAGATATAAATTCATCGTAATCTTGATGATCTACACCTGTTTTTTGGCACCATTTCAGCACATTCGTGTCTGAGCTTACAACCTTTAAAATTCTATACTGACTCCGCGCAAGCTCTGCTGCACATGAAATTAAAACAGATCCACTTCCAATCAAAACAGCAGAAATTACCGACATACTTATACATCCCCACAAGCTTTAGTTGTCAGATTTTACGATACATATTAAATTATCGCTGAAAGTTTTATATCTATCAGCTCGAATGACTAATCGATGCAATATCATTAATATTACTGGATAAATAACCCATTATTACTATTCGCTTACGATTAGTATCGATAACTGATTAGGAGTCAAGGCACTTTCACCAAAGCTCCATAATATTTAATGGATACAAGAATGAAATTTAACTTTCATAATGACTATTTTGACAAATTTACTCTAGGTAAAGCAAGGGTTTAATTGCTTTCATAACTGATCTGTGAAGTGCATCAAACGATCAATTCATGAGCAGCGTTTGTTATTCATTCACTTAAAATGTCGCAGCAACATCTATGTCGGCGAAGCGCTCATAAAAACCTACAATAAGTTTGAGTCGCTCTGAGATTCATTGCAAATAATTTGAGAGTTCTACAGTCTGAACGCTAAAATTGAGACAGCAAAACGGACCTGAACTTCCCATCCGAATGGATTGCAAGTTCCCCACATAACCACTCAATTTCGCAAGTTGAGAACGCATCAAAGCTGAACTCAAACTTTCTACGAGATCAGCATCAAGTTCAACCTCCTCTGAAATCCACCCAATCACATGTAATATGACTCAACACTGAGACCAGCAAAAATACCTAATCAAGGGTCCCATATGACTCCTCGCCAGCCTCAAATCCTTGTGCAACACACAAGACACCCTCAACACATATTTACAACAAACGCCAACACGCTCACTCTGGCCTCAAAACTAAAAAACCCCGCAAAAGCGGGGTCTTAAGGCAAGTTGCTCACACTTTGTATCTAAGAAACCTCAGAACGGAATATCATCATCCATGCCGCCGCCGAAGCCACCGGAAGGTGCAGAGCCGCCACCGCTGTTACCGCCGCCAAAGCCACCACCCTGATTACCAGAGCCGCCGCCGAAACCGCCACCCTGATCATAACCACCAGAACCGCCACCAAAGCCGCCGGACTGACCACCCTGGCCGCCCATTCCGCCTTCTCCACGACCATCCAGCATGGTCAGTGTGGAATTAAAGCCCTGAAGAACAATCTCGGTCGAGTATTTGTCCTGACCGCTCTGATCCTGCCATTTGCGGGTTTGCAGCTGACCTTCGATGTAGACCTTAGACCCTTTACGCAAGTATTGCTCTGCAACCTTTGCCAGCCCTTCGCTGAACACAACAACACGGTGCCATTCGGTTCGCTCGCGTCGCTCTCCGCTGTTGCGATCACGCCAGCTCTCTGAAGTTGCAATACGCAGATTGACGATTGGTCGACCGTCTTGCGTACGACGAACTTCCGGATCTGCGCCCAGGTTTCCAACCAAAATGACTTTATTGACGCTACCGGCCATCACATACTCCTAAAATTCTGTACTCGCCCAATCTTTGAGCAAGCCAAGTTGGCAAGTAACCTATGCGCCACACCCAACAATTCAACCGCTTTCTTACCACGACTGTGGTTGTCCACATTTCCAGCTGATAACCGGCAGCTCAACTCACAGAAAGATATCACGGAAAAACAACTAGCTCACGCCTTTGTTCCTATTTTGTTCCTGAACACTACGATTTTTCAGATCCGTCTTCAACTCCCATTTTTTTGCAGAAACATATTTTATGAGTTCAGACGTTAAAAGGGTTGCTCCTTCAAATTGTTCCGTTTATGTTCCACCTGTTTTCTGCGTATCTGCCCATTTTGAGGATGCGCCCGACCTGTTTTGCCAATTACAGGCAGACACGGTTTCCGTGATGAAGGACAGTTCCATGGCGAAGTCGCCAAAAATTGACACAACAAATTCTTCTGCCCGCGCAGATCTCATGAAGCAAATCACCGTTCGTGGTGCGCGCGAGCATAACTTGAAAAATGTGGATCTCGACCTGCCACGGGACAGTCTTATCGTCATGACCGGATTGTCCGGCTCAGGTAAATCTTCCCTTGCTTTCGATACCATTTATGCTGAAGGCCAGCGCCGTTATGTGGAAAGCCTGAGCGCATACGCCCGCCAGTTCCTTGAAATGATGCAAAAGCCGGATGTGGACCAGATTGATGGCCTGTCTCCCGCAATTTCAATTGAGCAGAAAACCACTTCAAAAAATCCGCGCTCTACCGTCGGTACCGTCACAGAAATTTATGACTACATGCGGCTGCTTTTTGCGCGCGTAGGCATTCCGTATTCGCCAGCGACTGGCCTTCCTATTGAAAGTCAGACCGTTTCCCAGATGGTTGACCGTATTTTGACACTCGATGAAGGCACCCGCATGTATCTCCTTGCCCCGATCGTGCGCGGGCGCAAGGGTGAATACAAAAAAGAGCTTGCCGAACTCATGAAAAAGGGGTTCCAGCGTGTCAAAATTGATGGTGAATACTACGAAATAACAGAGGCACCTGCCCTCGATAAGAAGTTCAAACACGACATTGATGTGGTCGTGGATCGTATCGTCGTACGAGAAGATATGGCAGGTCGCCTTGCCGATTCTCTGGAAACAGCACTTGAACTTGCCGAAGGTCTGGCAACTGCTGAATTTGCTGACCAGCGAGACGAAAAAGGCAAGCCGCGACAGCTGGTGTTTTCTGAAAAATTTGACTGCCCTGTCTCAGGCTTCACAATTCCAGAAATCGAACCGCGTCTGTTTTCCTTCAACAACCCATTCGGTGCCTGCCCAACCTGTGACGGTTTAGGAACAAAGCTCGCATTTGAAGCAGACCTCGTCGTCCCGGATCAATCTTTGTCCTTGCGCGGTGGCGCAATTCTTCCCTGGTCTAAAACAGGCTCTACGTCCCCGTACTACACGCAGACGCTGGAAGCTCTGGCAAAGCATTATAAGCAGCCAATGACCAAAGCCTGGAAGGACTTGCCGGAAGACTTCCGCAATGCAGTACTGTTTGGCACCGGGCAAACTAAAATTCAGTTTGTCTATGACGATGGTACCCGCTCCTATAAAACAGAAAAACCATTTGAAGGTGTGGTCGGCAATATCGAGCGGCGCTGGAGAGAAACCGACTCTCAAATGGTGCGGGATGAGCTCTCCCGTTATCAGTCTGATCATGCCTGTGATGCTTGTAACGGATACCGCCTGAAGCCCGAAGCACTCTGTATTAAAATCGCTGATCGTCATATCGGTGAGGTAACAGCACTTTCCATCAGGACCGCTCATGACTGGTTTTGCTCTATTGAGGAAAAGCTCTCAGACAAGCAGAACGAAATTGCCTATCGCATTCTGAAGGAAATCCGGGAACGCCTGAAATTCCTCAATGATGTGGGACTGGAATATCTCTCCATGTCGCGCTCTTCCGGTACTTTGTCAGGCGGTGAGAGCCAGCGTATTCGCCTTGCCTCACAAATCGGCTCCGGCCTGACTGGTGTCCTTTATGTCCTTGATGAACCCTCCATCGGACTGCACCAGCGCGATAATGCCCGCCTGCTGGAAACCTTGAAGCACCTGCGCAATCTGGGCAACACAGTAATCGTGGTTGAGCATGATGAAGACGCAGTACTCACAGCCGACCACGTTGTTGATGTGGGCCCCGGCGCTGGTATTCATGGCGGACAGGTGGTTGCGCAAGGCACACCGGAAGAAGTGATGGCAAACCCCGCTTCTCTGACAGGTAAGTATCTGTCTGGCAAAATGAGCATTCCGCAACCGGACGAGCCTCGCAAGATCGACAAAAAACGGCAGATTAAAGTCTTTGGCGCACGCGGCAACAACCTCAAGAATGTGGACGCAGCCATCCCACTTGGCACATTCACCTGTGTAACCGGGGTCTCCGGCGGCGGTAAATCCACATTCCTCATCGACACAGTCTATAAGGCAACCGCCCGCCGTCTCAATGGCGCACGTGACAATCCTGCCCCACATGACCGCATTGAGGGACTGGAGCGTCTGGACAAAGTCATCGACATTGATCAGTCTCCGATTGGCCGGACTCCACGCTCCAACCCTGCCACATATACCGGCGCATTCACCCCAATTCGCGAGTGGTTTGCAGGCATGCCTGAAGCCAAAGCACGAGGCTACGCTCCAGGACGCTTCTCCTTCAATGTGAAAGGCGGTCGCTGCGAAGCCTGCCAGGGAGATGGCGTCATCAAGATTGAAATGCACTTCCTGCCAGATGTCTATGTGACCTGTGATGTCTGTAAAGGCAAACGCTACAACCGGGAAACGCTGGAAGTCCAGTTCAAGGGCAAATCCATTGCAGACGTTCTGGACATGACCGTTGAAGAAGCTGCTGGTTTCTTCTCCGCCGTCCCGTCCATTCGCGATAAAATGGAAACACTTGCCCGCGTAGGGCTGGGGTACATCAAAGTTGGCCAGCAGGCGACCACGCTGTCTGGCGGTGAAGCACAGCGAGTGAAGCTTGCAAAAGAGCTTTCTAAACGCTCAACAGGCCGCACGCTGTATATTCTCGATGAACCCACAACCGGCCTGCACTTCCACGATGTTGCAAAGCTACTGGATGTCCTTCACGAACTGGTTGATCAGGGCAACACTGTACTTGTTATCGAACATAACCTTGAAGTCATCAGAACCGCCGACTGGATTCTTGACCTTGGGCCAGAAGGCGGAGATGGCGGCGGCACCATTGTTGCAACCGGACGTCCGCATGACGTGGCAGAAGTACCGGAAAGCTACACAGGTCAGTTTCTCAAAGAACTGTTTGACAGGCGAGCCAGCAGTAAGCTGGATGCAGCAGAATAAGTCTATCTCACCTTTTTTGAGAACTTAAAATCCCCAAAGCAGTGGCGAGCCCCTCGCCGCTGCTTTTTTACTTGGTAAAGCAAACTTCCAAGCGATGGCGTGCAGCAGTTACCCTCAAAAGATGAATGGTGCGCCTTCCCCATCCTCACCACAGACCCAGTCAAAACTTGAAATTTGATTAATTCTTAAACACGAGCAGCGCAAGCTTCATGCAACAAGCATCTCAGCTATGCATATTAGCGCTTCAAATTCTGATTTTGCTGCATTGCACAACTATACTTTTGATCAATTATGTCGTTTTCTTGGTATTTCAGAGATCAATTCGTCATTTTGCTATGCATTATACGCATATCGGTCATGCGAAATGATGTGATGCACAATGGGAAAGTCTTTTGTATAAACCACCTCAAGGCCGCTGAGGAACTCCTCCCAATCACCTCAGCAGTCTAACATAACTGTCAGGTAACACCTCCTCCCAAGTTGCCTGGTGGTCCCGAAACAGAGATTTCCTCCCAGTTCTCTGTTTACTAGCTTCGCCCGTCGTTCCTCCCATCGACGGGCGTTAGCTGTTTTTAGGGGTATTTTTAAATTCACGTCCATTGCAACAAAGAAAAAGCACACCAGATCATCCGGCATGTTTCTTTCCCCAACAGCGAAATACTAGGAATAAGCCCCAGTCAATCATTGTAGGCTGAGACTCTTCATTATCTTATCGCGCCTTCGGCTTTTCCAGTTCAGAACTTGTCATCTTAAGCCAGCGAGACAGGCGCAGAATGTCTGGCGGCTGACCATTGCTCAGGCGCCAGCTATCCACCGCCCATGGCGTATCCGTGGTCTCATCCACAATTACAGCAGAGGCATGAGGGTACTTCCCATCAATAAAATACCCTCGCGAGGCTGGACGCGCGACCCGATGATGCTTCAGCCATCCTTTCGACTCAGCATAAACCAGCAGACTGGTGGTGTTGGTGGCCTCATCAATGCAATCCATCTGCCCCTGCACGTTACCATTGCTCATATCAAGGCCGCCAATATCATTGGAAGACCCGACAACCGGTCCAACACGCTTTTCCTGCCACTGCACAGCCCTGGAAATTGCGGCACGCTCAGCCTTTGCGCTTCGGCTTCCACGCTTCAGGATTGCCTTTAACCGGCGCTGGTCGGCCCTGCTGAAAGTAACAGGCTTGCGGTATTCGCAGCCAAATCCGTGGCAGATGTAAACTGTATCACCTTTGTTTTCTATGCCTCCCATCTGGGAGTACCAACCGCTTGGTGACCCTTTGATCTGGCTCACACAACCACTCAAGGCCAGAGCGGCAGCCGTAAAGAGGAGAGCTTGAGACAGCTTCTTCATTTTCTTTTTCGAAAAATACATGTGTTTATGTGAATCACTTTGCACAACCATGCCAGATTGATGACCTAAATGATTGAACTGAGCAAGTTCAGGAGCTAAGCAATCCGCAAGCATAAAACACCGAAGGCAAAAGGGGCGCATTTGCGCAACACCTGGCCCAGTCGATTGGATAGGAAATGACGAAGCAATCCATACATGTGGTTGGTGGTGGCCTGGCAGGCTCCGAAGCAGCATGGCAGATCGCCCAAAAGGGCCTTAAGGTCGTTCTGCACGAAATGCGCCCGACACGTGAGACCGACGCACACAAAACCGATGGCCTTGCCGAGCTGGTGTGCTCCAACTCCTTCCGCTCTGACGATGCTGAAAACAACGCTGTTGGCCTGCTTCATGCAGAATTGCGCGCAGCAGACTCTCTGATCATGAAATGCGCTGATGCCAACAAAGTACCTGCTGGCGGCGCACTGGCTGTGGACCGCGACGGTTTTTCAGAAGCTGTACAGGCTGCGCTGGAAGGCCATGAGAACGTCGAGATCATCCGCGAAGAGATTACCCGGATACCATCCGCCGAAAACGGGCAAGTCATTCTGGCAACTGGCCCGCTGACCTCTCCGGCACTTTCGGAGGAAATTCTGAAAGCTACTGGCGAAAATTCCCTCGCTTTCTTTGATGCCATCGCGCCAATCATCCATACCGAATCTATCAATATGGACAAGGCGTGGTATCAGTCCCGCTACGATAAGATCGGTCCCGGCGGCACCGGGAAAGACTATATCAACTGCCCGATGGACAAAGAGCAGTACGAAGCCTTCATTGATGCTCTGATTAATGGAGACAAAACCTCCTTCAAGGAGTGGGAAGAAAACACCCCATACTTTGACGGCTGCCTGCCGATTGAGGTCATGGCAGAACGTGGCCGCGAAACCCTGCGCCACGGCCCGATGAAACCAATGGGGCTGACCAACGCACACCAGCCGGACATTAAGGCGTATGCCGTTGTTCAGCTTCGTCAGGATAACGCTCTGGGCACGCTTTACAATATGGTCGGCTTCCAGACCAAGCTGAAATACGGCGCTCAGGCTGAGATCTTCCGCATGATTCCGGGACTGGAAGACGCTCAGTTCGCACGCCTTGGTGGCCTGCACCGCAACACCTTCCTCAATTCCCCGCGTCTTTTAGATGAGCAAATGCGCCTTAAAGCGCTGCCACATATACGCTTTGCCGGTCAGATCACCGGCTGTGAAGGGTATGTGGAATCCACCGCTGTTGGCTGTATGACCGGCCTGTTCGCAGCTCATCAGGCGCTCGGCACAGACATCACACCACCACCGCCAACAACGGCGTGCGGCGCAATTATCAACCACATCACCGGGGGCCACATTGATCGTGAAGATGGCTCTGGTCCGCGCTCTTTCCAGCCGATGAACATCAACTTCGGCCTGCTGCCGCCACTGGACGAAATGCCAAAGCACCCGGAAGGTAAACGCTTGCGCGGTAAGGAAAAAACTCGCCTGAAAAAGCAAGTCATGGCAAAACGCGGACTGGATGACTTCAAGGCATGGGTTTCAACTGTCTGACGTCGCAGCACCCCACAGACTGATGCAGCAAGGGCCGGAAACTCCGGCCCTTTTTCAACTTCTGGCAAGCTTTTTCAGGCGCCGCGAGGTTCGCCACATATGCCACATGCGCCAGATATGAGGTGCCCCGCCGCACACTTGCAGTGGCTCAAAGCTATCCTTATCTGCCTCATTGAAAAACAACTCCACCTGAAACACCGGTAAAAAAGCAGGCAGGACAGACAGATCGATACCCTTGAGCGCATGCTCGCAGGAATCCAGATGCGCCTTGGCATGATCAATCATTTCCTCAAAGACAGCCCAGACACCATCATCTGAGGTCTTGCCCTGTAGTGCGCTGGCCATAACATTATGATGCGCCAGCACATCATTGGGCACAAACTGCTGATGCCGGGAGGCCTGCCACGCCAGTGTCTGCATCAACCCGGACATGGCATAAGCGACCCCGCCATGACCACAGGCATCAGACACTTGCCGGTCAGATGGCTTACCGCTCAGGATCATGGAAGCCAGCAAAATCAGTGCTGAACTTGTCTCCCCACAATACCCCTCCAGATCATTGAGGGTGGGCATCGGGTCCGAATAAAGATCAAATCGCCGCGCTTCTATGAGATTGAGCAGTGGTTCTCTGGGCAGTTTAAAATGAGTGACCGTTTCCAAAATCGCCTGAGCCACCGGATTATGCTGCACATCTCCATGGTCTTTTCCGCTTACTGCGTCATGCCACCATTGCAGGCGGATTTCACCGGGCATCGGCTCATTCACCAGCTCGCGCACACGCGAAATCTCACAGGCAAATGCGTAAAGAGCAATCAAACCTGGCCGTGCAGTAATAGGCGCATAAAGCGTGCTCAAATATCGCTCATAGGAAAAGCGTTTTACAAAATCACTACAATAGGCATAGGCTTGGCTCATAGCTGGGTCCACTGCTCTTTATCAGGTGTTTTCAACTGCAATAAACACGGCTGCTACAGCGCGATCTTCCCCAAGCATCACGTTGTAAGTACGCACTGCCGCTCCCGTCGCCATACTGTCAACCATAATACCCCGTTCCCGAAATGGCGCTTTGCGTGATTCAGGAAACGGCTTGAGTTCATCTCCCGCACCAATCAGCAAAACCTCGATACCGTCGGCCTCTTTAAGCACCTGAGCCAGCGCGTCATCACTGATTTCTTCAAAACTGACTGGCTCCCACCCGTAAATCCCTGAGGGAACACACATCAAAGACCCGCGATGAGACATATCCGCAAACCGAAACCCGCCATTGCCGTAGGCATCAATCTGAACCATGCTCGGATAATGCGCATCCCGCACTTCCAATGGCTCTCCGCGTTTTCCCATTGTGATCTCCAGTTTCTGCACGCACCCAGTATAGGCGCAAAGGTATAGCCACTGTTTAATTACATAGAAAAGAATGTCCAATAGAAAATGGGGCCGACCACAACCGTGCTCAGCCCCATCCAAATATCAATCTATTTCCGTAGTTTATGCAGATTTTGCCGGAGACGTCTCGTCATCCTTCTTGTCAAACACGCTGGTACGAAGCTTCATCAGCATCAGCAACGGAGAGGCAAGGAAGATAGAAGAGTAAGTACCAATCACGATACCGAAGATCATGGCCAGCACGAACGACTGGATCACTTCACCGCCCAGGAAGTACAACGCAAACAGCGCCAGCAAAGTGGTCACAGATGTCATAGTTGTACGGGACAAGGTTTCGTTGATGGACTTATCAAGCAGCTCTTCCAGAGAAAGACGCTTGTAACGACGCAGGTTTTCGCGAATACGGTCATAAACAACCACCGTATCATTGAGCGAGTAACCGATGATCGTCAGCACCGCCGCAATACTGGACAAGGTAAAGTCCAGTTGCAGGATGGAAAACAGGCCAACCGTCAGCAAAATATCGTTGAAGGTTGTGATGATCGCTCCCACTGCGAACTGCCATTCAAAGCGGAACCAGATGTAAAACATGATCATCAAAAGCGCAGAGCCAACTGCCAGCGTACCTGCATAAGCAAGCTCACCAGACACACGCGGCCCAACCACTTCTGTTCTGCGGAACTCGTAGCCATCGGTGAATGCACCACGCACACGCTCCACAACGCTTTGCTGAGCGTCTTCACCTTCACCCTGAGCTTCAATACGGATCAGAACTTCGGTAGGACTACCAAATTCCTGCACCTGTACATCCCCCAGATCAAGGCCACCCAGTGTCCGGCGGATTTGTGCGATATTGGCAGGCCCGTTTGTGGACTGAAGCTCGATCAAAGTACCGCCTTTAAAGTCGATACCGTAGTTCAGGCCAACAGTCAGAAACAGTACCACTGCCAGAATTGCCGTAATTCCGGAAAACGGAAAACTCAGCACCCGCCAATGCATGAAGCGGAAGTTTGTCTGCTCAGGAACAAGTCTAAGAAGTTTCATGAGGCATGCTCCGAACTAAATTGGCAGCTTGGATGGACGCTTGCGCTTCACCCACATTGCAATAAGGAAACGCGACACGGTGAACGCAGAAAAGACGGTTGTGAAAATACCGATCATCAGGGTCACGGCAAAGCCTTTAACAGGCCCGGAACCGATGAAGAACAGGATCACAGCCACAATCAGCGTGGTGATGTTCGCATCCAGAATGGTGCCAAGTGCACGGCTGAAGCCCGCATCAATTGCACCAATAGCAGACCGCCCTGCCCGCGCTTCTTCACGAATACGTTCATAAATCAGCACGTTCGCATCAACTGCCATACCGATAGTCAAAACGACACCTGCAATACCCGGTAGCGTCAATGTTGCCTGAAGCGTTGTCAGAACGCCAAAAATCAGGAACACGTTTGCGCTCAGTGCAAGGTTTGCAATGATGCCGAACTGCCCGTAGGCCGCAAACATGAAGATCACAACAGCAGCAGCAGCCACGATGGACGCAACCTTACCGCTATCAATGGAGTCCTGACCAAGGCCCGGACCAACGGAGCGTTCTTCAACCACATCCAGCTGTGCAGGAAGTGCACCAGCGCGAAGCAGAACGGCAAGATCATTTGCACCATCAACAGTAAAGCTGCCGGAAATCTGACCGGAGCCACCTGTAATTGGTTGTCGGATAACCGGGGCGGTGATCACTTCGTTATCCAGAACAATCGCAAACGGTCGTCCAACATTTGCACGAGTCACATCCGCAAAGACGCGGGCTCCGGCAGTGTTGAAACGGAAGTTCACCACTGGTTCATTGGTCTGCTGGTCAAACCCAACAGAAGCATCCTGAAGCTCTTCCCCCGTCAGCAGCGGAGTAGAATCCAGCAGATATGGCTGGCCGTCAGAACCGTCAACAACCATCGTACCAGATGGCGGACGGCCCTGAAGCGCTTGAGAAGCGCTCATTTCCTGGCTAACCATATGGAAGCTCAGCACCGCGGTTGCTCCGATGAGGTCCTTCAGGCGCTGCGGATCAGATTCACCCGGCGCTTCAACAAGAATACGATCAGAACCCTGACGCTGAATGGATGGCTCAGTCGTTCCAAGTTCATCGACGCGGCGACGAATTACCTCGATGGATTGCTTCACAACAGAAGCAAGGCGGAAGTCCAGCCCTTCAGGCGAAAAGGTCATGCGGAACAGACCATTGCCCTGAGGCTCAACGACAAATTCATTGATTGTCGCACCGCCGAACACGCCTGAATTCAGCGGATTTACAAGTCCGGCAAGACGCTGTTCAGCTTCGTCAAAGCGCGCGGCATCGCGAATACGCACCTGTACGCTGTCCCCCTGGATACCCAGTCCGGTATATCCGATACGCGGGTTTTCGCGCAAGGTACGGCGAATGTTGCCGACCAGCTGCTTGAACTGCTTTTCTTTATAATCTTCTTTATCAACCTCATAGAGCAGATAGGCACCGCCCTGAAGGTCAAGACCGAGAACAATCTGGCGCTTCGGCATGAAGTCTGGCCAGGATTGCACGGTGCTTGCCGGAAAGAAATTCGGCAATGTTGTAAATATACCGCCCAGTATTACAACGAGAATGAGGGCGATTTTCCAACGCGCAAAATGAAGCATGAGTATATGCCCGGTCCTAGTATAGGCAGACCGCTCTCCCGCCAGATAAAACCAGCAGCGGAAAGCGGCCTGAAACTACAGGTATCAAGGCGCGATTATTCGCCGTCCTTGACAGGTTCACCTTTGGAGCGAACCTCCTGAATCATAGCGCGGGAAACACGCACGCGCGTACCCTCTGCAATGTCCACCTGCAGTTCAGTTTCATCAACAACCTTGGCAACTTTACCGATCAGACCACCAGAGGTCACAATAGTGTCGCCACGACGCACGTTGCTCACCATTTCCTGGTGCGCTTTCATACGCTGACGTTGAGGGCGAATGATCAGGAACCACATGATCACGAAGATCAGAACGAATGGCACGATGGACATAACAATGTCCGGAGCACCACCTGCGACCTGTGCATAGGCAGGGGTAATAAGCATTAGTTTCTCCTTACCACAAACTCCTGGGGAGTTTCGTGGCGTTCATTAAACAATTGGAGAGATAACTTCTCCAAAAATGACCTTGGCCCGACAGAACAAGGATTTTGGCTGGACTATACAGTCCACTCCAGTGTTTTCAAGGCATTGACATGCGAACTGGCACTTTCCCCAAGAGTATTGGGCATGATAGAGGTTTACATAGGGATACTTGACCACAGTTCAAAGAGCAGAACCCTCACTGAGACAATTTTTCACTTCTACCACTCACCCGGTACTCATATCAGCACACTTAAATCACATCGTAAATTAACATGACCATCAAAGATAACTCCTCTGAAATCGCTATTTTAACCTCTAAGCTGGACGAAATTGTCAAACTGCTGGCAACGACAGTTCCCACACCTTCAGCACCACCTGATTTTGACAGGGCAGACGCATTTGTTTTTCAGCCAAACCCTCTGGGACTTATCCCGGTTGAAAAAGTCAATCGCGTGGATATTAGCCTGCTCAAAGGCGTTGATCACTCCAAGAAAATGCTGATGGAAAACACCAAGCGATTTGCAAACAACCTGCCTGCCAACAACGTGCTCTTATGGGGCGCGCGGGGCATGGGCAAGTCATCTCTGGTAAAATCCGCTCACGCAGCAATCAATGAAGCTTATTCAGACCGCCCCGGCTTCAGATTACTCAATCTGATCGAAATTCACCGCGAGGACATCGAAGCCCTGCCCCTGCTTATGAACGAGCTGCGCGGCAAACCTTACAATTTCATCATCTTCTGCGATGATCTTTCCTTCGACGGTGACGACACCAGCTACAAGAGCTTAAAGGCAGCCCTCGACGGCGGCATCGAAGGTCGCCCGGAAAACGTTCTGTTTTACGCAACCTCCAACCGCAGGCACCTGCTCCCCCGCGATATGATGGAGAACGAACGCTCAACCGCTATCCATGCCAGTGAAGCCGTTGAGGAAAAAGTCTCCCTCTCCGACCGCTTTGGCCTGTGGATCGGTTTTCATAAATGCTCACAGGATGAGTATCTGGACATGATCTATGGATACGTCGAGCACTTCAAACTGAAGATAGATCAGGAGCAGTTGCGCGCAAAAGCGCTGGAATGGTCCACAACGCGCGGTGCCCGTTCAGGCCGCGTTGCCTGGCAGTTTATTCAAGATCTCGCCGGAAGTCTTGGACAAACACTTCGCTGAACACAAACCCCTCGGTGATAACTTCTGTCACCGAGGGGCCTGATTATTTTGAAAAGCCCCCAAAGGGACCTCCCCCTTTATGAACGCGGCAGATAATTCATCGGATCAACCGGCTTGTTATCCTTGCGAAGCTCAAAATGAAGTTGCGGCTGCGTGACTGATCCCGTCGCCCCGGCCATAGCGATAGTCTGACCGCGACGCACCACATCACCCCGGCGCACTTTCAGTGCTTTATTGTGAGCATAAGCTGATACCCAACCGTTGTCATGGCGGATCAGAACCAGATTGCCGAAGCCTTTCAGTTCATTACCAGCGTAAACAATAGTCCCGTCTTCAGCAGCCTTAATATCTGTCCCCGATGGTACAGCCAGGTTGATCCCGTCGTTTTTGGACCCGCCCGGCTTCACACCAAAGTCAGAAATAATGCGACCGCGTACCGGCCAGCGGAATGTGGTCTCCTCCAGAACAGGGGCGGGTTTGGCAGTCTTTGCTGCACTTTGAACAGGCGCAGGCTTAGAAACCTCAGTCTGCTGAACCGCAACAACCCGCTCCTGCTGCACAGGAGCCACAGGTCCTTCAGGAATGACAGGAGCGATTGGACGCTGCACAGCCTCATTACCTGAATTTACAGGAGCAAGAGAACTTGCCAGCGTTCTTTGTCCGCCAGCAGCAGGGAGCTTGCGCACCACCTTCACAACATCAGATTTCGGCTTAGGCACGACCTTCACACCAGAAATACTTGCGGTATGAACAACACGCTGCCCGCCGGAAATACGTGGCTTACTCTTTGGCACAACACTGGCATTCAACGGAGCTACACCACGCCCACTCTGCCCGGCAACAGGTGACCCATAAACCGCTTGCGCTGCAGCTGGACGTGCGCCCTGAATGGGCTGCAATGACTGGCTGCGATAGGTCGTCGGCTGCTGCGAAGACCTGTAAACCTGCGTCGGCACAGGCTGACGCACCGGCTCCAGTGAGGACGCAGGCAAAGTCTGAACCGGGCTTTTTTGCTGAACCGGATAAGCAGGCGGCGGCGCATCACTCACAACACGCCGTGACCGCTCCCCTACATTTCCGGGTGGGACCAGATTTGCAGCGATTTTGGTTGTAAAAGCGTCCCGCGAAGCTTTGCGAGCAGCATAACTCCCATTGGCATTTAAAGGCGCAACATAACTGGAAGGGATAGACGCCGTCGTCTCAGGCTGCGCGGAACGTGACGGGAGTTGATGCGGCAATACCCGCGCACCAGCCTTAGGCGTGCGCTTGATCTTTCGCACCACCTTCGCCGGAATGATCACGTTATCCCCCGGCTGCAAGGCAGACCCGACGGTGACACGGTTGGTATGCAAAATAACATCAACAGGCACACGGTGCTGCCAGGACAGGCTCTCAACATTTTCATTGGCTTTCAGCCGGACAACACGTCCGCCCTCAGCACTCCACCGCGCATTGCCAGCACCTGGTGACTTGGCAAGAGATGCCGGAACCCGTGCACCTGCACGTTCACGTTCGCGAACAGGAGTAGAGGCTTGAGAGAATTTCGGTTGCCAGAGCTGCTGTGTGTAAGCGCGGGGCTGCACGGAGCCAGTCACAACAGGACCATGACCTGATGCAGGAGCTGGCAACATCACGCCACGCTGCACAACACTTTCAGATTTTGCAGCAGAAAGCCCCGGCGTAACCACAACAGCAGTTTGCGCCGGAAGCGACGGATCATCGACATATTCAGATTGACCAAATCGGTCCATTTGACCGCTGCAACCAAGAAGGCCAGCTGATAACACGACAAATGCTACAGAGCGCCGCAATCTGGCTTTCTCACGGGAATGAAACTGCATAACCGCCCTACCCAATACAAATAAAAGGCTAACTGCGGTTAGTTTACTTTCAACACAGTTGATAAAGACTTAATCAAAGCCTTTAAGAGTTACAGTTTTGCAGCAATTCCTGGCGTAAGGGAAACGTAGCGAAAACACCCCAGCTCCATTTCGTCCAAACCACGGCCACCCTTATCATATTGCACCAGCCGACAAGGACCTTCCCCCTCCTTAACCGGAGCCAGAAGACGCCCGCCGGGAGCCAGACGGTCAAACAAAAAGCCCGGAACGCGCTCAATTGAGCCACTTAAGATGATCCGGTCAAACGGCCCATCATCCTCATCATCCCCAACCGGAGCTGCAAATCCATCAGCATGAACCACATCCACATTGTTGATTTTGCAGGACCGCAAACGCTCGCGTGCAAGGTCCGCCAGTGTGCGGTACCGTTCCAGCGAAACTATCCGGTCACAAATTTTTGAAAACACCGCTGCCTGATACCCGGACCCGCTGCCGATTTCCAAAAGGGAATGATCCGGTTTCATCTGCAAAAACTCAGCCAGTTTGCCAATGAGAGATGGCTGTGTGCTCATCTGCCCGCAATCAATAGGAAAGGCACGGTCTTCATAGGCCAGAAACTGCTGACCAGCAGACAGGAACAATTTCCGGGGAATAGCCTCCAGCGCACTCAGAACATCAGTATTCTGCACCCCTTCAGAGCGCAGCTTCATCACCCATGCAGCTTGCTTGGCAAGGTTTTCCGCAAACTGCCCCTCTTCATCCGCAAATAGACTGTCTTCCATTTTAAAAACTCCGTCTACCAGCAGCAGCAGCAAGCCTGCTGGCAAACCAGCAAGCTCTGTTCAATAAACTCAAAATCAAACGCCCTAGGACTTTTCGATAGTCTTTTCCAACTGCCCCATCAGCTCGTCCGCTGTCAGGTTCAGATGCAAAGGCGTGACCGAAATATAGCCATCCTTCAGCGCACCAAGGTCAGTTCCTTCACGCGCACTTGGCACGCGATTATGAAACGCCAGCCAGTGGTAAGGCTTACCACGCCCGTCATGGCGGCTTTCAATATACAGCGACCCGGCATCACGCTTGCCCTGACGCACAACCTTCACACCCTGCACAGCTTCCGGCGGATGTTTCGGGAAATTCACGTTAAGCAACGTATCAGATGGCAGATCAAATTCCAAAAGACTGCGGATAACGCCAACAGCATGTGCCTCAGCCGTATCATAACGGACACCGAACTCAGATCCGAAATCATAGGCCTGAGAAAGCGCGATAGAGCGAACCCCCATCAGCGTGCCTTCCATCGCAGCCGCAATGGTACCGGAATAAGTCACATCATCAGCAATGTTTGATCCGTGATTGATACCGGAAAGCACCAGATCAGGAGGAGTGTCTAAAATAGAGCGAACAGCCATGATCACACAGTCCGTCGGGGTCCCGCGCACCGCAAAGTGGCGTTCATCAATCTCTCGAACGCGCAAAGGATCGTTCAGAGACAGGGAGTGCGCCACACCACTTTGATCAGTCTCAGGCGCCACCACCCAGACATCATCAGAAATTTGCCGCGCAATGCGCTCCAGTACCTCAAGACCCTCAGCATGGACCCCGTCATCATTGGTTAGTAAGATACGCATCTGGCAACAATTCCCTTAGTTTGTGAAGCTTATGAAACGGTAACCGCGTCCCCTTCCATAAGCACCACCTGTACCACTTCATTAAAGCAAAGATAGTTCAGAGCGCTGCACTCACCATAAAGCAGGCAGCGCACTGAAACCCGAAATGCCCCTTAGGCTCCAATGACCTCAAGGCCATTCATGTATGGGCGCAAAACTTCAGGAACAGTGATTGTTCCATCCGCATTCTGGTAGTTTTCCATCACTGCAATCAGGCAGCGACCAACAGCAAGGCCAGAGCCGTTCAGAGTATGAACGAATTTCAGAGCCTTCTCCCCTTCCACACGGTAGCGTGCATTCATGCGGCGCGCCTGAAAGTCACCACAAACAGAACAGGAAGAAATCTCGCGGTAAGCATTCTGGCCCGGCAGCCAGACTTCGATGTCGTAGGTTTTGCGAGCACCAAAGCCCATGTCACCACTGCACAACGTTACCACACGGTAGTGAAGCCCCAAAAGCTTCAGAACCTTTTCAGCAGACTCACGCATCCGCTCCAGCTCTTCCAAAGAACTGTCTTCATCCGTAATAGAAACCAGCTCACACTTCTGGAACTGATGCTGGCGCAACATGCCAGCCGTGTCACGACCCGCAGAACCAGCCTCAGAACGGAAGCAATAAGTCAGCGCAGTTACACGCATTGGCAGATCAGCTTCAGCAAGCGTTTCACCGGAAACCATGTTGGTCAGTGGAACTTCCGCAGTTGGGATCATCCAGTGACCAGTCTCCCTGTCGCGGAACTGATCTTCTGCAAATTTTGGTAGCTGGCTAGTCCCATAAAGAGCATTATCGCGCACCAGCAGCGGTGGAGACACTTCAGTGTAACCATGCTTACCCGTATGCAGGTCAATCATGAACTGTCCCAAAGCCCGCTCCAGACGCGCAATCTGGCTCTTCAAAATAACAAAACGGGAACCTGAGATCTTGGCAGCAGTCTCAAAGTCCATGCCGCCCAGTTTCTCGCCAAGCTCGTAGTGTTCTTTTGGATCAAAATCCAGAACAGGCTTCTCGCCATGCGTGTGCAGAAGAACGTTGTCATCTTCATCCTCACCCACCGGCACATCATCCAGCGGAATGTTGGGGATAACAGCCAGAGCTTCCTCAAGTGCAGCGTTCAGCTTGCGTTCTTCTTCTTCACCGGTGTGAATGAAGCTCTTGATCTCGGCAACTTCAGCCTTCAGGGCTTCGGCTTTTTCCTTGTCGCCCTGGCCCATGGCCATGCCGATTTCTTTGGATGCGGAGTTACGGCGCTGCTGCGCCTCCTGAAGCTTGGTGGTGTGGGAACGGCGCGCATCATCCAACTCAACGAGTTGCGCAGCGCGTGGCTCTTGGCCGCGTTTTGCAAGAGCTTTATCAAAGCTCTCCTGATTTTCACGAATCCACTTGATATCAAGCATAATGAGTAACCCCGGCAGGTTTGCCTTCTAATTTGACCTGCCGGGAATATGCGAAAAAGATGGAAGCTGGCCTAAGCCTCATCTTCCTTTTCTTGTTCCTCGCGCTTCTTCTCGACAAGCCGTACACAATAGATGGAGACTTCGTAGAGAAGCAGAGTGGGAAGCGCAAGACCGATCTGCGAAATTGGATCAGGTGGTGTTAAAATTGCCGCAGCTGCAAAAGCTGCTACCACAGCGTATTTACGCTTAGATTTCAGAGCATCAGAGGTGGTCAGACCTGCGCGGCCCAACAGGGTAAGCACAACCGGAAGTTGAAAAACCAGACCGAATGCAAAGATCAGTACCATGACAAAGCTCAGGTACTCACTCACCCGAGGCAGCATCTCAATAGCAGCCTCTTCACCAACTCCAACCTGCTGCATAGCAAGGAAGAAGCCCATGGCCATCGGCATGACCAGATAAAACACCAGCGCCCCGCCAAGAACAAATAAAATTGGCGTCGCCACAAGGTAAGGCACAAAGGCATGGCGCTCATGCTTGTAAAGCCCGGGAGCCATAAACATGTAGATCTGGCTGGCAATCACAGGAAAAGCGATAAACAAAGCACCAAACAAAGCCAGCTTCATCTGCGTGAAGAACCACTCATGTGGTGCCGTATAGATCAGCTTGACTTCCATGCTCTCTCCGGCCGCTTCAGAAAACGGGCGGATCAGGAAGTTGAAGATGTCATTGGAAAAATAAAAGCAAACCACAAAAGCAATCGCAATCGCAATCACTGACTTCATCAGCCGGGAGCGCAACTCGATCAGGTGCTCAATCAGCGGCGCACGTGAATCTTCAATTTCGTTTTCACTCATAAAATAGCCGCCCTAGCTTTCGTCTTTACCAGAAGGAGCGCCTGGCGCAGGTTCCTTAGCCTTTTGCGTAGCTGCTAGTTCTGCCGGAGACACGACCTTTTGCTCCGAAACTTCCGCCTTTACGGGCGCAGCTTCCTTTGCGCTATCCGATTTGGTCTCAGCTCCATCTTCACCATTCAGCGAGCTTTTCACTTCACTTTCGGCTGTACTCATGCTGTCCTGAAGCTTCTTCTTCTCATCTGCAAGGGTCTTTTTCAGGTCTCCCAGCGGATTGAAGTTCTGCATCTCATCGGCCTGCTTGCGCATTTCATCGATGCCGGCTTGTTTTTCCGCTTCTTTGACAGCGTCATTCAAAGTGGACTGGAATTCGCCCGCCATGCGCCGAACGCTGCCAATGGCACGCCCGATTGTGCGCAGCATTCCGGGCAGTTCCTTCGGGCCAACCACCAGAATGGCGACCACCGCCACAAGCAGCAGCTCTGTCCATGCGATATCGAACATAAAGAAGCCGTTTCGTTGTTGCCTTGATGACCTTATTTAAAGGCTGCACCAGGGACGTGTCGTGCCAAGACCAGCACATCCACAAGGGAAAGGCGAATATTCCAATTCAACAGCCAGAATAAACCGGCTTTCCCTAAACAATTTTGAAAAAAGCGTATGACCGAAGAGACTTTTAGTCCTTCTTGGCGGTGTCTTCTGCTTTTGTCTGCGCGTTCACGCTTTCACCCGGAGCGTGATCGATAACCTTAGGCTCCTCAGCCTTCTCCTTGGCCTCTGCGGCATCGTCATTCAGCCCCTTCTTGAAGCTGTTAATGCCTTTCGCAACATCGCCCATCAATTCGGAAATCTTTCCACGTCCGAACAGCAGAACCACGACAACCGCTATGATGACGATTTGCCAAATACCAATTGAGCCCATCAACCAAACTCCTTAAGAACTCTCAACCAGACTAAGAGACTACATCCCCTGATAACTAATAGGTAGCACCAAGAGAATTTACCCACTAAGATTTAAGTAGTGCCTCTTGCTCAAAAACCAAAACATTCTCAGCATTAATACACAATTCTATGACATTTTCTGGATAGAATTGTAATACATGGTGCGTACGAACCCTTAGAGGCTTATCGATTCCTTCAACTAAAACCTCCAGAAGATCCGTTTCACCTGCCATTGCACGAGAAACAACACGGCCTTTAAGCTGCCCACCACCATGACATACCTTTAGGTGATGTGGTCTTATGCATAAAGTCGCAGATGTACCATCAGCAAGATTACCTGCCGGAAAACAACCAAGAGGTGTACGCAGCTGACCATCAGCAATCGTTCCGTGCACCTCATTGAGATCAGAAAAGAATTTTGCGGCAAACAAGCTGTTGGGGCGGAAGTAGATATCCTCTGGCGTATCCAGCTGAACCACCTCACCATTGCGCATCAGCGCAATACGGTCACCAACCCGCAAAGCCTCTTCCGGGTCATGCGTAACCACCACCGCTGTTGCGCCCTGCATCTTGATCATATTCAGCGTCTGAGCACGCACATCATCCCGCAGACGGCTATCAAGACCTGAAAAAGGTTCATCCATCAACAGTGTGTGCGGTCGCGGAGCCATCGCCCGCGCCAGCGCCGCCCGCTGTTGCTCTCCCCCGGAAAGGCCATGCGGGTAATCTTCTGTATAATGCGCCAGCCCAACCATCTGCAAAGCATCCCGCGCACGCCGGTCAGCTTCCTCAGGAGGCACGCCCGCAAGGCCGAATTTCACATTCTCCAAAATGGTAAGGTGAGGAAACAGTGCGTAATCCTGAAACATCAGCCCTACACCACGTCCTTCTGGTGGCAGGAAGCTGCGTTCATCAGCAACCACAGATCCGTTAATCCGCACGGCCCCTTGCTGCTGACGAACAACCCCGGCTGCAATACGCAGCAAAGTTGTTTTGCCACACCCCGAATGCCCCAGCAAACACAACACTTCTCCGCTTTTCAGAGAAAGTGAAACACCGCGAACCGCAGGCAGGTCCCCATAATGATGGTAGATATTGTCAAACACCAGCCGTTCTGATGTTGCAACCTTCCCTGGCTCCATTAATCCCTCATAAAACTTAGCAGACCGGCCACCCCATCAGCGCCGCCCGCATCTGTTTATTTTTCTCCGGCGTCTTCTTCAAGTGCGCCAGTTGAAAACACTTCACTTTCTTCCAAAGGATCTTCATCCTCAGTCAGATCAATACTGTCGTCAGGCGCAGGCACATGGAAGCTTGCCGGGATAGCGCTGTCCAGCAGCCCCGCCCCTTTCAGCTCTTCAAGACCCGGCAGGTCCTTGATGCTCTCAAGCCCGAAATGATCCAGAAATTCAAAAGTCGTGCCATAGGTTACCGGACGCCCCGGCGTGCGCCGCCGCCCGCGCATACGCACCCAGCCCGTTTCCAAAAGAACATCCAGCGTCCCCTTAGAGGTAGACACACCGCGAATATCTTCAATCTCCGCACGGGTCACAGGTTGGTGAAACGCAATAATAGCAAGCGTCTCCAGCGCCGCACGCGAAAGCCGCCGCTGTTCTACCGCTTCCCGGTGCAGGATAAACGAAAGGTCTTCGGCAGTACGAAACGACCACCGGTCCTCTGAGGAGGTCAGACGAACGCCGCGCTTGCGATAAAAGGTACGCAAGCGATTGAGAGCTCCGCGAATATCACGCTTGCCCGGAATGCGCTTCTCAAGCTCAGCAAAGCTCAAAGGCTCAGCACTGGCGAAAATAAGCGCTTCAACCATGCGCTCTGTCTCTAAAATCTCACCGGCATCAGCCAGTTCAAGGGCCTCATCCTGTGAAAGCTCTTCGAGAAGGTCAGGTGTTTCACTCATGACAACAGGGCCTCTTTGTCTTCTCGCACGTCACCAGCACCAATTTCTTCAGGCGTGCGCTGGGAGGCCCGCACATAGATTGTTTCAAACGGACCTGACTGCTGAATATCAATAACCCCTTCCCGCACCAGTTCAAGACTGGCAGAAAAGGCCGAGGCCATCGCTGTTGCCCGCTCCTGCGGATCTTCCAGATAAGCTCCTAAAAAGTGCTCAATCGGCGTCCACGCAGCAACCTTACCCACAAGGCGCACTAAAATATCCCGCGCATCCTGAAGCGACCACACTTCCCGCCGTTTCACGTGCACAGATGTCACAGACTGTCTTTGCCGTTGAGAGGCATAAGACATCAGCACATCATAAAGCGTTGCGGTCCACTGGCTGCGTTTTTCAACCGAAACAGTCTCCGGCGCACCACGCGCAAACACATCCCGCCCAAGTCGGGACCGGTTCATCAGCTTGGCAGAAGCATCCCGCATGGCTTCAAGGCGTTGCAACCGAAACGCCAGCGCAGCCGCCAGTTCCTCACCGGTCGGCTCATCACTGTCCTTTTGCACCGGGATAAGCAGCCGGGACTTAAGATAGGCCAGCCACGCCGCCATCACCAGATAGTCAGCCGCAAGCTCAAGCCTGAGCCGCCGCGCCTCCTTAACAAACTCCAGATACTGCTCAGTCAGCGCCAGAATAGAGATTTTGGTGATATCAACCTTCTGGCTGCGTGCAAGCATAAGCAAAACATCAAGCGGGCCTTCAAACCCATCCACATCCACAAACAGGTTCGGTTCACCAGCCGCAGGCCGCTCAATCGCCGCCGCGTCCGTCACCACCTCACTGTTTGGAGCAGTTGTCTCAATGTCGCTCAAACATCAATCCTTTTGGCCAGCGCGCACAGTTCATCGAACTCCTCACGCAAATCCATTTCATCCCCGTCAAACACCTGGGTATTTCGCGCCATAGCCGCATCAATGCGTTCTGAGCATTTTCCAGCAACCAGCGGCACAGCATCCGCAACCACCTGCATTTCATCCAGCTCACCATTACAGTGCAGAACCAGATCACATCCAGCCGCGACAATCTTCTCCGCGCGAGTTTTAAGATCACCGCCAAGCGCTTTCATGGTAATATCATCACTGATCAGAACACCATCAAACCCGATGGACTGGCGGATGACCTGCTCAATGGCATGTGCAGATTGTGTGACCGGATGGTGTGCATCAACTGTCTTAAACACAATATGCGCCGTCATCCCCATCGGGCAGTCATTGAGTGACTTAAACGGCACAAAATCGCGCTCTTCCAGCTCCTCCAAACTGCACCCCACCTCTGGCAGGGAAAGATGACTGTCAACAAGCGCACGTCCATGCCCCGGCATATGCTTCATCACAGGCATAACACCTGCGGCAAGACAGCCATCCATGGCCGCCCGCCCCATCTCGCTCACCAGTGTCGCGTCAGATCCATAAGCCCGCAACCCGATAACGTCGCTGGCACCGGGAACCGGCATATCAAGGCAAGGAACACAGTTGCCGCTCAGCCCAAGCCGTCGCAGATCAAGGCCAATCAGCAATGCATGAAGAAAAGCCGCCCGCTGCGCTGCCATCTTGTCCAGAGCGTACAGGCGGGACAACGTCCCCGCCGCAGGATAGACCGGAACATGCGGCGCACCAAAACGCTGTACCCGGCCACCTTCCTGATCGACGAAAACGGGGGCATCCTCGCGTCCGACAGCCTCGCGAAAATCAGCACACAGCTTAAAAATTTGCTCAGGGGTTTCCATATTGCGAGCAAACAGGATCAGCCCAAACGGCTGCTGCTCGCGAAAGAAGGCTTTATCTTCAAGCCGAAGCTCAGGCCCAAGACAACCGGAAATGAACGCTCTTGTCTTCATGCCTTAAGCAGGTAGCTTGACGCAGGTATCCGCGTCAAGCTCCAAAGACTGTTCCCGAAGGGGGATACAGAGTTAGTTGCGGCGAACGTAGCAGTCACCACCGGCGGATTTAAACTCACCACAGAAGGTATTTGCACTGGTCGGACCGTCAAACGGCACCTGAATACGGTAGTAAACGCCCTTATCACCCAGATCAGCACGGGTAATCACAGGCGTAACCAGCGCCATCAGGTTGGGGTAACGCCGGTTGTAAGAGCGAATTTGTCCCTTCGCCTGATCGATACTGCGCACGGAGGCCACCTGCACGATGTATGTGCCAGCCGGAATCTCGCCAACCACACCATTGCCCGGTGTCGGAGTTGGCGCAACTGGGCGGGCATTTACACCAGCACTTTGAGTACCCTGACTGCCTGTCAGATTAAGCGGCGCATTTGCACGCGGCTGAGATGACGGCTGCGAGCGCAGCGGCGCAAGAGTGTTAGAGCGCACGCTGCTTCCGGTATTCGCAGAAGCGGTCACAAATGGTTTAGACTGCGGCACAACGCTCACACCAGCCAAAGCCGGACGGTTTGACGCTGGCGCAGCAGGTCCGGCATTTGCAAAGGCATCCTGCAAGCTTGGCTGTGCGGTTGCATTTGCGTTCTGCTGAAGTGCGCTCTGGCTCTCACCCGGCAATGGTGCCCATTGACCGGAATTTGCAGAAGGCACAGGCGTACTTGTAACAACCTGCGGATTGCCGTTGCGCACACTGCTGGTCGTAATGCGCGGCGCAGGAGCAGCAACCGGTTCACGCTGAACGATCGTTCCATCAGGCCGCACAATAACAGTACGCACCTTTTTGGTCGGATTCACATCGTAAACACGCGGCGTATCTGCCGTATCAGTTTCGCTTGCAGCAGGCGGCAGCGGCGTAACCGGCGCATTTTCCCGCTGGATCATTTTCTCGCCATTCACAGGCTCAGATGCTTCCTGCGGAGTGAACACCTTGGCTGTATCATTCTTTGGCTGTGCAGACGGTGCAGGCACCTCTTTCATCGCAGACGCATCGGCACGAATAACCGGCGGCGGTGTTGCATCACCTCCGCTTCCACCAAAGTCAAACAGGAAGAACCCTGCACCAGAAACCACAAGAATTGCAGCAACAGATGCAGCAGCTAAAAGCCCCTTGCGTTTACCGGTACCGGCAAGAGCGGCATCATCTTCAGCCTGCTCAAGAACAGAAACACGCGGAACCGGTTGTGGCAGAACACCACCGTCAAGGCTTGGGTCTTCCTGACGCATAGCTTGCGCCACCGCATCAAGATCATACCCGCCCGGAGGTGGAGACTGATCTTCAGCCTGCTTGCGCGCCGCATTCATCGCTTCCTGATGTGCTGCCTCAGTCTGCGCCAGCTTTTCAGCAGCAGCAGGCCACGACATCTCATCTAAGGATTCATCATTAGCTACACTTTCATCCAGCTGCCAGGCGTCATCACCCTCGCTCGCAAATGGATCAATCTCCTGAGCAGCCTGTTCAAATCCAGCGCTCATGCGCTCAAATTCATTCAGCTCGGCAGCAACTTCAGGCTCAAGTTCAGGTTCCGGCTCCGGCTCAGGTTCACGCGCGATTTCATCTGCAAAGATGTCCTCAACGCTCTCTTCAAAGCTCGGCTCTGCAACTTGCGGCTCAAAAGGCTCCGCAATGACCGCAGCCTGAGACGGCTCATCATCAAGACTGAACTCAGCCATGAGCGCCTCTTCCAGGTGCCTGGCCGGAATAACGGTTTCCTGCCCCTGCTCATCGTCAGCCGCTATATGCTCACCTTCAAGTTCAGCACCTGTGTCCATCGCAAAAGCCGCCATGTCAGGCTCAAAGGAAGCAGCAGCGCTGGCGGCAGGAGTAATCTCATCAATTGCACCGCGCAGTTGCGGCTCTGCCGGGCGCTCTTGTGGCGCAGGTTCAACAACACTGCGTGTAGCCTTTGGTGTCGCCGCAGCTGCACTCGCACGTTGTGCTGCACGTTCTGCCCGCCACCGGTCGTAATCGTTTTCAGAAAGCTCATTGAGTGCCTTAGGCTCAGCAGATGGCACCACTGGTGCCGGAGCTGGCGTAACAACTGGCCGCTCAACCCGGGGCGCTTCCGTGCGCGGCGCTTCCGTTACCGGAGGTACATCCGCATTGCGGCGCTCAAGACGCTCACGTAAAGACCGTTCCGGGCGCACATCACGCGCACCGACAGCATCCAGCGTTGGTGTTGCACGGCTCACACTGCGCTGCGGGCGCGGAGCCTGCTCGCGTTCAACCGCCCCCAAAGAAAGCGAGGCAACCAGACTTTCTTCAAGATCACGGGATAAGACGTCATCCATCTCCGTATCAGCGCTCACACCAGCAGCAGAAACTGCCGGGCGCGGCTGCGGTGTTTCAGCAATCTCGCGTGATGCTGGCAGCGGTTTTGGCTGCGGAACTGGTCTGGCCTTGGGAACCGGAGGAAGGTCACTCACGTAATCAACGCCATCATCTGGCGTACCAGCCGAAAGCGCATCCGTGCTCAGCTCTGCAAACGGATCAGCAGAAGGCGCTGGCGCACGCTCATGAGAACTGGCAAAAACGGCATCGAGGGCCGCATAAGAATCTGGTGTTTGAGCAGGCTCATGTGTCTCAGCCGCACCCACAGGATAGTCGTTACTGTGAGAAGCTCGCGCCGGAGCTTGTGCAGCAGATGCACTGCTCTCATCATTTGTTGGGAACAGCGGACGGCCAGATACCTCGCTTTCAACCCGTGAGCCGGAGCGATACTGAGCAGCACTCTCTCCCACAAGCCTTGCAAGTTCTACCAGAGGATCCTGGTCGCCAGCCCATTGTTGCGGTTCATCGCCTGCGTTCTGCCTAGCAGAATTCTCACCCGGTCCTGAATACTTGGAGTGATTAGTCATTGCAGCGGTGTTTTCCCTTAAACAAGAGGTTCGCAATCCCCACCGCGAACCTCCTTAATTCTCTTTAACTTTGCTCAGGCATTAGCGCATTTCGTCTGGAGCTGTGACACCCAAAACATTGAGGCCAGAAGCAATTACCTTTGAAACTGCATAGACTAACGCGAGTCGAGCTTTGGTTAATTCTGGCGTTTTATCATTAATAAAGCGTAATTGCGGCTTTTCCTTGCCTTGCGCGTGCTGCGCATGAAGGGCTGTCGCAAGCTCATAAAGATAGAACGCAATGCGGTGCGGCTCGTGGTTTTCTGCGGCTCCCTCTACGATTCGAGGCCACTGTGCCATCTTAGCGATCAGTGCCAGTTCACCCTCATCTTCAAGCTGTGCAAAATCTGCAGATTGCATTTCATGAGCTGAATTGGAGAACCATTCCAGCTCATTTTCTGCCTTCCGCAGCACCGATTGACAACGAGCATGACCGTACTGAACATAGAACACCGGATTGTCTTTTGACTGTTCTTTCACCTTGTCAAAATCAAAATCCAGCTGCGCATCGTTCTTACGATAGAGCATCATAAAGCGTACCGCATCCACACCCACTTCATCAACCACATCGCGAAGGGTGATGAAATTACCAGAGCGCTTGGACATTTTGAACTCAGCGCCGCCCTTAAACAGCTTCACCATCTGGCACAGACGCACAATCACATCCACGTCACCGCCGGAAATCGCATTGCCGATCGCTTCCAGACGCTTCACATAGCCGCCATGATCTGCACCAAGCACAAAGATGATCTCTTTGAACCCGCGTTCGATCTTATCGCGCATGTAAGCAACGTCAGCCGCAAAATAGGTATAGCTGCCATCAGACTTCACCAGTGCACGGTCACTGTCATCACCGTAGTTGGAGGAGCGGAACAGGGTCTGCTCTCGGTCTTCCCAGTCATCAGGCACTTCGCCTTTTGGCGGTGGCAGCGTGCCGTTGTAAACCAGATCCCGCTGGCGCAGTTCATTCAGCGTCAAATCAATGGCCTTGCCCTGACCATGCATGGTCTTTTCAGAAAAGAACACGTCGTGCTTAACGTTCAGCGCACCAAGGTCCTGACGGATCATATCCATCATCTTATCAACGGTGTAGCCTTTCAGCAGAGCCAGACGTTCAGCCGGAGCCATATCCTTCAGGCTCTCACCATACTCATCCGCCAGTGATTGACCGACAGGAATGAGATATTCACCCGGATAGTACCCTTCCGGGATCTGACCAATGTCTTCCCCCAGCGCTTCGCGGTAGCGCAGGAACGCAGAATTCGCCAGCGTATCAATCTGGGAGCCAGCATCATTGATCACATATTCACGGGTCACGTCATAGCCGGCAAACTCTAAAAGACCTGCCAGCGCGTCACCAACCACAGCACCGCGTGTGTGCCCCACATGCATAGGGCCAGTCGGGTTGGCCGAAACGTATTCCACGTTCACCTTCAGTCCGTCACCGCGACTGGAAGCGCCAAACTTGTCGCCCCTGGCAACAACATCACTTAAAACACGCTCCCACAGCGCTCTTTGAACACGGATATTAATAAAACCCGGTCCGGCCACGTCAACCGCTGCAATTTCAGCGTCGGCACGCAGACCCTCCGCGATCTTTTCCGCAAGATCACGTGGCTTCATCTTCAGCTGTTTCGCCAGCACCATGGCAGCATTGGTCGCAAGGTCGCCATGCGCCGCATCCCGTGGAGGCTCAACAGTTACTCGTCGCAGATCCAGCTCCGGCGCGTCAGCGGCAAGGTCCAGTCCCTTGACCACAGTGGTTACCCTTTCGGCGAAGTCTGCAAAGATGTTCATTTTAATAGCCTAGCTTGACTAGTTTAACAGATCACAGGTTTTGCGAAGCCCCAAAGCCCAGCAAAACTCCATGGATTAATAGAGTTAGAATTGGCGCATTACCCCAGTTCAGGGGTATCGTCAAATAATCGTCGATGTTCATCTATGGCATAACGGTCCGTCATACCCGCAATGAAGTCGCAAACCCTTCGGGCCACAACGTCATCACGTGCCCCCTCAAGGCCGTTGCACCACGGCTCCGGCATTCTTTCAGGCACTTTAAAGTAGCCATGAAACAAATCCCGCACCACTTTGGCAACTTGCCTGCGCACCGCCAGCACACTGTCATGGCGGTACAGGTTGGCGAATAAAAACTCTTTCAACGCGCGTTCTTCTCGCGCCATTTCAGTTGAAAAGGCAATAACGGGACCATTTGCATCACGAATATCCCCGCATTTCTTGGGAGAAAGTTGATTAATCCGTAAAATACTTTCCGCAATCACGTCCTCAACCATACCCGTGATACATCTGCGGCCAATTTCATGAATGCGCCGCGCATCCTCCAGCCCCGGATATTTGCCATCCACCTCATCTAAAATACGCTTCAGATAAGGCACAGCTTTCATGGCCTCAAAGCTTAACAGCCCTGCCCGCATGCCGTCATCCAGATCGTGGGCATCATAGGCGATATCGTCTGCAATTGCCGCCACCTGAGCCTCTGCACTGGGCCATGACCATAACAGCAAATCCTGCTGCTCTGCATATTCACGCACAGCAAACGGCAAGTCCTTGCCTGCCAGCTTGCCACACGGCGCTCCCTCCCGATCCGTCAGCGGTCCATTGTGCTTCACCAGCCCCTCCAGCGTCTCCCACGCCAGATTAAGCCCGTCAAACTCCGCATAACGGCGCTCAAGGTCTGTCACGATCCGCAAGGACTGGGCATTATGGTCAAACCCGCCATAGTCCGCCATGCACTCATGCATCACGTCCTCGCCCTCATGCCCGAACGGCGTATGCCCCAGATCATGCGCCAGTGCCAGACACTCCGCCAGATCCTCATCCAGCCGCAAGGCCCGCGCTAGAGACCGCGCTATCTGCGACACTTCAATAGTATGGGTCAGTCGGGTGCGGAAGTGATCCCCCTCGTGGTAGACAAAAACCTGCGTCTTATGCTTCAGCCTGCGAAAGGCAGCACTATGGATGATCCTGTCCCGGTCACGCTGAAACGGCGTGCGGGTTGGGCTGTCGCCTTCCGGATAAAGCCGCCCCCGGCTTTCATCGGGATCAACCGCATACTCAGCCCGAGGCTGCGCACCGTATCCAAGCGTCTTGACCATTTTTAAAATCCCTCACCCGCAGTTTTTGGAAACCTCAAAAGTATCAAAGGCAATTTTCGTATCACAGCAATGACATAACAGATGTTCTCAGGCTGTAAACAACCGCTTTCCAGAAGCAAATGCAATTTAGCAACAAAATACTATGGAAATTGCAAGTTAGAACACTTAAATAATAGAGCTGAAGAACGCCCGTATAAGACAGAGATGATGACCCAGACCCCAGAAAACACTGTAGCCCTCACCGACAAGGCCGCAAAACGAGTGGCCCAGATTCTCGAAAAAGAAACCGGCGGCAGCATGCTGCGCATTTCCGTCGAAGGCGGCGGCTGCTCTGGCTTTCAGTATAAATATGACATCGTCAGCGAACGCGAAGATGACGATCTCGTCCTCGCCAAACACGGCGCAACCGTCCTGATTGATGCCATCTCCCTGCAATACATGGCAGGCTCGCAAATCGACTTCGTGACAGATCTCATGGGCCAGTCCTTCCAGATCACCAACCCGCAAGCCGCTGCAGGCTGCGGATGTGGTACAAGCTTCTCCATCTAATCTGCCACAGAACTGGCTGAGGGGGATAAGTTAGAAAGCGGGCGTGTGTGCACCCCAACGCAGCCACGATCTGACAGCACAAAAAGCCCCCCATAAGAACGCAGTTTTTCCACTTTCCTTTCAAACCAACGCACATTTCAACGCAAACAGGTTATCATCCTGATGAATGGAAGTTGTCCCCTCCAGGCAATTTCATTCGGCGACCGAACTCAGTGCACCCAGAATTACACAGATTTCAGAGGTTTCAATGCATCAACTCGACAAGTTCCACAAAGTCGTCGTGATCGGGCTTTTGGCATTCGCCGCTATCAAGCTTGTTGGCGAGGTTTACATCAATATCGTTACGCCTGTTTATCACCAGGGCTTCGGCGGTTTCTTTAATAACAACAATAACTCTCTTCCGATGATGCTTTATTTCCTCGGAGCAACCCTTTGGGGGAGCGGCCTGTTAATTGCTCTGGCGTTTGTCGTTGATTACTTAAAGCGCCTGGTTGATGCACGCACCCAAAGCTGAGATTCTATAGCAACCCTTATCTGAGTTTTCTCAAGAGAAGCTCCGCACCAGATCAATCAGTGCGCCAGACCACACAAAATATGGCTATCAGGTCATATCGAGAGGAGACCCGATGAAAATCGCAAGCTGGAACATCAATGGCGTCAAAGCGCGGTTAGAAACGGTTCTCAAATGGCTTGAAGAAGAACAGCCGGATATCGCCTGTTTTCAGGAAATCAAATCCGTAGACGAGAACTTCCCACGCGCCCCTTTTGAAGAACTGGGCTACAACCTTGAAACCCATGGCCAAAAGAGTTTCAACGGCGTCGCAATCCTGTCCAAACGCCCGTTTGAGGAGGTAAACCGCCGCCTTCCTGGAGATGAGGAAGATGAACAGGCCCGCTACATCGAAGCCGTCATTGCAGGTGATAGTGAACCAATCCGCGTCGGCTGCCTCTACCTGCCAAACGGCAACCCGGTAGAGACGGAAAAATTCCCCTATAAGCTGCGCTGGATGGATCGTCTCCATAAGCATGCTGAAAAGCAGCTGGAAAAGGAAGAAGCCTTCCTGCTGGTTGGTGATTACAACGTCATTCCGGAACCGGAAGATGCAAAGAAACCAGAAGCCTGGGTAGATGATGCCCTCTTCCGGCCAGAAAGCCGCCAGCGCTTCCGCGCCCTGCTCAATCTGGGCTTTACAGAGGCCGTTCGTGCCACCAACAACAAGGCAGGCACCTACACCTTCTGGGATTATCAGGCAGGCGCATGGCAACGCGACAACGGCATTCGCATCGATCACCTTCTGCTTTCTCCGGAAGCCGCCCGCATCATGCAAAGCGTCGGCATCGACAAACACGTACGCGGCTGGGAAAAACCATCAGACCACGTTCCGGTCTGGGTTGAACTTTCCGCTTAAAGCACCGCTTATCTTTAAATATTTTGATGGCGCATGCGCCATCACCCTTCCTCAGTTTCAAACATAATGCGCATCTCCATAAGTAAATATCCAATCTGGACGGGATGCATAAACAGGTCACATTAAGAAGATCGCAACCTCTGGGAGAACACAAGATGGCGTGGCAACCTGCTGAAAATCGTTATGAAACAATGAAGTATAACCGCGTTGGCAAAAGCGGGCTCAAACTCCCTGCCATCTCCCTCGGCCTCTGGCACAACTTCGGTGAAACCACGCCTCACCAGACCAAACGCGACATGTGCCGCACAGCATTTGATCTGGGCATCACCCACTTCGATCTGGCAAACAACTACGGCCCGCCTCCGGGCAGTGCTGAAACCGCCTTTGGCGAAATCCTGCGCACCGACTTTGCCGGATACCGGGACGAACTGATCATCTCCTCAAAAGCCGGTTATGATATGTGGCCCGGCCCCTATGGTGAATGGGGTAGCCGCAAATACCTTATCGCCAGTTGTGATCAGTCCCTCAAACGCATGGGGCTGGATTATGTTGACATTTTTTATTCCCATCGCTTCGACCCGGGAACGCCGCTTGAAGAAACCATGATGGCGCTGGACCAGATCGTCCGTCAGGGCAAAGCACTGTATGTGGGCATCTCCTCTTACAACTCCAAGCGCACCAGAGAAGCGGCAAAAATCCTCAAAGAACTGGGCACCCCTTGCCTCATCCACCAGCCCAGCTATTCAATGCTCAACCGCTGGGTTGAAGAAGATGGCCTGCTCGACACACTGGAAGAGGAAGGCATCGGCTCAATCGTCTTTTCCCCGCTCGCACAAGGCATGCTCACCAGCAAATACCTGAAGGGCGTGCCGCAGGACAGCCGCGCTGGCAAACATGTCGGCTCTTTTCAGGAAAGCTTCCTGAGCGAAGCAAATCTGAGCCACATCCGCTCACTCAATGAAATCGCCCAGAACCGGGGCCAGACACTGGCACAAATGGCGCTGGCATGGGTCCTGCGCAAAGGGCGCGTTACCTCAGCCCTGATCGGTGCCAGCCGCAAAGAACAGGTGATTGATTGCGCTGCAACCATCAACAATCTGGAGTTCTCAGAGGAAGAACTGACCGCAATCGATCAGTATGCTCTGGAAGCAGGCATCAACATCTGGGCCCAGTCTGCTGAACGTGAAGGCCCTGTGCGCCCTCCTAAAAAGTAGGAGGAGTAAAACCATAAGAGAGCGCGGACATAAGCCCGCGCCCTTTCATGGTGCAGTTGCTAGGATCTCGGATCAAGGCCCTTTTCTTCAAAGAGCGCAATCGCCGCATTCAATCCATTGATAGCCGCAGGCAAACCCGCGTAGACCGCCATTTGCCAGATGATTTCCATAATCTCAACAGGTCGTGCTCCTGCATTCAGCGTATGCTCAATATTAACCCGCAGTTGCGGCCCAGTCTGCCCGCCCATGGCGGTTAGGGCCGCAATCGTGCACAACTGGCGCGTTTTAAGGTCTACACCTTCACGGCCATAATGCCTGTTATAAGCCCAGTCGACCACGCCCTCGGACATGCCGGGAAGTGCTGCATCATATTTATCGGCAAGGGCTTTCTTCAGTTCAGGATTCAAAACGTTCAGGACTTGATCGCCATTCATGGGCCACCTCCGTTAGCTGGAAAAACTGCTGTTCAGGACTGCTTGTCGACCTCCTCCTGGTAAAAGGTGATTTTATCATCCAGTAGCTGGAGGGTCTGCGTCAGGCTTTCAATTTGCTGAGCGACCACCGCACGATGCTCTACCAGCATATCCTTGCGCTCCACCATGGTTTCATCACCACGCTCACGCAGTGCGGCAAACCGCAACCGCTCCTGAATTCCCATTCCGGTTTCTTTCAGACGCCGTAAAAACGTGAGCCAGCGCAAATCTGATGCTTCAAACAACCGCCGGCCCCCATTATCCCGATAAGCTCGCGGCATCAGGCCGATCTTCTCGTAATACCTTAAGGTATCGACAGAAAATCCGCTCTTTCTTGACAATTCACCAATACGCATTTTGAAGGTTTCCAACTCAGTCTGACCTAGCAGTTTTCAAAGTGTAGGAGCTGGAGTGCACTTCAGGTCAAGAGAAAATTTCTCTTCAAACCCCTCAAGATTGACGAACCGTTGCTCACTTCCAAATCCGCTAGGTTTTACGATGAAGATCTGCTAGGCATTTTCACATACTGAAATCGCTGCGGGAGCCTGCTCATGCCTGAAGACCTTCAAACCCCATGCCTTTTATTGGATGAAACGGTAATGCGCCAAAACATCAGGGGTATGGCGGAGAGGTTCAAGAGCATTGGCATCTCCCTTCGCCCTCACCTGAAAACCGCAAAATCCGCTCATATCGCGCATATTTTGCAAGAACACGGCGCTGACCGCTGGACCGTCTCCACCTTGAAGGAAGCAGAGTATTTTGCTCAGGCTGGCCTGACAGATATGCTCTATGCAGTCTCCATCATCCCGCAAAAGATGGAGCGCCTCATGAATCTCAACCGCAAGGGGGCACAAATGTCCCTCTGTCTGGACAGCCCGGAAATGGCAAAACACCTCTCTGAGATGAAGCTGGAAGGACCAAACCCGGGGGTTTATCTGGAGGTCGATGTTGACGGTCACCGCACTGGCGTTAAGGCGGACCAGCAACGAGCAATTGAAACAGCACGCATTGTGAGCAAAGCATCCAATCTGGACTTTGCAGGCGTTATGGCCCATGGCGGCGGCATCAGCTATGCAGCGAGCGGCAGGCAGGAGCTGGAAGCCGCAGCAGAACAGGAACGCACAGGTACCCTTGCAGTAAAAGAGGCTCTCATGTCCGCAGGTCTGCCTTGCCCTAATGTCTCCATCGGCTCCACACCCACTGCTCTGTTTGGCACCTCCTATGAGGGCGTTACAGATGTTCGTGCAGGCGTTTATGTCTTTCAGGATGTGTTTCAGGCAAACCTTGGCATGTGCGCCTTAGAGGACATTGCAGCAACAGTTCTGACCAGCGTTATCAGCCATGCTCCGCACCTGAACCGCATTGTCATTGACGCTGGCGGACTGGCCCTCTCCAAAGACCGTTCCTGCGCCAGCCAAACCAACGATTGCAGCTACGGCTTTCTGGCCGATCTGGACGGTCACATCGACCCGCTTTTATACGTGGAAGGCGTCAGTCAGGAGCACGGTTACATCACCACCAGAGACGGTAATCCCCTTCCCTTCGAACTTTATCCCCTCGGCTCCCAATTACGTGTCCTGCCCAACCACTCCTGCATGACAGTCGCCGCCTATGAAAATTACCAGGTAATAAACGGAGAACACGATCACGAATGCTGGCAACGCTGCAATCATTGGTAAGGCCCCAGTCATCCCAACAGCAATTTAAAAGTATTCTGCATTCATAATTCAACCAACACTCTGCACCCTTTGCAGGCAAAGCTGCTAATTTAATGAGAGCTATAAAATTGAGTCTTTTATCTGCTGAATTCGGCCTGAAACGGTCATTGAAGCATTTTTTCCACGTCGCGCACTAATATTTCAAACCACACATGGCAGCTATGCAATATTGTGATACCTACAATTTACCTACGACACATTACGTATTCGGCAACCACGGAAATTCAGTCCAGAAATCACGGAGAGTCCATAAACAAGCAAATTCAACTGCCCACACGGAAAACTTAGCGTTTATAATCAATAATTTAGCATAGTTCCAAACAGCAATTCAGCAAGTTCAATTTGAACGGGTCAAACCACCTTGTACAATCAATTCAACAACATGCCTAATGTATGCATTTGTATAAAGTTGCCTTGCATTTTTTGCAGGGCTGGTGCCCCGCCTCTTTTTGACCTAAATCAAGATGCGGCCTCACTTGAAGAGTAAATTCATATCTGAAAAGCACTGGACGCAAGGAAGCGTAACTCACTGCAAGCCTTTGGGATTTACTTGTAGCAATACGCGGAATTGCTCAATTAATGAAGGACCTTAAAATGGGCGTTCACGAGAACATTGATCAAGTCAATGCAGACACTCTACCATTCCTGGCAGAGGACGGACCTAAAGCTCATGCGGGATTCAAAAAAGGCGACTGGACCAAAGAAGTTGACGTTCGCAACTTCATCCAGCTGAACTACACCCCGTACGAAGGCGGCAAAGACTTCCTTGCAGGACCAACCAAAGCAACCACCAAGCTTTGGGAACAGGTTCTTGAACTGATGAAGGAAGAAAACAAAAAAGGTGTTTTAGATGCAGACACCGAAGTTGTTTCCACCATCACCTCCCACGCTCCAGGCTACATCGACAAAGATCTTGAAAAAATCGTTGGTTTGCAGACAGACGCTCCTCTGAAGCGCGCTTTGATGCCTTATGGCGGCCTGAAAATGGCTGTAGCAGCTCTGGAAAGCAACGGTTACAAACTCTCTGAAAAAACCGCAGAGATCTTCAAACACCGCAAAACCCACAACGATGGCGTCTTCGATCTGTATACCCCAGAAATCCGTCGTGCACGTTCTTCCGGTATCGTGACAGGTCTCCCAGATGCATATGGCCGTGGCCGTATCATTGGTGACTACCGCCGTGTTGCTCTTTACGGTATCGAATTCCTCATCAAAGACAAAAAAGCACAGCACGCTTCTCTGGACGGCAACGTTCTGAACGAAGAAACTCTGCGTCTACGTGAAGAACTGTCTGAACAGGTCCGCTCCCTCAGCGAGCTGCAGGAAATGGCTACAAGCTACGGCTTCGACATCTCCCGCCCAGCTGAAAACGCACAGGAAGCTGTTCAGTGGCTCTACATTGCATACCTCGCTGCTATCAAAGAGCAGAACGGTGCAGCAATGTCTCTGGGTCGTACCACCACATTCCTCGACATCTACATTCAGCGCGATCTGGACAAAGGTCTCATCACTGAAGAAGAAGCTCAGGAACTGATGGACCACTTCGTAATGAAGCTGCGCCTCGTTCGCTTCATGCGCACCCCGGACTACAACGCTCTGTTCTCTGGCGATCCTGTATGGGTAACCGAGTCCATCGGCGGTATGGGTCAGGACGGTCGCACTCTTGTTTCCAAGAGCTCCTTCCGCGTATTGCAGACCCTGATCAACCTCGGCCCTGCACCTGAGCCAAACCTGACCGTTCTGTGGTCTGAGCACATGCCTAAAGGCTTCAAAGACTACTGCTCTGAAGTATCTATCAAGACCTCTTCTGTTCAGTACGAAAACGATGACCTGATGCGCTCTTACTGGGGTGACGACTACGGCATCGCATGCTGCGTATCTGCTATGGCTATCGGCAAGCAGATGCAGTTCTTCGGCGCTCGTGCAAACCTTGCAAAAGCGATGCTTTACGCCATCAACGGCGGTAAGGACGAAAAGACCGGCAAACAGGTTGGCCCGTTGACCCGCCCGATCACCGGCGACGTTCTGAACTGGGACGAACTGGCACCGCTTTACGACCAGATGATGGACTGGATTGCAAAAGTCTACGTACAGGCTCTGAACTGCATCCACTTCAGCCACGACAAGTACAACTACGAGCGCGTTGAAATGGCGCTGCATGATCGCGACATCCTGCGCACTATGGCTTGTGGTATTGCTGGTCTGTCCGTTGTTGCAGACTCCATCTCTGCAATCAAAAACGCAACAGTTAAGATCATCCGTAACGAAGAAGGTCTCGCAGTCGACTACGAAATCGACGGTGACTTCCCTTGCTTCGGTAACAACGACGACAGCGTTGATGATATCGCCAGCGAACTGGTTAAAACCTTCATGGGTAAAGTTCGCAATCAGACCATGTACCGTGATGCGGTTCCAACTCAGTCCATCCTGACCATCACTTCTAACGTTGTGTACGGTAAAAAGACTGGTTCCACCCCGGACGGACGTAAAGCTGGCGAACCATTCGCACCGGGCGCAAACCCAATGCATGGCCGTGATAAGAAGGGTGCAGTCGCTTCCATGAAGTCTCTGTGCAAACTGCCTTACGAGCACAGCCAGGACGGTATCTCCTACACCTTCTCCATCATCCCGGGCGCACTGGGTAAGGACGAAGCTGAGCGTATCGACAACCTGTCCAATCTGCTCGACGGTTACATGCACGACATGGGTCACCACATCAATGTGAACGTGTTCGACCGCGCAACCCTCGAAGACGCAATGGAACATCCTGAACTGTACCCACAGCTCACCGTTCGTGTCTCCGGCTACGCAGTGAACTTCATCAAGCTGACCAAAGAACAGCAGCTTGACGTGATCAACCGTACCTTCCACGGTCAGCGTTAAGAACGCTTGGGCCAACGATCAGCGTTAACCTCCTCTGACTGTTGGCAAGAACATGAAAAAAGGCGCGGGAATGTCTCCCGCGCCTTTTTTCTGCGACATATGCACTCCTTTGCCTGCGACGCGAGCGCACATGTGATAAAAACGAATGGCAGCATTGCGTAAAACTATCTTTAAAAACAATGCTAAGGCCATTATTTTATAATTATTCAAGCAAAGCGGAAGCAGCCTGAGGGCAAACCTCACTCCCATCAAAAAAGGCACTTTTGCAAGAACAATAAGGACACCAGCCATGCAAGACACCATGGGCTTTGTTCACTCAGTTGAAACCGGCGGTACTGTTGACGGTCCCGGCCTGCGTTACATCGTGTTCACCTCTGGCTGTCCTCTGCGTTGTCTTTACTGCCATAACCCGGACACCCTGAAACTGAAAAGCGGCGAGCAGACTTCTGCATATAAGCTCCTTAAGGACATCTCCACCTACAAGTCTTACTTCGAGACTGGCGGCGGCGGTGTGACCCTCAGCGGTGGCGAGCCAATGGCACAAAAAGAATTCCTGAAAACCATGTTGTGGGGCTGCAACCAGATGGGTGTCCACGCCACCGTTGACACCTCCGGATATCTGCACGCCAACCTTGATGATGAAACCATCAACATGGCCGACCTTTACCTGCTCGACATCAAATCATGGGTGCCAGCCACCTACAAAAAGGTCACTGGTGTCGACATCGATCCCACACTAGCCTTTGCAAAGCGCCTTGAAAAACTAGACAAAGACGTCTGGATCCGCTTCGTGCTCGTACCCGGTTTGACCGATGCAACAGAAAACGTTGAAGGTGTCGCTAAGTTCGTTTCTGAACTGAGCAACGTGAAGCGCGTTGACGTCCTGCCTTTCCATAAAATGGGCGAGCACAAATGGCAGCAGATGGGCAAGTCCTATCAGCTCTCAGATACACGTGAACCTACTCAGGACGAAACCGAAGCCACGAAAGACGCATTCCGCAAGTACGGTCTGGACGTCCATTAATTTGATTTCGGAGATAAGCCTTGTAAAAATCTGTCAATGATCACCACTTCACCAGATTTATAGACAGAATCGCCACATTCCCCAATCACACTGGCTCTCGAAAACATTGGGGGCTTTTCATGGGGAAACGGGTAATCGCAGGGGCACTCATCCTGCTCGCAACTAGCTTTACAGCAGCTGAGGCAGGCTTTGATCAGCGTAAAGCAGAAAAATTTGCAAAGAAAAATTCCAAATATATTTCCTGCTACTATCTGTATGGTCTGAAAAAAGACTCGAAAAAGCAGGATGTTGCAGAAAGCATGATAACTGCCAAAGCCTACATCAAGGGCTTGGGGAAGAAGGATGTAATCTACGCACTGGGTTTTGGCTCAGGCAAGATCGCAGCTATGCTGGAAGCTGATCGGGACAAACAAGAACAGCTGATTTCAAAGCACATCAAACACTGTAAATAACCATCAGCAAACGTAATGCGTAAGCGCTGTATCAGACTTTGTGGCACCCCTGCCGGGTGTCCATTGTTTTTGCGCCCGGCAGAAAAATCAGAAGAATGATCAAAGAGAGTAAACCAACCGCAACACAGCCTGCAAGAAAGTATCCCTCCTCCACCTGATCCATGGGAGAGGTATAAGGCAGGGTAAAATACTCCCTTAACATGTTCTTCATGTTGCTGAAGGGCATTTTCTCTCTGTAGCTGAAGGCAGCATATCGTTCATTCTCTTCAGGCTGATACATATCTCCGACCATAGACAGCAAACGTAAAACCGCCTGTTGATCTTGCGGCGCTACAGCATTCTCAAGCGTCACATCAAAGACTACAAAGCCCTTACGATCATACTGGATCACTTGCGCCTGATTGATAACTTTCCCTTCAGCGGCAACACTGTAAGAAAAGATCAGGTACTGCTTCTTCTTTACAAGTGTTGGGGGAACAACCCACTTTGAAAACGCGCAGTTCTTATCACCGCAAGACTCCTTGACTTGCCTGTCAAGGCTCTCTTCAATTTGCGCGATCAATGCCGGAGACGTTGTGGGCCTCCAGTCGTGAAACTCAACAAAACCACTATTACTCGCGGACAAAATCACAAGCTCCGAAATCCCGGCAACAGGATCAACGACAATCTTGTCAACTCCATAGCAACTTGGCGCAATAAGCTTCGCCTCAACGTAATCACAAATAAGATCTGCCCGCAAAACACCAGCATCAGGGTTGAGAAGCGAAAGAGTTCCCCGAGCCAGATTAAGAAGCTTTTCCCCATCAGGACCATTTCCAGACATCTGAGCAGTCGCATGGCCAGACAGAAGCGGGACAAAACACAGAAGAGAGAATACAAAAAATGTCTTTTTCAAAGAGAACAATAGAAGATATCCATAAAGTCAAAGACCTCCACCATAGGTGGAGGTTTGAAACGCTTCGCTTGAACCACTAAAAGTGGTTTTCTTAGCGCT
>CANMBS010000029.1 GCA_947496145.1 uncultured Pseudovibrio sp.
TGTAATGTTTTCGCCCCATAAAGTCCTCCTGATCTTAGAGTATCAGAAGGCTCTCCACTTTTCCTGAGCCAGTCCAGACTGCGAGGCGATTGATTTTGTGGTCGATGATGCACGCTGTGGGCCAAGTCTGTAACCTCTTCACCCCCAAGAATGCTGGAACTATTTCAAACCTCCACCGATGGTGGAGGTCTTTGATTTTATTGCGAAGATAGCATTACGCTTAGACGAACTGGAAATCATCTGAATGAAGATCAGCTAATGACACACCTTTCAATGTAACTGAGTTGTCGTCATCCAGTGTAATCACTGTGTCTGAGCCAACATTACTGACTTCATTTATTACTGCATTGAAATCAGCAAAGACAGAAGTATCGAATTGAATGACGTCCTCTGACATTGCTCCGGCTTCAAAGTCATTAATTACATCCTTACCGAAGCTGGCTCCTGTGAACACAAACGTGTCGTTGCCTGCGCCACCATTTAATATGTCATTTCCAGCTTCTCCTAGCAGGGTATCATCGCCTTTCTTACCATAAAGCGTGTCATCACCGTTACCTGCAACAAAAGTATCGGCATCATCGCTTCCATTTAAGGTGTTGTTCTGATCGGTACCGTAAATCTTTACCTGACTTTTAAAAAAGTCATCCAGACTCCAGCCATTCCCGCCCCAGACAGTTCCATCTGCAAACTCGATCCGCTCAACGCCATCTTCCTTATCAAACTGGTTATCCAGCGTCATCGTCTCACCAGTTGCCAGAATGCGAACGATAACGTCGCTCAGATCGCCAAACGGACGCTCGAAGCGAACATCGGAGGTATTCAGTCCAACCAGCTTCAGAGTATCAAACCCGTTTTGATCAGCGGATTTCTCGTTGATGAAGTCATTGCCATACCCAGCAGCATAGATGTAGGTATCACTTCCTTCTTCGCCTGCAAGCCAGTCATTGCCAGCACCACTGTCAAGCGTATCGTCAGAGGATTGTGCAGTGATTTGGTCATCACCATCCGTTCCTCTGAACCAGGCATTCTCACGGATATAAGCCCGGCCCCACTCACTGCCGTCTGCAAACTTGATTTTTTCCAGACCGTAGTAAGTTGGATCGGTATAGAACTGCCATTCCACTTCAATGGTTTGACCGGTGGAAAGCACTTTTACAAACAGATCATCTTCGACGCGGGATAGTTGAACATCCTGCGCATTCAGGTCAGTGAACCGAAGGACATCAACAGCTGACGAGGAATTGTTATTGTCTTCAATGTAATCATTGCCATCCCCTTTAGCGTAGACATAAGTGTCCGACCCAGCTTTACCGTAGAGCTTGTCGTCACCTAATCCACCAATAAGTGTATCATCACTATCAAGGGATGTGACGGTATCATCACCATCCGTTCCCCTAAACCAGGCATTTTCGCGAATGTAAGCCCGGTCCCACTCACTGCCGTCTGCGAATTTGATTTTTTCAAGACCGTAGTAAGTTGGATTGGCGTAGAACTGCCATTCCACTTCAATGGTCTGACCAGTGGAAAGCACCTTCACAAACAGGTCATCCTCGAAGCGGGATAGTTGAACATCCTGCGCATTCAGGTCAGTAAACTGGAGGACGTCGACCGATGCGGAGGAATTGTCATTTTCCTCAATGTAATCGTTACCGTCACCGCTGGCATAGATATAGGTGTCCGACCCACCTTTGCCATAAAGCTTGTCGTCGCCCAGTCCCCCTGTAACAGTCTCATTATCAGAGCTGCCATTCAGGACATCATTTTCAGATGTACCATTAATTATGAGGGAGGCATCTTCATCAACGGCTGCAACAATATCGCTCTCTGTCCAGATTGTCCCATCTGCGAAAACGACCTGCTCAACGCCGCTACCAGTTGAATAAGACTGATCGTCCAGCTTAATTGAACCACCATCTTTGAACATCAAAGTGAAATCATTCGTATCACTTTTATGGCGAACAACAGTAACCTCATTAACCAGAATACCTTCACCAAGGATCAACTTATCGGCGTTACCATGCCTATATCTCTCAAAGAGAACGTCATTGCCGTCGCCCAGATTGTAGAAGTAAGTGTCATCACCGCTTAGACCATTAAGATAGTCATTTCCTTTTCCGCCAGTGATGATGTCAGCCCGGTTATGAAAGCCGTATACAGTGTCATTACCATAGGTTTGTGTGGAGGCCAGAGCCAGGATTTTTAGTTCATCTTCCCACACTGTTCCATCTGCAAAGATAATCTGTTCAACACCAGCTTCATTACTGGTGTCAAACTGCTCATTGAGTGTGACCGATCCACCGTCCTTAAAGTGCAATACTACATCGTCGATATCGTTAGGATTACGTGTGACAGTAACCTCATCTGCCAGAATACCTTCACCAAGGATCAGCTTGTCTGAACCGAATTTGTAGCCCGACTCTGTGATGACATCCTGACCATCACCAAGATTGTAGATGTAGGTGTCATTGCCATCTCCGCCGGTGAGGCTGTCATTACCAAGGCCGCCCTGAAGAGTGTCACCCATTGAATGGCTGCCATAAATGACGTCATCGCCATCAGTTATGGCATCTGAATTGGCGCGGTTATTCAGAAACTCATGATCCCAGATCGTGCCATCTGCAAAGATGATCTGCTCGACACCGCCTTCGTTCTCATCTCTGAATTGCTCATTGAGCTTGATGGAGCCACCATCCTTGAAGTGCAGCGTGACATCGTCAACATCATTCGGGTCACGGGTAACGGTGACTTCATTCGCCAGAATACCTTCACCAAGGATCAGCTTGTCTGAACCGTATTTGTAACCTGACTCTGTGATGACATCCTGACCATCACCAAGATTGTAGATGTAGGTGTCATTGCCATCTCCGCCGGTGAGGCTGTCATTACCAAGGCCACCCTGAAGGGTGTCACCCATTGAATGGCTGCCATAAATGACGTCATCGCCATCAGTTATGGCATCTGAATTGGCGCGGTTATTCAGAAACTCATGATCCCAGATCGTGCCATCTGCAAAGATGATCTGCTCGACACCGCCTTCGTTCTCATCTCTGAATTGCTCATTGAGCTTGATGGAGCCACCATCCTTGAAGTGCAGCGTGACATCGTCAACATCATTCGGGTCACGGGTAACGGTAACTTCATTCGCCAGAATGCCCTCACCAAGGATCAGCTTATCAGAACCGTATTTGTAGCCCGACTCTGTGATGACATCCTGACCATCACCAAGATTGTAGATGTAGGTGTCATTGCCATCTCCGCCGGTGAGGCTGTCATTACCAAGGCCGCCCTGAAGAGTGTCACCCATCGAGTGGCTGCCATAAATGACGTCATCGCCATCAGTTATGGCATCTGAATTGGCGCGGTTATTCAGAAACTCATGATCCCAGATCGTGCCATCTGCAAAGATGATCTGCTCGACACCGCCTTCGTTCTCATCTCTGAATTGCTCATTGAGCTTGATGGAGCCACCATCCTTGAAGTGCAGCGTGACATCGTCAACATCATTCGGGTCACGGGTAACGGTGACTTCATTCGCCAGAATACCTTCACCAAGGATCAGCTTATCAGAACCGTATTTGTAGCCCGACTCTGTGATGACGTCCTGACCATCACCAAGATTATAGATGTAGGTATCATTGCCATCTCCGCCGGTGAGACTGTCATTACCAAGGCCGCCAGTTAACGTATCATTGCCGTTGAGCGCTTTGATCGTATCATTGCCTGCCCCGCCGTCGATGACATCGTCTAAGACCTCAGTACCAAAGATTTCGTCATCACCGTCGGTTTTTGCGCCTTCGAGGTATCGTTTTTGAATTTCAGCATGATCCCAGATCGTGCCATCTGCAAAGATGATCTGTTCGACACCGGTTTCCTGGCTGGATTTAAACTGCTCATCAAGTTTGACAGAACCTCCATCATTAAAGTGCAGAGTTACATCATCCGTGTCCGATGCATTGCGCGTGATTGTGACTTCATCAGGTAAGATGCCCTCACCCAGAACCAGCTTGTCAAAACCGAATTTATAGCCAGTGTCTGTAATGGCATCATTGCCGTCACCCAGATTATAGATGTAGATATCGTCGCCATCACCAGCATTGAGGGTATCATTGCCAAGACCACCAATGAGTGCATCAGAGACTGACGAGCCAGTTAAATTATCGTCCGCGTTAGTTCCTTTGAATGCGGTTTCAATGAGAATGCGCTGTCGATCCCATGTGGTATTATCAGCAAAGACAATCTCAGAGATGCCCTTTTGCGGGCCTGCAAAATGATCCTTCAATGTCAGGATTTCACCAGTTGCAGTGATCTTAATCTGTAGCTGATTAGCGTTGTCGAGCGTGCGAATTAGCTCAATTTGGCTGACAAGCAGGTCTTTAAGAGACAAGCGGTCTATATCTGTCACCAAACCAGATTCCTGAATGGTGTCATTGCCATCTCCGGCTCCCCAGATGTAGGTGTCGTTACCTTCACCACCGTTTAATGTGTCGTCACCGGTGTCACCTGAGAGAGTATCGTTGCCTTTACCACCGTTTAATATGTCGTTACCCGAACCGCCTGAAATGGTGTCATCACCAGCTTTACCATTAATGGTATCGTTGCCAGCCTCACCTTCAATACGCTCGCCGTAAAAATCATCACCTGTGATGGTATCATCCTGATCTGTTCCTCTCAGAACAGCATTGGCGCGCATAGCATCTTGATCCCACACAACACCATCGGCAAACTCGATGAAGTTTACGCCCTTATTATCGTCGGCCCCATTTTCACTATAGCTTAAGACGAGTTTGATGCTCTCGCCCGTTGCTTTGTTTGTAACAATGAGGTCTCGCGGACTGGACAGACTTTGTGTCAGGCTCACATCTTCAGCGTTCAGACCATTCAGTTTCAACCGGTCTACACCTGCCCCGCTGGCTTCGGTAATGACATCATTGCCGTCTCCGGCACCCCAGATGTAAAGGTCATCGCCCTTACCGCCGTTTAATGCATCATCACCTTTTCCGCATACGAATATATCGTCACCTACAGACCCGGCAATGGTATCATTGCCATCGGTACCTCTGAACCAAGATTTTTCCAGAATCGTATCCCGGTTCCAGACCACTCCGTCCGCGAACTCAATCCGGTCAATACCGAAGTGGTTTGCGTTATAAAACTGCTCGTCAAAGGTGATGGTCTCTCCTGTTGAGAGGATCTTCATTATGGCATCAACACCAATGCGAGACATCTCCACATCTGTTGAGTTGATGCCTTCAAGCTTTAAAAGGTCCGTTGCAGTGGTTGAACCATCTTCATCATCGATGAAATCAGACCCGTCTCCCAATCTGTAGATGTAGGTATCTGATCCACCTTTACCGTAAAGCTTGTCGTCACCTTTACCACCGAAAATTACGTCATCAGTGCCATAGGTTGAGATGTTATCATCTCCATCAGTGCCTCTGTACCAGGACTTGTCCAGAATTATATCCCGGTTCCAGATTACCCCGTCTGCGAACTCGATCCGGTCAATACCGTAATGGTTTGCGTTATAAAACTGCTCGTCAAAGGTGATGACCTCTCCTGTTGAGAGGATCTTCATCATGGCATCAACACCATCACGAGACATCTCCACATCTGTTGAGTTGATGCCGTCGAGCTTTAAGAGGTCCGTTGCGGTGGTTGAAGCATCTTCATCATCGATGAAATCAGACCCGTCTCCCAATCTATAGATATAGGTATCTGATCCACCTTTACCGTAAAGCTTGTCGTCCCCCTTACCACCGAAAATTATGTCATCACTGTTAAAGCTTGTGATGGTGTCATCACCATCCGTTCCTCTGAACCAGGCATTATCGCGAATGTAAGCCCGGTCCCACTCACTGCCATCTGCAAACCTGATCTTTTCAAGGCCGTAGTAAGTTGGGTTGGCATAGAACTGCCATTCTACCTCGATGGTTTGTCCGGTGGACAGCACTTTTACAAACAGATCATCTTCGAAACGGGAAAGCTGAACATCTTGCGCATTCAGATCAGTGAATTCCAAAACATCAACAGATGCGGAGGAATTATCATTTTCCTCTATGTAATCGTTACCATCGCCACTGGCATAGACATAGATATCCGATCCGCCTTTGCCGTAGAGCTTGTCATCCCCAAGCCCTCCGGTGAACCGTTCATTTTCGCCAGTACCATTCAAAGTGTCCGCATCAGGAGTCCCATCCACATTGAGATATGCTTCATCATCGATAGCAGCAATGATATCGCTGTGCGTCCAGATCGTTCCATCTGCAAACACAACCTGCTCGACACCGCTACCTGACGCATAAAACTGCTCATCCAGCTTGATTGAGCCGCCATCTTTAAAGGTGAGTGTTACATCATCCTGATCGGTATTGTGGCGTGCAACAACAACTTCATCAGCCAGAATGCCTTCGCCGAGGATCAGCTTATCAGCATTGCCATTGCCATATGCTTCAAGGAGAGTGTCATTGCCGTCGCCAAGGTTGTAGAAGTAGGTGTCATCACCACTCAGACCATTGAGGAAATCATTGCCTTTCCCGCCGTTGATAGTGTCTGCCCGGCTACTAAAGCCGTATACAGTGTCATCACCATCCGTTTGCGTGGTGGCTAAGACCCGAAGCTTTAGTTCATCCTCCCACATGGTGCCATCTGCAAAGATGATCTTCTCAACACCACCTTCACTCTCGTTTTTAAACTGCTCATTGAGCTTAATGGACCCGCCGTCCTTAAAGTGCAGCGTCACATCATCGATGTCGTCAAGGTCTCGTGTAACAGTAACTTCATCGGGCAAAATACCTTCACCAAGGATCAGTTTGTCGATGCCGTATTTGTAGCCCGAATCTGTAATGATGTCATTGCCATCACCAAGGTTGTAAATGTAGGTATCGTCTCCATCACCTCCGGTCAGGTCATCATCACCCAATCCGCCAGTCAGCGTATCATTGCCGTTAAGCGACTTAATCGTATCATTGCCCGCACCGCCATCGATGACATCATCGAAACTGTTAACGCCGAAGACTTCATCATCGCCATCGGTTATTGCACCGTTGAGGTATTTTTGCTGAAGCTCAGCGTGGTTCCAGATCGTGCCATCTGTAAAGATAATCTGCTCAACACCGCCTTCACTCTCGTTTTTGAACTGCTCATCAAGTTTGATAGAACCGCCATCTTTAAAGTGCAGTATTACATCATCCGGATCCGATGCATTGCGTGTAACAGTGACCTCATCAGGCAGGATGCCTTCGCCCAGAAGCAGCTTGTCAGAACCGTATTTGTAGCCCGTCTCTGAAATGACATCCTGACCATCACCGAGGTTGTAGATGTAGGTATCATCTCCATCCCCGCCAGTGAGACTATCATCGCCAAGCCCACCAGTTAACGTATCATTGCCGTTAAGCGACTTGATTGTATCGTTACCGGCACCACCATTAATGACGTCATCGAAACGGTTAACGCCGAAGATTTCATCGTCGCCGCCAGTTATCGTGTCATTGAGGTATTGCTGCTGAAGCTCAGCGTGGTTCCAGATGGTGCCATCGGCAAAGATAATCTGCTCAATGCCGGATTCATCATCGGACTTAAACTGCTCATCAAGCTTGACAAAACCGCCATCCTTAAAGTGCAGCGTCACATCATCCGTATCAGATCCGTTGCGTGTAACCGTGACCTCGTTGGGAAGAATGCCCTCACCCAGAATTAATTTGTCAGAACCATACTTATAGCCAGTATCCGTGATGATATCCTGACCATCACCGAGGTTGTAGATATAAGTATCATCTCCATCCCCTCCATTAAGATTGTCATCACCCAAACCGCCAGTTAGCGTATCATTGCCGTTGAGCGACTTGATTGTATCATTACCTGCGCCGCCATTGATGACATCATCGAAACTATTTACGCCATAGATCTCATCATCACCGTCAGTTTGTGCCCCTTCAAGATAACGCTTATGAATTTCAGCGTGGTCCCAGATGGTGCCATCTGCAAAGATAATCTGCTCAATGCCGGATTCATCATCGGACTTAAACTGCTCATCAAGTTTGACAAAACCGCCATCCTTAAAGTGCAGCGTCACATCATCCGTGTCAGATCCATTGCGTGTGATTGTGATCTCATCAGGCAGGATGCCCTCACCCAGAATTAGTTTGTCAGAACCGTACTTGTAGCCAGTGTCTGTGATGATATCCTGCCCATCACCGAGGTTGTAGAAGTAAGTATCATCGCCGCTTAATCCATTCAGGTGGTCATTCCCCAAACCACCAATAATGCGTTCTCCATAGTTGGCAATGCCAGTGATTGTGTCGTCCCCGTCAGTGCCGACCAATGTTGCATTGGCACGCATTGTGTCCTGATCCCAAATGGTGCCATCGGCAAACTCAATGAAGTTAACGCCCTCATTGTTGTTGCCCCCATTGGCATGGTGGGTTTGAACCAGCTTAACCGTTTCGCCCGTTGCCTTGATGGTGATGATCAGATCGCGAGAGTTTTCCCAGCTCTGGGTAAGAGTAATGTCGTCGGCATTCAGCTCTTTCAGCCGTATTGTGTCTGAGCCTTTATATGCTTCTTCCGTTACAACATCATTTCCATCACCAGCTCCCCAGAGATAGACATCATCGCCCCCCTTACCATTGATGGTATCATCGCCAGCACCACCGTCGATGACCTCGCCATACACGTTATCGCCAGTGATTGCGTCAGCTGCGTCGGTTCCTGCCAGAATGGCATTGGCACGCATTGTGTTCTGATCCCAGATGGTACCGTCAGCAAGCTGCAGGAAGTTAACCCCTTCCAGACCTAGTGCGCCATTGGCATGATAGGTTCGAATAAGCTCAACCGTTTCGCCTGTTGCCTTGATGGTGATGATCAGATCACGAGGATTCTCCAGGCTTTGTGTCAAAACGACATCGTCGGCGTTCAGGTCTGTCAGCTTAAGTGTGTCTGAACCATTGCCGCTTTCTTCTGTGATAATGTCGTTTCCGTAGCCTGCACCCCAGATGTAGGTATCATCATTTGCACCTCCATCAAGGCTGTCATCACCCGCCCCACCGTCAAGTAAGTCTGCGCCAGATCCTCCAAGGAGTTGGTCATTACCTTCCTCACCATAGAGTTTATCAGCTCCGCGACTGCCAAAGATGTAGTCGTTTCCTTTGTCGCCTTTAATTGTATCAGGTTGATAGCTGCCAACGAGGCGGTCATCCCCGGTTGTCGCCTTTAAACTCAGAGCAATCAGATCATGCTCTGTCCAGACCGTGCCGTCTGCAAAGGTGATTTGCTCCAGACCACCTTGAGGGGCTGCGTTGAACTGCCCAATAATTTTAATCGTGCCGCCATCTTTAAAGTGGAGCGTCGCGTCATTGATGTTATCAGAGGAGCGAACAACAGTTACTTCATCAGGGAGGATGCCCTCTCCCAAAACGAGCTTGTCTGCGTAACCACCATAGCTGTCATCGCGGATGACGTCGTTTCCATCTCCTAACTGGTAGATATAGGTGTCATTACCAGCTTGCCCAATAAGTTGGTCATCCCCAAGACCACCATCCAGTACATCATTACCTTCAAAACCAACAAGTGTGTCATCTCCGGTTGTCGGATTCAGAAGCTTTAACTGAACCTCTGCAACGCCAAGAGTTGTTCCATCAGAGAACTGGAAGGTTTCAACCTGGTTGAGGTTGTTTCCAAAGTTATCAGCGTAAAACTGATCCTTTATCGTCAGCGTGCTGCCATCACTTAAGGTGATGATAAGGTCCCGCCCATTCTGGCTGCGTGCCCAGCTTACGTCTTCAGGATTGACGCCAGCCTCAAAGCGAACCTTGTCTCCCGCACCTGCGAACGACGAAGTGACTTTGTCGTCAACGGTATCATTGCCATAACCCAGCCCAAACACATAGGTATCCGCGCCATTGCCACCAGACAGGTAGTCATCGCCCTGCCCGCCATCCAGCACATCATTCCCCGCAAAGCCAAGGATTGTGTCATCGCCAGTGGTTGATACCAGAAGCTTCTGCTGAACCTCTACAACACTGAGAGTGGTTCCGTCGGAGAATTCAAAACTCTCAATCTGGTTGAGACTGTTGCCGAAGTTATCAGCGTAAAACTGATCCTTTATCGTCAGCGCACTGCCATCACTTAAGGTGATGATAAGGTCCCGCCCATTCTGGCTGCGTGCCCAGCTTACGTCTTCAGGATTGACGCCAGCCTCAAAGCGAACCTTGTCTCCCGCACCTGCGAACGACGAAGTGACTTTGTCGTCAACGGTATCATTGCCATAACCCAGCCCAAACACATAGGTATCCGCGCCATTGCCACCAGACAGGTAGTCATCGCCCTGCCCGCCATCCAGCACATCATTGCCCGCAAAGCCAAGGATTGTGTCATCGCCAGTGGTTGATACCAGAAGCTTCTGCTGAACCTCTGCAACACTGAGAGTGGTTCCGTCGGAGAATTCAAAACTCTCAATCTGGTTGAGACTGTTGCCGAAGTTATCAGCGTAAAACTGATCCTTTATCGTCAGCGCACTGCCATCACTTAAGGTGATGATGAGATCACGCTCATTCTGGCTGCGTGTCCAGCTTACGTCTTCCGGGTTGACGCCAGCCTCAAAGCGAACCTTGTCTCCCGCACCTGCGAACGACGAAGTGACTTTGTCGTCAACGGTATCATTGCCATAACCCAGCCCAAACACATAGGTATCCGCGCCATTGCCACCAGACAGGTAGTCATCGCCCTGCCCGCCATCCAGCACATCATTGCCCGCAAAGCCAAGGATTGTGTCATCGCCAGTGGTTGATACCAGAAGCTTCTGCTGAACCTCTGCAACACTGAGAGTGGTTCCGTCGGAGAATTCAAAACTCTCAATCTGGTAAGGGCTGTTGCCGAAGTTATCAGCATAGAACTGATCCGTAATCGTTAGCGTACTGCCGTCCGTCAATGTGGCTATCAGATCACGCCCGTTGAGACTACGGGACCAGGTTACATCATCAGAAGTTAAATCCCCCTGGAACAACACTTTATCAGCTTGGCCAGAAAGGTGGTTGTAATCTAGAGTCCGTTCCTGAATCCTGTCACTGCCATATCCAAGCCCGAAGAGATAGGTATCATTTCCGTTTCCACCGACCAGAAGGTCGTTGCCAGCACCCCCATCCAGCGTGTCCGCCCGGTTGAACCCATAGACCTGATCGTTACCGCTCGTTTGCGATTGTGCGATCAAATGATCCATCAGGTCATCCGCAGTAAACGAGTTGCCTTCTTCTCCCGGCTTTGTAAAGTTGAAAGACTCAATCTGATTGAACCTGAGAGTCTTATCATTACCCAGATAAGCCGCAGAAAACTGCCCAATGATCGTCAGCGTCTCCCCTGTTCCCAGAGTTATCTTAAGGTCAAGACTATCTGCATAGCGAGAGAAAGTCAGATCGGAGTAACTAACGTCGCTTGTAAACTCAACACTATCCTGATTGCCAGAATGTTCGCTCTGCCTCTGGTCATGCACGATGTCGTTGCCATAGCCATTACCGAATATGTAGGTGTCTGACCCATTCCCGCCGGACATCACATCATTGCCAGCACCGCTGTCAAACACATCATCATGGTCTGTGCCAGACAAAAACTCTGAAGCATCTGACGGATGTGCAACTGCACGGCTTATATCTTCAAGAGACCACAGAGCGCTATCTGCAAACTTAATCTGCTCAATTCCATGATAGGGCAGTTGCTGCTCCCCCGTTGAGGAGTAGGCCATCTTGTGGAACTGCCCAGTGACACGAACTGTTTCTCCCGTCGCCTTCACCATCAACAGCAGGTCAAGACCATCACGTACCGCATGCAATTCCTCTGCGTTAAGATCCGTAAAGTGAAGAACGTCAAAACCGTCTGTAGTCTCGTCAACATCATCAATCTGCTGATTACCGACAGGGCTGGTGATGGTGTAGGTCTGGTCGATATTAACTTCCGCAGATGGAACAGAATTTATAGCCCCAGCTTCGACAACTTGGCTCTTCATATCGAAATTCTCTGAAGTTCCAGTCAAATCACCAGCATTATTTCCAGAAACAAGTGAGGAATTGCGTTTACGAAGAGAAGCCATTTAATACACCATGATAGAAGGTAATAATCATAATTGAATTCTAAAAAATATTATTTCTTGATCTCACTCTCTTTTTCCAAATACTCCTCTTAGACACCAAAATATCAAAAAGGGCGCGATGATTAAGAAAAACGACAAAACAATGAGGAACAAAATTACGTCAAATATAATATATTCAGACATAAGACAGTTAGTAATGCTATCTGCGACATTAATCGCAATAGAGGGTGGAAAGAAAGAAATAAGCAAGAAACAAGTAGCTAACCCACTTGATAAAAATTGTAAAACTGGACTCTGCCTCCACATTAAGTGGTAATAAGATGGTATAAGTATAGTAAAAATAAGGAACGATACCAATAAATCAAATTGTAAAAAGCTAAAATTTGAAATCCTATCGGTTAAAGACAAGCCAGTGTCGACAGGGGGCGGTATCACAATTGATATAGTAACCGACGCAGTAAATACTGAGCTGGTCAACATTAATAAACTTCTTAGCCATCTTGACATGACATCCTCAATCAAAAATCACAATCACATCGCCAAATTGTAGGCTCTTGACCAGGACGGAAGCCCCAGTCATTGAAGAGGATTTGATTTTTACCTGAGAATAGTCCGCCTGTTCCAGCTGAAACTGTTCCATGTTTGTACCCTGGTCTAGGAGCATATAGTCCAACATGCCCTCTATAGGCGACAACGTCGCCATATTGCGGCTTCGTACCCGGAGGTAGAGGTGAGTATCCTGAGATATCGGAGTTGGGATTTTCCCAGGCACTGGTAACGGGAATTACTCCGTCTTCATCGCGACCGGGAGGATGCCCTCCTGCCCTTAACATATCGTATACAAACATATTGCATTTCGGGCTGAACCTACCTCCAAACCAAGCTCCTGACCTTCCTCGTGCTTCAGAATGTGGGTCTATGTATTGGTAGTTTGTTTGTCGAACTCTGCGCATAGCCTCTCGCAATGCACTTCTTCCATCTAGTCCTTTAGGATCAACATACTTTGTCGGTAAGTTAAGAGCGTATGTATACCTGTTAGGACCATCCACAAGTCCCATTGGATCTGTTTGTGTATAACGGCCCAGAGTAGGATCGTAGTGGCGATACCAATTGTAATGAAGGCCACTTTCCAATTGATACCATTGCCCTGGGAAACGATTGTCATTGGATGCTAAGCTACCAAGTATCTGATGCACAGTACCGAAAGGCTGATAAGTTGCTCGCCAGATGATTGAGCCGGAGTTATCTGCCATTTCCATGGGTCGATCAAGATGATCTGGATGAACCGTGTAAATCTGAGCAGGAGACGAGCTGGAAGCCTTGATTGCAGCCAGTGGAGTAGCCGCCCCGCTGGCTTCGCCAGATCCGAATGCAGCATTACGATGCTCTATCCAAACATATTCGCGTACCATAGTTCCGGAACTGTCAATCTCTGCAATTACATTACCTTCCAGATCATGTATGTAATGCAGGGTTGTAGAACTGTCTGCATCATTGATCTGACGAATTGCCAGTTGCCCATAAGAGTTATAGGTGTACTGACCTTTCAGAACATTATTTATTGTTACTTGAGATAACCGATTGGCAGTGTTGTAGGTGTAGGCTTTGGTATTTCCGCCCGCCATATCTGTCAGCAGGTTTCCGGCTGTATCATAATTCAGAGAGCGACTGCTACCATTGCTTGATAAGATGCTTGAAAGCCGATTGCTGTTCCATGGATAATTATAGATTTGAGAGCTGGAGTTTCCAGCATTTTGAGAAATTTTGTAGGTTCTGTTGTCTGACCCGTCATAGTAGTAAGTGTTTGAACCCCATGGTCCAGTTGCATTTTGAAGCTGGTCGTCTTCTGAGTACCAGTAGGAGGACAGCGTCAGGCCACTCAGATCATCGGTTACATGTGTCAGATTAAGTTTATCAGCATAAGTGTGGCTTCGCCGGGTAACCGCTGAGCCATCTGTTACATTGCTGACAGAGATGGTCTCAACATCATAACTGCGAGAAAATGTTTTAAGCAACCTTAAGTTATTGCCATATTCAATGGACTCAATAGGCCCGTAGGGCAACCAGGTTACGTTTTTCGCCAGCAACTGAGGAGCATCATTTGCTGAGTTTTGAGTGGAAACCTGCCGGATAAGGCCTTCACTATCACGCACATAGGAGACAACGCGACCAGAAGGGTAAACCATTTTTATGAGGTTACCATCTGCATCATATTGATAGGCAACCTGATAAGTAGCAGTGCCAATCATTCTGGTTTCAGAAAGAACACGTCCCAAAGCATCGTAGATAAAATGAGCTTGACCGGCTTCATCCTGCCGGCTGGTCAGACGACCAATTCCTTTATTCCCAGCAAGAACACTGTCGTAGCTGAGTATGACATTCTCGTTCGGCGCAGACGGATATAGAACGTGCGTTAGTCTATCAGCCGAGTCATATTGGTAGTTTGTGACGAATCCCCGACCATCAGTACGAGAGAAAATTAAACCTCGCGGATCACGAAGATAAGTAACCGACCCAATATCCGGACTCGTCTCCTGAATGACCTCTCCGAAGCCATTGTAGACAAACTGAGTTGTTACACCACGTGGGTCGATATACTGACCAAGATTATAGTTGCCGCCTTCGTACTTAAGAGCTATTTGCGCTGATGATGGTGATTGAGTTTGCAGCAGTCGACCAAGAGCATCGTAGCCTCCAGTCCAAACTTTCTCTCGTGGATCAGTAATTTGCTCCAGCTCACCAAGTTCGTTGTAGGCATACTTCCAGACCCGCTCATTTGCACCAACTGCTCTTAAAAGGCGACCAAGTTCGTCATAAATACGTTGCTGCTCGTATTGTATCCAACCGAATGTAGATTTTACTTGGACCTGGGTTTCGTTACCCATCAAGTCATAGGTGTAGTCAATTCGCTCTGCTTTTGAGTTCTCTACAGAGATAAGCCGATGGGCAGTATCATAAGTGTAATTTAGTGTTTGACCGCTTGATGTCTGAACACGAATAACTTGCCCTACAGCGTCATAAGTAAAGTCTGTTGTTGCCCCGATGCCTGAGGGATCTGAAACGACTGTTTCAAGCCAGCCATTATCATTATAGCTCAGCGTCGTGCTGATGCCGTTTTCATCTTGAATGTGTGTCGGCTGGCCACGGAGATTTACTCCGAGCACCGTTGTATGTTGACCGAGTTCATTAGTAACCGAAGTGAGATTCCCAGCGCTGTCATAACCGTACTGCACCGTATCAGAGGTTCCTGAAAGCGGGCCATCAACTGAAGAAAGTTGGCCTACCGAGGTGTAGCTATAGCTCCAGCTTCGGGTTTGCCCGTTTGTAGAATAAGGCGCTGTGTGTGTTGTGGTATCAGTTTCGGTTACACCTGTGAGCCGTCCTGCTGTATCGTAAGTGTATGCAACCGTGAGGTTGGGGTAGGCAATTGATCCTGGAACGTTTTCTGTTGCATGCCAGGTGACTGTCGTAAGGCGCTCTTCAGCAGTTCCCGTCGCTTCGGTGATTTTCGTCGGACGGCCTTTGCTATCACGTACATAAGTTGTTATGCGGCCTTCTTCGTCCGTTGTCGTTTCGATATTGTTATTGGCGTCGTATGTGTAGCTTGAATTAGAGGCTACGCAGTTGGTACTTGCTTCACCATCAACTTCGGCCAACTGGATATCGAAGCTACTCGATCCGACCTGCGAAAACTTATAGGTTGTGCTTTTGCCAAGCGGGTTGGTTATGCGACGTGTGATGTGATTGCCGCTTGTCCCATATTCCACTGTATATTTGTTGGTTCCCGCAGCACCTTCGGTTGAAATCGCGCGACCAAAATTGTCATAGGCATATGTTGAGACGCGAACACCACGGTTGTCTGTAATGCCTGTTAGTGCATTGGGGAAGCTGGTATTTTCGTAGTGATAGGTTTTGCTGTCAATAACGGTATCGCTACTGTTTTTCCAGCGAACAGCAACCAGACGCTGTACTTTACCGGTTGACGGACCTGAACTTGTCGGCGCCGGATCAAATTCATAGCTCGCCTTTGTTCCATCAGGGAATGTTATTTCAGATATCACCTCAGGATATGGAAGCGAACCTGAAACACCACTCAGGGATGTTATATAGAAATGACTCCAGGCAAAGGATACCTCACGATCATAGGTATCTGTGATCGAAACAAGTCGATGGTCGGTAGAGTCATAGCTATATGTCCATGTGTAACCAGACCGGTCTTTAACTGTTACAGGCCGGGCAACATCATAACGGCTGGGTGTATTCACTCCTGAAAGAGATTTCAGATTCCAGGTGCGATCATCAGGTCCTTTGATAAGCCAGTTACTGGCGGAACTCTTCATGCTGGAAAGATCCGACGGCAGGGTCCCTTGATAAACGAGGGAATACGCTGATGAAGATGCTCCTTGCTCGGTACGTGGCTCCCAGCTTCCATCGCTGCTCAACTTGAAGTCATAAGGAGAACCATCGGGGGTGATCAATGTAACATGAGCATTTGGAGAGGATGGCGAGCCGGAGAAGTCTCCGAGCTGAAGTTCCATTAAGAAGTTGAATTGCCAGCCGCTTGGAAGACCAAGAGGAACGGAGTTAATGCTTTTGCTCCGACCGATTGGGTTTGACCTATAGCTCCTCGATATTGCAAGCTTTCCGTCGCTGGTCGAAAAATCCTCAACTGAGTGATATTTGGTGCCTGTATTCAGGATAATCGGATTGCCGACGACCGGGTTATTCTTTCCCCCCTGATCGTAGCTACAAACAGGTCGTTGAGGGCGAAGATCTTCCGGCTTAACGCAGCTGTTCGGAAAGGCTCGTACATAGCCGCTTTCGCAGTCCAGAGACACTATAGACGGTAATACTGTCCAGCATTTTGCGATACCTCCAAGACCATGCCCAACTCCAGTTTCGTCTGGGCAAAGATATTGAAAACTTGTCCAGCTGCAATGTTTAACGAAGGGGCTCGACCCATCGAAGGCACCAATGAAACGGCTATATCCGTTGTTCATTCCAGCCCATTCCCACTGAGCTTTGCAGGCTTCTCCAGCACTTCCGTAGTATACTCCATCCCAAGCCCAGCCTTTATAACCAGCACCTCCAGCATAGGCATTTTGAGCACTGATTGGCATTGCCAAAATAATCAGAGCAGGAAGGAGCGCCAGAACACAGGCAGAAACAAAATTCGAAAATCTCTGAATGCACCAATAAAACACTTGGAACCTCGTAGGGAATATATGATGTCGTACGCAACAATGCTTCAAACGGAAACTTAGGGTGGACTTGTTAGCTTGGGCACCTCGCCAATGCAGAATTATGCCTCCAACAGGAGTGGAACACCTGCATGACCGGTCTTAGTGGGGGAATGTCACTCATGAGTGGCAGCCGGATAAGTGACATCAGCCCCCGGGGTATAGATTGAGCGTCTTTTATTTTGGAAGGGGTTGAAGCATGAAAATGCCGAGAGCTGCCCTCTCTCTCCATTCTATTTATCTGCGAGCTGGTACTGGCCCCATGAGCTGTAACCTTCAAAGTCCATTTCAACTTACTAAGAGTTATAATTCTGCATGATGAATATAATTCAATAAAATATCGCATAGACTCTGCGATACACTGCTTAAATTGTCTGAATATGAAATGGAAACTGCTGCGAAATCGACTCGAAGACTTGCTCTGACGCATAGTTAGGAGTTCGTGGGCGCGGTCTGTCATCTTTAGACGTCCTGCAGGTGCCGGATCCTGCTACTGCTTTGTTTGAGTATCAAACTCTTGAGTCAAACCACTCAAGGGCTTTCTTCAAAAAATTGCAGCTAACGTCATCTTCACCAAATCTATCGTGCGGTACTTACATTAAGGAACTGTCGGTTGCTGAGTATAAAACCACCCAGATAATCTATGCCTTTTCCCAGTATCTCACTCAAACATATTAGTAAAAAACATCAGCTAAACAATATTAGCTAATCATCTAATATATGTAATGTGATGTAAAATGAAAAATACTCACTTATATTTTAGAGAATTCTCACTCTGTTTCTGAGCGATCGCCACATCCTTAAGCTCCCTCAGAGTAAGCCCCAAAGCCGGTAACGTTTGCGGCCAGTCAACTCTCGTGGCAATGCGGGACCGAGCTGAGAGAACATGCTATCGATACCTCGCGGCGTAACTCCCAGCAGGTTTGCAGCCATCCCTCGGGAAATTAATGGGTAACGCAAAAACAGCTCAATTAACTCTGACAGGCGAGCATTCACGCTCAACCCAGCTTCGTAGCGTTGCATGCGTTTAAGGCCAATTGAAAGTGCGTCCAGTTGCTTGCTTGTTGCTTTTACTGAGTTTTCTATGGCAAGCAGAAGTGCCTTCAGCCGCGTCTCCGGAGGATCACCACTCCGCCACTTTTGCGGAGAGGTGCGTAAGCCAAGAGCAAGCAGTGGCGCATAAGACGGCGTGAGGTGTTGTTGCAAAAAACGCCCAACAAGCAAGCGACACAGATCCTGATCATCCCGTATCGGCCTCATATGCTCCCATGCGTCCCAAAGCAGAGCAGCAGCAAGTACAGGAGGATAATCATCCAGTTCCCCTTGCAAGGTGAGCCAGCTTTTCAGTCGATCACTTTGCGACGTGCCAGTCTCCTGCCCGACCCTGTCTGCATGGAAGGATTGCAACGTGCCAGTATGTGCTCCAACTCTTTTTTTATGCCGCACCAGAGCAAGCTCCGCACTGGCCGACGCGCGATCAAGATCTGCAAACAAGGCAGAGAACGGATCACCTTCTTCCACTTCTGGCTGAGCAGAGGGTACAGCCTCCTCCATTTCAGAGCGCTCTTTCGCAGTTAAAGCATTCACTGTTGCAATTGTAATTTCGTTTTGAATCGTCTGTCGTGAAAGAGTACGTCGGCGCTCCACTCTTCTGGAGGCTTCACTCAGGGCCGGGCTGGGTGCTTCAGTGCCTGCACCAGCATCAAACAATACCAACTCCTCCACACGAACAAGATCACCGCTGAGATAAACGGAGGCGCAGGCGTCAAAATATTGCCCACGAGCCTGTATCCCACGTGCCAGGTCTGTTCTCTCCGCCAGGTGCTCATCCAACCGGATAAGTGCGCGTGTAGCCGCGTCTACGTTCGCCAGCAAAGCTGAAATATTAGCCTGATCAAGTAGTCTTCTTGGATGATAAAATATTGAATTCATGAGTATAATATTAGTTAACGGAACCAATATTGTAAACGGAAGTCCTGCATCTAACTTCGTTGTCAACGGAGAATATGCCGTTGAAATACCTAATCTCTAAATCTGGTAGTTCACTAACCGACCACCGCTTGCACCGGTAGGTTTGTCAGCATGCTGTCGGATATACTGAAGTGTGGTTTTCCGGGTAACCCGGCCACTCATCCTACAAAATATCCTCTCACCCAGAAGCGGTACCCCCAGTAGACCTTCTTTAACTTTGAGAACCGTCGCATGGTCTTGCAAGACGAGCGACCTTTTACCTTCTGCATCACATAGCTTATGGACAAGTGCGGTAACACCAACACGAACAGATACACATAGTCCTTTGAAACAACACCCTCCAGAATCTGAACCTTCATCTCTGAGCAGGTCCGGCGAATGGTATCGCACAGGAAGAGGCTCAACTCGCCCCGCAAAATCAGCTTACGGTATTTAGTAATCCATACAATGTGGAACTGATTTTCAAAACGGCATGCGAGGCTCGGTTATAATGGTCATATGTTTTGGCAGCCTGATGGCTTTTCCCCTCTGAAGGCGGAGGCTTTAAACCGAGCCAATGGAAAACAAAATTACAATTGCGATATAGGTTAAACTAACAGCCTATCTCTACCTGCTTCCTACTGTTTTTGTTTATTCAGTCTCAGTTCGAGGAAGCCGTTGTTATATGTTTGTTCGAAGTTATCTTCATTGGTTTGTTCAGGAAGCTCGACCTCTTTGACATAAGAGCGCTTGCCAGTGGTTTTTATTTGCAAAATACCTTTTTTGATCGTTACATCGATATCTTTTGGGGCTACGCCGGGCAATTCAGCAGTGATTACGATTTCATCACCTTCATCGAAAACGTCGACCAATGGTTCGCGAATATCCCCGACTTCAAGTCCTTCATCTCCGCTACGCACATTCCCAAACGGTTCAACTGTTGGACCTTCACCACCCAGACCTGTCCGAATGCTGAATCCATAAACACCTCTGGCCTGATCTCCCAAACCTTTCACCCGGAACTCCCCCTGTTGAGATCTGGTATTTTCACCAGTTTCAGCCAGTTTGCCGACGACGTCGACCAGATTGCCGAGCCCTTTAAATATACCTCCCAGATTTAGTTCAACCGTACTCTCAGTGTGAGTTTCACTCTTCTTGCCTGTACCTTTGGAGGTACCACCCTTTTTAGTCGTCACAATAAACACTCCTTGTTTTTGAAAGTCCTAGTATTCAAATGAAATGCTTGTTACTGGTCTTGTCTGCGCCTGAGACTCCTCAATTTCACTGCGAGAATAACCGTGGAATGATTTTCCGCAGGTCATTGGTCTCTGCGATTGCTTGAGGCCGATTTTCTTCTTGAGGGATGAGATCTGCCTGTAGTTTTTCAAAAGTTTTTCTTCTGCCCGCTGCTTGCGACGGCCCCACATCTCGGCCTCACGCTGCAATCTCTTCTGTTCATTTTCAAGTTGGCTCAGGCGAGCGACCAGGTGATGTCTGGGAGCAGTCTTCGATTGGTAACCAAAGACACGTACCTCAGAGGCATATCCAGGTAAGACTCTTGATTTTTGACGGTAGGAGGTCATGACCCGCGTCCATTTACAAGTGGCGTAACATTGATCGGACTTACTTTGCCACCTTGCACACCAGCTTTCTTCTGTGGGGCAATAGCTTGTCGTGAGGGGCAATGATGCTCAATCAGGCTTGATAATAGCTTTTCTTGTTGTTGGCGTTTGCAGTCTGCTCGGCCAGTAAAAATGGATTTCCCACCCAGAATATCCAGACAAATCTGGACGAAGTAGGGGTCATCAATGCTGGGTGTCATATTTTCTTGCGCGACTACTTTGCAGATTGTGATGCTGGTCCTTAGCGTTGGCGACTGGTCATATTCATTTGTTTCGCGAAACTCACGAACCATTCCAACGATTTTTGATACATCATCAGATTCAAGCCCTGATCGGGCCGCTGCGATACTCACTTCCAACTCACGATCAGCATGACCAACATCGATGGTAACAATACGGTCTCCAAGCGCATCCTGAGACTCGTGAACGCCTGCATATTCCTGCGGATTACTTGTAAAGATAGCCCGGAATTCAGGATGTACCTTGATGTAGGCTTCGTCTTGATTTTGTGCGGGCAGAACCAATAGTTTTTCTTCAAGCACCCCCAAAAGCACATTGTTGGCTTCGGCCCGGGAACGGGTGAACTCGTCATAAATTAAAGTGTAACCTTTTCGGCAAGCTGTTGTCAGTCGATGTTCCGCCCAATTTTTTCCAGCGTACTCTTCCATTTTGGTCACTGAGTGAATGTAACGATCAACAACCTTACGATAGTTGTAACCACACTCTGCACCGACAAGATTGGATGTTCTCATCTCTTCATCGCCGGTGATCATCATTGCGGGGCGGCCAAGAAGAGCTGCTGTATGAAACGCTAATGTGGTTTTACCTGTGCCTGCGGGGCCACGGAAATGTACGGAATATCCAGCTCTCAGATAGGCAAGTGCCCGCTTAACTACAGATTTTACGGTTTCGGTTTCAACGAAGTCTGCCCTTGCCTGGGGAAGAAGGGTGGCAATACCTTGCAACTGGTTTGGATCAGAGATCTCAGCCATTATCATTTACCTTCTGGTCTGACCATCATTTTACGAAAACTTCGTGAGTATGGCCGGGCCAGCACAAGTCAGGCCCGGTGCTTTCGCAACCAACTCGGCTTATGTAGCTCATCCTGTAACACTGCCGTTACCGGAAGGTGCCAGATCGACCTATTGGTCATCGCCAGCCTTTTTGGTTTCGACTGGGGCTGCTGATGCTTTTTTGAGAGTGGCCTGCGTTTTCTGGCGCCAGACCGAGCTGGCTCTTTTTCGATCAGCCTTGCAATCGTCAAGCTGCGAGGAAACTTGCTTCTTCAGGGCTTCCTTACTTATTTTAAGGCTTTCAGCGCATTCTTTCTTCTTTTGAAGAAGCTCCTCATGATAATGGTGGAGCAGTTCTTCTGTATTGTCATGAATCGCTTTGACCTCTTCGTTGATATGGACCATATCATCTTTGATTGACTGGTTGAGTTCAGTCATTGCCGCTTCACGGTCGTGATGATCCTTTTCCATTTTCTTCATATTTTCGGGGTGAATTGTAGCCAGCTCTTCTGCGCGTTGTGCTCGTGCATCTACAATTTTGTCAGCCAACTGAGCCATTTGGTCTACAAATGTCATATTGGTACCTCAAGTTTTCTCAAAGACAGTTCGTTTGCCCCCAATACTTTTGAGCGCCGAAGGCCGATCTCATTTGCGAGACCGGCCTTTGCAAGTTTGAGAACGGTCAGGCAGCAGCTTGTTCGCCAGCCGTCAAGCCGACTGCTTCTGCATACTTTAGGTAAGTGTCCACACTTGCGACAACGACACGAGCTTCGATTGCCAGTAACTCGATACCGACTAAAGAGACGCGTGCCCAGGCATCGACGACGATGCCCTTGTCGAGGATACGGTCAATAACCTCAGCAAGGCTACTTGATGCATTCATTTTTTCAATTGCCATCAAAATTCTCCATTGTTGATGGTTTTATGCATCTTCAAGTTATCAGATGCATATGAGACATGCATTCTTAATTTAATCCAAGATTATGAAATCACATTTTGTAGTTATGCAATTCTTTACATGAAGACTAATTGTACAAAAAATTTCATGACTTGATTTTATTCCAGCAAAAATCTCAATAAGCATATAAAATACGTTTTTTATTTTTAAATTAGCAATATATAGGATGAATATACATGACTTTTATGTTGGTATTCTATAATTTTAAGTTGAATTAATGAATATGTCTAAAAGAAGACTGCATTGAGGCATCTGTCATTTTTCAGAGTCAATTAATCTTTGGCTGGAGGCTTAAAGCTGAACATGAAGCGCGGTATAAATTCATTTTGCAGCAAATATTATCAGTCACAAATTTAACTTATGGCATTTCATGATTTTCCGCATGAAGTTTCAATTCAATTTCTTCAGAATTACTTCACAAACTGTCATGATAACGTAATTTTAATGGTAATTTACATCTCATGTTCGGTTGAGATAGCTTTTTATAAGTGTAACACTGAGAAAAATAACGAATTTCATCTACGGTCTGCTTCAGTTAGGCACAGGGAGCACTGACATATGTGTGCGGCAGACCAGAAAGATGGCAAGTACTTGTATGCAATTATTGCCTGCCCTGAAACGCGGGAGTTTAAAGCCCACGGTATTGGCGAGCGCGGTGATATTGTCTCTACCATCAATCATAGGCGTCTTGCGGCAGTTGTCAGCGACTCTCCGGTCATAGAATACGACAACAGTCGTCGGAATATGATGGCGCATACACTGGTGCTTGAAGAATTAATGGAAGATTTTTGTCTGCTTCCGGTTCGGTTTAGCACCATCGCACCAAATGAGAACGCGATTACTGAGCGACTTCTTGAAAAAAGATATGATGAGTTCACCCAACTCCTCGGTCAGATGCAAGATCGCATCGAACTAGGCCTGAAAGCTTATTGGTACGAAGATGTCGTGCTCAATGCTGTGCTGGAGGAAAATGACGGTATCCGAAAACTCAGAGATTCATTGATCGGTAAATCGGTCACAGAAAGTCATTTTGAACGCATTCGCCTGGGAGAAGCAATTGCTGAGGCATTAAACGCAAAACGTGTTGAGACTGAAGAAATGCTCCTGTCTCGTATCCGTCCATATGTGTGCAAAACGAAAACCAACAAGGTCATCAGCGAGCGCATGGTGCTGAATGCTGCCTTTTTAGTGGACCGGAAAAACGAACTTGAGCTTGATGTTGTGATTGAGCAGTTGTCAGAGGACTTCAATGGCCGGTTGATGTTTAAGTACGTTGGCCCCGTGGCCCCTTACAACTTTGTCAATATTGCCGTTGATTGGGCAACACAAGGAGTTTCACCGTGAGTATCCTTGGAAAAATACTGTCAGCGCCAGTCTCTGCTCCGCTTAACGGTCTGGTTGCAATTGCGCGGCTCATTGATGATCAGATCAAGAGTGAACTTTATGATGAAAGCAAAATAAGAGGCGAGCTCACAGAACTGGAACTTAAGCTCGATTTGCAGGAAATCAGTGAAGAAGAATACGAGGCGCACGAAGAAATCCTATTGCAACGATTAAAAGAAGTTCGGGAGATGAAGAAGAATGGCGAAATCTAGCCAGTCAGCTAAATCGAGTGGTACGGCAAGAGGTTCATCTCCCCTGGCAAAGGCCACGGGTTTACCTCCAAGCCCCGTTGTTCTGATTGCTGAAGTGAAAGAGCAGCTAAAGGAACTCATCGGACACGGCGTAGAAAACATTGCTGAATTTAGCGAAACCGAGAATGGATGGGCGCTTACAGCTACAGTGGTTGAGTTAAGCCGGATTCCTGCCTCGACAGATGTCCTGGCAGAATACGTGGTCGATCTGAACAGTTCAGGCACGATCACCAGTTACCGCAGAGGTCGTCGGTTCTATCGTGGTGAAGTCGGTGAAGTAGAATGAAAGGCGAGAGTTCAGCTTCGAGGATCAAATGTCCCATCGGTCTCTTCCACCGGGTCGAGATTGACGTGAAAGACATTACACAGGCAATGAACACCTCATCAAGTGCGCAGGAAAAAGCGAAGTTTGCAGAAGAGTTGCGTCAGGTAATCACCCCGCTGCTGGATTGCACCGCCTATGAGGCATCCAACATTAACTGTCAGCTTTGCAGGCAATTCTCACTGCTTCGCGATAGGACAGCTGCGTTGGTCTGCAACGTCTCTCAGCGAAATCAATAATACAACAGATAAGCAAGGAATGCGTGAGATGAGTAATGATCTGTCCATGGAGCATTCAGTTAAAGGGGAGACTCTGGCTGATATCATTGACCGCATTCTGGACAAAGGCGTCGTTGTTGCCGGGGATATCTCTATCTCTCTTGTCGGCGTTGAGCTGCTCAATATTCGGCTGCGCCTTCTCATTGCCTCCATTGATAAAGCTAAGGAGCTTGGCATCAACTGGTGGGAAAACAGCCCTCATTTATCTGCTGAAGCCGCAATAACACAGAAAGAAAACCAAAGCTTACAACAACGAGTGGAACAGTTAGAGCAGATACTTCAGCAAAGCGAAACAAAGAGGTAGCCGGATGAATACAGGAGCTTCAAATACTTCAAGCGCTTACTATCTGTACGCTATTGTTCCGCTCTCAGCCTCCGAGCAAGTTAAAGCTTGCCTCGTCGACGGCCTTAAACTGATCTGCGGTGAAACATATGCCGTTGTTGCCCGTCCGTGTGAAAGCGCAATCCCCCCGAAAGATGACCGCGAAAAGCTGGCTCGATTACTAATCGCGCATCAGCAGGTAATCCAGACTATCAGGGAACTGACGCCAGTTTTGCCCGTAAAGTTTGGCTGTGTTGCTCCTGATCTGAACAGTTTGAAGCATTGCCTTATTTCTGGTGAGACGAAGTTTGCTAAAGCATTTTTGCAGTTTTCAGAAAAGTCTCAATACGAAATCATCGTTACATGGGAACTTGATGCCATATTTGCCGAGATTGCTCAATCTGAGGAAATTATGCAGCAAAAGAATGCAGGCGTAAGTGCGCTCGAGCTGGGTGGTACAGTTAAAAAACTGCTTGATGAAAAACGCAGTAAGCTGGCTTCAAAACTGTCTTCTGCATTATGTGCCGTTTCCGCAGATGCTGTCGGTAATTTGCTGTTGAATGACAGTATGGTGCTGAACCTTGCAGTACTCATCGACGATTACGAAACTGATGCGCTGGATGTCTGCCTTGAAGAGCTGGATGAAGCTCACGATGGCAATCTCAACTTTCGCTGTGTTGGACCTTTGCCGCCCTATAGCTTCGCCAGTGTCGAAGTAGATTTCTTTGATCACGGCAAAGTATCGTGGGCTCGTAATATCCTTGGTGTAGATGAAAATGCCTATCCCGGAGACGTTAAAGCGGCCTATCACAAGCTTGCAAAGGAAATGCACCCGGATTTGAAGAGCTCATCTTCAGATGAGACAGATATGTCTGCCTTGCAGGATGCTTATGAAACGATCTGTGCTTTAAATGAAGCCGGAGGCCCTGCGCAGGTTTCTGTTCGTCGACAGGAAATCAGAACGGATTAAGGATAGGCCTATGACTTGTGCAGAACCTCTCATTTATCTGTTTGGCATTGCGCGCACTGGTAAGCATCAGGGAAACCACGGCGGAGCAAAGACTGTAGGAACCGTAAAATTTAGCGGACTACGGAACATCAGTGAGGGGGATCTTTGCTCAATCGTCAGCGACCTGCATTTACCTGAGGGAACGGAGTTAAACTCTCTTTTAGAATGCCCGGAACAGGCAGAAGCGCTCGTACTGCACCACCATGGTGTGCTGAAACAGGAATGTGCGCAGACCGAGGTACTACCTCTTCGCTTTGGTGCTGTTTTCCGCAATGAGGGAAGCCTGCGGGAAGTACTGGCGAAAGGGCAACAGCAATATCTTGAGACCCTCGCGGAGCTGGAAGATTCAATCGAATGGGGAGTGAAAGTCTATTGCGACAGAGCCACTTTCCAAAACTTCGTCAAAAGCCAGTCTCCCCGCATTACTGCAGTGCAGACGGAGCTTAAAAACGCAAGCAAGGGCAAAGAGTTTTTCCTTCGCCGCAAGCAACAAAAACTGCTTGAGGAAGAGACAGATCTCATTCTTTACAAGAGTACGAGCGATTTGCTGACCAAGCTCAAATCCTTTGCAAAAAAACACGCCGTCGGCAAGGTCAATCGGGCCAGCGTTCATGAAGGCGGGAAGAACCTCATTTGCAACGATGCCTTTCTGGTTGAAAGGACACAGAAAGACAACTTTCATCAGGAGATCAATAAACTGAATGAGGAATGCGTTGCCCTAGGAATTAAACTGGAAATCACCGGCCCCTGGCCTTCCTATAGTTTTGCCTCATCAAAACTTGATGGAGGTAAGCATGATACCTGACGCCTCTCAGGAAAATGAACTTGAGATCGCTGATCTGCTGGACCGCGCTCTTTATAAGGGCGTCGTGATTGCGGGTGAGGCTACAATTTCTCTGGCTGGAGTCGATCTCATCTATGTCGGGCTTCAGCTCGTCGTTGCTTCAGCCGATACAATCCGAAAAGCCTCTGAAAAAGAGCAGGATACGATGGAGGTTCATTGATGCCTCTTCATATCTACGGAATTATTGATGCTTCTCAATTAAGAGGAGATATTCCGCAGGGCCATGAAGGGGACCCGGTGAAAACCCTTTTCGTTGAAGGCCTGTCTGTTGTCATCAGCTCATCAACCTCTGCACTTTCAGCAGTTTCAGTTGAGCCGGTTTTACATCATGAGAAAATTATGAAGACATTGATGCAGCACCACACAGTTTTGCCAATGAGGTTCGGAATGGTTTGTGAACCGGACAATCTTATCGCACTGGTCAAAAAACGTTTGGCCGCGATCCGGGAGAACCTGCAAGAACTAAGTGGTAAGAGGGAAATGGCACTACGGATAAGTATAGCTAACCCTGTAAAGCCACAGACTAAGACAATGAATGCCTCAGTATCTGGTGAAAGGGGGTCCGGGAAGGACTACCTTATGAAACGCATTGAAGAAGATCAAAATCACAGGCAGATCAGGAAGAAGCTTAAAGAAATTCAATCAGTTATTGATGTCGCCGCAGCCAGATTTATTTGGCTTAACACAAGTGAACTTACAGAGCCTTTCAAGGCCTCTTGTCTGGTAGATCTCAACCAGATCGGCGCGTTTCTGACCACTGTAAAATCACTGGAAGACCACAACCTGCAAATCAGCTGTACCGGCCCCTGGGCCCCCTATTCTTTTGTAAGTCCACAAGCAGCTTTGGGGGCAATCAATGAGTAACCAGTCAAATTTTTCAAAGGAAGCACTCAAAAGCATGCAGGAAACCGACAGTAGGGAGCAGCTGTCGGCAGCGTTTGATGGCGCGAATCTGGTATCTGGCAGCCCTGATCATATTCAGACAGACGCAGAGAATGTCGCTGATGATCTGGTCCGGCTGGTTTTAACGCTCATTGATACCCTTCGGCAGCTGATGGAGCGTCAAGCGATACGCCGGGTTGAAAACGGGACACTCTCAGAAGATGAAATTGAACATCTTGGATTGACTCTTATGCGTCTTGAGGAGCGCATGGAAGAGTTGAAAACTCATTTCAACATTGCAGATGAGGACCTGAGTCTGAGACTGGATGCTTTGGGAAAGCTGAAAGATATTCTCAAGGAAGACAACTAGGAATCGATAAAGAAACAGCAATCCTACAATGCGTTTGAGCAGACAACACGATAAAAAAGAAAAAAGATGAGCAACGGCAAACAAGACACTCACAAAAAAAGCAGTTCGCTTCGGCATCTTAAAGTTACAGAAGCAGCACCTCAGGATGTTGGCCGCGGTCTGGCTCGCGTTGATCCTGCCGACGCTCGCGCGATTGGTCTGAAAATTGGCGATGTTATACAGATCAAAGGAAAAAGCTCGACAGTGGCTCGTGTCGTTCCCGCTCATGCAGACCAGCGTGGGCAAAGTCTGATCGCAATGGATGGCATTATTCGCGCCAACAGCGATGCTGGCCTTGGAGAACAGGTTGAAGTCAAACCCGTAAATGTAGAGCCAGCCAGATTAGTTAAACTCACACCAGAGCGCGGTGTCTCTGCGAGAGGGGCCACTGGGCAGCAAATACTACGCCAGCTTCAGGGTATTCCCGTGATTGCAGGTGATCGGGTACGTCTGTCTTCTTTCGGCAGCCATAATCAACATTTTACAGTGAGTGACACTCAACCTGCCGGGCCGGTATTGATTGAACCGTCCACGGCGATCCGTTGTGAAACAGGAGCAGACAGTGGCCCTCCCATCATAACCTATGAGGATATTGGTGGGTTAAAACGTGAGCTTGCGCTGATCCGTGAGATGATTGAACTCCCCCTCAGACATCCGCAGGTCTTTGAGCAGCTTGGTATTGATGCACCTAAAGGCGTCCTGATGCATGGGCCTCCCGGTTGCGGTAAAACACTGATCGCCCGCACGGTTGCACATGAATCTGACGCAAACTTCTTTGTCCTGAGCGGCCCCGAAATCATGCATAAGCACTACGGGGAAAGTGAGGCTCATCTGCGTAAGGTGTTTAAAGAGGCCTCCAAAGCACCAAGTATCATCTTTCTGGATGAGATTGATGCAATTGCGCCCAAACGGAATGCACTGGGAACGGAACAACAGGTTGAGCGTCGTGTTGTCTCTCAGCTGCTTACATTAATGGATGGGCTTGATGAACGTGGTCAGGTAGTTGTCATTGGCGCAACCAACCTTCCCGATGCGATTGATCCTGCCTTGCGCAGGCCCGGTCGATTTGATCGTGAGATTGTTATTGGAGTTCCCAATCGTATTGGCAGGCGTGAAATTCTCGAAGTTCACACCCGCAGCATGCCTCTTGCTGAGGATGTTGATCTGGAACGTCTTGCTCAGGTGACATACGGATTTGTTGGCGCTGATCTGCAATCATTAGTCCGGGAAGCCGCTATGGCGCGCTTGCGCCGCGTGTTTCAGGAACTGGATTTTGAGTTTGATAGTATCCCGGAAGAGATGCTTGAAGACCTTCGGGTAGAAATGGATGATTTTCAGCAGGCTCTGGCTGTCGTTGAGCCTTCTGCTATTCGCGAAGTCTTTACAGAAATTCCCAGTGTGAAATGGGAGGATGTCGGCGGTCTTACGGATGTAAAACAACTTCTGTCTGAAGCAATTGAATGGCCACTGATGTATCCTGACCTGTTTCAGAAATCTGGCAGCACGCCCCCTTGTGGAGTATTGCTGAATGGCCCTCCGGGAGTAGGCAAAACCCTGATTGCAAAAGCGCTCGCAACCGAAAGCGGGGTAAATTTTATTTCCATCAAAGGTCCGGCCTTGATGAACAAATGGGTTGGAGAAAGCGAGAGGTCAATTCGTGAGGTGTTCCACAAGGCAAAACTGGCATCTCCCTGTATACTGTTTCTGGATGAAATTGACAGCATTGCCCCTCACAGAGGCAGTGGTGAAGCGAGCGCTGTAACCGATAGAATAATTGCTCAACTCCTCACGGAGATGGATGGAATTGAAGAGTTGCGCGATGTACTCATCCTCGCAGCGACAAACCGCAAGGACCTCGTTGATCCGGCGTTACTTCGGGCAGGACGGTTTGACTACACCATTGACCTGCCATTTCCTGACCTTGATGCCCGCCGGGCAATTTATCGCGTGCACATGCAGGGCAGACCAATTGGTCCAGATGTGAAGCTGGAAACACTGGCAAATTATAGCGAAGGATATAGCGGAGCAGATATCGAACTACATTGCCGAAAGGCAGGTACATTAGCTATTCGGGACTTTCTTAACGATGGTCATGACCCTGTTACTGACATCGATAAACTGGAGGTTAACCAGAGGCATTTTTCAGCGGTTATGGAAGAAGATAAAGACGTTTATTAGCGCTCCAGTAAAATGCGAACCTCAATGTCTTTTGGCAGGATTTCACGCAGCTTGTGGAGCGCTCCAATAAAAACAATGCCGACTTCCCCGGGCTGAAGGGTTTGATCAATACGGTCGCTGATAAACTGATCACGCTGCTTCATCAGCTTGCTGGCATTTGCCTGTTTTTCAGCTTCGGACTGGTCAGCAACGGTAAGAAGGTCTCGTTCAGCACAAAGCAGTGCGGGGTCTTCGGTGCCTTCAAACAGGCTACCTTTGCGAATTAGATTTTGCAGGAGGCTATAATTGCGGCTACCAGCCTCGGCAACATCCCGAATAATCTCGGCTTCCTGCCCACAAACCGGCAGACCATCCTGATATAGCCGAACTTTTTTGTAGTCGAGATTAAGCCGTTCTATTTCCCGCTCTATCCGAAGCCAGTAAGCCGAAATTGCTTTACGACTCTCTTGCCAGGCTCTTAATCCATATCTGGCGACGTAAATCTGGCGTAATTTCTCTGCCTGTGATCCCATATCAGCACTTTCGTGAACAATGGGCACATAAATTAACCTGCGTCGTTCACTAAGGTCTTTCATCTTGCAGATTTCTATCACGCTCACATTTAACGTATTAAGCTATTAAACAGATCCTGGATTAATATTCTCCTGCGACAAAGAAAGATGCGTTGTCACGTTAACTTAAGTATGGCGGCAGAACCCACACACCGGTTCATTTCAAGCATCAAACATGGCATTCCTCTGCCATTGAGTGAACGCTTTACAAAAATCCGATCCATCACTTTCCGGGACTAAACAAGTAGAGTGCAGCAATATCTCTACTTTTAAGCTCGATCAAACGTCGGGGGAATTACCATCTAATGACCAATCAGAGCTGATGCCTGTGTTAAGTTAACAGTGCCGTCTTAGATGGCCTTTGATTTCATGAATAAATTAATCAGGTTCATTATTTAGCTTGATGCATGGCGTTATCATCGCATAGCAACTGCGCTGCTGCAATGACGCCCTGTCCCAGGCTAATTCCACCGTCACCAGCGGGAAACTGCGCAGGCATAAGAGTAAGGATACTTCGATCTACCAAGAGCTTAAAGGTTAGTTCGGCAAGGAGTTTATTTTGAAAAACACCGCCTGTCAGCACCACATGGCTAAATCTATGCGTTCTTGATAACTCTTCGCATTTGCTGGCAATGGCAAGGGCCAGAGTGTTGTGAAACCGTTTAGCAAGAGTTGACTTTGCAACGCCAACGCTCATGTCCTTCAGCATCCCCTCCCACAAGTCCTTCCACTGCAAAACCGCCCCGCTGTTTTTTATCGTATAGGCAGAAGAATCTGAGGGAGCAGTCTCGGCAAGGGCTTGCAGGGCCATAGCAGCTTCTCCTTCAAAAGACTGGTCTTCCGGGCAAAGATCTAAGGCAAAGGCAACTGCATCGAACAATCGTCCGGCAGAAGATATGAGTGGAGCGTTCAGACCACGCTCGATCATTTGAGAAAGCTGTTTGAGTGGCTTTTGCTCTAGCCGTTGAACAAAAGCTAAATCACCAAACTCATTTTGGACCTTCTCCCAACCCAGACAGTGATGCAAATGAGCAAATGTGTTACGCCATGGCTCACGCGATGCTTTTTCACCACCCACAAGCGCTGTACTTTGAAACTGCGCCAGTCTTTCGTAGTCGGTGTAAGTTGCAAGCAGAAACTCGCCGCCCCATAACTCTCCATTATCTCCTGCACCAAGGCCATCAAGCGCCACGCCCAATACAGGTGCACCACGAAGGGGGATGCCATGCTCCGCCATGCAAGCAGCAATATGAGCATGATGGTGTTGGACTTTTAAAAGTTCTGCACCAAGATCAGCAGCAAGCTGCTCTCCCCAACGGCTGGAGAAGTAATTTTCGTGCCTATCCACGGCAATATAGGAGGGACTAAACTGTTGCATCTGGCAATAAAGATCCAGCGCTTTGCGAAAATCAGCGTGAACGCGCGGCGTTTCCAAATCTCCGATATGTTGAGAAACTATGGCCGCGCCATCCTTGATCAGGCAAAACGTGTTTTTCAACTCCCCCCCCATAGCAAGAACGGGTGGTGTGGCTTCAAAACCTTCAGGAAGAGCAAGAGGCTCTGGCACAAAACCGCGAGCCCTGCGCAACAAAACTGGTTTGCCAGCAACCTCCTGAAGGACTGAATCGTCCAACCGGTTCACAATCTTCCGGTCATGGATCAGAAAATACTCAGCAATACCAAAGAGGCGGGAAACAGCCTCTTCGTTCTCAACGACCTGTGGCTCATTAGAAAGGTTGGCAGAGGTCATCACCACTGGCGTTTCGAACTCCTGCAACAACACATGATGTAAAGGTGTATAAGGCAAAAAGAACCCAAGCGTGTTCTGCCCGGGGGCCAGATCAAACGCAAGAGGCGGCGCTTGCTCTTTCCGCCGCAGCAAAACAATAGGAGATGATGGTTTTTTCAGACAGCGTTCCAGAAAAGGCGGTAAGTCGGCGTATTTCCTGATACAGGTCACATCCCGCGCCATGAGAGCCAGAGGTTTGCCCCATCGTTTTTTCCGTTGTCGAAGGCGTGCCACGGCACTGCTGTTCGTGGCATCACAGACAAAGTGAAAGCCGCCGATCCCTTTTATGGCGACAATACAGCCTTTCCTGATCAGTTGAGCTGCAAAAGTAACGTCATCCTGTTTGCTCGTTGCAGCCACCGGCAATCCATGCGCATCTAAAAGCATGACCTGAGGCCCGCAAGTGGGGCAGGCATTTGGCTGTGCGTGAAATCGGCGGTCCGCCGGATCATCATATTCTGCCTGACAATCCGGGCACATCTTAAATGGTGCCATGGAAGTCTTGGCGCGATCATAAGGAAGTGCACTCACGATAGATAGGCGCGGCCCGCAATGAGTGCAGTTAGTAAACGGGTAAAGGTAGCGCCGATTGCCGGGCTCAAGCGTTTCTTCCAGACATTGCGGACAGGTGGCAGCATCCGGAATAATGGAGGTCGCAACTCTGGTCTGCTCGCTTTTGGTAATGATGAAATCTGGATGAGGGCACGAGCCGGCCAGCTCTTCTGTTTCAATGGCATCAATGCGGGCAAGCTGCGGTTTTTCTTCAGTCAGTTCTGTAAGGAACTGGCTTTGTGCAGTTTCTGTGCCCCAGGCATGGATAAGAACCCCCCCGCCATCGTTAAGCACTTCCCCTTTCAACCCCAGACGGTTGGCAATGAGCCAGACGGTAGGGCGAAATCCAACCCCCTGAACCAGACCACGCACCCTGATTTTGCGCGCGACCTGCATCAGTGAACCGTACAAAACATGCAAGGATCAAAAGACCGGATGATATGCTGTACTGCAACCGGGTCAGTCTCACCCTTTCGAACCGGTGCGCCGACAAGCGCCTGCTCCAGCGGGCCGGGCACACCCTGCGCATCTCGTGGAGAGAAATTCCAAGTGGTGGGCGCGATAATCTGATAGTTAGCGATTTTCCCGTTTTCGACCCGCAACCAATGCCCCAGTGCGCCCCTTGCAGCTTCGACCAACCCCATAGCCTGACCATCGGGGATCTGGCCGGGATGATTACGGAAAGGGGCCTCCGGCTCAAGTTCGCTCACCCATTCTTGCATAAGAGGCACAAGCCGGGCGACCTCCATCAGCCGTCCTGCAACACGGCTCAATACGTTGCCTCCGCCAGCTTGCACCAGCTCTTTCATCAGTGGCTGGCCGTCGATCAACTGACGGGCAAGCGCTCCCACCTCAATCGTCTTCCCCCCGAGCCTTGGGGCCTTACACCAGGAGTATCCCTCCTTCATCTCCGTATCTGGCTGCGTGGTCCCTTCAAACGGGTGTTGCGCTCCTCCCTGCATCCAGGCATGGCTCACATCCTCCGTTATGAGGTCTAAGTTCACGTTGGAACTCTGAGTGTCATCAACTACCCCGGACTTAAATACGTGACCATCAGTCAGCTCATAGGCCCCAAAACTCATAAAGCGATCCGCAGATCGTCCCAGATGCTCCAGATTGAGGGCCTCGGCTATATTGAGAAAACCTACGAAGTCTGAAGGGCGGCTTGCCTGCATTTTCCGGTAGCTTTGAAGGTCAGCAAGGGTTTCCAGAGCACTGACTTCATCAAGATCAGCTCCAAAAACAGTTGCTTCCAAAAACCGGCGAAACTTATGCAGGATCGCGGTAAGGCGCAGCTTTTCATTTATGGCAACAGCCTTGGTGGTGCCGCCCGGTTGAACAGCCAGAGTATGGGGCCATTTGCCCGCAAGAAGGCCGGTGATATGCAAAAACTCAGCGCGGGCTGGCAGAACCTCTTGCGTAGCTCTGCCGTGCACAGCAGCAAACCGGCTATGAGCCTCGGCAAACCACGGCTCCTGCGCGTATACCTCTCGCGTAAAATCAGGCATGAAAAACAAATAAAAATGGGTCAGATGGTCCGCAATATTCTCGCAGGCCAGCACCAGATTTGCGGCAAGATTACCGTTGCGCGGTGTCTCGATCCCGGTCAGATTTGCGAGGGCAGCAGCAGCAGCCATGGATTGACTGACCGAGCAAATCCCGCAGATGCGCGGGACAAGAACCAACGCATCCATCGGGTCTTTGCCATGCAACATACGCTCAAAACCACGAAACAAAGGCGAGTTCACCGAGGCGCTGGCAACCATATTATCAGTTACATCCAGCTTTACTTCCAACTCACCTTCCACCCGATTGAAGGGACCAGTAATCAGTCGTGTCATGAGCCTGTCTTCCCTGAAGTGGTACCCGGTTTTTTGAAGAGCCTGGAAGTTGGCTGTACTTTCACCCGATCTGAAACCGCGTTCTCTCGCAACCGTTTAGGCGTCGCTGCTTTGGAAAGTGAAGCAAGAGCCACAAACCAGGCTTTTGGCATGTCAGTTGGAAGTCCTATGGGTATGCCAGCAAGCTTTGGCGTGGTTGTAAACATATGCCCGGGCTCTTCAAAGCCCGGTTCGGTACAGGCAATACACGGATAACCACCAGTTATGCAGGAGCCGGAACCATTCCAGGGCCGTTGATTACAATCACCTGCGGCTTGCGTGCCTTTACAGCCCAGATTTTCCATCATACAGCCCAGATCACAAAGCTTTTCTGCGCTGGCCTTATACTCATAAAACTCATTGCGGCTGCATCCATGATGGACAAGTGGCGACGAGATGGCTCGCGGACGGCCCAAGTGATCAAGGTCCGCTGGCTTCATAGTCTGTGATGCCACATGGCCCAAGGTTTCTGTGATCCAGTCCGGGTGTGTCGGGCAGCCGGGAATATTGACCACCGGAAGGCTCAGAGCAGATTTATAGTTGCCGCCCAGTAAGCCGCCTTTGGTATTGCCTTCATAGGAAAGTCCGCAAGCTTCCACCATATTATCTCCGGCAGTTGTTACCCCGCCAAAAGCCGCGCAGGTTCCAACAGCTACCACTTGCTCAGCAAGCCCTGCCAGCTCTGCGATCAGATCTTTCATGGAAAGGCCATTGCCGCCAGCTACCATGTGAAACTTTCCGGTGCCATCTGGTCCCTGAATGACAGAGCCTTCCAGACAAAGGATGTCCAGCTTTGTGCGGCCTTGCCGGATATCTTCAAAGATCTCCATGACCTGCTGACCGGTTTCCAAACTTAAAGAAGGGTGCCAGAGCAGGTTGATGTTGGCTGCGGCAAGGCTGGTGGTCAGGTCAGGAGCTTCGGCGCACAAAAGTGAAAGCGTACAGCCTCCGCATCCACCTGATTGCAACCACAAAAGATTTTTTTGCCTCTGCCCTTTTGCCATGCCTAGCATTCCTCACCGAGAGCAAGGGTAAAGGTAAACTCAGCTCCGCCATCCGGGTGGTTCCGGCAGGAAAGCATTCCGCCCATTTCTTTAGCCAGATTGTAGCTCACATAAAGCCCCAGCCCGGTTCCCTGCCCAATAGGGCGGGTTGTAAAGAACGGCTCAAAGATGTGAGGTAAATCCGCATCAGCAATGCCACTGCCATTATCGTGGATGATAACCGCAATGCGTCCACTCTTTTGCCCGCAAGCAACTGTGATAGACGCATCCTTCTGCCCGTCCATGGCGTCAACCGCGTTTTGCAGCAGATTGACAACCACCTGATGCACATAGCCTTTTCGAGCGCGTACGCGGACATCCTCTGCACAGGTGATGAAAACTTCAGGCTGCTCTCTGGCACCGCGCAAAACCCAGCTCACAGCCGTTTCAAGAGTAGCCTTCAGGCCAAAGCTTTCGCTTGCCTCCTTCTGGTTTCCTGAGAACCGGCGCAGCTCCTGCACAATATCACTGACCCGCTCTGCCCCTTCCAGAGTACCATCAACCAGAGGCACGATATCATCCATGATGCGTTTGATACGCAACTGTTTGTGCAAATTCTTCAGGTGGGGGCTGTGGGCTTCCTGCTCTACAGCACGCAGATACTCTGTAATCTTCTCACCATAGCTCTTCAGAGCATGCATATTGCCAAAAACAAAGCTGATCGGATTGTTCAACTCATGTGCCACACCGGCCACCAGACGACCCAGTGCTGCCATTTTTTCAGAAAAGACCAGCTGTTGCTGTGCTTCCCGCAGGGTTTTGTGAGCCGCATCCAGTTCCTGATAGGCTCGCTGCAACTCACCCAGCGGTCTGCCAATAAGCACAACGCCCACCACTTTTCCCCTGGGGTCAAGCAAGGGAGATCCATTAACAGAAAGCGGATACTGCTCTCCGTTGGTTCCCAGTATATTGATTTCCACGTCACTGCTGGGCTGAGCGGAGCGAAGCTTTTCAGCAATACCATCCAAAAGATAATGGTGTTGCGGAGAGAAAATATCTTCAAGAGTCTGCTCAATAAACGCAGTTTCTTGCGTGCCCGTGAGCTTAACCAGCGCTGCATTTACCTGCTGAATCCGGCCTTTCATATCACATACAATCAGCACATCTGTCATGGAGGCAAGCACTGAGGAAATAAACTGCTGTGCGTCCTCCAGCTCTTCGTTCTTGTGCTCCAGCTCTACCTGAGACTCCACCAGCTCAGCGTAAACACTGTCCATTTTCTGAATCACTTCAATCCAGGCGCTGTCATCCCCTCCGCCCAACTGGGGCATGTCAGAGGGAAGTGATTGTGGTTTTGGGTATTCTTCTGGCGTGCTCATGATCGTTCGGCAAATTTGCAAGTTCAGATTTGTTCTTCTGGTACGGCCTCGGGATTGTCTACTTTCTCCAGGCCATAGCGCTCAAGCTTGCCGCGCAGCCCAACCCGGGAAAGGCCCAGTTCTTTTGCAGCTTTACTCTTGTTCCAGCGGTGGCGCACCATAGTTTCCTTAAGAATCCGGGCTTCGAGAGATTCAATACGGTCTTTCAGCGAGCCATCAAAGCTGGAAAGCACCGAAATATCCTCCATGTCCTCTTCAGGAGCAGCCCTGACCACACGCGGAGACAAAAGGTCCGATCCCAACAGACTGTCTTTAGGAGACATAACCAGCATGCGCTGTATTTCATTTTGCAGCTCGCGCACATTGCCCGGCCATTGATAGGCGCACATGCAATCAATGGCTTCTGGAGTAAAACCGGGGGCGGCTTTACCAAGCTCCTTGACTGCCTGCTGCAGGAGATGGTTAGCCAGTGGCGGAATATCTCCGGCCCGCTCCCGCAGCGGGGGCATGGTAACCACGATACCAGCCATGCGAAAGTAAAGGTCTTTACGGAAGCGCTCCATGCGCACTTCCTCCTCCATGTCCCGGTTAGTGGCGGCAATGACCCGCACGTCGACTCGCCGGGTTTTGTTGGAGCCTACCGGACGAATCTCACCTTCCTGCAACACACGCAGCAGTTTCACCTGAAAGGCCGGGGTCACTTCCCCTATTTCATCGAGGAAAATCGTTCCGCCATCAGCCCGCTCAAACAACCCCACATGATCTTCCACCGCACCAGTGAAAGCGCCGCGCTTGTGACCAAAAAGTTCGCTTTCCAACAACTCATCGGAAAGGGCACCACAGTTTTCAACCACAAACGGCTTATTCCAGCGCAGTGAGTTGTAATGTAGTGACCGGGCCGCCAGTTCTTTACCAGTACCAGATTCCCCGGTGATCAGAACAGGTAGGTCAAAAGCTGCAATCTGGCGCAAGGTCTGACAGACACTATCCATGGGGCTGGCTTTGGCGCGGATGATGCCATCATCATCATTATAACGCTCCTTCAGTTTCGCCCGCCGCGCCGAGACAGTGCTTTCCGCACTCTTTGTGATCATGCGCAGATCAACGGCAAGCAGCTCGTTCTGGCGTTGAAGCTCAAACAGACGAGCTGCATTTTGCAAGGTGCGCAACAAATCATCAGGTCGCCACGGCTTGGTGATGTATTGATAAATGCCTGCTTCATTGAGCCCGGTGATAATATCATCTGCATCCGTATAGCCGGAAATGATAATGCGGATCACATCAGGCCACCGCTCGCGCACGCGGGTAAGAAACTGGACTCCGGTTTCCTCTGGCATACGCTGGTCACAAAGCACGATGTGAATCCATTCGCGCTCAAGGATTGCCTCAGCTTCAGCTGTGCTTTTGGCTGTGTGCACGTCAAAATGATCAAACAGGTTTCGCTCAAGGGACTCCAGTGAACGTACCTCATCATCAACGATCAGAAGTGAAGGCAATGTCTCGGTCATAAAGTGCTTCTTTCAACAATCAGCCGGTGGCCACCCGCCTGCATCATATAAAATCCTGATGGCAAAAACCTGGTGGTTCTTAACACTGCGAGGCCGTCTGTTGGAACCGCCAGAGAGCAATCATCTGGAATATCTCCGTTAAAACACACGGGTTATTTTAGGAAAGAGCTGACAAAATCACCTCTCCGGTTTCCATCATCACCTCACCTCCGACAAAAATCGCCAGCGCTGCGGCACCGCCCTGTACAGCAGTAAACAACCTCGAAGAGACCTTTGCGCCAAGTCCGAGTGGCCAGGAGACCGCGTAGGTAAGCAAAGACATTCCAGCCACAGAGCCAAGCCCAAACACCAGCACATAAAGAAGACCCGACACAACGCTTTGCGTGGTTGCAGCCACCAGCACGATCAATGCCGCAGACCCAGCAGCTCCATGGAACAGACCAACCAGATAGGCACGCAATGAAAATCCTGAAACATGTACATGGTCTTGCGCTGTCATCGGCGACCGGCACTCTGTGCCTTTCAGAGCGTGTACGTGGGAGAGGCCGTCACCGTGCTGATGCACGCGGAAACTGATGTTGCCTGCCCACATTTTACGGACAACATTCAGACCAAGCACTACGAGCATGCAGCCTACAGCAAACTCCAGACTCGCTGCGGTCAGCTCACTCAGCGCAAAACCAAGGCCGATAACAATCAGGCTAACAACGAACAAGGTGGAGGTGTGTCCAAGTCCCCAGCTCGCCCCTAATACAGCCATTCTCTTCGGACTGTGCTTGCCGGAAGTTGCCAAAGCCCCTACAGCCGCCACATGGTCGGCCTCTAAGGCATGGCTCATACCCACTAAAAATCCAAGTGAAAGAAATCCAAGCATGTTACCCTCAGCAAATGCGTGGCAGCTGCTCGCCTGCCAGCCAGTCTACAATTCTGTTTCCGCCAAAAACCGTTTCCATGGTGACGAAGGAAAGGTCGTCAGCAACCGCTTTACCGATGATCGCAGCTTGCGCTCCTTTGGGATGAGCACGCATAGCGGCCAGCAAGTGTTCAGCATCCTGTGCGCGACAAACAGCAACCAGCTTGCCTTCATTTGCCACATAAAGCGGATCAAGTCCTAAAAGCTCGCAAGCCGCTCGCACCTCGTTTCGAACTGGTATAGCTTCTTCTTCCAGTGCAAACCCCACGCCGGCCTGCTGGGCCAGTTCATTCAAGGTTGAGGCGACACCACCACGGGTGGGGTCTCGCATGCATTTGATGGCAGGCACCGCTTTCACCATTTCAGCAACCAGATCATGCAGGGGTGCACTGTCAGAAACAATGGTTGTTTCAAACTCAAGATTTTCGCGGCTGGACATGATAGCGACCCCATGATCGCCGATAGGTCCGCTAAGCAACACCACATCACCGGGTTCAACCTGCACCCCAGACAGTGACACACCTTCCGGGACAACCCCAACGCCTGTGGTGGTGATGAATACGCCATCGCCCTTGCCAGCTTCAACAACCTTGGTGTCTCCCGTCACAATAGGAACACCTGCGTCCTTTGCAGCAGCAGCCATGGAAATCACGATGCGCTTGAGATCCGCAAGCGGATAGCCTTCTTCCAGAATAAAGCTCGCGCTCAGGTAAAGAGGCTTTGCACCGGACATAGCCACATCATTTATGGTACCGTGAACGGACAGACTGCCGATATCTCCACCGGGAAAGAACAGGGGTGAAACCACATGCCCGTCCGTACTCATCACCATACGACCTGCTGAAACTGCAAAACTGGCCTGATCGTTCCCTTGCCTTAAAAGCTCATTATCAAAGTACGTTAGGAACAACTCGTCAATCAGTTGCGCCATTGCCCGCCCGCCCGAGCCGTGGGTCATGTTCACCCTGTCATTCTTCATATTCAAACGAGTGGGGAAGCGCTTGGTTGTGGTCATATGGTTCCCTCAGGCTGCTGTTTTTGGGAAGGATTTGCAAGCTGGTCACGCTCCATACGAAAGCGCCCATAGCTCCAGTATGCAGCACAGGACCCTTCTGAAGACACCATGCACGAACCTTGCGGGTTATCTGGCGTGCACACTGTGCCAAACAGTTTGCAATCTGTTGGTCGTTTGGAACCTCGCAGGATTTCCGGGCAGGCGCATCCCTTAACGTCTCGGCCTGTACTCCTGATCAACTTAAACCGCTTTTCAGCGTCAAAAGCTGCAAACTCCGGGCGAATCTGAAGCGCGCTTTCAGGAACCCAGCCAAGTCCGCGCCACTCAAAGCTGTCTCGAAGCTCCAGCACCTCATGAACCAGCCGCTGAGCTTTCTGATTTCCCTCTGGCGTTACAACGCGCGTGTATTCATTTTCCACCTGACAGCGACCCTCGTTGATCTGCCTGATCATCATTAGTGTGGACTGCATCACATCCAAAGGCTCAAAGCCTGCAATCACTACAGGTTTGCCAAACTCCCTTGCAAACACTTCATAGGGCTTAGAGCCGATGATGGAACTCACATGGGAAGGCCCCAAAAAACCATCTATGATAACCGGATCACCATCCCCATCCTGCGGTTGTTGCAAGATATGTCGCATTGCTGACGGGGTGAGCACATGGTTGCAAAACACGCTGAAATTCTCCAGCGCTTCTGCCTTAGCCTGTTTGAGTGCAACAGCTGTTGGCGGTGTTGTTGTCTCAAAGCCAATGGCAAAAAACACCACCTGTCGCGCAGGATTGTCTCGCGCAATCCTCAACGCATCCTGCGTGGAATAGACCATGCGAATATCCGCACCTTCTGCCTTAGCCTTGATCAGGCTTTGCTTTTTACTGGCAGGGACACGCATCATGTCTGCATAGGTGCACAGGATGGCATCGTGATCTTTGGCAAGCTGAATGGCGTTATCAATGCGCGGCACAGGCAATACACAAACCGGACAGCCGGGGCCGTGAATGAACTTAACATTGTCCGGCACAAGATCCTGTACGCCATAGCGAAAAATGGCGTGGGTATGCCCCCCGCAAAACTCCATAATGTTATAGGTACGTCCGGTCTCAGCGGCCTTTTTGATCTCCTGAGCCAGATGTCTGGCCCCCTCTTTGCTGCGAAACTCCGCAATATACTTCATGCGCTTGCCTCCTCCTGCTCAGCCGGTGCCATGCCCGCTTCCGTCATCAGGGCCAGCGTTTTTTCCGCTTCTTCCGGGCTGATGGTGCTGAGTGCAAAACCCACATGCACCAACACATAATCGCCAACGACGACACCTTCCACCAAAGCCAGAGAAACCTCCTTGCGTACACCTTCAACAGAGACTGTTCCGGTCTCTGCTGTCTCATCTATTGCAATCAGCTCCGCTGGAATTGCCAGACACATGATATTTCCTCCCTCAGCTCAATGAGCCGCGACCAAGCAGAGCAATTTGGCGGTTTGCTTTTATCCAGGTGTACCAGGCGTCCATGCCTTCTCCTGAGGTGGCGGAGACCTGTAAGACCTTGATTTTCGGATTCACACGCAAGGCATTTGCAATGCACTGCTCCACGTCGAAAGTAAGGTGGGGCAGCAGATCAATCTTGTTCAGTAGCATCACATCAGCAGCGTGGAACATGTCCGGGTATTTCAGCGGTTTGTCCTCTCCTTCAGTGACAGAAAGGATCGCAACCTTGTGTGCTTCTCCAAGATCGAACCCGGCAGGGCACACCAGATTGCCCACGTTTTCGATAAACAGCAGGCTTTCATCGGCGGGGGCGAGTGCTTCCACCGCGTGACCAACCATATGACCATCCAAGTGGCAGCCTTTGCCCGTGTTGACCTGAATAGCCGGAGCACCAGTTTCACGAATCCGCTGCGCATCATTGGCAGTTTGCTGATCACCTTCAACAACGCTGATTTCCAGCTGTGCCTTCAGATCTTCAATAGTTTTTGTCAGCAAAGTGGTTTTGCCAGAACCCGGACTGGAGACCAGATTGAGAGCCAAAATGCCTTTTTCCTGAAACACCTTACGGTTGGCACTGGCATAAAGGTCATTCTTAGCCATGATATCGGTTTCAATCTGGATCATCCGAGATTGCGACAGGCCCGGAGCATGGGCATGAGCTGGACCATTCCCATAGTGATGGGTCTCTCCATCGTGCTGATGATCCTGTCCATTGCCATGAGCATGCGTGTGGTCATGATCGTGGGAGTGACCTTCAATTTTCACGTTGCCGTGGCTACATCCGCAAACCGTACACATTAGTTGACCTCCATGTCTTTGATCCGCAGTTCTTCACCGCCGGTAATCTGAATTTGATAGGAACCGCAGGTTGGGCAGGCGTCATAACGCGCCTTAACCGAAACCGGCTCGCCGCAAGGCATGCACCATGCGGTAATGGGCAAAGAGATAATTTCCAGCACAGAGCCATCAGCGACCGACCCTCTGGTCACAACGTCATAGCTGAATCGCAGGGCTTCCAGCTCAACTCCGGCCAGTGCGCCAATCTCCAGACGAACGCGAGTGACCTTTTCAAACTTCTGCTGGCTGGCATGATCTTCAATGACCTGCAATATCCCTTCGCAAATAGACATTTCATGCATCACTACACCTCAATCTGAAAAGCAACACAGGGGTCTATAGCTTTGATCCATTGCGCAGCAGCAGATTCGAGCGATACCCCCTCTCCTTTCAAAGCAGAAAGGGCACGGCAAGCCACGCCACGCGGGTGGAAGTTCCATTCCGTTGGAGCAAGGATGCGGTAGTGCTGGATCAGACCATTCTCCTGAGAGACTGCATGAAAAAGCACTCCGCGTGCAGTCGTCACAGCGGCAAAGCCCTCCGCTTTTTCCGTTTCAGTCTCGCGTTTGCGCTTTACAACCTCCCGCATCTGTTGAGGGACGGAAGAGAGCGCTAACAACCGCGCTACATATCGCAGTAACAGGCTATCGCCGTGTTCACCCAGCACAGATTTAATCAAAGGATGGGAGGCCTGCTGGCTGAGTGGCCCTGTCTCAAACGCCTTGCCCTGCCATTCAGGACGAGCGACAAACTGAGCCCCTTCATCGGCCAACATCTGATCACACAGATCCGTCTCGCTCAAATCTGGCAATAGTGCGAGAGTTTCGGTGTGTGAAAGCGAACCGCAGGTTTGTAAAAGAGCACCCAGAGCGCGAGGCGCAATCTCTCCTCTTTCACGGCAATAGGCGCGAAGCTCTCCCAAATTTTCCAATTCCAGAAAACCATCGGGTTTCAATCCCAGAACATGGTCCTCAATCAGCACTTCAAGCTGAGAGATCACAGGAAAAACCAGAGCTTCCTTCACTTTGCCGCAGCTTTCCAATGCTCGTTCAAAAGCGGAGGGCAGTTTCATCACCTCGGGCAACACCAGTGCCTGTGCAGGGGAATTGCCTTCCTGCCAGTTCAACAGGATATGCAGCAAGTGCTCTCTGGCATTTTCCGCCAGCACCAGCAGCTCGGCAGACCTTGAGACATTCTCATCAAGATCCCGGCCCATCGTTGCTTTAAGAGCTGCAAAGGCATGAGCCTTGCCGCACACGGAAAACAAGCGCGGCAGGAGGGTAGATGCCTCCTTCAGAGGCTTGCCGATCAGCAAATCAGCCAGATCCGTTCTGCGAGAGCTGGAGATGGTGACAGATCGAGAGCCACTTTCCACGCTTGCGCCAAGTGCGATATGAAGTTTCCCTTCCAGGCTCATGAGCGCACCTCTTTGCCACTGTCGTCAGTACCAGTTGGCGCACGCCTTAATCCGCGCAGCAATTCTCGCCGGTTTAAAGAAGAAGGCATATCCCGCTCTGGTTGGTTGTTCTCACTAAAATCAGCCTTATCAGGTTCAGCGGGCACCCGCCCCTCCCAAATTGCCCGCATGTCAGCATCTGCATCCGGCACATTGTCCTGAGGTGCGATAAGCACTTGATCGAGAACAGCCTGCGCTGTGATTTCCGCTGTTTCCTGATCACAAAACTCAAAGACCGGAGAGAACAAAGAGCAAGACAAATATGCCCCGATCCCATCCTCGTGTCCAACGATGAACTGAAACTGTCCTGCGGGAAGCGCAACACTCTTTTTGTCTCCCACATTCAGGCCTTCAAGCATCCGCCCATCCTCGGGGATGAGAAGCAAACTCATAAACCACGGGGTCAGCAGAACACCCAGCCTGTAACTGTCACAAACCTCAAAACCAAAGGCATTGACGCTAAGAGCATCATTAACGATTGGCATATCCTGCATGCGGGTGCGTTCGATTTCTCCGTATAACCCGATAAGTGTATCCCGCAGATGCCGGGCAGCGTCTGTCATCAGCTCGGCTCCACCACCATGAAGTCAGTGCGTGCACCATCACAATTAGGGCAGCTCCAATGCTCCGGCAATTGAGAGAAAGGCGTCCCCGCCGGGATCTGCCAGTACTCATCCCCTTGTTTGGGATCATAAAGATGCCAGCAGATCTTGCACTCCAGCACATCTTCATCTTTGATCTTAGAAGCGTCTCCACCGTAAGAGCCGCCAGAAAACGACATGTTCATCGATAGATTTCCATGATTTCGTCAAGGCGGTCTGCACTGTCCTCCACGTCCTCTTGCGCTGCGCGAACAACATCAGGCACGTTGATCACCTCAATGGAGTTGAGAATGATGGCATCCTGAGAGTTGTAATAGCGCACCCACCAGACGTTCGTCGTGTTCGTGCTGGAAACACGGCAATTGCCATACCCGCGAGAAAGAATAACGGTGTTTCCCCGCCCCAGTCTGGCATCCAGATAAGACAAGTCTTCTTCAGTCTGCGGCAGCAAAGTCAGGTTAATGCTGTGCACCGGATCGCCCGGCTTATACTGGCCTTGTTTCTCCTGAAGTTCAGAAAGCAGAGAAGGAGCGTTGAACACACCAGCAGGCAGCTGATCATCTGCCGGGTCCACATGGCAGGCCGCCCCGGAAAATACTTTTTCACGAACAATACTCGGGTAATCGGCAATCTCAACAATGTCGCGCTCAAGCTGACCTGTTGCATCAAACTGAAGTACGCGCCATACACCAGCCAAAACAGATTCCTGTGCCTGAATACTACCACCGCAGACAACAGAGACTTCCCCTTCCCCCAAAATCTGATTGACGAGGCCCAGATCAACATCTGACAATCCCGTGATTTCAACCAGTTGTGCCGGACCGCCAACCTTATAGGTGCGCAGAGCTGCAAGCACCTCTTCCAGTTTGGCTTTGCCCGCTGCCATACCGACAACATCTTCTGGTTCAGGCGCAATCGGACGTTCAAAAACCGCCATTTCCCGAGGCATTTCCATGTATTCCAGCTTGGCCCCGTCGTCATCCTGAGGCTGACTGCCCGGCCCAACACCCATGCCGCCAAATGCTGGCAGAATAAAATCGTCAGACATTGTCTGCCCCTTCTTCAATAAGTTTGTCTTTCATGGATTTTTCAGCAGCAATTTCGCTCGGACGCTTAAAACCGCCGGGAATTTTGAACTCAGGTGGCTCACACACTTGCCCTGCAAGGATCTGGTTAATGCGCGCCACATAATCGGCCCAGTCCAGAACCCGGCTTATGGCCCCCAGATAACCGCCGCTGCGCAAGAACAGCATGGTTGGAAACGCGCTGAACCGATAACGGCGCTGCACTTCCCGCTCAAATTCACGGGCAACCACCGCAGGTGTCAAATGCCCTGAAGAGGCCTTTACAATCTCCGGTAGAATGACAGCAGCATCGTTGGTTTCCATCATGCGTTCGTGGTCTCCTGCTGCAAGCAGAACCACATCGCCGTGTGCCTTCAAAAAATCATCGATGTTATTTTCGTCTAAAACAGTGATCTTTTCACGCTCAATAATGCTTTGCAATAACCCGGAAAATTCCATGGGAGGTCCTTAAAGTTACTTTTGAGGGAGAGAGGATGGAGCCAAATCGGCAAAAAACTGATCCACATCGCCACCGGTCATGGCCGCTTCAACAGCACTCAAGGCGTCCTTGATTTTGCAGGCATCTTCCTGTGAAATGATCTCGCGCGCCGCATCAATAAACACCAGCAACCAGCTGCCAACGGGCACTTCGCCACCAACCAGCATGGTGTCGATGGTCCGTCTCTGGCCATTGTAGTCGCAGTGTGCAAAGCCAAAGCCAGTTTCGACCACTTGCATAGGCAACCCCATACACATCAGCTGGACGCCCCGGATGCTTCTGCGGGAAGGTGACGGACAACCTCTGTCATTTCTGCATCAAAGTCTTCAGGTGCTCGCCAGCGACTATCATTGACGATGCGAGCATCTCCCTGACGGTAGGCCTCTTCTTCAGAAGGTCGTTCATCTTCATAGCGGCTTTGCAGCATAACGTTACAAGCCAGTGTCACATCTTCAGGAAGACGCTGCGCCCTCTTTGTAGCTGTAACTCCATGGGAGGCCAGATACTCCAGCGCCACATCAATGGCAGGAAGGATTTTTTCACTCACCTCAGGACGCAGACTGCCTCCAAAATCTTCCAGTTCCACAGGCTGAACGCCTACAAGCAACAGATGTTCTGGACGATCATCCATCATCTCAGCCATGGCAAGCACTTCCTGAAACCCAGTCTGATGCAGGCTGATTTTCTTAGCTCCCATAAACTTGGGAACTTCCTCACCTTCCACGCGCTTCATGGTTCCACCCGGCAGATTGTAATCCACGGCATCAAAGACGATCAGAATATCGGCTTCGCGCACGTGCTGTACCAGATAAATACCCTGCGTCCCGCCATCCAGCAGGGTTACATTGGATGAAAACTCATAGAGGCGGTTCAGCTCATCAACTGCTCGGACACCAAACCCTTCATCTGCCCAGAGCAAATTGCCGATCCCAAGGATCAACACTCGCTTTTGCGGCTCAGCAAATTCAGACAACTCTCCCACAGCTCCCCCTCTCAACTCAGTTAATTCAGGCAATTAACACGAGTGAATCATGAAACACACCTATACTGTAATCATTCTTATCAGTATTTTGCACTAATGATTATTTGGTATCCACTCTAAAATCGACAAAACGTCAATCCGAAACAGGTCCGTCTGTTCTTTGGAAAAAGGCCTTCCAAATAAGAAAAGGCACCCGAAGGTGCCTTTTCAGATTTTCTATGTCTCAAAGATCTATTCATGACCGTCCATGGGACGAGAATCCTTATACATACGCCAGCCAGACACAATTGAGCTGATGATGGACTGGCGGGACATGATATCTTCACGCACAGCGACGTACATATGCGTAATGACAAAGCAAATCATCACCCACATGCCGATGCGGTGCCATGTATGCAGATCCTGACTTTGCCCGAAGAGCGGAATGATCCAGTCAGAGAAGTAATCATATTGCCATGTCCCCATACCGGTGCCTTCCCCATACAGCGCAAGGCCCGTAAAGATGAGGAAGATCAGCACCCAGACGAAGGCAAGATGCATGGTCAGCACCGCAAGAGGATTATGTCCGGCATACTTCTTTGGCTCTTTCGCGATCATGGCGTACCAAAGGAGTTCATGGAACAGCTCCTTCCACCACCACCCTTTCCAGACCGGGATCAGGAAAATCTGCATAGCATGCCGGTTACCCATAAACGCCCAGTAGATGCGGAAAAGAAACCCGACAATGACCACGTAGCCCGCCACAAAGTGCATCCAGCGGATATAACCCATAATGTAATAATCGTAGGCCTCCCCGGAAACACTCGGCAGTGGCTCGCCCATGAAATAACCCGTGACACATAAAACCACGATGGCAAGTGCATTTATCCAATGCCAGATGCGCAGGGGCGCTTCGTAAATATAGACTGCTTCTTCACTATGCCTCTGATTTGATTGCACCATAGTGAACCTCCCTTAGCGTACTTTGACTTCCGCCAGCTCTTCACCATCCTCACTCATCACGTGCGTTGAACACGCAAGGCACGGATCAAAGCTGTGCAGAGTACGTAAGATCTCCACCGGCTCTTCCGGGCGCTCCACCTTTGTATCCAGAAGCGAGGCTTCATATGCGCCAATATTGCCCTGACTGTCACGCGGAGAGCCGTTCCAGGTGGTCGGCACAACACACTGATAGTTGTCAATTCTGGTATCTTTGATGCGAATCCAGTGCCCCAGCGCACCGCGCGGTGCCTCGGTAAAGCCCACTCCTTTAACCTCTGCGGGCCATGTGGATGGGTCAAAGCTCTCAGAGTTTGCAGTTGCAGTATCACCTGCCTTGATATTGGCGATCAGTTTATCAAGGAAGTACTTCTGCTTGTGTGCGGCCCACTTTGCCTCAAGACCACGGGCAGCTGTGCGGCCCAAAGTTGAGAACATAGCTTCCAGCGGCACATCCAGCGCTTTGAGCACGTAATCAACCTGCTCTACGTACTCTTTGTTTCCCTGAGCATAACCAATCACATAGCGCGCCAGCGGACCAACTTCCATGGCATGCCCGCGCCAGCGTGGAGCTTTGATCCAGGAATATTTAGCCCCTTCGTCAAGTTCCTGAATGTTGGTCTTGGTGCCCTTGAAGTTCGGTCCCAGCTTATAGTTTGGCTCTGTTACGCCGTCCCATGGATGCAGCCCCTTAGCTTCATCTGGATAAGCATACCAGGAGTGTGGCACAAATTCCTGCACCTCATCCGGGTTGCGCAGATCGACCGGGTGAACTTCATCCAACTTACCGTTGATGATTGCTCCACGCGGCATCAGCAGATTTTCGGCAGAGTAGTCATTGGCCCGGTCCGGAATATCGCCATAGGACAGTAAGTTTTTCGAGGCCAGACCTCCACCATACATCCAGTCCTTATAGAATGACGCAATGGCCAGAAGGTCAGGGATGTAAACCTGCTCAATAAAGTCGATGGTTTTGTCTGTTACCGACTTAACAAGGTTCAGCCGCTCCATATTGATTGGCGCACCAGCCGCCATCACCCCATCCATATTAATGGCACAAGGGACACCACCAACCAGCCAGTTCGGGTGAGTATCCTTGCCACCAAAGATGGTTCGGACGGTCATAATGTCTTTCTGAAAATCAAGTGCTTCCAGATAGTGTGTTACAGCCATCAGGTCAGCTTCCGGCGGCAATTTATAAGCCGGATTGCTCCAATAGCCATTTTTAAACGGACCCAGTTGCCCGCTCTCGATAAACTTGCGGATGCGAGCCTGAACATCGCGGAAATAACCCGGTGAGGAGCGCGGGTTTTTCGGTGATATTTTCTGTTGCAGTGCGGAGGTCGCTTTAGGATCTGCCTTGAGCGCATTGACCGGATTTACCCAATCCAGAGCGTGCAGGTGATAAAAGTGTACCAGATGGTCGTGCACTTGCAACGACAACTGCATGATGTTGCGAATGGAATTGGCGTTTTCAGGGATGTTGATGTTCAGCGCATCCTCAACCGCACGCACGGAAGTAAGAGCGTGAGTACCGGTGCAAACACCACAAATCCGCTGCACAAAGGCCCATGCATCGCGTGGATCGCGCCCTTTAAGGATTACTTCCAGTCCGCGCCACATGGTACCGGTGGAAACAGCGTTGCGGATCACATTGTTCTCATCAATGTTTACCTCACAGCGCATATGCCCTTCAATGCGGGTCACAGGGTCCACAACAACGCGCTGTCCGCTGGTGTCCAGATTAAAGCCGTTTGGCGTTGTAACAACTGACATTATTCTTGATTCCCCTTGGACGTCATATGCTTCACGACACTTGCAGCCGCATGCACGGCTGCTGCACCGCCAACGATGGCAGCAGAGGTTGCACCAATGCGGTCTGCGCTCGCCTCAATGCCAAAGCCTTTCACATTGGTCTGGCGCTCATAGAAGGACCCTTTGTCCCAGAAGCCGTCTTCGGAGCAGCCAATACAAGGGTGACCGGCCTGAATCGGGAAGGACAGGCCGCCATTCCAGCGTACGGTAGAACAGGCGTTATAGGTGGTCGGGCCTTTGCAGCCGACTTTGTAAAGGCAATACCCTTTGCGCGCGCCCTCATCATCAAAGCTCTCAACAAACTGGCCTGCATCAAAATGCGGTCGACGGTAGCATTTGTCGTGAATACGCTGGGAGTAGAACATTTTCGGACGACCCTGACGGTCCAGCTCCGGCATCTTCTCAAAGGTCAGCATGTAAGTGATAACAGCTGTCATCACTTCTGAGATTGGCGGGCAACCAGGCACTTTGATGATTGGCTTGTCCGCAATACCCGGCACCATGTGAGTTGGTGTTGCCCGGGTTGGATTTGGCCGCGCAGCCTGCACGCAGCCCCAGGAGGCACAAGAGCCCCAGGAAACGATTGCCTTGGCATGGCTGGCAGCATGGCGCAACTGCTCCACAAACGGCTTGCCGCCAATGATGCAGTACATACCATCTTCATTAAGCGGGGCATTGCCCTCCACCGCCAGAATGTAGTTGCCATCATACTTTTCAATGGTCTCTTCAATAATCGCTTCTGCCTGATGACCGGCGGCCGCCATGATCGTATCGTCATAATCCAACGAGATCATGGAGAGAATGACATCCTTTGCAAGCGGATGTGCTGAGCGCAAAAAGCTTTCAGAACAACAGGTACATTCCAGACCGTGAAGCCAAAGCACAGGAATGCGCGGCTTGGTTTCCATAGCGTGGGCAATTTTGGGCACAAAGCTTGGCCCGAGTCCGAGGGCCGCTGCCGCCAGACTGCAATACTTCAAAAAACTCCGACGGGTGATCCCCTGTCGTCGCATCACATCATAGAAAGTTTCATGCATACGTTTCCCCCTCACTTATCAATTTATTCGCAGCATTGAGGCGATTGAGAGCACGTATATGCAATGCTCATGCCAACTGAATTTTGGTATATTATACAGATACTTATAAATTCATACAGTTGTACACAATGTAGTTGTGAAACAAATGCTTTCACATTGATTGATAAGATGAAAGGTAACTTTACAGGGCTCGCAAATTCATCAGGTCGCTTTTCGCAGTTTTCTAACCATCTGATATTACGAGTTTAATTTCCAAAATGTTGAAATATACCTCAGGCGGCGCACTGTCGGGTTCCTCGAAGAGAGGCGTTTTCACTCCTCCCGTTACGAACACCTTGATTTGAACTGCACTCTCTGATGATTTCAGGTAAGTAAGAGGCATGTTTCAAAAGACAAAAATAGGCCGTCGTGTTGGTGGGTGGCTCTACTTGCACCGCTCTGGCGTTGATCTGCTCGCGCATGAAGAAGCCGAACGGCTTGCTCTTGCCACCACAAAGTACCCGGATACGCCGTGGAGCCTTTGCAAGATTGCAAAGAACAAAGTCTCATTGCTGCATTATGAAGAATTTGAGACCGCTGGATTCCCTGCTTTGTTGCATTCGATCACGCTCGACCTAACCGCTCAAACAAGCAAGGCTATCGACTACTCCAGGCGTGACAACCCACCAATCCTGCATCGCAAAGAGCTGCTGCTGCCAGAAAACGATCCCAACATCCCAATGTATACTGCTTTGACAAAAGCTGCTGAAGGTGCGGGTCTTTTCGAGAAACCCGCAGGCATTGGGACACGCAGGGTATGGGAAAAGCGCATTGCAGATGCAGGGCTTACACTTCGGGGACACCAACTCCTGAAGACGTGAAGCTATGCCTGAGACTTTCAGCGCGGTCGTGTTTAATGTCTAAAGTTCCTTGCCCTTAAACATCAACTCTTCTTTCAGCCGTATTGAACAAGACAGTTCTCTATTTTTTTGGCCTCTAGTTATTCAGGGCATTACTCTGCGAGCGGATAGTTTCGGATAAAGCGGTCTGTAAAGATCAGCAGGATGATGCCCGGGATGGAGGCGATCAGGGCGATGCCTGCGCCGGTTGCATCCAGTGCACCACCGGAAATCTTGGCAAAAAGCAGCGTCGGCAGGGTGATGATGTGACCCTGACCGATGAAAAAAGTCAGCAAAAACAGATTGGTTGAAACAAGGAAGGTAAACAGGCAGCCTGCGATTACACCCGGCAGGATCATAGGCAACGTAACGCGAAAAAAGATCTGGCTGCGGTTGGCACCCAGAATGCGGGCATGGTCTTCAGCTTCTGTACCATGACCCTGATAGACTGCCGTGAGCATGCGCACCATGTATGGAATAGTTGGGATCAGGTGAACCACAATCACTCCTGCATACGTGCCAGCAAGACCCAGCGCGATGAAAATCATCAGCAGAGCAATGCCAATCGCTGCTTCCGGCAGAAGCAAGGGCAAAGCGATCAGAAACTCCAGCTGGCTCTTGCCGTGGAAGTTGCGCTGCGCCAGCACGCGGGCAGCGGGCAGACAAATGAGCAGGCACAGAAGCGTCACCGCAATACCGATACCAAGCGTGTTGATGGTTGCCTCGCCAACGCGGGAACTTGGCGAGAAAACATAGTCCCACGCCAGTGGAAACGGCGAGCGTTCGCGCTGCTCATGCCACCACACTGTCGGCAGGATGTTCGGCCATGCCCAACGGAAGGCCAGCGACTGGATGATCAGCGGCGCAAACGGCGCAATGGTGAAAGTCGCCATGGTCAGCACAAGTAAGCGCTGCCATGGGCTGATCGCCTTAAGGTCACGTGGTTTAGAAGTCTGACCAGTCATCACACACGCCCCCGTGCACGTTCCCATCTGCGGTAACCCAACAGATAAGCGCCAAGGAAAACGCCGGAAACCAGAGCCAGAGAGACAACCACAGCCATACCTTGCAGCTGGAATGCGTAGTTCGCATCCTGAAAATAACGCCACGCCAGCACCGGCAAAGTATCCGGATAGCCACCGCCCAGAATAAGCGGAGCTTCAAAAGCGCCGATGTTGAAGGCAAAACAGATGAGCGATGCGGAGACTATGCCCGGCATGATCTGCGGGAGCGTGACGCGCCAGAAAATCTGTCTGGAACTTGCTCCAAGTACCATAGCCGCCTCCACCGTATCTTCCCCCTTGCGGGCAAGAACAGCTGAGAGGGTGAGTGTCATGAACGGGACCTGCTTCCAGACATAAACAGCAATGATCCCATAGCCCCAATGGGACTTAAGAACCCGCACAAACTGCGAAGGGTCGTCAATCAGGCCAAGCCCGGCAGAGATGCGGGAGAAAAGACCACCATTGCCTAGCATTACCAGTGCCAGTGCGATGCCAACCGTATAGGGCACCATCAACGGCAAGCGGGTGAGTGCGCCAAACAGGCGAGAGGATTTGAACTTTTTGGAAAGAGCAATGCTCAACGGAACTGAGATCACAAGACCAATCAGCGTTGCTGCGAAACCGTAGTAAAGCGTCAGGCCGAGAGACACCCAGAAATCGGAGGAGAACCAGAGGCGTTCAAAATATTGAGTGGTAGGAAACTCATTGATGCCAAACCATGGCGCATAGCCAAAGCTTTGCAGAATACCCAGCACCACAGCGCCCCCAAACAGCCCCAGCAAAACCACAAGCAGCGGCGTAATTTCTGCAATATCCCGCAGGTTCTGCATAAATGCAGGAGAGGCAGAGATGTTAGAGTGAGCGGAAAGCGCCTTGGGCATCGTCGATCGTCTCATAAAGGAGCGGATGGCAGCTGTCCGCCATCCGCAAAAAGATTAATTGTTCAGTTCGCCAGAAACCTGCGCCACAATGTCAGCCAGCGGCTTGTCTTCCTTGCGCTCGATCACCGCCAGCCAGGTCGCTTCGATTACATCAACAAGGCTCGCGTTGGTATCTGGTGCGATATTGTCATCCAATTGCTGCTGGGTAACGCCATAGTGAGGCGGTGCAGAAGTTGCGATTTCAGCAGCTTCTTCCTCGCTCAAGCGCCACAGGTCCAGACCAACCGGCATGCCTGCTGTTTTCAGTTTGGTGGCCTGCGCTTCAACGGAAGAAAAGTAGTTGATCGCCACAAGAGCTGCCGCCGGATGCGGGCTGTTGAGCGGCACGGCAAGGTAGTTCTTGTTTTTGATCATATTGCCAGCCGGGAAGATCATCTCTTCGGCCTGCTCTGGATAAGCACCTGTGATCAGACCGTTATGATTGCCGAATACCCCGAACTTACAGTTGAAATGGACTTCGGAGTTGAGGAACAGATTGTCCAGTTCGCCGGAGTTTTCCGGGTAGCGAGGCTTGCCGGAAGCCCCACCAAGCAACAGCGGCTCAATACTTTTCAGGTACTCAATGCCTGGTTCCATCAGGCGCGCCAGTTCCACACTACCCAGCTCTTCAAAGCTCTTCTGGTACGGCTCAGCGCCGGTTCCATCCGGGTTGTGCGCATAAAGTACGGACTGCACGAAGGTGTTACCGAGGTAATGCGGTGGCTTCACATAAGTGAACTTGCCCGGATTGGCTTCAAGATAGGTCTTCAGTTGTGCAAAGGTTGCAGGCGTGTTTTCTGCAGAAACATGGGCGCGGTTGACGGAGCACACATACTGCTCACCAGACCACGGCATTTCCTGAAAACCGGTCTTTACGCCAAAGTCACGCAGGTTGAGGAGGGACCGCGGGTCGTTTTCATCCCACTCAAAGTTCACGGAGTTTGGCAGGCGATTGGCGAAAGCGCCCCACAATGCATTTTGCTGCTTCAGAGAGTAAAAGTTCTCACCGTTGACCCAGACCAGATCCACACTGCCCTGCTCTTCACCACGACCAGCGGCCAGTTCAGCAATCACCACATCTACGGTATCTTTGGTGGCTGTAATGCGAACCGGATTGAGGCGCACACCCTCTGCGGCCAGAGCTGGTGTTGCAACCTGATCCACCCACAGATTGATGATATCGGAGCCACCCCAGTAGTAGAAGTTGACGGAGCCTTCCTCGCGTGCCCGGGCAGTTACATCTTCCCACCCCAGATTGCCTTTCAGGAACTCACTGCGGAACACCCCCGGAGCGTTCATTGCCTGTGCAACACCGCTCCAGCTTACAACAGCGAGCGTGCTTGCAAGAAGCATCTGTCTAATGAGTGGTTTTGTTCTTTGCATAAATTGCCCCCAACCGGTTTTCAGCCGCTTATTGCAGCAGCCAGATTTGCTCTGGCGGTAATGTCACGGTGACCGCATCGCCAGTTTTTCTTTTAATGGTAGATGCTTCTTCAACGGTCAGAGATCCTTCTCCCACCTGAAGCGTGTAGCGCATCATCGCGCCAAGAAATTCCGCTCGTGTGATCATGCCGGAAAACGCATTGCTCTGCGGTGCTTCGCGGCACTCTCCAATCTGTATACTCTCAAAACGCAGCATGGCCTTAGGGGCGTGCGCAGCACCTCGGGCCGATGTGTCAGCCAACCTGAGTTGACCATACGGGCTGTCGATATGGTTTTCTGAGGTACGCACGCACTCAAAAATGTTGGAATGCCCCATGAAACGGGCTGTCTGCTCGTTGACAGGACGCTGGTAGATTTCATCGGGCGCAGCCAGTTGCGCGACCCTGCCGTCAAACATCACCGCAATCCGATCCGCCAGATCCATCGCTTCAATCTGATCATGAGTAACCAGCAGCGTTGTCATGCCGTACTCATCATGCAGGTCACGGATGAACTGGCGCATTTCAGTGCGCAGGAGCGTATCGAGGCTCGCCATTGGCTCGTCCAGCAACAGCACTTCCGGCCTTGTTACCAGCGTTCTGGCAATCGCCACGCGCTGCATCTGACCGCCGGAAAGCTGAGAGGGAAAACGCCTGGCGAAAGCTGAGAGGCGGACGATCTCCAGCATCTCACCCACCTGCCGCATCTGCTCCTCAGCAGACATACCGCGCACAGAAAGGCCAAACGCCACGTTTTGCTCTACCGTCATATGCGGGAACAGGCCGAAGCGCTGGGAAACAAGGCCGACTTTTCGTTTCTGAACAGGCAGGTTCGTCACATCCTGACCATTGAACCAGATGGAACCGGATGTCGGTTGCTCCAGCCCGCAGACCATGCGCAGGCTTGTCGTTTTGCCGCAGCCGGATGGCCCCAGCAACACCAGAAACTCACCGCAGGTTACATCAAGGTTGATGGCATCAACCGCTGGTGCTCCGGAGAACACTTTTGAGAGGTTTTTAAGCTGAACCTGCGTCACACGGTGCCTCTTCACTCAACTTGATCAGGACGTTTGCGTCCATCTGTTGTCATTGTTGTTTAAGCTTCTGCCGAAGCTTACCCGGCACATCGCTAGAACTCAGATTTCTCACTGTCAACTGAGAGATTGCACAGTATGCCAGTTCATTGCTGGTGGTACAGTAAAACCAGCATGAATTTGGCGTTATGAAGGTTGATCATCAGGTGATTGAACTGTTCCCGGCACCAAAAACTGTTTATTTCACGCAGATTAGCCGCAATTGCCTTTGCAAAAACGAGAGCAGTCAAATTCAGATCAGATTGATAGCACCAGTGACAAACCATCCCACGCACAATAACGCACGGGACCACCCTCAATCAATGTTGATCGGGGGTGGTCAAAGGCGTGTTACGGGAGCGCCATTATTCTTGACTGACACTGAGGGCATTGGCCAGTGCGAACACAGAGGCGAATAACAGGACAATATCCTTCAGCAGAAACTGGCCTGGAATAACTGAGATCGCCAGCACGCCAGTGTCAGGAATGAACACACCCGGCGTAGAAAAGAAGAAGCTGAAGGTCACCAGAAATGTCATGATTGCACCCAGTGCACCGTAGACTGCGAACTTTGGCGCGAAGAAGCGGGTGGCGAGTAAGCCTGCAATGGTCAACTCGGTCAGACCGATCAGTCTGGACACAGCTCCTTCGGACAAGAATGTGTAGAGCCACCCAAGAAAGGGAGAATTCTCAACCAGTCCGCGGATTGCCCCCGCTTCATAGGCGGTGAACTTCATTCCGCCAAACCAGAGGAATACGAGAATAAGAGCCGCGAAGATACCATTTTTCGCGATGTCCGACAGTAAAGCACTCAGAGCGGCATTGCCTTCTGATTCAGTGGCAGGCGCGTGAGTAAGATCAGTCATATCAACCTCCTGTGTTGAATTTGGCAGTATTGGGCGGCGGGTCTTGCCAGCCTGCGAGCTTAGGTATATAAATTACGGACCGATGTGTCCATAATAAATTACGGACTGATCGGTAACATTGTTGTGAGTAGGAATAGAGTGATGGCAAGACCTCGGGAATTTGACCCTGAAACTGCTTTAGACAGAATACAGAGAGCTTTTTGGGAAAAAGGCTATCATGGTACCTCCATGCAGGATCTGGAGAAGATAACTGAGCTGAAGAAGCAGTCGCTCTATCGGGAGTTTGGCAATAAAGATGCCATGTATGCCCGTGCGCTGAAGCTATACCACGAACGAGATATTACCCGTCTGGCGCAGGTGATCTGCGAGGCATCAGATGCAAAACAGCGCTTTGCAGACCTGTTTGAGGCAGTGCTGGCCCCGGTGCGGAAAGGAGACCGCAGCGGCTGCTTTCTGTGCAACTCTGCCATCGAGCACGCCCATGATGACCCGCAGATCCAACTCAATGCACAAGAAGGCATTAAAAGCACACAGCAGCTATTCGATACCGCCCTCACCGCCTCCGAGCCTTACAAGAGCGATGCGGCTTTACGAAAGCAAAAAGCCAATCTGCTGGCCGCTGGTTATTTCGGAGTGCGCGTGATGGTCCGTGGCGGCACGCCATTGCCGGAGCTGGAAGAGACAGTTGCTGTTCTCATTAGTACTATCTAAAACTCTTGTGCAAACATATCTTAGATCGCGTTTGCGTGGGTTGCGAGCACAGGCATGGTTTCAGACAGAACGCTTGGGGCAACCCCGGTACCTCTCTCATAGAGGTATCGCGATTGCCAATATTGCCGCTCTTCTCTCTCCGGCTCAGAGCCCATGACTTTTGCATGAGAGCCAGGCGGCCCCATTCAGGCAACGCTCGCTTCCAACTGATACTTGCCGATCATTTGCCCCTCATCGTTTAGGAACCTTGCAAACAAGAAGGGCTCAATATCAATTGAAGCAGGTTGATGTCGTACCAGCTCATCTAATAGTTTTCCGGTTATTGCCGAAGTCAGCATTCCAGTGCGAAAATGACCGCAGGCATTAAGATACCCTTCAATCCCCGGCACCTTTCCAAGGATCGGCAGCTCGTCGGGAGAACCGGGCCGGAGTCCAGCCCAGCAACGTTTTACATTCATTTCCTTCAAAGCTGGAATTGACTTCATTGCTCCTGTAGCGAGCTCTTTTAAAAATCTGATGTCCGTCGTAGTATCAAACCCACGCTCTTCCGTTGTGGAACCTATGAGGATCTCACCATTATCTTTTTGAGCGATGTAACAGTCACTGGTTGTTAAGCAGCCATTTAATAACTTCGGCAATTTTTCAGAAACAAGCACCTGCCCTTTAACCGGGAATACTGGTAGTGGAAAGCCGGTTGCCCATTTGCTTATGGTTTCTGCCCATGCCCCCGCCGCATTTATCATGAGCTTGCAGGGCAAACGACCTCTTTCAGTAATTACACCTGTGACAGATGCGCCTTGCCGTTCAATGCCGGTCACTTTGGTGTTTAAATGCAACTCAACACCATTCTGCCGTGCAGCCTCAAGATAGGCTTCGTTCAGGAGGTATGGATTAATCTGATGATCGCAATTGAACTCCATCGCACCAATGGCCTCATGCGATACATGAGGTTCCTCAGCTTGCAGTTCCCCCTGATCCAGCCAGCGCACCTGACTCTTCCGGCTTGGTATTGCCGCTACAATATTTTCGGCGTAGAGGCGATCATATTCATCAAATAATATGAATTTTAAGCCCGTGCGCTCATACTTGAAATCAACTCCGTGCTTGTCCTTAAGCTCCTCATACAAGTCTGAATACATGGCGTTAGATGCCATCGCCATTTCAAAAAAACTCTCTGGCATAACATGGGGTTTCATATGCGGGATATCAGTTTGGCCTGTCTCGCGCATTTGCTTTGACAGGGTTTTGAACAAAATCACCCCGCAGCCAAGCCCAGTTGACTCCCCCATAGCCCAAAGGCCCCCGGCAGAAGCCCGTGATGCGTTCCCCGGATACTTGTAATCGACTAAAGCGATATTCAGATCTTTTTGACGACTTAAGTAATAGGCTACAGCCGCGCCAATTACGCCGCCCCCACATATGACAACATCGTATGTTCTCATTGCTCTTCTCCGAATGCGGCAAATGGGATTTGATCTAATGGAAATCTTGGACGGATTAACTTCTGCTCCGGCTCGAAGCCTTCTTGCTTCAAACGGTCATAGCAATAATGAGAGCAGGTCTTACCCTGACAGTCTCCCATAGTAACACGTGTGCGCATTTTGAGCGTGACCATATCCCGGCAACCCTGCTCTATGGCCCCCTCAATTTTTTGCTTTGTTACTTGCTCGCAGCGGCATATTACTGTGTCGTTATTCGGGAGTGTCAGCAGTCCGGGTTTGCGATAGCCTGCACTATCAAAGCCATATCTAAAGCGATAGAAACGCGACAATTTTCGCCGCAGCTGATCAAGTTCAGTTTCCGCGACCGAATGCTCTAAGGCTCCCTGCTCGCTGGTAAGTGCAAGAGCAGCGATTTTTCCTTCAATTACGGCTGCATCGGCACCCGCGATTCTGGCAGTGTCACCAATGCAGAAAACACTCTCTCTGCTGCTGCGTTGCCAGCTATCTACCCTGGGAATTGTACCACTCATGTGGTCATAGTCTACTTCGAGATCCATTAACTGCGCCAATTGAGAGCGCGCAGTAAACCCGTAGCCGACCCCGAGTGTATCGGCCCTGAGTGTTACGGCCTCTGATTTTTCAGGTACCCAATCCTCATCATAAGGCGCTACGGTGACCTCCTGAAGCTGTGAATCGCCCTTTGCCTCAACCAGCCCCCATCCGTAGTGAACTGGAATATTCTGTTTCTTGAGATACCAGAGCATTGAAAGGCCTTGCAATGCCTGCTGCGGGCGGTTCAGAATTGACCGGACTTCCTTTGCAATTTCGCCAAATTTCGCAGCCTCATATACGCCGATCACATCGCAACCGGCTCTGCTCAGCTGACAGGCCACAAGAACGAGCAGAGGTCCCGTTCCTGCAACAACAACTTTGTTACCCGGTCTCACAAGACCACTCTTTATCTGCAGTTGAATTCCGCCAAGCAACATAACACCGGGAAGCTGCCAGCCAGGAAAAGGGACGCTACGCTCCTGACATCCCGTAGCAAGCACCAGCCGGTCATATTCCACCGAGGAGAGCCGGTCGCCTTTTAAAACCAGCAGTTCGTTCATCCCCAACGGCCCGAGAACACGTGACTGCTGCTCGAAATCGATCAGATGTGAGTATGTACGATACTCCTGCTTGATACTGGCAATTGTTGCGGTGAGTTTCTCATCCAGATGAGGCATCTCAGCAGTCTGGCGCCAGGGTCCCCGATAAATAACGCCACCCTGAGTTGGAGCTTCATCAATAACAGTGGAACGGATGCCATGTTTTGCCAGTTCAATAGCGGTCGAAGAGCCTGCCGGCCCAGCCCCAACAATAACGATTTTATCGCTCATGCTTTGCCACCTGCTCCCAAACGATATTTCGTTGTGTCTGTATTTGCATTCCGGGTCTGACTATGGTCTGACATGCTCGCTGCTTATGCTTTCCGTCAATATATACCGAGCAGCAATGGCAGACGCCCATCCCGCAATAAGCTCCGGAGACAACCCCAAAGTCATTTCTCATGACCTGACGTATATTTGAGGCAAGCAGTGCACTTAAAACGCTCTCGCCTTCAAAAGCCGGAATCGGGACCTCATCAACGTTAATTGTAAAAGGCTGCTTAACAGCTCCTGTAATATCCTGACTTCGACCAGACAGCGGAGTACCTGGGGAGATGTAATTTTCAGGTGACTGGTCGCTGGCATTCTCTGTTGTATTAAACTCGCTTGTCATTCTATTACGTCTCCTTCTGAAGCTTTACAGTCGGCAGCAGACAAAACCTTTGACAGAGGCTCATAAATTGTGCCTTCAATTAGAAATTGATTAATTTCCGCAGGTAGATAATTTTGATGAGAACTCGTTTATGGCCACAATAAGGGCTAGGTGGTCATTGGTCCGATAAGATGATCAAGTGGGTCAACAGGCTTGAAAACAAAAGCAAAAATAAATGAAGGGCAAAGGCCATAGTAATTTTTCAGCAATTTCAAACTAATGAGTATATTCACCGCTATATCCCCACTCAGGTCATTGCATTCATCAATATCTTACAAATTTATAATCGAGATATTACATTTCAAATATAAGCAATACATATCCATTACTATTCCCGCAAAATATCTCAAAAAAATTGACAGAAAAAGCTACATCTCTTCATCATAATGCAGCTCTCAGGGCAAGATTTACTGGTAATAGTATTTAAAAAGGCATTTTGCATGAATTAAACTGATGATTGTGCAGGAGCATCATAACGCCATCAGCTTAACACTGGCTCCAATCCCAGTTAGCCGTCAGATGATATAATCTCATAATGCAAGGTTGAACGGGCGGTGAATGGCCCGCCCTCAAAAAGCGATGACGGAAGTTCAAAAACTAACACCTTAGCCGCTTTCGCACTCGAAGGCTGCGTGAAATCAATCACTGGATCAAAGCCGGAATCTTCAAAACAAAACCGGCCCACAACTCATGCCTGAAAGCAATGTACTTTTATCAATTCTGAAAAGTGTAGCCTTTGCCCCATTCTGTCAGAATGTGCGATGGGTTTGAGGGTTCAACTTCAATCTTCCGGCGCAAGCGTTTAATTAAGGTGTCAACCGCACGATCATCTTTACCGGCGTGCTGGCGTGTCCGGGCAACCGCAAGAATGTCTTCCCGGGAAAAAACAACACCGGGGCTTTGCGCTAAAAACCGAAGAACTGTTGCCTCGCTTTGCGTGAGCGGTACGGTGAGGCTCTCGGTGTTAGAAAGGCGACGCAACTGAAGATCAAATGTCCAGCCACCAATCTGCATTGTAGAAACTGAATGGGTTTTGATGCGATCTGTTCGGCGACGCAACACGGCTCGTGTGCGAGCTAACATCTCTGGAAACGTGAAGGGTTTGACGATGTAGTCATCAGCACCGATATCGAGCAACGCGATGATCGTATCCTGATCACTGAGCGAGCTCATCATAATGATAGCTGCATCAGACCTTTCTCTTACTTCGCGGCAAAACACTTTGCCTGAGGGTCCTGGCATGACAATATCAACCAGACAGAGGTCAACCTTTGTCTTGTTCCACACCTGTCGCGCCTCGGGAACACTCATACATCGCCGGGTTGCATAGCCAGCGCCGGATAAAACCTTTTCCAGCTCTTCTCCGAGGATGTGATCGTCGTCCACGACCAAAATGTTCTTACTCATCAAATACAAACCTGAGATAGTCAATTGACTTTGCAGCACGCATATATTGTAACACCTTTACGTCATTTTGTCCCAATGCCGAGATAGACAGGGAAAAACAATGAAGTTTTCGGCGCGCCTTACTCTTGGTCAGCAACTGATACTACTGGTCATCGGGCTGGTGCTGGCAGTCCAGATCGTAAATGTAATCGTAGCGCGTGTTGCTGATGTACAATTGGTAACAGCTGCTCAGAAAAGCCTTCACCTTACACTGGCTGGCCGGTCATTCCGCGGGGTTTTGGCCTTACCAGCAAACCAGCGTGTCAGATATGTGCAAACCCTATCTAATCTGGCTATTCATATTGAATGGGGAGCTCCGCGAGCCCTCCTTCACAGTGATAAGCGGCACCCTGATATCGAAGCCGAAGCACTTTCCTGGTATAGCCGCGCAGGGTTACCGGTCTCAGAAGTGCTCGTAACAGAACGAGGCTTTCCACCACCACCGCCACCTGACGGAATGGCAGCAGACGAGGTGCCTATATTAGGCCTTGGAGAACCTCCACGCACTCTTTTGATACCTGATCTTGACTGGATAACAGTCCCCAATTGGGTTCATGAGGACCTTCCAACCCCACCAGCAAGTCTTCTGGATTTATTTCGGGCTCAGCCACGTGCGGAAGTCTACAGGATTGCATTGCGCCATGATGCGACAGGCGACTGGCTAACGGTCTATCAGCTCAGGCGTTTTCCACCTGTCAATGTAGCCTACACGAAGCTCATAACATCAAGCCTCGTTTCTCTGTTTATTGCAGCGATCGTCTTATTGATCAGCCGGCGCGTTATGCGGCCCTTCTGGCATCTTTCCCGAGAGGCAGAACGGCTTGGCCGCGGTGAATCCACGTCCTCTCTGGCTGTGGAAGGACCGCGTGATACCCGCGAAATTATCAAGTCTTTCAACCGCATGAATGAGCGCGTGACGCAGGCGGTAGAGTACCAGATCGGCCTTTTGCGCAGCCTTGCTCATGATCTGAAAGGCCCTTTGGCCGGGATCAAGCAGCTCGTAGACGCAATTGGACCGGACACCACCCGGCACCAGATTGAGGCTCGCCTGAACCGGGTACAGAGCATTATTGATTCGATTATGGCTTTTTCTCGTGCGGTGTTGCGAGATGGAGATTTCCAGCGTGTGGACCTTGCCCTTCTGCTGGATGTGGTGATTGAAGAGCGCCGCGAACTGGGAGACGTGGCTGAGATGACAGACACAGAGCCTGTTATCGTCTCATGTCGCGTAAATGCAATCCAGCGCTGCTTATCTAATCTGGTTGAAAATGCCTGCAAATATGGTGGTGAGGCGCATGCCACTGTGTTCAGGGAGGGAGATGAGGCTGTTATCAATATCGACGATAACGGCCCCGGGATTCCAGAGGAGGAACTTGAACGCATGTTCCAGCCTTTCGAGCGCCTGACGGAGGAGGTCTCCGGCAGTGGTCTGGGTTTAGCAATCGTGAAGACAATTGTTGTCGATCAGGGGGGCTCCATACGATTGATAAACCGCTCCAAAGGCGGGCTGCGGGCGCAGCTTCGCCTTCCACTCCATCGGGAGAATTAATCAAAGTGACAATCTGTGACGGATATTTGTCACAGATTGTCACGAGCCCTCCCCCCGGACCTGCGGTATCCATTTATGAGCTGGACAATCCCGTCCCCTGAAACCAGGCGGTGCGCTTACCTGACATTTGCTTGAGCAGTAAAAGCGTGCGCCCAACGCATGGATACTCAAATGGCACAAAGCATCAATAGCAAAAACGAGCATGTTACAGGTAGTGCGACGTTCAAAGATATATCGAAGAAAAATCAAAAACACTTCGACATCATAGGCACCGATGATGACCAGCAAGTAACACTTGATGCTTTGGTCAAGGCCAATGACGATGTTAAGGGCAACCCGAATATCGATTATTTTGGTTATGGTGGTACAGATACACTGATCTATAGCGGCAACACCAAACCCGTCACACTCGAGGTTCTGGATGGCGACAGTGTTTTCATCCAAGGTGGATATAAGAAAGGCAGCAGCAAAAGCTTCAGCAGTCTGGATGTCACGGCTCACAATGTTGAGATCTTCGACCTCACCGAGGACGACGATACAGCCGACTTTGATGGCCTGTCTTATGGCGTTACGGTCAATGCAGGGGGCGGCGACGACAGTTTGAAGGGCACAACTTATATTGATACATTTTATGGAGAGGATGGAGATGACCTGATCTATGGTTATGGCGGCAATGACGTTCTTGATGGTGGCACTGGTGCAGACACGATCTACGGCGGGGAAGGCAACGACATTATTTCCTCAGGGTCACTAAAAGACCAGTCTGAAAGCGATCAGCTCTGGGGCGGTTCCGGTGCCGATATGTTCGTTATTGGTGATGGGAGCACAGACTACACAAGTGACTTTACTCTGGATATTTCAGCCGCTTTTCCTGATGACAATAGTGACTGGACAACAATCCTGAATGCAGCAGGCAGCGCAGTAAGCCTCATTCCGGGTTTGAAAGTAGCAGGCACGGCTGCAAAAGTTGTAGCTTATGGCTTGGAGGCTTATTACGCAGCAACTACTTCCTCTCAGACAACTTTCACCATTGACGCAGACTGGGGTGAAACTGCTGAAGCTCAAGTCAAAGATTTCAACCCCTTTGAAGATCACATCCTGATCCCGATTGCAGTCACAGAAGGCGATCTGAACACCAACTATTTCTTCGATTGGGACCCCCTCTCCGGATCAGCGTTCACATTATGGGATAACCGCGGCACCGCAGATCGCCAAATCCTCTCTGTCGAATGGGCTTCTGATCTTGCCGATTACGTTCCTGACTATATGACACAAGGTGGCCTGGGCGTTACGATCAACAGCGAGTTTTATGATGCAATCAAAGCCAGCATGAAGGAAAGCTACGTCAATTATGACGGAACAAGTCTCTACTTTGGCGACGAACTACAGGATATGGGGGACTGGACTGGCGAGATGGCTGGCTCAAACCTCGGCTATATGGATATAGGAGCATACTCCGGCTGGACAATCTATGATAACGAGTCTGACAACGATATGTGGATTGGAACCAATCAGGACGATATCCTTGGTGGTTTCGTACCAATCGCAGTCAACTCCACTTCACCCTCTAAAGCCCACTTGGCTGACGATGTTCAGTTATACGGTATGGGCGGTGATGATCTTCTGTTTGGTGGTGCAGGCAACGATATAATTAATGGCGGAGAAAATCTCGACGGCACGTCTGGCAGTGACACCGTAGCGTTCTTTGACGCAGATTCTGTAATTGTGAATCTGGGTGTAAAGACGACAGACACAAGTTTAGGCATCGACTACGCGACTTCTAATGCAACCTATACTATTGGAACGCAAAGTGATGGAACAATTTTGACTGTCGAAGATTTTGACCGTTTGTATGATATCGAGAATGTAATTGGATCGGATGGAGACGACATAATCTCCGGCGACACTGGCGAAAATGTGCTAGCAGGCGCTGGTGGAGATGACACGTTGGCAGGCGGTGGCGGCGCTGATACCTTTATCTTTACTGCCGCTTCCGGGCAGGACACCATAACCGATCTGGATGCCGATGATGTGCTCGTCTTCCAGGGATTGACTACTTCTGAACGCGATGCCCTGATCAGCTCTCTCTCCGGATCTGACAATAGTCTTTCGATCGATGGAAACAATTCAGTCACCTGGACAGGCATTGACAAATCAGCCTTCCAAACGAGCATTACCGCCAACGAAGACGATGCGGCAACCTATGACGTGACGATCGCTACATCCGAAACTGCTTCCAGTTCTGGTTTTATAAATCTGACAGACACTCTGGACGCCACTGCCGCAACACAATCAAGCAACTATGTCAGCGATAATTATCTCGCACACAACGTTCTCGATGGTGACATTAGTACAATCAACCATACGGGTAAAAACGATCCAGCTCCATGGTTGAGCATTGACCTCGGCCAAGATGCACTGATTGAGTTCATTGATCTTGAGAACAGACAGGACAACTGGACAAGTTCGCGCCTGAGCGGAGCTCACATCGAAGTGTGGGATGATGGTGTAGAGGTCTGGTCATCCTCCGATCTGACTTCCGCGCACAGCCAGTTTATCGATGTTGGCGGCATCGTTGGCGATGAAGTCCGCATCGATCACGCCAACACCAACTACCTGCACATCGCCGAAATCGATATCTATGGTGAATTCATGGTTTGAGGAGTAACCACGACACGGGCCAAAAGGTCCGTGTCATCATCAAACTGAGGCCGTAAAAGTTGAGCAAATACCTCAAAGCTGTTTTACTTATCTTATTGAGACTTAGCCAGAACCTTGTGATCAAGACCCGCAAGAATGCTTAAGTTTAACCTCAAGGTGCAATTCCCCTCGTATAGAAGCACCAAAGACTAAAAGCATCAGCCCCATGCATTCCAGTTGGAGCAAGCTGTAAGTTCTTAATGGCGGGCAGAAAATGGCGCTAATCTGACCATCGGTGACATCACACTCACGAAAAACTAACCGGACAGCCTGACTCCACTGCCAGTTGGCGCTATCAACTTAACTTTGGCTCCAGTTCCAATTGATATTTGGGCAGCATGATTTCAGCTCCCATCAGTTACAAGCGCCACCGTTTTCCGCCACAAATTATCTCCCATCTTGTTTGGCTCTATCATCGCTTCTCTCTCAGCCTGCGGGAGGTGGAAGAAATGCTGCTGGAACGTGGGGTAACCCTGTCATATGAAACCATTCGCAAGTGGGGGATCAAGTTTGGCTCAGCTTACACACGTCAATTACGACGCAAAAGAGCAAGCAGTTCAGATATCTGGTATCTTGATGAGGTTGTGATCAGGATCCGGAGCCAGCGATATTACCTGTGGCGGGCCGTTGATCAGGATGGTTATATTCTCGATGAAACCCTTCAGAAACGGTGCAATCTCTTCGTTCCGCCTCACCATCAACGTTCCGCAATTGACATTCATCTCCACCGCCTCAACGGGCTTGCTCAATGGAAGCTGGCGGCAATGATCAACGCCTGAACTGTGCTTGTTGGGAGGCTTTTGCGACCAGATTCAGGTTAAGTTGATAGCGCCCGTGACAACACCCTGTCAGGTTGTGTAGTGGGCTGGCTTCATATTTGAGGAGGCATCAAGCATCATTTGTCTCAAGCTGTTCCTCCTCAGAGAGCTGAGGTCCTGCTAGTTGTCTTTATCCTTGAGTTTGCGCAGCTCTGACTTGCGTTTGTGTTGGGAAGACATGCTGGCATCTCTCATCTGGCCACCAAGGTGGCGGGGAGTTGTATATCGGTTAAGACGTTCCTTTAGGGTTTCGCCTTTTTTGTTCACTGGTGTTTTGGCTGCATCAGGGTTTTGGGCTACATATCTATCAATCCGCTGTGGCATGAGTGCATGCTTCATCATTGAGGGGGGCAGGTAAACATCTGAGTCCTTTGCTTTGATATACCCAAACTTATCGTGCTCTGTGGCATCCAGATCATGGAGGGGTAACTCGCCTCTGACGTTTTGCATATGTATCTGTTCGAGGGCTTCCTTGTCGCTGTGCATTTTTTTGGTGAGCGCAAGGCTCAGGACACAGGTGTCGCCCTGATCCGGCATGAGTTCGCTCTCGATGATCACTGTTTTTGCTTCAGGGCAGTGTTTGTTCAGTGCTTCACTTGTCTGTTTTGCAAAGAGGTTCCCATCCTGACTTGCATCAGGCTGAACATTGAGCGGATCAATGCCGATGATGGATGGCACACCATCCATCAATGAATAGTCAAAAGCGGTGAATCTGGTGCCTTCATTGCCCGCGTAGACGATGAACCTGCCTGATTCAACACCTGACTTCACGAGGTCTGCAATGGTTTTTCCCATGACACTTGGGTTTTCGCAGAGCTTCAGGTTTAACTCAGGTTCCTTATCGTTAGCTAGGGTCAGGACCCATTGATTTTTGGTGTTTTGTCTGATTCACTTCAGCCAAATTGGAGCTTTGATGTGAGTGATT
>CANMBS010000030.1 GCA_947496145.1 uncultured Pseudovibrio sp.
TTTTCGCCCCATAAAGTCCTCCTGATCTTAGAGTATCAGAAGGCTCTCCACTTTTCCTGAGCCAGTCCAGACTGCGAAGGTCAGACAAGAGTTGCTTGCTGTCTATCATCTGCGCAATGAGATCGAGCATATCGCTGAGGCAGATCCTGTGGCCAGAAAACATATAAAGCAGCTTGATACCGCCTACAACGTAGCAGAAGAAACGCTTACCTCTTTTGAAGCTGAAGAAACGGTAGACCCTGAACGCAGCTTTGAAGTGATAGATGTCTAAATTCAGGTTATGAGAACCTGTCTGGATAAAATCGAAGCAATCGCAGTAAAAATCCAAAAGCAGCGCTGGAAACAAAAGACGACAATACTTGCCAGGTAAATTGGATCATTGCGGAATGAACTCATGATTATGAGCGGTCAGGTCAGTGAATTTAAAGACCCGTATGAACGAGAGACCTTCGAGAAACTTGTGACTGAGCTGAGTGAAATCGCCAAAGACCTCCAGATATGTTTGGTTAATAAGGATTTCACCAGCTGCGAGAAACTGCTGGTTAAGGGCCAGGTCCGTATTGATAAAGGAAAGAAACTTTTACACGCAGGAAAGAGAAGAAATATGGCATTGGCAAATTGCTAGATTTTGGTTAGCCCGTGCCAATGACGATACGGAATTACTGAAGGGAGTCCAGTGTTTCAAATCCCTCCTCAATGCACGTGCAATAATTTTTTTGATCTACCACAAAAATAGGATAATTCTTGCGAAGAACGGGCTGGACTTACTGACTAAAACCCTTACCGTAGCGGTAGAACAGAGGGATTATGCGTAAGGTATACATTTCAAACCTCTTAATTATACCATAATCAGGGAAGGTCTCATGAAGCGTTTTTTACTTGTGTTGCCTGTGCTTTCACTTGCGCTCATTCCGCTGAGTGCAGCGCAGGCTGAGGGGGAGAAGGCCGTTACGGTTGAGGATGCGAAGGCGTTTATCGAGTCTTCAGAAAAAGCCATTCAGGAAATCGGCGAGGAAGCTGGCCGCATCGCGTGGGTTAATGCTAACTTTATCACTTATGACACCAACTGGCTGAACGCTTTAATGTCCGAGCGGACCACGAAGCTATACGTTACCCTCGCCAACCAGACGAAACAGTTTGATGGGCTCGATCTTCCGCCGGACCTTGCCCGTAAGATGAAGCTGCTGAAGCTGAATCTGACGCTGCCAGCTCCTGAAAACGATCCTGATAAGATCAGGAAACTTGCTCAGCTCAACACCACGATGGAAACCATCTACGGCACAGGCAAGTATGAAATTGATGGTGAGGAACTGTCTCTTTCCAAGCTCAGCCGCATTATGGCAACAAGCCGCGACTATGATAAATTGCTGGAGGTATGGAAAGGATGGCGCACTGTCTCTCCGCCTATGAAAGACATGTACGCGGAGATGGTTGGCATCGCGAACCAGGGTTCTCAGGAACTCGGTTTCAAAGACACCGGCTCTATGTGGCGTTCCAAGTACGATATGGAACCGGATGATTTTCGTCAGGATGTTGATCGCTTATGGGGCGAAGTGAAACCGCTTTATGACAGTCTGCACTGCTACGTGCGCGGCAGGTTAGTGGACCATTACGGCGCCGATAAAGTGCCTGCAAATGGGCCAATCCCTGCGCATTTACTGGGTAACATGTGGGCGCAATCCTGGGGAAACATTTATCCGCTGGTTGCTGCTGATGAGGATGAGCAGGGCTATGATCTGACCAAACTTCTCGAAGAGCAGAATTACACGCCGTTGAAAATGGTGCAGACGGCGGAAGGTTTTTTCACTTCACTTGGTTTTGACCCGCTGCCTGAGACATTCTATGAACGCTCTTTGATCACCGAGCCGCGTGATCGTGATGTGCAGTGTCATGCATCCGCCTGGAACGTGGACGGCAAAGAGGATCTGCGCATCAAGATGTGCACCGAGGTGACCGGGGAGGACTTCAATACGGTTCATCATGAGCTGGGTCACAACTTCTACCAGCGCGCTTACAATCATCAATCACCAATGTATCAGGATGATCCGAATGACGGGTTTCATGAGGCGATTGGCGATATGGTGAGCCTTTCCATTACGCCTAAGTATCTGAAACAGATTGGTCTTCTGCCTTTGGATGCGTCAGAAGAGGTAAACACCAACATCCTGTTGGCACAGGCGCTGGACAAAATTGCATTTCTGCCATTTGGCCTGTTGGTGGACCAGTGGCGCTGGAAGGTGTTCAACGGTGAGCTGACACCGGAGACCTACAATGACGGGTGGTGGGAGCTTCGAGAGAAGTATCAAGGTGTCACAGCACCGGTTGAGCGGGCAGCGGATGCGTTTGATCCAGGTGCCAAGTATCATATTCCAAACAATGTGCCGTACACCCGCTACTTCCTCGCACATATCTTCCAGTTCCAGTTCTACCGCGAGGCTTGTCGCATCGCAGGCTGGGAAGGGCCACTGGCGGCGTGTTCCATCTATGGCAACAAGGAAGTTGGCGAGAAATTCAACGCGATGCTGGAAACAGGAGCCGCTCTGCCGTGGCAGGACAGCCTGGAAGCCTTCACCGGGAGCCGTGAGGCCGATGCAACCGCGATTCTTGAATATTTTGCACCAATCAAAGCCTATCTGGATGAGCAGAACAAAGGCAAATCCTGCGGCTGGTAGACCAGCAAGGTAATCCTGCCGGCCTTGATGCCCTACAAGTCCGCTGGATATTAACAAACCCCGTCTTTCATGGCGGGGTTTGTTTGCCTTGGGCTTTCTCAATGTGCTGATTTGCAATCTGGGGGCGCTGCAAAATTATCGATGTACTATCCCGTTGTTCGTCTGCCGCTGGCATCAATTTGACCTGAACTGGGCCACAAAAGCTTCCTTCAAGCGCATTTGGGGGAGATAAATTTGTCGGCAAACATCGGCTTAGACGCAACGTCCTGATTTTTCAAAATGCGGGTCAGTAAACGCTTGGCAGCCTTACTATTGGGTTTCAGCTTCCTAACCTCACTCCCCTTTTCCTAATGCCCAGTTGTGTGTGAACTCCTTGAAAGACTGGAAGATTGGGCTATGGTACTTCTCGATGTTGTAGACAAGGGAAAATTGCCGGATCATTTTTCTCTTTAATGGCACGATGTTCAGTTTTCTTTCCGCAACTGCGTGAGCAACACAGCGTCGGGACAGGAGTGAATATCCCAGTCCGGCAACGACAGCATTCACAATTGCTGTTGAACTATTAAGTTCAAACACCTCCGTCCATGTTTCTAAGTTAGAGCCGATTTCTCTCAGGAAGTATTCACGTGTCCCAGAACCCGGTTCGCGTAGGATCCACGGCTTATTTTCCAGATCTGAGAGTTGGACAGGGCAGATTTCTCGGGCACATTGATTGGTGGCGCACACAACCACCATCTCGTCCGCCATCCATGGTTCTGTGACCAGCCTGCTATCATTGGTTTTTGCCTCAATGAAACCAAGGTCCAGTTCAAAGTCTAACAGCATCTGGCAGATCTTTGAGGAGTTAAACAGACTAAGGGACTGATGCAGGTAACCAGTTGCTTTTCGGAAATCTCCAAGCAAAGTGGGTAGCAAATGGTTGCCAATGGTATAGCTGGAACCTATGCGTAAATTACCGTTGGTTGAATCCTCTCCTTCAAAAATTTGACTAATGGCATCCGCCCGGTCCAATAGTTCGTCAGCAAGTGGAAGCAACCGTCGGCCTTGCTCATTCAGGAGCAACTGTTTATTGGCCCGATCAAACAGCTTCCGATCAAGCTGGCGTTCTAACTCAGCAAGAGCCATAGAGATGGCAGACTTAGTGAGGAATAACTTTTCAGCTGCTGCTGTGATACTGCCTTCCTGAGTGATTGATATGAATACTTTTAGCTGTCTGAGTGTTATATTCATTTCAAACTAAGATCTCCAAGGGAGTGTTTTATTTTTTCGTTCAGATTTATTGAACATACCATTCAATATATTCAAGTATCAATAACAAAGCAAATACACTAAGACGGCGGTTGCATAATTACGTTATACCCCATCTAGTTATTGGTTTTCCTCATGAATTCACTCCAGTTAAAGCTTGCAAAAGTTCTTGCTCCTCTTGGAGGCCTAGCCCTGGGCATATCAAGCCTTGGATGGACACTAGAAAATACCGGAAATTTTGGAGGAGTATTACAACTCACGGGCGCAGCAATCGCCAGCGTCCTGCTTTTACTTCTTTTGGGAAAGTTTTTCCTTGCCCATACAGTTGTTCTTGAAGAGCTGAAACACCCGGTTGTTGGAAGTGTTTTGCCTACCACAGCAATGTCTATCATGATCATCGCCAATGCTTACTCCAGACTCAACTATAGTTTCGGTATAAGCCTCTGGCTTTTCGGCATTGTTCTGCATCTGGCATTATTAATTGGGTTTATCTACCATCATTCGCAGAGCATGAAGCTACAGCAAATGGTACCCAGTTGGTTTATTCCACCTGTTGGGGTTATTGTAGCGGCGTTTGCCTTTCCCGGAGGGGCATTCGAGGGACTGGCTCATACCCTGTTCTGGTTCGGCCTCATTTCCTATGGGGCGATGCTTCCCGTTATGCTGTATCGTTTGATTTTCCATCCAGAAGTGCCCGACCCAGCGAAACCGACCATCGCGATTCTTGCCGCTCCAGCAAGTTTGTCACTTGCAGGATATCTCCACCTGATCTCTGAGCCCTCCGTAATTCTTGTAGCGGTTCTCGGGGGTGTCGGGGTTATGATGACAGCCTTGATTTATCTCGCACTTTTCAAGCTTTTTCGCTTGCCATTTTCTCCTGCATTCTCTGCCTTTACATTTCCATTGGTGGCCGGAGCCTCCGCGTTGTTCAAGCTTGCACATTGGATGACTTCACTCAACCTGCAGGAAACACTGGTAAGTCAGGTCAGAGGACTTGCATATCTGGAGCTTTATGTCGCCACCGTGGTCGTACTTTATGTAGTTTACAAGTACACAATGCATTTTGCTCCAGCTTTACTGCCTTCGAGAAAAGTCCGGTCGGTACAATAAAACTCAACAGGCATCACACGATCATTTCGTGTGATGTCTGTTCCAGCAGTGCAGACATATAGCATCTACCGCAACAGAAAGTGATCTGCTTTCCATTGCAGGAGCAGCCAGTGGGAGTAAACCCAAGGAGGAGCTGACTTAAAGAGGCGCTGGCGGAGCATTAAATTGAGATCAGTTGCAAGCTGTGGCGAGCATCCGGTGAAGGAAGTCTGAAAATTTGAGTTGGCCCGTGTTACACTGACTTATCAGCGTAACACCATGGGATAAGGTCGTTTAGGCCGATGATCTTATGATCCGCGATTTGCGCCAGACCCTACGTAAGCCATGCTTGAGGATCCACGTTATTGAGCTTATCGGTTTTGATGGGAGTATAAGCGATAGCTACTACTTCTCCTTCGCCCTAAGAACCCATAAAAGGATAATTTCTCCACCCAAGAGCCACTGGCCTCATTGCTCGCTTGGAACAATTATTGTCGAGTTCCAGATGGCCATTATCGTGATAGCGTCGCGCTTTAGGCCGACGCGCGATGAATAGCGGATTGCCCAAGCCAGAGCTGACTTGCCGTGCATTCTTGCAGTTGCGTATGTAGCCAGTCTCATAAAGTATCGAAGATGGAATTTACTTGTTTTTTACTCCTGCTTCACCCGCTCCGGAATCAGTTTGCCACGCGCCTGTTTCTCAAGCTCGTAGAGTTTGCGATCCGCTGGATGGCTTCGCTCGCTATATTTGAGCCTTACGAGGTGTAAACATTATCGAACTTGCGACGCCTATGCGCCATGCAGGTCATTTCTACAACCTTGTCTTTTGCAAACAATGCTTTGAAGCCAGTATAACCATCGGCATGGATCCAGCCTTTGCAGCCGCTTAAAGCAGCGTGGCATTACTCTGAACTCTGCATCTTTTGGGGTTCTATTAATCGGCTGTGATTCACAGATATGAGGAGGATTTCTCATGTCAACACCACTTTCGATTGATCTTCGAGACCATTTTCGCAAACTCGTTGAAATTAGTGAGCAGGAAGCTGCCCGGCGGCTTCTGATTCCAGGTATCGTCAATTTAACTTCGGCACCAACTTTGATGAGTCAACGAGGACTATGACCTCAGCTCCGATCAGTAACAAACGTCATTGGTTCCTGCCTCAGATCATTGCCATGTTGTTTGGCTTTACCATCGCTTTTCGCTCGGTCTGCGCGAGGTGAAGAGGTGCCACTGGTATCCTGTCGTATGAGACCATTCGCAAGTTGGGGGGCAAGTTCGACCTGACATACGTTCGCCAGCTGCGGCGCAAGAGAGCAGCGATCTCAATTGTTTGGTATCTTGATGAAGTTGTGTTCATGATCCAAGGGCGACGATACTATCTGCGGCAGCCGGTTGATCAGGACGTTTATATTCTCGACAAAATCCGTCAGAAACGGCGTAATACAAAGACTGCGAAGCGCTTGCGACCCGCCCTCTATCGAAGCAAGGAATTGATAACTACAGACAAGCCGGTTCTTATGGCGCCGCAAAAACGTAAGGTGAGCCGCCTGTTGAGCACCGTAGTCACAAAGGCTCAACAATCGCGCGCAGAACTCGCATTTGCCTTTGCAAAAACGCGAGTGCGCCATGCAGAAGTTCAAGTTGCCGGGCCACCTTCTCCGGTTTGCGCAATCTCTTCGTTCCCCCTCACTTCTAACGCTCTGCAATCGACATTCACCTTCATCGCATCAACGCTTTCGCTCAATGGCAACAAGCTGCAATGCTTGACGCTTAAAATACACCTAAAGAAAATCATTGCGACCAGAATTCAGGTTAAATTGACGGCACCCAGTGCCAATTTCACCGTACTTCTTCTTTCAGCGATAGGTTTGCTCAGTCACACTGATCTGCCGGATCGCGTCTATGCGTGACGCACCTTGCCCTATCAGGACATTAACTTGCCATGACTTAAAGACAATCTCCTCTGGCTTAGGTCTCTTGCCTCCCATATCTGATCCTTCGTTTTCCTGATCATAAACGTAAACCACTTCTATGGGGAGCTCAAATCATAATTCACCAAAGATCCGTAGTTTCAGGACAGCCTAGGGATGTAAAACAAGTGAAATCTAACTGGAGCTTATCTTAATACGAAACCTTAGGGGATTTGTTGTCTAACCTTTGGGAAACAAGCAATCCGAGGGTTCCATGACGACTAATACTGCAATCATTGGAGCAGGGCCAACTGGACTGACAGCCGCGATTGAGCTGAAGCGGCAGGGTGTGAAACCAACTATTTACGAAGCACGAAACTGCGTTGGGGGACAATGGGCCTATGAAATGGTGGTCGATGAACCTGCTGACGTTCGCACCCCACAACGGCAAAGTATTTCATCCGCCATGTATCCTCGTCTGACGGCGAATCTCCCCAAACGAGCGATGCAGCTTAGTGATTTCAAACTACCTGATGAACTCACTTTATTTCCGAGCAGAGTGGATGTGCTTGATTACCTTGACGCCACAGCCAAGCAAGCTGGCCTCATCCCTCTTATAAGGTTTAACAGGCCTGTTCAGAAGATCATCAAGACACATCAGGGCTGGTGCGTGAGCACTGCGGCAGGTGCGGATTTCTATTCGCATGTCATCATTGCAACTGGTAAAGACAGTTACCCGAATATTCCAGGAATTAAGGGGCTTGATCGTTTTGTTGGCTCCGTCACTCATTCTCAGTCTTATCGGCTTCCCAATCTCTACCAAGGTAATAAGATAGTACTTGTCGGAGCTTGTGTCTCATCAGAGGACATATCGTTGGATTTAAGTTCGTATGCAGAACGAGTTTACATCTGCGGCACATTTCCGCCAGACGGGCACAAATGTTATATCCGAGATGGGTTATATGGCCCCAAACGCAACATCAGTCAGCACGCACGGCCTCAAAGGGTTGGATCACACAACGTGTTGTTGCAAGATGGAGAGGTTCTTTCCAATGTAGATGCCATCATTTTATGCACGGGGTACATCTACAATTTCCCTTTCCTCGGGGAGGGTCTCAAAGGCCTGGAGCTCAGAGGCTTTTCCTTCGGCCCACTTTATATGAACATGTTTTATCCAACAGACCCAACACTCATTTTTCTCGGTTTACCAAGGTTTACGGTGCACTTTGCCAATGTTTATTTGCAAAGCCGCTTCTGTGCAAAAGTGCTGAGTGGGGAACTCAAGCTACCGCCTGCGAATGAAATACAACAGGAACTTCAATCGGAAGAGTGTGTGCTACAAAAGAGCCCTTCCAAACTAGATGAATATCATAACCTTGTTTTTGCGAGTATGCGGAGGCTCTCAGAATTAACCGGGGAACCTCATTTGGATTGGAGCGGTTTTCTGCGCACGCTGAACAATCACAAGCGACAATACCAGCAAGATTATCGCCAATATCCTTTCACCTATGATTTGAAAGAGTGATTGGCGCACTCAGTTCCTACGACAAAATTCCCTTGCAAATATACAATACATATACGATATGTACATTAATCACATAAGGTATTGTCCATGGGTATTGTCAAGATCTCCGATAATCTGCATGAAGATATTCGAAAAGCCAGTACGGTAATGTCTCGCTCTATCAATGCACAAGCAGAGTTCTGGATAAAAATAGGTATGTTGGCGGAGTTGAATCCAAACCTCACATACCCGGAGCTGATCCAGCAACAACTTAAGTCCTGCGATCTTGTTCCACCAGAGGTGACAGAAACATGAGCAAGATCATCATCAAAAACGCAGAGGAAGTCGCCTTAATGCGCCACTCCGGCAAATTGCTGGCGCAGGTATTTGATATGCTCGCTGATTTTGTAAAACCTGGCGTCTCCACTTTGGAAATCAATGATCAGGTCGAAGAGTATATTGTGAACGGCTTATCCGCACGACCGGCGAGCAAAGGTCAATACGGATACAAGTTCGCACTCAACACCTCCATAAACGAAGTGGTTTGCCATGGCATCCCCGATAAAGATCGCAGGCTGTCAGATACTGACATTATTAATCTCGATATCACCTTGGAAAAGAACGGTTTTATCACAGATTCAAGCACAACTTTTGTCATGCCAAAGGCATCACGAAAAGCAAATAAACTGGTCAAAACCACCTATCGAGCGATGTGGGCGGGAATTAAAGAAGTACGTCCTGGAGCAAGACTCGGAGATGTGGGCGCAGCCATTCAGGAGGTTGCATCAAAAGCAGGTTATTCAATTGTACGAGAGTATTGCGGTCACGGTATCGGACGAAACATGCATGAAGCTCCCTCAGTGATGCACTTTGGAAGACGGGGTACAGGTACTCTCTTAAAAGAAGGAATGACTTTCACCATCGAACCAATGTTAAACGCTGGGACAGAACTGACTGTTACGAAAGAGGACGGCTGGACTGTCGAAACATTGGATAAGAAACTCTCAGCTCAGTGGGAACATACGGTGCTGGTGACACAGAACGGCTTTGAAGTTTTAACACTGCGCACTGGCGAGAAAGTTCAGCATTAGGCATACCAAGAGAAAGCCTAGTTAATGCTTAGCAAGAACATAGCCGCATTGCCCTCAGGACAGAGCGACTATGTTTAAATTAAGTGAACAGGTCTGCTAGGCTGGTTGTGGATCGGCTTTACTTCGCTGCGTAGCATGCAGCGTATTGCGTTTGTAGTGTTGCCAATCCTCCGCATAGTCACAATCCAGATACTCTTCAAAATACGGGCCGCCATAAGTGTAATGGACAAGAGCTGCCTTTGGGTCATGCTCATATTCACCAACCAAATGGTTCCAGATCAACGGAATTGAACCGATCTGCCCACTACCTTCAAGCCATTTGAACTGATGAAGTTCCAGACCGGAGCGCGTGTTCACATACTCAGGTGTCAACGCTTTGCACTTTGCGTTGTTGAACATCATCACACTGGACCAGTTTTTCTTCTCATACTTAGACTGAACATTACCAAGAAACTTAGTGTCGCTGACAGGCGTATAATCATGTTTGCAGCACATGATAGAATAACTGTCATCACGCAGTGCCCATAGTTTGGCGATATCGGTACGCACGATCATGTCGCAATCCATAAAAATCGACCAGCCTTCGTAGTTGGCCAGATAAGGCGTTAAAAAGCGCGAAAAAGAAAACTGAGTGGATTGCAACGGATGTTGCTCGCGGTGGAAAATCCCCTGCACATTATTCAAAGCAATAGGTGTGATTGAAAGGGGCAACGACGAGTTTTCAATGATGCTCTGGACCAGCACATGGTAAGCAATAGTTTCATTGGTATCATAACCAATGAATATGCGAGGATTATGTAACATCTGAAGCACCACCTTCTATCTCGAACAGAAACGGGATCGAATTTCTGGTGCAATTAGGAGGGAAAATCTTCGACTAATAAATCTGTCAGATCTCGGTATATATATTTGTTGTATGACTTATCATAATACCCTGAAATATTTGAATAATTCCAAACTAAGTCAGATGTTTAAATTCTCAATGAAATTCACGTTTTCCCACGATAGTCCAAGCTCAACATTGTGACAATACATGCATGTCACACCTTTACCAAGTCTCACCGGCTTAGTATTTGTAACGCTCTTCCGAAGCATAATAGATGTCAAAGCCGACTGCCTTTTGTAAGTCGCTAAAAGTCATTGCTGGCTCAGGAAAAATACCTCGTCTCATCTGAGACAAAGCCTCTTGCTGCGCCTTGATCATGCTCATGAGGCCCGTAAAAGGGTATGTGGAGATCGTATAGCCAAGGTCCTGAAGCTGAGCAGGCTGGAGAAACGGGGTCAATCCACCTTCAAGCATGTTTGCCATCTTGGGGCCTTCCACTTCACTACAATAGCGCCGCATCTCGTCCACCGAGCGTGGAGCCTCCAGGAACGTCATGTCCGCACCAATCTCGCGAAAAGCACGTGCGCGCTCAATAGCTTCATCAAGACCATGCTCTGCTCTTGCATCTGTGCGAGCAAGAATCAGGATGTCGGCTCCCTCATTTCTGGCATGCACAGCTGCACGAATACGCATGAAGGCCTCTTCTCGTTCTACCACATGCTTGCCTTTTGTGTGACCACAGCGTTTGGGAGCCACTTGATCTTCAATCATGATACAAGCCATACCCGCATTGGCGTACCCTTGAACGGTGCGTTTTACATTCAGTGCATTACCGTAGCCTGTATCTCCATCCCCAATCACAGGAATGCTTGTGGCAGATACAATGTTTCTTGCCTGATCCACCATCTCCGCATAGGAAATTAACCCGGCATCCGGCTGCCCCAATCTGGTCGCAGATACGCCAAAGCCACTCATAAATGCGAGCGGGAAGCCTGCTTGTTCAATGAGACTAGCAGAGAGCGCATCCCAACAACATGGAGTAATGTGCAGTTCACTACTCTCAAACAACGTCTTGAGTGCTTGTGTTTTAGACATGTTCTCAGACCACTCACCTATGTGTTGTAAGGAATATACAGCGCAAGCCCTTGCCAAAAGTAAAGCAGAGTAGCTGTCGCTAACATCATCAATGCAAACGGCCACGCACCTTTGGCAACCTCTGATAACCTTGCTCCGCCAACAGCTTGAATTATGAAAAGATTCATACCCACTGGTGGAGTGATCAACGCTGTCTCGATAAGCACCACGAAAAAAATTCCAAACCAGATCGGGTCAATATACATACCCTCCAGCGCTGGGAACAGCACTGGCACCATGATCAAAAGCATACTGAGAGACTCTAAGAAGAAACCAGCAATGAGTAACACAACACCAATCGCTAAAATAAAAATGCCTGGCTCAGAAATATTGGTGGTGAGCATCAAAGAAATATCTTGAGGAAGACGATAAAGAGTAATCGCATAAGAAAAAACTTTTGCACCTGCAATGATGAGGAACACCATAGTGGTGGTCTTCATAGAGTTGTAAGTGGCCTCCTTCAGTTTTTCCCAGTTCATGCGCCCCATGGCGAAGGTAATGATCAGCGCCAGAACAAAGCCGATGCCTGCGCTTTCAGAAGGAGTCGCAATGCCCATATAGATGGACCCAATAATAGAACCGGCAAGCAACAGTGTGGGAAGCGCCATCAAGCTGGCGTCACGGCGATCAAGCCAACTCGCTTTTGTAACCCGCTGATAGTTCCTATTAAATCGCGAATAGAGAACTCCATAGATGATAAAAACGCCAGCCAGAAACACACCCGGTCCTATACCTGCCAGAAATAGTTTCGGGACCGAACTTTCAGTGACAATCCCATAAAGGATCAAAGGAATAGAAGGCGGAATGAGGATTCCAAGCGTGCCACCGGCTGCAAGCGTCCCGAGCACAAACGGGCGTTCGTAACCGCGGGATGTCATCTCAGGAATAGCAACCGTTGCAATGGTCGCCGCTGTGGCGACAGAAGAGCCGGAAACAGCGGAAAACAGACCGCAGGACAAAATAGTTGCCACACCAAGGCCACCAGGCCAATGCCCCACCCAGCTTTGAACGGCGGCAAAGAGGTCTTTGCCGACACCGCCTTTAAGCAAAACGTTGGACATCAATAAGAACATTGGCACAGCCAATAGCTCAAAACTGTCCATTGAACCGTAAAGTCGCTGAGGTACAGCATTCAATGGCAACGGGAAATACCAGAGCAAAAAGACGCCCAGAGACCCAAGAGCAAAGGCGACAGGAACACGAAGCACCAGAAGCAGCAGCAGAGCTGCAAGAATAAAAAATGCAGTCATCTCTCGCCTTTAGATTTCGTGGTTCAAACTATCATCTGCTGGCACGCCATCGCGCCAGATCTTCACCATCTCTGCAAGCGCCTGCAGGCCAAGCAGAGCAAAACCGACCCACACGGACGCATGTGTGAACCATTTCGGCAAGGCGAGATAAGTGTCTGTAGTATGCCCGCGTAAAAGAGACTTTAGCCAGAGGCCATATCCATACCAGACCGCAGTGGTGCAAAAGAGCACGATGACCAGAATAGAAAAAGTTTCGACAACCTTGCGAACCAAAGTATCCGGACGACGGAACGCAACGTCAATTATAATCATTTCACGGTGTTTGAGTGCAAAGGCTCCGGCAAGATACGCGGCCCAGATTTGTCCAATCCGAGAAACTTCATCTACCCAGACAGTTGGACTGTTGAAGATGTATCGCGCAACTACCTCATAGCAAATAAAAAAACCAATTGCGAAAAACACCCAGGCGGCTAGCTTGCCAGTGAACTCTGAGATCTGATCTATGAGTTTAATCAAGGTATTGCACCAGTGGGTCACCTAAGAGCTATGCCGCGCCTTCTTATGAGGCTATTACACATACCGCTCTCGCGAAATGATCGGCAGAAAAAGAGCCGACTGGCTCCTTTTCCAGTTTACAAAAGATCAATAAAAATAAGTTTGGACCAGTTCTTACATGGCCTTTGCGGCATCAAGTGCCTTTTGACCAATTTGACCGGTTGCTTCCACGAAGCGGTCCTGAACAGATGCGGTTGCTTCCACCCATTTGGCTCGTTCTTCATCACTCAAGCGTATCACATTTATTTTGTCGGAAATGCTTTCAACCATTGCATCTTCGCCTGCATAGACTTCATCGCGCAGTTGCTTCTCTACAATCGCAGCTGCCTCCAGAATGATTTTCTGGTTGTCTTCAGAGAGACCTTCAAAAAAGTCATTGTTGATCACGGCAACAAATTCAATGGCAAAGTCGTAGGAGAGCGTCATATTCTCCATAACTTCATAGAGTTTACGACTTTTCACAGCTGAAGTGCCAGTCATACCAACATCCACCGCGCCCTGCTGATAAGCAAGAAGCTGCTTGGAGCCAGACATCAATGTCGGTGCCCCACCGAGTGCTTTAACTGTCCACCCCAGAACCTTTCCGTAGGTGCGAACTTTTTTACCCACAACGTCTTCAGGTGTCTTTATCGGAGCACCGCTGTTCAGGTACACATTACGACCGTATGCCTGCCACCACAGCACACGTGCGCCAGTTTCTTCCAGTACAGCCTGATCAAGAATTTTACGCATTGGAGAGTTGTTTGCTGTTGCTGCGCGCAAATGCGCCTCATCACGGAAGAAGAAAGGCAGGTTAACGATTTCAACAGCTGGAACTGAACCAGCAAAGCGACCAAGAAATGCTGAACCTGCTTCAACTGCTCCGGAGCCAACAGCTTCTGGCACTTCTTTATCTTTAAACAACTGTGCGGAGGGGAAGAGCTGAACGTTTAACTCACCCTTGGATTTTTCTTCAATAATTTCTTTGAAAGCATTCCAGTTCTTACCCAGGCTGTGTTTCTCAGGCAGTTGCAAAGTCACACGAATTGTCTCCGCAGCCATTGCTGTTGCGCACGTTACAGACAGTGCTGCCGCGCCAAACATCGAAATCAGTTTTGCTCTCATAAATTTTCATCTCCCTAAATCTTATAAATAAAATATCCGAGTATACTAGGCCATTCCTCCAGAGGAAGTATAGTGTAGTACTGATGAGATGATGTAATCTTGCGTTCTAGTGCTCTCAATACCATCTACACCTCCGAGGAATACTGTTTGTCGCTACTTGCAAAAATACGTAGGTCTCCATTACATCCTATGGAGACTGGCTAAGACAGATTTTCGCATTCATTGCTAAAACTACGTTTACTTGGGAACAGCAGGTTTCATCAAAGTCAAGTAAAACTCTCTGGGTTACAAATATTCCGCTTAGAATTTGCCGAGGTTGCGCTATACACATCTTCGTTCTTAACCCTTGATTTTCTGGAGATGAAGCCAACCTGCTCCCGTGCTTATCTAACGCGAGCTTAATTGCATAATGTAGCTAATTGAAAGCGTTTGAGTATTCTTGCGCAGGACATCTTGATCGGAACGAACCGTTTAAATGCATGCATAAGGTTATGTTCATCAGCTTGTTCAAATTGAGTGCTACTTCACTTTTACTAATGTAGATCGGTGGGAAGGGCGATTTCTTGGCTAAAGTTATGGTACTGGGCGGTGATGGTTTTTGCGGCTGGCCCACAAGTTTGCTATTTTCAAGTCTTGGACATGAAGTCATTATCGTCGATAACTTGTCTCATCGCAGCATTGATACGGAGCTGGGTGTTTCATCGCTGACGCCAATGAAAACGATGAGCGAACGCCTGGAAGTGTGGGAAGAGCTCACAGGCAAACAGATCGGCTTTGTAAATCTCACATTAGGACAGGATTACGAGCAGTTTGTGAAACTTCTTCAAACTGTGCAACCAGATGCGATTGTCCATTTTGCTGAGCAACGGGCTGCGCCATACTCTATGAAATCAGCCAGACACCGACGTTACACGGTTTCAAACAACCTTAATGCAACCCATGATGTACTTTCTGCGATTGTTGAAGTGAATTTGAAAACACACCTTATCCACTTAGGAACAATGGGTGTTTATGGCTACAGCTCCGTAGGCTGTGAAATTCCCGAGGGCTATCTGACTGTGCATTTGAGTGTTGAGGGAGACTTGCGGGAACAGGAAATTCTATATCCCACAAGTCCCGGTTCTATATACCATATGACCAAATCGCAGGATCAGTTGTTCTTTCAGTTTTATGCAAAGAACTATGGAGTTCGGATCACAGACCTTCATCAGGGAATAGTTTGGGGCACGCAGACCGAGCAGACCTCAATGGATGAGCGCCTTATCAATCGGTTTGATTATGATGGTGACTATGGCACTGTTCTTAATCGATTTCTCATGCAGGGCGCTATTGGGTATCCACTCACAGTTCACGGTACAGGTGGACAAAAGCGGGCCTTCATTCATATTCAGGATACTGTGCGTTGCATTCAGCTGGCCTTTGAAAATGCTCCTGAACAGGGTGAAAGAGTTAAAATTCTCAATCAGATGACAGAGGTTCACCGCATCAAAGACCTTGCAGAGATGGTTGCGAGAATGACGGGGGCCGAAATCGCTTATTTAGATAACCCACGCAAAGAGGCTGCGGAAAACGATCTTTTGGTTGCGAATAATCAGTTATTGGAGATGGGCCTTAGCCCGATAACATTAAGCGACCGCCTTCTTCAGGAAGTAACTGAAATTGCGCGCAAATACTCTCAGCGATGCGACGCAGCAAAAATCCCGTGTTTGTCTTTTTGGTAACCGGTAAGAGCGAAGCTCATGAAAATTATTGTGATCTCAGATGCATGGCATCCGCAAATCAATGGTGTGGTTCGCGTTCTGGAAATGACACGGCGAGAGCTATTCGCACTGGGGCATCAGGTCATACTAATCACGCCAGATCAGTTTAAACAGGTCCCTCTGCCAACATATCCCGATATCAAACTCGCCTTATTTCCTTATCGCAAACTTGCCAAGATGCTGGATGGCTTAAATCCGGATGCTGTCCATGTGATGACAGAAGGTCCGCTTGGCTGGGCCGCTCGTAAGTTTTGCAGGCGAAAAAAATGTCACTTTACCAGCTCCTGGCTTTCTAAGTTTCCCGAATATGCTGCCATGCGCACAGGACTGCCAACCTCATGGTTTTACAAGTGGTTGACCTCCTTTCATAATCAGGCTGCACAGACGATGGTAACAACTCCAGCCATGATGAAAACAGCCCAAAGCGTTGGCATTCAGCGTGTCGTGCGCTGGCAGCGTGGTGTTGAGCTGAAAAGGTTCAGGCCCGTCCCATCAGAGATATTTGCCAATCTTCCGAAGCCTGTGATGCTATATGTGGGTCGCATTGCTCCGGAAAAAAATCTCCAAGCTTTTTTGGAACTGGATTTGCCCGGAAGTAAAGTTTTAGTGGGAGATGGACCTGATAGAGCTGCACTGTCCAGACAATATCCAGATGCTGTGTTCACGGGAGCCAAGACCGGAGATGATTTAGTTAAAGCATATTGCGGAGCGGATGTAATGGTTTTTCCCTCAAAAACCGACACATTCGGCCTTGTAAATTTAGAGGCAATGGCCTGCGGTGTTCCCGTTGCGGCCTATCCTGTCACGGGACCCAAGGATATAATCGGTGAGGCTCCGGTTGGAGCAACAGATGAAGATCTATCCTTAGCTATAAGGCAAGCTTTATCAATGAGACCAGAGGATTGTATAGCATACGCCAGAACCTTCTCCTGGGAGCTGGCGACACAGGACTTTCTTGCAAATCTGGTCAGTTTCGCAACTGACCACCCCCAACCAGTTCTTGATGAGGTCACATCATACGCTCATACAGATCAAACATAATCCATAGCGTTCCGCCAACCATCAGAATGATCAAAACGCCAGCAAAACACATTGCTAAGACATTCTCCAGCGGCGTATGAGTATCAATACCGAGAAAATAGTGTAAGTGAACTCCTACCTGAATGAGCGCAGATAAAGCGATGAGACCGAAAGTCATTTCGACTGTAAAAGCAGAAGTCCAGATTGCCGCAAACGGTATGAGCGTGAACACAAGAGCAAGAACGAACCCTGTGATCAGTTTCGCTGTACTGTGAGATTGTGGGTGCATGATCACTCCTAAATCAGCCAGCCGGGCATGTAGACGATTGAAAAAATGCCAATCCAGACGATATCGAGAAAATGCCAGAAAAGGCCGAGACGATGCAGGCGCGATTTAACGGGGGAGGTCAGCCCCTTAATCAGAATCTGTGTAATCATCACCACAATCCCGATCACCCCAAGGCTTACGTGAGCACCGTGCGTACCCACAAGCGTGAAGAATGCAGTGAGAAAGCCGCTGGTTTGCGGGCCTGCTCCAGATTGCATCATGCCTACAAATTCAATCACTTCCAGAGAAATAAAGCCCGCACCAAAAACGATGGTCACCATAAGCCAGATAACGGCTTGTCCCTTTTGCTCCCGGACAGAGGCCAGCGAAGCAAACCCAAAGGTGACGCTGGAAACCAACAGGAACATTGTCTCAGCAAAGACGTGAGTTATATCAAAGACATCCCTCGGCACCGGACCGGTAGCCGTGTTTTGAAACATGACTACGTAGGTTGCAAACAGTAGTGAAAAGATGATCGCATCAGTCATAAGATAGAGCCAGAAACCGAAGTCTCTGAGATCTAACGTTTCTTCACTTGGTCCGGGTGAGCTGCTAGTGTTTGGGCTGTAAATGGTCATGACCAGAAATCCCCCGGTGTCGGCGTATGTTGCTCAAGCGCTTTACGCCGCGCATTTTCATGAGCTTCAATTTCTTCTGCTGGAATGATCTGGAAACTATGATCCTGAGCGGCACGAACGATCAGGCAGCCGATCACTCCAGCAAAACTTAGCGCAGCCAACCACCAGATGTACCAGGTGACCGCAAAGCCTATAAGAAATCCAAGGCCACCGAGAAAGACACCTATTCCGGTATTTCGCGGCAAGTGTATATCCTCGTAAGCCTCTGGCATAGCATAAGCTATTCCGCGTTTCTTCATGTCCCAGAAGGCATCAATGTCTTTCACATCCGGGATGTTTGCAAAGTTATATTCAGCGGGAGGGGAGGACGTTTGCCACTCCAGCGTGCGCGCATTGTAAGGATCGCCAGTGATATCAAGGTTTTCCTCACGGTCACGAACACTCACATAAAGCTGTATACCTTGGCAGATAATCCCGGTGAGAACACAAAGTGCTCCAACAGCTGCAACGATCAGATAAGGTTGCCATTCCGGTAGTTCATAACGCTCCATGCGTCGGGACATCCCAAGGAAGCCAAGGGCATAGAGCGGCATGAAAGCCAGATAGAAGCCAATAATCCAGAACCAGAACGAACGAACACCCCACTTTGCGTTGAGCATAAAGCCGGTCGCTTTCGGGAACCAGTACTGGAAACCCGCAAAATAGCCGAAGACCGCTCCGGGGATCAGCACATTATGAAAATGCGCGACCAGGAAGGTGGAATTGTGCATCAGGAAGTCTGCCGGAGGGATCGCCAGAAGGACGCCTGAGACGCCGCCGAGGACGAAAGTGATAAGGAATCCAATGGTAAACAGCATGGCAGGGTGGAAGATGATCCGGCCTTTATACATGGTGAAAACCCAGTCAAAGATTTTCACGCCTGTTGGAACTGCAATGATCATGGTGGCAATGCCGAAAACCGCGTTCACGTTGGGGCTTGAGCCCATTGTGAAGAAATGATGCAGCCAGACTGAGAAGGATAAGATGGTGATAACAGCAGTGGCATATACCAGTGATGCGTAGCCAAAAAGCCTTTTTTGTGAGAAGGTTGCGGTCACTTCCGAGAAGACGCCAAAGGCGGGCAGGATGAGGATATATACTTCCGGGTGGCCCCAGATCCAGATCAGATTTGCGTAATTCATCATGTTACCGCCAGCTTCATTCGTAAAGAAATGGAAGCCAAGGACCCGGTCCAAACCGAGCATTGCAGCGACGACTGTTAACGCTGGAAAGGCAAATGCCAATAAAATACTGGTGCATAGCGCAGTCCAGGTGAACAATGGCATTTGCATCAGACGCATTTTGGGAGCACGGCATTTTATTATCGTGACAATAAAATTTATCCCCGTCATGGTGCTGCCCACACCACTGACCAGAAGCGCCCAGATCCAGTAGTCAACGCCCACGCCCGGACTGTACTCAGCGCCGGAATAGGGCGGATAGCCGGTCCATCCAGCTGTTGAGAATTTGCCGATTACAAGAGAGGCCATCACCAGCGCGGCCCCGGCTGCGGTGAGCCATAAACTGATGGAGTTCATGAAGGGGAAGGCCACATCGCGTGCGCCAATCTGCTGCGGCACAACGATGTTGATCAGCCCCGTCAGAAATGGCATGGCCATGAAGAAAATCATGATGGTACCATGAGAGCTGAACACCTGATCGAAGTGCTCTGGTGCAAGGTATCCATCATTGCTCAGTGCAATGGCTTGCTGAGCACGCATCATGAGTGCATCGACAAAACCGCGCAGCAACATCACCATGGCAAGAACGATATACATGATACCGATGCGTTTGTGATCCAGACTGGTCAGCCATTCTTTCCAAAAATACCCCCACTTACCGAAATAAGTGACCAGCAGGAAGACAACGACACCTCCCAGTACGGTAACTGACGCGCCGCCAAAAGCAACGGCACTGTAAAGGGGCAGGGAGTCAAAACCTAATCTTCCTAGCATGGTGTAGCCCCCTCACAAGTTGTCTGGCCCTGTACAGGAGAATGCCTGCGCAAGGTGTTTTCGGGACGTCGTGCGTATTTCTTTAAGATCTCCTCAAAAAGGCCGGGTTTAACCCATGAGAAATACTCGATGCCATGTGCGATGCTTGGCAGAGCCAGTTCATTATAGCGAACAGTCGAAAGTGGTTTGCGCTGCAACTTAGCGCTTGCAACCCAGTCGTTAAACTCTTCAGGTGTCATGGCAACTGCATCAAAAAACTGCATGGCAAAGCCGTCACCGCTGTATTGAGTGTTGCGTCCACGAAAGCGCCCGGTTTCATTGGCTTTTAAGTTAAGCTGACTGGTCATTCCCGCCATGGCGTAGATTTGTCCACCTAAAGCTGGCACGAGGAACGAGTTCATGACGGTGTCGGAGGTCAGTTGCAGGGAAACGGCCTTATCCACGGGGAAGGCCAGCTCGTTTACGGAGGCAATGCCAAGGTCAGGATAGATGAAGAGCCACTTCCAGTCCTGCGCAACCACCTGCACATTGATCGTGTTTTCGGGTGTCGCGATCTTCTTGTAAGGGTCCAGCTTGTATGAATAAGTCCAGACCAGATATCCAAGTGTAATGATAATTGCAGCTGGGATTGACCAGACGAACACTTCAATAACGGCAGATTTGTGCCAATCTGGCTTGTATTCTCCGGTTCCCCCTTTTGCGCGGTAGCGCCAGATGAACCAGAACACCATGAAATAAACGGGAATAACCACAATCAGCATGATGAAGAAGGCGGTGTAAAGCAGGTCCCGTTCTAAAATAGCAATGGGACCTTTAGGGTCAGCGACGGGAGAGGTCTGCAAGCTACATCCCGCTAAGATGAGCAAGAGACCCAGCAGAGTTATTCCCCTTAATAAAGGCTTTGAAAGGAAATGTTTCATCATATTCCCGTGCGACGTGTGAGTACGGGAATAATTCAAGGGCGACTGGATTACAGAAGCTTTAAAGGAAACAGTAGATGGCCGCAGACCCATGAAATTTTGGGAGAGGTTTCTGTGTGAGGAGCTGGTAATTGGTTAGCAACTACTCCCTCAATCGCCTCAAGTTATCATCATGCTTTTGCTGGTGATTTAACAGCTTCCAGCATCTCCCCCATCTTGGTCTGAACCATTCCCAAAGCTTTTAGAGGCCGCAGCATCACCTTAAAATCGTCAATCAGTCCATCTTCATTCCAATGGATCATATCCACGCCGTTGATATGGATGCCGTCAATCTCAGTTTCAAATTCCAGCACAGCATTTTCACCACAATCCAGAATCCGCACATATTTAAAAGAGTTATTGACGCCCAACACCTGCGCCGCACCATATAGGTACATGACAGTCAGTTGCTGCCCCCGCTGCGGGGTGTGCACCACCGGGCTGTAAAACACACAGTCCTTTGCAATCATCCCCGCCAGTCTGGAAAGGTCCTTGCCTCCCTCCAGCATATCCAGCCAGGCCTGCAGGTTTTCAGAATATTTCCCTGACATAACATTATCCTCCCCATCAGCTGCGGTTGCTCCCCCCAAAAATGTCGTTCAGCAACCAGCAAACTTTTATATTCAAACCCACCTTAACGTATTGGTCAAGCGTGGGTGGAGTATCCTTGCACAAAGGAGAATAAGTCCGTTTGCGTTGGTTTGCGCGGATTTGCGTTGGTTTGGTGTTTGCAGCGTTTTTTTTGTTCTTCGCGGGCCAGTCCTGACCTGAGAATGAAAACACCACATGACACCAGTAATTCTGCAACTTGTCACTATCTTAAAAATGGAGGCAGGAAGTTATGCCCGTCATCACACAAACAATCAAACAAGCAAAACTCGTGGGTGGCATCCTATCAATTTCTATGCATCATTCCCTAAGGTAAGAAATAGGGAGAGTGGAATGCGTTGGATTGCAGGACTGGTTGTTGTCCTTGTCGCAACTGCTGCCGGTTACTATTGGTATGCGCGCCCTCCTGCCTATCCGCAAAAGTACATTCTCAGCGCTGATCGCATTTTGACTATGAATCCTGAGCGACCGGAGGCGAAGGCCGTTCTGGTGGATAGTGATGAGGTGATTGCAGTCGGCTCTTTACGTCAGCTTCAGGAACTGGAGGATGTGAAAGTCATTCACCTTGACGGAACGCTGATTCCAGGCCTCATTGAACCTCATACTCATCCGATTGCAGCAGCTTTGCTGGGCGCAACGACAGATTTGAGCGCGTTTAAATACAATAACCGCATGGAAATCATGCAAGCGCTCAGAGATTCTGCAGATGGCTACAGCCTGACACCGTGGATTCTCGCTTATGGTTGGGACCCGATTGCTATTGCTGGCCTTAAGCCGCCAACGCTTGCAGAACTTGACGCAATTGCACCTGACAGGCCATTGCTTATTCTGACGCAGATGATGCATGAGGCATACGCCAACTCAGCCGCTTTAAAAGAAGCCGGGATCAATCCTCTTCGCGGGCCGATGCTGCGGGAACTGGAAGCAATTGATCATGTCATCTCAGCTATTCCTGCGCCTTCTGATGAGCTTGTTGAACTGCTGGTGCGCAAGCAGTATGCAGATTATGCTGCGGCAGGCTTTACCACCATTGGTGTGCCCGGTGCAGTTGGCCGCCATCCTGATCCGGTTGGATTGCTGCAGCGTATTGGACTTGACGATAACCCGCCCGTCCGAACCTATCTCTATCTTACAGAGGAGCAGTTGCCGGACTGGCGGTTTGGCGGGGATGACCGGTTTGCCATTGTCGGAGCAAAATTCTGGATAGATGGTTCACCTTTTACCGGTGCCGCTGCAACAACTCATCCCTATGAAAACACTGAGCTTGTTCTTGAAAGACTCGGATTGGCAGAGGGGCATAGCGGTGCGCTTAATATGGACTTTGATGTGCTGGTTAAAAAACTGCGCAGCGTTCATGAAAAGAGTGGTCAGGTGGCACTGCACGTTCAGGGAGAGCGTGCGGTCGATCAGGCGCTTGCAGCAATCGATGTGGTTCAGCGGGAGGATCCGCGCGCCAACATCTCCCATCGGCTGGAACACAACGCCCTGATCACGGGCGAGCAGATACAACGTGCAGCTAATCTGGGCGTTTCTCTCGGGTTCTTCATTGATCACATCACATATTATGGCGATCAGCTGGAACATCTTTTCGGCAAAGAGCGCCTGCAACGTTACATGCCTGTTCGCAATGCGTTGGACAATGGCCTGACCGTCACCTTCCATGGGGACCACCCGTCAACGCCAATCAATCCATTAAGAACCGTGGAAACCTCCATGTCGCGCAGTTCTGAAAGTGGTGAGACGGTGGTTGGGGCAGAACACGCTGTGACGCTTGAAGAAGCACTTCAGGCGATGACGGTGAACTCTGCCTATCAGCTGGGGCAGGGCGATGAGATCGGCAAGATTGCCGAAGGTATGAAAGCAGACTTCACCTTGCTCAATGGCAACCCACAGGTGATGCGGCCTGAAGGGTTGCGGCTGATAAAGCCCGTTCTGACCATAAGAGATGGGCAGCCGGTTGATACACGCTTTGTAAGCTGGTTCGAGCCTGGGCTTGCAATCAAAGCACTGTGGAAGATGCTGACAGGGTCTGACAGTACTCAGGAAACCAGCAGAACCTGAGTGATTTACCCAAGGTTTTCACCTTTTCTTTGCACATCGAAACCTAGGGTAACTTTAGAGGATGATCTTTGAAAAGGACATCTGCACCTCTGTTTTTTGAAATGTGCTTTGGAAAAGCTGCTCACTTTTCAAATGCAGACAAGACAGAAAAAGACGTGAGCATTGCCTCTGATTTTATAGGGATCAGAGTTGCTGGAAGGTTTGCGCTCAGGGGCATCTGATCGCAATCCTTTGGATTTTCGGGAGGAAGATACATGAGCCCACTTTCGAAAAGGACGGCAGATGAAACAGGGAATTGGCCTTGTCATGCAAGGCGGCGGTGCGCTTGGCGCTTATGAAGTTGGCGCACTGACCCGTATCTATCAAGAGGGATACGAGCCCGAGATCATCACGGGCACGTCAATCGGCGCATTGAATGCAGCCGTCATCGCCGCGCCCAAGCTGGGTGATCCGATGGAAACACTCCATGCACTGTGGAATCATCTTGGTCATTCCCCCGGATTTGTGTGGCATTCCAGTCAAAAGCTCCTGCGAGCCAGTCTGGGCCATCCGCGTTTCTTCAAGTTACATCCCCCCTCTTTCATGGGGCCTTCCAGACCAAGCATTTATGATATTACGCCCGCGCTGGAAACCATGGAGAAGTTCATTGACTTTGAACGCCTCAACGCTCCCGAAACGCCCCGGGTGGTGATTACCGCAACCAATGTGGCAACCGGACAGATTGAACGGTTCTCTAATAGAGATACCAACCTGACAGCCATGCATATTATGGCAAGTGGCAGTCTGCCACCGGGCTTCCCACCTATTGAATTGAATGGCAAATACTATTGGGATGGCGGCCTTTATGATAACACGCCTGTTCGTTCACTCCTGCGGATATTGGACGAGCATCAGGTTGCTCATATGCCTATTTTCCTGATTGAGCTGTTCTGCCCGGAAGGCATCATCCCCTCTACAGTTGAAGAAGCCATCGACCGGATGACCGAGCTGGTTTATGAAGACAAGTTCTGGCACATGCTTGATGGCGATAAAAGCGCCCAGCACTATTCCAAAATGCTATGGGATCTGGATAAGCTGGTGCCCAAAGACTCGCCGATGAGGAAGTGCGAGCACTATCAGGCTCTCATGAAGATGCGAGCAATCTCACATATTGTTACTGTTTCCGCTGAACACAATGCTTTGTCCGGCGTAGTTGATTTTGAGCCGGAAAGCATCAAGACACGGATTGAAACAGGATATCTGGCGGCAGATGAAGCAATCCGCAAGCATTCAGAGCGGATTGACGCGATCATAGAAACGCCGCAGACCGGACATCTGACCGATACAACTCATTCAGACCATAAACCTCATCCAGAAGAAAAGAGGTGTTTATGAGCCAGATCGACGAAAGCAAATATGACAGCGGAGCCTACGAGAACAAGTGGTTCACCACGTCAGATGGTATCAGGCTGAACTATCGGCTTTATGGCAACGGCGAAAGCAAGAAGCCAGCTATCATCGCCTTGCCCGGCCTGACACGCTGCGTGCGTGATATTGATCCCATGGCCTGCGAAATGGGTAAGGACTTCAAGGTCTACGCGCTCAACCTGCGCGGGCGGGATCTGTCTGGTTATGACCCGGACTATAAAAACTACAATACCAGAGTTTACATCCGCGATATCTATGAGTTCTGGCAGCATACGGGCGAAGGTCCCGTTGTGTTGCTCGGCTCTTCTCTTGGCGCATTACTGGCAATGCTGATGGTAGAGGATCATCCGGATATGCTTGCTGGCACCGTGCTTAATGACCTTGGTGCAACCATCGAATTTGCAGGCATGTCGCGCATTTTCGGGTATGCCGGGCGCTTGGCGGACGAGGAAAAGCTTAGCGCAGTTGTTGCAACCGTTAAAGAACATGTGGGCAATCAGTTTGAAGATCTGCCGGAAGAAAAATGGGAGCGCATGGCGCTTTCCATGTATGGCCTGAAAAACGGTAAATGGCATCACCGCTATGATGACAATCTCGGTCTGGCGCTTGCGGAGAATAAAGAGACCCCGCGAGATTTGTGGGCCGCGCATAAACGGGCTGCGCAACTGGAGCTTCCGATCCTTTCTATTCGCGGAGAACTGTCTGATGTCACATCAGCAGAAACCATCCGTACCATGAAGGAGATGGCTCCGAAAATGCAGGCGGTTGATATTCCGGGGCGCGGGCACTGCCCGATTATGGATGAGTCTTCCTGTCTTCAGGCGCTGACTGGTTTTATGGGGCAGTTTGAAAATCCTGCCTGACTGTTCCAACGAAGGAGGCAAGGATGCCCCGTAAATACGTGGTGCTGTTGAACATGGTCGGTGCCATTGCCATGGTCATGATCGATCAGACCGTTCTGGGTATTGTTCTGCCTTCCTTGCAACGCGCTTACGAGTTTGGCCCCGTTCACATGCAATGGGCCGTAAACGCCTATCTCATTGCTTTGGCTGCATTGCTTATGTGTGGTGGCTGGCTGGGCGACAGGTTTGGTTTTTACACCACCTTCCGCATTGGTGTGGGCCTGTTCACCATGGCCTCACTTGCATGCGCCTATGCACCCACAGGAGATCTCTTTATCGCCGCCCGCGCCTTTCAGGGGGCAGGGGCGGCCTTAATGCAACCTGCGGCAACGTCGCTGGTGTTCTCAGCATTCCCCAAGGACGACAGGGGCAAGGCGCTTGCGCTTTATGTCGGCGCTGGCCTTGTGTTCCTTGCTGCCGGTCCTTTGATTGGCGGAGCGCTGGTAGAATACCTGTCGTGGCGTATGGTGTTTCTTATCAACGTACCCATCGGCGCATTTGCACTGATTATGGCCTTTGTTGTTGGCAGGAGTGAGCCCAAAGAAGGAACAGGAACCTTCGATTTCCAGGGCGCATTCATGTTCGTCATGGCGCTGATTGTCTTCACAGTTGCAGTTCAAAGGTTCGGGGACTATCGGCTCTCACTTGGAGAAGGCATTGTTTCCATTGGCTTTGTGGTTTTAATCTGCGCCCTCATATATGGCAGGCGAGAGCGGGTGAAGCATCCATTCATTCAATTCTCACTGTTTGAGAACAAGATTTACCTCGGCTGCTGCATTTTACTGTTTTGCATCCCCTTTGCGCTTTTAGGTCAGGTGGTTTTCGGGTCTGTTTTCGTGCAGAATGTTCTGGGACTGTCGCCCATCGAAGCTGGCCTTTCCATGCTGCCCGTGGTGCTGACAATCATCATATTCGCTCAGGTGGGCGGTGGACTTGTTGGGAAAATGGACTTTAAGAAGCTGGCTATGACCGGGACGCTGGCAATGGCTCTTGGGTTTTCCAGTCAGGCTCTTGTTCTGCACCTTAACGAACTTTGGATGCTGATGCCCGGCATGATCCTGATGGGAGCGGGGTTAGGTCTGCTGGTGAGCACCGTATCAGCAGAAGCCTTGTCTCATGTCGCCTTGCCCAGCCGCGCACGCGCCTCAGCGCTGCTTCAGACATTCCGGCAGACTGGCGGCGTTTTCGGCATTGCCTGCATTGGTTCACTGATCAACTGGCGCGAGAAAACCATGATCTCGGCTGCTGCCGAACTTATGGAACCCAATGATAGAGATCGCGAACTCCTGCAGTTACTGCTTTATAAGTTCATGAATGACCAGCCGATTGTTGCAGCTCAATTACATGAGCGCTGGCCGCAATCGCTTTATATACTGAAAAGGATCAGCAGCAGTGCATTGGCGGATGGATACTTTTTTGGTGCCGCTGTTCTGGTTGGGGCGGCATTAATGTCCATATGGGCATTCAGGCCGGAAAAAGCGAAAACGGATCAAGGTCCGGCCAGATAATTGCTCTCAAACCTGCCTGCTCGCAAAGGATGTCTCTGCAAAAGCAGTGAGAACGCATTACCAATATCTCACTGCTCATCTTGCGTTTTATCTAACTGGCAGCTTTGGTTCCAGCTTCGGCAAATCAAGTCTCTCGCATGGCGTGGGCAATCTGGTCCATCATGGGTTTGATCAGATATGACAGAACAGAACGGTCTTCAGTCTTAATAAACGCTTCCACCGGCATTCCGGGAACCAGCGTCTTATCGCCTAACCGTTCCAGCTCCTCATCAGAAATCACCAGTTCAGCAAGGTAATACGTGCTGCCCGTTCTCTGATCCTCAACAAGGTCAGGAGAGATGGTTTTCAGCTGTGCCTTCAGTTCCGGCGTTGTGCGTTTATCAAAGGCAGGCAACCGGATAGTAGCTCCTTGCTTGGGTGTGATCTGGTCAACGTCAACCGGCTTCACCCGTGCCTCTACGATCAACTGGTCCTCTTCAGGCACAATCTTCATCACAACTTCACCGCCCATGATAACCCCGCCGATGGTATGGACAGACAAGTTGTAGACCTTGCCGTTTTGTGGTGCGCGGATCTGGGTCCGGCGCAGCTCATCCTGTGCTGCGATATGCCGTTCCTGCAACTCACCAATTTCGGCCCGTGTGCGTTGAAGCTGCTCCAGATTTTGTGAGCGCAGTTCTTCATCAGCCTGCAAAATCATGATCCTGCGTTCACTGATGGATTCTTCTGAGCGGGCCATTTGCGAAATGAAGCCACCTAGCTCAACTTCCAGAGAGCTGCGCTCCCGCTCAAAGGCCATCACGCGGGAATCTGTCACCAGTTTCTTGTCGCGCAAATGTCTCAGGTTCACCAGCTCTGAGTCCAGAAGGTCAATCTCTGTCTGCTTAGCAGAGCGCTGACGCTCCAATCCGGCAACGAGCTTTTGCAACTGGCCAATCTGCGCATGAAGCTGCTGTTTCTTACTCTCGTGATTGAGTTGCCGCGCCTGCATCATACTGCGCTGCGTCTCGCGAATTATAGAAAGACGGGTCTCGTGGGCCGTGCTGTTTGCAGGTCTTTTGAAATTGATCTCCGTTTGACCTTTCAATTCAGCAACCAAACGAGCCTCTTGCGCATAAAGCTCATCGAGCTGATTGCTCAAAACGCCAAGGTTGGAGCGGGTCAGCGTATCATCCAGCTGTAACACCAGATCACCAGCCTTCACCCAGTCTCCGTTTTGAACGAAGATTTTATTGACGATGCCGCCGTCCCGATGCTGCACCGATTTGGTGCTGGTCTCCACCACGACCTTTGCAGGGGCTACAACCGCGCCGGAGATTTCAGTCACCACCGACCATGTACCGCCACCGAGCACCAGTGCTGCTGCAAGAAATCCGCCAACGCGCAAATGACGGGAGATGCTTCCGGCAAGGTCGTAATGTCCTTTGTCCTTCTTAGCCATTGGAAGCTACCTCCTGAGGTGTGCGAAGCGGCTTGATGGCCTGCTTCATGATTTTTTCTTTAGGACCAAGCCGGGTCACTTCCCCTTCCTTCATCACCAGTATCTGGTCAACGGCGGAAGTTGCTGAAGGCCGGTGCGCAACGACGATCACGATGGACCCCAATTCACGCATTTCATGGATCGCGGTGGTCAGAGCTGCTTCCCCTTCTGCATCCAGATTGGAGTTTGGCTCATCCAGAACGATCAGGAAGGGATTGCCATAAAGAGCACGGGCCAGAGCGATCCGCTGGCGCTGCCCGCCAGACAGTCCGCCGCCATTGGCGCCGATCATGGTGTTATAGCCCTCTGGCAAGCTCACGATCAGGTCATGCACATTGGCTCTGCAGGCGGCCTCAATCAGCTGCTCCGTGTTTTCAGCGGGTTTAAACCGCTGAATGTTTTCAGCAATTGTGCCATCGAAGAGCTGAATGTCCTGTGGCAGGTAACCGATAAAATCACCACGGCTGGACAAGTCCCATTGCGCCAGTTCAGCGCCGTCAAAGCGGATATGACCTTTGAGCGGAGACGTAATCCCGACCATGGCACGGGTCAGGGTCGACTTACCTGAGCCTGAGTGACCTAAAATTCCAAGGCCGTCGCCAGCTTTTAACGTGAATGAAACGCCTTTTACAAAGGCCTCTTTTGAAGCAATCGGGCCGCAAGACACATTTTCCAGAGTAATCGATTGAGTTGGGTTTGGAATCGCAACACGCTCGCTCTGACTGGCCTGCATGGCAAATGTTTCATTCAGCCGTGAGACACCCACACGTGCGCCAACAAAGCCACGCCAGTTCACAATCGCAGCTTCTACCGGAGCAAGGGCGCGCGCTGTCATGATAGACGCGGCGATCATAACCCCTGCGGAGACTTCCTGTTGGATCACCAGCCATGCACCAAGGCCCAGAATGCCTGACTGTAACATGAAACGCAGCGTCTTGATCAGCGTTGTGAAAATATTGGCCCGGTCTGATGCAGTGCGCTGGCGCAGGAGAAAAGCGTAATTGCCCGCTTCCCAACGCTCACGCAGATTATCAATCATGCCCATCGCCTCAACGCTTTGCGCATTGCGACGGCAGCTTTCAACCAGATTGGTGCGCTTGTTTGCTTCAATGGCTGTGTAGGTTGCCGGCAGGCGGGAAGACAGCTCATTGAGCGCGATCAATACACAAATCAGCAGGGCACCGACAAGAGCCGTAGTACCAAGAAGCGGGTGGAACAGAAAGACAATGCCGAGATAAAGCGGCATCCATGGCATATCAAAAATGGCGGAGGGACCTGCTCCTGACAGAAACTGGCGAATGGCGTCCAGATCACTTATAGGCCGCGTGCGCTCTCCATCTTCTCCAAGAACCAGCGGAACACGAGTGGATGCTTCAAAGGCAAGGCCGGAAAGCTGCTCGTCGACATGTTGCCCAACCCGCAGCAACACTCTGTTACGCAGACCATCAAGCAAGCCATAAAAGGAGTAAAGAACGAAGACAAACAGGCTCAGCACAACAAGGGTTGGCACAGAACTGCTGGACAGCACGCGGTCATAAACCTGCAACATAAACAAAGGACCGGTCAGCATCAGCAGGTTGATCAACATGCTGATCCCACCAATCCCCCAAAACGCCTTATAAAGTTTGCGAAAGGCGTTGGCGATGTAAGGTGCTTGTTCTTTTGCTTGCTTACCCAATGGTCCCTCCAGCATCCTGTTTTAAAGCAGTTTGTTGTTTTGGTTTTGTTTTTAAAACTGCTTCAGCCTTATTGTTATGTATCGTCATCAAGACGCCGGTTTTCACCTTCAGCCAGATACAGCAGGCCGGGTAGTTCAGGCGCCTTTCACGGGGCAGACGCCCAAACCAGTTCATTACATCAGCATGTCATCGGAGCCGTAGTCGTGCGCTGCTTCCAGTGCCGGAGCACCTGCGCCAGCAACTTCTATCGCAGTGTCGGAAGGCTCATTCAGAGCCTGATAGACATCTACGGCACCTTCTACAAGCTCAAAAACAACTTTGATCGTGGCTGTCACCGGTGTTGATGTGATAACGCCAACAGCAATGTTGTAGGCAACATCAACCACAGTATCTGCGACTGCTTCAAACACACCAGCGATTTTCTTGCCCAGTTCAGGCTCTCCAAACGCCGCTGATACACCTTCAATAACTGCTGCTGCCACGTCCACAACAGCCTTTGCAATTGCTTTAAACGGATTCCACCAGCCCATGCCTTATCCCTTTCAGACAGAGTTAACCGTTTTGGAAGGGCGTCTGGCTCAAGAACCAGACGCCCTTCCAGTTACTTACATCAGCATGTCATCAGAACCGTAGTCGTGAGCTGCTTCTGCTGCCGGAGCTTCAAGAGCGGCCACTTCGGTCGTGGTTTCAGTGCCATTTAATGCCTTAACGATGTCAGAAACACCTTCGGCGATGTCAGTCACAACGTTTACAACAGCTTCCACTGGTTTGGACGTTGCGACACCGACGGCTATATCAACCACAACGTCGACAACTGTTTCTGCAACAGCTTCAAACACGCCAGCGATTTTCTTGCCCAGCTCAGGCTGACCAAGTGCTGTTGCTACGCCTTCAATAACGCTGCTTACTGCGTTGACGACAACATTTGCGATTGCTTTAAACGGATTCCACCAGCCCATGTCTTTATCCCTTTCAGACAGAGTTTAGATGAGTTCAACTGTTCCCGGGACCTCTCCCAGGTTTCAGCTGGCTAGATTGTTGATGTGATACCGCTGGCAGGATGCATATTGTAACCAGCACGCGAATGCAGTTTACAAGGCCACCTGTCCTTAATGTCGGTGTGATTATCGGCGAAGTACGGTCGAGTAAACTCGAATACTGCTGATGCCGCATTCAGAATGCAGGTCTACACTACGAAGATAAGTCATAGCCTAATCTCCCAGCTCCGCTAAATACCCTTAAAGGGTATGCCTCATAGCGATAAACGCCTCTCACAACGTTTAATGCCACACAACAAGCTTCAATTGCTGAAGCAAAAATCAGACTACTTTACATCACATGCAAAAATATACATCCACTGCCTTGATGGAGTGTTATGCAGTTTTAAACTCACCTGCAATGTCCCTCCTTAAGAAGAGTAGATCTGATTTGATGTAATATTTCTCTCTCAAATAAGGCGGAAATGTGGCGTAATTATTTTGCTCTTCAAAACGAAGAGAAAGGTTATCCAAACGTTTAACATGATTTCAACCTAGAGTAATACTGGTTTTATAGATATATATCAAGTTAATTTTATATGACTTAAATTTTATCGATTATGATAGTTTTGATATGCATATGTTTTTCGGACTAATGTGTGATGCACATCACAAAAATTGACGTCAAGTAAAAAATATTTTTGGCTCTGCCCAATTTCTGGTGAATTTCGCTTAATTTCTTAGCTTTCAGCCACCTGTTCGCCACATATGTAACCACCCAACCAGCGGGGAGCTATCAATAACTTACGATCTGCGACCACTTCTAACTCAACGTGTAACAGTTGTGCGCAGGCGCTTCTGTCAGATTCCTGATGTGACAGGCGGGGAGTTGTTGACCACCAGCTGATCAGCAACGCAAGCTGTCTTTTTCAACTCAACACCCTGTTTCATTTCCACTCGGTTGCGCGTAAGTTTCATTCAAATCAGACCTTCAGATATTAAAATGCAACACCTACGGAATTTAAGAGATGTCAAAGCCAAGTCAGATTGAAGCAATAAACACTCATGGCCTTGTCCTGCTTGGCTGCGGCAAGATGGGGTCAGCTATGCTGAAGGGCTGGCTGGAAGCTGGCGTGCAACCATCCAGCACCACTGTCATTGATCCTTTTCCCTCTGACTGGCTCAAAGCATTGGAAGCTGACGGACTTAACTTAAACAAGCCGCTTCCTGAGAACGCCGCTGTCTGTATTCTGGCCGTTAAGCCACAAATGATGGGTGATGCAGCCCCGCAGGTTGTTGCTTTGGGGGGCGGAGGCACTGTTTTCATTTCAGTTGCAGCCGGAACCACTTTAAACACGCTGCTTGCTCTGGTGGGAGAGGGAAGCCCGATCGTGCGCGCCATGCCGAACACACCCGCAGCCATTGGTCGCGGAATTACCGCCCTTGTGCCGAATGAACAGTGCTCTGAGAGCAACCTTGATATGGCGCAGGAGCTTCTGACGGCGGTAGGACAAACCGTTATTCTCGATAATGAAAGTCAGATGGATGCAGTAACTGCCGTTTCCGGCTCAGGTCCGGCCTATGTGTTCCATCTGATTGAGTGTCTGGCAAAAGCAGGCGCGGAGCAGGGATTGCCGGAAGAGCTGGCAATGCAACTGGCTAAAGCCACTGTTGGCGGGGCGGGCCAGCTGGCAGAAGATGCCGATGACAGCCCAAGTCAGTTGCGCATCAATGTCACCTCACCCAATGGCACTACGGCTGCTGCCCTTAACGTGCTGATGAACGAGGAAAACGGTATGCCATCGCTTCTTTCCCGTGCGGTCGCAGCAGCGAAAACCCGCAGTGAAGAACTTGCCTGACGTGTTCAGAAAAACAATCTCATATTAAAAACATAACGTGCAGTCCTGCGGCCTTTATGACCGCAGGATCTGCCTTTGTCCTCCTCCACCACTCAGGGGTTAAGCGACCCTCCGCAATAGCGCGTACTGGCGAAACACCATTATCAGCACTTAAGTTTCAGCCCGGCGATACGTCTTTTGATGAGCGTCATCGCCCATGAAAAGCAACCAGCTGGGAGGCCCCTTTGTCACTGAACCCTAAAGGAATTTACCCTATCCTCTACGCATTCTTTAATGAGGATGGTTCGCTCAATCGCCCGAATTTCCAACGGCAGATCGAGGCTTGTCTGGCTGCTGGCGCTCATGGAATTGCCATTCTGGGTCTGGTGACCGAAGTTGGCTCTCTTACTTCAGAGGAACGCAAAACGCTCATAGACTGGACCGTGGAAGCAGTCTGCGGACATGTTCCTGTTGCGGTGACCATTGCAGGTGCAAGTGTTGAAGCCCAGATCGAACAGGCGCTCTATGCTCAGGATGCCGGAGCAAGCTGGATGGTCTTTCAGCCACCCTTTGGGCAAACGCCTGCCTCTGAAGAACTTCTCGAGTTCTTCTCAAAAGTGATGCAGGAGGTGAGTATTCCTGTCGGCATTCAAAATGCGCCGGAATACATTGGTTGCGGCCTTCAAACACCTCATATGATTGAACTGGCACGTCGCCACCCAAACTTCACAGTGATGAAAGGTGAGGGGCCGGTCATCATCGTAAAGCCATATGTGGAAGGGTTAAAGGGGCAGGTGTCCGTCTTCAATGGACGCGGTGGTGTTGAGCTCTATGACAATCTGAAAGCAGGCTGTGCCGGGCTGGTTCCCGCTCCCGATTGTGCAGACGTTCAGATCAGACTTTACAATGCTTTTATGGCTGGCGAATTTGAGGCGGCACAGGCCTGCTACCACGCCTTACTGCCATACGCGGTTTACTCCGTCCAAAACATCGCGACCGCAGTTTATTATGGCAAGCGTATGTTTGCTGAGCGACTGGGGCTGGAGGACGCAACACGTTGCCGCGCTTATGATCTTCACGAAGACCCGTTCTTCATGGAAGCCGGGCGAACATGGGCGAAGCATTTTGGTGCCTATGGAAGCTGACAGCCCGGCTTTTGACAGGATAAAAGGACCCGCAACTGAACTTGATTGCGGGTCCCTTTTATATTTCCCCAGGTCTGTATGTCTTTTTCGTATGTCAGACCTGATAGGTGAAAGTTATAATTTATCGATAAGAATGCCTGCCCAAGCTGTACAAAACCGTTAGTTTTTCAAGCAAAGTTCCAGCCAGCAAGCATAGCTGTAGGACAGCTCCCTCTAATATCTCAGAGGCTCCTGTGAAATACCTCAGCGGATCATGTGTGCACTCAGCAAACATTCAGTCAGATCCAAATTCACAACCTGTCAAACACATGAAATAACGATTGAGTTCTTAAATTATCACCTTAACATTTCTCAAGGTAAGTAAATTCTAATCTTATACTTCACTTAAAATACGTATTGAATACTATATACGGTGAAATTTACTTCAAATAACTTCCTTAGCACTTGGCGAACGAAGCTCGGGAAGATCCTAATGCGGCAAGAAACATCACAAGATCTGCGCAATCGAATTACTGAAGAGCTTGCAAAGCGCTTGTTCAGCGGTGTCGTATGTCCGGATGATTTTCTGCCTAAAGAAACTAAGCTTTCGACAGAATTTGGCGTAAGCCGTTCAACCATACGCAGTGCACTGGAAACACTCAGCTCTCTGGGTGTAATCAAGCGTATTTCAGGTTTGGGAACCCGGGTTGAAGCTTATAGCAACTGGAATATTCTCTCACCTCAGGTTTCCGGTTGGATTGCACAATATGCCAATGATAGCCTGCCGTTCACGCGAGAAATCTTTATTTTTCGTGCAGCAACTGAGCCTTACATGGCAACAGAAGCTGCGCGGCATGCAAATGCCCATGATCTCCTGCTGATTGAAAATGCATGGAAGGGTATGTTCGAAGCCTCCAAGTCGAAAGACATGACATGGCGCGGCAAGCATTTTCAGCAGTATGACAGCGAGTTTCATGAGGCGGTTTACGGCGCTTCGCACAACCTTGTCTGGATTCAGGTTGCCCGCAGCATACGGCCCGCAGTGATCTACCTGATCAAGAAAACAACCGAAAATACAGATGAGTTGACCGACAGCCTTGAAAGACACCGCCAGCTCATGGAGGCCATTCGTCTGCGGCAGGTGGATAAAGCACGCGAAGCTGCACTTAGCATCATAGAGCGCACCGGCTTTGATCTGAAACTGCCTGAATTCGGGGCCTATAACGAAACCGAAATTGCGAATGCTCTTTCCATCCTGGGAAACGGAATGAGAGCAGCGTGAGCGCTGGTTTTGCCGAACCGATAGAACCGACCTAACAATCGTGGAGGATTACATGTTAGGAAAAACAATCAAGTCACTGGCACTTGGTGCAGTAGCTGGCCTGGTAATGGGGGGGACAGCACTGGCTGCAGAATACGAGTGGACTTTCCAGGCCTCTGAATCTGCTGGCGAACCACAGTTCGTTCTGAAACAGGAATGGGCTAAGAAAGTTGAAGTGATGACACAGGGCCGTGTGAAGGTTGATTTCCTTCCAACCGGCGCAGTGGTACCTCACAACCAGACACTTGACGCAGTTGGCGCTGGCATCCTTCAGGGTAAATCTGACGATCCATCCTACAATGCTGGTAAGGACCCTGCATTTGCTATGATGGGTAACCTTGTTGGCGCTTGGGGCGATCCTATGGAATTCCTTGAGTGGATGAAGTATGGCGGCGGTGAAGACCTCTACAACAAACTGGTTGAGCCTTACAACGTACACCTGATTGGTACTCTGGTAACCGGTCTGGAATCCTTCCCGTCTTCCAAGCCAATCCGCACTGTTGATGACCTTAAAGGCCTGAAACTGCGCGCACCAGAAGGCATGGTCTACGAGATCTTCTCAAAAGCAGGTGCAGCACCTGTGAACCTGCCGGGTTCTGACGTGTACACTGCTCTTGAAAAGAACGTGATCGACGCAGCGGATTACACCGTTCTGGCAACCAACAACGACATGGGCCTGCACAAGTTCGCAAGCTACCCAAGTTATCCAGGTTTCCACTCCCTGCCGATGCTTGACTTCTCCATCAACAAAGACCTGTGGGACAGCCTGCCAGCAGATATCAAAGAAATCCTTGAAACTTCTGTTGACCAACTTGCCTACGATATGGCGCTGACACTGAAACAGCGCGACATCAAGGCAGCTGCGGAAATTCGCAAGAACCCAGACATTGAGCTGGTGGACATGGCGCCGGAAGAGCGTGCGAAGTTCCGCAACATCGCAAAGGAAGAATGGAAAATCTGGGCAGAAAAGTCCGAGCTTTGCGGTGAAATCTACAAGAGCGCAACAGAATTCCTGAGCGTTCGCGGCCTGATGTAATCAGTCCTATCTTACAAAATGGAGCGTGGCATGGTCCATGCCGCGCTCCCCGGTTTACGATCCCCAGTTCTTCACTCACAGGCAATCCTGATGTTCTGCAACAGCAGAACAAACGCTACAGCTTTGCCTGATGGAACTCAGAAAGGCGATTGCTATGACTGCCAATCAAGCACAGTCGCACAATCCTGACCAGCCCGGTGCCATTCCTGAGGACCAGCATGCAACCGATGGTATACAGCGCACCTGGCTGGACCGTCAGATTTGCAGAGCCAGTAGCCTGATTGCCTGGATTATCTTTATTGCCATGGCGATCTCGGTCATTGAGGTCTTCTCTCGATACCTGTTCAACTCGCCAACAAGCTGGGTGCACGAAACCGTTGTGTTCCTTGTCTCTGTTGCCTTTTCCATTGGCGGTCCGGTTGCCATGGCCCGCGACAAGCACATCCGCGTGCGCATGATCTATGACGCATTGCCCGCCTCCAGACGCAATTACCTTGATATTCTGAACTCTCTCATCACCCTGATTTTCTGTGCTGGCTTTGCCTATGCCGCCTATCTGATGGTGATGACTGCTACGCACAATCCGTTTGGCGAAATCCAGCTGGAACGTTCCGGTACCTCCTGGAACCCGGCTTTCCCTGCTTATACCAAGATCGTTATTCTGGTTGGTCTGCTCACCATGACGGCGCAAACCGTTTTGCACCTGATTTACTTCCTGCGCGGCGGCGATGCCCGTTTCATGAAAAATGAGGAGAGCGGGAAATGATCTTCCAATTCATTCACGAAATTCTCAACCTGAAAGCTCTCGGCATTGAGTGGGGCACCTATATCCTTGTCGGCTCTATCTTTCTGCTGCTGCTGACTGGTCTGCCGCTGGCCTTCACCACCGGTCTTGTTGCTCTGATTTTCACGTTCGGCTGGTTCGGCCCAATGGCTCTGCCGCTTGTAACCGCCCGTATTTACGGTTTTGTTGTCGAATACTCGCTGGTTGCAGTGCCCATGTTCGTGTTCATGGCCTCGCTGCTGGACAGGTCGGGCATTGCACGAGACCTGTTTAACACCATGCGCCTGTTTGCAGGCCGGATTCCCGGCGGTGTTGCTGTCCAGACCCTGTTCGTGGCGTTCTTTCTGGCTGCCATGTCCGGTATCATTGGTGGTGAAATTGTTCTTCTGGGCATTCTTGCACTGCCGCAGATGCTGCGCCTTGGCTATAACAAGAACATTGCTATCGGCGTATGCTGTGCCGGTGGTGCACTGGGCACCATGGTGCCTCCATCCATCGTCCTGATCATCTACGGTCTGATGGCATCTGTTTCCATCGCAGACCTGTTCCTTGCTGCGATCACTCCCGCAACGATCCTGATGTTCGCCTATGTTGCCTATGTTCTGATCCGCTGTGGTCTGAATCCGGAGCTTGGACCGGGCCTTCCAGAAGAAGAAGCTAATCTTCCATGGAGCGAAAAGTTCAAAGCCTTGCGCTCTGTGATCCTGCCTGTGCTTGTTGCCGCAACCGTTCTTGGCTCTATCTATGGCGGTGTGGCTTCTGTGACAGAAGCGGCGGCCATGGGCGTGTTTGGTGTTCTGATCGCAATTCTCATTCGCCGTGAGTTTACTTTTGAACTGGTGAACAAGGCGGTGGTGCAGACCCTGAACACCTGCGGCATGATCGTTTGGATTGGTATTGGTGCAGCAACGCTGGTTGGCGTTTACAACCTGATGGGCGGCACACGCTTTGTGTCCTCCGCCATCCTTGGTATGGGCACCTCTCCAGAGCTGATCATCCTTGCCATGATGGGCATCATGTTGATCCTTGGTCTGTTCCTCGACTGGATCGGTATTGCCATGCTTTGTCTGCCAATCTTCGTACCGATTGTTGTGCAGCTTGGTTACAGCCCAATCTGGTTTGGTATCCTGTTTGCGGTAAACATGCAGGTTTCCTTCCTGTCACCACCATTCGGTCCGGCGGCCTTCTACCTGAAAGGCGTGGCTCCTCCGGATATCTCGCTTAAGGACATCTACACCTCACTGGTTCCGTTCATCTGCATTCAGATCATCGTTCTTGTTGCAATGCTGACGTTCCCGAGCCTGTCCATGTGGATCCTCAACTAACAACAATAACAAGGACACGCGGGTCTTAAACCGCCCCGCGTATCCCTCAGCCTCCCTCATCCCGCTCTTGTGCAGCGCCAGCTCCCTCAGTTGGCAGATGTTTCCCGCACCAGACCTCGTCGCCTGATGCGTACACGTTCGAAGGTTAATGATATGTCCGAGAAGACTCATAAACGCCGTTCCCAAGCCTGGTTTGGTGGCATGACCAAAGACAGCTTCATCCACCGTAGCTGGATGCGCAATCAGGGTCTGCCGGATGATACATTTGACGGTCGTCCAATCATCGGCATTGCTCAAACTTTCTCGGAACTAACCCCTTGCAACGCGCACTTTCGTGAAGTTGCAGAACACGTGAAACGCGGTGTTCTGGATGCGGGCGGGGTTCCTTTTGAGTTTCCGGTTTTCTCCTGCGCAGAATCCAACGCCCGCCCAACTGCCATGTTGTTCCGCAATCTTGCCTCCATGGATGTGGAAGAAGCAATTCGCGGCCTGCCAATTGATGGTGTCGTGCTGCTGACAGGCTGCGACAAGACCACACCCTCTCTCGTCATGGGCACGGCAAGCTGTGATGTTCCGGCCATCGTTGTGCCGGGCGGGCCGATGCTCAATGGCCGTTACCGTGGCGAGCTGGTTGGTTCCGGCACCCACGTCTGGAAATATGACCAGATGGTCAAAGCAGGTGAGATGACACCGGAGGAATACATGGGCGCAGAAGCGGCCATGTCGCGGTCCAAAGGTCACTGTATGACTATGGGCACAGCCTCCACGATGGGGGCCATGGTTGAAGCTCTGGGCCTGACATTACCGGGCGCTGCTGCCATCCCTGCCGTTGATAGTCGCCACGCGCTTAACGCCCGCCTGTCTGGTCGCCGTATCGTGGACATGGTGGAAGAAGATCTGAAGATCTCCAAAATCCTGACGAAAGAAGCTTTTGAGAACGCCATCCGGGCAAATGGTGCCATCGGAGGCTCTACAAATGCGGTGGTTCATCTGTTGGCGATGGCAGGCCGCATCGGCGTTGATCTTACTCTGGATGATTGGGACCGTCTGGGCCGTGACATTCCAACCATCGTCAATCTGATGCCTTCCGGCAAGTATCTTATGGAAGACTTCTTCTATGCAGGCGGCGTACCTGCTGTGATGCGGGCACTTTTAGAAAACGACAAATTGCACACCAGCACCATCACCGCCAACGGCAAGACGCAGGCTGAAAACGTAAAAGAGGCTGAGCGCTGGGGGGATGATGTTATCCTCGACTGGGATAAGCCGCTTGTTGACTCCGGCGGTATTGCAGTTCTGCGCGGCAATCTTGCCACCGATGGCTCCATCATCAAACCATCCGCTGCAACGCCATCGCTGATGAAGCATCGCGGGCGGGCTGTGGTGTTTGAAGATATTGAGGACTACAAGGCCAAGATTGAAGACTCTGATCTGGATATTGATGAAACCTGCGTCATGGTCCTGAAAGGCGCTGGCCCGAAGGGATATCCGGGCTTTGCCGAGGTTGGTAATATGGGCCTGCCTCCAAAAGTTCTGCAAAAAGGCATCACCGATATGGTGCGCATCTCTGACGGGCGTATGAGCGGTACAGCTTACGGCACCGTTGTGCTGCACTGCGCCCCGGAAGCGGCAGCAGGTGGCAATATCGCACTTGTCCGAAACGGGGACATGATCTCACTCGATGTTGAAAAACGCTCCCTCGTTCTGGAAGTCTCCGATGAGGAACTGGCACGCCGCCGCGCTGCGTGGGGTGCCCCAGATTTTTCCAGAGAAGGCGGGTATCAGGGACTTTATCGCCGCACGGTGATGCAGGCAGATACGGGCTGTGATCTTGATTTCCTAGTGGGTTGCCGCGGTGCCGAGATTCCACGCGAAAGCCACTAGCTCCCTGCCACTTTGCGAAGCCTCCCCTTCGCAAAGTGGCCCCCGTTTCTCACTTTTAAGGAAGTAGCCATGCCCAGGTACTGGACCAGCGACAAAGAGCTTTTTGCCCTGTGCCGGGAGGAGTTGTTTGTCGCCCTTGTCGGGGATGCTCTGGACACCCTCGGATATCAGCGGCAGTTTCTCGATCCCAGACTTAAACCCATTGACGATGATATGATCATCGTTGGCCGTGCCATGCCTGTGCTGGAAGCCGATTATCTCAGTGAGGCGACGACGGGAAACAACCCGCTTTCTGAAAAGCCCTTCGGCCTGATGTTTGAAGCTCTCGATGACTTGAAGGAAGACGAAATTTACATCTGCGCAGGAGCTTCTCACAGATACGCCTGCTGGGGTGGTCTCATGTCGACCCGGGCTCAGGTGTGTAAAGCGGCAGGTGCTGTCATCCATGGCTTCCACAGGGATACCAAGGAAGTGCGCCGCCTTGGTTTTCCGGTCGCCTCCCATGGTTCTTATGCGCAGGATCAGGGTGTGCGTGGCAAGGTTCTGGACTGGTGCGTGCCCATCGAGATGGATGGGGTACGAGTGAACCCTGGCGACATCATCTATGGTGATCTGGATGGCGTTCTTGTTATCCCTCAGGAGGTGGAAGTCGCAGCTTTTGAAGGCGCCGTTGAAAAAGCTCGCGGTGAGAACGAAGTCCTCAAAGCCCTGCAAAATGGCATGACAACGGTCGAAGCCTTCAAGAAATTTGGCATTATGTAATCAAGAAAGGAGAGCAGGCCCCATTAAATCCCTGCGGCTCCTCACAGTCAGGTTAATCCGATGAAAATCACTGGTATCGAAACAATCAACCTCAAAGAGTTTCGCAATGTCACATGGGTGCGTGTTCACACAGATGCGGGCAGCTTTGGCCTTGGTGAAACCTTTTACGGCACCGACGCCGTCTGTGGCTACATTCACGAAACACTGGCCCTCGACCTGATCGGCAAAGACCCGACCTGCATTGACGCCCTTTCGCGCATGATGCTCAACCCGATCTGCGGCTTCAACTCCACGGGCGCCGAAATGCGCGCCGCCTCTGCGGTTGATATTGCCCTCTGGGATTTGGCAGGCAAAACCCTTGGGGTGCCTGTTCATCAGTTACTTGGTGGCAAAAGCCGCAAAAAAATCCGCGCTTACAACACCTGTGCAGGGTATCAATATGTGCGCGACAAACAGGTCAACACCACGACAGACTGGAGCGCCGACACAGCCGACCAGGGTCCCTATGAGGATCTGGAAGCATTTTTGCACGATGCCGGACCGCTTGCCAAAAGCCTGCTGGATATGGGCTTTCGCGGCATGAAAATCTGGCCGTTTGACCAGTATGCTGTGAAGACCAACGGCACCGACATTTCGCCGGAAGACCTTGAAGCTGGCTTGCGTCCCTTCAAGCAGATTCGTGAAGCTGTTGGTGAGGCCATGGATATCCACGTGGAGCTGCATTCCGTGTGGAACCTGCCAATGGCGGAAAAGATCGCGCGCGCACTGGAGCCTTACAACGTCTACTGGCTCGAAGACCCGATCAAGATGACAAATGTGGATGCCCTTGCTAAATACGCAAGGCGCGCCAATGCATGGGTTACAGCCAGCGAAAATCTTGCAACGCGCTGGTCGTTCCGCGAACTTTTTGAAAAGAAAGCTACTGACGTTTGCATGCTGGACATCGGCTGGTGTGGAGGCCTTTCTGAAGCCAAGAAGATCGCCACCATGGCAGAGGCCTATGAACTACCAATCGCGCCTCATGACTGTACCGGTCCCGGCCTGCTGACAGCTGCCGTACACCTTTCAATTAATGCCCCTAATGCTTTGGTGCAGGAGATGGTGCGTGCCTTTTACTTCGGCTGGTACAACGAGTTGGTGAGCGGCCTGCCTGAATTCGACAACGGCTATCTGCTTGCTCCGACAAAACCGGGTCTGGGCATGGAGCTGAACCCGGAAGTCTTCACAAGAGAAGATGCGACTATCCGTCTGACAGGGACCGTCTCATAAACAATACCCTGTCATATGTGGCTAGGAACCCGGACAAACGGGCAATCACATGCCATCTTAAAAACTTGCATTTCGCAGCCCCGCTTCCCCCCTGGAAGCGGGGTTTTCTTTTACATCATCGTTTGCAGGCTTTCAGAGCCGGCGATGTTTCAATGAGCCACTTAACTTCACAGCTTTCGGGCTATGACCAGGCTTCCGGGAACAGGATTACCTTTCTCATTGCGTAGTATTATGTGCGTCAGGTCGGATAAATCGAACTTGTTTTGGTTCAATAACGTACGCACATAGTCTTGAGAATGGGCGTAGCGCCAATACTTTCCAACTGTATAGGGCTGTCCGTCAGCTACGGTTTCCGGTTGGGTTTCGGTGGAGAAGAGGAAAATACCTCCGGCCACCATATTTCGGGCCACACCAGCGAAAATCTCATCCAGTGCACCAATGTAGGGAATGACGTCTGTTAACACGACAAGGTCCCAATGCTCATGGTTGCCTTGCATGAGGAACTGAGCGATGTCGCCTTCATACAGATCATCATAGATTTCTTTTTGTCTGGCCTTTTCCAGCATTTCTGCACTCAGGTCCAGACCAGTTTTATGTGTGGCGTGGTCTTTAAAGACTTCGCAGCAAAGTCCAGTCCCGCAGCCAAGGTCCAGCATTCGCTTGAAGGGACCAAACTGAAGTGTTTCGATCTTCTCCCGAACCTTGTCTGGTACCGCATAGTTCAACCCATTGAGCAACTTATCGTCATAACCGTCAGACATTTTGCCAAATAGCGTTTTCACATGCGCTTCAGGCATGCAGCTGGGTGTCTCAACTTTACCCAAGGCTGCCAGATGAAGGCCTGCGCCTATATGATCATCCGGATCTTCATACAGCATGTTTTCATAGACTTCTGCCGCTTCTTCAACATTACCAGTTTCTTCAAGGTCTAAGGCGTGATTGTACTCGATAATTTCGCAGACAATGTCTGTGAAGGGATCCAGCGGATTATCCTCTTCATCACTTTTCATTGCTGAAGCTCCTGAGTTTTATGGCAGGGTCATAACAAGCCATAAAACCCTTAAGCAATCGCGGTAGAACCTTAGTAAACCTAGTGACAAATTTTCAAGGGTTCTGGATTGCTTTGACTGGGCTCTGGATTAATTGAAAATGAGTTTGAAGAGAAATGCTTGAGGACAGAAGTAGAGTAGTTCAGGTGTTGCAGCTGGTTTGCAAGCTGTTTCAGGCTGAAATTTTCAGTATTTAAAATTGAAAAAAGGCCTCATCATTCAGTTGTTACTGCAACTCATCGTGAGCGTTTAACATATGATGTGTACCAGTCAGCCGGTAAAAGGCCCGACTGACTGGCTTAAACTCGTTAACCGAGGATTTTGCCAAGGTTCATGGCAACCATTTTATCGCCACCGATTTTGATCTTGCCCATCATCACCGCAGTCATCGGGTTGACGGACCCATCCACCAAACCTTTGAAGGTTTTTGCAGAGCAGGAAATCGTGCAATCGGCTTCTGCCTCTTCTGCGCGTGCACCGTTTTCATCAACGATAATATGGCCTTCGTCTTTGATGTTCAGCGCAATCGACTTTGACATATCGACGCCATCAAGTTTACCGTTGATACCGGATACGATTTTCTGGATGAGTTCGGACATTTAATCCTCTCGTTTGCTTCTGTTGAGGAAGGCCCCGCCCTCCGTCCTGCTAAGTTTACTTATCGGTAATCCCTGTTAAGAACAAGCGACCCAAAGGTCTGGTAAACGTAAACCATTAAACCAATTCGTCATAGTGCCATGCGATATGATCGGGCATGAAAGTCGCTACAAAGTAGTAAAGGTGATCATAACCGCCATGCATGCGAAGGGTCAGGTCAACGCCTTCCTCACGGCAAACTTTCTCAAACACCCACGGCTTAAGCTGCTCTTCCAGAAACTCATCATTCGAGCCCTGATCGATAAGAATGCGTCCTTTCCAGCCCCGTTTTTTGAGAAGCTCGCAGGCATCATAATCCGCCCAGACAGAGCGATCATTACCCAGATAACCGGAGAACGCTTTCTCACCCCATGGGCAGTTCATCGGGTTCACGATAGGAGCGAAAGCAGACACGCTCTTAAACAGGCCCGGATTTTTCATCGCAAGGGTCAAGGCTCCGTGCCCTCCCATGGAGTGACCTGTCAGACCCAATGCACTCAGGTCAACAGGGAAGTTCTCCTCCAGAATTTCAGGCAATTCCTGCGCGATGTATTCTTCCATACGGTAATGTTTTGCCCAGGGCTCCTGCGTGGCATTCAGGTAAAAGCCGGCGCTTTTGCCCATGTCCCAACCATCATCATCTGCCACATCATCACCGCGCGGAGATGTATCGGGTGAAACGATGATCATACCCAACTCAGCAGCTGCCCGCTGGCTGCCTGCTTTGGAGACCATATTCTCCCATGTGCAGGTGAGGCCGGAAAGGTACATCAGGGTAGGGCAGTCTTCCCCGTTCAGGGCGCGACGCGGCAGAAATACCGCAAATTCCATCGGTGTGCCGGTGGCTTTGCTGTGGTGGCTATAGACGCGCTGCTCACCATCAAAACAACGCCAGCTTTTGATCAGTTTAATCATTACAGCTCTCTGAAAGCAAAGGTCTAAGCAGGCAAATGCCTGCTTAGACCTCATTAATGTGAATCTTAAATGCGGCTTAGAACGTCACAACCGAACGGATGGACTTGCCTTCATGCATCAGATCAAATGCAGTGTTGATCTCATCCAGCGGCATGGTGTGGGTGATCATGTGGCCAATATCGATCTTACCATCCATGTACCAGTCCACGATCTTCGGCACATCTGTACGACCACGGGCACCACCAAAGGCAGTACCTTTCCATACGCGGCCCGTCACCAGTTGGAACGGGCGGGTGGAGATTTCCTGACCAGCACCAGCCACACCAATGATGATGCTTTCACCCCAGCCCTTATGGCAGCACTCAAGCGCCTGACGCATTGTGGTTGGGTGGCCGATACACTCGAAGGAATAGTCCGCACCACCGCCTGTCAGGTCAACAAGGTAAGGCACAAGATCGCCTTCAACTTCCTTCGGGTTCACGAAGTCGGTCATGCCGTATTGTTCTGCAAGTGCCTTCTTGGAAGGGTTGAGATCCACACCAACAATCTGATCCGCCCCGATCAGACGCAGGCCCTGAACCACATTAAGGCCAATTCCGCCAAGGCCGAACACAACAGCTTTACAGCCGGGCTCTGCTTTTGCAGTGTTGATCACCGCGCCAACGCCCGTGGTCACACCACAGCCGATGTAGCAAACTTTATCGAATGGCGCATCCTCACGGATTTTCGCAAGAGAGATTTCTGGCAGAACAGTGAAATTGGAGAACGTACTGGTGCCCATGTAGTGGTGCACCTTCTCACCATTGATGGAGAAACGGCTGGTTCCGTCCGGCATCACACCTGCACCCTGTGTTGTGCGGATGGACTGACACAGATTGGTTTTCGGGTTGAGGCAATACTCACACTGACGGCACTCAGGAGTATAAAGCGGGATCACGTGATCACCCGGTTTCAGCGAAGTAACGCCTTTGCCAACCTCACGCACAATGCCTGCGCCTTCATGGCCCAGAATTGCAGGGAACAGGCCTTCAGGGTCATCACCAGAAAGCGTGAACGCATCCGTATGGCAAATTCCTGTTGCCATAATCTCAACCAGCACCTCAAAGGGCTTCGGGCCTTCCAGTTGAACTGTCTCGATGGAAAGAGGGGCTCCGGCCTTATAAGCAACAGCAGCGCGTGTATCCATATTTAAAACCTATACGTCTTGTTTTTAGCCCGCCAGACATGGCGGACCCTCCCAAAAATTGCTAAGCATGGCTCACTCGCTACCCGTGTAACCACCAAGCTTGCACCGAAAACTTATAACCTGTAGCGATGCGAATTGCATCAGCCAATCCATGAGCTGTGCGCAGAGATGAAAGTTCCCAACAAACAACACATTTAACCGAATATGATAGTCTCCCGGCCTGGGGCAGTGCCTCAGAGCTCTGTTGCAGCAGGAAAAAGACAGGACTAACCAGTTGAAGAAGGGCACCCTTATTGAGTTTTTGCGCCTTTATGCAATTTATATTTTCGCACTCATGTTAGCGGCAACGGTCACCTTCATTAACTTCATGTTCCTTATGACTTCAAGCTTAGTTATCGTACTGCTTTACATCGCCCGTCTCCTGCCCTCTGACATAGGTTCTTCCTTTTTGGCTTTAGCAGCATTTAGCGCGCCAGCTGCCTTCATCTTTCACATTTTTTTAAAGAACATGGCCTTTGCGATCAGAAAGTGCACCACGTTTATCAGCTATGCTGCGGGAAACCTCATAGCAACTGTATTGCTTCGATTAGTTGACAGGGCAGCTCTTTCAGTACCAGACGGTTTGCTTATTTTCTCAGGACTGGCCTGCACCGCGGGGTTTGCATTCCTTTACTGGCAGCGAATTCCTGATCAAATAGAGATTTTTAAAGCAGAAACCTGATCGCAAAAATCACCCCCCCCAGCAGCACCAGAGTTTCAGCAACGACCACAAACAGGTGCTGATGCCCCAGATTAACGAGCGTTCTAAGTGTTGTCATAGCCCCCAATGCGGAAATGGCAATGACCAGACACCACGATGAGGCATCTACAAGAATGAGCCGTGGGGCCTCTGGTATCCAGCCAAGTGAATTCACAATAACCAATGCTGCAAAACCAAAAGCAAAGTAGGGGACAGGAGCTTTTGCCTCGAACGCTGATCCGGTGGATTTTCCTTTGTTGTGAAGCCATTTAGCGGCACAAAAGGAGATAATGAAGATCACAGGCAGCAACATCATCACGCGCATGAGTTTAACGACGGTTGCAATCTCACCCGCATTGTCGGAAACGGCAAATCCAGCGCCAACCACCTGAGCGACATCGTGAATGGTCGCGCCGAACAGGATACCCAGTTCTGTATCATTGAGGCCAAACATCTGACCGATGGTTGGATAGAGGATCATGGCGAGGGTGGAAAGTGCAGTGACGGCTATCACCGTAAACAGCGTATTTTGCTCGTTCTCTTTGGAGTTTGGCAGAACAGAAGAGATCGCAAGGGCAGCCGATGCCCCGCAAATGCCCACCGACCCGCCTGTCAGCAACCCAAAACCAACTGAGCGTCGCAACAGGCGCGCAACAACGACACCAATCAGGAGCATGCTCAGCACCGACAGGACCACCAGCGCCAGGGTTTGCCAACCTAACTCCATGATTTGTGAAAATGATACCCGCAGCCCAAGCAGGATAACGCCCAAACGCAGTATCTTTTTCGCTGCAAAGATAAGACCGATCTGGCAGGAACCATCTTCGTAAATTGAATGGACAGCCATGCCAATCAGCAATGCATAGAGCATCACAGGTCCGCCCTGATGCTCTGAGATATAACGTGCGGCAATGGCAATCACCGTGGCGATGATCAGTCCGGGGAGAATTTCCCGCCCGTCTTGCAGCCAGCGAACATAGACAGGGCTGGTCTTGTCTGGCGAGTTACTGTCAGCTGGCATCATTCCCACCTTTGAAGGTGCCTCTTATTTCAAAACTAGTGCAACCGCATACGGAAATACCCTAATGATATTAATAGGTTTGCGCAATCCGGCTATGCGGCTCAGGGAGAAGAAAACGCCGTACGCCTTACTCCTGAGGTAGAAATATCACGCTCCCTATTAATTGTGTGGGGCCAGTTTATCCCAATAGATGGACCGGTTAACCTCGCCTGATTTAATTTCCCGATGGCTGTGCAAACTCCAGAAATTGAAGTGCGGTACCTTGGAGGAGGCAGGTTAGCAGTTGCAGAAAGTGCACCTGGGGACGATAGCAAGGCTGCGTTACAGAAACTCGGCCTGCAAGCTGCAAAATCACTCGAAGCAACATTTGCCGGTGCAGGACCCGTTGAACTGCTCTCCGCCGCGATAGGCCAACGCCAGCGACGAAAACCAAAGGCGCTCTGGCTCGTAGCATTTAGGGGGTAAATAACGCCTTTGTGGCTGGCAATCGTCCGGGCGTCATTCTGGCTCCGTTGATTGCCAAGCGCATTTCGGGCAAATCCGCCATAAGTTCTTATAAGGCAAACGTTAACTGCTGAAAATCAACCATTTCCCCAGAGTAGGATCAGTACGGTACAGCACAACTTCTATCAACTGTTTTTTTCCTCGCAACCTGAGTGACTACTTAAGAAGCTTCAGCTTATGTATTCTACTTAAATTAAAGAGAAAATTACTTTACCCAAGAAACTAAATTAAATCACCAGGCAAAATATTTATTTCGTTTACTAGGTTTAGCTCCTTGGTTTTCCATATTTGTCCGCTATAGCTATTGCTAATCGCGTTATTTCCTCTCAACCAGCAGGGTAACAGTCAGATGTTTTCATTGAAGGGCAAAAAGGCCCTTATTGTCGGAGTGGCGAACAGTCAGTCCATTGCATGGGGATGCGCTCAAGCCATGAAGGAGCAAGGCGCGGAACTGGCCCTGACTTACCTGAATGACAAAGCCAGAAAGCATGTGGAGCCACTGGCAAAAGAAGCAAACGCCGCGATCTTCGCTCCTCTGGACGTGACACAGCCTGATCAGGTGGATGCCCTGTTTGAGCAGATCGAACAGGAGTGGGGGGCGCTGGATATCCTGCTGCACTCCATCGCCTTTTGCCCCAAAGAGGACCTTCACGGACGTGTGGTCGATTGCTCTGCAGAAGGTTTTGCCATTGCAATGGATATCTCCGTCCACTCCTTCCTCCGCCTTATCCGCAAGGCAGAACCAATCATGCCAACAGGCTCCAGCATCATGACGGTGACCTTTCATGGCTCAGAAAAAGTTGTCAGTCACTACAACATTATGGGTCCGGTGAAAGCTGCGCTGGAAAGCACGACCCGCTACGTGGCTGCTGAACTGGGGCAAAAAGGTATTTCCGTCAATGCACTTTCTCCCGGCCCGCTGGCAACGCGCGCGGCCAGCGGCATTGCCAGTTTTGATGAGATGCTGAGCGACGCAACAGAACGGTCTCCCACCCGCAAGCTGGCGACTATTGAAGATATCGGCGCGTATGCGGCGTTTCTTGCCAGCGAAGAAGCAAAGAACATCACGGGTGTGGTGCACCCCATTGACGGTGGCTATCGCATCATTGGATAGCAACCGACCGAGGTAAATTATGCAAGTAGAACTCTTCACGCAAAAAGCTGCTGAGTATGTGGGAGCATTGGTTGAGCAAAACCAGTTCCTACAGGTCGCAAACTCGCGCCGAACTTCGCGCCTCATGAATGATTTCGAAAAGAAGCAAAAGAAAGCACAGGCAAAAGCCGAGGCGCTGGCACAATCCTGGAAGCCATACGACAGCTCCAAAAAGCTGATGGAGGCCTGGACGCATTACCTAAGAGATACTGGCGAGCGCAGCATCCTGACTATGGATGCTTTGAGAGAAAGCAGCGACAACTTCTTTGATCATCAGGCAAAGGGCTGCCCGCCTGTTCTCATTTATGATTATGAAGTTGTCATGGAGGGTCGCAATCTGGCCCGCCCCTGCAACTACATGCTTTTAAAGATCATCCCGCCGGAGGGCGTGGAAGTTCACGACTGGAAACGTCCTTATGTGATCGTTGATCCGCGTGCCGGACACGGAGCAGGTATCGGTGGCTTTAAAGAAGACAGTCAGGTTGGCGTTGCCCTGCATGATGGGCACCCGGTTTACTTTGTAGCATTTCATCCTATGCCGGAACCGAAGCAAACACTGGCAGATGTCACTCATGCAGAAGCGGCCTTTCTTAGGGAGATCGCGTCCCGTCATCCAGACAGTCCCAAGCCGATTGTTGTTGGCAACTGTCAGGGGGGCTGGGCGACTGCGGTACTGGCGGCAATCTATCCTGATCTGGTAGGGCCAATCGTGCTGAATGGTGCTCCTATGGCTTATTGGAGTGGTAAAATGGGGCAAGACCCCATGCGTTATTCTGGTGGCATAACTGGCGGTATTGTTCCGGCCTTGCTCTCTGCTGATTTAAGCGACGGCATTTTCGATGGTGCCAATCTGGTGCACAACTTTGAGATGCTCAATCCGGGTCGTAACTGGTTCCGCAAATACTACGACCTTTACAGCAATATAGACACCTCCGAACAGCGTTATCTGGAATTCCAGCGCTGGTGGGGCGGTTTCTACTTCATGACGGAAGAAGAATTTCGCTGGATTCTGGACAACCTGTTCATTGGCAACAAACTGTCCAAGAATGAAGCCTTTCTGGAACCGGGGCGACCTATTGACCTGAAATGCATCAAATCCCCTATTATCGTGTTCTCCTCATATGGCGACAACATCACTCCTCCCGATCAGGCACTTAACTGGATTGCCGACACCTATACGGATGAAGCTGAGATTGAGATCTTAGGCCAGCGTATTCTTTACATGCTACATGATGAAGTCGGACATCTGGGTATTTTCGTCTCCTCCAACATCGCCAAACGCGAGCACACACAGGTTGCCTCAACGCTCAAGGCAATCGAATCTCTTGCTCCCGGCCTTTACAAATTGCAGGTGATTGAACAGGAAGGAGAGGGGTGTGACGCGAAATTCACAGTCAACTTCGCCCGTAAAACCATTGAAGATATGATGAAGGAAACGGGCGAACGCAATGAAGAAAAGGCCTTTGCAGGCGTTGCGCGGTTTTCTGAAAGCTGTGAGGACGTTTATGACAGCACTCTGGGCCCCCTGCTAAAAACTATGGGAAGCCCGCAAACGGCAGAACTAACGCGGGATATGCACCCGCTTCGCCTGACAAATGGTGCCTTTGCCTCAACAAACCCCTTTATGTTCTGGCCCACAATGGCAGCAGCAGCCGTTAAGCAAACCCACAAGCCAAACCTTGCTAAAACTCCATTTCATTACTGGGAAGAGATGGTAGCTGACAGTATCCAGAACGGTTGGGATGCGCTGCGTGATTGCCGGGAAGCGTTTATCGAAAACTCCTTCCTCTCCTTCTGGGCATCACCTAGCGCGGTAGAATACGGAAGGGCCCTCTCTCATCGCAGACCAAAAGTTCCAATGCAGGACCTTCATAGCCTGACCAGCATTCAAAATGCCCTGAAGAAGATCGAGCAGGGCGGTGTTGCAGCAGCAATTGTGCGCATTGCGCTCCTGCTTGCTGACACTCCGGCAGCTGTACAGGGTGATAAGCTCCAGCGCTTTAACGAGGTTTTGACCACCTGGGCACCATTTAAGTCCATGGACCCGAAAACCCGTAATTTCCTCATTCACGATCAAACCCTGATTGCACGTTTTGAGTTGGAAGCAGGGTACAATGCGCTGCCGGTTCTGCTTAAAAACGAGAGAGATAAGACCCGCGCTTACAAGGCGCTGAAGTATGTGCTCGGTGACGAAGAGGCATTACCGCCAACCTCCCGTGACATGTGGCGATCCATCAAATCCACGTTCAATTGGGACTAAAGCACCGGTATGACGACCACCTTACACAACACACCCTATGACCAGATCAAGGTTGGCATGGAAGCCACATACGAGCGAGTGTGCGAAGCAGATGATTTTTATGTCTCCGCCCATGCCTCCGGTGACCTTAACCCTCTCCACATTCCCAAAGATGACAGGGATGGTAATGGAGAATCAGAGGGCGTTGCTCCCTCCCTTTGGGTTGCCGGACTGATCTCTGCGGTGCTCGGTAATCATCTTCCCGGTCCCGGCACCCTTTACAAAACCCAGAACCTGCGTTTTTTGGGCCGCGCTCATGAAGGCGACCATCTGATTGCGAAAGCAAAAGTGATCGCTAAGCTGCCCGATTACGTGGTCCAGCTGGAAACCACTGTCGAACGAGCTGATGGACAGGTGATCGTTGAAGGTGAAGCGGAGGTCATCGCCCCACGTAGCAGCAAATCAGTAAAAGCTGACAGTCTGCCGGGATTAACTGTACGCAGCTATGAGCATTTTGACCGGCTGCTGGATCTGGCGCGCCCGCTACCGCCACTCATCACTGCCGTTGTTGTTCCTGAAGACCGCAAGTCTCTTGGCGGCGCACTGCTTGCAGCAGAAAACACACTCATTGAACCACTCCTGATAGGAAATAAAGATAAGATTTTTGATGCAGCAGAGCGACTTGGCAAAGACCTGACTCATTGCGAAATTATTGATGTTGCTGGCCACAGACAGGCGGCATCTACAGCAGTTTCTCTGGTTCGTGAGGGAAAAGCACAAGCGATTATGAAGGGACAGTTGCACACTGATGAGTTACTGGCTCAGATCGTTAAACGGGATCAAGGGTTGCGGACTGACCGCCGCTTAAGTCATGTATTTGTTATGGATGTTCCGGGTCTGGATCATTTGCTTTTCATCAGTGATGCAGCCATCAACATTGCCCCTGATCTGGAAGCCAAAGTAGATATTGTTCAAAATGCCATTGATCTGGCGCAGGCCCTTGGGCAGGAAAACCCAAAGGTGGGCATCCTTTCCGCCATTGAGACTGTGAATACTAAAATACCCTCCACCATGGATGCGGCAATCCTATCTAAAATGGCAGAGCGCGGCCAGATAAAAGGGGGTATCGTGGATGGCCCACTGGCTATGGATAATGCGATTGATATTGACGCAGCTGTTACCAAAGGCATTACATCACTGGTTGCAGGTAGGGCGGATGTCTTAGTTGTTCCCAACCTTGAATCTGGCAATATGCTCGCAAAAGAGCTGGCTTTCGTCGCCCATGCAGAAGTCTGCGGTGTTGTAATGGGCGCACAATGTCCGGTTATCCTCACCAGTCGTGCAGATGATGATAAGGCCCGGCTGATGTCCTGCGCGGTTGCGCTTTTATACGCTGCGAGCCAGAAAGCATGAGTTTTTATTTTACGCTTAATACCGGATCATCCTCAGTTAAATTCACGCTTTACAAAGCATTAGAGGAGCCGGAACTCTTTATTTCAGGGATGGTGGAGCGGCTTGGCCTCTCAGCACGGCTAAGAGTACGTAGCCAGAGCGAAAACGTGGTGCAGGAGCTTGGTAAAGTTGATCATGACAATGCCGTTTCCGTTATTTTAGAAAAGCTGGAACCCTATTTACAGGGAGGTTCCGTCGTCGGCGTAGGACACCGCATTGTTCATGGTGGCAATGCCTTTTATAGACCAACCAAACTGACGCCGGCAGTGGTTGAAGAACTGGAAAAACTTATTCCGCTGGCTCCCCTCCATCAGCCTTTCAGTATTGCAACAATCAGAGCGGCCATGCAGGTGTTTCCTGATGTTGTGCAAGTTGGATGCTTCGATACAGCTTTCCATGCTGGTCACACCTTCTGCAATGATGCCTTCGCAATCCCCCGCCGGTTTTATGAGGAGGGTGTACGACGCTATGGCTTTCACGGCCTTTCTTTCGACTTCATCAGCAGTGAAATGCAGCGTTTATTTCCCGAAGTAGCAAACGGACGGCTGGTCATTGCACATCTGGGAAACGGTGCCTCCATGTGCGCGGTCAGAGAAGGGCGCAGCATTAACGCCACCACCAGCTTTTCTGCGGTTGATGGCCTTCCCATGGGAACCCGCTGCGGTCGGCTGGACCCCGGGGTTATGCTCTACCTGATGCAGGAAAAGCAGCTTTCTGCCAAAGAAATCGAAAATGTTATCTACCGAGAAAGCGGGTTGCTCGGGCTTTCTGAAGAATCTGCAGACATGCGAGAGTTAGAGCAATCTGGCAGTACCTTCGCAAATGAAGCAATTGAGTACTATTGCTACCAAATTCGCAGGGAGGTTGGTGCAATGGCCGCCAGCCTTGAAGGCGTTGATGCGCTGGTTTTCAGCGCTGGTGTTGGCGAGAATTCAGCACGGGTACGCAGACAGGTTTGTGAGGCTTTGGGTTTCTTCGGCATTGCCATTGATGAAGAAAAGAACAACGCCAATGCAGTTGAAATCGGTGCAGGTTCTGTTCGCGTCTTTATCATCCCCACAAATGAGGAACAGGTGATAGCGCGAGCCGTTGCAGGAATGGTGTCACTTTCTCAATAGGTGCTGGTTGGCTTTAAGGAAACTTCAGGCTAGCCTTTCATTTCCAATACTTTAGTGAGTCTTTTATGTCTGTCCTCTCGCCCAACCTAACCGTCCGCCGCCTGAATACTGATGATTTCGAGCATATCATTTCGCTGATCAACGAACTCACAGCTGGCGAGCCACTGACCAACGACGAGGCGAAACGAGCACACTTTGCCAGATTGCTGGAACATGACGGAACCTCTGTCTTTGGTGTAGAGCTTTACGATCAGATAGTCTCTTGCGCCACACTCCACATTCTGCCCAACATGACCTATGGCGGGCGTCCTTATTGCCTCGTGGAAAATGTTGTCACTTTGCAGGCTTATCGTGGAAAAGGGTATGGACGAATGGTCATGCACGCGGTTCGTGATGCCGCATGGGAGGCAGATGCCTACAAAATCATGCTTTTAACCGGACAAACACGCGGAGCCAAAGGGTTTTATGAAAGCCTCGGCTACAAGGCCGATCAGAAACACGGAATGGTGCTTCGGCAAATTCCATCAACTGTATAGCCGGAGAGCGACGCAGTCAGTTTGCCACAATTGTGCTTACATCAAAAAGTCCTGAAATTGCCAGCATTGATAACTGTACGCACCCGCAAGTTTTTTTGGATGTTGATGAACTCCCGTGCAATGTTTTGAACAGAATGCAGAAGAACGTGCTGCGCGAGCACGATTTATAAACCGCTGGAATTTGATTGCGAGTTAAACTCTAAGTCACTGTGCTAGTGCTTGAGTGATACTTTGCCGCGCAAGATGTCAAAGAACATTACGAAGTCGCCAAGTAAGCTATAAAAGGGAAATTTGAAGGTTGCGGGTTTATTCTTTTCAAAAAAGAAATGACCAACCCATGCAAACCCATAACCAACAACAGGCAGGGCAAACAGTAAAGTCCAAAGGCCAGACGAAATAATATAAGCAACCAATGCAAGCACCAGACCAGTGCCGATAAAATGCAAACGTCTGCTGATTACGTTTTTATGTTCCGCCAGATAAAACGGATAGAATTCTTTGAAACTTCCAAACTGCTGATTATGGCTCTTACCTGCATCATTCATCACATCATCCTCCCTTAAATTGCCGATAGTACGTTAGAAGCACCGCAGCTTGGCGCGTAACAAATAATCTGACGCGCTCTTTTAATCCTGCCTCTTTTTCCGGCAAAAGCATAGACCTGACTAATTTACGCATGGCCTTAGCATGCTCGCGGTAACGCTCTGACCGGCTGAGTTTTCTCGTGCGCCGCTCCATCGCAATATCAGTATGATTTTGCCCGCGAACCAGCAGGGCAGACTGATTGTGAGCATGCACGTTGCTTTTGGCAGCAACATAACGGATCGCGAATCCAATGCGCCGATCTTCCGTCGTGTTGGCATCCGATCCATGTACCAGCAAAAAATGATGCAGCGACATCTCACCGGGTTTCAACTCCATGTAGATCTGCCTATCAGGGTGCAGCTCATCTTCAGGAATCTCTTGTCCGCGCGTTAGCAGATTGTCTTTGGCATATGTGTTGATTTGCGTGCGTATCGATTTATGGCTGCCCGGCTCTACTTTCATAACACCAGATTGTGCAGTAGCAGGACTAAGCGCCACCCATGCTGTCACCACATCATCCGCATCAACGCCCCAATACGCAGCATCCTGATGCATGGAAACATAGGTCGTGCTGCCTGCTTCCTTGATGAAAAGGTTGGTCATAAGACACAGAATATCAGGCCCGATTAACTGCTCCACGGCATCTAAAATAACAGGATGATGCACCAGGTTATCTGCCCAGTCGTAAAGCAAATAGGTTTTGTTGCATTGAGCCTTATCCATTGGGTGACCCTGGAGTTGCTCTATAGCCTCCAGTTCTGCACGCATCATGATTGCGGCAGGCTCGTCCAGCACCTTGAGTGGGTAAAGAAATCCATTTTCCTGATAGGCTGCTTTGTCAATCACCCTTTGTGTAACTGTAACGCTCATATGGAACCCATCCTTGACACGAGGCTCGCAAAACTCGCCAAGAGACCCAGAGTTGCTGCTCCAAGCAGAACTGCAAGAGCGGATATGCGCTCACGTGTCCCGGAAACCGGATCAAGCCGTGTAAACAACATGGCGTAAAGATTGCCCGTCATGAATGCCCAGACACACACCATCAGAATAACCCCTGTTATACTCTCAAACAGGAATGCAGAGATGAGAAGTAATGCGCAGGCCAGATAGTCATCTAACGATAGTGGCCAATACTTTTTTGAGCGCACAAGGATAACCGTCTCTCCGACAACTAATACAAATGCAACTACAACCGCGTAAGCGGGCAGGTATGACTGTAAGTAATCCATAGTTTACCCTCTATAAACTACGGAAACATCGTTACCGAGTCTTCAGATACTGTCAACCTTTTTGACGCAAGTCAATTTAGTGCAATTTTTGATTGCACTCTTGCCGGACTAATTGCGTTCGTTCAGAAAGCCGCTATCATGTGAGACTAGAAGGAATTTCTTATATGACCCTTGAGGCAGATCGAAGAGCAATTAGGCCCGAAGCTCTTGAAGCGCTTCGTAAAACCATTTTGGAGATCTTCGCAAACGGTATGTACCAGGATGTGGGCATACGTCAGATTTGCAAACAGGCACGTGTCAGCCCACAAACCGTTTACAAGTACTTCGGTAACAAGAATGAAATGCTTTATGCATGCATCAGGAGTGATCTTGAGACGCTCTATGTGGAGGCTTTAAAGCAAGCGGACACAAAAGTGAATACAATCGACAAGTGCATGAGCTTCCTGAATACATGGTGCTGTTTCTACTTTAAAAACCCAGGTATTGCCCGTATCGTTTTTCTCAACATTCCGCAGGCCTACTGGCTTGGTCACAACCAGCTTATGCATACCTCCCTGCATCGTGGGATCATCAGAACCATTTTAGAAGGGCAAAATCAATCTGCTGTATGGGACGAAACATCCGCAGAGCTACTGGCACATGCCATGATGGGCATAGCGCACCGTTTAATGATCCGCTGGCTTATTTCCGAAGAAAACAGTGAGAGGACTAAACAGGCCCTGACGACAACCCTGCGAAAACTTCTGGAGCCAACAACTCCCAGATGACCTTTATAACTTGCTAAGCTCAGGACTCATTGAATTGGGTCATTTCTCTGTTCCGCTTTGAGCAAAATGAAACTTAGAAGTGAGTGATCTATTTGGGTTGAGCCCATCTTAAATCCAGCGTTTGCCTCCTTATTTTCATAAGTCACCCGGTCATCCCGCGTTGATGACCGCCGTGAATTAATCGGCGAACTCATAGATGACAGCAGAAAACCGCAGGTCACACAAGAAGACCCGCGGCTCTTTGAAGAAGGATGCAACATCGTGTCCTATGCCGTAGCAGGCTCGGCCTCTGGTTTGTGCAAGCTCACGACAATTGCAACAGCAATGCCATTGGCCCAATAATAGGCCGCATCCAAACCGCTGAAACCGAAAAGGAATGGTGCAAACAGGAATAACGCACCAACGGCACCATCAACAGCCAGATGAACGCCATAAGGCAGAATGCGGAGCATTCCAAACTGGTGATCCGTTAACACCGTCAGAGTAAATGCTGCTGCGCCTGTTCCAACTGAGAGCCAAAGCGCCAATGGATTGGAAGCGCCAAGCCCCAGAATGAAAGGCAAGCCCATAAGTGCGAATGCGACCGGGTAGTCCAGATAGGCATGGATGCTTTTTGTTATGAAACGGAGGGACATGGCTGGGTTCCTTTTTTGACTATACAGACTTTTCGTCTGGTACAGTCAGTCTAGGAGTAGCCATTGCTTCACTCAATTTCAGGTCGTTCACGAGACTATGCAGATCGTTCATAACGAACTATCTATGAGCTCAAAAAAACTTACTATTCTCAGTGGGTAGCGCGGTATGCCGTTGGAGTTAACCCCACTTCTTTCTTGAAAACTCGTGTAAACGCAGACTCAGAAGCATACCCGGCAAGGGCAGCTACTTCCGAAACACTCATATTGTCGTCAACTAAACTATGTTGAGCAATCTGCATACGCCAGCTGGTCAGGTACTGCATAGGCGTTAACCCCATTTTACTGGAAAATTGTGTTGCAAACCCGGTTCGGGAAAGTCCTGCTTCTCGTGCAAGCCTCTCCACACTCCACTCCCGGGCAGGCGCTTTATGAAAGGCTGCAAGGGCCCTGTTGAGATATGGATCAGCAAAACCTGCAAGACCAATATGCTTCTCACCTTCCTGCTCAATAAAGCTGCGTAAAGCCTGCGCAAACAGCACTTCAGTCATCTTTAATGCAATAAGGTCACCGCCCATCCGCGTTCCATTGGTTTCATCACCAATCAGACGCAGCGTTGCTTCCATCCAGCGTCCGGCAGCCTCTCCGTAATTGGCAATGTGGATGTAGTCGGGCAGCTGGTCAAAGATCAGATGGCGTGCATTTCGGGCAAATGAGATATGGCCGCATATCAGCTGCGTTTCCCGCTCGTCCTGTTCTCCGCCATAGACCAGAACACCTTCATCGCTATAACCAGCAAGCTCAAGCACGCGGTCCAGAGGCAGAATCATGTCCTCTTCTGAACGACCACAATAAATATCGTGCGCTGCTCCGTGAGGAACAATCAGCAAATCACCCTGAGCCAGCAGAACCTTCCTGCCGGTCTCTTTCACGCGCACCATGCAATCACCTCGATGCGCAAAGTGAAAGCGCGCTACGTTCTCATAGGAAGGCACTGCAACACCCCATGGCACCGTAAAAGAGGTACGGAAGTAGAGTGTGCCTTTTACCTCAAGGCGGGTAAGAATGTCACTAAGCGTATCAAGCATCTTTCAATTATGAATGAGAGATGCTTAATCGTCTATAGCTCTGAGCCAGCGTCGCTACGTTAAACTGATCTGAATCTTATAAGACGTCACCATAAATGAGCTGGCAGAGGCATCTATTCCACTAAAACCCATTGTACATACAAAGGCTGAAGATTGTACGCATATCCTGTTTAACAGTAATGCACCGATCTATGAGGGCTTGCTGGTCTATCCTCATGGAGTGTCAGGCTTGTCAGCTGCCTTCGAGCAAGGGCATCACCTGACCTGTATGTTGTACTGGACAAGCAACAGCCCTGCTCGGGTGATCCCGCCTGTTCAGGTCGTAGTTCCAATACACACGCAAAAGTTATGTCTGGGATAGCAAAAACAGACAGAACTCAACTTATCGTGTTTCACAGAGAAATACGGTAAACTTTCAGGCGAGATCAAGCTTGGGTTTATGTAACTGAATTCACCCATTCAGCAAGTTGACAGAGCGGGGCCGCTCTTACTTCACGCGCTTAAACGACTCATATTCGCCTCTCACCTGCAGAAATAGAGTGACAGGGCTGTTTGTTCTATTGCGCCAGAACCAACCATGGTTGCCATCAAATGCAGCTACAATCTGACCTTCATCCTGAGGCACACCGCGACCTTTCACGTAGGAGATCGAGCGGCCATTTCCCTCACCATGCGTGTCGTAATTCAATACACTGCCATTTGCTGTCCAGCGAAACGCAGCTGCCTTACCCTCAAGCATGGCCATTTTCACTTCCGTCCCCTGGCCCGGGTTTAGCTGAATAGTGATCTGGTCATTTTTCATTATTGGCTCAGGTTGAGCCAAAGCTTGTGAAACTCGCTCAACGGCAGCCTCGGCTTGACGGATTCTTTCTGTCCCTGTTGTACTTACCGTTTGCTGCTCCTGCATCAGCTCTGCCAGTTTGCGTTCGATGTCATCAACCCGGCTAATCAGCCGAGAAGATACAGCTGGGATATTTTTCTGAAGGTCTTGTTCTTCAGCGCTCGCAGCAACATCAGCGGCCTGTTCCTTTGCCAGCTGAGTTTTAATGTCACCCATCTCAGTCAGGCCAAGCACCCGGCCTGCACCTGAAGGGTCAAGACCGTACTCTGAAGGCAGTACGACAGCGACCAGAATTGCCAGTGCCGAAAGGGCGGCGATGAATGTGGAGCGCTTCAGTTGATTAGAAGAGGGGAGATCAGAGCGTTTAGGTGGAGTTGTGTTATACATGGGGCCTCACATTAAAATGATAGGACAAAGCCGGTCAGCTGGTAACCAACCAACCCAAAGCCTGCGGTCATCATGAGTGTGTTCAGGGAGTAGGCATAACGCCAGAAAGCTCGCGTCTTTCGCCAGTAGCCCATGATGATGAGAATGCCGCTAAGAGCCAGAAGTTGCCCCATCTCCACGCCCACATTGAACGCGAGCAGATTGGGCACCAGACCATCCGGTGAAATCTCATATTCCAAAATCTTGGTGGACAAGCCGAAGCCGTGAAAGAACCCGAAGACCAGTGTTGTGAGGCGTGTGTTCGGCTGATACTTAAACCAGACTCTGTATGCCCCCATGTTGTCTAATGCTTTATAAATCACCGAAAAGCCGATAATCGCATCAATGATGTAAGCGTTGATGCCAATACTGAAGTAGACTCCAAGCAGCATCGTTGTGGAATGACCGATTGCGAACAGACTGACATAGATGCCGATGTCTCTGGTCTTGTAGAGAAAAAACACAATCCCAAGCAAAAACAGGATGTGGTCATACCCTGTGACCATATGTTTGGCCCCAAGGTACATGAAGGGGATCAGCTTGATGCCCGATATTTCTTGAATATAGCCCTTATCGCCGGTCGCGATGCCATGGGCTGATGCTGGAAGTAACGTTACCACAAGCAAAAGGCAGGAGAGCAGCAGCAAGCGCGTCAACGCCTGCCGCTCAGTGCCTGAACACTGAAGAGGATGTCTCATATAAAATCCATCTGTAGGTTATGGGAGAGTTGCTACAGAAGGAAGGTTCGGGGAGGGCGCTCCAGTCTTGAGGCTAAATCAAACCGCTGGCTTCGAGGCGTTTGCACAGCATGCTTCTGCTCAACGTTCGCAAACAGAAATGAAGTAAAAGCAGGTGCAGCCGGGGTTTCGTGGGAATGGTCCGCCGAGTTGTGCCCATGAAGGTGCCCGGAGATTTGTAAAGTATCCTCACGCTCATCATGTGAATGGCTTGCGGTTCGATCATGCTGCTCTTGCATGGCATGCTGTTCAACTGTCATATGGGTTAGCGCATTCAGATCATGCGAGGGCGTAGCCCGACCCAGCACCGAAAACACGAGCATCAGGGTAATGCACGCGGTCAGAGCAGGTCTTAACAATGCCTCATGGCACAAAAGCATGTAGCAGCCAATTCATTCAGAGCAATTATCATCGCTGAATTGTCAGCGGACTATGGCAATAACATGGCACATGACTAAGAGAAAGCCCAGAAATAACGCTGTGTCTGTAAAGGCAGCAACTCCACCCTAAAATGACCAGATTATTGCAATGCTTCTGATTGTCTCAAACTCATACTCAAGCACGCCGCGCCGCCCTCAATCCATGGCAATGAGCGCCCGCTCCACCGTTGCTGCCGAAGATAAACACAGCAGAAATATACTAACAGAATGCGTGGTTGAAACTTTCTGAAAGCCAGATCTGGTAAGTGATTGAACTCCGCCCGAATTTGTCATCTTGATGAACCCGAGATTCCACAAAAGACAATTGCATAATATTTGAATAAGCTCAACTTTCACTGAGAACCACACATCATAATATCATTTATTTTCATAGATATAACATAATATATAGATTAGAATTTACTCATTCAATTGAGGTGCCATCAAATGGAACTTTGGATCCCAATCACCATCGCAGCAGCATTTAGCCAGAATGTGCGCTCAGCTTTACAAAAACATCTTAAAGGTAAGGTTGGCACCACCGGGGCAACCTTTATCCGCTTTAGCTTTGGGTTTCCATTCTCCATTTTGTACCTGCTGCTGATCCTTAAAGTGACGGAGCAGAGTCTTCCCGATGTTGCGATTACATTCTATTGGGCGACGGCGCTTGGTGGACTGGCACAGATCATCGCCACCTTTTTGCTTGTGCACCTGTTCTCGTACCGGAACTTCGCAGTCGGCACTGCATACTCTAAAACAGAACCCGTACAAGCCGCCCTTTTTGGGTTTATTTTGCTAGGGGAACAACTCACACCACTTGGTATCTGCGCCATCACCCTAGGTATTATTGGGGTGCTATTTATCAGCTTTGGCAAGAAGCAACCAAGCAAATCAGAGGTATTTTCCAGCTTGCTTGGCAAACCTGCTCTGATTGGTCTGGCCTCTGCCGCCTTCTTTGGAGCCTCCGCCGCCTTTTATCGCACAGCCTCTTTGAGCGTTAATGCAGAGTCGTTTTTGCTGCAAGCTGCATTTACGCTTGTTTGTGCCACAGGTTTTCAGACCACTATCATGACAGGCTGGATGGCTGCCAGATGCCCCGGTGAGCTGCGCGCTGCGATAGTGAACTGGCGCTTATCCTGGCTGGTTGGATTAACGGGTATTGCCGGGTCCATCGGCTGGTTTACCGCGATGACCTTGCAGCAAGTGGCTTATGTCCGGGCACTGGCGCAGATTGAGCTTGTGTTCACACTTGCTGCGAGTTGGCTGTTTTTTCAAGAGCGAATAACCCGTACAGAATTGGCAGGATGCGTTCTCGTTGCGCTAGGTGGTGTAGGCATTGTCATGGCTGCGAGCTAAGCAATATACTAAACTCAGGCCGGTCCATAGGTCTCATCGTAAATCTCATTCAAAGACCTGCTGCGCACAAACCAGTATTTATTCTGGTCGAAGGGTACGCCTTACTCCTTGCAGAGCTTTTCGCAAAGCGGGGTAAGATGGATGAGTTCTCCTCTCCACTGCAATAGCCGATCAGAATAGACATGAATCAGCTCCTCTGGTGCAGCGGAGAATGTGAGCTGCTCACCGATATCTAAACTACATGCAATCTAGTTGATATCAGGGCGCCGCTGTATCTGGCGGGCAAGAACATCAAGTTGTCTGGCGACTGCAACCAGCATATTGTGTGCGCGTTTGTTGTCAGAGTTTTCATCCAGAAGCCGGCGAGCATTTTCAAGCAGCGTTCTAAGCTGCTCTTCACCCATACTTTCAATGTTCACAGAGGCGTTCTTTTAAACTGCCGGTTTGTCCAACTGCATTGCTCGGAGTTCCTTCATAGAAATTTTCCATATGCGAGATCAATTGGTTCCATAGTGTCTGCATTGCCTTTTCAGAAGCCCAGGCAACATGCGGTGTCACGATAACATTCGGACGGTCCAGGATACTCAGCAACGGATTATCTGCTTGCGGAGGCTCAGTTGTCAGCACATCAAACCCCGCAGCTGAAATCTGCCCCTTTTCCAACGCATGCACCAGCGCAGCTTCTTCTACCAAACCACCTCGCGATGTGTTGATGAGGATAGGCTTTTGTGTCATCGCTTCAAACTCCGCCACAGAAATCATATTTCGTGTCTCGGGCGTCAGCGGAGTATGCAGAGAAATGACGTCACTGGTGGTGAGAACCTCCTGCCAGCTTGTGTAACCTGATCGAACACCTTCCGCCCCTTTGCGCTCAGCGAAAACCACATCCATACCCAATGCCGAACCAATACGGGCTGTCTCTTTGCCGAGTGTGCCCGAACCGATGATGCCCAGACGAGAGCCAGCCAGATCTTTAATCGGGTGGTTGAAGAAGCAAAACCTGCCAGATTTTTGCCAGGCACCGTTGATTACATCCTGTCGATAACCTATCAATGACCGACGCAGGGCGAAGATGAGTGCAAACGCATGTTCTGGTACAGTGTTGACCGCGTAATCGCGCACATTGGAGACAACGATACCAAGCTCATCACAAGCGGCGATATCCACTTTATCGAAGCCAGTCGCTGCAATGCAGATCAGCTTGAGATCAGGCAATTGGCTCAATATCGCCCGGTTCAGAGCAACTTTGTTGGTGATGCAGATCTGGACCCCGTGCAATCGTTCCAACACCTCTTGAGGAGAGGTATTGTTGTACTCGATCCATTCATGTGCAAAAGCAGGTTTGGAAATCTGTACTGTTGGCCCAATTGTGCTGCGGTCCAAAAAGGCAATTTTCATAGGCTATCCGGTAAATGTTGGTAGGAGAGCATCAAAAACAGAGGCTGGCTCTGCTGGTAGATCAGCATCTTCTCCGTTGCGGGCTTGCCCCCATTCACTCAAAGCATTGAGCACCGGGATCAGTGAGAAACCATCGTTGGTCAATGAATACTCCACACGCACGGGAACCTCTGCAAACACATTTCGCAAAATAATACCATTCTCTTCCAGCTCTCTGAGCGAGCGGGTGAGCATACGGTCTGAGGCACCGGGCATGAGCTTCTTTAACTCGGAAAATCGTTTTGAACCGGTGACAAGGTGGTAAAGCAGAATTGGTTTCCACTTACCACCAATGATCGCAACCGTTGAGGCAACAGCGTCAACGGAGCCGATATGAACTGCACTGTCACTTGTCATTTTTGCAAATACATTTCTTTATGGTCGTCGAACTGCGGTGAACGCGCACAACTAAGTTGCTATACCAGCTTTTATTTAAAATCAATTAAGTATCAGAGGGCTAGACGCAAGTTGACCAGGAAACAATCCAGCTTCGCACAAGGCTCGTCAGGCTTGTGCATTTCCCTCCTGTGGACACAGCTAAAAGCTGCACCCATATTCGCCGCTTTCATCAGCACATTTTGAACTAAACTGTCTCTTTGAAAAAGATCTGCAGCTCATCATCTTGAGACACGGACAAACGCTGTGGAACCTTGCAGGATGTTTTCAGGGGCGACTATCCTGCGAGCGCTATGAACTGACGGTAGGCGGGAACGCCAACTGCCCCGGTTTCTCTTTTCTAATCATGTGGGCGGTTTCAATTCCAGCAACTGTCACTCGGACTGAGTGAAAGGCCCTGAAACCCATTCGCCTAATGCTTTAGTAGAGTAAGAAGCTCAGATGAGTTTCTTCTCCCCGAAAAGTACATGCACCTTTCAGCGCATACGGCTCTCTGTTCAAGTCTGGTTCATTGCCATTGCGACATTATGATAGCGTGAGGTAACGGTAGAACGTTGCTCCTCTGGAAGAGATAAGGATTTCGCTTGGGGTTCCGCCATCTGAACGGCACCTTTGGACTGGCTACCAGCCGCCTGAGCGCTTTACCGATACGATTACCGTGTTCACTCACTTCATAGATCAGACATGTCTTGGCTTTGCCTGCTTTTGGCACTTGGAACCACTTGCGCATCAAGGGTTTGATACAAGGGCGGTACTTTCGCGCCAGCTAACGTGCAAACTGCCAAAACCCGACAGTGTCAATCTTCTGGAATACATAGGCTGTAAAGCCTGTAAACTTATAAAACGCCGCCCAGCCCGCTAGTTGGTGGTTAAGGTGATCGAACATATCGACGGTCCCAATATCATGGTTACCGGATAACACCTTGGCTTTTTCCTCAGGTATCGTAGTAGAGACACGCATGGTGCCCCACCTATCCCGCTTGCGAATGATACGGTATCCCAGAAAGACAAAGCCGTCGTTGACGTGGGTGATATGGATTTTGTCCATATTCAGTGTCAGTTTGAGTCTACCTTACAGAAACGCCCGATATTCCACGCGGATGGCTTCGACATACGACTTGATTCCCTTCACAATCACGACAAAATCGTCAGCATGCCTGCAATAAGAGATAGCAGATTTCCAATGTCGGTTTTGCCGAACCGCAATGGGAATGGCTTTGTGAATACCGAAATTCCATGACCATCAGCATGGTGCGCTGGACAATACGGTCGATCAGAGTTGGAACACCCAAATGTCTTTGTTTGTCGCCCGCTTTGGGAATATTGATCCTCTTGACCGGCTGAGTGGACTGGCTCAGGAAAAGTGGAGAGCCTTCTGATACTCTAAGATCAGGAGGACTTTATGGGGCGAAAACATTACAC
>CANMBS010000031.1 GCA_947496145.1 uncultured Pseudovibrio sp.
TCCTTCACTCTCACAGCAACTGACAGCGATGGCGACACAACAACCGACAGCCACACGATCAGCATAACAGATGGGACCTTACCAAAACCACCACAGGACCTGCCCGGAGAAACCGTCGATCTGATCCTCACCGTCAACGAAGCTGCCCTTGATACAACAAAGGATCAGGAAGATCTGGCCGCTGGAAACACAGAAGGATCAAACCCCACAGGTACAGAAGAAACAGACATCTCCAGCACCCTTACCTTCACTGCTGGATCCGACGATCTCACCTTATTTGCTTTCGGCAATCCTGCGGGCATAACCATAACCAACGGCACTGCAACGCTGAATGTGAGCTGGACACTTGCAAACGGGCAGATCATCGGCTCTGTCAACGGCAGTCCAGCAATCATTCTGGCCCTTGATGCCTCAAACATTCCCGCCGGACAGCAAGGCTCAGTCAAAGTCACCGCAACCCTGACTGATAACTTTCCCCATGATGCCAGCGGTAACCCCATCAAGATCAACGGCATTACAATAACCGCCTCAGACCATGACGGAGATACGGTCTCTGCCGATATTCAGGTCAACATCATCGACGATGCTCCCGTCATCGACATCGCCGACACACCCGCCTCCATTCCCGAAGGCCAGACCCTGAACGGCAACTGGTCCCTCAATCCCGGTGCCGATGGCGTCACACACATCACCGTCTCAATCGCAGGTCAGCCAGACCAGACCATCGCCCTGAGCGAAAACATCTCTGCGACCTTCACCCTGCCCAAAGGCACTCTCACCGTTAATCCAGATGGGACCTACTCCTTCACCGCAGCAAACAATCTGGATAACCACAGCCTGCAACAGCAATCCTTCACTCTCACAGCAACTGACAGCGATGGCGACACAACAACCGACAGCCACACGATCAGCATAACAGATGGGACAGGCCCAATTGGGGGCGATATCATCGCATTAAACCTTGATGAGAGTGCGTTGAATGGAAACCCGGCCACGGGAGACGCCGCAGGTTCAAACCCGGCAAGCTCTGCGGAGACACAAGGAGACATGCTGAAGTTCACTGCTGGTTCTGATGAAATTGTCGGTTTCACAATTGGCGATACCTCCTCAATCACCGTAAAAGACGACAGCGGTACTGTTGTCACTTCCATTAGCTGGGCATTGTCCGCTGATAAGCAAATACTAACTGGTTTTATCGCAGGTCAGGCCGTCATCCAGCTCAAATTAACCGGAACGAGTATCGCAGCTGGTCAATCCGGAACTGTGCAAGTCAACGCAACGCTACTGTCAGAGTTTCCTCATGTCACCAATGGAACCAGTGATTTTACGATTCTGGGCGTTCCCATAGTTGCAACAGACAAGGATGGAACCACGGCACTTGGTTTCACCAACATCTCCATCAAAGACGATAATCCCGATATCGATATTGCAGATACGCAAAACATTGTTACCGAGGGTGAGACCATATCTGACAGTTTTTCGCTCAGCTCCGGTGCAGATGGTTACACCAGAGTTACTGTTTACACAGATGTAAACGATCAACATGAAGTCAACCTCGCGCCCAACACTCAAACAACACTTTATACCAAGCAAGGCCAGCTCACGTTGAACTCCGATGGAACCTGGGAGTTTACAGCAGCCACAGGATTAGATTTCCCCCAATTACAAACTCTACAGTTTTTCATTTCAGTTGAGGACGGTGATGGCGATAAAGACACCGATAGTCACTTAATATCCATCAAACAAGCAGCAGTTCCGATTTTGGGGACGAGCGGGAATGATGTACTCACAGGCTCACAGACCAGCGAACTTATCAAAGGACTGGATGGCAATGATACAATCAAGGGCATGGAAGGACGAGATAAGATAGCTGGCATGGGCGGAGAAGATACATTGGAAGGCGGTGCAGACAGCGACACCTTTGTCCTCGACCTTTCAAATCTTACGATACCAGATCTTATCACCGACTATGATTCATCAGGTTCAGATGCAGACAAACTGGATGTAACCCAACTCATCGGATCCGAGCAGATCACTCAACAAAATGTAGGGGATTACTTCCAGCTTTCTGGTGGTATCCTGAGCTTTGATCAGGACGGTGCAGGCACAAACCACAGTATGGTGCAGGTCATGAAGTTTTCCTCTCCTCCAGCGCAGGTTGAATTGGTCATAGACGAAACTCAAGCCCCACTGGTCGTCACGGCATAAATGTATTCCATGCCATAAAGAAAACCCCGAAAGCAGAACTTTCGGGGTTTAAAATCACTTACTGGCAGATAACTGCAACACCAGCCATTTTATCTGGCTCTATCACCCAGAAATCGGCTCGTTTGACCCCGCCCAATGACTGGGCAAACTTACCAAATTGCTCCAGATCGCAGGCAGAAAATGCCAGAGCCGCGATCTTTAGGCCTTCACATCCAGTTGGAGCGGGAATGCCATAAAGGCTCTCATAAGCACTTGGCGAAAGAACCTTAACGAGACCACGAGTAGTTTCTATCTCAACACCCAAACTGGAAAGGCGGGCAGTACGCTCGCCAATAAACGCCTTCAGGAACTCATGGTGATCCGCAGGGTCATCTGCAACAAAAATCACCTCTGCTAAGTCAGTTACAGAGTTAGGATGGCTTTGATACTCCGCTTTCCAGAAATTTTCTGGAAACTTATTATGGCAGGTGAAAAAGGCAACATCTTTGCTAAGCAGATCTGTAGTAAACGTCAGATCAAAAGCAACCTGACGCTCTTCACCTTCAGGGGAAACTGCAACCCTTTCAAAGGAAAACGGCGCATACTCCATAAGACCAGCAGCATTAAGCACCTCGCGATCCTGCTTAGCGTCTGCGCTGTCCAGCACAAACATAGAGCCGCCTTCTCCCTTTTTAAGGAAGTCACGGTTAAACGCACCAAAGGAAAACACGCCTTCACTTGCTTCTGTAGGCTCTGCCCCTTCACCAATCGTCAGGACTTCCAGAAAAGAACCGTTTAGTTGAACCAGACGATTTTCTGTACCCCACGAATGACGTGCAGTCGGTGTCACCACAAAACCAAGCCGTTCCCAAAGCCCTGCTGCATCCTGCAAAGAGTTTACAGCAAGTACAACGTGATCAATTCCTTTAGTCAATACGTGTCCCCCCCAAAACAGCAGGTTAAACCAGACGACTGTTATCGCGTGCAGCACCAATAAAGGAAGAGAACAGCGGATGCGGTTCAAATGGGCGAGACTTCAGTTCCGGATGATATTGAACACCGATAAACCAGGGATGATCCTCAATCTCAACAGTTTCAGGCAACACACCATCTGGTGAAGTTCCGGCAAAAATCAGGCCAGCTTCCTCAAGCTTCTCGCGATACCGAATATTCACCTCATAACGATGACGATGGCGCTCCGAGATTTCTGTAGAATCGTAGATTGCAGCAATCTTACTATCCGCCTTCAGAACCGCATCATAAGCACCAAGACGCATGGTACCACCCAGATCACCTTCCGCGTGGCGTTGCTCTTTTTCATTGCCCCGCGTCCATTCGGTCATCAAACCAACGACAGGTTCGGTCGCTGATCCAAATTCAGTTGAGCTGGCCTCTTTAATACCGGCAAGATTGCGCGCAGCTTCCACAACCGCCATCTGCATACCAAAACAGATGCCGAAATATGGAATGTTGTTTACTCGGGCATAATGCGCAGCAGCGATTTTACCTTCAGAACCACGCTCACCAAACCCACCCGGGACCAGAATACCGTTCACATTGGCAAGAAACTCACTTGGGTCTTCTTTCTCAAAGACTTCAGATTCAATCCATTCAAGATTGACCTTCACCCCATTCGCGATGCCGCCGTGTACCAGCGCCTCAATCAGGGATTTGTAAGCGTCTTTGAGAACAGTGTACTTACCAACAATCGCAATAGTGACTTCACCCTCTGGGTTAAACAGAGAATGGACGATACTTTCCCAGCGAGAAAGGTCAGGAGCCGGAGCACCAGTGATACCAAACGCATCCAGAACCTGTTCGTCCAGACCTTCTTTATGATAGGCCAAAGGCACTTCATAGATGCTCTTCGCATCATATGCAGGAATAACAGCTTCTTCACGAACATTACAGAACTGAGAGAGCTTACGACGCTCATTTTCTGGAATCTGACGATCACAACGCACCATGAGGATATCCGGTTGAATACCAATGGAACGCAGCTCTTTGACAGAATGCTGGGTCGGTTTGGTTTTCATCTCACCAGCACTTGCAATGTAAGGCAGCAGTGTCAGGTGAATATAAACAGCCTGTCCGCGTGGCAGATCATTGCCGAGTTGGCGAATGGCTTCAAAGAACGGTAAGCCTTCAATGTCACCAACAGTACCACCGATCTCGCAAAGCACGAAATCATAGCCTTCATTTCCATCAAGCACGAAGTTCTTAATTGCGTCAGTTACATGAGGAATGACCTGCACTGTGCCGCCGAGGTAATCACCGCGACGTTCCTTGGCAATAATGTCCTGATAAATGCGACCAGTGGTAATGTTATCCTGCTTATTTGCAGGACGACCAGTAAAACGCTCATAGTGACCAAGGTCCAGATCGGTCTCGGCGCCATCATCCGTCACATAACACTCACCATGCTGGTAAGGACTCATGGTGCCTGGATCAACGTTCAGATAAGGGTCAAGCTTACGAAGTCGCACCTTGTATCCGCGTGCCTGTAAGGCCGCACCAAGAGCTGCGGAGGCAAGCCCCTTCCCGAGAGAAGAAACAACACCACCGGTGATGAATATGTACCGTGCCATGGATCGCTACCACGTTAGAAAGGGAGGAATTTATCAGTAAGGGAACTGCGCTTAGGATAAGCGCCCGATAATCCAACCCCTGAGAATTTGAGTTATGCTAGAACGCACGAATGACGGACACTGCACAAACATGCGGTGCCGTCAAACGTATATTTTAACTGTACCTGCCCTGAAGCAGATTACTGTGCAGGTGGAACCTGCGGGCCAGTTGGCTGACTTTGCTGCTGAAGCTGATCAAGAAGACCATTGCCCCCACCCTGCTCAGTTTCCTCTGTCGCAGAACCAGTAGGCACCTGATCTAGCAAAGAACCAGGGCGCTCGTCGTAACGTGCCAGCAGAGAAAGTGCCAGAGAAGTCGCAAAGAAGCAGATAGCAAGTATAGCAGTGCCGCGTGTCAGCACATTTGCTGTACCGCGGCTGCTCATCACGCCGCCGCCGCCACCGCCGCCAATACCCAATGCGCCGCCTTCAGAGCGCTGCAGCAAAACCATCGCCACAAGCGCAACCACGACCATCAGGTGGATAACAATCAGAACGGTTTCCATAGGTATCCGTAGGTTTAATGAATTCGTTAGTCGGCCTTCTAACCGATATTGCTTCGCCTTTCTACCCTAAAGGCGAAGCAAATTGGTGGACTGCTGCTATTATTCTTAAAGCCCGGCTAAATTCAGCCGCGATAAGCCTCGGCAATTCCAAGGAAATCTGTAGCTTTCAGGCTCGCACCACCAACCAGAGCACCATCAACATTTTCTACCGCTAGCAACTCTTTTGCGTTACCAGGCTTAACAGAGCCACCATAAAGTACACGCATTTTGCCGCCAATTTCAGCACCGAACTGTTTGATAAGCGTCGCGCGGATAGAAGCATGCACTTCGGCCACATCTTCTGGTGTTGGCGTCAGACCAGTACCAATCGCCCAGACTGGCTCATATGCAATCACGGTATTTTCAGCAGCCGCTACAGACGGAACTGACCCCAGAACCTGTTTAGTCACCACGTCAAGCGTGGTACCAGCACGGCGCTCGCTCTCAACTTCTCCAACACATACGATAGCAACCAGACCTGCACGATAAGCTGCCTCAGCTTTTGCACAGACATCAGCGTCGGATTCGCCATGATCTTCACGGCGCTCTGAATGACCAACGATGACATACTTAGCACCAGCATCTGCAATCATCTCAGCAGAAATATCGCCAGTGTGTGCCCCTTTTTCATTAGCGTGGCAGTTCTGTGCACCAATTGCGATTTTATCTTGCGCCGCCAACTGAGAGACCAGCAGAGCCGGCGGACAAATCAAAAGTTCTACTTTCTCGGCAAGTGCTGCATCGTAGCCCGCACCCATTGCTTCCAGCTCAGCTGCAGAAGCTTTAGTGCCATTCATTTTCCAGTTACCAGCAACAAGTGGCCGATTTGTCATGTGATCAGTTCCCCAAATATGAACTTGAATTTCCTATGCAGAATGTGTGCTTACTAGCAGGAAAAAACTTTAAGTCCCAGAGGCAAATCCCGCCAGTGCGATGAACTCCTTATTAGAACGTGAATCTCACAGGCTTTGTGCGGTCTAAACTTGCCCCAAAGCAAAAGGAACACTATGATCCGGCGGCCTTGCATGTGTGCGCGGAGCTAAGTTAAGTCCGCGCCGTCAACAAGAGAACGGATATAATTATGCTCGACGCGCTGCGTAATAGCGTAGGCTCCTGGTTCGCGAAGCTTCTGATTGGCCTTTTGGTACTCAGCTTTGCAGTTTGGGGAATCGCTGACGTCTTTACTGGAATCGGCTCCACCTCAGTTGCCTCAGTTGGTGACAAAGAAATTTCAGCTCAGGATTTCCAAAGAGCGTACTCACGACAACTTGATCAGCTGTCCCGTCGTATTGGTCAGCCCATCACCCAGGAACAAGCCGCTGCCTTTGGCGTGCCTGCGCAAGTTCTGGGTAATCTGCTTGCCGAAGCTGCGCTTGATAACGAAGCATCAAAGCTGCGCATCGGCGTCTCCGACGAAGCCATCATTAAAACCATTCAGGAAACACCTGCATTTCAGGGTGTGAATGGGTATGATCGCAATCGCTTAGGGCAGGTGCTTTACAATTTGGGCATGAGCGAAGACGAGTTCGTCATGCAGCAGCAGCTTGTCGCGGAACGTCAGCAGCTCGCAGAAGCGATTATTGGTGGAATGAAAGTTCCAGAAGCAATGCTTCAGGCTTTTGACAAATACGAGATGGAAGAACGCACAGTTGAATACTTGGTGCTGCCTGAAAGCTCGCTAGCCAACATCCCTGCGCCGACCAATGAAGAGTTGAATGCATATTTTGAAGAAAGCAAAGCAAACTACAGAGCACCTGAATATCGCTCTGTAACACTCATTGAGCTGACTGCTGATAAGATCGCAAAGCCTGAGAACGTAACTGACGCTGAGATTGCTCAGGAATACGAACGCACCAAGAGCCACTACCAGTCTCAGGAACAGCGCCGCATATACCAGATCTCTTTCCCGTCGGCTGAAGAAGCAAAGACAACAGCAGCCGAACTGGAAGCTGGCAAGACGTTTGAAGAGCTGATGACAGAACGTAACCTGTCTGAATCTGACGTCGATCTTGGCCTTATGAACAAGGCAGGCTTCCTAGACTCCATAATTCAGGCGGCAGCATTTTCATTGAATGAAGGCGAAGCAAGCGGAGCAATTGAAGGTCAGTTCACAAACGCGATTCTGCTTGCAAAAGAAATCAGAGCGGCAGCAGTTCAGCCACTGGAAGAAGTTAAAGACCAGCTTCGCGATGTGGTTGCTCTGGCAAACGCAGCAGATGAAGTTGAAGACCTGTTTAACGAGATAGAAGACGCGCGCGCTGGCGGCAGCACCTTCAGCGAGATTGCGGAACGCTTTGACCTTGATCTGGTTAAAACGCCAACCTTTGATGCGAGTGGAAGAAACAAAGCGGGCGAAACGGTTAAACTTCCAGAAGCAAATGCGCTCACATCAGCTGCATTTGCAACAGATGTTGGCGTCGAAAATGATCCTCTGGAAATTGGTCGCACAGGTCATCTGTGGTACGAGGTAGCAGAAGTTGTCCCATCACGTGATCGCGAACTTTCAGAAGTGAAAGACGCAGTTACAGCTGACTGGACAGCAAAACGCACCGCAGAACTGCTGGATGAAAAAGCCGAAGTATTGATCGCAGATGTGAAGGCTGGAAAGCCCCTTTCTGAAGTAGCAACTGCTGACGGCCTGATCACAGCAACCTCTGCTCCCTTTACACGAAATGGCGGTATACCTGAGCTTTCAGGTTCAGCAATCACAGCAGCGTTTTCAGGGCCGGTTGGCATCGCAGCACAAGTTCCTGGCAACAACAATGACCGAATTCTCCTTGTGCTCACAAACGCAACCACGCCTGCTTTCATGGATGAATCCGAAAACGTCCAGCGTGCAAGAACTCAACTGAGCGGGGCATTGGAAAGCTCCTTGCTCAATCAGTTCATCTCGCAACTGGAACAGACTGAAGGCGTCAGAATTAACCAGAGAGTTTTCAGTCAGTTGACGGGACAGGATCGTCGATAGACAAGTCCTTGTCGAAAACAAGCCCGCTACACTTTTAAGTGTGGCGGGCTTTTATTTATCTCCTAGACAGCACTCCTAAAGCTATCTAATAGTTAGCCTTTGTGTGCATTAAGGAATTACCTGAGAAATTAAAGGGGTTCACCGTGAGCAATTTGAAACGTTTCATTGGAATAGCCGCTGACGGAAACCCACTGGGTCGACTCCAGGCCCTAGAGGCTTTTGAGATCATCATGTCAGGTGCTGCAACGCCTGCTCAGATCGGCGGCTTCCTCATGGCTTTGCGCCTGAGAGGAGAAACCATCGATGAGATCTCCGCGGCAGTTGAAACAATGCGGAACAAGATGATCCCGGTAAAGGCTCCCGACGAGGCAATCGACATTGTTGGAACTGGGGGCGACGCCTCTGGCTCCTACAACATCTCAACGTGCACAGCCATCGTTGTAGCTGGCTGTGATGTGACCGTGGCAAAGCATGGCAACAGATCACTTTCCTCAAAGTCGGGTTCTGCAGAGGCACTTGCCGAACTTGGCATCAATCTAGACCTTAACGCAGAAGGCATCAGCCATTGCATCCACGAGGCAGGCATTGGCTTTATGTTTGCACCCAACCACCACAAAGCAATGCGCCATGTGGGCCCTGCTCGCATAGAACTTGGTACCAGAACCATATTCAACCTGCTTGGGCCTCTTACCAACCCGGCAGGCACCAAGCGGCAGATGACAGGTGTCTTCGCTCAAAAATGGGTGGAGCCTCTCGCCAATGTCCTGAAAGAACTAGGCTCCCAAAAGGCATGGATCGTCAACGGCTCTGACGGCATGGACGAAATTACCACCATAGGCACCACGTATGTGGCAGAGCTGAAAAATAACAATATCAGCACCTTTACAATCTCACCCGAGGATGCCGGCCTGCCGCTGGCCAAAGCCGAGGACCTGAAAGGCGGGGCCCCTAAAGAAAACGCCCATGCCTTGCGCGAGGTTTTACAAGGCGCGAAAAATGCATATCGGGACATAGTTTTGCTTAACTCCGCCGCCTCGCTGATTGTCGCCGATAAGGTTGTCACACTTACAGATGGTGTGCAGATGGCAGCACAGGCAATCGATACAGGCGCGGCTCTTTCCAGACTGGATAAACTCGTTGAAGCCTCTGACGCGGCGACAGCTGCCAATATGAAACTCTAGGATCAAAGTCCCCATGTCAGATATTTTAAAAAAAATCGAAGCCTACAAACGCGAAGAGATCAACGCTGCAAAAGCAAAAAACTCATTAGCTAATCTGGACCAGGCAATCAAAGCAGCCTCCACTCCCCGCGGTTTTGCAGATGCTTTAAAGCAAAAACACGCAAACGGGGACTATGCGCTCATTGCTGAAGTCAAGAAAGCAAGCCCGTCCAAAGGGTTAATTCGAGAAGACTTCAACCCGCCATTCCTTGCAAAAGCTTACGAAAACGGGGGCGCAGCTTGCCTGTCAGTCCTCACCGACACTCCTTCTTTTCAAGGCAAGCCAGAATACCTGATTGCGGCTAGAGATGCCGTGAACCTTCCAGTCTTGCGCAAGGACTTCCTCTATGACACCTATCAGGTACATGAAGCTCGAGCCTGGGATGCAGACTGCATATTGATCATCATGGCAGCCATTGATGATGTGCTGGCCAAAGAGCTTGAGGATACTGCTCAGGAACTGGGAATGGACGCCCTGATCGAAGTGCATAACGAAGCAGAGCTTGAGCGGGCGCTTCAGCTTTCTTCGCCTCTTATTGGCATAAACAACCGCAACCTTAAGACCTTTGAAACCTCTCTGGAAACCAGTGAGCGCCTTGCCCCGCTCATTCCATCAGACCGGATCATTGTCGGAGAGAGCGGCCTGTTCACATCTAGCGATCTCGCCAGAATGGAGAGCGCTGGTATTTCCACGTTCTTGATTGGCGAAAGCCTGATGCGGCAAGACGATGTAGAAAACGCAACAAAAACATTACTCAAGCGCTAACATCAGGTAATCGCGCAGCGGTGCAAATCCTTACTCTTATGTGCAAAGGCAAGACATGTCAGAACTTTCTCCAAAACTCACTCACATAGACGACAGCGGTGCCGCCCATATGGTCGACATCTCGGAGAAAGCTGTTACATCGCGCATCGCCCGCGCGGGTGGTCAGATCAAAATGCAAACCGAAACGCTGGAGATGATCCTTTCAGGCAATGCTAAGAAAGGCGACGTGCTGGCGACCGCTCGTATTGCAGGTATCATGGCTGCAAAAAGAACGCATGAGCTGATCCCGCTATGCCATCCGCTTGCTCTTTCTAAGGTTACTGTGGATTTTACGCCCAATCCTGAGCTTCCCGGTATCGAAATTGAGGTTTTTGCTAAGGTTTCCGGGCAGACCGGTATTGAAATGGAAGCTCTGACCGCTGCATCTGTTGCCTGTCTGACAATCTATGACATGGCGAAAGCCGTTGATCGCTCAATGGAAATTGGCGAGATTCGCCTGCTTGAAAAAAAGGGCGGCAAGTCTGGTCACTATCTTCATGAGGAGGATAACTCCAAATGAGCCTGATCAGCATCGAAGAAGCATTAGAGCGTCTTCTGAAAAACGTAGTACCAACCAATTCCGAGCGGCTGCCGCTGCTGGAGGCTGGCGATCGCATATTAGCTGAAGACATTTCAGCAACACGCACACAGCCACCGTTTTCCGCGTCAGCCATGGATGGTTATGCTTTAAAGGCACAGGACACCACCAATTCGGAAACCGCCCTAAGGGTAATAGGCGAAGTCGCTGCCGGGCATAACTTCAGAGGCACGCTAAAATCAGGTGAGGCTCTGCGCATTTTCACCGGCGCACCAGTCCCCGATGGAGCTGATGCAATCTTAATGCAGGAAAATGCCCGCCGTGACGGGGATAACCTGTATTGTCTGGAAAGCGTACCAGAAGGCAAATTCATTCGCCCGGCAGGTTTGGATTTCCGCGAAGGACAAATACTCCTCAAGGCTGGAGACCCACTTGGCTTTCGCGAGCTGTCTCTTGCCGGCGCCATGAACCACGCCGCTCTCCCGGTTCACAGGAAACCGGTGATGGCGATCCTTGCGAACGGAGATGAACTGGTCGAACCAGGCCAGACCCCGGGACCCAATCAAATCATTGCCTCCAATCAGGTTGGCATTGCACAGTTCGTGAAAGACTGCGGCGGAACGCCATTGATGCTTGGGATCGCCCCGGATGACCCCAGACAGATCACAGCGCGCGTAAAACAAGCCATTGAAGCCAGAGCAGACGTACTCGTAACCCTTGGCGGAGCGTCCGTTGGAGATCATGACCTTATTCAGGACGTGCTCGGCGCACAAGGCATGGAGCTTGGCTTCTGGCGTATTGCGATGCGCCCGGGTAAGCCACTAATGGCCGGATCGCTAGGCCCTATGAAAGTACTCGGACTTCCCGGCAATCCGGTCTCCAGTCTGGTATGCGCTATCCTTTTCTTAAGGCCACTTCTTGATAGCCTGCTGAACCGCTCAACACCATCAGCATCGCATTCCATGGCCAAAGCGATAGTGTCGGTCAACCTTCCTGCAAATGATCTGCGACAGGACTATTTGCGGGCGAGCCTGAAAACGGACAAAACTAGTAATTTGGTTGCTGAGCCATTTGAAAAGCAGGATTCCTCTATGCTTGCATTGCTGGCAAAAGCAGATGCCCTGATCATTCGCCCGCCACACGCTCCGGCTGTAAAAGCTGGTGAAACGGTAGAGCTGATCAGACTATCCTAAATTCACGAACTGAGCACGGGCAACCCTTGCCCACTCACCCGGCAAATTTCAATTCCCCAGTTCTAGCAGGGCTTAAACACAACAAACCCATTGCAGAACACAATGAGAACAGGTAGAGTACGTTCGTGTTTTGTGCTTCCAATCGCAGAAGTTGAGTCACTTTTAGCTCTTGGAAGCAGCGAACGTCACGCAGGTCTGGCAGGACCGCCTTACTTTAACATGCGCTCATGGAGCAAACGGGGATAAAAGATGCTTACACAGAAGCAACACGAGCTTTTGATGTTCATCCATCAACGCTTAAAGGACGCAGGTGTTCCACCCTCCTTTGACGAGATGAAGGACGCGCTGGATCTCCGCTCCAAGTCTGGTATTCACCGGCTCATCACCGCTCTTGAAGAACGTGGCTTTATTCGCCGCTTGCCAAACCGCGCCCGCGCACTGGAAATCCTCAAACTGCCGGATTCCATCGTATCCGGGCAAAAACCAGCAGCTAAGGAAAAAGGCTTTGCCCCTGAAGTGATTGAAGGATCGCTGAGCAAGAAGGCGCCTGCGCCTAAGGCTCCCAAACCACCGGCCCGCTCTTCCGATGAAGTTCCGGTTCTGGAAATTCCGGTAATGGGCCGCATTGCGGCTGGTGTGCCCATTGAAGCCATTCAAACGCAGAGCCACGCTATTGCCATGCCCGCAGACCTGATGGGTCGCGGCGAGCATTATGCTTTGGAAGTCAAAGGCGACTCCATGGTTGAAGCTGGCATCTATGACGGGGACACAGTGTTAATAAAACGCGGCGATACCGCGGATAACGGTGAGATCGTTGTGGCCCTCATAGATGATGAGGAAGCAACTTTGAAGCGTCTGCGCAAAAAAGGCGCCTCAGTCGCGCTGGAAGCGGCCAACCCCGCCTACGAAACTCGCATCTTCGGGCCGGGCCGCGTGCGCATTCAGGGCAAGATGATTGCGCTCTTCCGCCGCTATTAACTCATTGCCTTCCTTTGATATTTGAGGATTCCATGGTCTGCGCTGAGCATTATACGCCCAGCGCACTTTTTTTATCCGCTCCCCAACTCCCGCCTCTCGTGAAAGCCAAAGATATGCGGCCCCATATGTATCAAGCATTTGCTGATCAATGATCAGCTGAGCACTACAGTTGCCGGGAGCTTGGGACTGTGTGACCAAAATAGCTGCAAAACGGCAGTCAGCTTCTAGCCCTTCCTGAGACTTCGGCACTGCAAGATGAAGCGGAGCAGGATTTATCCTCCCTCTCTCGCCCACCCCCTTAGGGAATAACTTCAAGACACATCCCTGCGCATCACATGCCCGGTCCTGCGCACGTGCCCGGTGTTCCCTGAACCGGGAGGAGGCTACCCCTCCTGCCCGCAACAAACTGTCCGCAGCAAACGACATACGTGAAGACGTTACCCGAAACGCGCCCTGCTGGTCGTAAAACGCAATGTGCTTTCCCCCATCCGCCACAATCACATCCGGCGGCTTGTCCAGAAAAAACACCAGAAATCCGGCTGCAAGCACTGGCCCGGAGAGAGCTTTCAACCACGCGGGCAAAACGCAAACCATCACAATTCCCAGCACCGCCAGCATATATCCGCCAGCCCCGGCTGCGCCTAAACTGGTCAGTCCCTCACTCAGCCCGCTCACCCAGTAGGCCACTTGCAACACCAGAGCCAGCCCCACTTCCATACCGTGAAGAAAGATAGCATCTGCACCAAGGGGTATACTCAGCAAACTTAAAAGCCCGAGGGGCATAACCACAAAACTCACTAGGGGCATAGCAAGGATATTCCCCAGCACACCATAGGGAGCAACCTGCTCAAAGTGCATTGCAGCAAAGGGGGCCGTGGCTGCGCCAGCAACCATAGAAGTAATTGCGCAGGCAAAAATCCATTTTAATATCAAATAGATAGATCGTCCAAACATCCCAAAGAGGAAAAAAACTGTTTTTCTTTTCTCTGTCTCACCTCCCCTGAGCAACCAGCCCTGACCAGGGGAATAAAAGGAGAGTAAAGCCAGCACTGCCATAAAGGACATTTGAAAACCGGGTGCAAGAACTTCCTCAGGCCGCACGCTCAACACCACCAGACAGGCAATAGCAAGTCCGCGATGATTAAAGGCACGCCGCCCCAGAAGTCCGGCACATAAAACCAGCAGCACCATCATATAGGCCCGCTGTGTCGCCACAGAACCGCCTGATAATCCAAGATAAACCGTTGCCCCAACAAGAGCGCCACCACTGGCATAAAGATAAAGAGTGCCGCGCAGGACAACACTCTGGCTAAAGGAGAGCACCAGTCGCACCCCTAAAAAGACAAGAGATGTCACGAGACCCATATGCATACCCGAGATAGCCAGCACATGAGCCAGCCCCGCATTACGCAGTGCCTCCTTATCCCCCTGACCAAGATAGTCCCGCTTGCCAACCAGCAAAGCCACGGCAAACGCACTTTCAGGGCTATTGTTGAGCACCCGCCGAATACGCAAAGCAATCCTCTGACGTATGTTATCCAACTCCCGCCACACACCCAAACCCGTTGCATCACTCACAACAACAGGCTGCGACAGCCCATAGCCAACAGCACCGATCCCTTTGAAAAACGCAGTGCGAGCAAAGTCATAACCGCCCGGACGCACCGCCCCACCGGGCGGTAACAGGCGCACTCTTACCTGCACCCGGCTCCCCAGAACCGGAGCAATCTTCACCCCCTTCAGATTCACCCGTATTTTGTAGCCCAGCGCAGTTTTACCTGCCTTACCGAGCACCTCCACATCTTTAAAAACAACAGAGTAACCGCCTTGCCCGGAATGTTTTATCCCCGCAACAACACCCTCAACTTTTCGGCTCACCGGATGGTCCAACGGTACCCCGCGAGCATACTCCACTCGCAGGTCAGCAAGAAAAAAACCGAGAGAAAAAAACAAAAGCGCCGCCAGGCCAACCATTGCACCGCCCGCGCGGCACCTGCGAAAAACCATAAATGACAGCAGGATAGGAGCAAGGCCGCTCAATACACCAACCGGTTCCGCTGGCAGAGCGAAATACACCAGCACGCCTGCCATATGGCAAAGGGCATACCATACAATACCGTTCCCTCGCCCCCAGTCCTGTACGAGGACAGAACGGGTATAGGTTAAAACTGCGGGCCAGTCGGGCTCACGCATAAACGCAAAAAACCGCCCTATGACATTTGCGCTGCCAGCAAGCGCTGCCCAAAAGCCAGAGCTTTGATTTTTATCAGGATTATCCTGAGTTGCGTTGCTATGTGCGTTTTTTGCGTAAATTTGCGTTTTTATACGTTGTTTATGTGAAAACGCGCCCGTTTCCTCTTGCCCGGCAAACGCATCCTTGAAAAACTTATCCCCCTTAAGGCAAAGTGCATCCATACTGAGAGCTGAACCACCAGTTTCCATCTTGCCTGAGGATGATTTCCCATCGTGCACCCCTAACTCCGCCTCTGCCACTTGGGAACTGTGCAAGCCTATGGTACACAGCCCGCAGAAAAACGGCGCCCCGTCGTAATTACCCCAAACTATTCGAAGTAACCTGAAACTTTTTTCGGACGAGATATGACTAAACCTGTCGTCACGCGCTTTGCGCCTTCTCCTACCGGCTACCTGCATATTGGTGGCGCTCGCACAGCCCTGTTCAACTGGCTGCTGGCAAAACACAATGGCGGCAAAATGCTGCTGCGCATTGAAGACACCGACCGCAGCCGCTCTACCGAGGAAGCCGTTGACGCCCTGCTCGACGGCCTGTCCTGGCTGGGTCTGGACTGGGACGGAGAGCCAATCTCTCAGTATGCCAACGCTGGCCGCCACCGCAAAGTCGCGGAACAGATGGTCAAAGACGGTACTGCGTACTACTGCTACTGCACCCCGGAAGAAGTTACTGCCATGCGCGAAAAAGCCCGCGCAGAAGGCCGTCCGCCACGCTATGACGGCACATGGCGTGACCGTGACCCCTCTGAGGCACCTGAGGGCGTTTCCCCTGTTATCCGTCTCAAAGCTCCGCTGGAAGGCGAAACCATCGTCGAAGATCAGGTTCAGGGCACTGTCACGTTCCAGAACAAAGAGCTGGACGATCTGATTCTGCTGCGCTCTGATGGCAACCCAACCTACATGCTGGCCGTTGTTGTTGATGACCACGACATGGGCGTAACCCATATCGTGCGCGGTGATGACCACCTGACCAACGCAGCCCGTCAGGCGCTGATTTATAAGGCGATGAACTGGGACGTACCGGTTATGGCCCACATTCCGCTCATCTACGGCCCGGATGGCGCAAAACTGTCTAAACGCCATGGTGCGATTGGCGCAGAAGCTTACCGCGCCATGGGCTACCTGCCATCTGCCATGCGCAACTATCTGGCTCGTCTTGGCTGGTCTCATGGTGATGATGAGATCTTCTCCACCGAGCAGATGATCGAATGGTTTGGTCTGGACGCCGTTGGCAAGTCCCCATCCCGCTTCGACTTTAAGAAGCTGGAGAACCTGAACGCCCATTACATGCGTTCTGAAAGCGATGATGAACTGCTCGGCAATTTCCTCAACTACCTGATGGATGTTGAAGGTGGTGCGGACGTCATGGCGTGGATAGCTGGCGACGGCAATCAGGACAAACTGGTCGCAGCCTTGCCGGGCCTGAAAGAACGCGCAAAGACCCTTGTGGAATTGCAGGAGTCCGCCCGCTATCTCTGGGTACAGCGTCCGCTGGATCTGGATGCAAAGGCTGAAAAGATCCTGTCCGATGATGCCCGCGCAATCCTTGGCAAAGTTCTGCCAGCACTGGAAGCACTCAGTGAATGGACCGTGGAAAGCACCGAAACAGCTGTCAAAGCCGTTGCCGAAGCAGAAGAGTTGAAACTGGGTAAAGTTGCGCAACCACTGCGCGCAGCGCTCACAGGCCGTGGAACATCACCGGGTATCTTTGATGTTCTGGCAGTTCTTGGAAAAGAAGAATCCTGCGCCCGCATCCGGGATTTCGCGGCTTAATCCGCTGAAATTTCACAAAAACTACCGCTACAAGTGCCTGACAGCCGTAGCGGTAGTTTCACATATAACCAAAAGCATGGGTTGCAGGTCCTTGCCCCACCGCTTCAAATGATATAGGCAATTCCACGACAACACTCTCCTCCGGGCGGAAACGTCAGATCATGCGATGTATTCACTTGTACACAAATAAGTGAAGCAGCATGAGGAGATACAAAACGGGGGTTGCCTGATATGAGCGACAAAACAGCGAAACTTACCCTTGGCGATCAGAGCTGGGACTTTAACGTCCATTCTGGTTCCATTGGCCCTGATGTTCTGGACATCGGTTCGCTTTATAAGCAAACCGGCCACTTCACACTGGACCCAGGTTTCACATCTACTGCCTCATGCGAATCCAAGATCACTTACATTGATGGTGACGAAGGTACGCTTTTGTACCGTGGATACCCGATCGAACAACTCGCCGAGCACGGCGACTTTCTGGAAAGCTGCTACCTGCTGCTGTATGGCGAGCTGCCAACACGCGCTGAGAAAGACGACTTTGTTCATCGTGTAACCTATCACACCATGATCCATGATCAGATGAGTTCTTTCTTCAAAGGCTACCGCCGTGACGCCCACCCGATGGCAGTCATGACCGGCACCGTTGGAGCCATGTCTTCTTTCTACCATGACAGCACAGACATCGCCGATCCGCACCAGCGCATGGTTGCTTCCCTGCGCATGATCGCAAAGATGCCAACCATTGCTGCAATGGCTTATAAATACCACGTTGGCCAGCCATTCGTTTACCCAAGAAACGATCTGGACTACGCTTCCAACTTCCTGCACATGTGCTTTGCAGTTCCATGTGAGGAATACAAGGTAAATCCGGTTCTGGCCCGCGCTATGGACCGTATCTTCATCCTGCACGCCGACCACGAGCAGAACGCATCCACCTCCACAGTCCGCCTTGCAGGCTCTTCAGGTGCAAACCCGTTCGCATGTATCGCAGCCGGTATTGCATGTCTGTGGGGCCCATCCCACGGCGGTGCAAACGAAGCAGCTCTTAACATGCTCGCAGAAATCGGTTCTGTAGACCGCATTCCTGAGTATGTTGCCCGTGCAAAAGACAAGAATGATCCGTTCCGCCTCATGGGCTTCGGTCACCGTGTCTACAAAAACTACGACCCGCGCGCGCGCATCATGCAGAAGACCTGTCATGAAGTGCTGGGCGAGCTGGGCCATCAGGACGATCCGCTGCTGGAAGTGGCAATGGAACTGGAAAAAGTTGCTCTCACTGATCCTTACTTCATTGAGAAGAAGCTTTACCCGAACATTGACTTCTACTCCGGCATCACCCTGCGTGCTCTGGGCTTCCCAACCACCATGTTCACTGTGCTGTTCGCACTGGCCCGTACAGTAGGCTGGATCGCACAGTGGAAGGAAATGATTGAAGATCCTTCACAGCGCATCGGTCGCCCGCGTCAGCTGTACACCGGCTATGCAAAACGCGATTATCAGGCAATCGACCAGCGTCGCTAAGATACTCAGAAAGAGGAGGCCCCCGCGCCTCCTTTTTTATTTGCCTGCATTTTAAATTGAATAGCGCAGGTTTGCTTCACGGCCAGACAACCAAAAAGCTGTTTCTTCCTGTTCAGACTTCGCCACATCCCTATCCTTCGCTTCCAGAAAAGCACTCCCGGCAGCAGGAAAGGATGTTCTGATGCGCCTTGCAGCTCTTCCCGTAGCAGTAACCTCAGCGCTTCTGCTAAGCCTCACAGTCCCGGCATTTTCGCAGATTGATGCACAGCCAGGCTCAAGAGACGTGACGTTTCAGGACGTCAGCAGTCAGGATGCAGAAACCAGCAATGAATTTTGCCTCCGGCGCTATGGCAGCGGCTACACTGTCACCCCATCAAAGGACTCTCCAAAACGCAAATACACCAGCGATAAAGGTCACACGATCACGCTTCTGGACCGCAGCGAAATCATCGGACAGGGCGTCTTTGCCGAGCATGACAGATTCCTCATGTCATTTCCCGACGCACCAGACAAAAAGGTGGAAGTAACTCAGTTTGTGACCGGCATGATTGGTGCAGATGGCTATAGCGGCGTCTTTACAGACGGCACCTGCACGGGAAAAGTCACCGTCGGGCCATGGAAGACTGGGTAAACCGGTTAAAACCTCACTCTGGAGCCTCATCAGAAAACTTACGGGAGTGTCTATGCATCGATCAAACCTGACCTTTATATGCTTCCTGCTAGCGTTTCCTCTGACGCTCCCATCACCAGCCCGCAGCCAGCTTATTCATCCCGATAACCCGGCAAGTCCCTTCCTCGACCTCAAACGCCTCTCACAATCTCGGAAAATTGCCATTGAAGACTTAAGATCCCTCACCGACAGTGTTGGGATCGAGGTATGCAAGCAACGCTATGGCACAGGATACACTGTCTCCCCGGCCCCCAATGGCAGGCACGGCCAGTTTGTAAGCGATATGGGCCACACCTTCACTTTGTATAGCCGCAGCGAGCTGCAAGGCTCCGGCATATATGCGGAGCACTCACAGGTCATCATCACCTATCCGGACCAGAAGGAACAGGAAGCAACCATCACCCAGTTTGTAACCGGGTTCACCGATTCAAAACGGTTCTCAGGTGTTTTTTCCGATGGCACCTGTGCAGGAAAATTTGCAGTGGTGGAAGCGCAGTAACGACTGCACTCAGCCATTCACCAGCAAACACTTACTCACGTGCTTTTCTGAGGTCTTGTAATCACGAAACCCCATGGCCTCATAGTACCCCAGCCCCTCCAGGTTATCAGAGCCAATCGTCGCATCAATCTTCTCAAGTCCAGCCGCTTTTGCAGCTTCCAGCGTTGCGCCAAACAGCGCACGGCCCACACCGCGCCCCGCAGCCCGTGGACGCACATGCGTGCCAATCGTCCCCCATCCCGGCGTCACACCATATGCATTGCCCTCACTGGCTCGCTTAAGCACCTGAAGGCCCAGCAAACAGCCGTCGGTATCTTCAACCACAGAACAGCGGATATTGTCTGCATGGGCAATGTAATTGGTGCGGGCGTAGTCCTCATCACTTGGCAAACTCCGCTTTCCGGCAGCTGCAAGTTCTTGCAAAAATGCACTCATCTCCGCCGCATCCGTTAACACTGCTTCTCTGACTTTCATTGGGGTCTCATCCTTCAAACTTTACATCAACCCTACCACAGCACCGGATAACGCAGCATCCCGCAGGCCGATAAAACAATGTTTTCAAAAGGAAACGAACCTCTCAGCTCCAAATATGTAAACCCCGCATAAATTTACAAACCTGTTCTTCACCTTGTTTCTCATAGGCCCTCACAGACAATCATTGCGTTAACACCCATCACTTACCCTCTGTGCGGCTTTAAAGCGGTGTCTGATCAAAATCGGCATCCCATCTAAAGACCAGTGTTCAAGCTCAGGAAACAAGAAGTGGTGGCATCCATGAAGAAGATAGTTTGTGCAGCACTAACCCTTGGTGCACTCGCATATGTCAGCAGCATGGCTCTGGCGGATAATCATGACACAGACACCGACGCCAGCAACGAAAACGTCACATTCTCAGATATGTCCCTTGTTGATGGCAACCCTGACGATGGCACCTGCGCAAAGCGCTATGGTTCTGGTTACAAAACACAAGACCACCCGGACACCTCAGCAGACAGCGGCAAGAAGACCACCGAGCAAGGCCATGACATCGTCATCTCCTCCACTGGCGGCACCATAGGCGACGGCATCCTGTCCATCGAAAATGAATACGAAATCATCTTTCCTGATGACGACAAGAAAGAACCAGTGGACGTAAAAATGTTCGCAACCGGGTTGATCGGCAGCGGTACAGCCTCCGGTGTTTTTTCTGACGGCACCTGCCGCGGCAAAGTCACTATTCAGGCGAGCCAGTAGCCCATTTTAATGGCCTGAGCACTCAAGTTGAGGTTGCAGCTAAGCGATACGTTCAAAACAGCAGCCTCAACAAATGATACAGCTCAGCATCATACAACAATGTTTCACAACACACTTAAAAGATAGGGATACTCACATAAATAAATATAAATCAAAGAGTTAAAGAGAAAACCTCACAAGACAGATGAACTAGTTAAGAAAACCGTTCAGGATGGTTCGTAACATGAAATCGCTCCTCCTCACCACCTGCACCACACTCGCACTGACCCTTACCGCTACATCTGCCTTCGCAGTTGCGCAGCGTCTTGGTCCCGGCGACAAACAAGTCACCTTCTCTAACCTGTCCATGACCAACGGCAACCCGGATGACGGTACTTGCGCCAAACGCTACGGTGCAGGTTTCACAACAAAAGAACCGGAAGGCAACAGCACCAACACGCTCCAGCGAACCACTGACAAAGGCCACGACATCGTTGTTATCGCAATTGGCGGAAGCGTGAGTGAAGGCATCTTTTCAATCGAAAACGAGTACGAAGTCGTCTTTCCAGATGACCCGAACAAAACACCGATAGACATGGAACTTGCCGTAACAGGTCTTGTGGGCTCAAAGGAGGCCTATGGCGTCTTTTCAGATGGAACCTGCCGGGGCAACATACACCTGATAGTAAAAGACAGCTGAACACCAAACCAATAGAGGTCTGAAAAATCTTTCAGACCTCACAGCAAGCTCAAAATTAAATTAATCAATTAAATCAACACACTAAACAGATATTATGAATCATTTTCAGAACAACTTAAACCACAACTCCAGCTGTCTTTAAAATGATCCGGGCCGCTTTGCCAGCCTGACTGTCCCCCTCCGGCAACCGCATCTTCTCATCGATACGCGCAAAAGCATGCTCCTGCGCCTGTCGCTCAGGACTATCGCAAAGCAGCGCAATCACAGCCTTACTCAGCACCTCAGGGTTTGCTTCTTCTTCAATGTATTCTTTGATGCTGTGATCTCCCAGCACCAGATTGGGCAGCACAATCGTATCCACACTCACAACCTTGAGGAAACCATTGACCTGCTTCAACCGCCGGAAAAACCAGTCCAGCTTATAAGCAATCACCATGGGAATCCCGGAGATCGCCAGCTCAAGAGAAACCGTACCACTCGCCGCCAGCGCCACATTTGCACGTCGCAGCGCAGCAAATTTCTCCGCTTCCCCTGTCACAATGCGTGGCTGCACAGCCCACGAAGTCACAGCATCACGAATACGCTGCTCCTGATGCGGCACCGCCGGAATGGTCACTTCCACATCCCTGTCATACGCACAAATCAGCTCCACAGCTTTGCCAAACGGCTCAATAAGACGCGAAACCTCACTGGTTCTGGACCCCGGCAACACAACAAGCTGCTTCTTTCCAGCACCAATCTCAACACGCTCTCCCGGTGCAGGACGCAAATCCTCAAGCCGCTCAATCAGTGGATGGCCCACATACTCACAGGGTGGCCCGCCCAGACGCTTATGTGCCTCAGGCTCAAACGGCAGCAGCGCCAGCAACTGATCCACATAAGCTGCCATCTTCTTCGCCCGCCCCGGACGCCATGCCCACACGGAAGGACTAACATAATCCACCACCGGAATATGCGGCGCTTTGTTGCGAACACGCTTGGCAACACTATGAGTAAAATCGGGGCTGTCGATAATCAGCAGTAAATCAGGCTGCTCAGCAATTACCGCAGCAACGGTTTGATGCACCCGGCGAATAATGGTCGGCAACCGCTCCAGAACAGCCGTAATGCCCATCACCGCAATATCTTCAAGCGGAAAGATGGATTGCACACCCTGCGCAGCCAGCCGTTCGCCGCCCAGCCCGCAAACTTCAAGTCGCTCACCAAGATGAACACGTAAAGCTTTCACCACTTCAGCCCCGAGCTGGTCGCCAGACTCTTCCCCAACAACCAGAAAGACCTTGAAAGGCTTTGCCGTATCCACTCCGCTCATGACTCAGCCCTCATCCGCTTCAAACGCATTACCGCGCGTGCAGCCGTATAAAAATACACCCAGCTCAGCACAAAGGCGCTCAACCTCGTCCCGATGTGCCACAAGCACGCGCCCGGCTTCAACACAAACGCCTTGTAACTGGGCCTCAGCGGCTTTTCTGATAGTTTGCGGCCCGATGCCCGGCATATCCAGACGCAGGTCCTGCTGCGGCTTAGAGCACTTCACAAGCACACCCGCCGCGCCCTTAGATCGCACGCGCCCGTTTTCACGCAGGACCGCAATGCGCTCCAGCATAGCGTCGGTGCCTTCCGCACCCTCAACAGCCACAACACGATCATTCACAGCAACAGCACCCTGCCCGATATCCAGACGCCCAAGAGCATCCACCGCCTCAATGGCAAGATCCATATCACTCAGTGCTTTTTTGGTAGGTTTTGGACCGGCCACATAACCCGGACTTGCAACCAGCTCCGGAGCAACTTCATGAGCACCAACCAAATGCAATCCCTCTCGCTCAAATATCCCGGCAACTTTCACCAGCAAATGATCATCCCCGCCAACAACAGCGGCAATGATGCGCGGCAACCGCCACATGGTACCAAAGTCACCTAAAATAGATGTGAAGTCAGGCCGGCGCTGCACCGAGCCAATCAAAACAACATCCCGCACGCCTTTGGATTTAAGCGTGGAGAACAACTTGCCAATCTGCCCCCAGCCAAGCTCAATGGGGTCAAACGCAGAAAGGGAGGCATCAGCCTCCCCCTTGATCGCAATAGTCACCACGTCATGGCCTTGCGCCAGCGCAGATTTTATGACGAGGCCGGGCATATCGCCCCCGCCAGCAATCACAGCAATAGGTGCCCGTTTCACCATGAGATTAAAACAGACCCTTATTCACCGTTATTGCGAGGTGTACAGAACCGGCGCTTTTCATCTTCTAAGATGAAGCTCGTCATGGTCTGAACCCCCTCAAACTCAGCATACTTGGTGCGGGCAGCCTCAGCACGAACACGCAAAGTTCCCTCTTCTCCGTTGAAGATTTCCTTATACGCACCGCGTAGCGCATGAATTTCTTCACGAGAGAAATTCCGGCGCTTCAGGCCAATCAGGTTAAGACCAGCAAGACGCGCACGATCACCAATCACAGAGCCAAACGGGATCACATCAAACTCAACACCGGTCAAACCACCAATAATGGAATGCGCACCCACACGGCACCACTGACGCACCGCAGAAAGGCCACCAAAGATCACATGATCTTCAACCTCAACATGGCCTGCCAAAGTCGCATTATTCGCTAAGATAACGTGATTACCCACAAGACAGTCATGCCCCACATGCGTACCCATCATAAACAGGCAGCCATTGCCAACGCGCGTAACACCACCACCACCGGCGGTGCCAGGATTCATAGTGGAATGTTCACGAATCTGGTTGTCTTCGCCAATTTCCAAAAGTGTGTCTTCACCAGCGTACTTAAGATCCTGAGGCTGATGCCCAAGGCTCGCAAACGGAAAAACTCTGGTGCGGGCGCCAATCGTCGTACGACCAGCAACCACCACATGAGACACAAGCTCGACCTCATCGCCAAGCGTTACCTTCGGCCCCACCATGCAGTAGGGACCGATCTTGACGTTTTCGCCAAGGACGGCCCCGTCCTCGATAATAGCGGTGGGATGAATCTGTTGCATCAATGACCTCAATTCGCCTCGTCTGAATCAACAAGCATCGCGCTGATTTCAGCTTCGGCTACTTTTTGTCCGTCAACCATTGCAACACCCTCAAATTTCCAAATGGTAGCGCGGTTACGGATCTTCTTCACATGGAAGCGAACCTGATCGCCAGGAACCACTGGCTTACGGAACTTACACTTGTCAATTGTCATGAAGTAAACAAGTGAAGGTGCATCTTTCTTTTCACGAGCATGCACACAAAGCGCCCCAGCCGTCTGCGCCATCGCTTCAATCAAAAGCACACCCGGCATCACTGGCTGACCGGGAAAGTGTCCCTGAAAATGTGGCTCATTGATGGTCACATTCTTGATACCAACACCAGAATTGTCGCCATCGATATCTTCGATGCGATCAATCATCAAAAACGGGTAGCGATGGGGCAACAGCTCCATAACCCGCATGATATCAGCGCTAGCCAGTGTTTTTGTCTCTACATCACTCATTATAATGCCTCAGCAATATCGGTTTGACTGGCCCCAACTGAAAGTAACTGTGAAAGCTATACCACCTTCACATACCAGTCATTGCAGTTAACTATCACGAGCAGAACAGATGACCCTCTTGATTTCTGGGTACACCATGCTCTGCATCCTTGTCATAAGGTGCATTTGAACCAGACCCGGGAGCACTCGTACATAACATCGCTCCACATCAGTCTCTGGCTCTTTATTCTTTGCCCCCTCGTGCAGCCAGTCGCCGCAAAACAGTCATCTCCTTAAACCACTCGCGAATAGGCTTTGCAGGAACGCCGCCATACCGGCCACCGGGAGCCAGATCATCATGAACTGCACTCACACCAGCAACCTGAGCTGCCATCCCGATGCGTACATGACCGGAAACACCAGTCTGCCCGCCAAGCACCACATAATCCTCGAGGGTAGAACTTCCTGAAATCCCCACCTGAGAAACAATCACGCAGTGCTTGCCTATGTTCACGTTGTGCCCGACCTGCACCTGATTATCCAGCTTGGTGCCGTCTCCCACAATGGTATCACGGTTCGCACCGCGGTCTATACAGGACCCTGCACCAATTTCAACATCATTCCCTAACACAACACGGCCAAGCTGGGGAACTTTGATATGACCACCAGCGCCCATGGCAAACCCAAAACCATCCTGACCCAAGCTTACATTGGGGTGAATAATTACACGATCCCCAAGCACGGAGTGCTGAATACTTGCATTTGCAGCAATGGAACAATTCTCGCCAATCTGGCAGTTCGCACCAATCACGGCATTAGGGCCAATCAGAGTGCCAGCACCAATTGCTGCACCGGCACCTACAACAGCACCAGCCTCAACAACAACCCCCTCACCCAGTTGCGCACTGTCTTCCACATAGGCGCGTGGGCTTACAGCTTTTTCAGTTGTGACTGGCAAAGGCCGCATTGCACTCGGGTAAAGTCTGGCAAGAACATTCGCCAAAGAACGATAAGGCGCACCAGCGAGCAGCGGAACAACGCCTTCCGGCACCTTATCCAGATGCTTCTTGCCCACCAGACAAGCTGTCGCCTTTGTCGTCGCCAGCTGATCCAGATACTTAGGGTTATCGATGAACACCAGCGTTCCGGGAGCACCTTCATCCAAAGGAGCAACGCCCGAAATCGTCAACTCACTATCACCACGAACAATCTCCGCCCCAGCCCATTCAGCAACTTGTTTTACTGTTATTGTCTGAGCTTCTGGGAAGAAAGCCGGGCTATTTTCAGATTGGTTTGTTGGTTCTGTCATAGGGTCCTACAAAAAAACGGCCGCCGAGGGTATCGGCGACCGATTATAATCAAGTTTTAGCAAGATCAGAAGCGGGTACCACCACTGAGCTTGAATACCTGGGTTTCATCAACATCGTTTTTGAGCACAGGCCATGCAAAGTCAGCACGCAGCGGCCCAAATGGTGACTGCCACAGCACCCCGAAACCAACAGAAGCACGCAGATCAAAGTCCTCAGACTGGATAGTGCCGCTCTTCTCGATTTCTCTCGCCAGATCGCTGTCTACACCCCACAAGGAACCCGCATCAGCAAAGACGGCGCCAGACAAGCCCAGCTCCTCCGGGAAGACCGGGAATGGGAACTGCCCCTCAACAGTCGCTGCCACGTAGTATTTACCACCAAGAGCATCATCACCACGTGAATCACGCGGACCATAACCGTTGGTTGCAAAGCCGCGAATGCGATCCGGGCTACCCTGATACTGGTCAGTCACACGCAGACGGTTGCCGATGGATTCGATGTAACCAGCAGAACCCTTGACTATTCCGACCAGACCCCATTCAGGGTATAGCTCTTCAAATGCGCTCGCCTTGAACTGGCCGCGCAGATATTGAGAATCGCCGGCAATACCAGCAGCTTCCTGCTCGTAGGAAGCAAGGTAACCGTCACGCGGGCTCAGGTTGTTGTCCAGTGTGTTGTACACCAGAGAGAAACCGGCAAGCGATGTTGTGTACTGACCAAGACTGTCACAGACACCCAGAGACACGTTCGGAGCACAGTTATTAATGTCAGTGGAGTCACTACGGGACAGATCACGTTGATAAAGCTTGTAGAACAGGTTCAGCGTCAGCTCATCTTCACGAAGCGGAAGACCGAAGTTAATACCGCCACCTGTGGTCTGCTCTTCATATGCACGGGAGCTGTTCTGGTCGTAAACACGGCGGAAGACATCAAGACCAGCAGAGATGCGGCGCCCCATGAAGAATGGCTCAACGAACTTGAACTCATACTTCTGGTTATCGGTACCACCACCAACAGCAGCTTTTACGTACTGACCACGACCAAGGAAGTTACGCTCGGTGATAGAGATATCACCGATAACACCGTCAGAGGTGGAGTAACCCACACCGAATGATACTTCACCCGTTGGCTGCTCTTCCACATCCACATTGATGATCACACGATCAGGTGCGCTACCCTGTTGACGGGTGATACGAACATTCTTGAAGTAACGTGTGTTACGCAGACGGCGCTCAGCCTTATCCAGCAGGATACGGTTATAAGCATCACCTTCCGCAAGATCGAACTCACGACGGATAACATGTTCACGGGTGCGGTCGTTACCACGCACGTTAATGCGTTCAACATAAACACGCGGACCTTCTTCAATCAGGTAAGTGATCGAAACAGTCTTGTTTTCATAGTCACGCTCACCACGAGGGCGAACCTGAGCAAACGCATAACCTGCTTTGGAAACTTCCAGTGTCAGCGCTTCCAGCGTCTTTTCAACTTCAAGAGAGTTGTAAGTATCACCAGCGCTTGTCAGCAGGTACTGACGCATCTCTTCAGGATCAATCGCAGACAAAGACGTATCAATTTCGATATCACCGAATGTGTACTGCTCACCTTCATCCACAGTGAAAGTCACGTAGAAGATGTTTTGCTCACGGTCCAGATCTGCAACAGCGGAAACGATGCGGAAGTCCGCATACCCCTTCTGGTAGTAGAACTGGCGCAGAGCTTCCTGATCCACCTCAAGGCGATCCGGGTCATATACGTCAGTCGTACGCAACCAGCCCAGGAAGCCACTCTCACGGGTCTGCACCTGCTCACGCAGATAACCATCGGAGAATGCTTTGTTACCAATGAAGGAAACGCGTGCAACGCCGGTCTTCTCACCTTCTTCGATTTCGAAAACCAGATCGACGCGGTTATTGTCACGCTCAATGATCTTCGGCTCAACAGACGCACGATAGCGACCGGAGCGACGATAAGCTTCCAGAAGGTTCTGCGCGTCAGACTGAACACGCGCCCGTGTAAGCATGGACTGTTCAGAAGAGCGAACAACAGATCCCAGCGCAGCGTCGGTAAGACGGCTGTTTCCTTCAAAGGAAATTTTACGGATAACCGGATTTTCTTTTACATCGACAACAAGTGTGCTGCCGCGCTGATCGATGGAGACGTCCGCAAACAGACCAGTCGCATAAAGCGTGGTCAGGCTTTCATCAATATCAATCGCAGAAAACGACTTACCCGGACGAATAGTCAGATAGTCACGAACTGTTTCGTCTTCGATGCGGGTAGCACCGTTGACGACAATCTTGTTCACCACCGCAGCTTCGGCAACCCCTGCCCCGATGAACGGAGTACCTACCGGAGCGACTGTACTTGTAGTAGCGACGGCGATTGCCAGAAGCGACACACGTGACAGGTTCTTAAATGACTGCATAGAACTGCTATGCCTTTTATTTTCAGCCCGAAGTTGCGCCAGTCCCCTGATCCGAAGACCACCAGCGCGCTTCAGGGTAATGGATAGAATCTGAAACACCTAGGAACTTTGTACAAGGTTTTCAGAGTAAAGCAAGGCATCACAACCGGATTTAATGCAATTTGCCCAGTCCTTTGCCCTAAGTTCTGTATGCAACTTACCTAAGAGCCGATTATGGCACGCAGATCATTCCAGGTGGCAAAAACCATTAGAAGTAGAACCAGGGTGATTCCGATACGGAACCCGAAATCCTGCAATTTCTCACTCAAAGGCTTTCCTCTCACGATCTCAATTATGTAGTAAAGCAAGTGCCCGCCATCCAGCATGGGCACCGGCATGAGGTTGAGTAAACCAATAGAAATTGACAAAACTGCGGTAAGGTTAATTAGCGGTAAAATACCATGGGATGCGACTTGTCCGGAAATTTGCGCCACCCGAATCGGCCCCCCCAGTTGATCTGGGTCTTCTTTACCGAGGAACAAACCACCAATATAACCCAATGTCCTATCAAGAATATACCATGTCTCTTTTACCCCTTCACCCACGGCTTCCAGTGGGCCAAATCGCTTCACTATGACTTCGTCTTGAGAAGTATTCCGTTGGATACCCAGAATGCCTACCCTCTGAGTATTCCCAAAACCATCACTGATTTCTTGTAGTTCCGGTGTCGCGCTCAGCCATTTAATTGTGTCGCCGCGCTCCACTTCAAGCTGGAGAGGCTCTCCGGCATTTGCGCTCACAACGCGCTGAACATCAGCAAAACTCTCCATCGGCACACCATCGATGGCAATGATGAGGTCACCGGGCAGGACACCCGCCATCTCCGCAGCACTGCCCTCACGCACCTGATCCACACGCGGTAAGGTCTCGTATCGGCCCAGAAAACCGAACATGAGAGCAAAGATAAGAATAGCGAGGATAAAATTGGCAATAGGCCCGGCAGCCACGATTGCAGAACGTTGCCACGGGTTCTTGCTGAAAAACGCGGTCCGCCGGGTTTCCTCATCCATCCCGGCCTGCTGCTCACGATCAGGCACACTTGCTGCATTTTCATCGCCGGAAAACTTCACATAGCCACCAAGCGGGATCGCACAAACCTTCCAGCGCGTGCCGTGCTTGTCATTACGACCCAGCAGCTCCGGCCCAAACCCGACGGAAAAGGCAAGAACCTTCACGCCGCACCAGCGGGCCACAAGGAAATGCCCCAGCTCATGAAAAAACACGACCACGGTAAGCACAACCAGAAAAGGAATGATAGTCCCAAGCGAACCACCAAGAACCGAATTCAGAACGTCCATGCGAACAGCCTTACCTTATCTATTCAATGGAAGTGCCGGATTAGGCGGCTAACTTCCCGATAACTTCGTTTGCAACTCGACGTGCGACCTGATCAAGCTGAAGAATCTCTTCCAGCTCCTGAGGGCAACCTAACATATTTTGCGTATGAAGCCGATCAAGAACAAGCTGAAGCACTTGCGTGATCTGCAAGAAGCCGATTTTACGCGCCACAAACGCTTCAACAGCAACTTCATCAGCAGCATTAAAAACCGTCCCGGCTCCATCGCCCTGCTTCATCACATCAAGCGCAAGACCAAGCGCTGGAAAACGAGCAAAATCAGGCTTTTCAAAGTCCAGACGCCCGATCATCCCCAGATCAAGATCTGCCACAGGCGCGGCTTTGCGCCTTGGATAAGCAAGACAATGCGCAATAGGACCGCACATATCCGGCGTAGCCATATGAGCTAATAATGACCCGTCACAATACTTAACCATGCCGTGAACAATAGATTGTGGATGGACCAGAACCTCTAACTGATCAGCCTCAATCGGGAAAAGATGAAAGGCTTCAATCAGCTCCAGCCCCTTGTTCACCATGGTGGCACTGTCAATGGTAATACGCTGCCCCATAGACCAGTTAGGATGCTTAAGCGCCATCTCTGGCGTCGCCACCCGCATTTCCTCCAGTGAGGCTGTACGGAACGGACCGCCAGAAGCGGTTACAATCACCTTATCGACAGCTTTAGGGTCATCCTGATCAAACACCTGAAAGATGGCATTATGTTCAGAATCCATCGGCAGGAGTGTGGACTGCTGTTTTTCAGCCAGTGCACAAACAAGAGTACCTGCACAAACCAGTGTCTCTTTATTCGCAAGGGCGATATCGCTTCCTGCTTTAATGCCAGCCACCGTTGGCTCCAGACCAGCAGCGCCGACCATAGCAGACACCAGCATATCAACCTTCTGCCCGGCAACCTCAACGACGGCTTCACGACCAGCAGAAACTTCAATATCTGTACCAGCAAGAGCACTCTTAAGCGCATCATATTTAGAAGGGTCGCCGATCACTGCACGCTTTGCACCAGTTTCCCGGCAAGCTTTTGCAAGCGCTTCCACGTTATTGCCAGCAACAAGAGCATTCACTTCATAGCGCTCCGGGCTATGGGCGATAACCTTAAGTACGCTGGCACCAACCGACCCGGTTGCCCCCAAGATTGTGAGAGACTTCCTCATATGAACAACCCTTGTAAATCAACAGATAGTCGGCAGAACATCAAAACAGATCGCATCAGGATGCAAACAGCATCAGCCCGGCATTGGGATTAAACAGCTCACCGCCAAGCAGCACACCAGCCAGATAAGAAAACACAGCGGCTGACACCAGCCCGTCCACCCGGTCAAGCAAACCACCGTGACCGGGGATCAGATGGCTGGAATCCTTAACTTTAAAGCGCCGCTTCATAGAGCTTTCAAACAAGTCACCAAGTTGGGAAACAGCAGAAAGAACAACTGCCAGCGCCAGTGCCCGGATAAGATTATCGCCGCCAGCAACCGCAACAACCCCCATCCCTAACAGCGATGAAAACACAACACCGCCAATGGCACCACTCCACGTCTTATTCGGAGAAACAGCCGGCCACAGCTTAGGCCCGCCAAAACTGCGGCCACACACATAAGCCGCAATATCAGTTCCCCACACAACGAGGAAAAGATAGATAATGAACAGCAGTCCATCATCACCTTCGCGCAGTGCCAGCAGGGAAATAAAAGTCAGACCAGCGTAAAGATAGCCTTCACTCACCCAGCGGGAAAGGCGGTCAAAACCACCTGCACCGTATAGAAGTACAGCGCCAGCAATCAGCGCTCCGGCAATCCACAGCGGCTGTGCCATATAATAGGAAAAGCCGATAAACAACAGAAACCCATAACCAAGCAGCACAACAGGCCGCTGTGCTTTTTGCAAGATGATCCGATACCACTCCCAGTAAACAATCAGCATGCCCACAAGCACCAGACCACCAAACCAAAGCCCGCCTGCCCATGTCAGCCCAAGGGCAACAGGAGCAAGAACAACGGCAGAAAGCGCACGCACCAGCAAATCCGGATTAGCACTCAGCACCCGCTGTAAGATACCACTGGAGTGTCCTTCAGAATTATTCTGATTGTTTTTATCAGGCATTACGTCCCAGTCGCGTCACAGCTCAAGCCTCCATACCGCCGGTCACGGTTCGAAAACGCCAGCAAAGCGTCATCAAAAGCGCCTGAATCGAACTCAGGCCACGGCGTTGGAGCAAAATAGAATTCGGCATATGCAGCCTGCCACAGCAGGAAATTGGAGAGCCGCTGCTCCCCTCCTGTGCGGACAATGAGGTCCGGGTCCGGAATATCACCAGTATCCAGAGCCTTGCTGACATCATCCTCCCCGATGTCAGCTGCTTTTATTTCACCAGCTTCAACACGCTCTGCCAGTTTCCGCAAGGCACGAACATATTCATCCCGCGCCCCGTAGTTAAAAGCAATAACCAAAACCAATCCGGTGCAATGAGCGGTTTTTCTCTCCGCATCATCCAGCAGCTCCAGCATGGATCGATCAAGATTTTCCTTAGATCCGATTACACGGACCTGCACATTGGCCTTTATCAGCTCAATCAGATCATCGTGTACAAACCGGCGCAGCAAAGCCAGCAGAAAGGAAACTTCCTGTTGTGGGCGCGACCAGTTTTCGGAGGAGAAACTAAATAGTGTCAGATAAGATACGCCGCGTTTTTGCGCGTGTCTGACGGCCTCGCGCAGTGTTTTCACACCGCGCCGATGCCCTTCGGTACGAGGCAGACCACGGCGCTGAGCCCACCGGCCATTGCCATCCATAATGATGGCGACGTGACGAGGCACATTTAAAAGTCCGATCTCGGAGTTTTCATCAACTGCCTCAAAATCAACGCTCGCCGTCATATAATCACCTCGGTCAAACAGGCTTTAAACCTGCTTGATTTCCTGTTCTTTTTTGGCGAGAACGGAATCTACTTCGCCAATGATGTCGTCAGTCATCTTCTGAACTGTGTCAGAAGCAGAACGCGCATCGTCCTCGCTCATATCGCCAGCTTTTTCAAGCTTCTTGATGGTGTCCATACCATCACGGCGAACGTGACGTGCAGCGATCTTTGCCTGCTCCGCATATTTATGCGCAACTTTGACGAGTTCTTGACGACGCTCTTCATTTAGCTCAGGAATTGGCAGGCGAAGCACCATTCCATCCACAACCGGGTTCAAACCAAGGCTGGATTCACGGATTGCTTTCTCAGTAGCGGCAACCATGGACTTGTCCCAAACCTGAACAGACAGCATACGAGGCTCTGGCACGCTTACAGTTGCGACCTGATTGATCGGCATTGGTGCGCCATAAGCTTCCACAGTGATTGTGTCCAGCATGCTAGCAGACGCACGACCAGTACGCAGACCAGCAAACTCATGCTTCAACGCTGTAATCGCACCATTCATGCGGCGGTCAAGATCGTCATAGTCCAGCTCTGACATAATTTCCTCTTTCACCTATCATTATAAGGACCGGCCTCCCTCTGGTGGAACCGGCCCTGATCTTTGAACGGACTTCAGATCAGCACGAAAAGCGCCTATCGGTCCTCAATGATCGTAAACAACCCCTGCCCGCGCAACACGTTTACAAGTGCGCCAGACGTCTTGATGGAGAAAACAACTACAGGAATTGAGTTGTCCCGGGCAAGTGCAATCGCAGTCGCATCCATGACTTTCAGGTTCTTTTCAAGAACTTCCCCCGGTGTAAGTGTCTCAAAACGCTTCGCATCGGCTTTCAGCTTCGGATCAGCATCATAAACGCCATCAACACTGGTGCCCTTGAGGAATACGTCACATTGCATCTCCGCAGCACGCAAAGCCGCACCAGAATCAGTGGTAAAGAACGGATTGCCCGTGCCGCCAGCAAACAGAATAACGTCGCCGTCTTCCATGTAACGCTCTGCACCACGCTGCGTAAAGCTCTCACAGATGGAAGGTACAGGAACAGCGGAAAGCACACGCGCCTGTATACCGCGCTGACGCAGTGCATCAGCAAGCGTGAGCGAATTCATGATTGTTGCCAGCATACCCATATGGTCGCCGGTCACACGATTACCACCCTTTGCAGCAAGCGCCACGCCGCGGAAGATGTTACCACCACCCACAACAATACCAAACTGAGCACCCAGATTTACAGCCTCTGAAATTTCCGCTGCAACCCGCTCAACCACCTTTGGATCGATACCAAAATCCTGGTCGCCCATCAAAGCTTCCCCGGAAAGCTTCAGCAGAACCCGTTTCCAGCGCACACCTTCGGACATAGTAAACCTCTTTTTATGGCCCAGATACAAAGAGGGCGTCGATTGAATCGACGCCCTCAATAAAATTAGTTACCAGCAGCAGCAGCAACTTCAGCTGCGAAGTCTGTTTCTTCCTTTTCAATGCCTTCACCAAGGGCAATGCGAACAAAGCCGGTGAGCTTGATTGGAGAACCGATTTCTTTAGCTGCTTCTTCAACGGCCTTCTCTACAGTCAGATCAGGGTTGATAACGAAAGACTGCTTAACCAGTGTAACTTCTTCATAGAACTTACGCAGGCGACCTTCAACCATCTTTTCGATGATGTTTTCAGGCTTGCCGGACTCACGAGCCTGTTCCATGTAAACAGTGCGCTCACGCTCAACTGCTTCTGGCTCCAGTTCGTCAGTGTTCAGTGCCATTGGGTTGGTCGCAGCAACGTGCATTGCGATCTGCTTGCCCAGAGCTGCCAGCTTGTCTGCATCACCTGCAGATTCAAGAGCAACCAGAACACCGATCTTGCCCAGGCCTTCGCCAGCAGCATTGTGCATGTAAGATGCAACAACACCTTCAGAAACAGACAGGCCAGCAGAACGACGAAGGGTCATGTTTTCACCGATGGTGCCAACAGCTTCCTTCAGCTCACCTTCAACTGTCTTGTCAGAACCCGGGTACGGAGCAGCAGCCAGCTTCTCAACGTCACCATCAACACTAAGAGCGGTCGCAGCAATGTCGCGAACCAGTTTCTGGAAGTTGTCGTTACGTGCAACGAAGTCTGTTTCGGAGTTAACCTCAACAACAACAGCTTTGTTGCCGTCAGCTGCAACTGCAACAAGACCTTCAGCCGCAACACGGCCAGCCTTCTTAGCAGCTTTTGCAAGACCTTTGGTACGCAGCCAGTCAACAGCTGCTTCCATGTCGCCGCCTGTTTCTTTCAGGGCAGCTTTACAATCCATCATGCCAGCACCGCTAGTTTCGCGGAGCTCTTTTACCATAGCAGCAGTAATGCTCATCGTACGCCTCATGGACGGGAGTGTGTCATAAAAAATCGGAGGAAACCGACTTCCCTACGGATCTATCCGATTTATCGCATAGCGATTGTGACAGTTCGGCAAACGGGCTCAAAACAGTCACATAAAACTGAGAGGGAAGCGCATTTCTGCGCTTCCCGCAAAGAAAACCTTAGCCTTCGCTCTTGTCTGCTTCAGCAGCTTCCTCAGAAGCAGCTTCTTCAGCCAGTGCAGGCTCTTCAAGGAGTTCTTCAGATTCGCCGAGATCGATACCCATGGAACCGGATGCGCGTGCGATGCCGTCAATAGCAGCGCGTGCGATCAGGTCTGTGTAAAGAGTAATTGCACGACCAGCATCATCGTTACCCGGAACCGGGTAGGTGATGCCATCTGGATCACAGTTGGAATCCAGGATCGCAGCAACTGGAATGCCCAGGCGACGAGCTTCCTGAATTGCGTTAGCTTCGCGGTTGGTGTCGATAACAAAGATCAGGTCAGGAATACCGCCCATGTCTTTGATACCACCAAGGTTGCGCTCAAGCTTCTGACGCTCACGGTCAAGGAACAGACGCTCTTTCTTGGTCATGCGGTTCGCATCACCACCGTCAAGCAGCTCTTCAACTTTACGCAGGCGCTGGATGGACTGAGAGATCGTCTTCCAGTTGGTCAGCATACCGCCGAGCCAGCGTGCGTTTACGTAGTACTGAGCAGAGTTGCGAGCAGCTTCTGCAACAGCTTCCTGAGCCTGGCGCTTGGTACCAACCAAAAGCACGCGACCACCAGCAGCAACAGTGTCAGACACAGCTTTAAGAGCCTGGTGCAGAAGTGGAACTGTCTGACCAAGATCAAGAATGTGAATGTTGTTGCGAACACCGAAGATGTAGTTGTTCATCTTTGGGTTCCAGCGGTGCTTCTGGTGACCAAAGTGTACGCCTGCTTCAAGCAGCTGGCGCATGGTAAAATCAGGCAAAGCCATGCCTTTATTCTCCTTAGTTTTCCGGTTTAATCCTCCGCAGGGCAGCACAACCGTGCAACTCTCTAACCGGATGGAGTTCGCCACAAGGACAAACCCCGCCCTGCGTGCGGGATGGGGCGCTTATAGAACCCCTTTTCAAGAAGATCAAGCACTCAAGGTTTAAGATCAACAAAACCACTGATTTAACTGAGCTGACACCCTGCTTACGGCCACACCCACGCCAACTCAAACGCCTTCCCCTCGAAACGCTACAATCTGAACGAGTATTTTTGTGGGTTCTGCAACAGAAATATTTTTTGCATTAGAGACTCATGATACTTGCAGATATCTTACACAAAGCCTTGGAAAATCTATGAAAAATAAAATTTTAACTATTTTGACGACGGCAGTTGTGCTTGCTGGCTGTTCCAAAACCATCAAACTCAGCGATGAGGACGCATGGCATATTCGCTCAGCACCGGTAAAAATAGTAGAAAATAACAAGATTACCGAAACACGAAACGCCACCAGCGGTGCGAAAAACGGCATTTTGGGCGTTATTGTCGTTTCCGCTCTGAACTCAGCTGCCGGCACCTACGATGAAATGGCAAAGGCACCAGTCTCCAGATTTGACCCGCAGCTGGCTATGCGCAAGCGCATTACTAAACACCTGAAGGCAGCACGTGGCATGAAGTTTGGTGGCAAAGTCAAAGGCCCTTACACCAAACCTAATGCAAGCGAAGAAAAGCGAGCAAAAGCTCTCGTAAAATTCGCCAAATCTGAACGGTTCAAAGGATACTATCTGGACATCTCTCCGAAATACAACCACGCCCGGCTAAACGGCGCTGGCTGGTTCGCAATCCTTCATCAGGCATTCAGTGCGCGCGCATTGCTTGTTTCAGCAGAAGACGGAACAATCGCCGCAGCAGCAACCTGTCAAATAAACAAACATACCGACCTGACCGAGTTCTCAGAGGCTGGACAAGAGAACGCTGACCGCATTGCACGCGAAATGGGCGAAGCCTGCGCAGACTATATCATACAAAAGATCTTCTGATCATACTGAAACGTACCCTGCTGGGCATCCTCAGCAGGGTTCATTTTGTGAATCCACTCAATCCGTCAAAACTTTATCTCAACCTCAAACCATTCAACTGCCCCAAAGCCAGTACAATGGCCACCAGAACTGGGGTCAGTAAAAATCCTTTACTTCTCACACTTTTCCCTTGAGCATATCTAAAGCCCTCACCATATGCCTGACAGGACGGCACGAATGAAGAGGGCACCATGAGCTTTGAAGCCGATGAAATTATCGACAGCCAGGCAAAACTTCGCGCAATTTTAAAGGAACCAGATCAGGCCTTATTGAATCAGGATCTGGATCACGTAAATGAAGTCGCACGACAATTTATAGCACTTGCTCCATTCCTGATCATCACAAGCAAAGGCCCCGATGGCCTCATGGACACCTCTCCCAAAGGCGACCCACGCGGGTTTGTTAAAGTCTGGGATGAAAAAACGCTCATCATTCCAATTCGTGCAGGCAATAACCGCGCCGACACTCTCGAAAATATCCTGCATGACCCCGCAGTTGGCCTGCTGTTTCTAATCCCCCATCACACCACAACACTGCGCATCGCAGGGCAAGCCAAAATCATCCAAGACAAAACCATGCAGAAAAGACTGGCAGTGAACGGACGTGAGCCTCAGCTCGCGCTTGCAATCACAGTGCAGCAGGCATTCATGCACTGCCCCCAATGCTTTGTCCGTTCAAATCTCTGGACTGAAAAGCCTGATGCAACACCTGCAGCGCCGCCAAACTTGCTGGATTGGGAAAAAGCTGCAGAGCGGAAACAGTTAACGTAGAACCCTTTAAAGTCCACCACGCCAAATCCTAGGACATCTGAACATCCATAACGCCCGGCAATGTCTTCAACGCACCGGAAAGCTGCGGCGATAGCTGATAATTGCCGGGAAGCTTGACCTCGACTTCCCGCTGCCCGTTATCCAGCAGGACCACGCAGCTCACCTCACCGTCCCCTCCCCGGCGCAACTGTCGCTGCAGGCTCTGGATAGGTTCATCCGATCCCAGAAAAATCCTCAGGGTGCGATGGACCCTCCCCGCCACCTTCTCCAGCGGTTCAACCTGAGAAATACGAACACTGACTTCATCATCACGCATATCCGCCTGCACCAGCAGAACAACAGACTGCCCCGGCTCCAGCAAGTCGCGGCATTGATTCAGCGTCTCAGAGAACATCACCGCTTCATACTGCCCCGTCGGATCAGAGATACGCACGATTCCCATCTGGTTCCCCGTGCGCGTTTTCCGCTCCTGCTTTGCAGTAACAGTACCTGCAAGACGACCCGCTGAAGACCCGGCCTTCACCGAGCGCTCAAAATCCTTCCAAAGCTGCACGCGAAGCTTGGTGAAAAGCTCCCGGTATTCATCAAGTGGATGCGCAGAAATGTAAAATCCGACCGCCGCATACTCTTTTTGCAAACGCTCTGAAGGGAGCCACGGATCAGCAGGATTAAGGATCAAAGGCTCCGGAGCATTATCGCCTCCGAAGAAATCATTCTGACCAGAGGTCTTGTTCTCTTCGGTACGCTGCGCCATGCCGATGATCCGGTCCAGACCATCAAGCAACTGCGCCCGGTTCGGGTTAAGCTCATCAAACGCACCTGCAGCAATCAGATTTTCAATGGTGCGCTTATTCAGAACCTTAGGGCTGATACGGGTCGCAAAGTCCGCCAGATCCTTGAAAGGCTCATCACCGCGCACCTCAACAATATGCTCAACCGCCTGCTCACCGACACCCTTGATTGCACCCATGGCGTAAACGATCTTGCCGTCCTGCACATCAAAATGAACACCGGATTTATTGACGTTCGGCGGCACCACCTCAATGCCCATGCGCATGGCTTCCTGACGAAAGTCGCTCAGCTTGTCCGTATTGCCAAGATCAAGCGTCATGATACCAGCGAGGAACTCCACCGGATAGTTCGCCTTGAGCCAGGCAGTCTGATAGGCCACCAGTGCATAGGCAGCTGCGTGCGACTTGTTAAAACCGTAGTTCGCAAACTTCGCCACAAGGTCATAGATCATACCCGCCTGATCTTTATCGACCTTCTGCTCAACGGCACCTTCAACGAAGCGGGCACGCTGAATTTCCATCTCAGAGGCAATCTTCTTACCCATCGCACGGCGCAGCAAATCCGCTTCACCAAGAGAATAACCAGAAAGCACCTGCGCGATCTGCATCACCTGTTCCTGATAAACGATAATACCGTTTGTCTCAGTCAGGATCGGTTCAAGCAGCGGATGCAGATAATCCGGCTCCTGCTCGCCATGCTTTACCGCATTGTAGATTGGAATATTGTCCATCGGCCCCGGACGGTAAAGCGCAACCAGAGCGATGATGTCTTCAAACCGGTCAGGCCGCATCCCTGCAATCGCCCGGCGCATCCCCTGACTTTCCAGCTGAAACACGCCAACGGTCTCACTCGCCGCCAGAAGCTTATAGGTCGCCGGATCATCTATCGGGATCTCTTCGATATTAACGTCGATGCCGCGTTTTTTGATATGCGAGACCGCCGTATCAATCACTGTGAGCGTCTTCAGACCCAAAAAGTCAAACTTAACAAGTCCGGCAGCCTCCACCCACTTCATATTGAACTGGGCAACCGGCATATCAGAGCGAGGGTCCCGGTAGAGTGGCACCAGCTGTTCCAGCGGTCGGTCACCAATCACCACACCAGCCGCGTGTGTGGAAGCGTGGCGGTAAAGCCCCTCCAGCTTCTGCGCCATCTTCAAAAGTCGGTCAACAACCTCCTCCTGCTTGGCAGCTTCACGCAATCGCGGTTCCTGCTCCAGCGCTTCAGGCAGTGTACACGGGTTTGCCGGATTGCCGGGCACCAGCTTACTCAGACGGTCCACCTGACCATATGGCATCTGCAGAACACGGCCCACATCACGCAGCACAGCCTTAGCCTGCAACGTACCGTAAGTGATAATCTGCGCCACCTGCTCACGGCCATATTTGCGCTGCACATACCGGATCACCTCTTCACGACGGTTCTGACAGAAGTCGATATCAAAGTCCGGCATGGACACACGTTCAGGATTAAGAAAGCGCTCAAACAGCAACGAAAACCGCATGGGATCAAGATCAGTAATGGTGAGCGACCACGCCACCAGCGACCCAGCACCGGAACCACGCCCCGGACCGACCGGAATATCCTCACTCTTTGCCCACTTGATAAAGTCCGCAACGATCAGGAAGTAGCCTGGAAACTTCATTCGGATGATAATACCCAGCTCATAATCTAAGCGGTCCCAATAGTCTTTCTCCTCAAGATCAGGAGCAAGACCATGTACATCCAGCCGCGCCTGCAAGCCTTCCTTAGCCTGCCGCGTCAGCTCTTCCGCTTCTGCCCGTTCAGCTTCCTCCGCATCTGCATCAGCGCCTGCAAAACGTGGCAGAATAGGTGCCCGTTTTAATGGCCGGTAATGACACCGCCGGGAAATCATAACAGAATTTTCAAGCGCCTCAGGCAAGTCAGCGAACAGCTCCATCATCTGCTCGCGGGTTTTGAAACAGTGGTCAGGCGTCAGTTGCCGGCGATCCGTCTCAACAAGAACACGCCCTTCAGAAATCGCAATCAGCGCATCATGCGCCTCATAGTCATCAGGGTTCGGAAAAAACGCCTCATTAGTAGCAACAACCGGAATATTCAGCTCATAGGCAAGGTTCAGGAGCGCTGGCTCAACATCTTCCTCCCCCTTCATATTGTGGCGCTGCAGCTCCACATAAAGCCGATCCCCAAACATTTGGTGCAACATCTCCAGACGAGATTTTGCCAGCTCTCCATGGCCCTCACGCAGCTGTGAGTTAATCGGGCCTTCGCTGGCACCAGTCAAAGCAATCAATCCAGCTGACTTTTCCAGCACGCGGGAAATGGGAACATTGGCTTTAAAACCCGGCTCTGTATCAAGGAACGCACGAGAGACCAGATCCATTAGATTCTCATAGCCCTCTTCAGATGTAGCCAGCAACACCAGATCACTGACAGCCTCATCCCCCGACGCATCTGGCTGATCTTCAAAATTGACAGAAACCTGACAGCCAATAATCGGCTGCATACCGGCACCAAATGCTTTTTCTGAAAATTCCAGAGCCCCAAAAAGGTTACCGCTATCCGTAATCGCCAGCGCTGGCTGCTCGTCCTTAGACGCAAGATCAATCAGCTTACCAAGTGGCAATGCTCCTTCAAGCAATGAATAGGCTGAATGAACACGGAGATGGACGAAACCTGGTGATGACATCGTAGGCCTTTTGGTTCGCGGGGAATGCATGACAGTAACACCTCCTTTGAAGGACCCCAAAGCAAAATGCAATTCCCTGCCAAATCCCGGCCCCGGTTATCCCGAGTTTCCAATACCCGGCGACTAAGTCAAACTCCTAGGGAAGCAATGTCGTAAGCGCCTCTCCCCACATCAGGCAACTTGCGCCAAACAATAGGATGGACCCGAATGCAGCAGCCTCACGAACGACATATGCCATGATAAACACTCCAGCTTGATCTTGGTTTGTATGCATTATGTTCCATAAATGTTCTCATCCCTTCAACCCCCAATTTAGTGGAGTGGCACGCATAGTTAACAGAAGGTATATGAGAGGAAAGGACGTTGACAGCAACGACCGTCTGCCAGTGAATTACCACACAGAACCAGCTACTTATGATGCTTGTTCAAGGTTAATTCCGGTTTTTACTTCAGGGAGGTGCGCCTCATCAGGAGGCGCATGGAGGAAGTCAATGCAGGAACACTTATACCAGAAACGCAAAATGCCAGCAGAAAAACTGCTGGCATTTGATTCTCACTTAGCTCAGTTAGTGTCCCTTTTAAGGAAGTTCAATCACCTTACCATTTCGCAGCGTGATCCTGCGATCCATTTGCCGCGCAAGCTCCATATTATGGGTCGCAAGCAGTGCTGCAACGCCAGAGGCGCGCACCAGCGCAGTGAGTGCCTCAAACACGTACTGAGATGTTTTAGGGTCCAGATTACCGGTCGGTTCATCAGCTAAAAGCACACGCGGCGCATTGGCAACGGCACGTGCAATCGCAACACGTTGCTGCTCACCACCCGAAAGTTCCGCAGGCCGATGACTTTCACGCTCAGCCAGCCGCATGTAGGAAAGCAACTGCCGTGCCCGGTCTTCCGCATCAGCACGCTTCAGACCGCAAATCATTTGAGGCAAAGCGATATTTTCAAGAGCAGTAAACTCAGGCAGCAACTGATGGAACTGATAGACAAAGCCAACTCCGGTGCGCCGGATGGCAGTGCGTGCATCATCATTGAGCGTGGAGCATTCCTTCCCGGCGATGATAACCTCACCACCTTGTGGCCGCTCAAGAAGCCCCGCAAGGTGCATCAAAGTAGATTTACCCGCACCGGACGGCGCAACCAGAGCCACCATCTCCCCCTCATAAAGGTTCAGGTTCGCACCTTTTAAAATCTCAAGCTCTCCGTCACCCTCTGCATAACTTCGGAAGACATTTTGCAAGCTTAAGACAGGAACGCGCTCGCCCCCCTCAACAGCGGCACCAGCAACAGGTTTTGTTGGTTTGTTCATCATTCGTAGCGCAAAGCCTCAACAGGATCGAGCCGGGCTGCGCGCCAGGCAGGGTAAATAGTTGCTAGCAAACTCAAAACAAGCGCCATAACAACAACGCTCGCCGTCTCTCCAGAATCCATTTCAGCCGGAAGCTTGGAGAGGAAATAAAGCTCAGGAGAAAACAGTTCTGTTGCAGTCAGCCACGAAATGGCTTGCCGGATACTTTCAATATTCCAGCACACCACGGTTCCCAAAACAAAACCAGCCAGAGTTCCAATCGTGCCAATGCTTGCACCCGTGATGATAAAGATACGCATCACAGCACCGCGTGTAGCTCCCATGGTACGCAGTACCGCAATGTCGCGCCCCTTATCCTTCACCAGCATAGTCATGCCAGAAATGATATTAAGTGCTGCCACAAGAACGATAAGCGTCAGGATCAGGAACATCACATTGCGTTCGACTTCCAATGCGGAAAAGAACGTCATATTGCGTTGTCGCCAATCTGACACGAACACAGGCCGCCCCGCTTCCTCTTCAATCACTGGCCGCAAAGGTCCCACAGCATCCGGGTCATCTGCGTAAACCTCAATGCCCGTAGCCAGCCCTTCCTTATTGAAATAAAGCTGGGCTTCGTCAAAGGGCATAAAAGCGATGGTGCCATCATATTCGCTCATGCCTATCTGAAAGATCGCTGTGACCGGATACCCCTTCACACGTGGCGTCATCCCCATAGGTGTGATGCTGCCACGTGGGGTAATCACACGCACGGTATCACCAACGGTAACACCAAGTTGGCGCGCCAGCCGTGTTCCGATAGCAACGCCGTCGCCCTCATCAAAACCGTCCAAAGTGCCCAGCAGCACATTACCGGAAACCAGATCAAGCTTATCAAGATCAGCCTTACGCAGACCTCGGAACAACGCTCCCAAATCCGCGCTCGGGCCAGAAATCATCGCCTGCCCTTCAACGAAAGGCATGGCAAAATCAACACCTTCAAGGCCCGCAAGCTTTTGTGTCGTCGCATCATAATCATTCAGCGGACTGTCTATCGGCTGAACTAGTACATGACCATTGATGCCAAGGATTTTCGTGAGCAACTCAGTCCGGAAGCCATTCATCACCGCCATAACAATGATCAGGGTCGCAACGCCCAGAGTAATGCCCAAAAACGACAAGCCAGCAATAATTGAAATGAAAGTTTCTTTGCGTCTGGAGCGCAGATAACGCCCTGCCAGCATCCACTCAAAGGGTGCAAACCACCGGGTTTTACCGGGATGAGCCGCCTGAATCTCTGCCGTCATACTAGACTATTCTCCGTTTTCACTGATGCACCACCCAAAATATAGGGGCGTTCGCAACAGATGCCATACTTGCTGGCGAAATGGTCTGGCAGCAAACCACCGCCAGCACCTGTCATATTTTTAAGCTGTTAAGCTAACCCGAGCTTTAAGGGGTATCAGTCCTTTAAGGCAGAAATCAGTTTATTCACCGCTGCTTCTGGCGTCAGCATCTCGCGTTCACCAGTTGCACGGTTCTTCACTTCCACCTCACCGGTCTTCAGGCCACGAGGACCAACAACCAGTTGATAAGGAAGTCCAATCAGGTCCATGCTGGCAAATTTCTGGCCCGCGCTGGTTTTGCGGTCATCATAAAGCACTTCAACGCCAGCCTTTTCCAGCTCAGCGTAAACGCTCTCACAAACCTCATCACACTCTGAGCCCACCTTCATGTTGATCAGACCAACATGGAACGGAGCAACTTCCTTCGGCCAGACAATACCATCATCATCATGACATGCTTCAATGATCGCGCCCAGCAAACGGGAAACGCCAATGCCATAAGAACCCATATGGACTGGCACTTCCTTGCCCTCACCCGTCATCACTTTCGCACCCATAGGATCTGAGTACTTGGTGCCGAAATAGAAGATATGACCCACTTCAATACCGCGTGCAGACATTTTCTTGTCTTCTGCAACAACGTTAAAGGCAGATTCATCATGCATTTCATCAGTCGCAGCATAAGGAGTGGTCCACTGCTTGATGATACCGGAAAGATCACTTGTAAAGTCAGTGTCTTCACCCGGAATTGGCAGATCAAGGATATCTTTATCCAGGAACACTTCACTCTCACCGGTAGATGCCAGCACGATGAATTCATGAGACAGGTCACCACCGATCGGACCAGTGTCAGCCTTCATTGGAATTGCAGTCAAACCCATACGCGCAAAGGTGCGCAGATACGCAACAAACATGCGCTGATACGCTTCAGTTGCACGTTCTTTATCCAGATCGAAAGAATAAGCATCCTTCATCAGGAACTCACGACCACGCATCACACCAAAACGAGGACGCACTTCATCGCGGAACTTCCACTGCACGTGGTAAAGGTTCAGCGGCAGGTCCTTATAGGAACGCACGTAACTGCGGAAAATATCTGTGATCATCTCTTCGTTAGTCGGACCAAAGAGCATGTCGCGTTCGTGGCGGTCTTCGATGCGCAGCATTTCCTTGCCGTATGCATCATAACGACCACTTTCGCGCCACAGATCAGCAGACTGAATGGTTGGCATCAGCAGCTGAACAGCACCGGAACGGTTCTGCTCTTCCTCAACAATGCGCTGAACCTTATTCAGAACGCGATGGCCAAGCGGCAGCCATGCATAAATCCCGGCGGACTGCTGACGAACCATACCTGCACGCAGCATCAGGCGGTGCGATACGATTTCGGCTTCTTTCGGTGTTTCCTTCAAAATAGGCAGGAAATATCGGGACAAACGCATGTGTTTAACTCTTCAGTTTTATAAACTCGCAAGCTCAGGCTCAAACCCGGCTTTTTTCTCACAGCCTTATTAGCAAGCAGAACGCCCATTGTAACTGCCAACATGACGATTAGCTCAGATTCTACATCACATTTCCCCATACACGGGCTGTTTGTGCTGTCCTGACAGCTTACTCAGGCAGATTTTGCGGGGAACTTATAGCTGAAATTTTGGGCAGGCAAAAAATTACGGCGAATTGATACAAATTGATGACAAACGCGCATGATTACGTTAGTGTCGTTTCAACAACAACAACAGCGCCATTCATTGGAGCTGCAAGGTATCGCGATCTTTAGTCTTGGGAGGAAGGTTCTCGGGCGCCCTTAATTGGTTGCAGCCGGCACTCTACGCAAGTGCAAAGAGAACAATTGAACGCGGAACTCGTTTTAACAGCAAGGCTTCGGCCTTGCTTTTTTTTCGCCAATTTCTGCGGTTTCCAGTGTATGACCAGCACACGTCAGCGAGAAAAGCGCTCCTCCCGCTTCTTCTTCTCGGCAAAAGTACCCCATTACAAACAGGTTCACTCTGATCGGATTACGGCTCCTGTGGAAGACGTCATCATCTCACAAAAAAGCACCAGCGAAGAATCGCTAGTGCTTGAAATCAGTTCACCTATGTAACGCAAAAGCGAATTTTCGCGCCAACACTCAGTTCATCATGAAGGTGCATTTCCCATCAGCTGGTCAACCAATGGAAACAAGTGCTCCCCGAGACCAGATTCAAGGAACCAATAGAAAGCTCCAAACACAATGGTTGTCACAATCGTGTTGATGATGACCTTCTTCAGCATTTGAGGTCGCTGCGGAGCACTTTCTGCTGTTCCCGGCACTACCTCACCCTCGTCTTCCTGTGTGCGCACACCAAATGGCAGGATGGCAAGGAACAAGATCCACCACATCATAAAATAGAGTGCGACAAGTAGCGGTGTAGCCATAAAACTGCTCCGGTTCGGTGAAGTCTGACGCGACTGGATGCTTTCAAAACAAGCATCCAATACAATAAGCCTTTATACCTATAGGAAATACACTGGAGCGAAAAGGCGTGTCACACGTCAAAACCACAGGTCTTTCAGTTTAAATCAGGCCTGTTCCAGTTCTGTCAAAGTGCCCAGAAAGTCCTTTGGATGCAAAAACAGCACCGGCTTTCCATGCGCGCCAATCTTCGGCTCACCATCCCCAAGAATGCGGGCACCGTTTGCAACCAGCTGGTCACGGGCAGCAATAATATCATCCACTTCATAGCAGATATGATGGATACCGCCCTGCGTGTTACGCTCCAGAAACTTGGAAATCGGAGAGTTATCGCCAAGCGGTTCTAACAGCTCGATTTTCGTATTCGGAAGGTCGATAAACACGGTGGAAACCCCATGGTCTGGCTGCGCAACCTTCTCAGAAGTAGTACCTCCAAGGATATCACGATATACCTTCAAGGCTTCTTCCATATCCAGCACAGCAATCGCAACGTGGTTCAAGCGTCCAATCATGATCGTTCTCCCTAAAATCATCAGGTGCTAAGGAACAGATTTAGCGCACAAAGTCCATTCAATCAAAAGTCAAAGGCCGCAGATGATCCCCTCACCTGCGGCCCTTCAAAACTCGAAAATCTGTCAGAATCAGACCCGCTGCACCAGCGCCTTGCAAAGTGGCTTCTTGCCCCAGTGCTCCACCACAGCATAACGGGCCGCACGCCGTGCTGCTTCACGCACCGTATCCACATCCCGGCGTCGGGTCTTGGGTATAGAAATCACAGCACCGTAAACAGCATCACGAACGGCTTCGTCAAACTCTGTCCCGTCCTCGGTTTCATCAGGCATGCCAAACAGCACCACATCAATATCACCAAGCAGCTCACCGCGACCATCAACAATAAGAGAAACCATCACGCACCCGCCATAGGAAAGCTTGCGGCGCTCCTGAACACCCGTTTCTTCCGGCGCTGCAACCAAACGGCCATCACGCACCAAAATCCCGACTGGTGCCTCATCAATCACTTCAAGAGCACCCGGATGCAGGCGAACCATATCCCCGTCACGAATGATTTTGACGTCCTTCACACCTTTGCTCTTTGCAAAGTCCTTGTGGCACTGCAAGTGCAGCGGCTCGCCATGAACAGGCAGAACCTTTTTCGGACGCACCAGATCATAAACCTGATCCAGCTCACCGCGCCGTGGATGACCGGACACATGCACAAGCGCATCACGATCAGTCACCACCCGAAGGCCCTGCTGCGTCAACTGGTTGATAATGCCGTAAACGGCCTTCTCATTGCCCGGAATAGTACGGCTGGAGAAAATCACCATATCGCCAGCAGATAGCCCAATCAATCGATGTTGGTCACCAGCAATACGCGCCATGGCAGCGCGGGCTTCCCCTTGAGAGCCAGTACACAGCGCAACAACCTTATCACGCGGCAAAGACCCATAAGTCTCTTCATCGCGGAACGGAGCAAGCCCCTCAAGATAACCAAGCTCCCGCGCAATCTCCACAGTACGCTGCATAGAACGGCCAATCACCACGATCTCACGTTCTGCTGCCATCGCCGCTTCCGCAACTGCCCGCATACGAGCAACGTTGGAGGCAAATGTGGTGACTGCCACGCGGTGCGGTGCTTCCTTAATGATGCGTGTCAGCTCTTCCTTCACATCCGCTTCACTCGGGCTAACCCCCTCACGAACCGCATTGGTGCTGTCACAGACAAAAACATCAACGCCTTCATCGCCCAGCTCACGCAAACGCTGAAGATCGATTGCCTTACCCACACCCGGTGTCAGGTCAATCTTCCAGTCACCAGAGTGAAGAACCAGTTGCCCGCCAACACGGATCGCCAGAGCACACGGCTCAGGGATTGAGTGGGTCATGGTCACCAGTTCAATATCGAAGACACCGGCTTTAAACCGATCTCCCTGATTAACAACAGTAACCGGAATCTCATAGTCAGCCCCGTCACCAATCAGCTTGGCTTCCAGAAGGCGGGCCGTAAATGGTGTTGCGTAAACTGGCAGCTCCAGCCGCTTCCAAAGATAGGAAAGTGCGCCGTAATGGTCTTCATGAGCATGGGTAATGACGATCCCGTCAATGCGGGAACGCTCTTCCTCTAAAAAACGAATGTCTGGCAAAACCAGATCCACACCCGGCATTTCCGGCCCGGCAAACGACACACCGAAATCAACAATCAACCAGCGACGATCATCCTCAGGCCCATATCCGTAAAGGCCAAGGTTCATTCCAATCTCACCAACACCGCCTAGCGGCAGAAACACGAGCTGTTCATTGCCCGACATATAGCACTCCTTTTATTCCCAAAGGATATGAGGCTTCATGTCTTGGAAGCCAGCGCCACCGCGCTTTGCACATCTTCAGGAAAAGAAAACATCCCCGGCTGTCACCAGCCGCTCGCCGCCATGATCCAGTTTCACGATCAAACGGCCCATATGATCGATGTCCACAAAGACACCGGAAAACTCTTCATTGCTCAGGCGCACACGGATCGGCTTGCCGCGCCCGACAGCGCGTTTCAGCCATGCAGAGCGGATCTCTTCAAACCCGCTTGCCGCTTTCCATGTCTCCAGCCACTTGGCAAAGCTTTGCGACAGCGCATCAAACACCTGACCCGGATCGCACATGTATCCCATACTGCGCAAATCTGTAACCGCATAATCACCCAGATCCGGGTGGTGAGACACATTAACGCCAAAGCCGCACACAAGACACAGCTCACCTTTAGGCCCTGTTTCGCTTTCAAGCAATATGCCAGAGACCTTTTGTCCGTCAATCAGCACATCGTTAGGCCATTTCAGTTGCGCCAGATTATGCGCGCCCGTTGCCCGCTCAATGGCTTCACCGAGCGCAAGCGCTGCCACAAACGGCAACCGAACAATCTTCTCGTTATGACTGTCCATGCGCATAAGAAGCGAGGCAAAAAGATTACCAGCCTCAGACGTCCACGCCCGCCCGCGCCGCCCGCGGCCACTCAGCTGAATGTCTGAGCGCACCCACAAATTGCCGGGATGCCCCTCCCGCGCCTTTTGCAGGCCATAGGTGTTGGTGGACCCGATCTGATCATAATACTCAAAGCAAAAGCCCGGCGCTGAGCGCACCGGGCCTTCATCTATTAATTGTCCAGGGTTCATCATAAAAACACTAGAACAGAACGCCAGCCGCATTGGCAGCAGCATTCATGATTGGTTCCGGCATAATGAAGAACAGCCCAACAACCGCACCGGAAAGACCCAGCACAATTTTCATCTCACCGGACATTGGCAGGAACTGACCAGTCGCCTCGTCAAAGAACATGACCTTGATAACACGCAGGTAATAGTATGCAGCCACAACGCTGGTCACCAGACCAATCACGACCAGAGGCACAAGACCTGCTTCCATCGCAGCGATGAACACATAAAACTTACCGAAGAAGCCGATGAGAGGTGGCAGTCCGGTCAGCGAGAACATGATCACAGCCAGCAGCATAGCCATTGGCAGATTGGTCTTGGAAAGACCAGCCAGATCAGAAATCTCTTCAACCATGCCTTCCTTGCGGCGCATGGACAGGATGCAGGCAAAGGCACCCAGTGTCATGGCAAGGTAAGCGGTCATGAACACGATCAGACCATGCACGCCAGCCTCTGTACCAGCAGCCAGACCGACCAGAGCGTAACCCATGTTACCAATGGAAGAGTATGCCATCAGACGTTTGATGTTCTTCTGACCAATCGCAGCAAAGGCACCAAGGCCCATGGACGCAATGGAGATGAACACAATAATCTGCTGCCAGTCAGTGGTCACACCACCCAGCGCTTCAATCAGCACGCGGATCAGCATACCAAACGCAGCGATCTTAGGAGCAGCTGCAAAGAACGCGGTAACCGGTGTTGGTGCTCCCTCATAAACGTCCGGGGTCCACATGTGGAATGGAACCGCAGAAATCTTGAAGGCAATACCAGCCAGCATGAACACGATACCAAACACCAGACCAAGAGACGCACGCTCTTCAGTCAGAGCAGCCGCGATACCGGTAAAGTCAGTGTGACCGGTAAAGCCGTAGATGAAGGACATACCGTAAAGCAGCATACCGGAAGACAGCGCGCCAAGGACGAAGTACTTCAGGCCCGCCTCTGTTGAACGCACAGAATCGCGATTGATCGCAGCAACCACGTAAAGCGCCAGAGATTGCAGCTCAACACCCAGATACATGGAGATCAAATCGTTGGCAGACAGCATCAGCATCATACCAACAGTCGCGATCACAATCAGGATCGGGTATTCAAAACGGTCAAAGTTCTGCGAACGGGCATAGGCAACAGACATTGCAATAGCAAAGCCGGAACCGATCAGCACCAGTATCTTCAGATACTGCGAGAAGGCATCCTGAACAAAGCCGCCATTAAACGTTTCGCCATAATGCGGGCTGACCAGAAGGATCAGACCTGCAACCGTCAGCAACGCAACACAGATACCGGTAACCAGCGGCGTGGATTTTTGTCCACCAAACGCCCCAACCATCAGCAGAGCCATTGCGCCCAGAACCAGCAGGATCTCAGGCATCACTGGCATCAAATCAGGAATTGCTAGAAGCTCAGCATTCATAAGTGCACAGCTCCCCTGTTAATGGCTGGTCACAGCAGCCTGGGCACCAATGCCCCCGGCTTCTAGTGCAGCACTGTAGTTTGCGACAAGGGCATCAACGGACGCGGACGTCACATCCAGCACAGCTGCCGGATAGAACCCGAAGAAGATAGTCAGAACGATCAGCGGCGTCAGGATCAGCTTTTCACGCCCGCTCAGATCCAGCATGGACTTGAGGCTTTCCTTCTCCAGCGCACCAAAGACGACACGGCGATAAAGGAACAAAGCGTAAGCAGCAGACAGGATCACACCGGTTGCAGCAAAGAACGCCACCCATGTGTTCACCTGGAACACACCAATCATGGTCAGGAATTCACCAACAAAACCTGCGGTTCCCGGCAGACCAACGTTCGCCATGGTGAAGATCATGAACGCAACAGCATAACGCGGCATGTTGTTTACAAGACCACCATAAGCGGAAATCTGGCGGGTGTGCATGCGGTCGTAAATAACACCAACGCACAGGAACAATGCACCGGAGATCAGACCGTGTGCCAGCATCATGAAGATAGCACCTTCAATACCCTGCGCGTTTGCAGAGAAGATACCCATGGTCACAAAGCCCATGTGAGCAACAGAAGAGTAAGCGATAAGCTTCTTGATGTCTTCCTGAGCCAGCGCCACTAAAGAGGTGTAGATGATCGCCACAATGGAAAGTGTGAAGATCAAAGGCGCGAACATGTCACTCGCAATCGGGAACATTGGCAGAGAAAAGCGCAGGAAACCGTAACCACCCATTTTCAGGAGGATCGCTGCCAGCACAACCGAACCAGCCGTTGGCGCTTCCACGTGCGCGTCCGGCAACCATGTGTGCACCGGCCACATTGGCATCTTCACCGCAAAGCTTGCAAAGAACGCCAGCCATAGCCAGGTCTGCATCTGTACAGGGAACTCACTCTTATCAAGCAGCTCAACAATATCCAGCGTACCAGCCTGCCAGTACATCGCCATAATGGCAGCCAGCATCAGCACGGAGCCAAGCAAGGTGTACAGGAAGAACTTGTAGCTTGCATACACGCGGCGCGGGCCACCCCACACACCGATGATCAGGAACATCGGAATAAGGCCAGCTTCAAAGAACACATAAAACAGCACCAGATCCAGCGCACAGAACACACCGATCATCAGTGTTTCCAGTACGAGGAAGGCAATCATGTATTCCTTCACGCGGTCCTGAATACTGTCCCAGCTTGCCAGAATACAAAGCGGCATCAGGAAAGTGGTCAGGATCACGAACAGCATGGAAATGCCATCCACACCCATGTGGTAGGTGAAGGTATCACCAAACCAGTCGTACTTCTCAACCATCTGGAAGCCCGGGTTCTCGTTGGTGAACCCGCCCCAGATGAACAGGGAGACGATGAAGGTGAACGTCGTCGTAATCAGCGCAACACGCCGAATGTTTGTCTTTGCTTCAGGCTCGTCTCCCCGCACCAGCAGGATGAAGAACACACCTATCAGCGGAAGAAACGTCGTGATGGAAAGGATGTTCCAGTCGTTCATTAATGAACTCCCCCATCGGAGAACATGGCCAGGGTGATGAAGAAGGCAACCCCGATCAACATGGCGAATGCGTAATGATAAATATAGCCAGACTGCAGGCGTACAACCCAACCGGTCACTTGCTGCACACGAGAGGCAACACCGTCAGGACCAAGCCCATCAATGATTGTCCCGTCACCGCGCTTCCACAGGAAGCGGCCAAGGGCAAGTGAAGGTTTTACAAACAGGAAGTCATAGAGCTCATCGAAGTACCACTTGTTCAGCAGGAACTTATAAAGCGGCTTATGACGCTCTGCCAGAGCCTTCGGCATATCTGGTTTAGCGATGTAGAAGACGTAGGCAACAATGAAGCCAGCGATCATGGCAAGTGTTGGAGACAGCGCAACCAACCAGTGCACATGGTGCATTTCCTCAATCACTGCCAGCTCACTGTTCGTCCCGCCAAAGACGCCTTTCCAGAAGTGCGCGTAGTCATGACCCATGAACGCTTCTTTGAACGCCATACCAGCGAACAACGCGCCAACAGAAAGCAGAAGAAGCGGAATCAGCATGACCCATGGGCTCTCATGAATGTGTTTCATCACATCAACAGAAGCACGTGGTTTGCCGTGGAAAGTCATGAACACCAGACGCCAGCTATAGAAGCTTGTCAGCAATGCAGCCAGTACAGTTGCCCAGAAGGCATAACCAGCAAAGGCATTATGTCCAACATAAGCAGCTTCGATAATCGCATCCTTGGAAATGAACCCGGCTGTGCCCACACCAATAAATGGAATACCGAAACCTGTCAGCGCCAGCGTGCCGATCATCATGGTCCAGTAGGTCCATGGAATGTGCTTGCGCAGACCGCCCATTTTGCGCATGTCCTGCTCGTCGGAAACCGCATGGATAACGGAACCAGCACAAAGGAACAAAAGCGCCTTAAAGAAGGCGTGTGTGAACAGGTGGAAGATACCAACACCGAATGCCCCAACACCCAGCGCCGCGAACATGTAACCCAGTTGCGAACAGGTGGAGTACGCAATCACGCGCTTGATGTCGTTCTGCACGCAGCCAATGGTCGCTGCAAAAAATGCGGTGGTCGCACCAAAGAAGGTAACCACGGTCAGAGCAGTCGGAGAAAGTTCAAAGATCGGAGCAAGCCGCGCCACCATGAACACACCAGCCGTCACCATGGTCGCAGCGTGGATCAGTGCAGATACAGGCGTCGGGCCTTCCATCGCATCCGGAAGCCACGTGTGCAGCAGGAACTGAGCAGACTTACCCATAGCGCCCATGAACAGCAGCAGACACACAACGGTCAGTGCAGGACCTGCCATCAGCTCATAACCGAGGAAGTTCATTGCCGGCTCTTTGCTCTCCAGCAGAGAAGGGCCAGCGGCAAAGATTGAAGTAAAGTCGATGGAACCATACAGGAAGAAGACACCAAAGATACCAAGCGCAAAACCAAAGTCACCCACACGGTTGACGATGAACGCCTTCATCGCAGCCGCATTGGCAGATGGTTTTTGATACCAGAACCCGATCAGCAGGTAAGATGCCAGACCAACGCCTTCCCAGCCAAAGAACATCTGCAAAAGGTCATCAGCAGTGACCAGTGTCAGCATGGCAAAGGTGAAGAGCGACAGGTAGGCAAAGAACCGCGGACGATGCGGATCGTGGTGCATGTACCCGATAGAGTAAATGTGAACCAGACAGGACACAGAGTTCACAACCACCAGCATCACTGCGGTGAGCGTATCCACGCGAATAGTCCAGTTAACCGAAAGATCCCCGGAGGTGATCCAGCGGAAAATAGTAATTAACTGCGTGCCGTCTGAACCAAGCCCGTATTGAAAAAACACCACCCATGACAAAAGGGCTGCGACGATCATAAAGCCGCTGGTGATGTACTCGCTGGCTTTGGCCCCGATCCGATTGCCGAATAAACCGGCAATCAGAAAGCCAAGCAACGGCAGAAAAACGATTGCAGAGAACATCCGCCCCTCAGCCTTTCATCATATTGATGTCTTCCACGGCAATGGAGCCGCGGTTACGGAAGTAAACAACCAGAATAGCAAGACCAATAGCCGCCTCTGCTGCTGCAACGGTAAGAACCAGGAGCGCAAAGATCTGACCAACCATATCCTGCATAAAGTAGGAAAATGCCACCAGGTTGATGTTAACTGCGAGCAGAAGAAGCTCGATGGACATCAGGATGACGATGACGTTCTTCCGGTTAAGGAAGATCCCAAAGATCCCGATGGTGAATAGGATCGCTGCGACCCCGAGATAATGCGCTATGCCAATTTCCATGGGCGCCTCTCAGTGCTCCCCGTGTTCTATTCAAATTCCGGAAGAACCAACCTTCTGGTGAAAGCCATTCTTCCGGTACGAATTTAGCCAAAGACCGGTGTCACCCGTGTCTTACAACCCCTTACCACTTTCAACCTTAACCACTTCAATCGCGGTTTCAGGACCACGGGCAACCTGCTCAGAGATACTCTGACGGCGCACGCCCGGCTTATGGCGAAGGGTCAATACAATCGCACCGATCATTGCCACCAGCAGCACCAGACCAGCAACCTGGAACCAGTAAATGTAGCGGGTGTAAAGCAATTCACCGATAGCGGCGATATTCTGCGTCTGCTCAACTGGTGGCGTTGGTGCACTTCCCTCACCCAGCATGCCAGGTGCGATGTACCAGCCACTTGCGACCATGAGCAGTTCAACCAGTAAAATTGCACCGATCAGAGCACCAATCGGCAGATACTGCAAGAACCCCTGACGCATCTCGGCAAAGTCAACATCCAGCATCATGACCACGAACAGGAACAGCACCATGACCGCCCCCACGTAGACAACAACTAAAAGCATCGCCAGATACTCGGCACCAATCAGCACAAACAACCCGGCTGCATTAAAGAAGCACAGGATGAGGAACAGCACTGAGTGTACCGGATTGCGAGATGCAATCACCATGAAGGCAGAGGCCACCGCAGTAGCGGCAAACAGATAGAAAAACAGGGCCTGCAAAACCATTTTTGGTTGCCTTTGTCCTATTGTCTCGCCCGGTCAGCTCAAAGCCCAACCGAACACAACCTAACTCCCCTCACCTTATCGGTAAGGAGCATCCAATTCGATATTGCGAGCGATCTCACGCTCCCAACGCTCCCCATTCGCAAGCAGCTTATCCTTATCGTAGAACAGCTCTTCCCGCGTCTCGGTCGCAAATTCAAAGTTCGGGCCTTCCACGATCGCATCCACCGGGCACGCTTCCTGACAGAACCCGCAGTAAATGCATTTGGTCATGTCGATATCGTATCGAGTGGTCCGCCGTGTACCGTCGTTACGACGAGGTCCAGCTTCAATCGTAATGGCCTGCGCAGGGCAGATCGCTTCACACAGCTTACAAGCAATGCAGCGCTCTTCTCCGTTCGGATACCGGCGCAAGGCGTGTTCACCGCGAAAACGCGGGCTTACAGCACCCTTTTCAAAGGGATAGTTAATGGTCGGCTTCGGCTTGAAGAAATAACGCATGGCAAGAAAGAATGCCGACACGAACTCCTTCAAAAGCAACGACTTTGCGGCCTGTCCCAGTCCCATAGCCTTTACAGCCCTTTCTTGATCGATCATGCCGGAGGCACGAAAGATCCATTACAATCCAAGAGAACCATCGGGCACCTTCCAAAAAGGTATACTAGGTTCTCCTTACCCTTTTCTCTCGGACTAAGGAACAAATGATGCTCCGGCGAGATACCCGATAATCGGAATTCCGATTATGGTCAGGATAAAAATGACTTTGCGGATCAATGGTTCCGCCAGCTCCACTCTGCCCTTCTGAGCAGGGTTTCGCTCCCGTCCCTTATTGATGGCTGCCTCCATGTATCCAAGCAGGAGACGATAGTTCAGCCACCCAAGGTAAATTCCCATCACACCGCCGATCAGTCCGGCGATGGAAATCATGCTCCAAACCCGCCAACTGGTGGGATCCAGCCCATGAACATCAGTACGAATGCCACGATGAACACCATTGCCAGAGACAGCGGCAGGAACACCTTCCAGCCCAGACGCATCAGCTGGTCATAGCGGTAACGCGGAACCATTGCTTTCGCCATGGAGATGAAGAAGAACACCAGCAAGGCTTTCAGCGTGAACCAGACAACACCGGGCACCCAGGTGAACGGCGCGATGTCCAGCGGAGGCAACCAGCCGCCCATGAACAGGATGGTCATCAGACCACACATCAGGGAGATCGCCACATACTCACCCAGCATGAACATCATGTAAGGGGTAGAGCCATACTCAACCATGAAGCCTGCAACCAGTTCAGATTCCGCTTCTGCAAGATCAAATGGCGGACGGTTTGTTTCAGCAAGAGCAGAAACAAAGAAGACCACAAACATCGGGAACAGCGGCAGCCAGTACCAGTTGAGGAAGGATAGCCACGGAACACCCAGCATGTGAGCAAGGCCACGGGCCTGCTGTGCGTAAACGATCTCAGAAAGGTTAAGCGAACCAACGCAGAGCAGAACAGTCACGATCACGAAGCCGATAGATACTTCGTAAGAAACCATCTGCGCCGCAGAGCGCAGAGCTGACAGGAACGGGTATTTAGAGTTGGACGCCCAACCACCAATGATCACGCCGTAAACTCCAAGGGAGCTGATCGCGAACACATATAAAATACCCACGTTAATGTCTGCAATCGCCCACCCTTGCGCGACCGGAATAACCACCCACGCTGCGAGAGAAAGAACCACTGTAATCAGCGGCGCAAACAAAAACAGAAACTTGTCTGATCCGGAAGGGATCACAGGCTCTTTCAAAACGAATTTCAAAAGATCCGCAAAGCTCTGCAACAAGCCCCAGGGGCCAACCACGTTAGGACCACGACGGATCTGGACAGCAGCCCAGATCTTACGGTCTGCATAAAGAATGTAAGCAACGATCACCAACAGCACAACCATCAGCAGCACGCTCTGGAAGAGCATGATGATCAGTGGCCAGCCGTAATCCCAGAAAAAAGCTTCCATGCTCACCGTCCCCTTATTCCGCCGCCTCAGCTCGGCGCTGCATGGCAAGTGCAGAACACTCGGCCATCACCGCTGAAGCCCGGGCAATCGGGTTGGTTAGATAAAAATCACTGAATGCCTGCGCAAAACCGGCACCACTCATATCACCACCGCGTGCGCTGAGCTTGGAAACATCCGAAGCAACACCATGCGCGATGTAATCTACATTCGCCATATGAGGAACAGCCTCCACAACAGCACCGCGCAGCTGCGCGAAGCTGTTGAAGGAAAGTGGCTTGCCAAGTGCACCGGAAAGCGCACGAATGATTGCCCAGTCCTCACGCGCATCACCCGGAGGGAAAGCCGCGCGGTTAGCAAGCTGTACACGGCCTTCAAGGTTCACATAGGTACCCGGCTTCTCGGTGTAAGCAGCACCCGGCAGAATAACGTCAGCACGGTGTGCACCACGGTCACCATGGGTGCCAATGTAAACAACAAACGCATCGCCGAAGGAAGACATGTCCAGTTCATCTGCACCAAGCAGGAACACAACATCAATGTCGCCCTTAGATGCTGCATCCTGAATGCCTCCAGCATCCAGACCGCCCTCACCCGGAACAAATCCGATATCCAGACCACCTACACGGCTGGCAGCAGTGTGCAGAACATTAAAGCCGTTCCACTCATCACTCACAGCACCAATGCTTTCAGCAAGTTTGGCAGCAGCAGACAAAACAGCAGCGCCGTCTTCGCGAGCAATAGCACCCTCACCAACAATGATCATTGGACGCTTGGCGTTTTTCAAAACCTCAGCAAAGGCATTCTTGCCAGAAGCGACATCTGCCAGAGTGTCAGGACCAGCGCCGAGGTAGTCGGCGTCATAAGTCAGATCAATCGGCTGGCCAATTACGCCAACTTTCAAGCCACCCTGACGCCAGGTCTTACGGATACGAGCATTGAGCACTGGCGCTTCGATGCGTGGGTTAGCACCCACAAGCAAAATAGCATCAGCGTCTTCAATACCTTCCACGGTAGAGTTAAACAGATATGTTGTGCGACCAAGAGATGGATCAAGCTGCGCACCATCCTGACGGCAATCCATATTTGCAGAGCCAATGCTCTCCATCAGAGCCTTCAGCGCAAACATGTCTTCAACACAGGCAAGGTCGCCAGCAATCGCAGCAGTTTTTGCACCACCAGCCGCTTTCACCTTTTCTGCAACCGCATTCAGAGCGTCAGTCCAGCTCGCAGGAGCCAGCTTGCCATTCTGCTTCACGTATGGACGATCCAGACGCTGTGTCTTCAAACCATCCCAGATGAAACGGGTCTTATCGGAAATCCACTCCTCGTTCACCTCTTCATGAAGGCGAGGCATGATGCGCATGACTTCCCTGCCGCGTGTATCAACACGGATAGCAGAGCCAAGAGCGTCCATCACATCAACACTCTCAGTCTTCACCAGCTCCCACGGACGAGCGTTGAACTCGTAAGGACGGGAAGTCAAAGCACCAACCGGGCAAAGGTCAATCACGTTGCCCTGCAGCTCAGAGGAAAGCGCTTCTTCAAGATAAGTGGTAATCTCAGCGTCTTCACCACGGCCAATCAGACCCAGCTCGGAAACACCTGCAACCTCTGTCGTGAAGCGAACACAGCGTGTGCAGTGAATGCAGCGTGTCATGATCGTCTTCACAAGCGGACCGATGTATTTATTTTCAACTGCACGCTTGTTTTCAGCAAAGCGCGAACTATCTACACCGTACGCCATGGCCTGATCCTGAAGATCACACTCACCGCCCTGATCACAGATAGGACAGTCCAGCGGGTGGTTGATCAGGAGAAACTCCATCACACCTTCACGCGCTTTTTTCACCATAGGAGATTTTGTAAAAATCTCTGGCGGCTGGCCTTCTGGTCCCGGACGCAGATCGCGCACACCCATTGCACAAGAGGCAACCGGTTTTGGCGGTCCCCCTTTTACTTCCACAAGGCACATGCGGCAGTTGCCAGCTACCGAAAGCCGGTCATGAAAACAGAACCGGGGAATTTCCGCGCCGGCCTCTTCACAGGCCTGCATAACGGTATATTCCGCAGGAACTTCAATTTCTTTGCCGTCGACGACAAGCTTAGTCATGCGTTGGCATCCTCACCCTTAGCTTCTTGAGGACCCAGTGCCCTGTCAGAAGCTCAGTCAATTCAATTCCATTTGCGTGACTTAAGACCGGCAGCCTCAAAAGCGCCAGTCTTAAGCCGAGAACAATCACTCCGCAGCGATCTTGTCGGTCGGTGTACGGTGCCTGGCAACGTAACTGTCGATCCGGTCTTCAATCACAGGGCGGAAGTTTTTGATCAAACCCTGAATAGGCCATGCAGCCGCATCACCAAGTGCGCAGATCGTATGTCCTTCCACCTGTTTGGTAACCTTGAACAGCATGTCAATCTCATCGTAAGAGCTTTCGCCCTTGACCATCCGCTCCATCACACGCCACATCCAGCCTGTACCCTCACGGCACGGCGTGCACTGACCGCAGCTTTCATGCTTGTAAAAGTAAGACAGACGGGCAATTGCCTTGATGATGTCAGTGGAGTTGTCCATCACGATCACCGCAGCAGTTCCTAAAGAAGAACCAACTTCACGCAAACCGTCAAAATCCATCTTTGCATCACGGATCTCAGAACCCTTCACACAGGGCACAGAAGACCCACCTGGAATAACCGCCAGCAGATTGTCCCAGCCGCCGCGAATACCGCCGCAGTGCTTTTCAATCAGCTCTTTAAACGAAATACCCATCGCTTCTTCAACGGTACAAGGCTTGTTCACATGCCCGGAAACACAGAAGAGCTTGGTACCAGCGTTGTTTTCCCGGCCAATGCCAGAGAACCACGCACCACCGCGACGCAAAATTGTCGGAGCAACAGCAATGGACTCCACGTTGTTCACTGTGGTCGGGCAACCATAAATACCCATATTCGCAGGGAACGGAGGCTTCAGACGCGGCTGACCTTTTTTACCCTCTAAGCTCTCCAGCAGTGCAGTTTCCTCACCGCAGATATAAGCCCCTGCACCGTGGTGCACGTAGATATCAAAGTCGTAGCCGTTCTTGTTGTTCTTGCCGATCAGGCCAGCATCATAAGCCTGATCAATCGCAGCCTGCAAACGTTCACGCTCACGAATGAACTCACCGCGCACGTAGATGTAAGCCGCAATAGCACCCATCGCGAAACCAGCAAGCAGACACCCCTCAACCAGATGGTGAGGATCGTGACGCATGATTTCACGGTCTTTACAGGTGCCCGGCTCGGACTCATCGGCGTTGACCACCAGATAAGCCGGACGTCCATCGCTTTCCTTGGGCATGAAGGACCACTTCAAGCCGGTTGGGAAGCCCGCACCACCGCGTCCACGAAGGCCGGAAGTCTTCATCTCGTCGATGATCCAGTCACGACCTTTTTCAATAATGTCTTTGGTACCAGACCATGATCCGCGCTGACGTGCTCCTTCGAGCCCCCAGTCATGCAGACCATAGATATTGGTGAAGATACGATCAGAATCGTTCAGCATCGCTTACCCCTCACCTTTCGCTTTAGCTTCCTGAGCCTTGCGGTGGCGCTCAACGAACTCCGCAACACCAGCCTCAGCCGGGCGGGGAACACCAGTGTAACCAGCACCGCCAGTATTCAGCGCAGCACCTGCATGATGTCTGGACGCAGCGTCCGAACCGTCAACAACCACAGCTTCCTGAGGCGCACCCTTAGTGGTGTCCTCAATATTCAGCAGGGTGGTTGGACCACCCTCCGGTGCCGCAAAGATGCGATCCACACCCTGAGGTCCCGGCAGAACCGGCTTTCCGCCTGCAATGTCATCAAGAAGCTTTTCAAACTTCTCAACGTCCAGATCCTCATAAAAGTCCTTGAAGATCTGCACCATCGGCGCATTCACGCAAGCACCAAGGCACTCAACCTCTTCCCAGGAAAAGTTTCCATCTTCGGAAAGGGTGTGAGGTGTCTCAGCAATTTTGCTCTTACAAACTTTGATAAGCTCTTCAGAACCGCGCAGCTGACACGGGGTAGTCCCGCACACCTGAATGTGGGCTTTCTTACCAACCGGCTGCAACTGGAACATGGTGTAAAAGGTTGCCACTTCCAGAACGCGGATACGAGGCATATCAAGCAACTCAGAGATCACTCGGATCGCTGGTTCAGTCACCCAGCCAACCTGCTCCTGCGCTCGCCACAGGATTGGCACAACAGCAGAAGCCTGACGCCCTTCCGGGTAACGTGCGATAACCTTTTTCGCCCACTCCATATTTTCAGGTGTGAACTCAAAGCTCTCTGGCTGTTCGTGATGAAGACGACGCACTGACATTACCGGTCAATCTCCCCAAATACGATATCAAGGGAACCAAGAACAGCGGCAACATCAGCCAGCATATGACCCCGACACAATTGATCCATCGCCTGCAAATGTGCAAAGCCCGGAGCTTTGATCTTGCAGCGATAAGGTTTGTTGGTTCCATCAGAAACGAGATACACGCCGAACTCGCCCTTAGGCGCTTCAACAGCTGCATAAACCTCGCCCTCAGGAACCTTGTAGCCTTCAGTGTAAAGCTTGAAGTGGTGGATCAGAGCTTCCATAGAGCGCTTCATTTCATTACGCTTGGGAGGAACCACCTTACCGTCAGCAGAAGAAACAGGACCTGTTTCTTTAGCCATCATCTCCAGACATTGCTTCATGATGCGCACAGACTGGCGCATCTCAAACATGCGGATCAGGTAACGATCGTAGCAATCTCCGTTCTTGCCAATGGCAATATCGAAGTCCATCTCATCGTAACACTCATAAGGTTGCGACCTACGCAAATCCCATTTCGCACCAGAACCACGAACCATTACGCCAGAAAAGCCCAGTCCCCAGGCTTCATCAAGATCAACAACGCCGATGTCAACGTTACGCTGTTTGAAGATACGGTTGTCAGTCAAAAGACCTTCAATATCATCAAGCGCCTGCAAGAATGGATCACACCACTCCCACATGTCATCAAGCAGATCCTGCGGAAGGTCCTGATGCACACCACCTGGACGTACGAACGCTGCGTGCATACGTGCGCCGCAACCGCGCTCATAAAAGCCCATGAGCTGCTCGCGAGGCTCAAACCCCCATACCGGCGGCGTCAATGCCCCAACATCCAGCGCTTGCGTGGTCACGTTCAGCAGGTGTGACAGCAAGCGGCCAATCTCAGAATAAAGCACACGGATCAATGAACCACGCTTAGGCACTTCGATGCCCAGCAAACGCTCAACAGCAAGAGCATAGGCATGCTCCTGGTTCATAGGTGCCACATAATCCAGCCGGTCGAAGTAAGGCACAGCCTGCAGATAGGTCTTGTGCTCGATCAGCTTTTCAGTACCCCGGTGCAGCAGGCCAATGTGCGGGTCAACGCGCGTGACCACCTCACCGTCCAGCTCCAGAACCAGACGCAGCACACCGTGCGCCGCAGGGTGCTGCGGACCAAAGTTAATATTAAAGTTTCGTACCTGAGCCTCAGCCATTCTTTACCCGTGCCTCAGTTCGATGCTTTTTCATCACCAGGAAGCACATAGTCGGTGCCTTCCCACGGTGAGAGGAAATCAAAACTACGAAATTCCTGAGTAAGCTGCACAGGTTCATAAACAACACGCTTCTTGGTGTCGTCGTAACGAACCTCCACATAACCTGTCAGAGGAAAATCCTTGCGAAGCGGGAAACCGTCAAAACCGTAGTCAGTCAGCAAGCGCCGCAGATCCGGGTTACCGGTGAACAGAATGCCGTACATGTCGTAGGCTTCACGTTCAAACCATTCAGCACCCTTGAAAATGGAGATGACAGAAGGAACCGGAGTACTCTCATCTGTCTGAACCTTAACGCGAACACGCAGGTTCTGAACGGGGGAAAGCAAATGGTACACAACGTCAAAACGTTTTTCCCGGGCAGGCCAGTCCACACCGCAAATATCAACCAATGCTATAAAGCCGCACCGCGCGTCATCGCGCAGGAAACGCAAAACATTGATAATCTGATCATGGGACACATCAAGAGTGAGGTCGCCATAAGCAACCGACCAGCCCTTAACTTTGTCTCCAAGCGTTAGCTCGATAAATTCACCGAGTTCGCTAAGCGTCTCGTCCATTACCTTGTTTCCTGTAGGTTGGACATCTCACAAATGGCAGAAAACCCTGCCAGCAATGTCGATAAGGCCGCACACTGATCTGCGCACGGCCTCCTAAATCATCTTTCAATCGTACCTGTGCGGCGGATCTTCTTTTGCAAAAGCAGCACACCATAAAGCAGCGCTTCAGCAGTTGGAGGGCAACCCGGCACATAGATATCAACCGGAACAACCCGGTCACAGCCACGCACCACCGCATAGGAATAGTGATAATACCCGCCACCATTCGCACAGGACCCCATAGAGATCACATAGCGAGGCTCAGGCATCTGGTCATAAACCTTGCGCAGCGCAGGCGCCATCTTGTTGGTCAGCGTACCAGCAACAATCATCACATCAGATTGACGTGGGGAACCGCGAGGAGCAAAGCCGAAGCGCTCTGCGTCATAACGCGGCATCGACATCTGCATCATTTCCACGGCACAACAGGCAAGACCGAACGTCATCCACATTAAAGAACCGGTACGTGCCCACTGAATCAGGCTTTCACTGGAAGTAACCAGAAAGCCTTTGTCAGAGAGCTCATTGTTCACATTCATGAAGAACGGATCATTTTCGCCCACTGGACGACCAGTGTTGGGATCAATGATCCCTTTTGGAGCTTGAGAGACAAGAGGCTTGGAGCCGTCAGAGATCAATCCCATTCCAGCGCTCCCTTCTTCCATTCATAGATGAACCCAATTGTGAGCACGCCCAGGAAGATCATCATGGAGACAAAGCCGAACCATCCCAGCGAGCCATAGGCAACCGCCCAGGGAAAGAGGAAAGCAACTTCAAGGTCAAAGATGATGAAAAGAATCGACACCAGATAAAACCGGATGTCGAATTTCATACGCGCATCGTCAAAAGCGTTAAAGCCACACTCATATGCGGAAAGCTTTTCCGAGTCCGGACTCTTGAAAGCAACAATAAACGGGGCGATCAGAAGCGCGAGGCCAATAACGAGGGCAACACCGATAAAGACGACAATCGGGATGTACTCCCTGAGGAGGTCTTCCATTTGAATATCCGTCCCTGGACGTAACAGGTCATGCGACCAACAAAACTCTTGGTGCACAGCATACGCAGAAAGTAGGGTAATAGGTAAGAATGACTACCCTAGGATCCGGTGTGTCTAGTCGCACCGCAACGCACGATTAGCTTAGGCCCACCATCAGCGCAAGACCTTACAACGGAGTAAATCGTACTCCAAAGAATGCATTCCGCCACGACAAGGACACATTCTGGTCAAGCTGGAACCAAAAACCCGCAAGAAACCTAGAGATATATTTTATGAGTATAATACTCATATTTACCTAGAAAGATGACGATTTTTAACAATTGCTTGGGAAAACTACTCAAGAGTTCAGAGAGAACCGAAAAATTAGGTCAATTTTCTGACTGGTTCTACGTAATTAGCCAAAAATTACCAAGCAAAGAGTCGCTTAAGAACAACAGTCATACAGCAAAGCTCCTTTGCGTCACGACAGGCGAATCTACGTACCCCGTGAACCCGTCCCTCTCCTTCAGCAGATCACACTTATCGCTCAGGTCAGAAGCCTTTTCCGCAGCGTCCCACGCGCTTAAATGCGAATAAGTAGCAATAGCGGGACCGCGTAAATAATGACCACCTCATACGCGCAGTCCTGTTAAATTAACTCTGAGGAAACTATGAAATCTGAGAAGCAAAAAAACTGAAACTCGACGCCTGTCGAGAGCTTAACACAAACGAAAGCACGGCGCGCTATTCAAAGCGATCACCGTGCTTGTCGTTGTAATGAAAGTGGCGCGAGTGACGGGACTCGAACCCGCGACCTCCGGCGTGACAGGCCGGCACTCTAACCAACTGAGCTACA
>CANMBS010000032.1 GCA_947496145.1 uncultured Pseudovibrio sp.
GTGGGCGATGAGAGACTCGAACTCCCGACATCTTCGGTGTAAACGAAGCGCTCTACCAACTGAGCTAATCGCCCCCGCTTGGGTGGTACGCCGTGTGGCGTGGGGAGCTATTTAGCTTCCCTCCTGACCCTTGGCAAGGCCTGAAATTGAAAAAAACGATGTTACCAGCAAAAAACTTGAAGGAACCTGCCAGCCTGTGAATTTCCTGCTGAAACAAAGGCTTGTCGAAACAACGGAATTTCACGAAGCATTACAGTCTCAACAAACAAAAAGTCCCTGCCACTCGTAAGAGCAACAGGGACTTTTCAACTCGAAACGAACAAGCCTAATTAGGCGTTGACCGCGTCCTTCAGGCCTTTACCAGCTTTAAACTTCGGAGTTTTGGATGCTGGAATCTGAATGGTTTCGCCTGTGCGTGGATTACGGCCTTCAGTTGCCGCACGAGCGGAAACTGAGAAATTGCCAAATCCGATGATCCGAACTTCATCGCCGCTCTTCAGGGTTTCAGTGATTGCCTCAAAAGATGCCTCTACTGCTTCGCCTGCCTGCGCTTTGGTCAAGCCAGTTTTTTCTGCAACGGCCCCGATCAGATCATTCTTGTTCATGACTGTCCCTTTCTAAAATAACGTGGGGAATGCTTAGATTCGCGCTGCACTCCTAAATCGGACATTCGTTGCAAATTGAGTTCAAATCAAGTCGCAAACCGCAGAAAACAGCCAGTTTTTTAGCGCTATCAACCAAAAAAAGCCCCGGAACTTGTCCGAGGCTTTCCTATCCACAATCAGGCCACTCGTATTAATGCGCAACGACGCCTGAACCCTTGTCATCTTTAACCAATGCTTCGGAGCTGGATTTTTCTTCCTCTTCGCTCCATTCGATGGCCTCAGGCATACGAACCAGAGCATGTTCAAGGACTTCATCCATGCGAGCTACTGGAATAATTTCCAACTCGTTTTTCACATTGTCAGGAATATCTGCCAGATCCTTGGCGTTATCCTGAGGGATCAGAACCTTCTTAATGCCGCCGCGCAGAGCTGCAAGAAGCTTCTCTTTCAGACCACCGATTGGCAGTACGCGGCCACGCAGCGTGATCTCACCCGTCATCGCCACATCGCGGCGAACCGGAATACCAGTCATTACAGAAATGACAGTGGTCGCCATAGCGATACCAGCGGATGGACCATCTTTTGGTGTCGCCCCTTCCGGTACGTGAACATGCAGTTCGCGCTTGTCAAACAATGGTGGCTCAATACCAAAGTCTTCAGAACGGGACCGGACATAAGAAGCAGCCGCAGAAATGGACTCCTTCATCACATCGCGCAGGTTACCAGTTACGGTCATCTTACCCTTGCCCGGCATCATGACACCTTCAATGGTCAGCAGCTCACCACCAACCTCGGTCCACGCCAGACCGGTGACAACACCAACCTGATCTTCTTCTTCAACCTGACCAAACCGGAAGCGTGGAACACCAAGGTATTCCTCGACAATCTCAGGATCGACAGAAATAGATTTCTTATCCGCTGTCAGAATGTCCTTCACAGCCTTACGCGCAAGAGTGTTCATCTCACGTTCAAGGTTACGAACACCAGCTTCACGGGTGTAAAGACGGATCACCTTCTGAAGAGCTTCATTAGAAACTTCAAACTCACCATCCTTCAAACCGTGATTCTTCACGGCCTTTGGCAGTAAGTGACGACGACAGATCTCAATCTTCTCATCTTCGGTGTAACCGGCAATACGGATGATCTCCATACGATCCATCAGAGGACCTGGAATATTCAGCGTATTAGCAGTGGTCACGAACATAACGTCAGAAAGATCGTATTCCACTTCCAGATAATGATCCATGAAGCTGCCGTTCTGCTCAGGATCAAGAACCTCAAGCAAAGCAGAGGATGGATCACCACGGAAATCCATGCCCATCTTGTCGATCTCATCGAGCAGGAACAGCGGGTTGGATTTCTTCGCCTTCTTCATGGACTGAATGACTTTACCCGGCATGGAGCCGATGTAAGTGCGGCGGTGACCACGAATTTCAGCCTCATCCCGCACGCCGCCAAGGGACATACGTACGAATTCACGACCTGTTGCCTTCGCAATGGACTTACCAAGAGAAGTCTTACCAACGCCTGGAGGACCAACAAGACACAGAATTGGGCCGCGCAGCTTGTTCGCGCGCTTCTGCACCGCAAGGTACTCAACAATGCGTTCTTTAACCTTCTCAAGACCAAAGTGATCCGTATCCAGAACCTTCTCAGCCAGCTTCAGGTCATGCTTGACCTTGGACTTCTTGCTCCACGGAATACCAATGAGCCAGTCAAGATAATTGCGAACGACAGTCGCTTCCGCAGACATCGGGCTCATCTGCTTCAGCTTCTTAAGCTCAGCATTAGCCTTCTCGCGAGCTTCCTTGGACAGCTTTGTCTTTTCAACGCGCTCTTCCAGCTCAGCAAGTTCGTCACGGCCATCTTCGCCATCGCCCAGCTCTTTCTGAATGGCCTTCATCTGCTCATTCAGATAGTACTCGCGCTGGGTTTTCTCCATCTGGCGCTTCACGCGGGAGCGAATGCGCTTTTCTACCTGCAGAACGGAGATTTCACTCTCCATCATGCCCAGCACCTTCTCAAGGCGCTCAGCAACGGAAACAGTGCCAAGCAATTCCTGCTTGTCCTGAATCTTCACAGCCAGGTGAGATGCAATTGTGTCAGCAAGTTTCGAGAAGTCGTCAATCTGATTAACAGCGCCGAGAACCTCAGGAGACACCTTCTTATTCAGCTTCACGTAGTTCTCAAACTCGGAAATCACTGAACGGCCAAGCGCCTCAACCTCAACCTCGTCACCGCCAGCCTCATCAAGAATGACAGCTTCCGCTTCATAAAGGTCTTCGCGATCAGTAAAGCTGCCAATCTCGGCACGCGCTCCACCCTCAACCAGAACCTTCACGGTATTATCAGGCAGCTTTAAAAGCTGCAAAACTGTTGCAAGCGTACCGACCTTGTAAATCTGATCGGTAGCAGGATCATCATCCGCCTCGTTCATCTGGGTCGCAAGCAGAATTTGCTTGTCAGACTCCATCACCTCTTCGAGAGCGCGGATCGATTTCTCGCGCCCTACAAACAGCGGCACGATCATATGAGGGAATACGACGATGTTGCGCAGTGGGAGAACTGGAAAAACTGAAGTTTCCGTTTCTTCTACCGGGCGCATTTCATTGTCAGCCATCTCTATTCCTTTCAAAATGCAGTTTCCAACCGAAAACCGCGAAAAAGCGCAACCTAAAAATCAACTAGGCCAAATTGGCATTCGTAGAATTTCAAAGGCCGAACCCTCCCGCCCCATCCGGGCACGAAAAAATCCGCCAAGCCGCGAACTAGACCTAATACGTGGAGACACTGCCTCCAAGTGTCAAGCACCCCGCTTCCAAGTCTTCGAGCGAACTGTTGATATAATAAGCTTTTCGGGCATTTACGCCTGCCTATCACCTTTCAGTTACCTCAGCACTTCAACCGGAATACCTTCTTTTTGGTCATGATCCGCAATTACGCAGAACACTCATATTCGTCTCATCATGCACAATACATGAGACAAAAAATGGGCGGCACTTTTTCAAGAAGTAACCGCCCAAATTCAACTCAATACATGCGAGCGACGCCTGACAGCGATCAGCAACCAGCAAATTTACGCGCTGGTTGCAGAATTCTCAGCGCGATCCTCGTAAATATACAAAGGACGCGCCTCACCATCGACGACTTCCGCAGAAATCACCACTTCCTTGACACCCTTCAGTCCAGGAAGCTCATACATTGTTTCAAGCAGGATTGCTTCAAGAATAGAGCGCAAGCCACGAGCACCTGTCTTACGCTCAATCGCCTTGCGTGCAATCGCTTTTAATGCGTCTTCATGGAAGGTCAGCTCAACGTTTTCCATCTCAAACAAACGCTGGTACTGAGCAACCAAAGCGTTCTTAGGCTCACGCAAAATGGAAACCAGAGCATCTTCGTCCAGATCCTCCAGAGTTGCGATCACCGGCAGACGGCCAACAAATTCAGGAATAAGACCGAACTTGAGCAGATCTTCCGGCTCCAGATCAGCAAACAATTCGCCCGTCTTACGATCTTCCGGCGCCATAACAGATGCACCAAAGCCGATAGAAGTGGACCGGCCACGATCAGAAATGATCTTGTCCAGACCCGCAAACGCACCACCACAAATAAACAGAATATTCGTGGTATCCACTTGCAGGAACTCCTGCTGCGGGTGTTTACGGCCACCTTGAGGCGGAACGGAAGCCACAGTGCCTTCCATGATCTTCAGCAATGCCTGCTGAACACCCTCACCGGAAACATCACGGGTAATGGAAGGGTTCTCTGCCTTACGTGTAATCTTGTCCACTTCATCAATGTAAACAATACCGCGCTGAGCACGCTCAACGTTGTAGTCTGCAGACTGAAGCAGCTTCAGAATAATGTTTTCAACGTCTTCACCAACGTAACCCGCTTCAGTCAGCGTGGTTGCATCAGCCATTGTAAACGGAACATCCAGAATGCGCGCAAGCGTTTGTGCCAGATGGGTTTTACCGCACCCGGTAGGACCAACCAGCAAAATGTTAGACTTTGCAAGCTCAACATCGTTGTTTTTGGAAGCATGATTGAGGCGCTTGTAGTGGTTATGAACCGCTACAGACAGAACCTTCTTGGCTCGTCCCTGCCCAATCACATAGTCGTCCAGAACGCCACGAATTTCCTGAGGTGTCGGGATCCCGTCACGAGATTTCACCAGCGAAGACTTGTTCTCTTCGCGAATGATATCCATGCAAAGTTCGACGCATTCATCGCAGATGAATACCGTCGGACCCGCAATCAGCTTACGGACCTCATGCTGGCTTTTTCCGCAAAACGAGCAGTAAAGCGTATTCTTGCTGTCGCTGCCGCTGGCTTTGCTCATGAGATATAACCCCGCATCGTTTCAGGGGGACATATGCCCCTGCTAGAATTCTTAGTTCAACAGCGCAGCTTTCGCCTCGCTATTCTACTCACTTATCGCGTTTCGTGCTCCGCTTCCAGAGGGAAGCTTTGAAAATCACTAATAGCCACTCACTTAAATGAGTTTTGGCTCGCAATAATCAACATTCCTTTAAGCCCCGCACGCAAAGTTCATTCCCTGTTAAAAAAACTTGCGTACGAGTTACGCATTTAAACCTGTTTTAAGCAGGCTCAATAACATTCAGGCTTTCGCGGTTTTCGATCACATTGTCAACAAGACCGAACTCTTTTGCCGCTTCCGCACTCATAAAGTTATCACGCTCAAGCGCATCTTCAACTGCTTCAAGCGTCTGACCCGTGTGCTTCACGTAAATTTCATTCAGACGACGCTTCAGCTTCAGGATCTCTTGTGCATGCAGCATGATATCCGCTGCCTGACCACGGAATCCGCCAGACGGCTGGTGAACCATCACCCGGCTGTTCGGAAGCGAGAACCGCATTCCTTTTTCACCAGCGGCCAGAAGCAGGGACCCCATGCTTGCAGCCTGACCGATACAAAGAGTGGAAATCTTCGGACGGATAAACTGCATAGTGTCATAAATAGCAAGTCCACTGGTAACAACGCCACCCGGGGAATTGATATAAAGCGCAATTTCTTTATTCGGGTTTTCCGCTTCCAGATAAAGCAACTGGGAACAGACCAGCGTCGCCATCGTATCTTCAACAGGTCCGGTCAGGAAGATAATACGTTCCTTCAGAAGCCGGGAGAAAATATCATAGGCGCGCTCACCCCGGTTGGTTTGCTCCACAACCATCGGCACCAGGCTGTTCGTGTAGTACTCTACAGGATCGGTCATGCGTCATCCATTTTAAATATGCAGAAAACTTAAGTAAGCCCGGCAACTTATCGGGCACAACTATAAGCCTGCAAGAATCTTATATCGAAAAAAGCAACAAGCCCACCCGTGGGATGTCACCCTAGTCTTAAAGGCACTTTCCAAAAGGTAAAGCCACAAGGTTTATGGAGTGTTTCCATAATGCCCGTTATCCTTATCCCAATTATAAGGGAGCTTAAAGGCCACATTAGCCCTATCCCCCTAAGACAGCTTCAGATATTTCGGCTTTCCACCTCAAATTTCAAGGGGGCCGATAAAAAAAGGGGGCACACGGCCCCCTCTTCCATTTCCCAGGCAAAACGCTTGGGTATTATGCTTCGTCTTCGTCCTGAGCCATCAGCTCGTCTTTGGACACAACCTTGTCAGAAATCTGAGCCAGCTCCAGAATGTAGTCCACAACCTTCTCTTCGTAGATTGGGGCACGCAGGGAAGCCAGCGCCTGTTCGTTGTTCTTGTAGAACTCAAACACCTGCTGCTCCTGACCCGGGAACTGACGAACGCGGTCGAACAGAGCCTTCTGAACTTCTTCGTCGGTAACCTGAACTTTGTTCTGCTCACCAACTTCAGAAAGAACCAGACCAAGGCGCACGCGGCGCTCAGAGATCTTACGGTATTCAGCTTTTGCTTCTTCTTCGGTCGTTTCTTCGTCTTCGAAGGTCTTACCGGACTGCTGCATGTCAGCTTCAACCTGCTTCCAGACACCGTCAAACTCTGTTTCCAGAAGTTTTTCAGGCAGCTCGAAGGAGTACTCTTCGTCCAGCTTGTCGAGAAGAGCGCGCTTCACTTTCTGACGAGTCGCCGCACCGAACTGGCTTTCAATCTGACCGCGAACGATTTCTTTCAGCTTCTCCAGAGACTCAAGACCCAGCTTGGTTGCCATTTCATCATCAATGGAAACTTCGCCCGGAGCTTCAATGCCCTTAACGTCGATGTCGAAGGTCACTGCACGACCAGCAAGGTTTGCTGCACCATATTCTTCAGGGAAGGTCACGTCGATGACTTTCTTGTCACCGATCTTCATACCGACAACCTGCTCTTCAAAGCCTGGAATGAACTGGCCGGAGCCCAGAACGAGCTGACCATTTTCATCTTCACCACCTTCAAATGGCTCGCCGTCCAGCTTACCAAGGTAGTGCATGGTTACGCGGTCGCCGTCTTCAGCAGCTGCGCCTTCTTCGCGCGCTTCAAACGGACGGTTGCTTTCTGCGATCTGCTTAACCTGCTCGTCAACTTCCTCTTCAGAAATTTCAACGATTGGGCGTTCAAGTTCAATCTTGGAGAAATCTACGATTTCAAACTCAGGCAGAACTTCATAAGACATGGTGAAAGCCAGATCAGCTTCACCAGCCAGAACTTTTTCAGCTTCATCTTCAGGAAGATCGATTTCTGGCTGAAGAGCTGGCTTTTCTTTGCGCTCTTCAATGGTCTTGGTGGTGGTTTCGTTGATCAGGTTACCGATCAGCTCAGCCATTGCCTGACGGCCATGAATTTTCTTCAGGTGAGATACTGGAACTTTACCCGGACGGAAGCCGTTAATGTTTACCTTAGACTTCAGGTCGTTAAGGTACTCATCGAGGCGGGTCGCCAGATCCGTCGCCGGGATAACGACTTTGAGTTCGCGCTTTAGGCCCTCGGCCAGGGTTTCTGATACCTGCATTGGTCTTTGCTTCGTCCTTGATTTAGGACGTGTACCGACAAACCAACAATGGTTTGCCCCAGCACGGAAAACAATCACCAGTTTTGCAAGGAAGAAATGCGCTTAAAGGAGAACCCAAAAAGCCCTTATCCGCCTGGCGAAAAGGTGAGCATAAACCGAACCTCGACAACGCCCTCAACTTTTCCGTTTCCGATAAGCTACGGTCGTTTTTCTATGCACCGTATCACCGGGGATATGGTGCGGCTGGAGGGACTCGAACCCCCACGGTCTCCCGCCAGAACCTAAATCTGGTGCGTCTACCAATTTCGCCACAGCCGCGTTGGTGGGGTAGCTACTTGGGAACCTGAGAGAAGTCAACCACCTAATGCACTGTTTGTGCCCAACAAGCGGTTTTCCACGCTATTTGTGCCAATCAACCTGTGCATTACGTCAGGCTGCGGGGTATTTGCATTGAAAAACTTGGCGTTCTCGGCCTGCTCCAACTTTTTCAGATCAGTCAGTTCCTCCTGCTTTTCCCTCCCCCATGAACGCCAGAACACAGGCAAAGTTATGTCCTCCTGCCGCAAAGCTGTAACAATGAAAATCACAGACCGCCCGGATAGTGTGTGAGTTCCTCAATCACCTCAGGAATGTGCCCTACCAGATCCTCTGCGATCAAACCCGCACCGGCAATTTCCGCCGCACGCCCATGAACCCAGGCACCCTTCGCAGCAGCTTCATATCCCATCAGGCCCTGAGCCAGATATCCGCCAATCACCCCTGCCAGCACGTCCCCGGAACCTGCCGTTGCCAGCCATGGCGTTCCACTTGCATTGATCGCACTACGCCCATCGGGGGCAGCAATCACACTGTCTGCCCCTTTAAGCACCACAGTAGCGCCAGAGCGTTCTGCCGCCAGCAAAGCACGTTCCACTTTGCAATAAGTTGAGCCAGATGCATAAAGGTCAGGAAACAGACGCCGGAACTCCCCCTCATGCGGCGTCAGCACAACCCGCCCAGCGCAATCAGACTCTGCAATATACTCAAACAGGTACTCAGGCTTGTCTTCAAAAGACATCAGCGCATCTGCATCCAGCACAACGCCGCGCTCATCAGCAAGACACTCAATAACCCGCTCCTGCGTTTCCCGCCCGATACCAGCTGCAGGCCCGATCACCACACAGTTCAGCCGCTCATCTTCTAAAATACGCTCAAAATCAGCAATTCGCTCAGCAGGACGGATCATAATGCTGGTTAAGTGAGCCGCATGAACCAGCGCCGCCTGCTCCCGGGCTACCACAGTAACAAGGCCACTACCTGCCCGTTGTGCTCCCAGTGCGGCAAGCCGGCTTGCGCCAGTTGAAAACTTAGGACCGCTCACAACAACGGTATGCCCTCTGTTGTACTTATGCCCGTCCACGGCAGGCACCTGAGGCACATCTCTCCAAATCTTATCACAGTTATAGCTGATGGTCGGCCCAACACGCTTCAGAACCTCCTCCTGAAGTCCGATCTGCTCAATAAACACGTCCCCGCAATAAGCACGCCCGGGAAATAGATAGTGCCCCGGCTTTGCACGAAAAAACGTGACTGTCATATCCGCCCGCACCGCACCCCCAAGCACAGCGCCGTTCTTTCCGCTCACCCCGGAAGGAAGATCAACCGCTACGCATTGCGCAGGACTTTCATTGATCAGCGCAACAAGCTTTAAAACCTCATCATCCAAGGGGCGGCTAAGTCCCGCACCAAACAGCGCATCAACCACCACGTCGTCTTCACTCAGCCCCTCAAGCGCAGCCCGCATCTTGTCCATAGAGGTAAGGTTAAGCTCCATAGCATCGTAAGCAAGCTCTGCATCCCCCGCCAGTGTTTCCGGGTCCCCAATCAATCCCACAGAGACCGCAAAACCATCGGCATGGGCAAGCTGTGCAACGACAAAACCATCTCCGCCATTATTTCCTGGCCCACATAAAACCAGCACACGAGAATGAGGATGTAAGCATTGACGTATGACGTCAAACACAACCCGGCCTGCGTTCTGCATCAGTTCAATACCGGGAATACCGCCCTCAATAGTCAGGCGATCCGCCTTACTCATCTGTAAAGGCGTCAACAACTCATGCATAAAGCTCTCCGTTCCCGGCAGTTAAAATCCGGCAGATAGACGCAATAGTATCAGCTCACCTGTTTGATTTGGGAGCGCCCTTTTCCTTTGCCTGCGCCTCAGGGCGCTCATCACAGGCGATCACCACATCTTGTGGCTGCGAAAGTTCAATGAGATTACCGTCCGGGTCACGTATATAAACAGACAAAATAGGCGAGCGCGCACCTGTACGAAACACCGGCCCCTCAACAATTGCCACAGAGGCAGCATTGAGCCGCGCAATGGCAGAATCTAAACTCTCAACCAGAAAACAGAGGTCCGCAGTTCCCGGAACCTGCTCTTGCGCGATCGGTTCATGAGAAACATCAACGGGTTGAAGATTGATTTTTTGCTGTCCGAAGTGGAGAGCACACCGCCCGCCGCCAAAGACAACCTCCTCCATGCCCAGCACATCCTGATAAAAGCGACTTGTTCGCTCAATATCGTGAACCGTAAGCACAACATGATCCAGAGAAACCAGCCTCATCACGCGCTCCTTAATACACACTCACCCCAAACGATCATCAGGGTCCTCACAAAACTCTCAGGAAGCCCGAGGAACCCACCCAAAATCAGCATACCCCCGCGCTCTCCTCAGCACCAACACCTAGTTTTCGCCACTCCTAACAAAATCTTCATTGCATATTTTTTAATCACATCGCACACACTTTAAGCATCGGAGATATTTTACAGTCATTTACTAGTAAGTATTTTTCTCAGGAACTGCCCGATTTCGCGACGTTTGCCAAAAATTTCAAAACTGGCACGGTTTCTGCATTCATATTTCCGTAAGTTTTGAAACGGGAACCCTCTGCACACGCGCTGGTCATTTTAAAGAGCATGCCAGACTGGCCGCATGAGCAGAAACAAGACGAACTGAAAGTGTGATGACCATGAAGAAAATTGAGGCAATTATTAAGCCGTTTAAACTGGATGAAGTGAAAGAAGCGCTTCAGGAAGTTGGCCTTCAGGGGATCACCGTTACCGAAGCAAAAGGGTTTGGCCGCCAGAAAGGCCATACCGAACTGTATCGCGGTGCCGAATATGTGGTTGATTTCCTTCCCAAAGTGAAGGTGGAAATCGTCCTCAACGATGATTTGGTTGAAAAGGCCGTAGATGCGATCCGTGATGCAGCACAGACCGGGCGTATTGGTGACGGCAAGATCTTTGTCTCAAACATCGAAGAAGCGATCCGCATTCGTACCGGCGAAACGGGTGCAGACGCTGTCTGATGGGAGTCACACGCACCTGACAGATGCAAAGCAAAGTTTTAGAGCGGCCTGCGCAAATTTAGGGTGAGCGCATAGCACTCTAGGGACAAGGGAGACTGGTGACGAGTGAGGAGGGAATTGTCCCGCTCAATTGGTCTTCTGGGTACAACACGACGCCACTGGCGATTTTAATAAGAGGAATAGGAAGTTATGACGACCTCCGCTGATGTCTTAAATGAAATTCAGGAAAAAGACGTAAAATTTGTAGATCTTCGTTTTTCTGATCCACGCGGCAAGCTGCAGCACGTCACCATGGATATTTCTCAGGTGAATGAAGACATGTTCGCAGAAGGCGTTGCATTTGACGGTTCTTCTATCGCTGGCTGGAAAGCGATCAACGAGTCCGACATGATGCTGATGCCAGACCCGGAAACCGCGCATATCGACCCGTTCTTCGCACAGTCCACCATGTCCATCTTCTGTGACGTCCTCGACCCGCAGACAGGTGAAGGTTACAACCGTGACCCGCGCATGACCGCAAAGCGCGCAGAAGCCTATGTCAAAGCATGTGGCGCAGGTGACACCGTATTCGTTGGCCCGGAAGCTGAGTTCTTCATCTTCGACGACGTTCGCTTCGCAGCAGACCCGTACAACACCGGCTTCAAGCTGGACTGTTCTGAACTGCCAACCAACATGGACAGCGAATACGAATCCGGCAACCTCGGTCACCGTCCACGCACCAAGGGTGGTTACTTCCCGGTTCCTCCGATCGACAGCTGTCAGGACATTCGTTCCGAAATGCTGACCGTCATGTCCGAAATGGGCGTGAAAGTTGAAAAGCACCACCACGAAGTGGCGGCAGCTCAGCACGAACTCGGCATGCAGTTCCAGCCTCTGACCACCTGTGCTGACCACATGCAGATCTACAAATACGTGGTGCATCAGGTTGCCCATGCCTATGGCAAATCCGCAACCTTCATGCCAAAGCCAGTCTTCGGCGACAACGGCACCGGCATGCACTGCCACTTCTCCATCTGGGACGAAGGCAACCCAACCTTTGCAGGCAACCAGTATGCAGATCTTTCTGAAAACGCTCTGTACTTCATCGGCGGTATCTTAAAGCACGCCAAAGCGCTGAACGCCTTCACCAACTCCTCTACTAACTCCTACAAGCGTCTGGTTCCAGGTTATGAGGCTCCGGTTCTGCTGGCTTACTCCTCCAGCAACCGTTCCGCATCCTGCCGTATTCCATTCACCTCTTCACCAAAAGCCAAGCGCGTTGAGGTTCGCTTCCCGGACCCATCCGCAAACCCATATCTGGCGTTTGCTGCACAGCTGATGGCTGGCCTTGATGGCATCAAAAACAAGATCCATCCCGGCGATGCAATGGATAAGAACCTTTACGATCTGCCGAAAGAGGAACTCTCCGAGATCCCAACCGTTGCAGCCTCCCTGCGCGAAGCTCTGGAATGCCTTGATGCAGACCGCGAGTTCCTCAAAGCAGGCGGCGTCTTCGACGACGACCAGATCGACGCATACATCGAACTGAAAATGGAAGAAGTCATGCGCACCGACATGACCCCTCACCCTGTTGAGTTCGACATGTACTACTCTGTCTAAGAGTTGTGGTAGGCTGGATCTGATTGACTTCAGTCAGATCCAGCGAGCAAACTTAAAAAACCCCGGCACACCGAAAGGTCGCCGGGGTTTTTTCTTATCAAAATCCGCATCCCGCGAAACGATCTAACAGGATTGAGCTACCAGCTCTGCTCAGTCTATATCACCAGGAGCACCTACATACCCATTAGAGTCGATCCCCAAAAGCTCAAAGTATAATTGATCCAGCCAAACGACCTGCTCTACGGGCACGCCAAATTCAACAATTTTTTCAACCTCGCTTTCATAGCCCGGCCCCCACTCTTTAGTGACGCCATATAAAACGTAAACGTCCTCCAGGGTAAGTTCTGAGGTTGCAGTTTCATTTACCTTAGCCAGCATTTTCATTAAATCTTCTTCTTTGATGGTCCCGCAGTTAATATGCGCAACAGAAGCAACATTCGACACCTCCAGATCTCTGGCGATCATAATAACCGCCGCACAGGAGTACATTCCCGTAACGACAGTCGCAATGAGTATACTGGCTGAACTATCAATCTCCTGACTTCCAAACTCCCCTGCCATGCTTAGAAACATTTGGTCAGCATGCCGGTCAAAAATCGGTACCGGACCGCTCTCACCAGAAAGCGCGATATCAATCAGCTCAGGAATCGTTTTTGGCTTTTTACCCAAATCGGTGTTTACAATGTAATGCGGCATCTTTTTCTCTTTCTTGTTTAAGATGTATGCATGACGACTCAAACGGTGTTTTGTGAAGGATACCCTCTGGCAAGTAGTGCCCGAAAGCGTCACGGAACGCGGGCCAGCTCTTCTTCAAATCAACGCAGGTTTTCTGGAAACAACGCAAACCAGCGCACATTTCAACGCAAAAGCAAAATGTCATCACCCCGTCACGAAGCTACTGTTCTAATGCAGTCAGGTAATCAACATCTGACCGTGTTGATTTAATCCTGCAACTTCTCACAGGCGGCCTGTTAAGGTCCCCTCTTTTTTACGTTTTTCGCAAATGCCTGCACATGCTGGCAAGGCTGTGCTAACCAATCTATCCCCCTCCCCTTGAAACATGTGAGTTGCATACCTACCTTTAAGACAGGTCAAAGAAGGAGATCGAATGATTCCACCAGACCTGCATGTTGTACGGCGTTCATAGAGGCAATACGGCACTTATGAAAACCCTCTGCAAGATGCCAAAATATATGGAACTAAAACAACGGCCTGAGCGACTGCGCGTCATCAGACGGTAAGCGAGGATCGAACCCGGACGTACACGGGCGAAAAACAATCAGAACGCCCAAGCATATAGCCTTGAAACGGTAAATCGCGGCGATCCAACCAAAAAAGCAAAACCCCGCCTGTTCCTTCGAGAAGGAAGCGGGGTTTTCTTTTGTGCGAGCAAACTACACACCAATCTCAACATAAAGAAACAGTTTTACCCCCACCTCAAAAAACCAAGTGAATCCCGGCAAAAACTCAGGTATAGACCTATCAACTTGGAAATTCTTAGCAATTTGAACAGGCTTGACCAATGAGCTCATATAAATCCGAATTTATGCGGACCATGGAAGAACGCGGTTTTCTGCACCAACTCTCTAACGCTGAAGGGCTGGACGAATTGTGCGCCAATGAAACCGTCACCGCATATATTGGCTTCGACTGTACCGCGACCAGCCTACACGTTGGCTCCCTCGTGCAGATCATGATGCTGCATTGGTTCCAGAAAACCGGTCATCGCCCAATCACCCTCATGGGAAGCGGTACAACCCGTGTTGGCGACCCGACCGGCAAAGATGAAAGCCGCAAGGTTCTTACCGATGAAGACATCGAAAACAACAAGAACGGCATCAAGCAAGTCTTTGAAAAATTTCTGACATTCGGTGAAGGTCCGTCAGATGCTATGATGATGGATAACGCTGACTGGCTCTTAAAACTCAACTATATGGACTTCCTGCGCGATGTAGGCCGTTACTTCTCCGTCAACCAGATGATCCAGCGCGACAGCGTCCGCCTGCGTCTGGAACGCGAGCAGCATCTGTCGTTCCTCGAATTTAACTACATGCTGCTGCAAGGTTACGATTACCTCGAAATCCACCGCCGCACCGGCTGCCGCTTGCAGATGGGTGGTTCTGATCAGTGGTCTAACATCCTCTCCGGCGTAGACCTTGGCCGCCGCCTTGCGGACAAAGAACTATTCGCTCTCACAACCCCGCTGCTCACCACAGCATCCGGTGCGAAAATGGGCAAGACCGCAGCAGGCGCAGTATGGCTCAACGCTGATATGTTAAGCCCCTACGACTACTGGCAGTTCTGGCGCAACACGGAAGATGAAGACGTAGAAAAGTTTCTGAAACTCTTCACAATTCTGCCAATGGATGAAATCAGAGGTCTGGCAGCTCTGGAAGGCGCTGGCATCAACGAAGCTAAGAAGGTTCTGGCAACAGAAGCAACAGCCTTGCTTCATGGCCGCGAAGAAGCTGAGAAGGCCGCTGAGACCGCACGCAAAGCCTTCGAAGAGGGCGAAAACGCTGCTGGCCTGCCAACCATAGAGATTGCTGCTACAGAACTCGCAGAGGGCCTTGGCATTTTGAATGCCTTTGTGACGGCAGGCCTGTGCACGTCAAACGGAGAAGTACGCCGCAACATAAAAGGCGGCGCTGTTCGCATTAACGACGAGGCTGAACAGGATCACACACGCACGATCACCAAAGCGGACCTGACTGACGATGGCGTTGTAAAACTATCTCTGGGAAAGAAGAAACACGTTCTTGTAAAGCCTGTCTAACAGGCTGATACATTGAAGACTATATGAAAGCCGGGTCATTAAGCCCGGCTTTTTTCATTCTCAAATATGACTGCAAAACGCGAGAACTTGTTAGCCCACAGGTACCCTTTAAAACTCAAAGATACGCCGCAAAACACCAGGTGCAATGGCAGAAACCGGGTTAACCTGAAACCGTGGTTTGTCGAAGGTACCATCCAGTTTGTATGTCACACCAATTAGTCCCTCATCAGAAGACCCACCGCCAAGAATAAGACCAATCACTGGCAGCTTGGCAAACAAGTTATTGAGGGCATAAGCTGGTACAAACGTTCCAGCCAAATCTAACTCTTGGGTTTTCAGATTAACACTACCGCTGAAGGTCCCTCCAATAACCGCACCTTTCAATGTCCCTTTAGAAACAGTCACAATATCCCGGTTGCGAGAGAACTGAATGCGCATCTTGCTGAAAGAGGCCTCACCCGAATTCACAGTAGCAGAATACACTTCCGAATTTCGTGTACCTTGCATTCTCTTCGGGCGAACTCCTTTTAGTGCCTTAATGGCTGGATCCTCAGTAATAGAGAAGTCTGTTACGATCAAATTCCCAGCCCAATTGGCGTTACTTGGCATCTGAATATCAAGACGTCCTTTACCTCCCCGCATACGGGGGAAAATATCAGCAAATCGCAAAAACTCACCAGTGTTATTCAGCTTGCCTTTCGCAAACCGATTTTTGCCTTGCCCGCCAAGAGTAAAGCTGAACTGTCCTCGACTGGAAGTTGCTCCTGTCGCAGTCAGTTCTGCTGGAGCACTTCCTCGTAAAAGTCCTTTAATCCTGACATTTTGTGCCTGAACGCCTCTGAAGCCGATTAGACGCTTAAAAGTCAGGTCTACCTCTGAAACGTCAGCTTTGCGACCACCGGAACCAGAGCCCCCCTTATCTTCTCCGATCGAATCCAATATGGCACGCCCATCAAACCGCTCAGCATTCAGGACAATCTTGTAGCCCCCACCACGTCGCGATCGAACAGTCAGCTTTGCTTTGTCACTTGGTCTCAGGTTAAAGGCAGAAAAGTCCGCAAGCGTCAGACGGCCATTGCTGTCCAACTTGACATTTCCTCTTACCTCAACCCCTTCAGAAGCGAACGAGAAATTATGCAGCGTCTTAGCACCGCCAGAGCTGGTCACGCGGAAACGAGCCGTGGCTCGCACTCCCTTCGCTTTGCTCCATGCAACTTCCGGAATGCGGATAGAGGCTCTTGTGAAGTCCAGCTCATACACCTGAGTACTGCCACTATCCTCATAACTGACTTTTACCGGGCCTTTGACATATTTCTGGATATCAACATCATACTCTTTCAACTCTTTTGCATCTGCAACAAAGGTGACATCCTGCCGATCATCGGTTCCACTGCCATCACGACTGGTACTAAGATCAATCTCAGAGAGGAAGCCATTGAGCTTACCCTTACCAGAGATTTGCGTCAGCTTGTTATCCGCCTGAACGACCAGATTTGCATCCTCAATAATCTGGCCAGAGATCTTTGCCTTACTGGAAAAGTCCTTCAAATCCAAAGTGGCACGCCATTCAACATCTTTCACCTTGAGATTTTTTGCCAAGGGAAATGATGCTTCAACACGTACTTCACCTGTTCCGGCAAGATCACCCGGCACCACATCCATACCATCAAGTGCATTAAGTGGTTCTGCATCAGCAAGCACGCCTAAATCATCCGCCCGCCCAGTCAAAAACATTGAAAGTTCAGCTGGCTGAACACCAGGAACAGGAATGTCCTTTAGCGTAATCTGAATTTCAGGGACTTTGACGATATTGCCATCTTGCATGCGAAAATGTGCATTTTTGCCGGAAACAGTAAGGTCTTCCCCCTTAATAACCCCCTTGCCAGTTACATCACGTAAAATGGGAAGCGTTTCCAGTGGCTTAACAGCTCCATCGATTATATCAAACGTAGCGGTCAAACCATCACCAGTCCATACAGGGGTTTCCTTTTTACCATCAAAGGCCGCCGGACCGAGCGCCATATCCAAAAACACATTATCGACACGCCCAGCTCCAAGGTGGCGCAGCAACCAGTGCCGCGTCTTGGAAGCCGTAACCGTCGGCCAAACCTGCAAAAGCTCACCAAAGCTCAGGCTGGGGCTGTGAACTGAAAGTGCCAGCGAGGGTCCCGGTTTTCCAAAATAGAAAGAGCCAGCAAGATTAATGTCAGCATTAAGACCGACTGCACGAGCCCTATCAATGGAAATCATAGACTTTGCAGGATCGAAAGAACCAGAGGCATAAGCATCTGGAAATACCAGTGGAGGGGCGTTTACATCAGTAGGCGCCAGCACAATTTCGCGTGAGCCCAACGAATAATTCCATTCAGCTCCATCTGTAACCGGTGGCTGCAATAAACCACCAAAAACAATACGTGTATTATTCCGGCGAACATACGAGCGACCAACAATGATATCTGGATTATCGCGCTGTAGATTAAGGTCTAAGAATGCCTCATCAATGCTCAAGGCATTTTCGGGGCTTGTCTTGATGACGATGGGAGTACTGCGAATATTCAGGTTTGCATCAACAAATTCACCCGTCGCCCAGAGCCCTGCATTTGCTTCAACAGATAATTGCGTTCTAGCGAGTTTGTCATCACGCGCAAAACTATGTGTCGGCAGCAGGTCTCGTAAAGAAGCGTCTCGTAAACTGACTGAAATGTTGCGCGTCCCCGTCTCCGGAGTCACAGTTCTCTTCAAATCCCAGGACCAGTCCCCTTCCCGCCCAACAATTGTTGCATTAACGGCAAAGGAAAGATCATCGAGCAGCACAGCATTTGCATCAATCCCATCCGCGACGAACTCTTCACCCTGCGCATTAATCACAAGACGACCATAGTCGATGGAAACTTTCTTCAAATGCCAGCGCTTCAACTCTTCAACAGCTAAAACACTAAACTTATCAATCGCCACCACCCGGTTTTGCACCCGTGGCAGTGGTTCAGATCCACTCGCAAGTTTGATCGAGGCTGAGGGGCGTTCCAAAGCAACACTTGTAATTTCCAGATTTCCGGTCAACAAGCCTGACAGGTTAATCCCGATCTCGGTTTTGGGGAGCATGACAATGGCAGAGGTTCTGCCGTTGATACGCACAAGAGAATCTTCAAAAATGATCTTGCTGCCAGTTTCACCAAACAGCTCTACCTGCGCATTACCAACTGTTACTTTTAGTGCCTTGCTTTCGATCTGGCGGATAGCCCAATCTACTAGATAAGGTACCACTACAGGGCCGTGCACCACTCGGTAAGCACCAAAGCCAATCCCTAAAAACAGAAAAACGCAGACAAGACTCCACACAATACGCCGCTTACCACGCGGTCTTGTTGAAGAGCTTCTACGCTCCGTTGAATTCTCAACATCAACAGCCAGAGTCTTATTCCCTGCATTATTAGCACGATCAAGTTTGCTCGAATCGTACCCTGCGCTAGCATCGCGTGATAAAAGGTGCTCCGCAAGCGAAAATACCTACGGCGTCAAAGTCAAGAAACACCGTCCAATGAGACCGATAACCCGCTCCAGGAGCAAGTAAAATATGCCTGAAACAAAAGATATGACGTCTTCCTTACCTCAGGAAGACATGTTGGCACCAGATTTCACTCTTGCCACAGATTCTCAAGGACAATTTACCCTATCAGAACATTCGGGCCAGTCAGTCGTCCTTTACTTTTATCCAAAGGATGACACACCCGGGTGCACAAAAGAGGCTATCGCCTTTACAGAACATGCAGCAGAGTTCGAAAAACACAATGCTGTCATCATCGGCGTCTCGCCCGATACAGCACTAAAGCATGACAAGTTTAAGGCGAAACATGAGCTATCTGTCACACTTGGGGCAGATACCGAAAAGAAAGTGTGTGAAGCCTATGGCGTTTGGACAGAGAAAAACATGTATGGAAAGAAATACATGGGTGTTGAGCGCTCCACATTCCTGATCGATAAAAACGGCAAGATTGCGAAAATCTGGCGCAAGGTTCGTGTCCCAGGTCACGTCGAAAAAGTTCTGCAAGAAGTTAAAGCTCTGAGCCTGTAAACAATGCCCAAACTCCCAGGTGACAATGCCTCTGATGCGTTTGGAGGTCAAACGCATCTTTCTCTGCCTCCTTCCACCAAAATTCACTCACTTAAAGATGGCGCTCGTCAAATTCTGGAAACTTCCAATCTGGAAGAGAAGGTTGCCCTCGCTTACTATGTTGCTAATCAATGGTTTAAAGGTGCCTTGTCAATCTCCCGAGGCACCAGTGAAAAAGGCATGCCGGACCGTCCCGGTCGCCCTGAAAAGCCTGAACTTCTGCCTCCCCGTGATATGCCCAAACGCGCCATCGGAGGTAAAGGTGGAAAGGTAGCCCTTCTTCACTCCCTCGCCCATATCGAACTGAATGCAATAGATCTCACATGGGATCTTATCGGACGCTTCACGCATGTGCCTGTTCCGCGCTCATATTACGATGATTTTGTGCGGGTTGGTCTGGAAGAAGCTAAGCACTTCACACTCGTACAAGAACGACTTGCAAAGCTAGGGCATTCCTACGGCGACCTTCCAGCCCATGATGGTTTATGGCAGGCAGCACAATCCACCGGCAAAGACCTGACGGCTCGGCTCGCTATCATACCTCTTGTACTTGAAGCGCGCGGACTGGACATCACACCAAGTATGATCGATAAGGCCAAAGCGGCAGGTGATGAAGACACTGCCAACGTTCTGTATGTCATTTATCGTGATGAAAAAGGCCACGTCGCCTACGGTGCTAAATGGTTTCGCTTCATGTGCGACAGGCATCGCATCCGCCCCGAACCCACTTTTCAACAGATGGTTAAACGTCATTTTAAGGGACCGCTCAAACCCCCGTTTAATGACAGGGCAAGATCTGAAGCTGGCCTCACTCCCGGCTTCTATCGCCCCCTCATAAAACTGACCTGACGATACACTGCGCTTAGAATTTATTAACCATAACAAACTTTAATCTAATTTAACAAATCATTTCCAGTAGGCAAACTGAGCAAGTGGTCTTCCGATGAAACTTTCTAAGTGCAGTGAGTTTTTAAGCCATAACAAGCCATCAAGCAGGGATAGCCATCTGTGGCTTTCGCGCATCACATCTGAACTGTGCGACATCCCTCCCATGGCCTATTGGATCTGTGGTATCGCTGCCACAGCAGTGGTCTCCGCAGTCGTGGCAAGCAGCTTTCAACAATCATTGAGTGAACTGCGCATCAACTCAACTCTATCCAGAGAAATCGCGCTCCGTGAAAACTATGAAAGCGAAATTCAGGACCTCAAATTCCAGCTTGGAGAGCTGCGTGGGCAGCTCGATCAGGACAACACATCACTAAATTCACAAAGTGTAAAACAGCAAGAGCAACTGGTATCACAGCTTCAGGAATTAGAAGCACTGGTCATGCTGGCTGAAAAATCCAATCTGATATTATCAACACCTCCCCCCTCTCCTCAACGTAAGCCAGACATGAGGAGAAAGCTATCGTTAAACACAGCAATCCTAGCCTATGCGCCTCAGCACAGCCAAAACACAACACCTGATCTTCTAAGCACTCTTTCTGCAACAAACACAGGCGTAAGAACGAACCAGCCTCCGGGCAAACACCTTCCCTTAAACAGGCAACAGGGAAAGCTCCTGCTCACAGCCTATATGCAAGCAGCGCTTGATGACATCAAACGCGCCAGCACACTCTTAAAGAAAGCTGGCATCGCACACCGTGAGTTGGAACCTGTTAAACCGTCCATGGGTGGCATCTATCAGCAAATCGAAACAGTAGATATGGCAAGCAGCCTGAGCGCCGCCCGCCAACTCATCTTACAACGCATTGAACTGAATTCAAAAGTAGACGCTCTTCCCTTTGCCCGACCACTTGTCAGCTTCAGCATATCAAGCAGTTTTGGAGCCAGAACAGATCCCTTCCTAGGCAAACCAGCCATGCATACGGGCCTGGACTTTAGAGCACCAAAAGGAACACCGGTCATGGCGACTGGCACAGGCATCGTCTCCTTTGCTCATTACAACGGCGGATATGGTCTTTCAGTTGAAATTGTCCATGACAATGGTTTGGTCACCCGGTATGCCCATATGCAAAAACTACTTGTGAGCGAAGGCCAGCGCATTCATATGGGCGACATTGTTGGCACAGTAGGAAACACAGGCCGTTCCACCGGGCCGCACCTTCATTATGAAGTACGCCTCAACGGTAAGCCCATAAACCCCATGCGCTTCATTCGCACCGGAGACAGGCTTGCTGCAATTTTCCGTCCAAAACAGCACACAAAAGTTGCTCTTAACCTGCCGTAATACGCCTCAAAACGCAAAAGCCCCGAAACACATGCTCCGGGGCTTTTACATAATAGCATTCCTGCTGATTTGCTTAGTCTAAATCTTCAACCGCTGCTGGTGCATTACCGAATGCCCGGTGCGCAAGCGTTGCTTCCATAAATTTATCCAGATCACCATCCAGAACGTCAGAAGGCGCTGTGCTTTCAACACCGGTACGCAGATCTTTCACTAGCTGATACGGCTGCAAGACATAAGAGCGGATCTGGTGCCCCCAACCAATGTCGGTCTTGGAGGCCGCATCCTTGTTGGCCTGCTCTTCACGACGCTGCAACTCAGCTTCATAAAGACGCGCCCGCAGCATATCCCACGCAGTTGCGCGGTTTTTGTGCTGAGACCGTTCGCTCTGGCACTGAACCACAATCCCCGTTGGATTATGAGTAATACGAACAGCCGAGTCCGTCGTGTTCACGTGCTGACCACCAGCCCCAGATGCGCGGTAGGTATCAATGCGGCAGTCAGCCTCATTAATCTCGATATTGATACTGTCATCAATAACAGGATAAACCCAGACAGACGCAAAGGACGTATGACGACGAGCGTTAGAGTCATATGGCGAGATACGAACCAGACGATGAACACCTGCTTCGGTCTTCATCCAGCCATAGGCGTTCTCACCTTTCACAAGCAAAGTCGCAGACTTGATGCCAGCTTCTTCACCGTCATTGTACTCCATCAACTCGACTTTATAACCGTGCTGTTCACCCCAACGACGATACATACGCAAGAGCATGCTGGCCCAGTCCTGACTTTCAGTACCGCCTGCACCAGAGTTAATCTCGATGTAAGTGTCATTGCCATCTGCTTCACCAGAAAGCAGAGACTGCAACTGAAGCTTGTTGACCTGCTCAAGCATGGCCTTAAGAACACCTTCAGCCTCATCAACGACAGACTGATCATCCTCCATCTCGCCCATTTCAATCAGTTCCTGATTATCGACGAGATCCTGCTCAAGCTTGCGAACACCACTGATGCCGTCATCAAGTTGCTGGCGCTCACGCATTAGTTTTTGCGCATTCGTTGGATCACTCCAAAGATCCGGGTCTTCAGAAAGCGCATTGAGTTCATCTAGACGGACAAGTGCAGTGTCCCAGTCAAAGATGCCTCCTCAGCAAGCTTATGGCTTGCTTGATTTCGTCGACGATGGCCTCCATTTCGGCGCGCATCGGATACCTCACTTTTTTGAAAAACAAAGTGCAGTTCAACTCACTGCATTGGCTGCGAACATAGTAGCCGCAAACCATTTCTGCAATCGTTCAGATCACAGAAACTGTGGGCTGGTCATGCACTCAAACACAACCAGCCCGCAAGAAAAGATTTAGTAAAGACCACCAGTCCCATTTATAACTGCCTGCCCGGCTTCTGGGGAGAGATCCTGACGGATACCAATCTCATCCTGAAAACCGATAACGGAATAACTCTCTGGTGGGGACGTGCCCGGCTTAAATGCCTCAAGAATGGTTCCGGGAGCGCCAGCGCTTGCCTTCAAACCTGTACGTCTGTTGATGGAGACCAAGCTCAACCCGCGTGGCAAACGGAACTCAAGTGGAGATGCATCGCCTAAAGCATCCTTCATAAAGGCCGTAAAGATTGGAGCAGCAACCTGACCACCAGTTGCACCCCGGCCCATAGGTCGCGGTGTGTCATAACCGACAAACACACCAACGGTTAACTCCGGTGTAAAACCAACAAACCAGGCATCACGTTCATCATTGGTAGTGCCGGTTTTACCCGCTACAGGACGCCCAACAGCTTTAACACTGGTAGCAGTACCTCTCCGCACGACACCCTCCATCATGGACGTAATCTGGTAGGCGGTCATTGGGTCCAGCACCTGCTCACGGGTGTCAATCAACTCGGGTTCAGGCTGACTGTCAAAATACTCCTCTGAGCAATCAGTACAGACCAACTGGTCATTTTGATAAATCGTCTCTCCTCGCCGGTTTTGAATGCGGTCGATCAACGTTGGCTGAACCCGGCGACCTCCATTGGCAATCATGGAGTAGGCAGCCGTCATACGCATAACAGTGGTCTCACCGGCACCAAGAGACATGGAAAGCACTGGCATCATGTTATCATCAATACCAAAGCTGCGAGCATATTCGGCGACAAGATCCATTCCCATATCTTCTGCAAGACGGACGGTCATCACGTTCCGTGACAGCTCAATACCGGTACGCAGAGTAGATGGGCCATAATATTTGCCGCCATAGTTTTTTGGCCGCCAAACCCCCTGGCCACCTGACTGCTCAAGCTCAAACGGAGCATCCAGAACCACTGATGACGGTGTATAGCCATTATCCAAAGCTGCAGCGTAAACAAATGGCTTGAAGGATGACCCCGGTTGACGCCATGCCTGCGTTGCCCTGTTGAATTGACTGTCAGCAAAACTGAAGCCCCCGACAAGAGCCAGTACGCGCCCGGTATTAGGATCCATTGCCACCAGTGCGCCTGACACTTCAGGCACCTGACGCAAAACGTACTTTCCACTTTTCAGACGTTCAACATAAACGACATCACCTGGAGACAGAACCTCTTGAACATTGCGTGGAGCACGACCATTGACCCGCGCCCATTTCATGTCTTTCAAAGAAAGGTCAGCCTGCACACGCTTTGTCGACAGTTTCCGATTAGCAGTCAGCTCAGGACGAAGACCAACAACCGCCTTCTGATTGCTTACGGAAAGCACAACAGCACTTGTCCATTCAGGAACATCATTGAGCGTCTTAACATCATTAAGAGCGGCACCCCAGTCGTTTGATGAGATTTCAATCTTGGTAATCGGGCCACGCCATTTACCTCTTTTGCGATCAAAATCAATCAGACCGTCGCGCAGCGCCCTGCGGGCTTTCAACTGCATCTCTGGATCGAGAGATGTCCGGACCGATAACCCATCTTCGTAAAGCTTCTCTTTCCCGTAACGGGTTGCTAACTGGCGTCGAACCGCCTCTGAGAAGTATTCAGAGCCGTTTACCAGACTACCTGTTGGGCGGATTTTGACATCTAAAGGCTTGGCCTTCGCTTCAGCACCTTCCTGTGGACTCACATAACCGTTTTCAACCATACGATCGATCACCCAGTTACGGCGCTCTATCGCACGATCCCGGTATCGGTACGGATGATAATTGCTGGGTCCCTTAAGAACTGCGGCAAGATATGCAATTTCTTCCAGTCCCAGTTCGTGAACGGACTTGTCAAAAAGGATCAAAGAAGCTGCGGCAATACCGTATGAGCGCATGCCAAAATACATCTCATTCAGGTAGAGTTCTAAAATTTCATCCTTGGAAAAAGCCTGTTCAATTCGCAAGGCGAGAAGAGCCTCTTTAATCTTACGCTCGTACTTCTGCTCACTCGTCAGAAGGAAGTTCTTGGCAACCTGCTGTGTTATCGTTGATGCCCCAACAAGAGGACGTCCGGTTCCACTATTGCGAACATTGGTGATTGCAGCACGTAAAATACCCATCGGGTCTACACCGATGTGCTTATAAAAATCCTTATCCTCAGCAGATAGGAAAGCTTGCTTCACACGGTCCGGGATCGCCTGAATCGGTATAAACAGGCGTCTTTCACTCGCATACTCGTAAACAAGGTTACCATCCGCAGCATGCACACGTGTCATGACGGGTGGCTCATAATCCTTCAGCGCGGTGTAATCAGGCAGATCCTTGGTTATGTCATTGAGATAGATCCACAGCCCCACGGCCGCGATCAGGCCCAGAATTGTTGAAATCCCAAAGAGATATCCAATGATCTTCAAAAATAATTTCATATTCGGGCCCGTTTGCTTTCCCGCTAAGAATGGTCACGTAGTAAAGCCTGCATCTCAGGACTAGCTTCAAACGCCGTTCCTGATGCATTTCCACGCCATGGTCAAGAGGTCATTGCCCTCAACAATTGCAGCAGCACTGATTCCAGACTTTACTGTTACAGTTTGGCATCCAATCGCTTTTCATTATGGCAATGCTGAGGCAGCACACCTCAGTCTCTCTCCGAAACAACAGCACATAGGCTTCCTATGCAGCTCGTAACGACACTTACTTCTGCGCAAGTCGGTCCCGAAAGAAGCTGTTTGTCGCTTGCACAATGCCATCCGAGACCCGTTCCCGCCATTCATCAGAACCTAGCATTTTTTCATCCAGATTATTGGAGAGAAATCCTAGCTCTATCAAGACGGAAGGAACATCGTGGCTTTTAAGCACCTGAAACCCAGCAGAACGCAGAGGATTTTTAATGACTGTTGTGGCGCTTTTAAGTTCTTCAACCACCAAACGCGCAAAATGTATCGAAAAATTCTTTGTTTCCCGACGGGTCAGTTCCACCAGAATATCTGTAACTTCTTCAGGTTCATCAGAAAAATCCACACCGCCAATCACGTCGGAATAATTTTCGCGCTGCGCCAGCGCCGCTGCCATTCGATCTGATGCCTTTTCTGAAAGCGTATAAATCGAGGCGCCGCGTGTGGTTTCTGCACCCGCAGTGATAGAATCTGCATGAATTGAAATAAACAGATCCGCACCTTTTCCGCGAGCAAACTCAGTCCGTTTACCGAGGGAGATAAACCTGTCTTCATCACGTGTCAGGTGAACCTGATAATACCCCGGCTTCTCCAGCTTCTCTTTCAGAAACCGCCCAAAATTAAGAACAATTGCCTTTTCTAAAGTACCGTTAGTACCCACCGCTCCAGAATCAACGCCGCCATGCCCAGGATCAATCACAATAACGGGTAAATGACCTTTTTCATCAACGACCGGTCTGTCGGCCTTATCATTACTTGCAATAGCAGCAGTCACGCCAACTGATGATCCATGTGCCTTTACAGAACCAGCAGCTTCATCAAATTGCTCTTCAGAAGTCTCTGTCAAATCAATCACAAGCCTGGTCGGCTGGTCCTGCACACCGGGCAGCAAAAACGTCTTGTCCAGTGCCACCGGAGCATTAAGGTCCAGCACCACACGCGAACGTCCTTTAGAAATCGCACCATATCGCCAGGACTTCACCAGTCCGCGCCCTCGGGGAGCGAACTCTTCAGGAAACACAAACTTTACCGAAGGAAGGTCGATGACCAGTCTGTATGGGCGCGATAAAAAGGAAAGGCTGTACCCCACTTCACCATCCATATCCAGAATAAAGCGGGTCCTCGCCATATCACCCGCAACCCGTGCATCCGAAACAACCGATACCTGTGTCTGGGCAATTGCCTCTGAAAATGGCCTGAGGCCACAAAACAGTGAAAGCACCATACAAAACACGCCAAGAGCACAAAATCTGATCACACTAATCATGTGGCCACCCTTATCCCCCTCCTCACGAAACCGCTGGCAATTTAGTTCAAATCCAGTTGAAGCACTAAATGACCGACAAGCGAAAGTCACCCCGCCAAACCTATGATTAAACACTGATTAACAACTGCGGCTTTTGTCGAAACACATAGCCAGAACGATTTTCCCAAGCTTGCCAAGTCTCTCCTAGCCTCGTAAAAGACTATTAGGACCTCGAATAAAGTTACTCTTCAAAACTATGGTCTTTGGCTTTCGAAGTTGAATCCTCGCAGTTTTCATGGTGCTTGGAACGCTTCAAAAGCACAAATAAGCCATTTATACTGTTTCCAGTTTGTTGATGAGGATGCGGTATAAGCCAACTGGAAGAGCAACCTGATCGAGAACCAAAACAGAGTTTTGCCATGACATCTTCTGTCATGGCGGGTTGTGAACAGTTTTTCTGCTGTTCTGGAAAGAAACTTTCTCTCTTATTGGAAGAGAGGCAAGGCAGCCAGACGCAAGAACGCACGTTTACAAAATGGAAGCCTGAAAGCAGAGCTTCTGCGGCACAGCATACCGCCTTATAAGGCGAACAAAGAGATCATTAAGGGCGAACGGTTTGTCAAAGCTACGCGCAAATACAAATGAATACGCTGTAAGAAGCAGTGCGCCGACGTGTCAGTCGGTCCCTTCTTGCCGTGCTCATGCGCGCCGCCGTCTCACCTTTTCTACTAGCAACTTACATAACAAGTTGACCAACCTGACGATGTACAAATCTCAGCGCCACTCGCGCCGTCTTCAGGGTTTGGTCCTAAGGAACTCACTTCATGGCAAACAAGATGCTGATAGATGCGACCCACCCGGAGGAGACCCGGGTTACAGTCGTGCGCGGGAATCGGGTAGAGGAATTTGACTTTGAAGCTGCAAACAGAAAGCAGCTTCGCGGAAACATATATCTTGCAAAAGTCACAAGGGTAGAACCATCCCTTCAGGCCGCTTTTGTAGAATATGGCGGCAACAGACATGGATTCCTCGCGTTCAGCGAGATCCATCCCGATTATTACCAGCTTCCGAAAGAAGATCGTGAGGCTCTTGAAGCGCAGCTTGCCGCCGAAGCCGCAGCAAACCAGCGCGAGCGCGAACGCCGTGAGAAAGAAGAAGCCAGGCGCGAAGCAGAAATTCAGAAAGCAGCCGCTGCGAAAGCCGCAGAAGCTTCTGAAGATGTTGTCGCAGAGCTGATCGAAGCTGAGACCAGTGCGCTTGAAGCTGAGCATGAAGCCGAAGCACTTGCCAGCATGGACGCACCGTTTCAGGACGACAGCATCGAGGATATCGAAGCTGAATCTCCTGAAGACGATGAAGATTCAGATGCCAATTCAACTGAAAATGCAGCGGAAAATGAAAGCTCAGAGAAGTCTCCTGTAGCAGAGACCTCCGAAAAAGTTGCTCCTGCTGAGGCTTCTGAAGAAACTTCGACTTCAGACGAAGATGCTGAGGAAGAGGCATCCAGCGACGCTACTGACGAGAAGGTTGAAGCGACAGAAGCAAAAGGGGAAACTTCCGAGGAAGCTGTCTCCGATGCTGATGAGCAGGATGAAGGCGAAGACGAAGCGGAAGAAGAAGTTACCGCCCGCCCTCGCCGCCTGCGCGACAACTACAAAATTCAGGAAGTCATCAAACGTCGCCAGCTCCTACTGGTACAGGTGGTAAAAGAAGAGCGCGGCAATAAAGGCGCTGCCCTGACCACATACCTGTCCCTCGCTGGCCGTTACTCTGTTCTGATGCCGAACACGGATCGTGGCGGCGGAATTTCACGCAAGATCACCAAGCCAACAGACCGCAAGCGCCTGAAGCAGGTTGCTGGAGATCTGGATGTGCCGAACGGCATGGGCGTTATCCTGCGCACCGCAGGTGCAAGCAGAACAAAAGCAGAAATCAAGCGTGACTTCGAATATCTCCTGCGCCTTTGGGAAAACGTTCGTGAGCTGACTCTTGATTCAGCGGCCCCTACCCTCGTTTATGAGGAAGGTAGTCTGATCAAACGGTCCATCCGCGATCTTTACAACAAAGATATCGATCAGGTACTGGTTGCTGGCGAAGAAGGCTACCGTGAAGCCAAAAACTTCATGCGTATGCTGATGCCAAGCCACTCCAAGAACGTTCAGCCATACCGTGATGCAACGCCAATTTTCACCCGCTTCGGCGTTGAGGCACAGCTTGATGCAATGTTCTCGCCTCAGGTAACACTGAAGTCTGGTGGGTATATTGTTATCAACCAGACAGAAGCTCTGGTCGCAATTGATGTAAACTCTGGCAAATCAACCCGTGAGCAGAACATTGAAGACACCGCTCAGGCAACAAATCTGGAAGCAGCGGAAGAGATCGCACGTCAGCTCCGCCTGCGCGACCTGGCAGGTCTTGTGGTTATTGACTTCATTGATATGGAGGAAAACCGCAACAACCGTGCTGTTGAGCGCCGCCTGAAAGAATGCCTGAAGTCAGATCGTGCCCGCATTCAGGTTGGTCGCATTTCTCACTTTGGTCTGCTGGAAATGTCACGTCAGCGTATCCGTACCGGCGTGCTGGAAAGCTCTTCTGTAGTATGTCCGCATTGTCATGGCTCTGGCATTATTCGTTCGGTCGAATCTGTAGCTTTGCACATCCTCCGCTCTCTGGAAGATCAGCTGCTGCGCGGTTCTTCTCATAATCTGAATTTGCGCACTCCGACCGAAGTAGCAATGTACATCCTGAACCAGAAACGTCACCACCTGATGGATCTGGAACGACGCTTCGGGCTAGAGATCTCCATCTTCGGTGATGATACAGTCACAGAGCAGCATTTCACGCTGGAACGCGGTGAATTAGCAACGCTGAATGAACGAACTCAACCACTGCCTGCAACAGTACAGCCAGACACCATCCTTCCAATTGAGGAGGAGGAGGAGACTGCTGAAGACACAGCAGACGAAATCAAATCCGATACCTCTGAAGATGAGGAAGGTACAGATCGCCGTCGCCGCCGCCGTCGTCGTCGTCGTCGCTCCGGTAATGATCGCGGCGAATCCGAGCAAAAGGCAGACGCTGAAGAAGAAACATCCTCTGAAGACGAAAACATCAGTGAGGAAAAATCTGCTGGGGCAGACGAAACCGAAAGTGCTGAGGACGATGAAGAAGATCGTCGTCGCAAGCGTCGTCGTGGTCGTCGCGGCGGTCGCCGCTCTCGCCGCAGAAGCGCTTCAGAAGAAAACGCCGAAGGCACAGAAACTTCTGAGGAGATAGATGAAGCTGCCGAAACCACCGCAGCCGGTAGTGTAGAAGAGATCATCGCAGATGCGCAGTCTGAAGCGACAGAAGAAGCTGCACCAGCAGAGGAAAAGACGGAAGTAGCTGAAACTGAAGCGACCACTGACGAGCCAAAGGAAGACATCCGTAAACCACGTCGCCGCCGCAGAACCCGGACGACTTCAAAGGTTGCAGAAAAAGAAACAGCGGCAGAATCTGGTGACACTGTAGAAGCAAAAATCGAGAAAGCTGCTGAAACTCCAGCTCCTGAAGCTGTAGCGGATGTACCTGCTGAAGAGACAAGCGCACCAGCTGCATCAATGCAGGAAAGCGAAAAAACGGAGCTCGACCAGCCTAAGGAAGAAGCTTCTGCGAAAAACCTGAAGGTTGAAACAAAGGAAGCAGCACCTGCTGTTGAGCAAGCTTCTGTCGCAGATCAAGCTACAACATCTGAAGATGAGCCAGCACCTGCTGCACCGAAAGCACCGTCTAAACCTGTGGTCACCAAACACAAAGTGGTCGAAGGCGAAACCGTTGCTGTTGAAGCGGATGAAGACAGCCCACGTCGCACAGGCTGGTGGCAACGCCGTTCATTCTTCTAACTCGGCCTATTATCAGCATTCGAAAGCCCGCTCCATTGAGTGGGCTTTCTTTTATTCAGCTCATCGCAGCCAGTCTTTAAGACGCTCAATAGCCAATTGTATTTCACTCTCCTGCCCTGCAAAGGAGAAGCGCATATATTGATGTCCACGTGTCAGATCAAAATCGACACCGGGCGTCGCAGCAATGTGCGTTTCGGCCAGCATCTTCTGACAAAACTCCATCGAGTCATTCGTAAGTCTGGCTACACCTGCATACAGATAAAACGCCCCATCGACTGGTAAGGCATCAAACCCGAGCTGAGGCAAATGGTCGAGCAAAACCTGCCTGTTCGCGGCATAACCAGCCTTGATACGCTCATAATCGTCTGTCGCATCGAACGCCGCTGCTGCAGTCACTTGCGCCAGTTCGGGAGGAGAAATGTAAAGACTTTGTGCTATCCGCTCAATCGGACGTACCAATACTTCTGGCAGAACCATCCAGCCAATACGCCATCCGGTCATGCAATAGTACTTTGAGAAGCTGTTAATCACGATGGCTTTATCGGTGAACCGAAGCGCCGTCTCCTCTTGCATATCATAGGTAAGCCCATGATAGATCTCATCGGAGATAAACCAAAGATCCAGTGCATCACAAGCCTCAACCAGAGCTTTGAGCGCCTCTGGTGACATCATGGTGCCTGTTGGGTTTGCGGGGCTGGCCACAAGCACACCTTTCAGTGGCTTTTCTTTGTGAACCTGCTCAAGGATCTCAGGCGTCAGCGACCAGCGCGTTTCCGGCCCAACCTCAATCTCAACACACTCAAGCCCGAGCACCTCAATGATATTACGATAGGCAGGATATCCCGGAGAGGTGATTGCAATACGGTCTCCACGATCAAACCCCGCTAAAAATGCCAGATTAAAACCGGCGGATGACCCTGTTGTTGCAAAGATTCGCTCTGTAGGGACATCCAACCCAAAATTGTGGCTGTAGTAGCGAGCGATACTCTGCTTCAGACTTAAGATACCCTGAGCCTCTGTATAACCTAACCTGCCAGTGGACAAATAATCGTGAGCAACACGCAAAACCGCATCAGGAATAGCAGCTCCAGGTTGCCCTACCTCCATGTGAATCACGTGTTCTCCACGCTGCTCCAACTGATTAGCAGCACTCAGAACCTCCATGGCCTGAAACGGCAGAACTTCACTACGTTTTGATCCCATCAATACTGACAATTGCGCTCCCTCTTGTTTCCTTTTCTAAGTGCCTATGCTTTTTTAGGAGAAGCTCAGCATTTTTGCCTAATAAACGCCTATCTTGGGTGGTTAAGGCTTATTTGAAAGTCTATGTAGTACTTTACGTGCGAACCGCTCTGCGCCTGCAAGCCAACTAAGGGGACTTGACGTGCATTTTAGAAACAGTGCATTAAAACCTGTGATTGAAGCAACCACATCACATGCTAAAAAATTTGCGCGCCTATTTCTAGTAACAGCAACCGCACTTTCTCTGGTTGTTCCTAATGTGGCAATTACTTCCGCTCAAGCTCAACAAAAGAAGGGTCTCCCCCTTGTGCGTGATGCAGAGACAGAAGATCTGCTCCGAGAATATGCCAAACCAATTTTCCGCGCAGCTGGACTTCCTGCCGGACAAGTTGAAATCATTCTGGTCAATGATAAAAGCTTTAACGCATTCGTACCGGATAGCCGCAGGATGTTCATCAACCTTGGCGTTATTATGGACGCCAAAACACCAAGTGAAGTGATCGGCGTGATTGCTCACGAAACCGGCCACATTGCCGGCAATCACCTCGTACGTATGCGTCAGGCCGCTTCAAACGCGCAGATTATGTCTGTCATCGGCATGATTTTAGGCGCAGGGGCTATGGCTGCAGGCGCAGCTACTGGCAACAGTTCAGTTGCACGTGGTGGGGCTGCTGCAACAACAGCTGGTGGAGCCATTGGCCAGCGCAACTTTTTATCCTATCGCCGTTCAGAAGAATCTGCAGCTGATCAGGCCGCTCTGCGTTATCTGGATCGCACCGGCGTTTCCCCCAAAGGCATGCTCAAAACATTCGAGCGGATGGCAGATCAGGCACTTTTTGCAGCTCAGTATGTAGACCCTTATGCACTCAGCCACCCAATGCCACGCGCTCGTTATACCGCTCTGGAAACCAAGGCAAAGAAGAACAGGCACTTCAACAAAAAAGATCCCAAACGACTTCAGATAAAACACGATCTCGTCAAAGCCAAACTACTTGCTTTCACCAGTCACAAGAATACCACCTATCGCGCCTATCCCGAAAAAGACAAGAGCCTGCCAGCTCAATACGCTCGGGCTATCGCAAGCATGCGTTCTGACCGCGTTTCAAAGGCGGTCAAAAAGATCGACGCATTGATAGCAAAAGCACCAGAGTATCCATATTTCTATGAGGTCAAAGGACAAGCTTACCTTGAAGGCGGCAAGCCCAAACAGGCAATTGCACCGTTTCGCAAGGCCTTGTCACTCTACCCGGGCAACCCGCACTTCGAAATCTGGCTCGGCTTTGCCATGGTAGCATCCAACGACAACCGCTACCTGAAAGAGGCAAAGACTATCCTCAGCAGAGCGTTGCGCAAAGACAAATACTCCACCACCGGCTATGCTCAACTTGCAATCGCAAATGCGCGTTTGGGTGACGTTGCAGGCGCAGATCTTGCAACAGCACAAAGTCATATGGCTAAAGGAGACTTGCGCGGGGCTCAACGTTATGCAAAACGCGCTCAAAAAAAATTGAAGACTGGTTCACCCGCCTGGCAACAAGCAGACGATATACTGTCGATCAAACCAACCAGATTGAATCGTCGATAACAGATTAAAAGAAGCAAAAACATACGCCCCAATAGGCTCACAGGAGACGTCATGTATAATTTTATCCGCCGCACTGCGATACTTGGTGCAGCATCACTGGCACTGCTGCCAGCTGCCTTTTCTGCGCAGGCAGAAACCTTGGATCGCACTCAGGTTGAAAGCATTATCAAGGAATATCTGGTCGCAAACCCGGAAATCGTCCTTGAAGCTCTCCAAGAGCTGGATAAGCGCCGTGTTGCTGAAGAAGAAAGCGCACGTAAAGAAGCAATCACAGGCCTGTCTGATCAGATTTATAACAGTGAATACCAGATCACTCTTGGCAACCCGGATGGTGATGTAACCCTTGTTGAGCTGTTCGACTACAACTGTGGCTACTGCAAGCGCGCCTTATCAGACATGATGCGTCTGGTTGATGAAGATAAGAACCTGCGGATTGTCCTGAAAGAATTCCCGGTTTTGGGCAAAGCCTCTCAGGAAGCTGCCCGTGTTGCAATCGCAGTCGCCGATATAGCACCAGACAAGTATGAGGATTTCCACCTCACAATGCTTGGGCAGCCCGGTCGCGCGAATCTGGCAAGCAGCCTGAAAGTCGCAAAGGATCTGGGCATCTCAGAAGATGATCTTCAAGCATCTATGAAATCCGACCGCGCTGCTGAAACCTTTCAGGAAGTATTCACAATAGCTGAGCAACTTGGTATCACCGGCACCCCCTCTTATATCTTAGGGGATGAAGTTATTGTTGGCGCAGTAGGCTACGACACTTTGAAAGAAAAGATCGCAGCAGAGCGTGAATAAGGCGCTCCGAACCGCCTTTCAACGCATTTTTGGTGCTTTCTCCTTAAGAACTCAGCTCAGAGCGGACAAAGGTCTTTTCCTTGGTCCGCTCTGATCATATAAGGAGCCAGCTATATTTATTTGTCTGGGTACACGTTACCATTACGTCAGATAAATTTGGTGTTTACACAGAGTTTCTGACCACAGAATAGTTGCATCTTTGCAATTACTTCTGCGCGCTACTGAGTAAATCAAACAAGCAATGTCTTTTTCTGCGTATAACCATGATATTGCCTTATGCGCACCCTAGGCAGACGAGATGCATACTTTTTTAAAGACTGCATCTCACAACACGAGAATTAATGGCTATCTAAGCAGTAAGTAGTGAGCTGCTTAAATAGTTCATTCAATCAGAAAATCCGTACCTGCTCGGAGCAAACGGATTTTCACGAGTTATTTGAAGGCCATCCTTGCTGCACATTCGCGACGGGGGCCAAACCGAAAGTTCCTGACATGTGTCAGGGCATTTCGAACTGGACGATGAAAACGATGACGAAAGAAACCAAGTTTGATCAGGAAATGATCCGCCAGCTTGCAAATGTGCTGGACGAAACCAACCTGACCGAAATCGAAGTGGAACATAAAGATCTCCGCGTTCGTGTCGCTCGTCAGCTGACAGTCGGCGCAGCAGCGCCTGTTGTAGCACCAGCTCCTGTCGCTGCTCCAGCACCAGCTCCCGCAGCTGCTGCTCCTGTTGAGATCGCTGTTTCTGCCGATCCCTCAGACCATCCTGGTTCAGTAACCTCACCAATGGTCGGCACCGCATACCTTGCACCAGAGCCGGGCGCTGCACCATTTATTGAAGTTGGTAAGTCCATCAAAAAAGGCGACACAATCATGATTGTGGAAGCCATGAAGACCATGAACCAGATTCCTTCACCTAAATCTGGCAGCGTTACCGCTATTCTGGTTGACGACGGCCAGCCAGTTGAGTTCGGCGAACCACTTATCATTATCGAATAACAGGCGGCATCTCCATGTTCTCCAAGATCCTCATCGCAAACCGCGGCGAGATCGCACTGCGCATCCTTCGGGCATGTAAAGAGCTGGGCATCCGCACTGTTGCGGTCCACTCCACAGCTGACGAAGACGCAATGCACGTGCGCCTTGCTGACGAAAGTGTCTGTATTGGTCCGCCGGTAGCACGTGATAGCTATCTCAACATTCCGCAGATTCTGGCAGCCTGTGAAATCACTGGCGCCGATGCGGTACACCCGGGCTATGGCTTCCTTTCAGAAAACGCCCGCTTTGCGGAAATTCTGGAAGCGCATGGCATCACCTTTATTGGCCCAACCTCAGAGCACATCCGCGTGATGGGCGATAAGATCATGGCTAAGACTACAGCGGAAAAGCTGGGTATCCCGGTTGTTCCGGGGTCTGATGGTGGCATCACACCTGAAGATGACGTTCATGCCATTGCCAACGAAATCGGTTACCCGGTTCTCGTAAAAGCTGCCGCTGGCGGCGGCGGACGTGGTATGAAAGTAGCTCTTACCGCTGAAGATCTGGACACTGCAATCTCGACAGCGCGCTCTGAATCCAAGGCAGCGTTCGGTGATGATGCGCTGTACATGGAAAAGTACCTCGGTAAACCTCGCCATATTGAAGTGCAGGTTCTGGGCGACGGTCAGGGCAACGCGATCCACCTTGGAGAGCGTGATTGCTCTTTGCAGCGACGCCACCAGAAGGTGTTTGAGGAATGCCCATCCCCTGCCCTCAATGAAGAGCAGCGTGCTGAGATCGGCGAGATTTGTGCCGATGCAATGCGCAAACTCAAATATCGTGGTGCAGGTACCATCGAGTTTCTCTATGAAAACGGCGAGTTCTACTTCATTGAAATGAACACCCGTTTGCAGGTAGAGCACCCTGTAACTGAAATGGTAACCGGCATTGATCTGGTGATCGAGCAGATCCGCATCGCTGCTGGCTCTACCCTTTCACTCAATCAGGAAGATGTGCGCTTCACCGGCCATGCAATCGAATGCCGTATCAACGCAGAACATCCCCTGACTTTTGCGCCGTCTCCGGGCACAATCACCTACTACCACCCACCGGGCGGTCTTGGTGTTCGTGTGGATTCTGGCGTTTATCAGGGCTATAAAATTCCTCCGCACTATGACAGCCTGATTGGTAAGCTGATTGTGCATGGTCGCAGCCGTGTGGAATGTATGATGCGTCTGCGTCGTGCACTGAGCGAGTTTGTGGTTGATGGTATCAACACCACTGTGCCACTCTTCTCAGAGCTTCTGGACAATCAGGATATCGCCAATGGTGCCTATGACATCCATTGGTTGGAAAAATTCCTGGAAGCCCATATTGCATCGCAAAACTCAGAGGAAGACTGAGGAGTTAAGAGAAGGTCGTAACCACTGCCTATGGAACTAGAGATTACTCCACAAATCCTGCTTAAGGCATATGCTTGTGGCATCTTTCCAATGGCTGAGACCGCTGGTTCTCCTGATCTTTTCTGGATTGACCCCGAGCGGCGAGGCATCTTGCCGCTCGAGTCATTTCATATCCCCAAACGGCTCGCCAGAACTATTCGTTCCGACAAATTTGTCGTAAGAGCCTCCCGCGATTTCAAAGCAGTCATTTCTCACTGCGCGACCATAACACGTAATCGCAAAGAGACCTGGATTAACGCTGAAATCAGAAAGCTTTACACTGAGCTTTTCGCTATGGGTTACTGCCACACAGTTGAAGTTTACAACTCATCGCAGAAACTGGTCGGCGGGCTTTACGGTGTTTCACTTGGAGGAGCATTTTTTGGCGAGAGCATGTTTTCTCTGGAGCGCGACGCTTCAAAAGTCGCACTGGTCCATCTGTACGGACGCCTGCTCTACGGAAACTACAAATTGCTGGATGCCCAGTTTGTGACAGATCACTTAGAGCAGTTCGGTGCAGTTGAAGTCCCCAAAGCGAAATACGCGAAGCTCTTAGAGAACGCGCTGACTGTCTACGGAGATTTTAACGCCTTACCACAGGAAACGTCAGGCAAGCTGCTTTTGCAAATCATCAATGATATGCGACCTAAATAGCTGCGTATTTCAGTTCAGCGTAGCCATAATTTTCGGGCGTGGTACCGGAATTTCACCAGAAGAAACAAAGTCATCTCCTGCCAGCTGGTCATCCTCAGCAACCAGCTCAACAGCAGGCCCTGCATAACCTTCAGGGGGTGGCACAGAGGTTGTCTTTTGGCAATTGATCAGCCAGATATCATAGACACCATGCTCAACAGCATGCACGCCCGGGTTACTGGCGAACATCCAGCCACTAAAGATACGGCGCACCTTACTGTCCAGCGTCAGCTCATCAACCTCAATAAACGCAGTGGTTTGTGAGGCTTCTGTGCGAGGACGGGAGTTACAAACGCGCGGTGTAACCTGAAGCGCCCCGAATTGAACCGTCTCATCAATGTAAACGTCAAAGGTAGTGATCCGGCCGGTAATCTTATCGAGCCCTTTGAAGACAGCCACCGGGTTCTTGATTGGCGTTTGTGCCTGTAAAGGCGAAGCTATCATCGCTCCACCAACAACGGCAGCAAGTGCGCAAGAGGCGGCACGCCCAAGATATCTACGTATTGTAAAACCCATAAAACTTTCCAGCAGCTATTGATTCAGTCACCCAAGCTAACAAGGGCTTAACACCGGAATGCCGCGGGGAAAAGGCCAGAACGAGGCAAACAGGCGGCAATCTGAGAGGAATCTCAGCTAACCCACAGGCGTTGCGGGAATGCCACGGTCCTTGCCGACAAAGCCACCAGTCAATTTTAGTAAATTCATAGCGCCACAATTTCTCAAATCCTCGACTATCGCTGTTTTCATAAGGACGTGATCCAAAGCCAGAGAAGTGCGCGATGCAAACGCAGCAAACACAAGCACATAACGCCATCTCACCTGCCTTAAAGAACAGTCCGCAGCCTGTTTGCGCTGGTTTGCACGGATTAGATGTTTTTCTGCGTTGTTTTGCGTTTTTCTGCGTTGCTTTGTTTTTCACCACAGCAACGCCCGTATCCGCTCAGTCCCTCTATCAGAAGTACATTAAACAGCAGCAAAAAGAGATCCTGAAAGCCCCCACCCAAAAACCAGCCAATGACTCTGATCCATCTGCTTCATCGGATCATCTGCACATGCCGGCCATGCCACTGATGGATTTTCAGGCAAAAGACATCATCAGCATGTATCCGCTGGCTCCGGCAGATACCAGTTCTCCAAGGGCAACGCTGGACAGCTTCCTCGATATCATGGAGGAAACCAATCACCTCATTCTGGAAGCCTATCAGGAGAATGCCGGGATGGGAGCATTTTCCATGGAATCTCTCGGCATGAGTGATAAGCATGACAACCTCATGAACAAGATCCATCTGGCTGAGGTTTTGCTGGAACGTGCCAGAGGCTGTCTTGATCTTTCCAGCTTGCCGAGCGCAACCCGTCAGCAAACATCACTGGAGCTGGTGTTACAGCTCAAGGAAATCCTCGACCGCGTTCCCCTGCCCCCATTTTCAGATATCCCCGGTACAGCAGCAGGGTCCTATGACTTTAACCAGTCAGATATTGAGGCCAACTGGACTATTCCCTTCACTCAGATCACAATTACAAAACTCAGTGAAGGTCCACAGCAGGGCCAGTATCTGTTTTCCACGCAGACGGTGGACCGTATTCCTGAATTTTACGAGGAGGTCAAAAACCTTCCGTCCCGCTCGTCAATAGACGAAGACCTTTACCACTTTTACGCCTCCAGCCCCGGCCATTTGCTTCCTCCTGCATGGTTTTCTTTGATCGAGAAGCAACCACCATGGCTGCTTGAGATTTATTACGGACAGGCTGCCTGGCAGTGGATTGCACTCATACTGGTAACCGGCATCACAGCCCTCCTTCTGTTTGTGTTCGTAAACCTCATGCAACGCTTACCAGACCGGAAGAAGCCGGTAAGGCGACAAACCATCAGCATCATCATCACAGGTGTTAGTGTCGGCTCGCTCCTCGGCCTGCGTTTTCTGGCGGACTACAAAATCAACATCGGCGGTCAGGTTCTGCAAGTCTACGACTTAACAATTGAGACACTGGTCTGGGTTGGAGCAGCAATCATCATTTACAAGGCCCTGCGGCTGCTCACTGAGCTGGTCCTGCTCAAAAATCGCAGCGTGGCATCTATCGACAGAAGCATCATCCGCACCGCCACTCAGTTCTTTGCAATCATATGCGCTCTTGTCCTGCTCACCTACGGTGCAACCCGCCTCAACATCCCCCTCTATGGCATTATTGCCGGTATCAGTGTGGGTGGCCTTGCCATCGCCCTCGCCGCTCAGCCCACATTAGAGAACCTGCTCGGCGGCCTGATCCTTTACGCAGATGGCATCGTGCGTGTGGGTGATTATTGCGAGTTCAACAAGATACGCGGGCATGTGGTTTCTATCGGAATGCGTTCAACACGCATCCGCACAAAAGACAGAACACTCGTCACCATCCCCAACGCAGACCTTGCCAAAATGAACTTCATGAACTTCACGCTGAAGGATCATTTTCGCGTGGTTCAGCGGTTTTCTCTGGAATATGAAACCAGCGCAAAACAACTGGAAACACTCATCGCAAAAATCAAGGCGATGCTCTCCGAACATCCAATGTCACTGCCCGATTCATCAAGAGTTCTGCTGGAAGAAATCGACGAAAACGGCTTCCTGATCCTCATAGAAAACGGCATCAAAGCAAAAACACGCGATGAGTATCTGGAAATTCAGGAGGACATCCTTATCAGGGTTCTCAAACTTATTTCTGATGAGAATATCAGGGTCGCTCATCCCTTTGTGACCAGCACAGGTGAAGGGGAAAGTGAACAAACACCAACCAAAGGCCCCATTGCAAAGGCCCGGGCAAAAACAAAACGGAAAAAGAACTAGCACATTCCCGGGGAAACACACCTCAACCAGGTTTAGGCCAGATGTAACCTTCAAGACTCAACGACCTTTCAACCTGCATCTGAGCACTTTGAAAGCGAACCCAATATTGGACAGAGCGAAAAATACCACAGTGCCGCTTTTTAGATTGCGGACGTTCCGGATGATCGCAGCAATTTTGGTTATCTGACTTGCAGGGCCCTCTCCGGCATCTCCAGTTAGCTCTGCATTACTTTCGTTACTGACGCACTCCACGTTCGCCGACCGGCTCCTCGCCAGCAATATTATGAAAACCAGCTTGCAATTGTCCAGCACCCCAAAGTCAGACACTGATTGAGGTCGTTGACTATGAAGGATGAGTACCAGCGATTACCACTCCATCTCTTCAATCAGCGGGCAGTCCGAACATCAGGCTAAGGCTCCTTTCACTGATCAAAAACCAAGGAAAACGCTGCGGCAGATTAATGAAACTGCACAGAGATATGTGTTCTGCAGAAGAGGCCGAGACATCTCGGTCTTATCTGCAGAAAGGAAAAATGATGAATGACCATGAAGCGCGGGGACGGCGTATCCGACATGCAATGAAGCTCCGCAACAATACCAAAATACTTGCGCTGGCTTTTGAACTGAACGTCTCAGTCTCAACCATTTCACGATGGCAGAATGGCGGGCCTCTCTCCTTAGAAGGAGCCTGCCTGCTCGCTGAAAATCTCGACATCTCTTTAGACTGGATGTTGCTGGCGAGGCGCACGCCAGACCTGCACAAAAATGATGCGATTTCAGACAAAGAACTTGAATGGGTAATGAGCCTTCGCAAGCGTCCGGATAAATTGCAAAGCCTGATAACTGACCTTTTAGAAGCACTCCCCTGCCGCGAAAATTCCCGCTAGGTGGGAGCAAAGATCTTTTCATTTCACGTAGTGCAACAAGATCCAGTAGCGTAATTTTTGAATTTAGTTTAAATATATAACTGAGGTTACGGTAAATCTTCTAAGCAAAATTCGAGAAGATACTGCATTACAAACCTCAATACTTAAGCATTAATCGTGATTGAATGAAAATAAACTCAATCACAATCGTCAATACATAAATTTATCTTAAACAGCCACTAGGTTTCTCTGTCTGAAATTCTAAAGATAGAACCCTGAGGCGCGGCTCTGGTCGTACCTACAATGTAGCTGTGTCAAGAGAAAGGAAACACATGGTTCACCTTCACTTTGATAGAAAAATTGGAGGCCGTTATACTCAGATGGCTACAGGCGACGGCGTCCCTGATGACCACAACGAATTTAATGTCGAGCTCACAACAGGTGCAGTAACAAAAGGTTACGCATACCGAGTTCGTCAGGGTCAATCACCAACCGGAGATATGTACCATTGTCATAAGGGCGGAAACGTTTCCCAAAATAGACTTGATACTCGATTTCTGAAGCAGAACGCTGAGACACTCGGCGCAGCTGCCAATCCCGAATTTTATGATGCTGTTATGGCTTTGGCAGCAGCAGAGTATGCAGCACAAAAGAGGGTGAACATTCAGATCGCCCCGAAAGACTTGGAAACGCTTAAAGCGGCAAACTATAAACTCTGCTTTGCTAAGAAGGTATCTGGTCAGGAATTTAATGTGGTTTGGCAATCCTACCATGATTATCTGGTTTCCAATAATTTCTCGTGGGTACCTACCTATCAGTTATTTGGTAGCAATAGCTTCCAGAATAATCTGAATGTTAGCGTGAGCACCAATCAGGTTAATATCGGGTTAGGCCAGATTACCACTCTTGACGAGGCCGGTATTTTGGAAAAACCAAAAACTGGTGGTCCAGATGTCAGTGTTTCAATGCAAAATGACTTTGGCGACATCCATCCAGGCATTAATCAACTTTCAACCGGTATTAGTGGCAATCAGGTAAGCACACCAATCTATGTTGCCCCTGAACCAGCTGTTAAAGGCGAAGTGTCACTAACCCCGGTTGAGAAGGTTCTCGTCTGGTTTGAGCAGAACATCGAAACAGGGACCATGTTCAGCGATGCCCGTTCGAATGAGATCGAAATAGATCTCACCGACTCAGCAGAAGAAACAAGGCTTTACACAGATCAGGGATGGAAAACACCTTAAGCCTGCCCCACCCTTCATTATGACCTTCCAATAAAATGCAACGACAAGGCCCGACAGTGTTGGGCCTTGTCATTTGAGTAAGCGGCTCCCCCTGTAACTATGACAGGCATTACTCACCCCTAATAAAAACGCAGCCCCGAAGAGCCGCGTCTTAAATAAACAAGCAAGTACGAAAAGCTTAGCCAAGCGCTGCAAGGCGCTCCAGAGCGGCTTCCATCTTTTCCTTGCGCTCTGCAAGTTCAACCACTTTTTCCTTTTCAGCGGCAACAACGTCTTCCGGTGCTTTAGCAAGGAAGCGTTCGTTTTCCAGCTTCTTGGAAATCTTGGTCAGCTCACCAACGATCTTGTCCAAAGACTTACCAAGGCGCGCCTTTTCCGCATCCAGATCAATAACGCCAGCCAGCGGCAGACAAACAGTTGCTTCCCCAACAACGATCTGAGCAGACCCCTGAGGAATTTCATCAGCAGTCGCCACGCTCTCAGCACGCGCATTTTTGATGATCGCCGCCTCATGGATTTCCAGACGCGCCTTGGTTTGCTCAGAAGCGCCGCAAAGCACAACAGGAACCTTAGCACCAGCAGGAACATTCATTTCAGAGCGTACCGAACGGATCTGAAGGATCATGTCAATCAGCCAGTTGATTTCAGCAGCCGCGTCCTCATCTTCTCCAATCGGCGCAGGCCAGGAAGACAGCACAAGCATGTCGTCACGCTGAGAGCCAGCAGATTCAGCAGTGCGCTGCCACAGCTCTTCGGTAATGAACGGCATGAACGGATGCAACAGCTTCAGAATTTCATCACGAACCCACGCAGTGGTCGCACGAACTTCCGCCTTAGCCTCTTCATCATCGCTGTAGAAAATCGGCTTGGTCAGCTCCACGTACCAGTCACAGAAGGTGTTCCAGACAAAGCGGTAAGCACTGCCAGCAGCATCGTTGAAGCGGTAAGTGTCAACTGCCTCGGAAACCTCACGGATAGCGCGGCTGGTTTCCGTCACAATCCAGCGGTTCACAGTCTGCTTGACCAATGCCGGATCAAAACCCTCGACCGAATGACACTCATTCATTTCCGCAAAGCGGCAAACGTTCCAGAGCTTAGTCGCAAAGTTGCGGTAACCAGCAACACGGGAGGTAGACATTTTAACGTCACGGCCCTGTGCAGCCATCGCCGCCAGAGTAAAGCGCAGCGCATCGGTACCGTATTCATCCATCAGCTCCAGAGGGTCAATCACATTGCCCTTGGACTTGGACATCTTAGCGCCCTTCTCATCACGGATAAGCGCATGCATGTAAACCGTATGGAACGGCTCTGTCTTCATAAAGTGGTTGCCCATCATTATCATCCGCGCAACCCAGAAGAAGATGATGTCAAAACCGGTTGAAAGAACAGATGTCGGATAATAGCGCGCAAGCTCAGCGGTTTTATCGGGCCAGCCCATGGTAGAGAACGGCCACAAAGCGGACGAGAACCACGTGTCCAGAACGTCTTCATCGCGGTACATGGCAACAAAGTCCGCGTCGCCTGTATCATGTGCCGCCAGAGCGTCATTCTGCTCCATCAGCTTAACAGGTTTGCCGTAAAACTCAGCCGCTGCCGCCAGAGCTTCCTCCTCCGTTTTTTCAACGAAGAACTTGCCTTCCGGGCCATACCATGCAGGAATACGATGCCCCCACCACAACTGACGGGAAATACACCACGGCTGAATGTTCTCCATCCACTCATAGTAAGTCTTATCCCAGTTGGATGGTACGAACTTGATGCGCCCTTCACGAACAGAGGCAATCGCAGGCTGAGCCAGTGTTTCAGCATCAACATACCACTGATCAGTCAGCATAGGCTCAATCGGCACGCCGCCACGGTCGCCATGTGGAACCATGTTCATATGGTCCACAACCTCATCAAGCAGACCTTTTTCGTCCAGCATGGACACGATCAGCTTACGTGCCGCAAAACGTTCAACACCCTCAAGAGCCTCAAGGGTCTGCGTCAGCTCATCGCTCATCTCCAGACCATCCATAAAGCCTTCCGCCTCACGCAGAATAATATTGGCTTCACGGTCCATGACGGAAATCTGCGCAAGCTTATGGCGCTTACCGATATCAAAGTCATTGAAATCGTGCGCAGGCGTAACCTTCATCGCGCCTGTACCGGTTTCAAGATCAACATAATCATCTGCAATGATCGGAATACGGCGGCCAACCAGCGGCAGAATAATGTCTTTGCCCTGCAACTCTTTAAAGCGCTCATCATCAGGATGAACGATAACAGCCGTATCACCCAGCATGGTTTCCGGGCGCGTGGTCGCAATCACAATGTAATTGCGGGTCTCAAACTCCGTTGCCTTGCCGTCGTCGTCAAACGCAACCGGATGCTGGTATGTTACACCATCCGCCAGCGGATAGCGGAAATGCCACATGTTGCCCTGCATTTCCTTCTGCTCAACTTCCAGATCGGAAATTGCAGTCAGAAGCTTAGGGTCCCAGTTCACAAGGCGCTTGTCCTTGTAAATCAGGTTCTCTTTGTAAAGAGAGACAAAGACTTCCAGAACGGCCTTGGACAGGCCCTCATCCATGGTGAAACGCTCGCGGGACCAGTCACAGGACGCACCAAGGCGCTTGAGCTGGTTAAAGATCATCCCGCCGGACTCACCTTTCCACTTCCAGACCCGCTCAATAAATCCTTCACGGCCCAGATCGCGGCGTGTCACATTGCTGTTTTCGGCAGCCATCTGGCGCTCAACAACCATCTGCGTCGCAATGCCCGCATGATCCATGCCCGGCTGCCATAAAACATCACGGCCTTTCATGCGCTGATAGCGAACCATAATGTCCTGCAGGGTGTTGTTCAGCGCGTGGCCCATATGCAAGGAGCCTGTCACATTTGGCGGCGGAATCACGATGGAGTAGGTCGCAGCACCATCTTCTGCGCCCGCACCTGCCTTAAAGGCTTCTGCCTGTTCCCAGGCCTCGTAAATCCGCGGCTCAACGGAGGCCGCCTCATATGTTTTATCCAGCATACCTAAAGCTCTTCCACTTATGGAGTTTGTCTGGTGTAAATCGGATGCACTCGCCTAAGTCAACCTCTCATAGGGCCGACGGGCATATTTGCGCGACAAATACCCAAACGGCCCACACCAACGGGCCGCTCTTCTGGTATTTTTCCGGAAATATTGTGAGAAAATGAACCAGAGGAACAAGCTCCCTCCGGTCCCTGATCGTTATTTGCGCGAGATACGATCAATCTCCTGACGCACCAGCCGCTCCACCACACTTGGCAGATGCTGGTCGAGCCAGTTTTTCAGCATTGGACGCAGCATCTCAGCCACCAGGTCTTCCAGCGTACGCGCGTTCTTGGACAGCACCGTATTTGCAAGACCATTAAATGCATTGGAGACAACCTGATCGGTTGCATTGGAAATCAGCGTCTCCGCGTCTTCACCAACAGCCGCTTTTGTCGGCTCCAGAAGGTCATCCTGATCAGCAGCACTAAGCCCGAAAGCTTCAGGACCCGGCTGATCAAGGAACGCAACATCGCTTCCAGCGTCCTTGACATCCTCATCAAGCCCTTCAACGATTTTCAAAGACGATGTTTTCTCATCAATCTTCTCGTCCTGCGTGAGCTCTAAAACCTCGTCCTCTGCCTCCTCACCCTTTTCAGGCTCAGGTGCAATAACAGGCTCCAGCTCTGCTGGTGCATCATCAAACAGCTTGTCGAGATCATCCTGCGACAGCTCACGGCCTGCTTCTTCATCACTTAATGCAGCATCCGTCATTTGCTTTGCGCCACTTGCTTCATCATCCGAAATAATCTTGCGGATTGAACTCAGGATGTCCTCCATGGAAGGCTCGTTACCCTGTGAAACAGCTCCCATGTACGTACTCCACTTCTACTCGTGTCAAATCCGCCGGTACTCCGACTCAGTTAATTAATAAATACTTACTCAAATATAAGAGGAAAGCCGCTTTAACTGACAGAGGACCAGCCCGCAAAATTGAAATTCCCACAAGGAAAACTCTCTCAGCAATGAGCACCCAATAAAAAAGGGAGCATAAAGCCCCCTTTCGAAAAATCTATAAGCGCTGGCGCATCAGCGTCCATCAGGAGTACGCAGACCAATCCACTTATCGCGAACCTGACGATAATGCTCTGTTGGATCATAACGCTGACCTTTAAGAGCAAGACTGTCAAAGTCCAGACGCCCCACTGAAGACAATACGGAATAAGCAGCAACAACCCGGTCACGCTGCGCCGTCACCAGTGTCACACGCGCATCAACCAGATCACTGTTGGTATTCAGAACATCAAGTGTAGTCCGCTGACCCACACGCTGCTCTTCAATCACACCTTCCAAAGCCAGACGAGCCGCAGCAACCTGCGCTTCGGCTGCCGTAATGGACGCGATAGATGCATTGAGCTGCCCCCATGTGGAGATCGCCTGTGCACGAATACCATCCCGGTTCACATCTACGAGAATCTGGGTACGACCCAAATCTTCCTTCGCCTGACGCACCGCAGAATATTCACTACCGCTTTGATAAATCGGCACAGTGATGCGCCCAAAAATAGAGGCTTCCCTGTTTCGCTCACCCTGCACGCCCGGCAGGTTCGTATCCGAATAAGACAGTGTACCCTGCAAATCAGCCGACGGCAGCAAAACACCTTCAGCCGTCTTCACAGCAAACTGCGCTGCATCAACCAGAAACTGCGCACTTTGAATAGCAGGATGCTCGTCCTGACCAATCGTAATTGCAGCAGAAACTGATTTTGGCAGCAAACTGGTAATATTCGTGCGAGCACTCAGATTTTTAGGATCAATCCCGATCACCTGACGGAAAATCGCACGACTTGTATTCAGGTTAGCCAGCGCCGTGTTCAGTGAAGACTGCGAGCGTGCACGTCCGGCTTCCGCCTGCGCTACATCTGTACGAGTACCTTCACCCACTTCAAAACGGTCTTTAGAAGACCGGACCAGCTCTTCCTGAAACTTCAGATCACTGCGACGCAGGGACACCAGAGCCGTATCGCGAATCACATCCATATAGGAGGTCGCTGCCTGAAGCAGAGCCGTCTGTTCCGCTGTGCGCAGATCTTCGCGCTGAGCACGTACAATCGATTCTGCCTGACGTGTTGAATTCACCGTGCGAAAGCCACGAAACAATGGCTGTGTTACCTGCACTTGTGCGGAGTACTGGTTATGCTTCAGAAACTGCCCGCTGGTATCCCGCCATCGATACCCCAGAGTTCCACTGGCAATAACGGAAGGACGCCAGCCTGCTAATGCCTGTGGCACGCCTTCATCTGTTGCACGAAGCTGCGCGCGTGATGCGTTTAATGTCGGGTTATTCTGATAGGTGGCAGCCAGTGCCTCTTTTATGGTAAGAGCACTCGCGCCTTCAGCACTTACAAGTATTCCGACTACTGCAACTGCACCCGCTAACGTTTTTCGAGAAACCACTTTTTATGCCTCAAACAAGGGTCAATCTTACGAACCGCAAACCCAACACACTAACACCAAAATATATAACTTATCCGGTGTTTCCCAAAACCAGTGATCAAACCGGTTTCAGAAAATAAATCTATACTGCGACGAACCAGCAACATCTCATCAGTAAAAGTCGCGAGGCTTGCCACAGGATATCTTTCCCCGCACGCACACTAATCGAACCATTAAGATTTTACTACCATTTTTTCACCCCTTGATTGAAGCGTGGATATCTTTGCAAGGCCCCAGAAAACTGCGTATGCCCTTATTTTCCCTCAGTTAACCGCCTCAAAACCGTAACGTCCCCCTCGCTAAAACCCGCTGAGTTGTAATCTGCATCACGAAACCGTAAGCAGGAGTTTCCCCGCGTCAAAGAAAAAGGGCAAGAGTCGCCTCTTGCCCCGTCACAAACTCGTAAATCTGGCGGATATCTTAAAACTCAAAGACCTCAGGTTTCCTGAAACCGGGCAGTGCGCTTGCATGGGCATTAAACGCAAAGCGAGCGCTCACATTATCGTCCGTCCTGGTGTAAAGTTTTGCAACACCTGCATTACTTTCCCCCTCAACCACAACCAGACGTCCGCGGTCTTTAAGTTGCGCCACCAGCCCTTCTGGCAACACATCAACGGACCCGTTCATCAGGATCACGTCATAAGGGGCGTCCGCCTCATATCCTTGCGCCAGATCCCCATCAATCACGGCAGCATTTTCAATACCAAGTTGCTCCAGATTTGCAGAAGCCGCTTCAGACAACGCCACATCAACCTCAAGGCCAACAACAGCCTCCGCCAGATGAGACACGACCGCAACGCCATAACCAGAGGCAGCACCAACGACCAGTACCACATCCTTTGCAGTAATATCCGCAAGCTGAACCAGACGACCAAAAATGTGCGGCTTGAGCATCTTGCGCTCACCCCTGTCATCCACCGCCACATCCTCATCAATATAAGCCAGCTCTTGAAGGTGGTCTGGAACAAATTTCTCGCGTGGAACGTTCCCCATCGCATCGATAATGCGCAGATCCGTAATATCATTGGTCCGCAGCTGATTATCGACCATCAATTTTCTTTGTTCCGCGAAGTTGACCATCCTGTCCTCACTATCCTGCAAGATTCTTTGGCTGAGAAATATCGCTGTACCGCAACAAACACAAGCTGCCATATCCGTAAAAATAGACAGTACCCTCTACTGATTTCGCTTTTTCAAAGACAGAAAGGACATTTTGATCTGTGTTTCTCCGCAAAAACTACTTAAGACGAATTAGCTAATTTTGCGACCACTCCGTTAAACCCCATAAATTTCGGTGTTTTACACAAGAGTGATCGTGGAAACTGAATTTGCCCGCTTGACTATCCGCCCCAAATATCAGAAAAGCCCTCTCACACCACAGCGGGGCCTCTTGGCGGAGTGGTGACGCAGCGGATTGCAAATCCGTGTACGCCGGTTCGATTCCGGCAGAGGCCTCCACTACTTTTCCCTATACATTGTTATTGCAGTTCTTTTCGTGATGGGTTCAAGGTGAGGGATTCTTGCCCACAAAATTGCACCTGCAACTCTCCTAAAATGCTTACCAGAAGAGACCAGTTGGAGCCTAAGCAACGGAAGAGCACCCAGTCAGACTGACGGAGAGACAGAGATTCCCAAACAGGCAACTTACACTGGGTCGTAATTCATATTTCATAATATAATACAATATTTTATGTTGAATTCAGCAACCCTTAAAGCACCTCACAAACACCGAGGTGCTATGTAGTTTGTTATGTAATTATGCGCTAAGCATATGTTATCAAAATTCCATCACTTGATCCGTGCCCTCAGATGAAGGTAGTAAGTTTGAAGAGAGCAACGAACGAGGAAAACAAGCAGTGGAAGGGCGTCTCGTTACATTGGCAGACCTAAGGGAACTCAACGCCCCTGTTCGCGCTCATTGCAATAACTGTTCAAGATCCGCCCATGTTCCTACTGACGGAATGCCTGAGAACACAATTGTAATTCATATTGCTCGGAAACTGCGTTATTCACGATGTGGATCAAAAAATGTTGGAACCCGGCCTTGTTATCAGCATATGACACCGCCCTTTGATTGAACGGCCATTAAAGTAAACTGCTATGCAGCCAAGCTTTAGTGTGTAGTGTCATCTGCTTCCGGCTCTTTAATAGGCATTGCTAGTGCATACGACCAATTGTTGACATTTGGGCGTTTATGGTGTGCACCTTGCCAGAGAGCACTTGCAGCTTCAGATTGCCCTCTCGACGTTCGTGATGGAGAACGGAAGCAAGTTTTTTTATGTAACATGTTCGTGTTCATGCCACCGACAACCTCGCCAGTCATTCCTACATGACCTTCACCAACCCAAGCACTCCTACAGGTGTTCTGAACAGCCTCTATCTTGCGGAAGTTAGTTGAAATATCTCCCACGACTAATCCAGAATGTTTTCATTAGCGGGTGATCTTTATAACACAAGTGTCCATCGGAGAAATGAACGTAGTTATTGCATGGCACACCGTATACATTCGCCGCCATTTCCGGTGACCAGGTTTCTTACGTTCCCATCGTGCATTCCTTAAAGCAATCTTCTAAACATGTTCTAGCGAGACTGACAGTTCACAGCTCTTGACCTTCTGTTTTTGGGTATAGACAGGCAAGCAAGGCATTTACCCTTTAAAGAGAAGTTTATCCCCTGTTCGACTATGAATTCGGGTAGCATTTTCTGGTGGGGGAAACGATTTGACAGCAAAGCGAAAGTCCGCACTCACACGAGTGCTTGAGCCTTCATTCGCGACAGTTCCGTGAGACAGGCAACCACCATCAAAAATCAAAGCTTGCCCGTATTTTACCGGGACTGGCCGATAGTCATGCCGGCCATAGTCGCTCTCAATCCAAAGTGAGTTTGCTTCGTTCACATCCACAAATGGCAACCATACATTGATTTGATCGAAGCGACCGGTCACCTGAACATCCGTATGCCAGGCACTGCAAGCTGGTGTGCCTGCAAGATGCACCCGCATTTCCGGGTGCATTGAATATGAAATGGTTCCACCAAAATGGGGTGCCAATTCCTGCAGGATAAATTTGTGATAGAGCTTATAAAAGGGAGAGGTGTCAGATTGAGCCCGCATCTGGTCCCGAAGATACAAACTATCGCGACCAGAAAGCTGAGCAGGCTTTCCGTTTTTTAATTTAGCTCTCCGCCAAAACTCATGCAGTTTCTGGAGCGGGCTTCCCCAAAAGGCGTCACGCGCTAAAACTTGCGCAAAAGGATAGCACGTGACGTCATAGTTCAGGAACAGGAGCTTTCTGTCTCCATCAAAACCGCTTGTGTCCAATTTTGAATAGCGCATTTAAAGCTCCCTTTCCAAAGCTTATCTTCAGATCAACTGCAAAAACCTTGCGGCTGCGATGTTGGAAAGCCAGTACTTTTGCCAGCTGTGGTAGAAAAGGATACCACCCGCTTCCCTTCCGGCTCTTGCCACATTGGACAGGGCTTTTTGTGCCATCTCCCCATTGATGAAAGTCTCTACCGGTTGCGATGCAGGTATTTCACCAGGCGCAAGTTGCTTCATGCCAACAATCCCGTCCCCAAAACAGACCGTGGTTGCAGCAAGGGGATCGAAGAGGAAATTGAGTTGGCCTATCTGTTCGGGCGCCTTTGGATCCTGATAGAAAAGTCGGCCATTCTCATAGGACATCAGTTGTGCTGGTACGCCGTCAATCGTCAGGCTGCCTGCATCCAGCTTGAGCTGCAAAAGAGAGCGCTTTGTATCTTTTGATTTGCGCAAGCAATAAGAGCCCCAAATGTGTTTCAGATCATTGCAATCGAAGGCTTGTGCCAGTGTTTGCTTCAGCTTCTTTGGGAAAGGAGAGACGGAACGAGCGCTCACATTCCCCCTTGCCGGAATTTCTTCCTGATCATCCCAGATGGAGCCGATAGCCTGAACGAGCCCGTTTGTGCCCAGATCGAAACGTAAGGAACCAGTGTGAGAATTGCCCGCCTTCGTTGACCATTCCAGAGTACCGCGATAATAGCGCGGCTTTTTAATGGCTTCGCCATTAACTTCCAGCACCACTTTCTTTGTGTTGGCATTTGAGGTCATCAAGCAAATGCAAGTGTTTGATGCTGCGTCATAATAGACCCCACTCCAAGGGTAGAGATTAATAAACCCAAAACGCCCCACATCCCTAGTCATTCGATTGGTATCCAGCCTGTATTCCTTAACAAGACTGTCTATCTCACCAGCACTGCTAGCCTGTCCGATCCTTTTGGCAAGAGTTGAGGAGCAGTAGAGATCCTGCAAAAAGGCATCATTGTTGTCGTTCCGTTCATGCAGGCCTTTTGCGGCAATCTGCACAGCCCCCTGATCCTTTGAGGCCAGAAAATTGACTTCACGCTCAGTCAGACCAGAAAACTCTGGCTGGCGGAGTGCTCTTAAAGGATTATCTTCATAAAGCTGTCTAAGTTCAGGATCTTGCAAAAGCGAGAGCACAAATTGCGCTGCTTCCGTCTTTTCCTGCCAATGGTATCCGCTCGGCACTTTGAAAGAGGCAAAAGCATCAAGCGCCCGGCGCTCACGGCTATGGTAATTCGCAATCTGGCGAAGGGGCGACTGTGGGGTAACAGGCTTCTCTCCCGCTTTGATGATACCAAGCGCCTCAGCCACTTCTCGATCAACCCCACGCACTGTTTTTGGTGCAATGTAAAAGGTTGAGATACCAGTTACTTTGCGTTGGATTGCGGGGTCGTGCAGCTCATTCAGGCGGTAGGTTTCAATGGTTGGTGCTACGCCGGGATAACGGGACCCAATGTAGTTGGTGACCGGATAATCCTCACCGTAATAAGATTGCAGATACTCAATCAGCGTTGAGAAACTGTTGTTTACATAGCCAAGACGCCTGTAACCCAGTTCTCCGATAAGCCCCACTTGCCACAACACCAGATGCGTACTGGTGTCAGGCTCCCGGTTGCGAATGAGCATATCGGTGGCTTCAAATGTCTGCATACCGGGATAACTGGGATCAACCCCCAAATCCGCACACAACGTATCCAAAGCACTGATGCCGGGCCGCATGTTTGCCTTATGCCCCTCGCGCCGCGCGATGTCGATGGCCCGGTGTGTGGAAAGCACGAAAACACCGGGATGGCCGTAATAAATACCCGTTACACGCTTACCACACCTCACATGATGCAACATGGCCTCAGTCATCTGCATGTATGTGGAATAGCGCGGTTTGCTGTCATCGTAGAGCACATAAAGGTCAAAGGCATCTGGGCGAATGGAGCGGATCCAGACAGCAGTGGCAGGGTCAGCAACACAGTAGAAAACATAGTCTGCCGACTTAATGTAATTCTCATCCTGACGATTAAAGCTAAGTGCCTCAATACCCGAGCCTAAAATAGTGAGCTCACCGGTTAAGACATCTGCTTTATCCCCCGCGTTTACGGCAGGTTGATTGTGGAAGTCAGCCAGCGCGATGTCTCGCGCCAGCTTCTCCCACTCTTGCTTGTGGCGTTCCCGTTCGGATTGCTCAGAAGAGAGTGCGACTACATTCATATCGTACGTCTCCTGTGCTTAAGACAATTTGGTCAGATAGCGCGTGGCAACCCCACACCCGACTTTTATCGGAAGCGTTTTCTTGTCATATGTCGCCGTTGAAAGTGTGAGGAAGCCTTTATACTGATCTTTGCCCTGACCAGCGCTAACCATCTTGTTTACAAGATCATCCTCGTCGCTTTCTGGCCACTTCCAAGCATCCAAAGCCTTATCTGCACCTGTATTCTTCGTCATCAGAACATTCGCAATGAGCATCTGCTGTGCGTCAATAGATGGCTCATACTGCTGAACCCAGTCTGCAAACGTCTTCCAGCGGGTCTCTACAGAGTTTTTCTCATTGAGCATGTAGTTGATGAGCATGCCCGTTGAGGAGGCTTGCTGAGGCGCCTGATTGTACAGGTTTTCCTCTCCAGCTTTGCGCCAGACCGCCAGCAGCTTTGAGGCTGTCTGGAAGGCAAACATGATGGCGAGATTTTCAGCAAGGAACGGGAAGCCCTTCTCCATGATCCAACTGCCAAGTTTTGTAAGAGACGAGTCCACGGTGCCCGGATTGATATCGATATCCGTATCAATGTCGATATCCACGTCTACATCCACATCCACGTCCGTATCCGTGTCCTGAACCGTATCGGTGTCAATGTCGATATCCACGTCAACATCCACAACGACCCCGAAGTCCACGTCTGCATCGATATCTATGTCTACGTCAACATCGGTATCTGTGTCCTGAACCGTATCAACGTCGGTGTCCACATCCACGTCTACGTCGACATCTACGTCTACATTGATAGGGTCAATGTCGCCAGCATCTTCCGGCTGGAAGTCCGCGCTTTCATTGCTGGACTGGAATTTATCGGCTAAGCTTTGGTAGAGGCTCTTTGCCTGCTTAGCCAGTGCTTTCAAACCTCCGGGAATAGCCTTCATGATGGTAAGAGCCATGTCGCCCATCATGTAAATGTTGATGCCAAGATAAGCGGTGTACGCAAGATCGTATGAAATCACCCACCAAGGCACGGAGGGTCCTGCATAGGTTTGAGCGATCAGGCTGTTGCTACCCGTATTGCCAAGCCAGAACATACCAAATGTGTCGGGTTTATTCTCCCAGCTCATCTCACGATAGATGCCGGTTAGTGTAATTCCCTTGTCCTTGGTTGCTCCGGCAGATGTGAGATTACCATTGGCATAGGTGAGCGCTGTCGCCTGAGAGCCGTCAGCCGGTGCATAGCTTGCTTTGCCGTTTGCAATACTAAGCGTACCAACGGGCGTATTGGGGAACACAAACCCTTCATCATTCGCGGGTTTCTCGTAGGCGTAATACGTTCCCGGCCATGCATATAAGGAATTTTGCGCCCAATGAGACACTATAGAGAAAGCATGATAATCACAGCCCTTGTAGGGCGTTGAATCGAAGAACTTTGTGACCTGATCATCCAGCGTTTCAATATTCTGGTTATCCAGAATGATTTCATTGAACTGGAGTGATGTTGGCGAATACGGCTGCGAGACATAGCTTTTGTAAAACGCCCACGCCTGATTACAGGCATTCGCCATATCGGTTGTCACGGTAAAACTTTGCGTTCCGCTTGGGGCAAGAGAGTCTGGCACCCAAAGACCAACTGGGAACTCGTTGTCTTCATAGGCAAAGACCAGTCTTGCAAGTGCGGTCTTTAAATCGATGTTAGAAGAGCCGTTTGGAGAGACACTCCCAATCTTTGTATATACCTCTACAAAATCTTCAGGTTTTAGATTATTCGGGTCTGGATCAGACTTTTCAATGGTCGAATAAACTATAATTTCCTTCGATAGACCGTTTTTTATAGTCACAATGTTTGTAATAGGCGTATTCATGGGAGCGTCTCTCCTGTTTACGATCAAACTATGAGATTGGTCATCAACTTACTTCGGTAGATCGTCGTCTCCTTCGAACTTATTATCGTCGGAATGCTCTCCCTCTTCCTGAGCTTTTTCTTGCTCTTCGAGGTCTTTCTGCTCCTCCTTCAAGTCATCGAGATTTTTCTGAGCATCATCGATTTTGACTTTGGTATCCTCTTTAATTTCACTGCCCAATTCAGTGACGCGCTCGGTGACCACTTTGTTGATCTTCTCTAATTCAGGATTCCACTTCTCAAGAGCGGCTTTGACCTGGTCTGGAGTTTTCGCATTGGTAATATCGAAAGCAGCATCACGCAGATTGCTTGCAGCTTCAGAAAGAGGCTCAGTGACACCATACTCAGCTAGGGCATCGATCTGCGTATCCAGCTCTTTGATTTGATCAACCGCATTGGCTTGCTGTTGTGATGCGGCAAGGTCTGCATCAAAGCCTTTAATCTGATCGCCAACCGCTTTGATGTCTGAATTAAATTTCTGTTCAGACTGAAGCTTGTCTAGGATTTTCTGATTGGCCGTTGCAACCTGGTCTGAAAGATTGTCGATTTTGTCATTCAGCGCTGAGTTTTGCTGATCTGTGATCTGACGTTCACCGGTACGGCGCTCTTCCTCAAGGCGCGCTTTCTTCTTGGCGGTAAATTTCCCATAGAGCCAGTCCAGAACAAAGATCCCACCAAACACCGACAGTACAAGGCTATACCAGCCCATAAATGTGTTCGGCCAATGCCATGTGGAACTACCATCGCTCGTGTCTTGCTTGATGGATGTGCCGCAAACTTTCACACCGTTCACATAACCTGCCATCATCGGCATAATGGTATCTGGTGATGTCGTTGTACCGTTCAACTGGTTTTTGGAGATCCAGCTCACAACAAAACAGATATCTGGCAAGTCAGACTTCACATCTGAAACAAACTGCCCATCACTGTAGTAAAGCGGTGTGTCGTTGCCTTTGGTATCCGTGAACGTGATCGTATAACCGCCATTCTTATCTGAAAGGTCGAATGGTGTTTTCGCGTTGTTGAGATCGAATGTTACAGTACCAGCTTCAACGACCTTGGCCGAAGAGCCTGTTCCCGAAACCTGATAGAGGTAAAATTTATAGCTGCTCTTAAATCCAACAGATGCACCAGCAAAGGTCTGATTGTAGCTGAGCACTGCTGCATAGCTTACTGAAGTACAATCTTTATACTGCTGAGTGCTCTGAAAATAAGCATCCACGGCATTGGTTTTCGGAGGTGTTGTCTTGGCTTGATCCGTTTGCTGCTGCTGCACGGCATTCGCAAAGCCCTGGGCCAGCTTGGACGACGGAAACGCTTGAATAAGGCGAAGGAAGTTATAGCTGTCGCTCATCGAATCCGATTGCGGAATTGTATAAGGCGGATAGCTATCGGATGTAAGCGGCAGAGAAACGCTTTTATCGTCAACTGGAAAGCCGGTTGAAGGAAGGGCAAACAGCACATCGTAAAGTTCGCGATATGATTTGTCGGCGTTTTTTCCATCCAGATCAACTTTGCTCACTTTTCCTGCAGGCAGCTGATTATCACTTTGATCTGTTTTCAGATAACTGAGAGGCAGCTCATAGATGAAATTGAGACCGGAAGGATCCGAAGTGCTATTGGGATCAAAGGCATCAATAGCAGTTACCGCAGCTTTGGAACTATTTGTGACTGACCATTCCTTATTAATTTCAGGGCCAGTTGACTGATTGTTTTTTTTACTCATTTCTGATCTTTCTTATCCTAGTATCGTTGCAGGAGGCGCAATTGCAGGTGTTGCTACGCACGTCCAAACTTTTCGCCTCACAGATAGGGAGACGGACCAGAGCAATTCGTGTGAAAGACGAAGTGTTTTTAAGTCAAACGCCTGCACTGTGTGCGCCCGGCGAACCTGACATGTTTATTATTTAGGGCTTCAGTTACGCTACTTTGTTCCCTGTCGATGCCATATGGATGAATTAGCTCAACCTTTGCAGAACCGCTCGAATGTCCTGTAATGGGATGGACCGCCTGTTTCCCCGAGGCGCAGGCTCTATAGTGATCCTGTTGTTATCCAACCGGAGCAGACCCATAACCACAGAACTTCTCTCAGTCGGCATAGACATTGGCAAAGATACATTGCACATCATTGGGTTCAATGATGATGGCAGCTACGCTTTTCGGAAAAAAGATCAGGCGTTTGTCCCTAGTGGCAACGTTTGATAAACTGCCGCGCTGTATTGTGTGCATGGAAGCGTGTATGAGTGCGCATTTTATCAGCCGAACATTACGCAAACTGGGGTTTGATCCGCGTATCATCGCCGCCAAATACACCAGGCTTTTCGTCAAAGGCCAGAAGAACGATTACAATGACGCTGAGGCCGTCGCCCAGGCCGTGCTGCGACCCAATTTGAATTACGTGCAGGAGAAAAGCCAGGATCAGCTCGATCTGCAAGCCCTGCACCGGGTTCGATCCCGACTGGTCTCGCGTCGTACCGCCACCATCAATCAGATCCGGGCCTTCCTGTTAGAGCAAGGAATTGCGGTGCGCACAGGCAGCAACAGCTTGAGAAACTCTCTGTTCGCAATTCTTGACAATCGCGCTAGTGAGATTTCTCCGCGCATGCACGACATCCTGATCGGCCTTTATGAAGACTGGCTGTGGTTGGACGAACGCATTGATGCGACCAGTACCGAGATCGAACAGATCAGCAAATATGACGGTGGCTGCCAGCTGCTGATGAGTATCCCCGGCATCGGCCCCATCATCTCCACCGCGCTGGTGGCCGCGATTGGCAACGGATCTGCTTTTGAACGCAGACGAGACCTTGGCGCCTGGCTGGGCCTGGTCCCTCGCCAGTACAGCACAGGAGACAAGCCCATCCTCGGCAAAATATCGAAAGCCGGAAATCGCTATTTACGCATGCTGTTGGTGCAGGCGGCCCACGTTTTGATGATGCGACCGAAACTTTGGCAGAACTTGAGCTTCGGAGACTGGCTGGAGCGACCATCCAGTCGAATGCATAAGAATAAACTGGCCGTCGCTCTGGCCAATAAGTTGGCAAGGATCGCCTGGAGTGTATTGTACAATTGCATGGAGTTTGACAGCCATACAACTGACATGGAGGCGATCTGACCAGAACCTCCTTAAAAGTTCGCAACAGAGCATAAGCATGGAACGGAAGAAAGAACGCACCCAAAGTCAGAGGGCCCAAATGAGTCTAAGCAACCTGTCCGCTAATCAGACTGTAGGTACGTGCGTATTACCATCAAGGCCACGGCCCGCGCGTCGATAAACAGGTCGGATACATAGTAGCGACTTCAAACTTCCAAGTAAAAACTCTCTTGAGAAACGCAGGCGGTCCATACATGTGGCCCAAACTATCCAAAATCTTAAGGAAATGGATCACACGTGCTGGAGCTGTTGAGATAGATACACTGCTCTGGGGCACCACCTATTGTAATGATATCTGGATTTTCTAGAGATAAGCTCAAAGCATTGTCTGCTACAGCTTTGATCGCGACCCCTGCCTCTGAATTACCTGTGCCTTCATTTCTGACAGTGATATTATCGAGATTGATAGAACCTGCTGCATTCTCAAATGATACTCCTGCATTGAGGGTAACACCAGTACCTGTACCCACAGTGATGCCGGAAGCATCAACCGTCCCACCTGCATCAGTTTCAAATAGAACCCAGTTCGCACGAATTGTATCGTTGAACACCATTTTATCACTAAGGCCTCTGATGCGAACAACTTCTGAGGAGGTCCCCTCAACAAAAATGCTAAAGCGTGGATCTAAGCTTGTTCGCGCGTTTACTGCCGTATCTGAAATACCAAAGATAGGAGCATCTCCGGCTTCACTTGCAATGTAAATACTTTGACGAAGGTTAGTGAAAGACCTGATGCGGCTATTCGAGACATCAACATCGGCACCATCAGTAACTACAAGCGCGCCTGAATTCGGCACTTCTGTGAGAACAGAGAGCCCAGCATCAATATCCACATCATCAATATCGATCACGGCATGATCTGAAACGCGGATCGCATACAATTGAGGTGATGTTCCGGAGAGATTGTCCGTCACGATATCGCTAATCTGACCCTCAATACCAGAGCCTGCGATATCAATGCCGCCACTGCTTGCTCCAGAGAATGCCTCAAGGTCCCAGCTATCAATAGTGATGTCCGCTGTACCGCCAATTATGCTAATCCCAGCCTGCGTGGCTCCCCGCAGCACGTTTCCGACGACTGGAGCATCAGGATCTTCTATTGATCGGATGATAGCATTGTTGGAGTTTGTAAAGCTGATCGCACTTTGTGTGAAAGTCCCCGCCGTAAAAGAAGTACCAAATGTACTATTAAATCGAGAAGCATCATTAATGTTCAGATTATCGAGTGTGATAGACCCGCTCGCGGAAGTAAAGTTCATTGCACTTTGCGTACCGCCAACGACTTGAACATTATCGAGAACAATGTTGGAGACCGAAGAACCAACAATTCCTACATCCGCTGTATTGCTGTATAAGCCAATCCCCGTAAGTGTGACCCCTGATGAGAGTTCGACGATTTGGTTTGTTGCTGAAGATGAGACTGCAACAGGCGTGCCTGCTGATGTTGTGAATGTAGAAATGTTTCCGTTAATACCTTCGACAAGAAAGTCAGAGGCTGGATTGGCTACAACTTGGCCAGTTAAGAAATCAAGAGATGATGTGACAGTAGCTGTGCCACCTCCATCAAGTAAGATAATACCATTAGTTCCGGCTAATGCGATGGCAGATTGTAGATCAGTTGGGTTGCCCTCTGTGCCGTCGCCACCGCCTGCTGCGCTGGCATAAACAACAGAACCAAATTGTTGTCCGGTAAGTGGGTTAATTGGAGTTACGAGCTGATTGGATATGTGACGGAGACGTTGATCATTCTGAATCGTGAGGTCTCGTCTTACGTATTCCGTCATGCGTTTTTCAATTGGGCTTAAGCCAGCATATCTTGTGTCATCAGGACGTTTCAACCAGTTCTGCAAAGGTACTGCAATGCGTGCCTCAAAAAGACCTGCGGTACTCCTCTCCTCATCATAGGAAATTCCTCCAGCAAGGGTGAAGCGCAAACCTGGAATACCGAAGAGATCATCCGCAGCAGCTTCGACACGACCACGAGCACCACCAAAGTCTGCGGCATTGTTCGCTGTTCGATAATAGCCACCACCAAACAGACGCAAATCAATATCAATTACTTCTGGTAATGGAATTTTTACACCAACCTCACCAGAGACAGACCAAAGTGGAATGCTATCTGTTTCATATACATTCACGACTTCAAAAATTTGCGTATCTTCTATCTGGATAGGAATACCTACAGCTCTTACCAGCCCCGGCATAATTACTGTTCCAGAAGTAGGTAGTTGAGCATTCACGCGAGCTTCGTAATATTCTGCCAGCAGCTCGCCGCCTATTGATAAGCCATACTCACCAGCATTGTCATAATCGTTTTGATAGTCAAAAAAAGCGTAGGCACTCGCTATATGGTTATGATCAACAAAGAAACGAAGCCCCCCGCCGATATTCATAAACACATTTGCTCTGGAGGTATTACCGATGCGTATATCTCCGAAGAGTATTCCTGTTTCCCCTTGGAAGAGAGGCGTAAGAATTTCAATTGCCCCTCCTGTTTCATATGGATCAGTTTGAAAGATGTTCGTTAATGTAGGTTGATACTTAGCGGAAGGCGCGAAGTCCCAACTCGTTGCAGTTAAAGTTTCAGCTTGAACCCGATTAGGGGCGTATGCCGCCATCATCGAAATGAAAGTCCAAAACAGAAAGAAACGCTGTAGTACTGCAAATAAATTCACAAACATTCGATCTCCCTCCACAGTCATAAATTGGAAGGTTTGATGAAGACTTTTCAAGTAATAAATGTTATTTTTCAAAACTTAATATTACAGGCTAACTATAACACTGGAAATTTTAGCAATCCCACTCTTCATACACAAACGATAGCACTTGAAAGTAGGAACGTAATTGTTTCATAGTGAATGACCTGCTCCCTCTAACTTCCACCATCTTGTGATAGGATTCTACCTAACATTGAGGTGGGATATGAAGCGTTCGCGTTTTACAGAAGAGCAGATCATCAGCATGATCAAGGAACAAGAAAGTGGTGTTCCAACAGCAGAAGTTTGTCGCAGACATGGGATCAGCACAGCATCGTTTTACAAGTAATGAGCCCTTAGAGCGCCATTGGTTCAAGCTCAAGGGCGAATGCCAAGTATGGGGGCATGGATGTTTCAGATGCACGCAAGTTGAAGGCTTTGGAAGTCGAAAATTCCAAGCTCAAGAAGTTACTTGCCGAAGCCATGCTGGATAACGCTATGCTGCGTGATATGAATTCAAAAAAGTGGTAGGGTCCGCTGCTTCACGCCAAGCGGTTGCCTTTTATGTCGCAGCTTTGGTGTGAACGAGTGACGGGCCTGTTCTGTGCTTCAGGTTGATCGCTCCAGTGTGCGTTACAAAAGCGTTCGTCCTGACGACAAACCGTAACGTGAAGCTATCCGACAATTGGCCAGTGAATGCCGCCGTTTCGGATATCGCAGGATCCATATCCTTTTGAGACGTCAGGGAGTGGTTATGAACCTTAAGAAACTGCGTCGTTTGTATCGTGAGGAAGGGCTGCAAGTGCGCAAACGTAGTGGTCGTAAACGTGCACTTGGAACTCGCAGGCCCCTTGTTGTGCCGTCAAGAACCAATGAGCGTTGGAGCCAGGACTTTGTCAGTGATGCGTTCACCGATGGCAGGCGCTTTAGAGTGCTGGCTGTCGTCAATGATTATAGTCGTGAATGTCTGGCTCTTGTTCCCGACACCTCTATTTCCGGAGCGCGTCTTGTGCGCGAAGTCGAAGCCATTATCGCAAAACAGGGGATGCCAACGACAATAGTCTCGGACAACGGCACAGAAATGACCAGTTCTGCAGTGTTGAAGTTCTGCCAGGATACAAACATCAACTGGCATTACATTGCGCCAGGAAAGCCTATGCAAAATGCTTTTGTCGAAAGTTTTAACGGCAGCTTTCGGGATGAGTGTTTGAATGAAACACTGTTCTCATCACTGAGCGAAGCAAGGACTGAAATTGAGGCTTGGAAACAAGACTACAACACTCAAAGACCGCATTCGTTTTTGGACAACCTAACCCCAGCCGAGTTTGCCGGGCAGATAGGGCTGGAAATGAGAACTGCATAAGGCTTGAATACAAACAATGGAGCCTCACAAAAGCTGGAGGAAACGTGGGTCTCAGGTCAGTAGCCCTACTAGGAGTGCCCGCCTCTCGCTTTTCTTCATTCTCCTCAAACCCTATCGCTGCCTCTGTGATGGATAGCCTCTGTCCTGCGATGACAAACACAGCTTGCGTTTGATCCGGTCCTAGCAACGCTGCAACGTCCTGTGCGCGTCTGTAGTCGATACTATCAGCCAATCACGCACCTTGCGGCTAAAGTCCACGCAAGGCTGCATGAGGTCAATGGAACTGGCCTGTCCCTCACACTCAGAAAATGCAGTACCTAAACAACACCCTTTCCGAGAACCCAACAACGCAGCATAATCTTTCCAGCTACTACAATCTGCTTCAGCCTGAAATTCACAGTCTGGAGCGGCTGGTAGAGGCAGCCCTACTGCCTCTTAGCGAACATGGTGAGCTTGCTCAGATTATTGCCATTGGGTTTGCCAATGACGCAAACCGTGCATTCATCACACCAGCTCAGTGAGGTTGAAATGCCACGACACACCAAGAAGTCAGAGGAACCTCAAGCATCTGGTTCAAATGCAGGCGGTTTGACAGCAGATCATCTCCGCAGCTTTATTGAGCGCATCAAACGCCTGGAAGAAGAAAAGAAAGGCATTGCCGGTGACATCAAGGATGTCTACGCCGAAGCAAAAGGCACATGAGTGCGAAGAAAAACAAACGCTCCTAGACCTCTACATGCACGCAATTAGCATGACTGGCGAGATTGACGAAGCTCAGCAGAAGGGCATCGACACCGCCGGCTCCGGAGCAGCTATAACCGACAATCCCGACACAACAGAAGATCCACGCTTCAAAAAATAGGAGCAAAGCCGGCAAGCACAAACTGGCATTCTCGCAGCTCAGAATGCAAAAGAAACTGAGGAAGCGTGATGCAAGCACAAACTCGCAAAAAAGAGATCTTACCCCGTGGCCTGAACAAAACTCATGCTGCGGGATACGTTGGTGTCAGCGCAAACCTATTTGAACGCATGATACAACAAGGCCTCATGCCCGACAGTTTGCAAGCCGCAAGATATGGGACATTCTCGAACTGGATAGAGCCTTTGATGATCTGCCCCATGTCAACGGGAAAGCTTTGGATCACACAGAAGGCACACTCGCTGATTTCGTTTAGTAAAGCGTAGCCAAATGAGCTCTTCAAAAACCGAAAAAGGCGTCATGCGCGATGTAGACCGGCATGGCAACGTGCGCTGGTATTTCCGTAAGAGTCTGTTCAAGAATGGTGATATCGAGCAACTCTCCTCAGCATCAGTTTAATCATTGCGGCGCTTATGAGTGCTTCACTGGTTCTGGCATATCGTTCAATGTCCTTTGAGAACCGGCGGTTTATGCCAAGCCATGCGAAGGTGCGCTCT
>CANMBS010000033.1 GCA_947496145.1 uncultured Pseudovibrio sp.
GATGGTATCGAACAGCCTCAACCCGATAAAAAAGCTGCTTAAGAAAAAGCTTATACACCAGACTTGGCAATAGCTCGTATTTTGCTCCGGGCTTGCTGTGACGGGCCTGCCGGGATTTTTAATGTTGCAGGCGATGGCACTCTTTCGCTGGTCCAGCTTGGGAAACTGCTGGGTAAACCTGTCCTGAAGCTGCCTGCATGGGTTTTGAAGCTGGCCTTAGGCATAGCAAGGCCTGTGCGACTATCGCGTTATGGACCTGAACAGGTGCGCTTTTTGCAATATCGGCCAGTGCTTGCCAATAACCGTTTAAAAGAGGTGTTTGGGTATACCCCTGAAAAGACCAGTGCGGAGGTTTTTAAATACTGGCAGCGATCAGTGGGGCTGTGATGAAAACAGCAATAATCACAGGTGGTGCCGGGGGATTAGGTCAGGCTCTTGCAGAGCGGTTGCAGCGTGAGGAATGGCATACGGTTTTACTGGATTTGCCCGGCCCGGCACTGGATGCTCTTCAATCAGATGAAAAGCAGAGCGTTTATGCCTGTGATCTGACCTATGGCGGAGCTGTTGAGGAGGTTGCCAGTAAAATTTTAGCTGAGCGTGGGAGTATTGATCTGGTGGTCTACAATGCAGGTGTGACGCATATTGGCCTGTTTGCAGATATGGACCTGAGTGCTCATCGTAAGATACTGGAGGTGAATTATTTTGGTGCGGTGCATACAGCACATGCATTCCTGAAAGCTGTGCGTGCTTCAAAGGGGTGTCATCTGGCGATATCTTCTGTAGCTGGTTTCTCGCCGCTTGTTAAACGTACGGCCTACGCAGCCAGTAAACATGCGCTGGAGGGGTTTTTCGGGTCCTTGCGCTCAGAGGAAAAGATCTATGGCGTGCATACGCTGATAGCAGCTCCCTCGTTTGTTGCAACAAATGCGGGGCGAGCGGGTGAGCAAGAAAATGGTGTTGTGCGTCCCGGTTCATCAACGGATGGTATGGATTACATGAGCGCTGAGCGAGCTGCGGATATCATCTATAAAGCGTATGAGCGAAAAACGAAGATGAAGCCGGTGGGGCGTGTTGCAACTCTGGCATGGTGGCTTAACCGGATTTCTCCGCGAGCATATCAGGCGCTTATGGAACGCAACATTAAAGAGCCTGTTTAGGTTTGCGCATATCTCTGGCTGGTTACAGTCTCCAACAAAAGGGATATGCGCTTAGTGAGTGTCAGACCTTCTTTGCGTAGGTCTGACACTCAAACCCAGTGATCGTGGTTGCAAATATCTCGTATTCTGCCCGGCGGCTTATGCCATACATACTATGAAAATCCGGAGTACCCATCTGCTTTGCAACTGCGCTTGCCTGCCATGTGTTTATGGCAGTTTCCCAGTTTCCTGTCAGGTGGCTGTAGCTTGTAAGGTCCGTTTCCAGCGAGATAGGCTCGCCCGGATCACTTTGCCGTTCTAGTCCCTGATGTATGCCTTCCAAGATTGCGGCAACCACCAGATACGGATTGGCGTCGGCTCCTGCAACACGATGCTCCAGTCTTGCGCCTTTGCCACGGGTGGCTGGTACGCGAATGGCGGCGGCCCGGTGGTCGTAGCCCCAGCAGCAGGTGATTGGGGCGTATGATCCCGGTTGCAGGCGGCGGTAAGAGTTAGCATGTGGAGCAAACAGGATTTGCATGTCCAGCATGGTGTCCAGCAAGCCCGCAATTGCATTTTTGAGCGATTGGTTTGCTTCCTCTTCACTCCCGCTGAAGATGTTGGTGCCGCTCGCATCCAACAGGCTGGTGTGAACATGAAAGCCGCTGCCTGTTTCTTCTGCATATGGTTTGGCCATGAAGGTAACATCCATGCCGTGCTTGCGGCCAATCTGGCGCACAACGCGCTTAAACAGCAGGCAGTGGTCTGCGGCCTCTGCAGCGCTGGGCACGTGAAGCAGGTTGATCTCAAACTGCCCGTGCCCAAATTCGGAGATGGTGGTATCTGCCGGAATATCCTGAATTTTGCAGGCCTGATTGATTTCCACGAGAATGAGTTCAAACTGGGCCATCACATCAAGGTCATAGATCTGGGAGGCTTCCAGCCGCTGATTTGTACCGGGAATGCAGGGTGGAAGTGGCAGACCTGTCGGGCCGGGTTCACTGTCGATGAAGTAAAATTCCAGCTCAGTAGCGACGACGGGGGTTAAGCCTTTTTGCCGAAACTTGTTCTCGACTGTTTCAAGAACATATCGCGGGTCCAGCGGTGTTGGGTTTTCGCCCTCTATATCAAAGAGTGTTACCAGAACCTGAGCTGTTGGAACTCTGGCCCATGGCACGAGCTTCAGCGTGCCGGGAACGGGGAGGCAGATGCCGTCCGGGTCACCGCGCTCGATGGCAAGGCCGGTTGCTGGCACATCCACGCCCCATACATCCAATGCAACGGTGGAGAGGGGGAGGCGTACGCCACCTTCGGCAAGTTTTTCCATCATATCTGCCGGAAGCCATTTCCCTCGTAACGGCCCGCAAAAGCCTGCGTACAGAACCTCTATTTTTTCAAGGTTCGGATGTTGTTTTAAAAAACTGTCAGCTTCTTGTCGGAACTGGGCCAACTGAGGCTCTACGGCTGTCAGGGTATGCATGTGCACTCTTTAAACTATGATTTGTGACTGGACTTTGGGGCTGGATTAAACTGACTGGCATAAACACATAGTAAATCCAGTGCGAGTGTTGCGCCCGCCAGAGCCGTAATTTCGGCATGGTCATAGGCAGGGGCAACCTCTACAAGGTCCATTCCTTTCAGGTTGATCCCGGCAAGACCGCGCAGAATTTCCCGCGTTTCGCCTGTATTGAGGCCGCCGACCACAGGTGTGCCGGTTCCGGGGGCATAGGCAGGATCAAGGCAGTCAATGTCAAAGCTGATGTAGCACGGGTTTTGGCCGACGACTTCCAAAATGCGCTTAATTGTTGCCTGCGGGCCGTTGTTGCGGACCCAGTCGGCTGTCACTGTGGTTAAGCCACGGGTGTTTGCGTTGTTGGTCCTGATGCCCACCTGAACGGAGGTTTGCGGATTGATGATCCCGTCTTTTACGGCCCGGCAGAACATGGTTCCATGGTCAATGCGGTTTGTGGTGTCTTCCCATGTGTCGCTGTGAGCATCAAACTGGATGAGTGAGAGAGGTCCATGCTTTTTGGCGTGCGCCTTGAGCATAGGGTAAGCGCAAAAATGGTCACCGCCCAGCATCAGGGTTGCTACGTCTTGTGAAAGCACGGCTGTAGCCTGACGTTCAAGCTCGTCAGGGACGTTCATGGGGTGTCCGGGATCAAAAATGAAGTCGCCAAAATCGACAACGGCGAGGCTGTCGAAGGGGTCGAATGCCCAGCCCCAAGCATAATCCCAGGACAGGATGGCAGAGGCTTGCCGTATGGCACGAGGGCCAAAGCGGCATCCGGGCCTGTTGCTGACAGAGGTATCAAAGGGAATGCCACAGACTGCAACATCGGCACCTGCAAGGTTCTTTGAAAACTTGCGACGCATGAAACTGAGTGCGCCAGCATAGGTCGGTTCTGCGATGGTGCCATATGGTGTGGTGCGGGTGAACGCCAGATCGCTATGCGCGTATTCCTCCAATGAGGATGGATTTTTTACATCTGACACGGTGTCGTCCTCGATTAGCTTGCGTTTGTTGCCAGCCTTTCTTCCTTCATGCGCTTTAGCTGTGCCTGTTTTGTGACCAGTGAAGCGGTAACAACCCCAATGGCAACGACGGCAATGAGAATGGAAGAAAGGGCGTTGATTTCGGGAGATACGCCAATACGTACCTGAGAGTAGATTTTCATGGGTAAGGTGGTTGCGCCGGGGCCGGAGGCGAATGAGGCAATGACCAGATCATCCAGTGAAAGGGTGAAGGCCAGTAACCAGGCAGCCAGAATTGCCGGAAAAATAATGGGCAGAGTGACCTGCATAAAAGCAGAAAAGCGGGTGCAGCCTAGATCGAGCGCAGCTTCTTCAAGGTCTTTTTCGAATGTCGCCAGTCGTGCAGAGACGACGACGGCAGCGTAGCACATGGAAAATGTGATGTGTGCCAGCGTGACAGTCCAGAACCCGCGTGTGAAATCAAGTGAGACGAAGAGCAGGAGCAATGACAGGCCCGTGATAACTTCTGGCATAACCATTGGCGCATAGATCATGCCAGTGAACAAAGTTTTGCCAGTAAAGGGGCCTGCACGGTTAAGGACCAGCGCCGCCATAGTGCCGAAAACCGTGGCGATGGAGGCAGAGAGAAAACCTACGCGCAAGGTGACCCAGGCGGCATTCATGAAGCTCTCGTTGAAAAAGACTGACTGATACCACCGGGTTGAGAAGCCAGCCCACACGGTGACAAGCCGGGATTCGTTGAATGAGTAGATCATCAGCAAAATGATCGGCAGGTAGAGGAATGCAAAGCCTAAGGTGAGCGTTGTTGTGTTGAACCAGTTGAAGCGCGTCATCGGCTGACCTCCATCTGCTTTTCCTGCTGTTTCTGGAAGAGGACAATGGGCAGGATCAGTAAGAACAACAGCAGGATCGCGACGGCTGAAGCGACGGGCCAGTCGCGGTTGGAGAAGAACTCCACCCAAAGGGTCTTGCCGATCATAATGGTACTGGAGCCGCCAAGAATATCGGGAATAACGAATTCGCCTAGCGCCGGAATGAAGACGAGGAAGCAGCCTGCCCAGATACCGGGCAGGGACAAGGGGAGTGTAATGACCCAGAAGGATTTGAGAGGCGAGCAGCCCAGATCAGTCGCCGCTTCCAACAGGGAGGTGTCCAGTTTTTCCAGAACTGCATAGAGGGGAAGCACCATGAAGGGCAGGTAGGAATAGACGATGCCAATATAGATGGCGGTGTCAGTGTTCAGGATCGTCAGTGGCTCATCAATGATGCCTGTCCAAAGCAGGAAATAATTGAGGAAACCCTCTTTCTTCAGGATGCCGATCCATGCGTAGACGCGGATAAGGAAGCTGGTCCAGAACGGTAAGATCACCAGCATGAGCAAGGTTGCTCGCCATTCCTGCGGTGCTTTTGCCATTGAGTAGGCAATGGGATAGCCAATGCACAAGGTGAGCAGGGTTGAGATGCTCGCGATCTTGAGGCTGCTGAGATAGGAATTCAGGTAAAGCGTGTCTTCGGTGAGCCAGACGTAATTTTCCAGATCGAACGCCTGAAGCATTGCCAGAAAACCTTGCCAGCCCTCTGAGAGGTCGAAGGTCGGGAAGTAAGGCGGGCGAGCGATCACCACGTCAGACAACGAAATCTTGAATACGATTACAAAGGGTGCAAGGAAGAAGATCAGCAGCCAGATATAAGGTATGGCAATGAGTAAGGTTCGCCCCCAGTCAGCTTTTGTGCCTGAAGCCTTTGAAGTTTCATCTGTGGGAGAGGTGATATCTGCGACAGTCATGTATCACCTCAGTTTTCCAGAAAGACGCCAGCGCCTTTCTCCCAGTGGATGTAGACGGTGTCTTCCCATGTGATGGGCCGGTCCGCCAGGTGCTCGCGATTGGAGACCTGTGCTTTCAGAATAGAACCGTTGGACGCTTTGACGTGATAGGTAGAGATGTTGCCGGTGTAGCCGATGTCCCAGACTTCGCCTTTGATGCAATTGTCGGCATTTTCCGGCTTTTCCTTTGAGATGCGCAGTTTTTCAGGGCGAACTGCAAGCCAGCATGTGGTGCCATGGTTCGGGCGCTGTTTGGTTGAAACTTTAAGCGGTGTTTCACCTTCTGCCCAGTTGAGGCTGGCGGTTTCTCCGGTCGTGACGTCAATTTTACCTTCAATAATGTTTACATCGCCGATGAAGTCAGCTGAGTAGCGGGAGTTTGGGTACTCATAGATTTCTGCGGGTGTTGCGACCTGAACAATCTTGCCGTGGTCCATCACCGCGATGCGGCTGGCGACGGTCATAGCTTCTTCCTGATCGTGGGTGACAATCACGAAGGTGAGGCCAAGCTGCTCCTGAATGTTCATTAGCTCGAACTGGGTTTGCTCGCGTAGTTTCTTGTCCAGTGCGCCGAGGGGTTCATCCAACAACAAGAGTTTGGGTTTCTTGGCAAGGGAGCGGGCAAGGGCGACGCGCTGTTTTTGTCCTCCGGATAACTGGTGCGGTTTACGTTTGGCGAATGGTTCGAGCTGAACCAGCGAGAGCATTTCTTCCACGCGCTGTTTGATCTCTGCCTTTGATGTTTTTTCCTGTTTGAGACCAAAGGCGATGTTTTGCTCTACGCTCATATGCGGGAAGAGGGCGTAGGACTGGAACATCATGTTTACGGGGCGTTTGTGTGGTGGGGCCTTTTGTAAGTTGGTATTTGCCAGTGCGATATTGCCTGTTGTGGGATATTCAAAGCCTGCGAGCATGCGCATCATGGTGGTTTTACCGCAGCCAGATGGTCCCAGAAGAGCAAAGAACTCGCGCTCATAGATGTTGAGTGTCAGGTTTTCAATGGCAGTGAAATCGCCAAATTTCTTTGTGACATTTTCAAAGCGCACCAGTGGTTTTTGTGCTGGATTGTCCCATGGGGCAAATTTGCAGACTGGCTGAGTAAGTACAGAAGTTTCCATAGCGGTCCTGCCCCCACGTGTGTTTTGTGCTTAAGGTTCTGCGGGTGTTTAAACTACTCACAGAACCTATAGATGCTTCCGGCAAACCTATTGGCCGGATTTCACGGCTGTCCAGGCGCGGGTTGCAATACGCTGAATTTTGGGTGGGTAAGGCGTTATTACATATAGCTTTTCTATAGTCGCCTCATCCGGGTAGACGGCTTTATCTTCCAGCACGTCCTTGTCCAGATGTTTCTGAGAGGCTTTGTTGCCATTGGCGTAGACCACGTAGTTGGAGGCTTTTGCAATTACTTCAGGGCGCATGATGTAGTTTAGGAAAATGTGCGCTTCTTTTGCGTTTTCAGCATCTGTTGGAATTGCCATCTGGTCGAACCACATCAAAGCCCCTTCCTTAGGGATCACGTAGTTGACCTTCACAGAATTGCCCGCCTCCTCAGCTCTGTCACGGGCCTGAAACACATCTCCTGACCAGCCTATCGCCAGACAAATGTCGCCGTTTGCAAGGGCGTTGATGTATTCAGAGCTATGGAACTTTTGCACGTAGGGGCGGATGGTCTTTAAAAGCTCAGCGGCCTTTTCGATATCAGCTTTCTTATGACTGTCCGGGTTCAGGCCAAGGTAGTTCAGAGCTGCTGGGATCAACTCTGTTGGTGCATCCAGCACATGAATGCCACAGTCCTGAAATTTGGCAAGGATCTGTGGGTTGAAGATGACCTCCCAGCTGTCCATAGGCTTGTCGCCCAAGCGTTCCCTAGCAGCCTTTACATTGTACCCAATGCCGGTGGTGCCCCATAAATAGTTGATGGAATATGTGTTTCCCGGATCATAGATGGAGGTTCTGTCTGATACGACTGACCACATGTTCTTCAGGTTGGGGAGGGCTTCCTTGTCCAGTTTTTGAAAGACGCCTGCCTTAATCTGGCGGGCAAGGAAAGTGCCAGTAGGGACAACTATATCGTATCCTGTTTTGCCGGCGAGCAGCTTGGTTTCCAGCACTTCGTTTGAATCGAACACGTCGTAATTGACATCGATACTTGTTTCGGCAGTAAAATCTTTAAGAACGCTTTCGTCGATATAGTCTGACCAATTGTAGATGTTGACGATACCTTCTGCCTGCCCAGTGTTCGCTGCACATGTCATCATAAGAGCTGATGCCAGTGTTCCCTTCAAAACAGACTTAAAGCTCAAAGTCATTTTCGCTCCCCCCCTCAATTGCTGCTCAGCTGTGATGCTGGCGTGTCTGGATCCGGCACTCTCCGTTCTTGTTATTTTGTATGCCTGAAGGGAAAGATGATCACAGAAATCTCAGCTAGGCAATAGTTTGTGATCAAATTATCTTTGCAGCAGGTGTGCAGGGTTCTATAGTTATGTGATGATTAGGATGACTTCACATAATGCCATGCAATCCAGTGCGAGTGTGCCGGTTCATGAGCAGGTTTACCGGCAGCTCAGAGAGCGGATTTTGTTTGGCGGCTTTCTTCCAGGCAAGGCGGTGACACTTCGCGGGTTAGCTGATGAACTGGGCGTGAGTGCTATGCCTGTCCGTGAGGCTGTGAGACGGCTTATTGCAGAAAACGCTTTGGAATTACACGGGAACAGACGTGTCTCCGTGCCTGATGTGACACAGGTGGTTGTTGATGAAATCTGGTCGGCGCGGCGTCTTCTTGAAGTTGAACTTGCTGCAGGTGCGCTGGGTCATCTGAGCGATAAAGATATAGTGGTACTGGAGGAAATAGACCAGCAAATTGATGTGGCTTTGCAAACTGGTGATGTGGAAGGCTACATGCGGGGTAACTATGAGTTTCACTTTTATCTTTATTCGAAAAGTGGCTCGGAAATTCTTATTAAACTGGTGAAAAATCTTTGGGTTCAGTTTGGTCCATTCTTACGTCTCATCTATGGCAGGTCTGGTACTGCGAATCTGGAGGACCAGCATAAACAGGCTTTAGAGGCATTGAAAAAGCGCGATCAAAGCGCATTAAAAATTGCTCTTGAGGAAGATATTTCTCAGGGGATGGGGTTTATTCGTGAGGCTTTAAGTAAGGGCTAAACTTTCTGAATTTTTTCTTTTTTCTCTTTTGAAACTGTTCGTGCGGAGGAGGGGTAACTGGGCTTTCGAAAGAGGTACCAGTCGAGCTTTGGAAGTAAAGATTGACTCTTCTGCAATTTGTGATCACAAAATAGCAGAGAGTTTACCTCATATCACCTGAGGGTGGAATGTGAGGCAGTCGCCCGGTTTACAGGGCCGATAACTTTTGAGGACTGATCCCATGGAGTATATCGCTAACCTTCCGCCCACACATGTCTTGCAGGAAAAAGATGCAGCTCATCATCTGCATCCGTTTACGGATACAAAATCACTTAATGCAAAAGGTACGCGGGTCATTACGCGGGCAGACGGGGTGTACTTGTGGGATTCTGAGGGCAACAAAGTCCTCGACGGAATGGCGGGCCTGTGGTGTGTGAATGTCGGCTATGGCCGAACGGAGATTATTGAGGCCGTTAACCGGCAGATGCAGCAATTGCCCTACTACAATACCTTCTTTCAGACCTCGCATCCGCCAGCGATTGCTTTGGCGGAGAAAATCTCCAGTCTTGCGCCTGAGCATCTGGATCATGTGTTTTTTGCAGGTTCCGGGTCTGAGGCGAATGATACTGTGGTGCGTATGGTGCGCCATTACTGGGCCAGTGAAGGGAAACCGGGCAAGAAAACGATCATCTCGCGTCATAATGCCTATCATGGGTCTACCATGGCGGGGGCAAGCCTTGGTGGTATGAGTGCAATGCATGCACAGGGCGGGCTGCCTATTCCAGATATTACTCATATCAATCAACCTTACTGGTACGGTGAGGGGGGAGATATGGACCCTGCTGAGTTTGGGCTGATGCGTGCGCGTGAGCTGGAAGCAGAGATTGACAGGCTTGGTGAAGACAATGTGGCTGCCTTTATTGGTGAGCCTATTCAGGGTGCAGGTGGGGTGGTCATACCGCCAGAGACCTATTGGCCTGAGATTGAGCGTATCTGCCGGGAGCGCAACATCCTGCTTGTTGCTGATGAAGTGATTTGCGGGTTTGGACGTACGGGGAACTGGTTTGGATCGCAAACGTTTAACTTCAAGCCTGATCTGATGCCGATCGCCAAAGGGCTTTCATCCGGTTATCTGCCGATTGGGGCTGTGGTGGTGAGTGAAAAGGTGGCAAAGGGCTTCATCGAGCATGGCGGTGAGTTTTATCACGGCTTTACTTATTCAGGACATCCGGCAGCTTGTGCTGCTGCTTTGGCGAACCTTGAGATCATCGAGGCAGAGCGGTTGCCAGAAAAAGTTGCCACTGAGACAGGGCCGTATCTGGCTGAAAGATGGAAAGACCTTGGGGAGCATCCTCTCATCGGAGAGGCGCGGACCTGTGGGCTCGTTGGTGCTCTGGAACTTTCACCTGACAAAGCGCATCGCGCGCCATTTGAGGCTGAGAAAGGCATTGTGGGGACAATCTGCCGGGATCACTGCTTTGAAAGCGGTCTGGTGATGCGCCATGTAGGCGACACCATGATTGTGTCGCCTCCGCTTGTGATTTCAAAAGGTGAGGTGGATGAGTTGATTGAAAAGGCTCACCGTGCATTGGACTTGACTGCCGCAGATGTGAAGGCGCAGGGGATTAAATAGTCTTGTGTGAAGCCAGTCTGATTATCAAGCCAGCGCAATACCTGCTTAGTCCAGTGTTGGTTTGAAGCGTTTGAGGGCCATGACAAGAAGAACTGCAACGCATATCATCAGCGCATAAACGCTTGAAGATACTTCATTCCATTCTGCGCCTTTGAGCAGGATGGCGCGTACAACTCTTAAGAAGTGCGTTAGCGGAAAGATTTCTCCCAGCGTTTGCGCCCAGACAGGCATGCCTGCATAGGGAAACATGAAGCCGGAGAGCAGCAGGGATGGCAGGAAGAAAAAGAAGGTCATTTGCATGGCCTGCATCTGCGTTTTGGCAATTGTTGAAATGAAGTAGCCCAGCAAGACAAGCGAGAGCACGAATACGAGAATAGAGCTGAGCAGGAGCGTCATGCCGCCTTCAAAGGGAATGTTGAAGAGCAGGCGACCTGCGACCAGAACAACGCAGACCTGCACACCACCAACGGCGATGTAAGGCAGGACCTTTCCGCACATGATCTCAAAGGGGGAAGCGGGCATTGCGAGCAGGTTCTCCATAGTGCCACGTTCGGTTTCGCGGGTCAGGGCAATGCTTGTCATCATGACCAGTGTGAGCTGGAGAATGACGCCGAGCAGACCGGGCACAATGTTAAACTGTGTAATGCCTTCGGGGTTGTACTTGCGGTGAATGGTGGTGCTGGTTCTGAGCAGGTCCTGCTTTAGCTTTGGATTGTTCTGCTTAACGCTGGCGACTGCCTTTTCGATGATTGCCGGGGCTGAGGCAACTGCTGCACCGGAGGCCGCCGGATCGGTCGCATCTGCTTCAATCAGTGCGTTGGGCGTGCCTGCTTCAGCTTGTTTTGCAAAGTCGCTCGGAAGTGTGACAACAAAGGTGACTTCCCCTTTCCTCAGCAGGCGGCGTGCTTCAGATGGTGAGGCATTTTCAACTGTGAACTTAAAGTACTGCGAATTTTCAAGTGCGCTGACAACTGCGCGGGAGTAGGGGTCATTGGTCAACGATACCAGAGCGGCAGGCAGACCGCGCGGGTCATTGTTGATTGCATAGCCGAACAAGACGAGTTGCAGCAGCGGGACACCCAACATCATTGCAAAGGTGATGCGGTCCCGTCGCATCTGGATGAACTCTTTAATGAGCATGGCTATCAGCCGCTGGATTGAGAGGATTCTGCTCATTGCATATTGTCCGTGCTGTCGCTCATGAACTTGATGAACACATCTTCAAGGCTGGTTGGAGATTGCTCGATTACAATGTCGCTGTGTTCCTCAAGAGGTTTCAGGGCGCGTTTGAGAGCCCGATGATTTGTACTCGTTACATGCAGGGCATTGCCGAAGGGCGCGATCTGCTGCACGCCATCCTCCTCCTGTAATTGCGGGATAAAGCTTTCAATATTGGGACCGGAAAGCGTATAGGTGTGCAGGCCTGCGCCTGCGATCACGTCTTTTAAAGAGCCATCTGCAAGTAACTTGCCATAAGAGATGTAGGTGATGCGGTGACAGCGTTCTGCTTCGTCCATGTAGTGAGTGGAAACAAGCACTGTCATACCATCAGCGGCAAGCCGGTGAATTTCATCCCAAAAATCGCGGCGGGCTTTGGGGTCAACGCCTGCGGTTGGCTCGTCCAACAGCAAAAGTCTGGGGCTGTGCATGGTGCAGGCCGCCAGAGCGAGGCGTTGTTTCCATCCGCCGGATAGCTGCCCTGCCAGTTGATTACGGCGGGAGTACAAGCCAAGCTTTTCAAGGGTTTCTTTTGTGTGCCTGGCAATTGGTTTCAGGTTGTAAAGCCGGGCGACAAAACTCAGGTTCTCTTCAATGGTCAGGTCTTCGTAAAATGAGAATTTCTGGGTCATATACCCAACCTGACTTTTGATGTGCAGGCGATCCCTTATTAAATCATAGCCCAGCACCTGTCCCTGACCCTCATCTGGCTTTAAGAGGCCGCACATCATGCGAATACTAGTGGTTTTGCCTGATCCATTCGGGCCAAGAAAGCCGACAATTTCACCAGATTTGACGCTGAGCGACACGTTGCTGACAACCAGTTTGTCGCCAAAGCGTTTTGTCAGACCTCTTACATCAATCGTGTTCATTGCATGCTGTCCAGATCAACGTCAAAAATCTGACCGGGACGAAGCGGGGCGTGAGACGTGGTTGGCTTTGCCTGTATTTCGTAGACAAGCTTGTCCCGGGTTTCCAGTGAGTAGATAACTGGGGGCGTGAATTCAGGCCCCTCTGCAATATGGGTGATCTGCAGGGCCTGTAATGTGGTGCAGCCCGCGCATCTGGCGCTGAACTTTGTGCCAATCCTGAGTTCTGCATATTGCTTCTCCGGTACGAAGAAGTGCAGCTTTACAGAACTGACCGGCAGCAGACTGGCGATAGGGGCAGTTGGCCCGGCCATCTCGCCTGTGCGCAGGAAAATATCGGAGACTTTGGCATCTTCAGGCGCGTAGATTTTACGCTTTTCAAGGAGCCATTCAGCCAGATCAACTTTTGCCTTTGCCATTTCATAGAGGCTTTCGGCTGCTGCAATCTGGTCTTCCCGGGCCGGCAGTTTAGCGACTGCGAGCTGGGCTTGCAGTTCGTTGATGCGCGCTTTGGTGACAAGCAGGCCGGTCTCAGCTTCGTCAAACTGTGCCTGAGAAATGACTTTGCGTTCCAAAAGTCCCTGATATCGCTCATAGGTGGATTGAGCCTGCTTTGCCTGCGCCTGTGCAGAGCGCAGGGTCGCCTTTAAAACCTTGATCTCTTCCGGGCGCTTACCCAGCTTCAGGTCATTTAAAGAGGAAAGGGTCTGCTGCAATTGTGCTTTGGCTTCTGCCAGTTTCATATTGGCATCTGAAGTGACAAGGGTTGCGATGAGCTGGCCTTTTTGAACCAGCTCACCTTCTTCAACTGCAACCTCTGCTATTTCGGAGAGTTCAACAGGTGCAAGTTTCAGGTACTCACCCTCAACATACCCAGCTGTGAGATTTGGTTCCGGGGTGCAGAAGGCGAACCATCCGGCAACGATAGGGAATGTACAGACGTTAAGCATTGCTTTTGCCTTTCGAAAGATCGTCCAGCAGAGCGTTGATTGAGCGGTGGATGACTGATTTGATCTGTTCCAGCTCCTCCGGGCCGACGGCCTTCCATTCCATTCGTTTGAGGACGAATGGGCGGGCTAGCCGCATGTAAAGCAACTGGCCGATTAATGTGAAGGTTGCCAGTTTCAATTCGTCGGAGGTGGCTGGTTGACCAGTGGCTCGGCTTAAAAGTGTTGTGGCACGGTCCAGCAGAGGCCCAAAGACTGCTTTATAGAGCGTGTCGGTTTCATCAGGGGAGTGGAGTACCTCTCTCAGGATGAAGCTCATAAGCAGTTCAGCGCGCTTGTTTGTCTGGGTGAATGTGATCATCCGATCAACCATTTCCAGCAGTTTTGCACGTGCCTCTTCTGGAGACATATGCTCAATCTCGGTGATCTTTCGGTTAAGGACAACAGCGAGTACATCCCCAACAGACATGGCAATAAAGTTGATGCAGGCTTGCTTTAGTCCTGCCTTGCCGCTGAAGTGATAGGCAATAGAGGCAATGTTTGTCTTTGCTGTTTGAGCAATGGTGCGCGTGGATGTGCCTGCATAACCTTCTCTGCCAAAGTGCAAAAGTGCAGACTCTATCAGGTCGCGTTTGGTCTTTGCTGACGGTGTGTCGGATGTAAGTGCTTCGCGCAGTTCGTCCTGCATAGCGGATTTCGACATATCGATCTCTATTTAATCAATCGTTTGATTGAATTGTACGCCTATGCTTCTAGTTTGTAAAGTGTGATAGCTGCACTTGGCTTTGCTCACGGTCTCGAAGGGAAGCAGGTCAGTCACTTTGAGCTTTTTTAGTTTCTGCACAGGGTATTTTCTGTTTCCACAGCTACAGTTGCAGCTTGCTCTTGAATTTCAGATGGTTCGTGGGTATCTACCCCTGCATGGACACGTGGCCGAGTGGTCGAAGGCGCTCCCCTGCTAAGGGAGTAGGCCCGGAAGGGTCTCGAGGGTTCGAATCCCTCCGTGTCCGCCATTTCCCCTTCTTGCTTCATCTAAAATTATTTAATGATTACAGTATGTTAAGGCTGAGTTTTGAAATTGCCTTGACATTGAATCCCTCCCTTACATAACATTCTACATAACAAACTACATAACATTTGTGTCTGATGGAGTGTGGAATGGGGTATACGTTAAGTCGCGGTGTCTACTATTTTGTGAGGCGTGTACCTAAGAGATATGCCGCTGTTGAGCCGCGTTCTCGTGTTCAAATTTCCCTGAAAACCAAAAGTCCCGATGTTGCTGAAAAGAAGTCTCTCATGGTTGAAGAGAGGCTGATGGCCTATTGGGAAGCTCTTCTTGCCAACAAAGAAGAGAGCGCTCAGGCGCACTATGATGCGGCTTTGGACTTTGCTTCTGCGCATGGCTTTGCTTATCTCTCGCTTGAAGATGTGGTGGTATCTCCACTTGATGATCTGCTCAGTAGGGTGGATGTGATACCGGACTCGGAGTTTCCCAAGAAAAGCTCAGCAGCTATGGCGGGCGTTTTAGGGACTGAGAAGCCAGCGAAAAAGCTTTCCAAGATGTATGAGGAGTATCTTGAACTCACGCCAGATCTGCGGGTGGGCATGAGTGATGATCAGATCAGGAAGTGGAAGAATCCAAAACTCAAAGCGGTAAACAACTTCATAGCCGTGGTGGGTGATAAGGATGTTCACGAGATTACCCGTGAAGACGGATTGAAACTGCGGCAATGGTGGGTTGACCGGGTTCTGGATGAGGGAACGAAGCCTGGAACGGCGAACAAGGATTTCACTCATCTGTCAAAAGTCTTCTCGACATGGTGTGACCTAAAGCAGGAGAGTTTGGAGAATCCGTTCTTGCGGTTGCGACTGAAGGAAGACAGCACGCAAGATGAGCGGCCACCATTCTCTCGCAACTGGATCGAGACCAAGCTACTGGCACCTGATGCATTCGGGGATACCAATGAAGAAGCCGTTTTAATCTTCAGGATCCTCATCAATACAGGGCTAAGACCGTCAGAGGTGGCCGGGGCTAAGCTGGAGCATTTCAAGACCACTCATAGTGTCCCGCATATCAGTATCGAGGAGTATCGGGCTGAAGGTTCCATGAGGAAGCTGAAGACTAAATGGTCTGCGCGTGAGGTCCCGCTTGTTGGTGTCTCGCTGGACGCGGCGAAGCGGCTTGTTGCTCTTGGCGGGGTGAAAAAATACTATCTGAAATCAGATCGATGGTCAGCAATCATTAATAAAGAGCTGGACGAACATAAACTGAGAGAGAGCAAACAGCACACCGCATACTCGCTGCGCCATTCATTTGAAGACAGTTTATTGGAGGCAGGGGTGGATCATAGATTGCGCGTAGAGCTGATGGGGCATGCCTATGATCGTCCGAAGTATGGCGAGGGAGGAAGTCTGCAATTGAAGCGTGAGCAGATTGAGAAGATAGCATTTTATTGAGAGGCAATCTTTAGGGCTAGTTGCAGGTCGTTTTCGTTTTTCTTGAAGTCTTCAACTTCCTTGGTCAGGCGCTGGAAGAGCGGCAGATACTCGGTGTTACCTGCGGCAATGGTGATCGCAATTTTCTTTTGAGCATCAAGAAGGCGCTCCAGCGTCACCTCCTTTTTGCGAGGTGCTGAAGCTGCCAGTTGCGCTGCTTTTTTGCGGCGAGGGGCAACGTTCATGGTGGTAGGGTCCTTTGGGTGGCCTCAGCAGGCTGTTAGTTGTCGTGATCCCAATACTGGATATCCTCAGCAAGTGCGTCTTCTGGGCTTAACCCTTCATCGTAGCCCTCTTTCCAACACTCCTCACCAGTTGCCTCCATGACAGGGCGTGGCCCGTATCCATTCACAGATCCGTCTGGCTGGGTAAAAAAACTTTCGTGGTGGTCTTCGAAGCGAGCTTTCCACTCTGTCCATGTCAGTTGGTTGGGCATTTATCACCTCATTGGTTCAGGTCGTGATTTCGATAAGGAGTTTTTCAAGCATTGTTGTTGTGATGTCGCGAAGGGCCTCTGGCATGTGCTTGTTGACTTGCCGGGCAAGGTCGGGAGGAGCGTTTACGGCGACTGCGCTGAGCAGATCCGCCAGAGCTTCCGGGTCCTTTGTCATCTTGATGCCGATGTTGATCGGGTTGATTTCTGTTTCCAGTCTCATTGCGGTCTCGCATCCCGCTTGGGTATCTGCTGTGTCGCCTTTGCGACAGGAGGTGTTGGATAGGCATCATGAGCGATGCTATCGAGCAATCGGCCTGAAGTTTTCTTCCCGGTACGCTGCATCAGGTGCACGCGCTCGCCATGAAACCCGCAGCCGCCTTCCAAGTTCAGAATCCGAAAGTGTTTCGGCTGGTGAACTGCCAAGCCATAGTTTTCACACCAGTCAGGATCGTCGTTGTCGCGGTCAATTTTTGATGACCAGTTACCCCACTGCTTGAAAAAGAATGGCACTTGGGATGCTGCGCACTGGTCCCGCAAAGAACGGAACCAATCAGGATGTGAGGGGCGAGCGTTATGCCCGCTTTCTCCACCTGCAATCACCCAGTTAAGCTCAAAGACAAAGCCAAGGTCTTTGTGGAGCTGGCCAGACAGAGCATTGAAGCGAAGCCCGTCGAACCACTCGACACTGGTCAGGTCTACTCGTCCCAGCATCGGTTCACATGAGAGGAAGCGGACAGCCTGAGGGATTTGGCTGAGATGTTTAATCCGCTGGTCTGCTGTCTTTTGGTCTTCAACCGTTGTTCCGATCCATACATTGGTTGGAAAGAACCACTCCCAGGGGACGAATTTCTTTATGTTTTGTGGTCGCTTTGTCAGCAGCAACCAGTCAAGGTTTGGCGTGCTCGCGATCAGCTTCCAAAGGTCAGCACGCCATTCCGGCAGAATGCTGGGGTGGTTGTCGAAAACATCAGCCAGAGAAGCGCAGAATACACGGTAGCGCTTTCCTTCTTTCCGGGCTTTGCGCTCCCAGCTTAAGGGCTTTTTCCAGTTGGCTTCACTTGTGCGGGTACGCTGTGCATGTGGCTCCCAGCGTTCACCACCAAATCGTCTATCAATCACCTCTGCATAGCAGTGATCGCAAGCTGGACTTACTTTGGTGCAGCCAATCCATGGATTGAAAGTGTGGTGGGTCCACTCGATTCCGCTATCCTCTGCCATGCTCAGTTTCCTCTTTCAGCGTGGTTTTGATAGGCGGTAATGACGTTTGCAGCGCTCCAGCTGAGGTTGACTTGCTGGTCTGCCGGGAGCGTATCGAAGGGCTTGTTGGTGCTTTCTGGCTTTGTGTGCCAGTAAGCCTTGGCGGCTGATCTGAGGGCGGCAGGGTCCAGCTCTTCGACAGAGACTACACCTGCTCCCTCGCAGCGCTCGCACTGCGATAAGGCGAGATGTGAGTAATCAGCGCAGCCTGTGCCGTCGCAGGAAGGGCATTTCATTGCTCGTCCTCCTGATACAGCTCTGTACCATAGCGCACGCGGGGCAGGCCGAATATGTAAACCTGCCAGATGCGCAGTGTGTTCACTGTGCAAATGAAGGGGAGGAAGATCATGCAGCTTCCTCCTGAGTGGCGTGTTCCCAGATTTCGAAAGGCTTTTGGGTGGGGTGGTTGGCGGGCTTCACTGGCATAATGACGCCGAATGCCTGAGTTGGTTTTGTAAATGTAACCAGAGCAGGCTGTCTCTCTCCATTGGGATGGATCTGATAATTTTGTGCCTGTAAGATTTTGCTGATCTTATTGAAGAGCAGTTCGTATCTTGGATCGTATCGACCCAGAGACGTTTCGTAATCGTCGGCAGGTAAGGTCCATCGCCAGTCGGGATAATCACCTTCAGACTGCTCCCAGCCAAAACTGAGAACTGGCCCGAGCACAGTGCTGGCGGATAGATGGTAAATCTCATCCCGGTTGCTTTTGGTGACCTTGGGAAACAGGCCAAGAACTTCTCGCGGCACGGCAAAGCTGCCATTTCCATAGTCGCCTTCAAGACTGATGGACTGCACAAGCAATACATGTCCGTTTGTGGCGATCAGAAGAGCGGCATCACCTTTAACTTCGACCTGAAGGCAGTTGATGTGGAATCTGAGCGTTTCATTCAATTTGAGCAACTCATGGGCTGCCCTAAGCATGTAAAGCGGAACAGGAACAGATAATTCAGTCATACGTATTCCTTTCGTAATCGCACCGCTGGTGGGGTTAGAGCCTGTTTTGGGCGTCAAATGCAGAAAGCTGGGTGGTGATGAAATCGGAGGGGATGCTTTGCTTAGCTTCGATCACGGTTTGATCGAGGACGGGAACGAGGCAGAGCAGGGCGTAGCTGATCAAGACCAGAACGATGAGTTTTGCGGCCTCGTTCAGGAGGAACAGAGGCACGTTGCAGCGATCACTAAATACGTCTTCATTAATGCTATTCATGGGTCTGTTCCTCTTGCGGGAGTGCTAAGGGAAGGCGGCTAAGCGGGGTGGCTGGGAAAAGGGTTAGGTGGAGAGCAATTGCGAGCCGTTGGCGAGGATGAACGCAACGCCAGCGACTTGTGACTTGGCAGTGTCCTTAGGGATGTCGGGCATTCCTAGTCCTTGGAGAATGGCAGAGGTGGTCACGCTAAGATCTTCCTGCTCTGCTTTGCTTTCAGCAGTCGTCACAGCAGCAGTTTCCAACTGGGTGAGATACGCTCGGAGCTCTTCTCTTTTCTGCTTAGTCGTGAATTCTTTAAGGTGGTGAACGTCATCACGAAGTTCTTTGAGTTGCTTTTCGACTTCAGCGGAACGAGAGGGGCGGCTTTCTATGGCGCTGAGTTTAACGAGGATCTCTGCGTTCATACGCTCATAGAGCGCTTCAAGTTTGCGGGTTTGCTTTTTGAGTTTCTTTCCGGGCATGTGCTTTCTCCGTTGTTGGAGGGGGCAAGGGTGAAGCGGGCTGTTAGACAGCCTCAGGTGAAGGGACTTGTTGGAGGGCCTGAATGGCGAAGGTGAGGGCTGTTTCGGCGTCTGCTGCTATCTCACGCATGGCGTAGATGCGATTTTCTAAAGCCTTTTTGCTCGCCGGAGCCTGTTTGAGTATTTCGCGCAAATCTCCGCGAAACAGGGCGAGTTCATTGTGCATCTCGGCAGTTTTAGCGAGTGCAGCTTCTGCGACCTCGTGGACTGGGGTGATGGTCTCTGGAGGTGTGGTCCTTGAGGTAGTCGCAGGTTGCTTGGTCGGAAACTGAAAAATGGTAGCGCTAGGCATCGAGAAAATCTCCTAAACAGTCAAAAACCATCAAATACCGACACATGTCAGTGAGATTTTTTCACAGATATCACTCTATGGTTGTGCATATCCTAGAAAGTCAAAGTGTCATTGCATGGGAATTGTGCATTAATCGCACAGTTTGTCAATTAGAAATGTGCGAAAAAAGTCCAGTCTTGTGCCCGATATCAGGGAGGCATCTATGGAGATGTTTGGAAAAGCAGAGTTTGGTGAGGTTAATCCGAGTGTGTTTGCTCGGGTAATTTTTGGTCTCGAAAGCCGTTTGTTTCAGTTGGGTTTGGCTATGGAGTATGGGAGTGACTTTGAGTGCTTTGAGGTCTTAGCTCAGGCAACTGACAAGCAAGTCTTGTCGGAGCATTTTCAGGTGGCGCTGAATACGTACACTCCGGAAAATGCATTTTGGCTGCGAGCTGTTGATGGGGAGGGGGAGACTGTTGCTCTTGGTGCCGTGAGGCTTGACTTGCTTGGGGCGCAAACGCTGGATCGGCATTTAGCAAAATACTGGAAGCGTTGTTATCCTGGGGAGTTTGGCAACAGGGCGACGTTAGCGCGTGAACAGCCAAGGTATCTTCGTGAAGTATCGGGGCGTGTTTGCTACTTAGGCGAGCTGTGGGTGGCGCGTTTATGGCAGGGGAAAAAAGTGCATATCCATTTCTCCCCTTTAGCTATGGCTATAGCTCTTCAGCGCTGGAATCCAGATTGGATGTATTGTTGGGTGCGGCCAAAGATGTGGTGTAAGCGCTATCCTCTGGCTTATGGTTTTTCAGCGGTTCATCCTGTCGGTGTGCGGTGGGATGAGGAGCCTTCAACGATTGACAATGACTTAGTGATGGCATTGAACCGCCGTGAGTGGGCATTGGACTGGATGGATGCTCTAGCTTCTGAATTTCCCTTGGTATCACATAGCTAACTATTTGAATAAGACCGTTATGTAGCTTCCATGGTAGTAGTATGCGCTCATAAATTAATTGGATTGGGTTCTCATCAGGATAGCAAAGTGAGGAGATGACTTCATAGACTGGTTCTCCTGATATGGCCGTCAAAAAGCCGGGGTGAACTTGATGTCGGAAGTTTGGCTCAATGAGGGTCTTGGGAGTTGCGTCTTCTGGTTCCAGCGTTTTGGGGATGAGTTTTCCTAGGAGTGTTTTATGGCCAACAAACAGTATTTCAGGGCTATCACCTTTTGGGGCCTCGCCGGACAAAAGCAGGAGGTGAGGGCTATGCTTTGAGAGGTCTGTTGGCAACCCAAGTTTGCGATACTCGGAAGACCAAATCCTGTAAAGGTGTTGGGCGCGGGCGTTTGCTAATCCGCGCTCGACAAAGCTAATAGGAATTGCTTCTGTATAATTCATGACGCGAGTGCTTTAATGCGTTCAAGTTCTCTGATAACAGCCTTTCGGCTTTTGAAGTAGAGTAACTCTTGGTCTTCTGACTTCAAGTTGTTTAAATTAGAGTGACCGAATTGCTGTATACATTCCCATTGCAGGATGTGATTACAGTCTATGATACTTGCTATATAGATTAGGTTTTCGAAGTTATTAGACTTTTTGGCTTTGTTTACATCAAGTAACTGGTACGGAAAATTCTTAAAACTGTCCATGGTATAAGCCCTTTCGGCTGATATCTGAACACAACTTGTAATGATGGGCAATGGGTATGTGTATTACAGGGCTTTGTTCTTTTGGCGTTTCAGGCCAATAGTGACAGCTTTAATGAAGTCCTGCAGGGGCATGTTGCCGCCAAACTCGCGTTTTTCAATCTCTAAGGCCGCGGTGAAAGCTTTGTCGTATGCTTCTTCGCTAAAATTGCCTGCTTCGTCAGTCTGAGGTTGTGCCTCAACAATGCTAAGAGGTGCAGGAGAAGCTTCCTTAACCACTGCGTCGCCTGAGAGTGAGGGAATAGGGATGTTGAGGGCGTCAGAGATCTTAATTAGCTCGACGCCTGAGATTTCTCTTGCCCCTTGTACCATGCGATTTATTTTCTGGGAGCTAAGGTCGATATCACGCGCAAGTTCGGACTGGCTTTTTCCAGTCTTACTCAAAGCATCTGCAAGCCATTTGGCTAGGATCTCACTTGCGGTAGTCGTTGGCATAAACATGTTATGCACTCTGTTTTTTATATTGTCTTGTGCTATTTTAGACCAGTAAGAGCTATTTTCTGGTTGACTAATATCGAACATTTGTGTTCTTTTTGGGCTATTATCGCACAAATTGGGCATGATCAATGGAACCTGCTACAACTATTATTAGAGATTTAGGCGGTTTAAAAGCTGTCTCTAGGATTCTTGGTACAGGCGAACATGTAGTCAAGAAGTGGCGTCAACCATCGTCCAAAGGTGGCACAAACGGCGGCATTCCTCGAAAACACGTCTTTCCAATTTTGATTCATTGTGCTGCTCATGGAATACCTCACACTGTTGAGACTGTCGTGCTTTCCCCTGCACAGAGACGGCAACTGGTCGAAATTCATACAGAAGTTTCGACGTTGAACGGTAGCCCGTCATCCCCCAAGGAAAACGCAAATTGGGGAGCTGAGGATGAAGCTTGAAAGACCAACCAGTGACAAGGATCGTCGCGCAATTAAGCAAGCAACGCATAGGACAACGTCGCTTTGTGGTGGGCAGGAGAGTGCTGCAATCATCACAAGGGTAAACCCCAAGACCTTAAGTGATTACGGAAACACGGGTAACTCTCGGCATACTGACGTGTTTATGCCTGTTGATGTGCTGGCGGATATGATCTTAGACAGACGGGCAGCAGGTGAAACCGCTCCTCTTTTGGCTCAGCTTTGTGAGTTAGGTGGTGGTGTGTTTGTTCCTGTTCCTGAAGTTGGCAAGGAGACTAATGCTGTAGATTTAGGCGTTGTAGATTTGTCCCAGAAGCTACTGAATTTGGTTGCTCTTCTTACTCAATCACTTGCTGAAAACGATACTGATTACCGTGCTGGAAGCGTTGAGCTAATTAAGGAGGCTATTCAAGGGCTTTGTGGTTTGCGCTCTCGTTTAGAGGAGAGTGAAGGTTGATGATTTCTGCTTCAGCTATGTGTTGTTCAGGCCAGTACTTAAGTACACTTGTGAGCAGCTTCAACATCGTTGAAACGTTTGATGCGATCAAATCTAAAAGTAAGAGTTCTTTCTGCTTCGTCGCAATAGGCCAAGATATAAGTGCGAGTAACCCCGTCATCGTCAGGCTCGGAGTATACATAGTGGACTGTGATGGTGAACTCACGCTCTACACCATTCTGATTTTCGTATTCGATATAGAAACTTTTGCCGATGAGAGAAGGCTTTTCTTTGCGCTTTATTCGGTTATTTTGTTGCGTGATTGGTTTTGCTTGGGTGGTTTGCTTTTGCCTAGCCTTGCGAGGCGAAGAAAACTGAATGTCGGGCAAGAGAAACGCAGCAGCGAGCATTGCAAAAATTATCGTAAGAACAATAATAGCCTCTTCCATGAGGGCAATCTCCTCTTAGAAATTCAAGCTTTTTCCGCATATGTGGTTATAAGCCGATATGCAGCTTTTCATCGTGGTATGCGAATAGAGCATTGCTCTACTCGCAAGCGTGAACTGGTTAGATTAGTTCTTCTTCTGTCTGCTGAAGCATTAGACGGAGGCTCTCCAGACGATCATCGTAGACCTTCGTTCCACTCTCTCGATATAGATCATGGTCGTGAGCTGCGATCTTGTCGCGATTGTGCTGGATTGCTTCCAGGATCGCAGTTTGGTGCTTTGTGCTTAGCGTTGAGAATATCGCGAGCAATAGATCAGTGTTTAAGCTGTCTTGGAACATCAAATCTGCATATTGATCTTGGTGCAACACAACTTCTTCACTCATGCTGGCTGTTCCTTTCCTGCCAGTGTGCGCAGAGAGCCTTGCAATGTTGGCGCATCGTGCGAGGTTCTCTGCATCTTTTTGCGGTGCTGATTGCATCACGCATTCGCTTGAGCGTCGATCAGTGGAATCCTTCGGGAGGGTTGCTGCATGACCGCTCCTGAGACGATCTTTATCGGTGATCTGCCCTGCGAAATCCGGTTGGGGGATGTGCTTGAGCGTTTGCGCGAGATGCCCGATAACTCGGTGGACTGTGTTGTGACGTCGCCGCCCTATTGGGGGTTGCGCGATTACGGTGTTGACGGGCAGCTGGGGCTGGAACCAACGCTGAAAGAGCACGTTGATAAGATGGTGGAGGTGTTCGAACAGGTCCGGCGCGTTCTGAAACCAGAAGGCACTTGCTGGATCAACTATGGTGATTGCTATGCAACCACACCAGCAGGGCACAAGGCAGACAAGGACGGGCGGATACGAACCGGAAAAGACGACCGGACTTTCACGCAAAAGCCGTTCTCAACCATTCAGGGCAGTTTGAAGGCGAAGGATCTTTGCATGGTGCCTAACCGGCTCGCCATTGCGCTGCGGGATGCAGGCTGGTGGGTTCGCGGTGAGATCATCTGGGCAAAGCCTAACCCGATGCCGGAAAGCATCCGCGACAGACCTGCGGTGGCTCATGAGAAAATCTGGCTTGTGACCAAATCGCCACGTTACTTTTACGACAGGGAAGCAGTCCGGCAAGGGCGTGCTGGTGATGAGGACGCTAACGGTTTTCGCGGTGGCTCTTACACTCGCAATAGAGTGGGCAAGCGCAAGAGCGTAGGAAACAGGCGTGTATCAGATAAGCAGCGCGGCCACGGCAAGCGCCATGCAGGGTTTAATGCCCGCTGGGATCACATGACCAAAGAAGAACAGCAGGCCAACGGGCGGAACTTGCGCAACTACGAGCCTGCACCTCTTGAGGTTTGGAATGTGGCGACCCGTCCGTTCCCCGGTGCTCATTTCGCGACCTTTCCGCCTGAGCTGGCGCGGCGCTGTATCGAGGCGGGCTGTCCGCGAGGCGGTGTTGTTCTCGATCCGTTTGGCGGTTCTGGCACAACTGGTCTGGTCGCGTTGCGGCTTGGACGGCAGGCAATCCTGATCGAACTCAATCCAGACTACGCAGAGATAGCGCGGGAGCGCATCGGGCAAGACTGGATGGGGCCGGATGAGCTGAAGTGCCATCAGTCAGCGGTGTCAGATGATGCGGGTCCGCTGTTTTCTCACCTTGAGCCAATGGAGGTTTGCAGTGCCTGAATTGAGATGTCTTGACGAATGGCGGCGCGAGTTTTCTGAATATCCCATGGAATCCGGCACCTGCCTGGTGCTGCATGCGCTGAGCCTGTTTGCAACGAAGGTTGGCGATATTGTTTACCCATCGGTGGCCGCGCTTTCAGCACACACAAAGCTGAGCAAGCCAGTGGTGATCAAGCACCTGAAAAAGGCGCAGCGGATGGGCTGGATCGGTGTGCGGCGCTTTGATGACACTGGCGCAAAGCTCAGGCGGAACGAATACATGATCAAGTCACCTGAGAAGGATGTTCCGGGCTGGGACTGACCTTTGCCACTCGTTTCAACAGATGTGTTTTCCTATTGCAAGCCTGAGGAAGGATGGACGTTATGAGTGCTGGTTTAGCCCCTGACTGCGGCGCGGATCGTCCGCGTATATCGTTTGTGCCTGCGGGTGTTTATGCGGATCGAAGCCTGACACCGCGTGACCGGGATGTGCTGGGTGTGCTGTGCTCTTCTACCGACGGAAACGGTATTTGCTATCGCTCTCAGGTGAAGATTGCAGAGCTGCTTGGCGTAGCGCGATCTACGGTCTACCGGGCGATCACCCGGTTGATGGCAGCAGGCTGGCTTTTGCGCAATAAGGGCCTGCGCCCAGATGGCGGGCGATGTTCATTCACTTACAGGGTCATCAACAAGGACGTGCCGGAGCCTGATCAGCCGGATCTGTTTGTAGCCGATCTTGAAGACGGGCATGTGTCTGCGGGACGTAGCATAGATGGGCAGGGGATGCCCGCCCAGAGGGGCATCTATAAGAACGAGTCTTTAAAAACTTCAGATATTGATGACGAAATGGCTGCGAGTAGGTCTGATGTGGCAAAATCTGTGCCACGAAAGGCCAGCGATTTGCCGGATAGCGAACCTGTAAAGCGGTTTATGCGAGGGGTTTGTGCCTTGCTCAACTCGGTGGGGCTGGATGTTGAGGAGCTGCGCGGCGGCGTTACCCCGGCAATCGCGTGGTTTGTTCGCGGCTGTGATCTGGAACAGGACGTGGCCACGGCGGTTCGGGAGGTGGCCGGACGGGCACCGGGCGTGATCCACTCGCTGAATTACTTCACCTCTGCCGTATTGTCAGCGCATAAGGCGCGACTGGAAGTTACTGAAATATATGGCAAATACCAGCGGTTAGGCGAGAAAGCAGCGCAGCAACGGGCGCGGCGAGAGGAGCGGGAACGGGAAAGTTGCCGTGAGGCGATTGCTCAGCTTGAAGCGGAGTATGCCAGATGACAGAGCCTTGTGAGAAATCCCTTGAAGATCGCTATGCCGATGTGATGCAGATCTTTGTCAAACCGCTGTCGGGCAAGTTCACGATGGTCCCCGGCGAGGACAAGAAAGCCTATTTTGACATGCTGTGCAAACAGTTGTCCGGGTTCGATGAAGATACGCTTGAGCGGGCCTCAACCAAGATTGCGCGGGAGGTCTGCGGGCGCAGGTGGCCTGATTATGCGGTTGCCATAGCAGCGTGCAAGGCGGTGATGGGCCTCAGGCCCGTGCTTAAACGTCAGGAACGGGAGCGGTTCGGTCTGCCTCCGGATGCGGTGATGCGCATTCTTATGGCTGACGGCAGGGATGTGGCGTTGCAGGCGTGCACGGGAGACTGGATTTCTGCCCTGTTTGACTTTGTGAAAGCCAAGCACAGGTTCCCTTCTGATCGTGAGATTGAGGGTCTGATTGTTGGAGCGCAAGCCCTTGCAGTCCGCTTGAAAGAGCAGCGGCTGGAGGCTGTGAAGGTGCTTTTTGGCGAGAGTGCAAGTGCTGAGCAAAGCCTGCCTGACCGCCACCCTGTTCAAGTGATGATCAATGCATTTGCGAAGCGACGCATGGATCTTTGTGACGCTGTGTATCTGGAAGTTTACGGTTGCAATGTTGCAACGCTGGCTGCTGATGATGGAGGGCAAGCCTATGCTACTGCTTAGACTGAACGAGGAAATTCGCAGGGACCGCGATGTGCTCTATCTGGCAAGCTCTCCTGATGCCGGAAGGGCTGCTGCGTCAGCTCCGGTTGCTCGCAGTGCTGAGATGCCGATGGATACCAAAGGGCGGGACTGGCTGTTTGTGGCGTCAAAGACGGGCGGGGTTAAGAGATGAGGCAAGCTCTGAATGCAGGAAACAAGGCTTTGGAGCGGAACTATCAGTTCATGCGTTTGCTCATCAGAAGCAGCTCTCTTGAGTGGATTGTCATTCGCACCAATCCCAAATGTGATGATCGGGCCTTTGAGAGTATCAGCGCAACTGGTGCTGTGGTTTATCAGCCGATGATGTCCGAGTACCGCAGAACAAGAACAAGGAAGGAACAGTTTGCAGTAAGCTGTTCGATGTTTCCGAGATATCTGTTCGTGGGGCTGGATGCGAATGCGTGGGTTCCCTGCGATTTGATCCGCAAATGCGATGGTGTGGAAAAGATTCTTTCAGCAACCCTTGAGAGTGCTCCTCATCGGGTGCCATTGCGTGAAATGCTTCGCATTGTAGATGCTGCCTGTGATGCTGAGGTTGGACATAAACAGGTTAAAGGTCAGCTCTTTAACATAGGTGACAAGGTCATGCTTGTGGCTGGTATCGGTGCTCAGTTGAGTGGTGTGGTTCATGGGCTCAGGCAGGGTGGTGAAGCGGTTCGGGTAGAGCTTGAGGCATTCGGGCGGACGACAAAAGCAACCGTGCCTGTTGACAAAGTGGCGCTGCGTTAACCATGATGTGCGTCAGGACGATCACGTGGATCTCTTGGGGCCTGAGCGGCTAGAACCCGCTACAACAAACAGAGCGACCCAGACACGAGACCCAGTCAACACAAGACGCTGAGAGGCGGAGTTGGCGCGAAGGATTTCTATGGAATTTTGAAGCACGTGCAAAGTGCAATTTACTGGTCCGCCATTGAGGCGGGCCTTTTTTCTGTTTGAGGGTTCTTGCTATGCCACTCAAATCCATCACTCCACGCTTGAACACATTGAGTTCCACGCTGCGCAGAGCACCAAAGGCGGTTGATCCGTTCTACCTCACGGCTGAATGGAAGGCGCTCGCCAGATACATCAAGCAGTTGCGTGGCTATGCCTGCGAGATGTGCGGCAAGGACTTCTCGAAGCAGCGGCACAAACTCATCGCCGATCACATCATTGAACGCAAGGATGGCGGCGCAGACCTCGATCCGGGCAACCTTCAATGCCTTTGCGCCGGGTGCCATAACCGAAAGACTGCGCAGGCGCGGCGCAACCGTTGTTGAAAAGCCCAAAACCCCTAAGAATTTGGGGATTGATTGCGTGAAAACCCCTGAATTGATGGGGGTGGGATGAAAGTCCGGGGGCTGGCGGGCCTTTACCCGCCCCGATATAACTGAGAGATTTTTTTTTGGCCGACTTTGAATTTCAGAGGCTTAGTCACCTGTAATCGCCAAACTCTCAGACTGACATCATTCGAGATTTTAGCAAGCGCTGAAAAGTCTATGTTTTTCAATTTGTTACAGAGATGCTTTTTGTCTGTTGTGAGTTTTCAGTGTTCGTCGTTCTGAAAGTTGTCTGAAAGCGAGGATTATTTTTTGTCTGACTTCGAAGTTGATTTGCTTGGTGATCCCATCCCTGAAGGGCATGGCGGAAGGGGACGTCCGCCTCACATGCCAACAGACGAAAAGCGTCGTCTCGTTATGACCTTGCTGGCTTTCGGGAAAACTCAGGATCAAATTGCAGCAGCTTTGGGAATCACGGCACCGACTTTGAGGAAGAACTATAAGTCCCAGCTCAAGGTCTGCGAAGAGGCCAGACAACGTCTGGAAGCTAAAGTGCTGAGCAGACTGCTTGAGCAGGTGGAGGGTGGCAACGTCGCAGCCATCAAGGAAATGTTCTTGCGGATGGAAAAGCATGATCGCCAAAAGATGGCAGATACAATTGCCAATCGGGGAAGGAGTGTTCCAGCTGCATCACAAAAGTCGCTCGGCAAGAAAGAAGAGCGGAAGAAAGCTGCCGATCAGTACGATGGTAAGTATGCACCTCGCAAGCAGCCACTTCTCATTAACTAACAAGGGTGTTGTTCGATGAGTTTTCAAAACTGGAAGACATCTTGCCCGGACTGGGAGCAACGCATTGTTGCAGGCGAGTCATTGGTACCGTTCCCACCCTTATTTCCAGAGGAAGCAGAAGCATCTCTGTGTGTGTTCAAATCTCTGCGGGTCGCTGATGTTCCGGGCATGCCGACATTTGGTGAGTGCTGTGATCAATGGGTGTTTGATTTTGTTGGCGCGATCTTTGGTGCTTACGATGGGAATACTCAGAGAAGTCTCATCAATGAATTTCTTCTGCTGATCTCCAAGAAGAATGCAAAGTCGACCATTGCTGCCGGGATCATGGTGACTGCCCTTATCCGAAACGATCGCTTTGAGAACGAATTGCTGTTGCTGGCCCCCACCATCGAAGTGGCGAACAATTCCTTTAAGCCGGCGGCGGCCATGGTCAAGTACGATGAAGACCTAAAGCAAATTCTTCATGTTTATGATCATAAACGTACAATCCGTAACTTAAAAACGGGAGCAGAGCTGAAAATCGTCGCGTCTGACAAAGATACAGTTTCTGGCAAAAAGGCTGGCTTCGTACTTGTTGATGAACTTTGGCTGTTTGGCAAAAAAAACGGAGCGGCAGCCATGCTTCAGGAGGCAACAGGCGGTCTCGTTTCGCGTCCTGAAGGGTTTGTTGTTTATCTGACCACTCATTCCGATGAGCCGCCAGCAGGGGTCTGGAAAAGCAAGCTTGAGTATTACCGAGATGTGCGCGATTGCAAGATCCATGATCCTGAACGGCTTGGCGTGCTTTACGAATTCCCTGAAGTGATGCTCAAGAACAAGGATTATCTGAAGTCCGAGAACTTTTACATCACCAATCCCAATCTCGGGCGGTCTGTTCGCAGGAGCTGGCTGGAGTCCAAACTGCGTGAGACCATGGATGGCACTGGCGAAGAAGACAAGCAGAGCTTTCTTGCAAAGCATCTCAACGTGCCAATCGGCATGAACCTGCGGCGGGATCGATGGGCTGGGGCTGATTACTGGCAGGCTGCTGAATTTACTGCGATCCGCGAGTTTGAAGAGTTTCTGGATCGGTGTGAGGTCGTGACTGCTGGCGTTGATGGCGGCGGACTGGATGATCTTTTAGGTCTTTGCTTTATTGGGCGCGAGAAAGAGAGTGAGACGGACAAAAGCAGATGGCTGCTTTGGGCTTGTGCGTGTTGCCATAAGGATGCGCTGGATAAGCGTAAGCAGATCGCAACAGTTCTTCGGGACTTTCAGAAAGATGGTGATCTGTTCGTCTGTGAGAATGTGGCAGACGATACCCTGATTGTTGCCGACTATATTGAGCAAGTTCTGGATCGTGGCCTGTTCCCAAAAGAGAACGCAATCGGGCTGGACCCGGTTGGAGTTGCGACAATCATTGATGAATTGATTGAACGTGAGGTCAAGCCAGAGCAGATCGTTGGTGTACCTCAGGGCTACAAGCTTTCCGGTGTGACCAAGGGCATGGCGCGAAAGCTTGCAGATAAATCTCTGGTTCATGGTGGCTCGCGGATGATGGCCTGGTGTGTGTCCAATGCCAAAACCGAGAGGCGCGGCAACGCTGACTATGTGACCAAGCAAGCCGCCGGATCCATGAAGATAGACCCGCTCACAGCAGCGTTTAATGCGTTTGATCTTATGAGCCGACATCCTGAAGCAGAAGGCGGTGGTCTGGATGATTTTCTCAACAATCCGGTGATGGTTATATGATCAGGTTTTTCAAGGCAGCAGTTCGCGGGATCAGGCAGGAACTGCGAGCAGGCGAGTCTGGTTGGATCAGTCTGAACGGGTCTGATCCATGGACGGGAGGTGGTTACTCTTCTGTTGCTGGAAAGACGGTAACGCCTTCCAGTGCACTGGCATTTTCTGCGGTTTGGGATTGCGTTCGAAAGACCTCACAGGTGCTCTCAACTCTCCCTCTGGCTCTATACGAGAAAGAGGATGGAGGGACCCGCGTTAAGATTGAAGAGGATCTTTCGGGAATTTTAGCTGAAAGCCCCAACCGGGAGCAGACAGCCGTTGAGTTTTGGGAAGGTATGACCGCGCAGCAGACGCTGCGTGGCAATGCATGTGCTGAGAAGCTTTTTTTGGGGGATCGTCTGGTTGGATTGCGCCCCTTGCTCAATGTTACGCCAAAGCGCAATCAAAACGGTGGTCTGGAATACAACGTTAATGATCGGGGCAGGATCAGCACACTCCCAGCCGATAAGGTGTTTCATTTACGCGGGTTTGGTGGTGGGGACGGGCTTGGAATGTCCGCGATCAAATATGGGGCCAATTCTATTGGGTCTGCATTGGCAGCAGATGAAACCGCAGGCAGTGTTTTTTCCAATGCGATGATGGCAGCAGGTGTTTTGACCTCAGATCAGAAACTGAACGATAATCAACGCGCACAGCTACAGGCGCTGCTGGAAACGTTCATGGGGTCTAGCAGGGCGGGCAAAACGCTTACGCTGGAATCTGGCCTCAAGTTTCAGCAGCTTCAGATGAACCCTGAGGATGCACAGCTTTTGGAAACCCGGCGCTATAGCGTTGAAGATGTTTGCAGATGGTTTGGCGTCCCTCCCATCGTGATCGGCCATTCTGCCGAGGGGCAGACGATGTGGGGCAGCGGCGTAGAGGCGGTTATGCTGTCCTGGCTTACGCTTGGCATCAATCCTTTGCTGGTCAAAAACGAGGCCCGCATTCTTAAAGACCTCATTCCGATCGAGAAGCGGGGGCGGTGGTACGCGGAGTTCAACCGCGAAGCTATGCTGCAAATGGACAGCAAAGCCAAGGGCGACTTCCTTCTGAAAATGCGTATGGCTGGCTTCATGTCTGGTGATGAAGGTCGCGACAAACTCAATCTGCCACGGCGCGGCGGCAACAGTGATGAGCTGGTGGTTCAAACCTCTTTGGGACTGGTTGATTTGCTTGGAAAGGAAGACAAATGAGCATCCGTGACTTGCCCAGTATTCCTGTGTTGGCGGGAAAAGGTCTTCAAAGTGCGATTGCTGAAAGTGTGCGGCAGCGCTGGAACCCGGATATCAAAGCAGCAGCCAGCGATGAGGATGAAAACACCATTTCGATCCTCGATCCAATTGGTGAGAGCTGGATGTATGATGGTGTGACTGCAAAGCGGATTTCCGCTGCTCTGCGCAACATCGGTGACAAGGATGTGGTGGTTTCCATCAATAGTCCGGGTGGCGACTTCTTTGAGGGGCTTGCGATCTACAATCTCTTGCGCGAGCACAAGGCGAAGGTGACCGTTAAGGTGCTTGGCCTTGCAGCTTCGGCAGCTTCCGTCATTGCAATGGCAGCAGATGAAATCCAGATTGGGCGAGCTGCTTTTTTCATGATCCATAATACCTGGGTTTGTGCGTGCGGTGACCGCCATGCCTTTCGCGAAGTTGCTGACTGGCTGGAGCCTTTTGACAGTGCCGCAGTCAGCATTTATCAGGCGCGAACTGGCCTTGATGAGAAAGAGCTTGGCAACCAGCTTGATAAAGAGACCTGGCTTAATGGGGAAACTGCGATTGAGCAGGGGTTTGCTGATAGCCTGCTGTCATCTGATGAGATTGAGCAGGCACCCAGTCAGGCTTCTGACAAACCCTCCCCAAATGCTGCGCAGAAGAAAATGGATATCCTGCTGGCCCAGAACAATATTCCAAGATCAAAACGTCGCTCACTGATTGCGGCTTTGAAAGGGGGCATGTCCGGCGCTGCCCCAACTGGCATGTCAGGCGCTGCCATTGAAACTGGGGTGCGGAACCTCCTTGATAAACTGAACTCCATGTAAATCGGAGACCTTCCATGAGAAATAAATCATTGATGCCCGCCATTTGTCTGGCGGCACTTGCTCTTGCTCGTCCTGATGCTGTTGTTGGGTCGGTTCGTAATGACACGATGACTACTGAACAGCTTCTGGAGAAAGTCAATCAGAAGCTTGATGAAGTGTCAGATGGCGTCAAATCGACAGCAGAAGATGCGCTTAAGCAGGCGAAAAAATCTGGTGAGGTTTCGCAGGAGACCAAAGCAAAGGCTGACCAGCTTTTGAGTGAGCAGACAGCCTTGAGCAAGTCCGTTGATGAGCTGAAAAACTCTCTGGAAGGCATTAAAAACCAAACGCTGGAGATTTCTCAGCAAGTTGCTGAGGGCGGTAATGGTGGAGGCACTTCCAAAGTAATGACGCTTGGGCAAGCGTTTGTTGCTGAGGAAGACAAGATTGCTCAGTTTGCAGAAGGTGGTGCCAAGGGGAACCTTCGCATTGTGATTTCCAATGCAATTACTACTGCTGGCAGTTCAGCAGGAGGATTGATTTTCCACGATGAAGAGCGTGAGCCGGTACGTATGCCAAAGCGGCGCTTGCTTATCCGCAATATGCTCACTCATGGTCGTACAAGCTCGGATCTGGTTACGTATCGAAAACAGGTCTTGCGGGACAACAAAGCCGCTATGGTTGCTGAGGGAGCAGCAATGCCAGCTTCCAGCTTCGGTTGGGAGAAAGCAACTGAGCAAGTCAAGAAGATTGGTCATCACACCAACATTACTGAAGAAGCTCTTGCAGATGCTGATTACCTGCAAACAGAGATTGACTCCGAACTTCGTTATGGTCTCGATCTGGAAGAAGAGAAGCAAATTCTGGCTGGTGATGGGCAAGGCAACAACCTGAAGGGGTTGCTGACTGAGGCAACCGATTTTGTTGCAGCAAATGGCCTTCCAAACACAACTCGTATTGATCGGTTGCGCCTTGGCATTTTGCAAGTTGCTTTAGCAGATTACATTGCAACTTCGTTCGTGTTGAACCCAACTGACTGGGCTGCAATCGATCTGACAAAAGACAGTCAAAGCCGTTACATCTATGGCAATCCTGGAACCGCAACAACGCCAGCGCTCTGGGGTAAAGATGTTGTTGAATCCAACACAATGTCTGCAGGTGAATGGCTCGCTGGTGATCTGGCGATGGCGGCGACTTATTATGATCGTCAGGAAACAGAAGTCCTGATCTCTTCAGAGCACGATACCAATTTCATTGAAGATATGCTGACCATGAAGGCCCGTAAGCGGGTCGCCATGGCAATCAAGCGTGCAGCGGCGATGGTTACCGGAAATTTCACTTTCGCATAACCCCAAAACAGTGAGGCCACCAACTGGCTCTGCGATCTCATGATCGTGGAGCCTTTTTCAGGAGATACAGCATGTATGTAAAGGTGAACTCTACTCGTCATACCGCAATCGGCACACTCCGGTTTGGATGTGTTTATAAAGTGGATGAAAAAGACGCTGGTGTCATGAAGCTCGTTAAGAACCTTCTTTATGGAAGCGATGCTGCTCTGAAGAGAATTACTGCCAAGAAAGTGCGGGCTGAAAAAATTCAGTATCTCGATCTGACAGGTCCAGCTCATGAAGGCACAGATGAAGCTGCGGATGATGCAAATGAGCAGTCCGAAGCAGGTGGAGAGTAATCTTGTCTTTCATCGAACTGGACGAGGTGAAGCGTCATTTAGCTGTCTCGCATAGTCATGATGATGACGTTCTCCAGTTACATATCCGGGCGGCTGAAGCCTATGCAGGGGAGTATTTGCGCCGTGATCTGAGCGCAGACTTTCCAGATGGAATTCCAGAGTCAATTAAAGCGGGTTTGAGCATGCATGTGTTTGCTCTTTACACCTGCCGGGGCGGCGATGCCCCACTTCCTCCCGGCTATAAAATCATGATGGCTCATTACAGGAACTTTGCCGGATGACCAGCAAATCAATGCTTGAGGTTGTTGCTTTTGAGGCTTTGGTGCCATCAGAAGATGGTTATGGCAACCATGTTTCCAGCTATGAGCAACGCTTTGAAGAGCGGGCGCATTTTAAATACCTGCGCGGCGGCGAACGTGTCATTGCAGCTCGTCTGGAAGGTGTTCAGCCTGTTGTTGTTACAATCTGGCGCACTCCGGATACTGAGGCGATCCAAACCAGTTGGCGTATGAAAGATCTGCAAACCGGAACCATCTACGCAATCCGGGCCAAAATTCCAACCGATGATCGGCTTTACTTTGAGCTGACCTGTGAGAGCGGCAATATCAATGGTTAAGGGTGAACAGGAACTCAAGCGCTTTATGCGCAAAACCCTGCCTGGTGCTGTCAAAAAAGCAGCCCGGCAGGCCATGGAGGAAGGTGCAGAGCGTATTGTGCAACGTATGCGCCTTAGTGTTCCTAAAGATCAGGGGGGGCTGCTGGCAAGTATCGGCTGGACATGGGGTGCTCCGCCGGATGGCGCAATGGTGGTTGGAGAAGTTGGTGAAACAAAGCATGGGCTGCGTATCGTCATTTACGCAGGCAACAAGAGCACGATGGTGACCAACAAGCGCGGCATTGAGTTTCAAAATGCGCTGATTCAGGAGTTTGGAACCAAAGACCGCAAGGCCACGCCATATTTTTATTCTGTCTACCGTTCCCAGAAACGGGCTGTGAAGTCGCTGATCACCCGGCGCATCAATAAGGCAATCAAGGCTCTGAATGATGGCTAATCCTGATTTGGAACTCCAGAAGGCAATTAATGATGCTTTGAGAGGAGATGCTGCGCTCATGAAATTGGTTCACCGTGTTTATGATAGCGTGAAAGTTTCAAGTGAAGCGTCCGGGAATGGAGCTCCATGGGGCGAGCTGGATGGCTATGTGAGCTTTGGCCCTGAAGATGGGACCGAGGATCGGCACGACTGTTTCACCATTGAAGAGGTCACCTTCCAGATTGACTGCTGGTCCAGACGACCTGGCAAGACGCATGTAAAGCAGATTTTGCGTGCGGTACGCAATGTGTTGAGCGGTGCTGAGCTTCCTCTTCCATCCTTTGGCAATGTGCTTTCAGAGCTGGTGCTGCAAAGGATTGTTCCTGATCCGGAGGAGGGCGTCACACATGGAATTTTGCAGTTCACTTTTGAAATCCAAATTCAATAGCAAAAGAGGTTTGTCATGGTGAAGCCGACAACAGAACGTTTTGAAGACATGGTTCTTGAGGTCGATTTTGAAGAAAACGGCACCTATAGCAGGATCTGCGGACTGAAGGGGGTCACAATCAAACGTCAGGCGAACATTGATGAGACTGAGATCGTGGATTGTGAAGATGAAAGCAAGCCTAATGAGATCCTCAGTGATGTGCGTTCTGTGAAGGTGTCTGTATCAGCAGAAGGGACATGGGCGCAGCAGTCACATGGCAAGATGCTCAAGTGGTTCTATTCGGCAAAGCATTTACCTATTCGCCTTGGCAATTTGAAAGCAGCATCTGGCGATCCTGAATGGGAGAAGGCACCTGCAATCCTGTCCCAGATTGATCAGTCACGTTCTGACGGCAAGGGGCGTGTGACCTCTTCTGTTGAGATTGCCATGGTTGGCACTCCTGAGATTGAAAACAAAGCCTGAGGTTAGTCCATGGAAGCTAAAAGCATTGAATGGATTGGCGGAGAGCATGAGTTTGCGCTGAACATCGGTCAGCTTCGTGCTTTGCAGAAGAACTGCAACGCTGGTCCTGAGACTATTCTCCTGCGCATCACAGCGGGGACATGGTTCATTGATGATCTGATTGAGACTTTACGTCAGGGTCTGATCGGGGCGGGAATGGCAAACAAGGAAGCGGGGCCGATGATCATGCACCTGTTTGAGTTGCATGGGGCGCTGGAGTTCAAACCGACTGCAATTGAAATCCTGACCAACGCTCTGGTGGGGGAGGAGGATGATCCTGTGGGGGAGCTGGACGGGGTGAGGCAACAGGAGAACTCTGGCAGTTCTCAAAGTTTTACAAACGGGGAGCCGCAATAGGCTTCACTCCGCGAGATATCGATCAGATGAGCCTATGGGAATATGTGGCCTGTGTTGAAGGTTATAACGAAGCCCATGGCAGCAAATCTCATGGTTCCGGTGGCAAGTCATATACAGACGAAGACCTGAGGGAAATGGGTATTGAAGGGTTTTAAGTGATGGCGAAAACGGCTGGCTTGGAAGTCTCTTTAAATGCAACCTGGAAGCAGTTTATCGATCAGGTGCTTCGGGCAGAAAGTGCAGCGGTAAAATCTGCCAAACGGATGGAAGCACGAAACAAGAAGCTTCAGGAGCAACTTGATCGTGCCAATGAGAAGTTTGCAAAACTTCAGGAATCCGCTGGTCGTATGAATGACAACGTTGCCAGATTGGGTAAATCCTCTCAAAGCGCCGGAAAGGAAATGCAGGGCGTTTTCAATGTTTCAAAGGCTGGCCGTTTTGCTATCCAAAACACTGCTGCTCAGGTTTCTGATATGGCGGTGCAGTTTGAGATGGGAACGGATCCGATGCGGGTTATGGGGCAGCAGATACCCCAGCTTGTTGCCGGGTTTGGTGCTTTGAGTGGTTCAATTGGCGTCCTCATGCCACTTCTTGGCGTGATTGCTGGGATTGGCTTCCCATTAGCCGCGATCTTGCTCAACATGGGTGATAATGCAGAAGAGGGCAGCAAGAAAGTCGATGCTTTCACCAAGGCATTTAACGATGCTGAAAGCGCGATCTCTCGTGCAAATAGCTCGATTGCAGATTATTCAAAAAATGGGCTGGAAAATATCCGCGACAAGTACGGCGAAGTCACAACCGCTGTGCTCGATCTTGTGGCGGCTCTGGCAGAGCTGGATTCTAAGGCCGCTCAATCGAAAACAGATAAGGCTTTAGATACTTTCTTTGATGACTTCCTGGCCGGAAATGAAGCTTTTGCTGAGCTGGAACTCCAGCTTAAGAAGTATCAGTCTATTCAGTACCGCATTGCGCAACTCAGCGATCCTCTCAGTCAATCCCGGTCTATTGATGTAATCGGGCTTGAAGGTGTTGAGCAGACCCTGAAAGAGCTTAACAGCGAGCTGGAAGCTTCTTCTGATCTCATCAAGGTCTGGGCTAGTGAAATGGCTGCGCTTGAAGAGGCAAGAGCAAAAGGCAACATGGAGCGGGTTGCTGAGGCACTTGCAAAGATGCGCGAAATCCTGACGAAGTTGCCTGATGAGAAACTGGCGGATGTGGGCAAAGAACTTGCTCGGGTGGAAAGCATCGCCCGCCAGTCAGTCAACACGACCAAGCGGCTGCAACATGCCACGGAAGGTGTCGGTCTAAAAGAGCTGGCCTCCGATGCGATGAGCATGGCAAATGAAATCACTCGTGCAGCAGATGCACTAGAGGTCATGCGTCGCAGCGGTCTGACGTCGCTGGAAGATGCGCAGGTTCGCCTGAAATACAAAGATGATCCGGTTGGGCGGGCCGGGGCTTTGGCAGCTTTAGAGTTTGACCGCAACACCCACGCTCTTGCCCAGACAGTTGGCCCGACAGGTGGCACCCAGCTTGCGAAAGAACGTGAAGAGCATATCCGCAGGGCGCGGGAGCTGGCTCGCTTAACCGAAGCTGCGCGACCACCGAAAAAGAGGCCGGATGTTCTTGGTGTTGGAGATCAGGAGGTCACCGCTTTAGAGCGGCGGCTTGATATGCTGGGGCGCACCCGTGAAGAGGTCGCGGCGCTGACAACGAAGTACAGACTTCTTGATATGGCAAAGCAGCAAGGACTGGATCTGGATGAGCGCTCTGTTCAAACGGGTTTGACGCTTCGCGAAGAAATTGAAGCACGCTCGAAATCGGTTGCAAATCTGGCTGGAGAGATCGAAGAGCAGACACGTCAAAGCCGCATGATGGTTGGAGTAAACCAGACACTTACAAGTTCATTATCTGATGTGATCTTCGAAGGTGAGCGGTTCATAGATGTGCTTGGCAGTATGGGCAAAGAGCTGAGCAAGATGCTGCTGCAAGCCTCATTCACCGACATGACGACTGCGGTCAGTGGGGGCGCTCAAGGCGGTTTTCTGTCCTCTTTGCTCTCCACGTTCGGCGGTTTCTTCTCTGAAGGGGGCAATCTGGGTGCTGGAAAGTGGGGCATTGCAGGTGAGGGCGGCGTTCCTGAGATCGTGCATGGTCCAGCCACGATCACACCTTTTCATAAGCTTGCGCAAGCAAGGGGTGCTGGTGATGCAGCAAGCTTGCATGTGAAGATAGATGCCGCTCCTGAGCTTTATGCGAAAATGTCCCATGTTGCAGGCGTTGTGGTGCAGGGGGCAGCTCCGAAAATTGCAGGTGCTGCTATCCAGCAAAGCCGCCAGCACACAGTCGGTGACATAAACAGCTACAACAACAACCGGGGCAGTGATCATCGTGTCTGAAATCGTGCATTGGCCTTATGCGTTGTTCCGCGCTCAAGGCGAGCCTGCTTTCTTAAAAAGCCCTGTGACCCGTGTCGGCGGGCGTACGTTGGGTGGATATGAACTAACGGCTCGCACAGATCTGGGTTTTTGGCGGCACACCATGCCGAATGTACTTATTCGCACGCGCAGCCTTGCACAAAAGGAAGCATGGAACGCAATCAGCACGGCACTGGGAGGTCGCGCTGGTCTGGTTGTTATGTCGGCCTATCACGTCAGTTCCCGGCTGCAAAAACTCGCCAAACAGCTTAAGTCGGAACAGACTTTTTCTGACGGAACAACCTTTTCTGACGGGGCTGGATTTACCGGAGAGCCGCCATTGGTGGAGATGGCTGAGGATGCACAGATCGGGGCAACTGTTGTGAAGCTGCGAGCGCTCAAAGATGATATCCAGCTGTCGGGGGTGAAGTTCAGCCACCGTTACGCGCTCCATGAAACAGGTCCGGTTCTGGAGCAATATGGCAATGTGGTGCGGGTGCCTGTTTACCCCGCCATGCGTCGCAAGATATCAGCGGGTGCGCTTTTGATCATAAGTGAGCCGTCGTGTCTGATGCATCCGGCTTCTGATAACGAGATGGACGTTCAGTTCGGTCTGGGTGTTTACACTCATAAAACCCTCAACTTTGTCGAAGCGCTCGACTTTTGGAATGAGCAGGCAAAATCATGAGTGGCCGGAGTGTAATGATCCTTGTGCGCATGATGCTTCCCGGCGAAACCGTGCGCTTATGGTTTGGCTCAGGTCCTCATATAGATCAGGATGATGTGTTGTGGCTGGGAGCGGGAGAGCTGCCTCGTGATGCGCTCAGTGGTATTCAGTATGCATTTGCAGGTGAGGCGTCCGTCATCGATCTGGGGCTGTCTGCGGTTTCTCCTCAGGTCTCAGATATGGCCTATGAAGAGACGCAGGAAAAAGATGTTATCGGGTCAAAGGTGCAAATCCTGCTGCAATCTTGCAATGAGTGGTTTGAGCCGTTGGGCAGTCCGCCAAAGGTCAAGTTCACTGGCGAGATTATTGATATCATCTTTGATGAGGTCGCCGTTGATGATCCTGTGGAGCCTCACATTCGCTACCGTGTCATCTTAAAGATCGGCAATGCCTTTCATGCGCGGCGATCCCGGCGCAACTCAGTCTTATCTGATGCTGACCAGCAGGCAAGATCCAGACAGTTAAACCCAAGTCTGTCACCTGACCTGTTTTGCAAGCAAATCACCCTCATGGGAGAGAAGACAATCACATGGCCACGTGCTTAATCAAGCTGGAAAACTGGCTGCAGGAGCGTGCGCAGGTTCCCTTCGATTATGAGCACAACAACTGCGCGATTGCCCTTGCCGACTGGGCTGTTGCCAATGGCTACCGCGATGGCGCAGCCACCTATCGTGGCTGGTGCAAAAGCGAACAAGACATGGTGGCGCTGGTGCGCTCCTATGGCGGGCTTTCTGTTCTGGTGGGGTTTTGTGCTCAAAAGGCAGGGCTTGTTGAGGCGAGGCAGCGGCAGATCGGAACGATAGGAGTGATTGGTGCCCGCAGTAACCTTCTCTTGCAATGGGGCGGCATCTGGGACGGGTCGCGGTGGCAGGTGCATGGCAAAGAAGGGTTTGCCCCGGTTTTTGCACCAGTCCTGAAAATGTGGAGCGTTTAATGCCTGAAACGGTTGCTCTTGGTATTGCCTTTCTGGTCTCAAATGGTGCTGCACTGGTTGGGGCTTCTGTGTCCACGCAGGCTATTTTGGCGGGTGCTGTTGTTTCAACCGCAGGAGTTGCGGTTGTTGGTGCCGGATTATCGGCTGGGGTGAGCCTGGGGGTAAACGCGCTTTTAGGCAGCGCAAGGCGCGAGCAAAATGCACCAGAATTGCCAAGCGCGGCAGACGGCAAGGTCACCCAGAAGCAAAATGTACCGCCAAGGGTTTTCATTTACGGGCAGGTGCGCAGGGCAGGTGATCTGCTGTTTTTAGAAGAGCGCAGCGGGACCGCCTACATGGTGATCGCCCATGCCTCGCACGAGATTGAAGAATACGTTACGCACTACTTAAGCGGTTCGGCTGTTGAGATTGATGCAAATGGCTATGTCATCAAGTCGCTGAGTAAAGACGAGGATGCAGGCAAGTACTACAAGCTGAACGGGCGTCCCAAGGTCCAGCTTGTGGAGCGAACCGGAGCAAAGCTTGGTGTGCCTTTTGAGGAACTGAAAACCAAGTTTCCTGAGCTGTGGTCGGACAATCACCGTGGCGATGGCGTTGCCAGTGTGCTCATGATGTGTAAATCAGTGCACGCCCAGCATCATACAACAGTGTATCCAAGTGGCTTTCCCAGTCTGAGCGAAGTCATCAAGGGAAAACGGATACTGGACCCGCGTGACAATGTGGAGCGCTATAGTGAAAATCTTGCGCTTCACTATCTTGATTACCTTCTTGCGCCCTATGGCGACAATCGTTCTCTGGATGAAATCGACCTTGCGGCCTGGAGACATGCAGCAATTGTTGGAGACCGAACGGCACGCAGCAAAAACGGGAAGATGGAACCGCTTTATCATGGCGGGTTCTGGGGGCGCGAAAGCAATGATCCATCTGATGTGAAGCGTGAGATAGCAGAAGCGGCTGACCTGCTGGTTTACACCAATGCTGAGGGCAGGATTTCCGTGCACCCCGGCGAGTGGGTGGAGCCAGACCTGCATATCAGGGGTGAAGCATGTCGAAGTGTGCGGTTCATTTCAAATCGCGATAAGGCCAATACGGTGCGTGCCGTGAGAGGCAAATGGATCAATCCAGAGTTAGACTTTAATGAAGATGATGCGGTCATCTGGGGAGACCCGGATGTGCAGGAAGGTGATGCAAGTTCTGATACCGTAGACAATGAATGCATCCAGCGCCACAATCATATACGGCGCATTCAAAAGCTAAGGTACATTCGCAAGAACGCGCAGCGCGTGAAGATTGTCTGCGATTATTTTGAAAGCGAAGACCTTCCTTACAAGCGCTTTATCAAGATCACCAAGCAGCCTCAACTGGATGGCGCTTATGTTGAGATCATAGGTCAGCCAGTCTTCAACTTCCACGACTTCGTGCATGAGTTTGAAGGCATCGTAGTGCCGTCATCTATGTATGACTTCTCACCGGATGATGAAGGTGAAAAGGGCGATCCTCCCGTCAAGATCGGTTCTGAAGCGATCCCGAGCGTTGATGACTTTACAGTCCAGATGATCGAGAAAGAGGGCGGTGTGGCAGCACGTGCCAGCTTCACGCGGCTCATGGATTCTCTCGACTACCAGCTTGAATACGTCAAAACCAGCGGTGGCACTGTGGCTTATGTGACTGCTGATAGCGCTTTGCAGAGCGTTGAAACTGATCTGCTTGTCACAGGTGAAGAGTACCGCTTTCGCATGCGTACACGCTCGGTTCTTGGACAAAACAGCGACTGGTCAGATGTTCCCGTGGTGGCGGTGGCTTCCTTATAAAATCTAATTCTGGAGCATGGGATGAACATATTCACGAAAGAAATGGTGTTTCGTAAGTTTAAGACCATGGGTGTTGAGGCTTCAGGGAAACATGAGGTCGATAAGGATGAGGCACAGGAATATTTCGGTCAGCTGGAGATGGCTGCGTCCTTAGGGGCGGTGATGGCGGAAACCAAAGCTGAATTGCAGGGGGTCACCAACAAGCCTGATTATACGCCGGGGATGGTTGGCGCTGATCCTGATAAGGCGAACAACGGATACTATCAGTTTAAGGGTGGGACATGGCACTTTGTGCGCGAGTTTCCTGACAGCATTACGCGCCTTATTAATGTTGGGGGAACTGCAAACGAAATCCAGACCGAGCTGCGCACGGGCGTGAGCCTGTCCAGTTTAGAGCTTGTGTATTTTGTGCCTGTGAAGAGCAATACTGGCGCGGTTACTCTTACCATTGAGAGCAAGGATTACCCGTTGATTAACGGGCTTGGAGCCAACCTCGATCCAGATGACATCCAGCAAGGCTATCCGGCTCTTGTTGCAGTCACAGAAACAGGGGCGATCCTGCTTAATCCTGCAAATGTTGAAGCTGTGGCGCTGGCAGCTAAGGCTGGTGCGGTTGAGGCACTAAGGCAGTTCAAAAAGCTCTTTCTTGATCCTCGTGCCAGCGATCCGGCAACGGATGACGATGGGGAGCCTTTGAAAGTTGGCGCGAGCTACTACAACACGACTTTGAAGAAAACGCGGATATACACTCCTGATGGGTGGGATCTGTATGCTCCAGATTACAGCGCCTTCATGCGTAAGGACAAGAATCTTGCAGACCTTCAGGACAAATCTGCGGCGCGGAATAATCTGGGGCTGGGAGCGTTGGCGACCTTAGATCAAATCACCAATACCCAGATAGCTCCTAAAACAATTTACGGAAGCAAGCTTGCTGATAACGCGGTGACAGATATTGCATTGAACTCCGGCATACTGAACAGGCTGAATGGTTTGCCCAAAGTTGTCGCTATGTATTCCAACATCGGAAGTGGACGGACCTTCAACCTGTCGTTTACGAATAATGCTTTTGTGTTTGATGATCCACTGCCAGACACGCGCTATGTGGTTCGGGTTGGCGGGCAATACCAGGCCATCGGTAACTCAACCTTTGTCAATCTTCTTTGTGTGTGGAAAAAAAGTAAGGAGTGGTTTCAGGTGGGCGGTTTTCGGCTGAGCGGGTCGGGGGGTATCAGCACCTTCGAAGGGGGAATTGAAATAGTGGTTTACAGGTAAGGCTGCTGACCAGCGGCTTATCCGGAAACACAATCAGTCCAGCCTCAGCATAAGTGAGGCAATCACGATGACGGCTCCCTTGTGGAGCCCTTTTTTATGAGGTGATCCATGGGGCGTGTACCAGACTTTGAATCTCAGGAAATGCTGCTGGAACTCGGGTTTAATCCGGGCAAGCCTGATGGGGACTGGGGGCCTTTGTCTGAGGCAGCTTACCTGCGCTGGCTTAACGCCAGAATAGAGGCGATCAAAGGCGATGACCCACCATGGCTGGTTGAGGCTCGCAGACTGCTTGGAACCAAAGAAATCTCAGGCCCCCGGCACAATCAAGTGATCATGGGGTGGGCCAGAAAACTTGGCATCTTTTACCGTGAAGATGAAACCCCGTGGTGCGGCCTGTTCGTTGCCCATTGCATGAGCCAGGTGACAGACCGTCAACCGTCCAACCCGTTAGGCTCGCGCAACTGGGACAGCTACGGCAAGGCTCTTAATGAACCAGTGCCCGGTGCAATCCTGCGGTTCTGGCGTGGCTCTCCGAGGAGCTGGAAAGGGCATGTGGGGTTTTATGTGGGCGAAGATGCATCTTATTACCATGTGCTTGGCGGAAACCAGTCCAATGCGGTCACCATCGCAAAGATCGCCAAGCGGCGGCTGGTCAGCATTCGCTGGCCTGAAAGCTATCCGGTTTACGGCAAGCCGATACATGCGCAGCGTGAAGGTACCGTCTCCACGAATGAGGCGTGATGCGTTTACGTTCTCCCTCAGCAACTCCAAGCGGGGCTACCATGCACAAATCAGAAACAGGCACAGCACTGACCTTTGCAGCGGCATGGATTGCCCAGAACTGGTCGAACGTTCTGGAACCGCTGGCTCAGGCAATCCTCGTTATCCTGACCGTGATTGCCGCGTTTTACATGGTCTGGAACCGCATTCTCGATAACCGGATAAAGCGAAAGCAGCTGCGGGAAATCCTGAAGAGCAGGGAAGGTGGCTGACGTTCCTCGATCTTGCCCAATCTTGAGAAATGAAACTTGTCTCTCTGCTCAAAGGGCAGGGAGAGGGACGTGGTGGTTTCACGTCCATCCACGGTCTGTCTGATTGCCAAGTCCGTGAGAGCTTACAAGATCGCTGAAAGGCTCCTCCCTACCTGACAGTATACACCTGTTAAATGTTAGGATTGGGAAAAGTGCCAAGTCCTGAAAGCTATCCTCTATGAATTTGTTTGGAGAAGTCGAGCCGATCAAGGCAGAACCGATTGCGCCTTATCTGGGCGGTAAAAGCCAGCTTGCCAGAACGATTGTTGGCAAGGTCCAGCAGATCAGACACGCAACCTTTGTTGATGTGTTCTTTGGAATGGGCGGTGTGTTCTTTCGGCGGGTATCCGTGCCAAAGCTGGAAGTGATCAATGACATCAATAATGAGCTGGTGACATTGTTTCGGGTTTTACGAAACCACCCGGAGGCATTCGTAAAAGAGCTGGAAGCATTCCCGGCGTCACGGGTGGAGTTCGACGGGTTGAAGAATGCAGATACCAGCCACATGACTGACCTGCAAAGGGCGGTACGCTTTTACTACTTGCAGAGGCTCTCGTTCGGTGGGAAGCCAACAGGACGGTCATTTGGCGTCTCACCCAATCGCCCTTCCAAACTCAACATTGCACGGTTGCGCGAAGGTTTGCAGCAGGCAGCAAAGCGGCTCGACGGTGTTGTTGTCGAAAACATGGACTGGCGCGAGATCCTGTCGCGCTATGATTCCGCTGATACGCTCTTTTATCTCGATCCTCCTTACTGGGGAGGTGAGGCGGACTATGGAAAGGGGGTATTTGATCGCTCAGATTATGCTGAAATGGCAGGAATGCTATCTGAGGTAAAGGGTCGGTTTCTGCTTTCGCTGAATGACCGCCGGGAAGTTCGGTATATCTTTGCGAGGTTTTCACAAGAGCAAGTTCACCTTAGCTACTCAATTAATCCAAACAAACCTAAGCAAGTGGCTGAGCTGATTATTTCCAACTAGCCTACCACTACGAAATATGAGAACTCATGACGCTCGCAATCGTCGATTGCGAGCGTCATGTTCTTTGTGGTCAGGGATTGGTAATCCGCCTTGCCTTAGAAGCGGCTAACTTGGGCCAACTGCAGGCATTCGCGTTTTTCCATTAAGGGTTGAGATATGCTCACACTAAGGCTTCTATCGTCGCTTTCGTGATCGTTCCAGAGCGGACATTCAGCGGATTTACAAGCTTGCGATGCAACAAAGCAAACTGCAAAGTTGTCCACTTCTGCAACAGACCTAGTCCAATAAGAACTTGAAATTATGCGCCTCCGCGTCGGATCCTCGGATGATCGTGTATTCCATACCAGATGCTGTGGCCATCTGCTCGGCGTAATCACGTTTCGCCTGAACAATGGGATCATCGATCATATTGTCGCCTTTTACTTCTACAATCACAAATGTGCCGTCATCTTTCTCGAACAAGAAATCCGGATAATAGCTTCTCACCATACGAGAATCCGGGTCCACATATTGAACAAAGAACTCTGATTGTCCGTGGGTCAGCATGCCTGTAAAATAGAGTTTTCTGACTTTGCCGTCCCTTATTAAATCCCAGAATAAAAGTCGCTCGGGATTTGAATCGAATGCGTATGTATCGAGATGGAATGATTTTTCAGAGATCATGTTATCTTCAAGGTCAGTGTCTTTCACCACCATTTGAGGATCGGCCATCACCGAATAGGAACCGTTTTCGGGCAGTCTTACAAGTTCAACTTCATGCTCTTCGGTGATTTCATGCTGTTCCAAGTCATAAAGCAGACCAAAAAGTCTAGGGATAACGACATCATAGAGTAGTTCATTGAACTCATTCACAGCAGCCATTATGTCCTGTATACCTTCTGCCGTTTCAACTAGGATCGCTTCAACTTCGAGCGGGCTTCTGCCAAGATAACGTGCAATTTCCGCGACTAGCATAATCTGTGAGAAGCATATTTTTTGTCGAAGATCAGTTCGATCAACTGTGCGTGTTGCAGCTGCCTGTTTAATTTGCTTGGGCACGATTTCAGACTGAATAGTCTCCAAAATGTGATATTTTCCAGTCAATATTTGCCAAGCGGTTTTGTCAGCGCGATTGATGCCTAGTTCTTGGTTGGGAAGAAGCTCTTTTTCAATCAGTTCAAATGAACGTCGAACACGTTGCAGTTTGATCCGCTCAACGGGTTCTTTTACCGATATTTGATAAAGTTTTTTGTGACTATTTGTACTGTTGAGATCGTCTGCTGACAGCCTGAAGTTTTGGCTCAACTCGTCGTTCAAAATTTGAAGGTTGTCTGCTGATAGATAAACATGAGCAGTGTGTTGTGTTTCTCCGATTGCTCGGAAACAGCGCATTGTTGCCTGAAGGACAAAGACCTTCGACTTGGGCGTGCGGAACATCGCCACGCTGGACAGCGAACGACAGTTCCATCCCTCGCGCCCCTTGTTCACTAGCAGAATAAACTGTTTCTTAGAACCTGGCGTGTCAAGGCGGATAAACTCGCGAATATCATCGTTCGTGGTCTTGTCATCTCCAAGGTTTACCAGGATGCTATCCGCCGGGAGCCCTTTTTCTTCAAGAATTCTGGCGACAAGTGGCTGAAGTTCATTGCGCACTTCGTCAATGGTGGTCGCGAAGATCGCCATCTTGGGGAGCAAGCCTTCGGGGCGCAAACCTTCTGTTTTCGTGAGGAAGTCATCTATGGCGATGCGAAGGAACTCTTCAGACTTGGTGTTTGCATAGCCGTGAAGATCGGCCTTTTTCAGGTACTCGTTGGCGATCGCGTCGCTCAGACCGTAGGCATAGACGACTTCTGGCAGCACACTCTGGCCGATATACGGTGTACCAGTGTAGTTAAAACAGGCGACAACGCGCGTTCCTGCTCGCTCGAGGCGAGAGGCCAGCTTGTCGATGGTTGTGCGCAAACTGTTGTCAGTTTCTTTCGCACCAATCCCCATATCCTTGGCCAGCTTCTTGCCAAAAGCGTGGTGCGCTTCGTCCACGTAGATGCCGAGCTGTCCGAGGCGCGTTAGTTTCTCGAACCGCTGGTTGGTGGTCAGCTCGCCCTCCTCTTCCGGCGTGTCGAAATCGTACAGGTCAGCGGCGTCAGCATAAACGCTCCCGCTTTCTTTAAACGTATCCGGTGTCGTTCTGAATAGATCATCGATGGCGGTCTTTTCTTTGTTCTTCCGTTTCAGAATGATCTTGTGCGTGTTGGATACGATGACGTTGAACATGGACTGGTCGAGTGTGTCGAGCGACGTTCCCGGCTTTTCCAGAAAGTGGAAACGGATGTGAGATGTCAAAAAGTTCACGTATTCCGACGGTACGACCTTTGAAAGATCGAAAGACTCAAGCTCGCGCAGCGACAAGAGCACCGTCGTGTCGGGTGAGAACACCAGCGCGTTGTGGCAGTATTTCGGGTCCTTCTTCCATTTGTTGGCCAGGATGAACTCGTAGAAGATGCAGGTGGCCATGAGGATGGTTTTGCCCGTGCCCATGGTCAGCGCGAAGATGTAGTTAGGATAGGCACGCGCATTTTTGCGCATGGCTTTGAACACGTCCTCATATTGCTTCTGCGAGAAGTCCTCGAAGAGACCAATCTGCCCGTCGTCTCTGGCCACGCCCCCCTCTGCGCGGTCAGCAAAGACGCCCTCTTTTTCGTACCAGTCCTTGAAGATCTGTTCGATACGCTTGTTGTCAAGGAACTCTTTCAGAAAGACGTAGATCTCGAGCGCCTCGAACTGCGGCTTGCGCAGGTAGGCATGGACATTGGTCGGATCGTTGAAGTCGAGGAACTTCTTCGACAGGTCGCGATAGCTGACCCTGATCCGCTTCTTGTTTTGTTGATAGAACGTAAGAAGGAACTTGAAGAAGGCGAATTCACCAAGGACGGCGTCGGTCTTTTTAGGCATCGATGCTGCCTTCCCAGGATTCCGACAACAGATCGGTGATCTTAACGCGCACCGTGCCTGCGTCCTCGGGCACCTTGTAGCGCCCGCTGACTAGTTCGCTCTTTTTGGGCACGTCCAACTCGACCGGCTGCAAGATCGCGCCGTCGTAGTTCCAGTCTACCATGATGCTTTCGACCATCTCGCGCCAATCGGTGACTTGTTCCTTCTGCAGCGAGAGCTTTTGCAACAGGTTCATCGGATAGAAGCGTTCGATTTCCAGATGACCATCCTTGATAGCAAGACGCGCCTCGGAGTCGCGCTTGAATTCGAGCTGGGATTTGTCGCGCAGGATGTCCACGACCTCCACATCGATTTTGTGAGGCTTCACTTCTAGCTCGAGCTGCGTTTTCAGGTCGGGTTCGTGCCCCATGCAGACAAGCAGGATTTTTTCGACCGGCTGGTTCGGGTTTGAATTTTGGCGGCGGTCAAAGGCCTTGTAGTCAAAACCCGCGATCAGCTCGGACAGGTCCGCTTTGGTCGCAATGCGGTTGACCGGCATGATCTTGACCATGCGCCCGTCTTTTTCGCCGTCATAGATAGAGCTGGTTTCGATTTCTTGGATTTCGAGTGCGCCTGCGAGCAGAGCTTTGGCTTCAACTGGATTGCGAAATACGTCATAGTTATTGACGTTATAAACCTCAAAGCCCGGGGTGCGATGGCTTCCTTCGGCAGATGTCTCATCATGAACCCTCAACAACCGTTTTGTTGTTGTTTGGATCGAACCAACGTTGATATCGGCACCCAAAAATCGTCTGCCATTTTTAAAGGCTATCGCCTGCGTTGTACCAGATCCCATGAAGCAATCGAAAACCAAGTCGCCATCGTTTGAGGCCATCTTGATGATCCGTTCTAAAAGCAAACTAGGCTTCTGGGTAGGATAGCCCGTGAGATCTTTTGACTGCGAATTCTCTCCGTAGATATCCGTCCATACGTCATCCGCAATGACACCCTTGGCATCGTCAAGATAATGCTTTACGCGCAAGCCTCCAGTCGAAGTTTCGTAAATAAGGCCTTTTGCTCTCCAAGCTTCAACAGTTTCGCTCGGAGTAGCAGTTCCAATTTTTTCATCTTTAAAACGTCGCCCGTTTTCATCAATTTTACTAAACCTCTCAGCGATATATTCCTCCGAATATGGGACATAAACAGGATTATAATGAAAGTCAGAAGACTTGGAGTAGTACAAAATATCCGCATGGCTTTTGCCGATGCTGGTCTTTCCTTTGAAACCGCTCGAAGTCATGCTTCGCCAACAAATCTGAGCCTGAAAATTTTCAGAGCCAAATATCTCATCCAAAATCAATCTTAAATGATGCGATTTACGCCAATCACAATGCAAAAATATACTTGCTGTAGATGACATGAGTTCACGCAGCAAAACCAGCCTCTCGTACATGAACTGCAGAAACTCGTCGTTGTTCCAAATATCCGTGTACTGCTTTTCCTCAAATGAAGCCGAGTCATTTGAGACTTTCTTCCCTCGAAGCGAAATTTGTTTTTTGTAGTCAGCTTTCGAGTCAAAAGGCGGGTCTATGTAGACCAAGTCGACCTGCCCCCTGAACTCTTTCAGAAGGTGGCTCATCACCTGAAGGTTGTCGCCCCAGAAAATCTTGTTGCGCCAGCCATCGACCTCTTCGCCGTAGGTTTCTTTCAGCTGCGCAGGGTAGAACTGGGTTGAGATAAAGGGGCGTTTGCCGCGCCAATTGAGCATCGGATAGCCCTTGATCGGCTGGAACTTGTACCCCTCGACCGAAGAGATCTCTCCAGCCGCGGCTGGCCCTAAATCCATATCTTTTTGTTCGTCAGCCATCACGCACCGCCCGCCTTAAAATTCCAATTCTTCATATCGCAATAGGCCCGCATATCGCAGTTATCACACAGCTTTGTGGGGCGTTCTTTGATCGCATAGTCGCGCGCCTCAATTCGGTCCACGACAGCATCAAACGTTGCAATGGTTTTGCCGATAGCCTTACCGTCCTTTTCGAACGAAATAAACGGATTACTGTCTTGTTCACCGGTATAATAGAGATGTGTCCTGCTGACGATCTCTCCGGTCCTCTCTTCGACAAGGTGGGCGTAGACCTCTAGCTGGCGCTGATATTGCCGCAGGCGGCTGCGGTCCTTTTCCATGTCGGGCTTACGTTCGGACTTAAAGTCTATCAACTCGACTGTTCCTCCTTCACCCCTAATAAGGTCCACGCTGCCCTTGAGGATGTAGGTGTCCTTGACCAGTGAAATATCGACCTCGGCTTCCTTCAGCCGGTCAAAGTTCTTACGCTCACGGTCCACGTATCGTTCGACATGGCCTTGCGCCGCTCTGAGCGATTGCGGGGCCAGATATTGCCGCTCGCGCTTAGACAAATAATGGTAGTTCGTGTCAAACCAGAGTTTGATCTGATCCTCTGAGATCAGGTGTGGTTCGCCGCGTAGGACCGCCTTGTGCACATCTTCAATCGTCTGGTGCACCAACGTACCAAAAAGCTGCGCGCCCGCACGGATCGGTTGGAACTCAAGCTCTTTGAAGAAGCGGTACTGTTCAGCGCAGTTTTCGAACAAGGTGATATGCGAAGTGAAGGAATACTCCCGCTTGAGTTTCACATCCTTAACCTGCTTAAAGTCGAAGTTTTCGACCACAAATTTCGGATCTCGCCAATGTGGCAGATCGTGGAAGAAATCATCGAAGTATCTCGACGGAGACCGCCCGCGCCCTTCATTGACTTCCGTGGCCAGGACCAAAAGGTTCTGCGCCCTCGAAAAGGCGGTGTAATAGAGCCGCCGGAAGTCAAAGAACTTGGTCCGCTCCATCGGCTCGAACGGAGGCTTATTGAGATAGGGCTCAAGAAGTTCATCGATATCGGACCATTGCTTGCGTGGTGTCGCTTCGAGCGATCCGCAGATCACAATCGGGAATTCGAGCCCCTTGGACTGGTGGATGGTCAGGAATGAGACACATCCACTTGGTGCATATTCTGCGTCATCCTCATATTCATTAATGCCACCATCGTGCAAAAACTTGAGATAACGATTGAACAAGTCCCGGATGTTCTGATCGAGAAAGCGTGGATTCAAAACTGAGATGTAGTGCAGATATTCGAACTTCACCAAGAGCTGGGAGAAGGTTGCTAGATTGCGGGCAGCGCGCCCGTTGTCGACGCCAGTCAGTTGTCCTTCATCCAGAAAGCGGCTGAAGAGTGGGAACTGCAGAAGCTGATAGAATAGCCCAGAAAATGCATAGTCAACATCATTAGTCAGGCTGAAATGACGCTTAGCTAATGGCCGTGCCCAATCCAGCAACCGTTTGTTTTCAGGCTTGCGCAGCTCTTGAACGAAAAGCTTGAAACACTGCTCATCATAATACTCCCAAACGCGCATCTCAAGGTCGGCCCGCTCTTTCCGAACATCCGCAAACTGCGGAAATAAGAATATCAGTGCACCGATCATTAACCTAATCTCTTCGCGCTCAAAGTAGAGATTGGAGCGGGGGGAGTAGACCGGAATGCCGTGAGCCTCGAGGTGTCGAGCCAGCGCAAGCACCTTGTCGTTCTTCACTGACCGGAACAGAAAGGCCACCTGGTTCCAGTCTGTCAGTTCGCCAGATGCCTTAAGAGAACGCAAGAACTCGTGGACCTCATCCTGAAAGTCTTTGTTATCAGTCTGAGTAATTTTCAGAACGGAGCTGATATCTGCGAAATCATGGGGACGCGGTTCAATGACCTTGTCATATCGGTACTGAACGCTTTCATCATTCCAATTTTCACAAGAAATCCATGAGTTGTAAAAGTCGATGATTTTAGGATCAGAACGATAATTTACAGTGAGGGATACTTGCTCGCACGCACCGACTTCAAAGTTACTTGGGTACTCAAGGATGTTCCGAATGGTCGCACCCCTAAAACGGTACAAACCCTGATCATCATCGCCCACCACGCATAGATTGTTTGAGTCACCCGTCAACAGAAACAGGATCTGCTCCTGAATCGTATTTGTATCTTGGTACTCATCTACCATTATGTGGGAAAATTTGGATCTTAAGTTTTCGAGAACATTCGGATTGCTTTGCAGCAACCTTAAGGCTTCAAATTGAATTCCCGAAAAATCTAATGCATTGGCCTCTTCAAGGAGGCCTTGATAAATCTTAAAACACTCAGCCAACGCCTGAAGCGGTGTCTGCTCTGAACCAGCGAGTGCGCTCGTGTCTAACGTTTCTTCGGTGACTTTATTCAGCCATTTCATGAGCTGGGTCGACTGATACCAACGCCCGGATCTATCTTCGCCTATAAGATCATGGATACCGTCAATGGATTTGAATTCATTCAGTCGTTGATATAGGAAGTACTGCTGATCAAACTGATCGAGAAGGTTGAAGTTGTGCTTCAGCCTTGTGTGTTCGCTATGATCCTTTAAAAGGCGAAGGCACAATGAGTGAAATGTGCCTATGTACATCTCGTTGATATTGAACTTTAGTCCGGCATTCAGGAGGCGGTTCGAGACTCTCGTTCTGAGTTCCCTAGCAGCTTTTTCTGTAAATGTGACAACAAGCAGTGTTTCTGCTGTTGCTTGCTTACTTTTGATCAGCGCGTAAATGCGCTCCACCAACGTGAAAGTCTTTCCGGAGCCAGGTCCCGCGATAATTAAGACCGGTCCATCAGCACATTGGATCGCTCTTAGTTGATCAGAGTTTGCAGAAGTGCTTGAAATTTTTAACACCTTAACGCTACTAATTCGTGATTCATTCGATAAATTAAGTATAGGATGGTCTCGGCGAAGGTTCCAATCTTCACTAAAACTAAAAGTTGCCACGTCCAATTTTACACCAATATGATTCGAAATCACAGCCAAATTTTGTTGCGGTGCGGCATGGTCGCATCCTGCTCAAGTAACATGCTGAATGAGATCGACTTGAAGTTGAGCACCTACGCAGATTGGGGAGACTGCTATCCTAGCCAGTGTCGGCAGTGATCACATTCTCGCTTGAAGATGATCAGAAATGCAGGATGCATTGCTACATAACAAACTACATAACATTTGCTTTTATGAAGACTGGTAGTGTCTCTCTATATCTGATTTATCATATTGTTTTAACTGGATAATATATGATATCTTCTGAAGTGGATATTGAGTGTGTGAGTCTCTCCGTGTCCGCCATCTCCCTTTTTATCTCCTTAAAATCAAAGAGTTACTGGGCTTTTGTCCAACCTATTTCGTTTGGCTGGACAATTTTTGTTCTGTGCTTGTGCTCTCTAGGTGTTGCATTGCTTGCGCTGCCAATCGGCGCTGATCTGCTGCTGCGGTGTAGACAGAAACTTCTTTCAAGCTTTGATGACCTGTCAGGGACATAATCACATCTGCGGAGCAACCAGCTTCAGCCAGTCTGTGTGCTGCTGCTTTTCTCAAGTCGTGGGAAGTGCAATTTTCTGATCCTGTTTTCCTGACATGAGAGTTCCTTCTCATGCCAGTGAAGCACAGCCGATTAAGAAAGGGGTCCCAAAAGATTCAGGGTAATGGCTCCTCGCTTTATCTTGCGCAAGTTGAGGGGAAAACGGTGGCAGAGTCAGGCAGCGTGAGCAATAATCTCAGGTGGGAAGCGATGGTGTTTGTAGCTGACAGATGAAAATGCCATGCTTTGTTGTTAAATGCTAAAATTTGATTCAAATTTATATGACAACACTCAATCGGCCACAGACTTCTGCCGCATGCCTCTCCGCCTGTTTGGGAACACGTTATTCTAACCGGAGAATACAGATGGGGGCGTTTTCGCTCCCATCTGCAAACTACATCTTGTAAACGGACCCAGATTAAACCAACAGTTCGCTTGTGCCGCCGAGGTCCAGACCGATGATGAGTGGGTCGTGGTCGGAAGCACCGTACTGGTCGTCAGTGTAGAAACCAGCATCAGTGAAGCTGCTGTTGTAGCTGAGCAGATCCGGCTCATCAGCGTTGATGTGCCATTCAGCAAGACCTGTCACCTGATCAGCAAGACTGTCAGTTGCCAGTGCATGGTCAAGAGAGCCGCGCTGACCGTCGAACACGAAGCTGTACGCTTCATCACCCAGATACTGCGTCAGAAGGTCGGTCATGTCACCGCCGTCTTTCAGTTCCTGAACAGCATCACCCTTCGCATAGGTGTTCAAGTCACCAATCACGAGAATGTCTGGATCCAGACCTGCACCTGCATAGTCTGTTTTCAGCCACTCATGCAGCTCTTTTGCTGCATCTTCACGTGCCTGTGCCCAAAAGCCCTGTCCGTCGCCCTGATCATAGTTTGGATCAGCGATCAAAGCATCCAGATCAGCCTGCACCTGAGCAACATCAGCTGCCGGGATGGTACCTGCATCCAGTTTACCCTGAATGTCTTCCACCAGATCACTCAGGCCGCTTGGTCCTTTAGATTTGAAGTGGTTGACTGCCAGGGTGAAGCGCTCACCGTTTGCATCCTCAAAGGTGGTTGCAAGGGTAGGGCGGTTACGCTGGAAGTCACCTACGTAATCACGATCAGCATACTCATGCAGACGATCCGCAATGGCGAAAGTCGCATCAGCACTTGTCTCCTGATAGGCATAAGTATCTGTTTCAACAACAGTCAGTTTTCCTGGGCGGTAGATCATACCGGTGGTGATGGCGTCAGAGCCAATCGGAGACCCATCTGTTGGTGTCACGAAAGTGTACAGCTCATCAGTACGGCCCTGTTCGGTCAGCTCCACGTTCAGTGCATCAACCAGTACCTTAATCGCAGATGCATCACCGAAGCCGTTGTTCTCCAGTTCCTGAAGACCAAAGACGTCCGCATCGATCTCAAGCATTGCCTCAACGATCTTGTCAGTCTGACGTGCAAGATCTGCTTCGGTGCTTGCGCCGCGCTGGCCAAGAGTGGTGAAGTAGTTCAGCACATTGAAGCTGGACACTTTTAACTCACCGCCAACATCAGCAGGCTGGTCAGGACGTGCACCGGAGTTGGTGCTCTCATCGATAGACAGCTGACCATCAACAACCAGAGTATGACCGTCAAAGCCTTCAGTCAGAACGCCTTCAATCGGAGCATCGATTTCTGTGCCAAGACGCAAAGTTGCACCAGCCGAGAAGTCGTCATCCTTATCGAGGTAACCGTTGCCATTGTCGCCGTTTGCTTCGGTGACTGGCACATAGGTGAACTCGTCAGGGTTTTGCTCAGAAGAACCATCATCGATAAGAATGCGGTTGTTCTGATTCATTTCCTGATGTTCGATGATCTGGTCCAGCTCATCCTGCGGGTCATACAGGTGAGTTGCCTGATACTGGGTGCCAGCGGAAACTGTAATCTGACCGTAGCGGTCGAAATTGAAGTTTTCGATGACTGTCAGAGCATCGTCTGTACCGGAACCAATGCTGACACGCATGCCTTCCAGAGCTTCCAGATTCTGCTGGCTTGTCGGAGACAGAAGCACCTGCATGTATTCTGGCAGTTCGTTGCCGGAGGACAGAACGTTCAGACCGCCAATGTTTGTCAGCTGGGTCTGGCCGCCGAACTCAGCAACCGTACCGCCGAAGGACACTTCATCACCAACTGCAACGGTTGGAGCCGAGCCTGTGTAAACGAAAATACCTTCAGAGGTAGACACGTTACCATCGCTGTCAGTGGTTTCTTCCTGAAGGTAGAAGCCACTGTCAGTCAGGCGTGTCACAAGTGCGCTCACATAAACGAACTCACCAACCATGCCGGATTCTGCACCTTCACCCTGAATGGTGGAAATGAGAGTTGGCGCAGTATCGTCGTTCTCAACGGTGCTGGTTGCAGTCTTGGTTGTGATCTTGCCACCCGTTGGGTTGCTCAAGGTCACGGTCAGGGCTTCGCTCAGCTCAGTTGTTTCATCGCCAGTGATGTTGACTGTGATGATCTTGGTGGTTTCGCCAGCTGCAAACTCGATGCTGCCGGATGGCAGAGTGCTACCGAAGTCCGCCGCATCAACGTCGCCGCCAACAGCAAAGTCAACCGTACCAGCTTCAGACAGATCACCATCACGGGTCACAGTGAACTCGAAGGAAGTTATGCCGCTGTCGCCTTCTGCTTTTGACTCAGCTTCGGCTGCAATTGCATAGGTTGTGGAGGTACCACCGCCACCTGATGTATCGCCTTCCAGCTGCAGGTTCTGCAGAACGAATGCTTCATTGCTGCCGTTTGCAGAGCCCTCAACGGTGATGGTCAGTTCAGAGCCGGAACCTTCCAGATCAGCCATCAGCGTCTGCAGTTCGTTGGTGAGAACCAGACCAGACGTGGTTTCAACCATTGGATCGTTCAGATCAACGGTCTTACCGCTGGCAAGAGTGTAGGTCTGTGCGCCATCATTGTCGGATGTGAAGGAGAACAGGGGCTGCTCTTCACCGCCATCAATGGAGTAGCGGATGGTCACAGTATCGTCAGACTCGAAGTCACCCATTGCACCAGCATCCAGAGACAGGCTGATATTGCTGTAATCTGAGATGTCGAAGCGCCAGGTCGCAACCAACGGGTCACCATTAGGATTATCGTCGTTGACGGTATCGGTCAGACCGAAGAACTCACCAGTGTTCGAAACTTCATCGATAACGCCAATTGCATCATTCTCGAAGCTGCCATTGGTGGAGTCGACCAGCGAGAACGGTGCATCGCCAGCAGTGTATTTGCCAAAGCCGTCAGCTGGGCTGGAGAAGTCTGGTGCAGTGCTGGTGTATTCGATCAGACGACCACTCTGAGAATCCACCATGTCAAACGCGAAGGTTTCACGCACAACAGCCTGATTGCCCAGAATCTTAAGGTTCTGCATTGCGAATGCTTCAGCACTGCCGTCAGACTTGCCTTCAACAGTGATGGTCAGTTCAGAGCCGGTGCCTTCCAGATCAGACATGAGAGTCTGCAGCTGGTTGGTCAGCACAATGCCTGCATCTGCATCGGTGAGTGGATCATCCAGATCAACAGTCTTGCCGCTGGCAAGGGTGTAGGTCTGCGCGCCGTCATTGTCTGCGGTGAAGGAGTACAGAACTTGCTCTTCGCCTCCGTCAATGGAGTAACGGATCACAAATGCATCTGTGCCTTCAAAGTCGCCCATTGCACCAAGATCAAGGGAGAGACCAAGATATTTATAGCCTGCAATGTTGAAGGTCCAGGATGCCGCCAGATCACCGGAGTTTTCGCCGTTGACGCTGTCGGTCACACCGAAGAACTCACCAGAGTTGGTCGCTTCATCAATGATGCCGAGGACATCATTCTCAAAGCCGCCATTGGTGGAATCGACCAGTGAGAATGGTGCGCTGTCTGCGGTGAACTTGCCGAAGCCGTCTGCTGGACTGGAGAAGTCAGGCGCGTTGTTGGTGAAGTTCACCAGACCTTCGCTCTGAGAATCTACCATGTCAAACGCGATGACATCACGTGTCACTTCGTTTTCGTCTTCAACAGTGACGGAAACGCTCTTCGTGTCAGTGCCGCCGTCAGCGTCGGTGACAGTGACTTCGACCTGATAAACGTTGTCGCCGTCTGCATCTGCAGGTGCTTCAAAGTCAGGTGCTGTCTTGAAGCTCAGCTGGCCGGTTTCAGCATCGATCTCGAACAGGTCTGCATCTGTGCCGGAAACGGAGTAGGACAAGTCTGTGTTGTCTACGTCGGTTGCAGATGCAGTTGCCACCTCAGTGGTGTTTTCTGCAACGGAAACCTCAGAAGAAACAGACAGAACCGGAGCCTGGTTGGAACCTGTCACGGTTACAGTCACGGTGACGTCTTTGGTGCTGCCGTTGCCGTCGGTAACTGTGTAGGTGAAGGTATCTTCAGTGGTCTCTCCTTCACGCAGGCTATCAAACACGTTGCCTGGGTTATAAGAGACCTGAGTGTTCTCAAGAGAGACAGTAGCGCCGGATGTGCTGGTTGCAGAAACGCCAGTGATTGACAGGGTGTCGCCGTCATAGTCCTTGTCGTTTTCCAGCAGTGTTGCTGCCTCAATAACCAGACCTTCATCGCCGGATGCAACAGCATCCTCGCCAGTGCGGATCTCGTTGTTGCGGCCATCCAGATAGTAGGTGTAATCGTCAGCCTGGAAGTAGACCGCCTCAACATTCATCAAGGTGTCTTTTTCAGAGCCGTCGTTTGCGATGACTTTGGTCTTCGGGTTCCACCAGCGACCACGCTGCTGGAAAGAGTAATCGTCGATTGAGCCTTCATAAACGGCTGTATCGAAACCACGACCACCATTGATGCTGTCATTACCAGCACCACCGTGGATGACATCGTCGCCACCAGCTGCGCTGATGCGGTCATTACCTTCACCAGCGAAAATAAGGTCATTGCCCTTACCAGCGCGGATCCAGTCATTTCCTGCATATGTGGAGATGGTATCGTTACCGTTAAAACCCCAAACCCAATCAATACCATCGGTGCCATTGATGACGTCATCCCACCACGTGCCGAAGTTTACATTGATCGAGTAGAAGTTAAATCGAGGAAAGAAATTGAACATGTATCAACCCCGTTACAGTTCATCTTATCCGAGTTCGCCACTCCCCTCCCAGTTTTGAGCCGGGAGCCAAGGCGAACGTCTATTTTTGCAATATGCCCGAATGATTTTCTGCATCATGCATCGTTAGTCTTCTCGATCCTGGGGGTGACGTAAAGGCGCAACTGATCAATTTTTCGCTTTTTGCATATATTTTTGAATAATATTTTCTTTGGTGAAATTTTTTTCAACTTCACGTTGCATATCGACGGTGTTGCTGTGGAGAATAAATAAACTTTCACACCGATATAGGGGTGTTGTCATGTTAAATTTGAAGCAAGTTTTAGTATTTTGTAACAAAATATGACATCTTCATCTATCAGCTACAAACATCATGCTTCCCGCCTGATATTGCTGCTCACGTTGCCTGACACTGCCGTCGTTTTTCAATCAACTTGCGCTAGGCTCAGGACTCATAGCCAGAATATGACGGTTGCAGCGATGTAGATTGCGGATTTGAATATACTGGCACAGCGA
>CANMBS010000034.1 GCA_947496145.1 uncultured Pseudovibrio sp.
GCGGTCTGACGACCAAAATCCATGCTATCGTGGATGCTGACGGCCTGCCTGTCACGCTGGAGCTGAGTGCAGGTCAGGTTCATGACAGCAAACCTGCCCTGCAAATGCTGAAGGGCGTACAAGAAGGTTGCACCATCCTTGCCAACAAAGCCTATGACAGCGACGCCCTGCGCAATATGGCAAAAGACAAGAACGCATGGGCCAACATCCCGCCAAAGGTGAACCGGAAGAAAGTCTTTTCATTTTCAAAGTGGGTATACCGCCAACGCAACCTGGTTGAACGCTTCTTCGCAAAGATAAAGCAATACAGAGGCATAGCCACACGCTGCGACAAAGATCCTGCCAATTTCCTTGCCACAATCAAACTGGCTGCAACAAGGTTATGGATTAGGAGTTATGAGTCTGCGCTCTAGAGTTTTCACAGTGCAATGAAAGGCAGCAAAGTCCGCGACTCACCAAATCAATTGTACTGCGTGCTGACTTTTTTCGCTGTGACGCGATCCCGCAGAGCTTGTGCCTTCTTCTTTTTCTCGACAGCCGCCTCTCCTCCGGCAGTGTCTTTGTAAAGGCGTAGGCATTCCTCTTCTTCGTCGCTGCTTTTTTGCAAGGCTGTATCACTGTAGTTCTTGCGATCAGGCGCTTTGAGAAGTTTGTAATAGAGCCAGTAGTAACGAGAGCCTTCCTTCAGGTAGCTCACAGATTTGCTGATGATCTCAGTAAAGTATTTGGAATAAAAGATGAAAGGATTTTCCAGTGGCAGTGTGCTGCGTCTGTCTTTACGGTATTTCAGGCGGAAGAAGCCGCCTTCTAAGGGGTGGACACCCTCCAATTTCACCATGAGATAGAAAAATAGCATCAAAAAGAGCTTATTACTTGGGCGCCCTTTAGGGTGAGTTGCAGCTCTTCGCAGGACCCTCTCAATATGCTCTGGTGAGTAATAAGTCATCCATGCTTCCAGATACACATTTTCCCATTCCTCATCGCTCATCTTGTCATGATGCGCGACCCGGTGGTTCAGGTCGTATTTATTGAGGTCTTCGTCCATCCATATGTTTTTACGATGTAAACTCAGATGATCTTCAGAGCCGGGAAGGGGAGTCAGATAGAAGAACTCTAGCAGATCCAGCGGCAGTTCCTTTTTGATAATCTCGATATCCCGCAGGATGCTTTCACGGGTATCAGAGGGAAATCCAAGGATATAACCTGCATATGTTGTTGCGCCGTGTGCGCGCCATTCCTGTAACATCTCGCGATATTCAGTAATCTTGTTCTGGCGCTTCTTCGCTGCGAGCAGGTTGTCTGGATTGATGTTCTCCAAACCAATAAATACCCGGGTTACGCCTGCCGCACACGCTTTTTCAATGAACCGGTCAATACGGTGGCACAGGGTATCAACCTGAATGATGAACTTGATATTGAACCCATGGTGCTGACGAAGCTCAATGATGCGATCAAACAGCGCTTCCCAATCCTTGTTTCGCGCAAAGTTATCGTCAGTGATAAAGAACCGATTGATACCCTGCGTGTAATTGCGGCGAATAATGCGCTCAACATCATCCGCTGATCGACTGCGGCTCTTGCGGCCTTGTACGTTGATGATGGTGCAAAAAGAACATTGATAGGGACACCCACGACCCAGATCGAAAGAGGAATGTGATCCAGCCGTCCGGATGATGTGCTTTTGCGGTAAAATCGGATCGGGTTGACTGTCTAAATTGGGCAGATCATTCATGAAGTTATAGAGCGGCTTCAGGGTGCCATGCAGTGCATCTTCCAAAACTTCATCGAGCCGCTGGTTTTCGGCTTCACCAGCAAAAAATGAAATGCCCTCATCTTGCGCGTCGATAATCTGCTGCGGAATCTCAGGAAGCATTGAGACACAGCCTGATATGTGAAAGCCGCCAATGCACACCTGAATATTCAGCGCTCTGAACTGGCGTGCCAGATCAAGTGCCCTTGGAAACTGGTTGGATTGCACGCCCGCCAATGCGATCAAAGCACCACTGCCATCCTTGTGCACCATCCTGGCAATACGCTCAGGCTTCACCCGCTTGTTCGTTTCATCATAACTGTGAAGCTTAAGCTCGACGGCTTCTCCCAGTGCCTTCCTGTTCTGACAATCCTCTGCCAGTCCATAAAGGCAAGCAAGTGTGTTGGAAGGAATGGCAGAACGGAGCCACTGAATAGGGTAGCCCTCATCATCGTAATGCGTGGGTTTAATGAGTATGAAGTGGAACTTCCTAGGGTTCTTCTGGGGAATTTCCCGTGATTTTCTGCAAACTTCATAGTGAATGCTCATAATTATTGCCTTTATAACGCAGAGCGACGGGGATTAAGCTGTTTTTAGCGCCACTCGGAATGAGTACTCTGCGTAAACTAGGGAGTTTTATTGGCTGGGGAGCCATTCAATTTTGGAGTAGCTTGATAGAAAGAAAAGGCTATTTGGGAAATAGCCTATATTTTTCAATAGGCATTACGAATCCACTCGAATATTCGTCACTCATAATCCGTGGATGCTCAAACACTTCACGATGAGTTTTCCTTCCAGTTGTTCAGAAGCAAATATGTCGGCGAACTTCGTAGCAGTCAGCGCAGTCGCTCGCCACCTGACTTGAACAGCAAGGCGTGTAAGGCAGGCAGAGTCTGTCAGCGAAGTTGATCAAACGTTCGGACGAGGCCGACATCGGGATCTGAAGCCGCTTGCTTTAGCAAAGTTGAACTCAACTATTGGCTAAAAGGTCCAATGCCCGCTGTGTGGCCCTTCGACACAAGCAACAGCCTCTCGCTTAGCTCAGTTCCCGCAGCGCTATGAATGACCGCTTTTCCGCACTTCAGTTATTAGCTCACCACGCAGAGAGGCGACTTCGGGTCAACGGGGAGCATCCCAGTATGATAGTTTACTACTCAGTATTGAACTTTATTACTCGCCAAAAAAAATGCGCTCTAAGGCAGGTTTGCAACAGAACCCATAAAGTAAATAATGTAAAATTTAAGGGACCCTGCGACAGTTACATGCCAGCAGGGTCAAACTTAGGACGACTAGCTGTGGAATCTGATCAAATTGTTTCATTTAGAGCCTGAATTGGAGTTTGATAGTTAATACCCATATGGGTGCGTTGAGTGTTGTAGCAGTTCAACCATCTGGGCAGATCCTGCGTTCTGGCTTTTGAGGATTTGAAGGGAAGAGCATAGGCCTATTCGCGCAACATGGTTTGAATGAAGCGTTCAGCCTTTGCGATTGCTTGTAATGCGATGACCGTGCCCTTCAAAGCGCCCCAGTTTCTTGATGTCCAGATGTAATAGCTCCCCCGCCCGTTCGCGTTGATAGCGTCGCACACGTGGCTTTGGATCAAGAGCCTTCAATTTACCAAGACCTGCGAGCTTCAACCAGGCTGCAACTGTCGAGCGGGCAAGATCGAGCTTGGTCGCGATCTCTTGTGCCGTCAGACGGTAGTCCTTGCGAAGTTGTTCAGCTTTCTTGCGCCACCAGCTGGCCTGTACAGCAGCAGACCCTGGCCGAGATGAGCGGTTCTCCAGACTGGTCCATCCTTCTGCCAGATAGCGGCCAATCCATTTGCGCACCGTGCGAACACTGACTGCAAACGACCAGGCAACCTGTTCAACCGGCTGCCGCTACTCCAGCACTCATTTTACCATCTGCTCTCGACTATACGACGTGGTTCGGGCATTCTTATGCAGGTTGTTCATCTCATGGATCTCTTGTGTTGTTTTGTGGTGAAACCAACATCAAGCATCTAAACGCGATGAACAACCTCTTCAGTGAACACACCTAGAGTGTTACTTTCACGTGCAATCTCAATGCCTTTAAACACTGCATCGCACGAGCTGTCACTGATAGCGCAGGTGATGGCAGAGGCGTGAAACAGCTTGGCTGCTTTGATTGCATCAACTGGCATATGGGTTGGGTTCACCAAAGAAGACGCAGAGCCTTTTCGTGCAAATGTGAAGTGATGCCCTCGCTGATCATGAGAGATAAAGTAACCCCCCGTTGGGGCCCTGGCGTTGCGTACAACAAGGTCCGCATTGACGCCTTCATTTGCTCAAAGCTCAACAAACTTGTCACCGAATACATCAGCACCAAGATGCGCTAGCATGGCAACGCTCGCACCCTGACGGGCGGCACTACACGCAAGGTTGGAGGCATCACCGCCAAAACCACTCAGATAATCGGGACCGCTTTCAACTCCCTTAGCCTGATTAAATTCAAACAACGGCTCGCCAAAACTAATAATATCTGTAATCATTGGGAGCTCCCATTCCCCTGTATAGTTTTTATTTGATTGCTATCAGTTCCCTATGCTCAATCCGGCAGCTTTTAATAGCAAATTGTGTATTTTGGGAAAGGTGAGCCATCCTGCAAATGGCTCATCTTCCTCATCTTACTTTTTTGCCCGGAATGCACGAACAGTCGTTTCAACACCGCGCAACTCAGCAAGGCCGCGCTGTCGTCCGATTGCCGGATAATCGGGGGCAGATTTTGTTCTCAAATTAGATAGCATTGCGTGACTATGATCCGGGCGCATGGGTATACGATCACTCCAGCCTTCAGCGCGGCGGCGTTCCTCCTCTTCCACAAGAGCTGAGATAACGCCCACCATATCAACATCACCTGCGAGATGATCTGCTTCATGGAAGCTCGCTTGATTTGCTTCGCGCTAAGTAGACCGCAAATGCACGAAATGAATGCGGTCACCTTACTGCTGCACCATTCCTACAAGATCATTGCCCGCACGCACACCCAGACAACCGGTACAGTAAGTAAATCCGTTGGCGATGTGATCAACTGCTTTAGAGATGTATGCGTAATCTGCCTCTGTTGAACAGATGCTTGGCAAACCGAGTAGCGGGCGTGGCGGATCATCTGGGTGGATCGCCATGACGCTTCCTGTCTTAATGCATACCGGAATTACCTCTTGCAGGAACAGAGCCAGATTTTCGCGGAGCTTGCCAGCGTCAATACCCTCACATGTCGTTAGTTGGTCTCTGAGCTGTTCAACAGTGTAGCTTTCCTCAGAGCCTGGAAGTCCTGCAATAATGGTTCTGATGAGTTTTTGCTTTGAAACATCATCCATCCTGGTAAAGGCAGCTTCAGCTCGCTTGTATTTTTCAGCTGTGTATTCTGCTTCCGCACCATCGCGTATAACGATAAACAGGTCAAAAGCTGCAAACACATCTGCGTCAAAACACAGGCAAGTTGCACCGGTTTCCAGTTCATAGTATAAATCGGTGCGGGTCCAGTCCAGAATCGGCATGAAATTGTAGCAAATTTTTATAATGCCACAGGCTGCAAGATTGCGGATAGACTGCTTGTAAGCTTTCAAACGCGCCACTACGGGTTTTGATTTCCTCGTGAACCGGGACGCTCTCAACAACAGACCAAACGAGGCCTGCTGCTTCAATCTCTGCTTTCCGCTTCATAACTTCTTCAACTAGCCACACAATCCCATTGGGAATGTGATGCAATGCAGAAACGATGCCTGTGGCACCTGCCTGACGGATCTCAGCTAAACTTACAGGATCATTCGGGCCATACCAACGCCAAGTTTGTTCCATGATTGTTCTTTATCTTCTAGTATTGAATACATGAGGGCTGCGTTGTAAAAAACAGAACTAACACAGCCCTCCCGATAGAAAGCGGGTCGATCGGGAGTTTGATCCCAATTGTGAGTTTTTAACTCGCTAGGTCTGCAATGGCTTGAGCCAGCGCTGAGGCATTTTCATGGTGCCATCAGAGGCAATCTGCCAGGTGCGGTGCTTTAGCCGAGAGTTGGCAAACCGATTCAGCAGCATATCAGCATATTCGACTAAATCCACATCACCCGGAACATCAAGAGTAGGACACTGCTCATCAATCATAAGCTTGCGGGTTTCAGCCCGAAACGTTTCATCCGCCATGCAGTCAGAGATTGTCTCTTTGCCAGCAAGAAAACCGAGATACGCAAGGAAGGAGTGAGAACCATTCAATGTGCGTAGCTTCATGTCTTCAAATGGTTCCACATCAGCAACCAGCTGCGCACCAGCTTTTTCCCCATCCAGGGCGCCCGGCTTTAAAGTTGTCTTCAATAACCCACTGGCGGAATGGCTCGCAAATGATACCGTTCAGATCAAGCTGGCCCCCAAGCTGATCCTGAATTCGGGGTCGGGACTCATCGGTGAGTGCTGGTACAATCCGGTCAACCAATGTGGATGGGAAGGAAACATTTTCCTCAATCCATGTAGACGGATCATCCGCAACTCTGGCTGCAAATTCGCGCACTGCAATACCAGTCGACACACCGTTGTTGGGCAGATTATCACAGGACATTATAGTGATTGGGCCGTTGCCCAGCTCACGGCGTTTTGCAAGACCCGCAACGATCAGGCCAATGGCGGTTTTGGGGTTGGTTGGTGACTTCAGATCCTCCTGAACCCACAAGTTATCAGTGTCCAGAGCACCGTTCTTAACACAGTATCCTTTTTCGGTCACAGCCAGAGAGATGATTTTCAGCTGTTCCTCTGCAAAACCATCAATAATCGCCTGTACACCATCACGAGCAACGTGCTGTGCCTCGCAAACGACACCTAGCAGACGTGTGTTAGTGCTTTCATCACAGGTTTCAACCAGTGTGTACAGGTGGTCGTTTTCTGCAAGCCTGTCGAACAGTTCTGCGGTGCCAAACAGCTCTATAGCCCGCAATCCCCAATCCCCCCTCAGCTTCAAGAGCTTCATGCAGGTGCATTGCAGTATGAGCACGGGCAAATGCACCAAACCCGATATGAGCGATACGTGGCTTCAGCACTTTCCGGTCATAACCGGGTTGTTTAACATTTGCGGGAAGGGCCTCAAGATCAAGCCTCGTGAATTCAACGGACATGTAATTGTTCTCCTACCTAAACAGTGCAAAGCATGTGTTTGGTTCTAGGATGCATTAGGATTGACAGATAGAGAGGATGGCCAGATCTGATTTGTAGTTAGTCACCCTTCGCAGAGGATCAGGCCTCCAGTAAATTGCGATGCACTTTCACAATCGCCTTGCGACACGTAGCTGTGCCACTTGGGGCTGCGCACAAAGGGCGGTGCAGTTCGCCTGGATAGAAGATCGCAAAGTCAAACGGCATCAGCTCAATGAACGTTTCTTCGGCAATTTCCTGCGTAAAGGCGACGTCCTTTTCAACAAGCATGTCTTCGCTCACCTCATTATGCGGCTTGTGCCCCCAACCTATGACTTCATGGCCTTCCAGTAGAACTTGAATGTCTATGTATTCATTGTGAAATTCCACAGGTCGCTTTTCAGTTGCTTCTGTCTCTGCTTCAACCACCACTATAAACAGATCATCCCCTTCAAGAAGGTGGCGACCCAGTTCGGGCCCATCTGCAATAAAAGCCTTGGCCCGAGTGATAATGTCTGTCAATTCTGGCTGGAGGTACGGAATGATGTCGAGATTTTCTAGATTTGCAGAGAGCAGTATTTAGATCGCCTTAGTTTTATTTTGGGGAGATTAGAATTCTGTTTACTGCTTTTCTCTGCGAGTTAGTTAAGAACTACTCTGCCACAATTGTCAGTTTGGTAGCAGATCCGCCTGTGACGGCGCGGTCGAAGGCGGCATTAGCTTTTGATAACGGGTAGCTGCCTGAAAGGATGGGGGAAAGATTGATCTTTTGGCGAACGATCAGGTCGACGGCGTGTTTAAATTCCTGATGAAAACGGAATGAACCGCGGTAATCCAGTTCTTTGACCATGACAGCATTTAAGTTTGCCTGCCCCTTCATAGCTGGCAAGGTGCCAACCTGAACCACAGTTCCCTTGCGTTTTACCAGCTCAATGCAGTCTGCCAGAGCAGGTTCGACCCCTGCTGCTTCAAAACAAACATCGATGGAACCGAGAAGCTCTTGTTTGTGGTCCAATGGTTGTGCTGAATCTATTGTGCAGTCGACACCAATGTTGTTTGAAGTGGTTCTGGCAAACTCAGAGAGATCGGAAAGCGCAACAAAACTTGCACCGGCTTCTTTTGCCGCCAGAGCAATAAACTGGCCGATGGTGCCGCCCCCTGCGACAAGTACCCGTTTGCCGAACAGCGGGCCAGCGCGATTGATTGCGTGCAAGGCGACGGAGAGCGGTTCAGCGCAGGCTAGCTGTTCAACCGGAATGCCTTGAGGCACCGGATGGCACTGATGGTTCTGTACGAGGAAGTATTCCTTCATCATGCCTTGGCTGTGAGGGAACCGTGAAGCAGAACCCATGAAACCATTGTTGGAACACAGGTGGTTGTCTCCATCAAGGCAGTGCTGGCATTGGCCGCAGGTTTTGGATGGGTTGATGACAACCAGTTGACCAACTGTGAGCCTCTCAACACCCTCTCCCAGAGCTTCAATATATCCGCAGGCTTCGTGACCCGGAGTGAGAGGTTCACGAATTGTGAATGCACCGCATGCGCCAGACTTGTAGTAGTGAATATCTGAACCGCAAATACCTACAGCGGCCATTTTGATAAGAACTTCACCAGGGCCAGCTTCAGGCTGTGGTTGTTCTGTGACGCCCTTTTTTTCTTTTGTTTCAATAGAAAAACTCAGCATGGGTATTTAAACATTCCAAAGAAGGAATGCTCCTTTTTTGATCTGTGAGGAGGTGGTGGGGCAGGGCCTCACCAATTTTATGGCATGAGATAGTTTGGCAACCATGTTGCGAGCATTGGGATGTAACTCACCAGCAACAGCACAACCAGATTGGATAACAGGAACGGGAGGATCGCTTTGACTACTTTGGAAAGTGGCAGCTTTGCGATACCACCACACACAAACAAGCAAACACCAACTGGTGGGGTAGTCAGGCCTAGCATCAGGTTGAGCACAGCGAATGTGGCAAAATGCAAAGGCTCTACACCAACACTGGTTGCCAGCTGTAGAAGCGGTACGAACAAGATGATGAGCGCTGCGATCGTTTCCATGAACATGCCGACAAAGAGCAGCAGCAGATTGATGAGCAGGATTACGACAAACTTGTTTTCAGTGAAGCCAAGCACGGCATCCGCAATCATTTGAGGGATGCGTTCCGACACCAAAATCCAGCCGAACACGTTTGCAAATCCAACCAGAGCAAGAATTGCGGCTGATGAAATTGCACTATCCACCAGAATGCGCGGTACATCACGCAGGCGCAGCTGACGATAGATAAATGCACCAACGATCATCGCGTAGGCACTGGCGATTACAGCAGTTTCGGTTGGTGTCACCAGACCAGAGAGCAGGCCGCCTACGATAAGCGCAGTCATGGCCAGAGCCCAGGAAGCACTGAGAAAGGATTTAAACAGTTCGGCGAACCCTTCCCACGGTTGTTTTGGGAAGCTGCGCTTAATAGAGATGGCGTAACACGTGATCATCATGCCAACGCCCAAAAGGATACCGGGAACCGCTCCTGCCAGAAACATCTTACCAACAGAAATACCAGTCAGCGAGCCGACGATAATCATGGGCAAACTTGGAGGAATCATTGGGCCGACAGTGGAAGATGCTGCTGTGACGGCTGCGGAGAAGTCTCCGGGATAACCGGCTTTTTTCATTCCGGGGATCATCATACCGCCGATGGAGGCGGCATCAGCAACAGCAGTTCCTGAGATGCCACCAAAGAGCATGGAACCTGCAATATTCGTCAGGCCAAGACCACCGCGCATCCAGCCAACACCAGCATTTGCAAAGCGGATAATGCGCTCCGTTATGCCGCCGTTGTTCATCAGGTTACCAGCAAGAATAAAGCCCGGAATGCAAAGCAGGGTGAATACATCCATACCCGCATACATTTTTTGCGGCATGGAGACCAAGGGTATTCCGGCAAACAGAAGATAGGCCAGTGAGGAAAGACCGAGCGTGATAGCAACGGGAATACCGATGGCAAGGCCAGTCAGAAAGACTCCTATCAGGATGGCAAGTTCCATTAATTCGGCTCCTCACTCTTAACTTCTTCTGGTTTGTTAAAGTCACGAAAGCCTTCGTAGGCGCGAAGCAGTGAGAAAAGCAGGATTGAACCTAAAAAGATGATCATGCTTCCATGGATGAAATCCATACGCCAGCCAAGGGCAGGGGAGGTTTGCCACTGACCAATGGATGTGAACTTCCATGCAGGCATAATAAGTACAGCACATAACCCGGCAGAGGCCAAAGCAGCGAAGATAAGAATCGCGCGACGCAGTTTTACTGGCAGGTAATTAATGAGAATATCAACATTGACCAGATCCCCGGATTTCATAGAAAGGCCGACCCCGCAGGCCGCTAGGAACAGCAAAGCAAAGCGTGTTAACTCTTCTGTCCAGACAGGCGAATCCTGAAAGACGTTTCTGCCAAGGACCTGCAGCAGAACTGCATAAATCAGAACAGCGAATGCGAGTCCTGTCAGCAGTCGGAAACCCTTAACAATTATCGAGGAAAACATAGCTAAATCCTTCTCACAGGCTGAGATTTTTCCCGGCTCTTTTCGTGAGTAACCATAAAAAAAAGCGCCGCATGGGGTGCGGCGCTCTGTGTCTTTTAGTTATTGAAAAGGGATTCAACAGTTGGTCGAATTTCTTCAGACACATTGGCCAGAACTGCAGCCTTGGCTTTTTCGGAGAATGCCGCTTTGTCCACCTCCACGAAAGTCATGCCTTTTTCTTTTAGCTCTGCTTCCAGTTTGCTCTGCATGTCATCAAAGTTGGCACGGTACCAGTTTTCAGCAGCCTTACCAGCATCCTGAACAGCTTTCTTATCATCCGCAGACAGATTACTGAAGGTCTCTTCGGACATTGCAATGTAAATCCAGCTATTTACGTGTTCAGTTTTATTGACGTATTTCTGAACTTCGTTGAAGGATGCAGATTTGATGAGTGCGAGTGGGTTTTCCTGTGCGCCAATAGTGCCGTTCTGAAGAGCGGTAAACACTTCAGAGAAAGCCATTGGTGTAGGCATTGCACCCAATGATTTCCAGACATCTACGAACAGGGGCACGTTAGGAACGCGCATTTTCAAGCCATCCAGATCATCTGGTGATTTGATTGGGCGGTTTGTGGTCAGGTTACGAGGGCCACGTACCATAATGGTGAGCGGACGGATACGGGCGCGCTCAATGATCTGAGCTTCAATGCTCTGACCAATTTCCCCGTTTGCCACTTCTGTCATGTGGTCGAGTGACTTGTATGCATAAGGCACAGCAAGCAAAGCAGCTTTTGGAGCCCAGTTCTGCAAGGATTCACCTGTGATCGCCAGATCGACAGTTCCGAGCTGCATACCGTTGATGAGGTCGATTTCTTTCCCCAGAGACTCGTTTGGATAAACTCTTACTTCGATGCGGCCATCTGTGCGTGAGGCAACTTCCTCAGCAAATTTCATAGAGGCCTTGTGCCATAGGTTTGCCTCGTTGGCCAGGTGGCCAAGCTTAAGCGTCACGTCGGCTGCGCTGACACTACTCGCCGCAAGTCCCAAAGCGGTAAGGCCAGCTGCTGCTGACATGACAAATGATTTCACAGAAAACATAAAAGCTCCCAATCTTAGTTTTATCTGCTTTTTAAAGAGTCTGGGACAATATTGCCCGTAAGCTCCCAAGTGAATTCGTACTTCTTGACGACTCCCTATACCTAAACATCAAGAAGTATTTATTTCGCAGGCCTGAGCAATAATTTAGAATTGCATTCGCTGATTGTGACATAATTACTTTGGTTATTGTAATTACATTGCGCGAATTCTATGTTGCGCTGCTCAGGTCGATAATATTACGCTTGAAATATCTAACATGATTTGGTCGACCAGAAATCAGGAAAAATACCTATATGCGCAACTACCATTCTAGTCGACTTTCTCTAGTTACATTTCTCCTTTCAAAGCAACATAATATCAAATAGTAATTATATTACAGCATATTGCAATGATCATGACTGAGCGCTGCGATAATCCCATTTATCTCGGCGAGCCCTTTCATACGGCCAATTGTTGGATATCCCGGCTGTGAATTTCGAAAAAGGTCGTCCAAAATGTCGAGTCCATGATCTGGCCGGAAAGGAAGCTCCCAATCTGACATTCCTTCATCTTTTCGGCGCTTTTCTTCTTTCAAGATTGCTGCAATTAGAGCAACTAAGTCTGTATTTCCAATAAGATGCTCAGATTCGTAGAAGTTTCCAAGGCGAATGGGCTCACCTTTGGGTTGCGGTTGCTCACTTACTACATTGCGAATGTGGAGAAAATGAATTCGCTCCTTAAATTGGTCAACCATTTCAGGTAAGTTATTGTCCCCGCGTATGCCCATGGATCCACTGCACAGTGTAACTCCATTGGCTGGACTGTCGACCGCATCCAAAAGCAACTTGTAGTGCTCTTGTGTGGATGAGATTCGTGGAAGACCGAGTAGTGGGAAAGGCGGATCATCCGGATGGCAACCCATTTTCATGCCTAGACGTTCAGCTAAAGGAATGATTTCACTGAGAAAATCTATGAAATGACTTCTGAGCTTGTCTTCATCGATGTCCTTATAAAGTGCAAGTGCGTCTAAGACGTCAGAAATTTTCTGCTTCTCAGCTCCGGGAAGGCCGCACATGATGCTAGAGGCGAGGCTTTCTTTTTGCTCATCGCTCATGAAGGAGAAGCGACGGGCTGCTTCCTCCCGCACTTCTTCGGTATAGTCTTGTTCTGCACTATCGCGCTGAAGCAGATGCAGGTCGTAGGCTGCAAAATCGTAGATATCAAAGCGCATGCATGTCGAGCCGTTGGGTAGCCTGTGTGCCAGCTCCGTTCTTGTCCAGTCGAGGATTGGCATGAAGTTGTAGCACACAGTCTTTATGCCGGCGCTGGCAAGATTCTTCAGACTTTGTTTATAGTTTTCAATATGCTCGCGCCAGTTTCCCGATTGCTGCTTGATGTCTTCCGAAACGGGAAGGCTTTCAATAATTTCCCAGTCCAGGTCTGTAGGTCTTCCGTCTGGAAGATAACGAATCTCATTCTGGCGCTTTGCAATTTCCTCTGGTGTGACTATAACCCCATCAGGAATATGGTGCAGAGCTGATACGATACTCTTTGCTCCCACATGCATAATGTCATTCATTGCGCAAAGATCGCGGGGCCCGAACCATCTCCATGTCGCTCGCATCTGTTAACTTTCTTAATGAAGGATGCATTCGCTGCACCCAGATAGTTTTAAATTGCTTTGCTATTCAACTAGTATGGTAGTATAAAGTCAACATGAGTAATGCAACGAAGTTAGAACATCTGGAGAGCATCTACGCTGATCTGGAGGATGGAACTGTTTCTACACGTGTATTTAACGCGATGAAGACCTGTATCGTTCAATTGCTGGTCATGCCAGGAGAGACGATCTCTGAAGCGGATGTATCAAAGCGTCTGGGTATCTCACGTCAGCCTGTGCGCGAAGCATTTATCAAGCTTGCTGATTTAGGGCTTTTGGAAATTCGCCCGCAGCGCGGTACCTTCATTGTTCTGATCTCTCGCCGAGATGTGGAAAATGCACGCTTTATACGTGAAGCTCTTGAAGTTGCTTTGGTTCGTAAAGCAACAGAAAGCGATTCTACGGCTTTAGTGCGAGAGCTAAAACGCATTATTGAACTTCAGGAACTTGCTTGTAAGCACAAGGACAACACTGAGTTTTTGCGTCTTGATGAAGCCTTTCATAGCGCCATTGCCAGTGGAGTGGATTGCGCACTGGGGTGGCGGTTGGTTTCTGAGATGAAGGTCCAGATGGATCGGGTTCGCTTTCTTAGTCTGGAAAATGCATCTCCAGCCTCAACTCTTATTCAACAACACAAAGCAATTGTTGCAGCTATCGAAAGTGCTGATCCAGCAATCGCTCAGGCCGAGATGGAAAAGCACCTTCGTGAGATCTTAAAGACCCTACCCGAAATCGAACGCGAAAACTCCAAGCTTTTCTGCCCTTGAGACTGGACTAACCTAAGAAAAGTGGAGAGATGGGATGGTTCAGCATGTCGCTTGTGATTAATTGCGAATGGGGTGGATGGCTCCTGCACCACCTAGGCTCAAGACTCATATCCAGAATATCACAGTTGCAGCGATGTAAATTGCTGATTTGAATAAGTTGGGGCACCGGTCATAGCGCATCGCGATCCGTCGACAGTCTTTGAGCTTAAAGCGTATCTCTGAAAAGTGGACACCGGTTTTCAGATAAAGATACGCAAAACAAAAACTAAAGCAGATCAAGCGTTTCAGCTTAAACGCGAACTGCTTTAGCAAACAGGTTTTCAACCTTGTGCCGCTTTCTATAGGTTCTGAAGCAGTACAGGATTTTCTTTTTGCGAGTTTTCCTTGAAGGAATGCATGCCTCAATATTTTGATCTGTAACGCTTTTTCTTATCTTGTTACTGTCTTGACCGCGATCTGCGATCAATACCCGGGCAGCGGGTAAATCGGGTAACAGCACCTCAGCTCCCTTGTAATCACTGGTTTGCCCGACGTTCAGATGAAGCCTGAGCGGATGGCCCGCTCCGTTTCCGATAACATGGAGTTTTGTATTCATGCCGCCCTTTGTGCGCCCGATCAGGCGCGAACCGCAGCCCCTTTTTTCAGGCTTGAAGCGGTGCGGTGAGCCTTGAGATGCGTTGCGTCGATCATCAGGATGTCAGCTTCAGGGCCTGTGGGTCTGGCCAGCTCTTCAAAGATCTTTTCAAAAACACCTTTTTCAGACCAGCGCACAAACCGGTTATATAAAGTCTTGTGAGGGCCGTATTCTCTCGGCACATCCCGCCAGCGTAACCCATTGCGAATAATGAAGATAATGCTGTTTAATACTCGCCGGTCATCAACCCGCAGTCGACCATGCGGCTTTGGAAAAAAGGGGCGCAGGCACTCCATCTGAGGTTCTGTCAACCAGAGCAAATCACTCATGTCAAAACTCCGTTTTGAACAAACTGAAGCAGACAAGATCTAGAAATCAATGGGTCCTGAGCCTAGCGAAGTTTCTGAGAGATAAACCTCTTTGTGACCATCCGCGTGCTTGCACGAGCAATCAGCAAGAAAAAATGCTTTGGCGTTTCAAAATCACTCTTCTCCAAATGTGATAAACATAGCTCGCCGCCATAAAATATGCGCTTCTATAGACCTCTTCCCGCATAATCGCATCTCTGCCCATCTCAAAGTTCTTCATGTACTTGCGCATTGAGAATGTTTCAAACCGCTTCAAGGACATAGTGTCAAGGTGCCCTGAAAAGTTGCGACTTTAAACAATAAATCCTCTTCAGTATTCTTGGCAGTAAGCCAGCGTCAACGGCGGCGATACTGGGATTGGACTAGTGTACTTGTCAAACTTTTAAATAAAATTTTCACTAATACTTTAATTGTTAAGCGCCTGTAGAGCAGGATGATACTGTCGCAAAATTTTACCTGTTTTCAGTAAACGCCTTTTCGTCTAGACGCTTCTGCTCTAATTTGATGGTTTATGGATTAATGTTTTGATCAGTTTCAAGAGTGTCCATCATCCCAAAGACGTTGACGTTATCTTGTATGCAGTGTTTCTCTACGTTCGCTATTCGGTTTCCTTCCGAGATCTTGAGGAAATCATGGAGGAACAGGGTATTGAGGCTGATCATGATACCCTCAATCGCTGGGTTATGAGATACTTACCGCTGATTGCAGAAGAAGCCAGAAAACAAAAGTGTAAAGTAGGTACCCCGTGGCGGATGGACGAGACCGACGTTAAGTTGAAAGGCAAGTGAATTTATCTGTACCGAGCCCTTGATAAGCACGGCAAACCGGTTGATTTTATGCTTTCACAAACCCGCGATGAGATAGCAGCCATGACCTTTTTTGAGAGTGCTATTGGCAATAACATATTGCCAGAGAAGGTGGCCATGGACAAGAGCGGGGCTAATCGCGCCGGGCTGAATAATAACAATTTTTTTGTTTCTCATTGGTTGCTGGTGTTTTTGTCGAGATCCTTCAAGTCAAATATCTCAACAATACCAATGAGCAAGACTACCGGCTCATCAAACGACTGACGAGGCCGATGATGGGCTTCAGGGCCTTCCATTCAGCTGCTGCTACACTTGAGGGAATTGAAACCGCCCACATGATCAGAAAGGGTCAACAGGGACACGAGGACGATCCAGCCTGCTGCTAAACATTTAGTTCACGGCGCCCGCAGGATAACTGCGTCCTGACCATAGGTGTATTGCGAGCAAATGCAGAGTTTGCGACAGAACCCATCAGCATGTGATTTTGGTGAGTTCGGCGTGCGGGTGAATGCCGTTTGCCCTGGTCTGATTGAGACTGGAATGGCACAGCCAGTGTTTGATCATGCACGTAGTATTGGCAAGAAAGACAGGCTTGGTTCACGTGCTGAGCTGCGCCGACATGGTGATGCTTCTGAAGTTGCGGCCACAATTGCGTTTCTCGCAAGTAGAGATGCAAGCTTTATTACTGGTCAGGCGCTCACTGTAGATGGCGGTAATACATCTTCTCTCAATATGCCGGGAATGAAAATATAGGCTTCAGGCACCTGCATTAGCCATGAATAAGAGCCAGTCTGCAACACCGGGCAATGCTGTTGCGGACTGGCTCCCACTGATCCAAAGGGGTGGATCAGATTGATTGGATTATGAAATCACTTTTAGGATAATGACAAGTAAAAATACGGTTTTCCAAACTAAAGCCCCCGATTTCTTAGCAGAAAGTCTATATGGTGAGCACAATCCCCCAGCATTTCGGTGAGAACACGATCTCTCTTCATGAATAATCCAATGTCAACCTCGTCTGTCATGCCGATTCCACCATGTATTTGCACCGCCTCCTCAGTTGCTGTGCGAGCAACCTTTGCAACTTTCGCTTTTGCAGCACGAGAAAGAATGTCTGCGCTATCCTGAGTTGTATCTATTGCTCTTAATGATGCTGAGACGAGTGAGCTGGTTTCTTCAATTTGACAGTAGAGATCCGCCATACGGTGTTGCAAAGCTTGAAACATGCCGATCGGGACACCAAACTGCTTTCTTTCATTCAGGTAAGTCGTGGTTCGTTCTGTGACTTCCTTTGCAATTCCTAGTTGCTCTGAAGCGGCGACAGCGCGACCTGATCTGAGCATCGCACGGAGAGTATCATCGCTCTTTTCCAGAGGGCACAACAGGTCTTTGCCGTCTAAATGAAGATTTGTAATCTCAATGTTTGCAGCATTGCGACTATCCAGCATAGAGCTTCGTTCCACCATCACTTCTGATGCAGTCGGGTTGACAATAAATAGTGCAGTTTGCTCTTCCGCTTTGGCAACGACGATAAGGCGATCTGCGTTAAAGCCGTCGAAGACTGCGCGTTTTTTTGCATTAAGAATGAAGCCATTTCCATCCGGCTTTGCTGTAGCTTTAATGCGAACAGGATTGTGCTTTGCTCCTTCATCAATCGCCAAGGCAATGACTGCATCACCAGATGCGATTTGGGGGCCCCACTCACTGAGGTGATCGCCGCTGGCATGACGAAGCCCCACAGCACTTAAAACAGCGGTGGAAAGGAAAGGGGAGGCGGTGAGGTTCCGGCCCATTTCTTCTGCCACTATACCAGCCGCTCGATGTCCGAAATCATAGCCTCCTGCCTCTTCAGGCAAAAGCATTCCGAACCAACCCATATCCGCCAGTGATTTGTGCAATTCCTTATTAAAGCACAGAGGGGCTTTTCGGTCACGAATGTTACGAAGAGCCTGTACCGGAGCATTTTCTGACATGAAGCCAGCAGCAGAGTCTTTCAATAGGGTTTCTTCAGAGTTGAAAAGTTCCATATTCTCTCTCCTTAACCCAGTGATGGCAGGCCCAGGACTGCCTTTGAAATGATGGAAAGCATAATTTCCGAGGTGCCGCCTTCAATGCTGTTGCCTTTGGACCGAAGCCATGAAGCTGACTGCTTGCTGATACCGCTGTTTTCTTCTGATCCGGAAAGGGTTTCCAGCCCACCAGCCTGAACTACGAGGCTTTGGCGGCGTTTGTTCAGTTCAGTTCCCAAATACTTAAGTTCAGCAGAACGCGCACCAAGCTGGTTTCCTGCCCGGTGGAAGTCTTTTGCTGCGGCAAGATGGGTTGTAAATGCCATTTCATCGATAAGAAAATCGCCAATTTCCGCCCTGAGCAGCGGGTTGTCTAACCTGCCGGTTTCGTCCAGACCTATAGTTTCAAGCGCGGCTTCATAGAGGCCCGCAGATCCACCAAAGATGGCGTCCAGATTACTAACCATTTCGCGTTCGTGGGTGAGCAGGTACTTCGCAATTGTCCAACCATTCCCGCGTTCATCTACGACATTTTCCATAGGTACCTTCACGTCGTCGAAGAAGGTCTCACAGAACGGGGAGCTGCCGGAAATCAACTGGATTGACTTGGTCGTTACACCCTCACTCGCCATATCAAACAGCAGAAAAGAGATACCTTTGTGCTTCTTCGCATCTGGCTCTGTTCGCACCAGCGCGAAAATCCAATCAGCCTTGTCAGCGTAAGACGTCCAGATTTTCTGACCAGTTACGAGAAAATGATCGCCCTTGTCTACGCCCTTTGTTTGAACTGACGCCAGATCAGAACCAGAGCCGGGTTCAGAGTAGCCCTGACACCACCGAATTTCTCCACGTGCGATTTTGGGTAGATGTTCCAGTTTTTGCTGGTGAGAGCCATACTTTAGCAAGGCAGGACCCAGCATCCAGATACCGAAGCTCTCCAGAGGTGAGATGGCGTTGATGCGCTTCATCTCTTCTTGAAGTATCTTTATCTCATCACCGCTAAGGCCTCCGCCGCCATATTCTTTTGGCCAGCCCGGCACCGTCCAACCGCGTGATGCCATGCGCTCCAGCCATTGCTTTTGGGCTTTTGACTTAAAAGTCCACTTGCGTCCGCCCCAACAGATGTCAGTCTCTGTTGTTGAGGTTTTGCGCATTTCAATTGGGCAGTTTTCTTCCAGCCAGGTTCTTGTTTCTAAGCGAAAATCATCAAGTAAAGTCATTGCGTTCTCCTCAATCTGGAGTGCAGAGAAAAAAGAGGGCCTTTGGCCCTCCTACTCAATTACACCTTTTCCTGAGTGTGCTTGCGGAGTTCCGAGCGGCCAATGAAGTTGCGATGCACGGCATCCGGCCCATCTGCAAAGCGCAGGGTGCGCAGATTCACCCAGTTTGCTGCTAGGGGCGTATCCTGAGAAATCCCCATGCCGCCAAACATTTGCATGGCTTCATCCGTCACCTTTAACGACATACGCGGCGCAATCACTTTGATCTGGCTAATCCAGAATGCAGCTTCGCGTGGCGATGCATTGTCCATCATCCAGGCTGCTTTCAGGCAAAGGAGTCGTGCCTGCTCAATTTCCATACGGCATTCGGCGATGATGTCGAAATTAGCGCCTAGCTTATAAAGTTGCTTGCCGAATGCCTCACGATTGACAGAGCGTTTACACATCAACTCAAGTGCTTGTTCTGCCAGCCCTATTGCGCGCATGCAGTGGTGGATACGGCCTGGTCCTAAGCGCCCTTGCGCAACTTCAAAACCTCCCCCTTCTTCCAGAAGAAGATTTTCAACGGGAATGCGCACATCTTCAAAACGGATGTGCATATGTCCATGGGGAGCATCATCGTGCCCAAAGACTTTCATAGCGCGTAGTTTGGTCAGGCCCGGTGTGTCTGCTGGTACGATCACCATTGAATGCTGTTGGTGTTTGGTGCCTGCGGTTGGTGTATGTGCCATGACGATGTAGACAGCGCAGCGCGGATCACCCGCTCCGGTGGCCCACCACTTCTCACCGTTCAGCACATAATGATCACCTTCTCGCACACAGGACATGCGGATGTTGGTGGCGTCCGATGAGCCCTGGTCCGGTTCCGTCATCAGGTAGGCGGAGCGAATTTCTCCGTTGAGCAGCGGATTAAGCCATCTTTCTTTCATCTCTTCAGAACCGTAACGTTCAAACACTTCCATGTTGCCGGTATCTGGAGCATTGCAGTTGAATACTTCTGGTGCGAGTAGTGATTTTCCCATTTCTTCAGCAAGATAAGCATACTCAACAGTCGTGAGACCATACCCGTGCTTTGAATCTGTAAGCCAGAAGTTCCAAAGCCCTTTTGCACGTGCGCTGGCCTTAAGACCTTCGATAATTTCAGTTTGACGTGGTGTGTGCTCCCAACGATCTCCAATTGATACTTCTGCGTGAAATTCCTCATCCAGGGGTATGATTTCATCGCGAACCATAGAGCGTACCTGCTCAATCAATGGTGCAACGCGCTGGCTTACACCAAGGTCCATTGCAGGACGCTCGGTTAGCAAAGTATTGCTCATAAATGACCCTCCCAAGACATATGAGCACCTCAATCTGTTACCTTCTGGCAGCGTGTTCACCACAAATTTTGGCTCACGATGAAGGTGCCTTGTGCAATCAAGACCTGAAATAGATATCGGCGAAAAACTGCTTTACAACTGATGGTCTACGGAAACATACTAATGAGTATGTTGTCAACTGCACCGAAATCAGAGGATGCTGCGACCTAAGAATAAGTTTGGCGAGAGCAAGGGACTGGTGTCTGGTTGCAAAGGCAGAACACTGGGAGGTGAATGTCTTCATGGGATATCTTGAGGAATTGTTTGGTGTCAGGGGAAAAACTGCACTGGTAACAGGTGGAGGAACAGGGATCGGGCGCATGGTCGCCACTGCTTTAGCCGAAGGTGGTGCTAGAGTTCTGATCTGCTCACGTAAGCTTGAAGTGGTTGAAAAAACTGCAAAAGAGATCAATGCAAGCCTGAAAGTAAGTAATGCGCAGACCTCTGGGTCTGTTGAGGCATTTCAAGGTGATGTTGGGTCTGAGGAAGGCGTTCTTAGTGTAGCAGCGGCGGTGCGTGAGTGCTGTTCAGAGCTGGATATATTAGTCAACAATGCTGGAGTGAGCTGGGGTGAACCTTTGGGCAAATTCCCTTATTTTGCATGGAGTAAGGTGCTGGATGTGAATGTAACCGGCCTTTTCCATCTTACGCAGACTTTACTGCCTGAGTTGAAGGCCAGTGGAACCATGGAGGATCCGGCCCGGGTTATCAATCTGGGATCGATCATGGGCTCAACGCCTATTGGTGACGGGGCTTACTCTTACTCCGCCTCGAAGGCGGCTGTGCACCAGCTCACGCGCATTCTGGCTAAAGAGCTGGCGAGAGAGCACATCACATTCAATGGGTTCGCTCCTGGACCATTCCAATCCAATATGACGGCATTTGCCACGGACACTGAAGAAAAAGCAGCTTTTGTTGGCAAAGGTGTGCCGTTGGGGCGTATCGGTCGTCCCGATGACATTGCTGGTGCAACGTTGTTCCTGTGCGGCAAAGGTGGTGCTTATGTCACAGGCGAGGTGCTTGCACTTGATGGGGGGATACATGTTGCAACAGGCACGAACCTGTTCGGTCAATGAGGGGCCCATGGAAATTACTCCAGAAGAGCTACAGGGAAGGGTTGGGGAAGAACTTGGTGTTTCTCAATGGGTTACCGTTGATCAACCCATGATCTCAGCCTTTGGGGAGCTGACTTTTGATGAACAGTTCATTCATATGGACCCTGAACGTGCAAGAGCGGAGGCACCGTTTGGTGGAACGATCGCGCATGGCTTTTTAACTCTTTCTCTTGCCAGTAAGTTTCTGGTTGACGTTCTGCCCGATATCACCGGGCGGACTATGGGGGTGAACTATGGTTTCAATAAACTTCGCTTCTTGAATCCTGTTGCTAGTGGGAAGCGCATCAGGGGTCGTGTTTCGCTCGATAAATTTACGCGGAAGGGAGAAACACAGGTTCTCTTAGAGTTTGGTCTCACAATAGAAATTGAAGGTGAAGCCAACCCGGCGCTGGTTGCTAAGTGGTTGACAATGATGTTTTTTGAGGAGGTGGCTGCATAATGCAGGAGACACTGAACTTTGCCGGACAGGTGGCGATTATAACAGGTGCTGGCGGTGGTCTCGGGCGGCTTTATGCGCTGGACCTTGCAAAACGCGGTGCGAGTATCGTGGTGAATGATCTGGGTGGTACGGTTGATGGTTCTGGTTCCTCCACAACAGCTGCAGAATCTGTCGTCGCAGAGATCGAAGCTGCAGGTGGTAAGGCTATGGCCAATGCTGCTGATGTGACAGATGAGGTGGCAGTAAATGCCATGGTCGCTGACACGATTAAGACATTCGGGCGGATTGATATTCTTATCAATAACGCTGGTATCTTGCGCGATAAATCTTTTACCAAGCTGGAAATAACTAATTGGAACAAGGTGATAGACGTCCATCTTAATGGCGCTGCACTTTGCACCAAGGCTGTTTGGAACCATATGAAAGAGCAAGGGTATGGCCGGATTATCATGACCACTTCGCCCTCAGGAATCTACGGCAATTTCGGTCAGGCAAATTATGGAGCGGCGAAAGCGGGGCTTTGGGGGATGATGAATACGCTCGGGTTGGAAGGGGCGAAAAGCAACATTCATGTGAACTGTATTGCCCCATCTGCGGGAACTCGCATGACAGAAACCATTATGGATGCCGGTACACTGAAGATGCTGGCCCCTGAGAATATTACGCCTGCCGTGGTTTTTCTATGCTCCGAAACCGCACCAAATCGTAGGGTTCTTGTGGCCGCAGCTGGCACCTATACACTGGCGGAAATGGTTGAAACTCAAGGCATTCACCTTGCTGAAGCAGAGCGTACGCCTGAGGCGATTGCAGCTCATTGGGAGAAGATTGCAGACCGGGAAAATGCAGAGCCAGTGAACAGCGCAATGGAAGGTGTCGCCAAACTGGTAAAAGCGATGGTGAACGCATAACGCACATTGCAAATAGTGATCTGATTGCTCGGGACGGGAAAAGTTGGGTTACGGCGTTTTTTGAGTAGGGGAGGGGAACGGTGACAAATGCACTGCATAAGTTGGATAAAGCTGAGTTGCAGACGTATCTGCAACAGCATGTGCCGGGAGTTGGTAGGCTGTTGGAGATTGAAAAATTTTCAGGCGGACAGTCCAACCCAACTTACAAACTGGTGACGTCAGACAAGACTTATGTGATGCGGGCGAAGCCACCCGGCTCTCTTCTTAAATCGGCTCATATGGTGGATCGGGAATACAGGGTCATGGCCGCTTTGGAAGACTCTGATGTGCCTGTACCGAAGGTCTATCATCTTTCCGGGGATGTCTCTCCAATCGGGCCTATGTTTTTCATTATGGAGTATGTCGAGGGACGTATCTTCTGGGACCCGGCGCTTCCGGAATGCAGCAATGAAGAGCGAAAGGCGATCTATGCGGAGATGAACCGCGTACTGGCTGTGCTGCATGACGTGTCGCCCAACACAGTTGGTCTGATGGACTACGGCAAGCCCGGCAACTATTTCCAGCGGCAAACAGGGCGCTGGGTAAAACAGTATAAAGCCTCTGAAACCGCAAATCTTCCAACAATGAACCGACTTATGGAATGGCTGGAAGCCAATATGGTTGAAGATGACGGGAGCTGCGCACTTGTGCATGGTGACTATCGTTTGGACAATATGATCTTCCATCCCACAGAACCACGCATCATCGCTGTTCTGGACTGGGAGCTTTCCACTCTTGGGCATCCGCTGGCTGATCTTGCTTACCAATGTATGCAGTGGCGCTTACCCTCATTTGAGGGCTTGCGTGGGCTGGCTGGTCTGGACCGCGTTTCCCTGGGGATTCCGCTGGAAGAAGAATATGTACGCCAGTATTGCATGCGCCGGGGCCTGAATGAAATTGAGAATTGGGAGTTCTATCTGGCCTTCTCCATGTTTCGTTTAGCAGCAATTCTTCAAGGGGTTGTTGCCCGTGCAGAAGGTGGCAACGCTTCCAATCCCGAAGCCTCAGAAGTGCTGCGCAAAGCGGTACCCCTTATTTCCGGCATGGCGTGCGAGGTGATTGGGGAACTGGTTGAGTAGGTGAGAAAATGTTAAACGGCAGCGGCCTGATAAGCCTGAGTGGCGTTGAGGAGAAGGGCAGAAGGATCAGATGCGGTTTCAGGGTATTCCTGCACTTGTAACAAGGATTGCAAGCCGCTGATGCTTTCCTCTTTCTTGTCGTCTTCTTGTGTGGTGGGGCCGCTCAAGGTATCGCCACCAGCAGTGTTTTTCTCGCGCAGTTCGTTATATGCCGCTGCAAGATCCTGCTGAGCCTGTGCTGCAACTCTCTGATCTTGCCCGGATGGTTTTGCAGGGGCAAGAGCTGCGGCGATGACTGTGTTCAATTTGGCAATGCTTGCTTCCGGGTCACCGGAAATCGGCCCGGAATCGATGGAGACCTCGCCGCCAATAGCGTAGCTGTGCCCATCTGGTCCGCGGGTTTCGGTATAACTTGGCGCACCAGCGAACGCACCGCCAGCGGCTGCATGGGCTTGCTCATGGGCACGAACTTCCGCGTCACGCTTTTTGAGCTTCGTAACCTGCTGTTGTTGCTCCTCTGAAAGCTGACCATTTTCGCTGTTGGTCTTCTCTGATGCAGAAGAGGCAGCAACCGGATTTGCAGTAAGGTTGCTTTGCAGATCGACAGAATCTTTAGGCACTGCATGTGTAATGGAAAAACTGGCATTCGCCTGCTGATTTGCGCGCGCGTTTTGAGCTGCGCTGTGAGGCGCACTGCGAGTTACATTGCCAAAGCTGGAGCTAATTCCATCAATCATAGGTAGAATTTATAATGGACCTCTATGCGTTTGGTAAAGACTTTTCTGATTCACAGTTTTGTTAAGTCGCAGCGGGTTTTGCTTTTGGGTATGGGTAGAAACCTGTGTAAGGAACAGGAAGGCGCACTGGGGGAATGCGAGTATGATTGAAGAACTAAGCCGGTCTCAGCAGGAAATTTTGGATGCTGCTGCCGAGTGCTTCATGAAAATGGGGCCGGACGTTGCTTCTATTGATGATATCGCAGGTCTTCTTGGTTCTACAAAAGGGCGGATCTACCATCACTTTCGTTCGAAAGGAGAGCTGCTTTATGCAGTGAGGTTGCGCTCTGTTTCTCTGCTTTTAGAAAAGGTTAGTCCAATTGCAGCGCAGGATCTGGCACCTTTGGAGAAGTTGCGGGCCATGTCTGTTGCGCATGTTCTTCGGATTTTGAAGTTCCTCAGCTACCACCGTGTGGTGAGTGAAGACACGCGCATGTTCTTTCGCGGCTCTGCCAAGCCCCATGAAAAAGAGATGGTAGAAAAGATCATTGAAATGCGCCGGTCCTATGAGAATCTTTATCGCAAAGTTTTATCACAAGGTATTGAGGGTGGTGTCTTCGCGAAGCAATCCATCTCTATCACTCTGCATTCCATCATAATTTTGATGAATGGCCCTTGCTTCTGGTATACCCCGCGCCCTGAGCAAACTGAGGAGGATCTGGAGGAAATTGCACGCAGCGTTTCCGATCTGGTACTGCGTGCTGTTGCGGTTTCTCCAAGTTGAGATTTCCATGTAAGATGCTGGTTTTATTGGGAAAGATATTTGCATATACTCAGGTGTACTAAACCTTTTCAGAAAAAGCTCACCAGCTTTGAAGGTTCTTTTTCATCCTTTCAGTAACCAGCGTCTTGTCTGAAAGAATGCGTCGATAAGCAGACGGGCGGACAGACCTCAAAACGAGTAGCTGGCATTCGTTGACGCTCATTCCTTCATAGGCTGTTGCACTCGCACGTTGACGGTTGGTGCCTTTTTTCAGCATGAAGGCGATGTGACAGTAGAGCTTCTTCTTTTTGGACAGCCTACGGTTTTTAAAGAGATAAATTTTTACTCCGTAGTCATTTGTTGTCGCGAACCGATCAAGTTGCTTAATTTCTTTTTTGGAGAAGCCTTTGTCAAAAAACTCTTTACTCAGAGCCTTCTGAATAGGGGTAAAGTCTTCTGGGGAGATTACTTTAATGTCCAGATCGTTAAGGTTTGAGCTTTTGCAAGCCGCCAGTGCGAGCAATGCAACTAGTGCCAAAGTCGCCTTCAGCTTATTCCAATACATAAAATGATTCCTGATATGTGCTTTGCATGATGCAAACCTACAGTTGCATCCTTGCGCATTGCTATGCTGCAAAAGGGGAATAACTCATGCCCGGGACGGGGACATCTTTTTGCGTTGAATTGTGCGTTGGTTTGCACGGAACAGGTTTTCTTTGCGCGGATTAAGAAATTGGAATAGTTCGCCGGGGAGACCATTGAAAACTGATGGACTGAGCGAGTGGAAATGGTTGGGCGATACATTGTTGCGAGATGGAAAGCGTGTATTGCTGTTCCCTTGCAAAGGCGTTCTTGAGTCTTTGTCAGCATGCTGCTGTAAGGAGAATGAGCAGTGACGTTGGACCTTAAAGCCAAAGGTATGTTGTGTGATCCGGGTGATCATTTCGTCGGCACATATGAGGTGGAGCGCAAGTATGCGGTTGCAGACTTAGAGGCGGTTCGCACTCAGGTGGAGGCTCGTGGTGGTGTACCGTTTACTCTCGGCAACATGGAACAGGATATCTTTTACGACCTGCCAGACCGCCGGTTGGTCAAAAATGACCAGCACCATATTTTACGTGTTATGCGCCCCTCTGGGCGGGCGCTCTGGATCAGTAAAGGACCGGGGCCGGATAAATGCATCGCTATGGACCTTGAAGATGCAGAACAAGCCAATGCCATGATTCTGTCTCTTGGATTCGAAGAAGTGGAACAACTGGTCAAGAAACGGGATATTTATTTTCTAGGCAAGTTTCACATGACACTGGATGAGGTGCCTGATCTGGGGCACTTTGTTGAACTGGCAATTATGACTGATGACGCGCATAAACTGGAAGTATACGAGTGCGAGATCGAGAAACTCGCATCAAGTTTTGGTCTCACGGAAGATGCGTTGCAATCTCTCTCCTATCGCAGCATGCAAAAAGCGTTGAAGAAGATGTAGCCCCTTTACCGGGATGCTTTAAACCTTGACAGCTGCGAGCCGCTGCCGCCATGTTTTCACTATTCCTGCCTAAGTTATTTGTAGTGGTGTGGTCCTTAGAGGTTTGAAAAACGTTTGGCACAGCTAAGGACAGCACGTTTTAGCACCTGAGGTGAAAATGATTGAAATCCCGACGCTTGTTGAGGCGCGTTCTGTTACATCAGCACGGTTGAAAACGCGGGTTTTGTTTTCAGGTTCAAAGGACGGTGTTCCCATTGTCTTTTTGCATGGCAACCTTTCTGCGGCCACATGGTTTGAAGAGACCATGCAACGCCTGCCAGAGACTTTTCGTGCAATCGCACCAGACCTGCGCGGATATGGCGGGGCTGATCCCGCAGCCCTTGTTGACGCGACACGCGGGACAAAAGACTATGCTGATGATCTGGCAGCCCTGATGGATGAGCTGGGCATAAAGACTGCGCATCTGGTTGGTCATTCGATGGGCGGTGGTGTGCTCTGGCAGTTCCTGAGCGATTATCCGCAAAGAGTCCTGTCGCTCATACAGATAAGTCCATCCTCCCCTTATGGGTTTGGTTGCTCAAAACCAGATGGAACGCCTTGTTTTATGGACGGTGCAGGCAGTGGTGCAGCAGCGGTAAACCCGGAGTTTGTGAAGCTGCTGATCGCACAGGATATGAGTGCTTCCTTTAACTTCTCGCCTCGCAATATCCTGAATGGCTTTGTCTGGAAACCACCGTTTGTACCCAGACGGATTGAAGCTCTTCTGGCTTCCGCTCTTGCTCAGCACACCGGGGAGAAAAGCTATCCGGGGGATGTGGTCGCCTCCGGCAACTGGCCGGGAGTTGCGCCGGGTAAATTTGGAAGCACCAATGCGCTTGCACCCAACAATCAACACGAGCCTCTGGGCTTTTGTGAAGTGGACCAGAAGCCACCGATCCTTTGGGTGCATGGTGCAGATGACATGGTTGTCTCAGACAATTCCATGTTTGATCTGGGGTCTCTGGGAAAACAGGGGCTGGTACCGGGATGGCCCGGAGAGGATATTTTCCCGCCGCAGCCTATGGTATCGCAAACCTCCCGTGTTCTGGACCTTTATGAGCAAAACGGAGGCGACGTAGAGCGCTGTGTCATCGATGATTGCGGTCATTCGGCATACATCGAAAAACCTGAGGCTTTTGATAGGGTGCTGCACGCTTTCTTGCAAAAACATGCAGGCGCGGAAAGTGTCTGTTGCCCGCCAGAATGTAAAGGCTGAACCGCTATAGCTCGCTGAGAAACTCTTCAAATTCCGGGTGATCCTGCCAGGAACCATCAGGCCAGAGGGCCTTCATGGCTTTGACAATCGGGTCACTCCAGCCTTGCTTTCCCTGTGCCTGAGCCTCAAGTAACTGATCGCTGATTAAGCCGGGACGGGTTCTCTCTATGACTTCAATCAGGGCTTTGGCCTGCGCCAGATCCTTGAGAGTTTTGGTGGCGGTGTGAGCTCTTTTTTGTGAGATGATGAGCTTGTGGACAGCATAACGCTCGGGCCGTGGGACATAAACTGGTATGCCTGAACTGTAAGGCAGTGCGGCGGGGGCAGACTCATCGATCAACCAGGCCAGATATTGCAGACTTGTGGCCCCGGCATCCAGTCCTTTCAGCTCCAGTGGCTGCTTTTCACCGCGTTTGCGTGTGGGAGTGAGAAGATCCACCACAAACCCGATGCGAGAGCGGAAACGGGATGGTTTTGCGCGTGCATCTAACTCTGGAATAGCTTCGAAGCTGGGGTCTGCATCCTTCAGGATCGAGAGCATATCTATGCCTTCATCTGCCTGAATTGCCAGTGAGGCCGCAACAAGGTCTGCGTCGTCTGTTGCCAGCTGGGTGGAAGGTAGGGTGCAACCGAGCAGGAGTGGGTAGCATTGATAGGCCAGAGTACCCACTAAAATAGCCCCGTTGCGGAACAGACCATGATAGGCCATGGCGTCCAGCACACGGCCTGCGTAACTGTGTGTTGAGAGTATGCCAACCTTGTTCAGCACGCTCAGATCTTTTCGCCGTGCTCGCGCCCGTTCGCTTGCCTGCTTTATTTTCTCGGTCTTTGCCTGCGTTTCGGGGTGTAAGGCTGGCCCCACATACAGGCTTTTGCGTCCGGCACCGACCGGCATTTTGACGAAAACATTTTCGATATTGCCCTTGCGCTGCTGATAAACAGAACCACGCAGTGCCTCACTATCATCATGGGTTTTCTGAATGTAATCTGCTGCGAGGTTTTGATAGGCTATAGGAAGATCAGTCATGGAGCGAGTATAGACACTTTTGCTATGAAATGTCTATACCGGAGGCATATTGAAGCTCTCATCACTTCAAAATTCAATTATATAAATACAAGTTATAGCTGTAAAAAATATTGGCTTCTCATTATGGTATTGAGGATAGATTATGGAACGGTCAGAGCCAAATGAGAAGGTGAGCAAGACCCTGTTAGTCTCTGGTGTTCTGGGATGGTTCTTATGGTGCTCAGGATGGCTCCCATTTCTTCACTTAGTTCGTTTTCTTATTGAAACCTTTGTGTTTCCTCTTGCGCGATTAATTAGATTTGCGTTCAGGTGCATTTTTCGCTTCAAATCTGACTAGCCTCCTTCACCGGAAGACTGCAAGAAATGAGCTGCGCATTGCATCAGGGAATTATGAATAGCCCAAACAGAGACATAGCAGCTTATCTATTGTTGACTTTTGCCAGAAGAGGAGGGGGAATGAAACGCCATAGCAATAAGCGAAGTGAACGCAAGAAGAAGCTTTTTCGTTCCTTTTTTAAGCATTGGCAGTTTGATGTTATCGCGCTGAATTGGCCGGTTGTCTTTGTTTTACTCGTTGGCGGTATTTTCTACATCCTCGAAAAAATTTTAGACGTCGTACTTGGCAGAATATTCCGGCGCAGAGCTGAGCAGCCAGCTTCGCAAGAGAGTCATAAAGAATGATACCCCGCACTCCACCTATGGTTCTCTGACAAGCTGACCCTTCTTCTGCTAGGCTTATCTTAAAAGTCTGGGAGGGGTTTATGGCAGTTCACTATGAGGTTGAGGACACAACGGCAGTTATCACACTGGACCGGCCTGAGCGTCGCAATGCGGTGGATGCGGAAACAGCTCAGTTGCTGGTGGAGGCTTTCCTACGGTTCGATAAGGATGAGAGCCTGTCTGTTGCGGTGTTCACCGGGGCTCACGGTACGTTTTGTGCAGGAGCAGACCTTAAAGCGATTTCAGAAGGTAATATGAACGTTTTGCAGGTGGAAGGGGACTTCGCACCCATGGGGCCTTCACGTATGCGTTTGTCCAAGCCTGTGATTGCGGCAATTGAAGGTCACGCGGTTGCGGGAGGGCTGGAGATGGCACTTTGGGCAGATATGCGCGTTGCCGGGCGAACTGCTGTATTTGGTGTTTATTGTCGCCGCTTTGGTGTGCCACTGATTGATATGGGAACGATCCGGTTACCGCGTCTCATCGGCCAGTCCCGAGCTTCTGACATGATCCTCACCGGGCGCAGCGTGAGCGGTGACGAGGCTGTTGCTTTTGGGCTTGTCAACCGACTGGTGGAAGATGGCGAGGCTCTGACCCATGCAAAAGAACTGGCCAGGCACATTGCCCAGTTTCCGCAGGCTTGTATGCGCAGTGACCGACTTTCCATGTTTGAGCAATGGGATAACACAGAAGCACAAGCCATTCAGAATGAGATGCGACGCGGCCTTGCTGTGATCTCCAGTGGTGAGACTGTAAGTGGTGCAACAGCATTCAGCGATGGCAAAGGACGGCACGGGCAAAGGGTTGAAAGCTGACTGGTTTCCGTAAGGTGAATTAGAGAGATGTAATTGGTCCGTTTTTCATAAGCAGGCTTACACCTCGTTTTCAACGAGGGTTACGATCAGCAATGTCTTTCCAATACCATAGCACTACATCTTGTGTGGATTGAACATAGGAGTGGTATTGTGCCTGTGGAACGCCCGGAAGCCGTTGAACCTGAGGGTAAACTACCGCCAGAGCAGGAGCAATGGCTGGATGCAGTGGAACGTGCGCTTAATATGCGGTTAGGCGAGATACAGCCTGAACCGGAAAATCCTCCGCCTTATGATGACGTGGTACCTCAGCCACCGGAAGAGCGTGGCGAGTTTATGGCTATCGTTGATGGTGAGGAAGACGATCAGCGCAACATTGAACTGGGCGTAGAACAGCGGCAAACAACAGATGCACAAGGTCGCATTCTTGAAGAGCAAGGCGAATTTCTTGCTCTTGGTGACGATGAAGACGAAGATGATATTGAGGTTGGTGTGGAGCAACGTGCCAGACGCCAGCGTGATCAGGGTATACCGTTTGAAGCGCCTCCTCCATATGATCCTCCTCCCCCTTACGATGGTGTTCGAGAAGAAATGAATGAGGAGGAGCTTGAAGAGCCTGAGATCCGAAAGCATCGTGAATTGCCCGGGTATGAAGAGGCAATGGCGGTGGATCCTGATGAACATCGTGAACTGTACCAGTACCAACCAGGGGGTTATAACGAGGGACCATCGGCTGGCAGTACCCTAAGGGTAGAACGTCGCTATGATGGCACCATGATTATCAACAGTCGCTCGGTTCCTGCTACGATTTCATCAGCCAGAACACACCAGCAAGGCCAGCGTGACAGAGTAGCCTTTCAGCCAACCCCAAATGCTTTGAATGTGGAGGGCTTGATTACACCACCTATGGAAGGCGGGCAAAATCGTTTACAAAGTGTATTTGCTACTGGCGCAACAGGTTATCTGCAAAAGTTTCCTGATATTGAAGATTCCGTGATCAAGCGGCCTTATATTCACCGCGAAGGGCCAGGAGAGCCAGTTCAGTTTGTGGGCGGACATCAGATTGTCCACGAAGCAAAAATACTTACAGCTCTCTCTCAGTTTAAAGAAGCGAAAGGCGCGAGCAACATCATTAATTATCGCGGTTCAGGGGTCACAGAGTTTGGTGAGCCGTTTCTGATTATGGAAGAAATGCTGGGCGGCACAGCGGCAGAGCGTATCCCTGACGAACATGGCATGGAGGAACAACAACTGAATAATTTTGCCAAAGGCCTTTTGTCGGGAATGGCATTTTTGCAGAAGCGAAATGTGATCCATCAGGATTTGAAAGCTGATAACATCTTATTTCGCGATAATGACAGTGAAGTTCCAGTGATTAGCGATTTTGACACCGCCTCCTCAACGGTTGGGGTAGCTGCCGACCATGAGATGGATAACGATCATGGTTATCAGACTGGCGGCTCTCCAGAGATTCAACCACCAGAAGCATCTGACCCCGATGGACTCAGAACCGGGAAAATCGACTCGTGGAATGGCGGAATACTGGTGTTGCAGGCGGCAGTTGGCACGAATGCAAGGAACGATTTTATCAACCACACAGGTCAGTTCAGAATGAAGGACGGATCCAGAGATCAGGCTGAGTTTGACGGTATTCTGGAGGCTCATACTCAAGGGGTACCGGAAAACATTAAGGCTGCCATCAAAGGTATGTTGCGCATTGATCTGGATGAACGTTTGACAGCAGAACAGGCTCTGGCACTTGTTGAGCCCGGTGAAGCAGAGGAAGAACCAGAACAGAGACAGTAACTGCAATTGTCATGGGTTTAGCAGTGCTGCTTAAACCCTGATTATGCTGTTTGCTTTGTTATGCGCTCTTAAAGGGAGATACTTCGCCCCATTGCGAGCAAGAAGACAGGAGTAAACTCGTGGTCGGCAAACCCGGTGACCGTTCGGGAGGTGACAATGACTGATTATGATCAGTGGATGAAGCAAGTTGCCAGATTACTCGGGATTGATCTTCCGCCTGCAGAAACGAAAGTACCTGATCCACGCGAATCTCCTGCTGATAACAGCCCGGTCAAAGTAGAAAGTAAACCAGACGGTTCAATGGTGATTGATGCCGCCTCAGTGCCTTCTGCTTTTTGTCATGGTAACACCAGCGGTGGCAAGCAGCCCTTTGGCAATATGTATGGCATATCTCCTGAGCACGCCATGGACGTAACAGGCAAGGTTTCTCCGCCTGTGACGGGAGGTGCTGCGAATGCAGATAACATACTGTCTTATGGTGCCTCTGGTGTTCTGCAAGACTACCCGCATATGGAAAATGCTGTGATCAAGCGCCCCAATGCTTATTCGGCAGGGCCGGAATACCCAACCACCTTTATTGGTGCGGAACTGTTGGTGCATGAGGCCAAGATTCTCACCGCGCTCGGAGAATTTGATCAGGCACCGGGCAGCGACAACATTCTGAAGCTGAAAGGAGCAGGGCTTACCGAGTTTGGCGAACCCTTTGCTATCCGCGAAAAGCTGAATGGCGGCTCACTGGATGACCGTTTGCCGGATGATAAGGGGCTGGAGGAAGAACCGCTTAACGATTTTGCCGGCGGATTACTGTCTGGCGTGGCGTTTTTACAAAAGCGAAACATCTTTCATCAGGACCTGAATGTTGACACGATTCAGTTTCGTGAGGAAGACAGCACAGAGCCGGTGATCACCAGCTTTGATTATGCAACTGCTCATGAAGGCGTTGCAGCCGACTGCGAAGATGGCACTCATTTTGAACTGGAGATTGGCGGAACGCCTAACAACCAGCCACCAGAGCGGTTTGTTGATGGGGCGGAGCTTTCCTCCAAAGTTGATTCATGGGCAGGCGGGCTTGTTTTGGTTGCAGCTGCGGCAGGAAAGAATGCACAGCAGGAACTAATTGCCGAACTTCAGGAGTTCCGAAGCGGGACTAACAAGGATCAGTCTGTTCTGGACGAAAAGCTGGATGCCAGACTTTATGGAACCCCTGAAAACATTAAGGGAGCGATCAAAGGCTTATTGAAGCTCTCTCCCGAAGAGCGCTTTTCTGCTGAAGAGGCGTTGGGCGTGATGGGGCACCCGCAGGCTGAGTAAACCGGGCTATATGCAAACTATGAGTGTAGCCGGTTCATGAATTCAATTGACGGTAAAAGATCGTGCGTCTAGTGTGCGCTCGAAAGCTGCCTGAGCGCATTTGTGTTGGCAGGCTTTAACCTGCCTCATGATGCGCATACAGAAAGAGCCTCCGTTTTCCCTCCTGCTCTTAGAGACTACATGAACATATTGCATATCAATTACTTTGCTGTCGTTCTGACAACAGCGATTACCCGTGGGGCTGCCATCGTCGCGTTTGCATGGCTTGCTTATGAAGCGTCTGGGGACCTGAAGCTGGTTGGTCTGGTCTTTCTGACCTCTAACCTGACCAAGATTGTTCTGGGACCCGTCTTAGGAGCATTAATTGACAGTTGGGACCGTAAGGCGCTGGTGATTATCAGCCAGCCCCTGAAAGCACTCGCGTTTGCGCTACCCTTTATTTTTGGCTGGGGCGCACCTGATATGGTGCTGTTAAGCATGGCGTTTGTTGGTGCATTGGGGCCGATGTTGCTTATCGGTTCGCTGGACGCAATTCAGCAAACTTTGACTGAAGCCAGAGACTATCGCCGTGTAACTGCAATTGCAGGTGGGCTTCGGCAGGGGGGAATGGTTGCCGGCGGTGGATTGACCGGAGCACTTATCGCTTATGTTTCGGTAGACGGAATGTTGCTGGTGATTATCGCGATCTGCCTTATCTCTGCGGGCCTCGCCTTTTTTCTTCCCGCACTTAAAGGAGCACCGGGAGGAAAGAAGGAGAATTTTCTCAATAAAGTGAAAAATGGCGTGCTGGAGTTCTCACGACAGCCCCGTTTGCTCCGGCTGGCCCTGATCTATGGCTTTGGGTTTTCTATCGGTCAGGCTGCGAATGTGCTTCTGCCAGCGCTTGTGAAAGACGGGATCGGGGGCGACAGTTTTGTGTATGGTATTGTTGATGGAGCCTGGGCGTTGGGAGGTGTTGTCGCTGCCGTTATCCTGACACGCTACTTCTTCATCAGGTCGCCTCAGAATCTGGAGTATTCCTCTGCTGTTTTGCTCGGGGCAGTCACCGTCTGCGCAGTACTGCTTTCTCAGGTCTGGACAGCAATTCTGGTTTTCTTGTTGCTGGGCGGCCTGTTCTCAGTCGTGCGTATTTCTTGTGAAGGCCATTTGCAGGAGATTTGCCCCAATGAGACCATTGGCAGGGTACGAACACACTTTCAAACAACCGTGGGCCTGTTTGGTCTCATGGTTCACGGAACCACCGCATTCTTTGAAGGTATTCCATATGCCGCATGGTTTGGAATTTGGGGTGGGTTATGCCTTGTGGTAACGCTCATCATCTGGCGTGTTGAGAAACAGAGCATGGCTCAAGTGGAAATTGCTGCGACAGAGTAAAACAGCTCTTTGATTGCATAAGCCGCAAGTTGCCGTTAGCCGTACTTATTCTTCTTGTTGCAATGCAGCTAAAGGCAACCTACGTATTACAGCAGAACGTAAGTTCTGAATGGATTACTGTTTGGTTTCTTGGATCTTTTATGACGTTGCGTATTGCTGGATTGGCTCACTCTCTTCCCAAAAGAGCGATAAGTTCGGAAGAGCTTGACCGCATGCATCAAAAGCCAGTGGGATGGTTTGCAAATAACACCGGTGTACGTTGCCGATACAGATGTGAGAGTGAAACACAGCTTTCTATGGCAAAGGAAGCGGCTTTCGGAGCCGTTGAAATTGCTGGAGTTCACCTCGAACAGATTGATCTTGTTGTGTCAGCTGCTGCTGTTCCCTATCAACCCCTGCCTGCGATGGCACCTGCAATCCTGCGTGAATTGGGTATCAAAGACGGGCAGGCGACGGCCTTTGACGTCAATGCATCCTGTCTGAGCTTTTTAACTGCGCTGGAAACGGTGGAAGCACTCATGGCAACCGGGCGGTATTCGTGTGCCCTGATCGTCTCGTCTGAAGTGGCTTCACGTGGTCTGCCCTGGCAGGCCGCACCTGCGACAGCTGGCCTGTTTGGCGATGGTGCTGCTGCCGTTGTTGTAAAACCAGCGAGTAAAGCAACGACCTTTCAGGCGTCTTCACGTAGTTACAGCAGCGCCTATAATGCATGCCAAATCGGGGCAGGGGGCACTCGCTTTAGCTATCAGGAGCAACCGAAGGAGTTCCACCAGCACAGTTTGTTTGAGATGAATGGTAAGGAGCTCTTCAAGATCACCTCCAGACATTTTGCAGAGTTTGTCGATGCCCTGCTTGCCAAAGCAGGTTGGCATCGGAATGATATTGATCTCATCATTCCGCATCAGGCCAGCCCTTTGGCGCTCAGGCACCTAATTAAGCAGTGTAGTTTTGATGAGGGAAAGGTGATGGATATTGCCGCTGCTTTTGGCAATCAGATTGCAGCTTCCATCCCCTTTACGCTCTCTCAGGCCAGCGCACAGAACAGGCTTACAGAGGGCATGAACCTGCTGTTTTTAGGAACCGCTGCCGGAGTTTCTTTCGGCGGGGTGGCGATGACCTGTTGATATGGCTGTACTCGTAACAGGGGCTACCGGCTTTTTGGGAAAGCGACTTTGTGAAGCGCTGCTCAGCCGGGGCGAGAGAGTGATCGGGTCAGGCCGGAATGCAATGGCACTGGCCAGTCTGACGGAAATGGGAGGGATAGCGCTTTCAAAGGAACTCAGAGAGCCTTTTACAGAACAAGAGAGTGAGCAACTCTGCGATGTGCAGCAAATCGTGCATTGTGCTGCTTTGTCTTCACCATGGGCACCTTATCAGGCGTTCTATGATGCAAATGTAAGAGTAACGCAAAATACTGTGAGGCTTGCTGAAAGCATTGGGGTGCAGCGATTTGTTTTCATCTCAACCCCCAGCGTCTACTTCCGGTTTGAAGATCAACGGCTTGTCAGTGAAGATAGCTCCTTGCCCAAACCGGTGAATGCCTATGCCAGAACAAAGGCACTGGCGGAAACAGTAGTTCAGCAAAGCACTCTTTCCCAGAAAGTGATTTTACGCCCACGCGGCATTTATGGTGCTGGAGATCAAGCGCTTTTACCGCGTCTTATGCGAGCTGCTTCAGCCGGGCCTTTGCCTTTGTTTCGTTCCGGTGTGGCAGCAACGGATTTAACGCATGTGAATGATGTTGTGCAGGCGGTGATCGCGGCTTTGGAAACTTCTGGGTTACCCGATGCAACACTATGCAATATCTCTGGCGGCAACGCGCTGAATGTGAAGCATGTGATTGAGCGCGCATGTGCTATGAAGGGCATCACCCCACGCTGGAAATCTGTTCCTTTTGCACTTGCTCTCCAGCTCACCCGCGCCAGTGAGATAGTTCACAAATGTCTGCCCGCTCGTCCAGAACCAAAAGTCACGGCCTATTCTCTGGGGCTCTTGGCATTTACACAAACACTGTCTATCGCTCGCGCTTCAAAACTGCTCAACTGGCAACCGCAGATTTCGTTTGAGGAAGGTTTATCTCTCGTTTTTCCTGAGGGCAGGAGGCAGGTATGAAGGTCTATTTTGCAAATTCATCCTACATTTCAGCGCCAGAATGGGCAGTCTTGCGCGGAGGCAGCAGAAAGAAGCTTAAACTGCACGTGCGCTATGGCATCTTCGAGCATCCAGTGCATGGTTTGACGTTGATTGATACGGGCTATGGGCCCAGTGTACTGTCTGCCCCGAACCGCAGTTTTGCGCTGAAGGCCTATTCCAGGCTCTTCAAAGCCCATCCTGATCCACTAGGTGAACTTTCCAATGTTTTGCAAAGATTTGACTGCACAACGGACGATGTAAAGCAAATCATCATAACGCATTTCCATGCGGATCACGTGAGCGAGCTTAAGGCGTTTCCAAATGCGCGGCTGTATTGCAACCTTGATGCATTGGCCAGCCTGCGTTCTCGCAGCAGTTTTGGCAACTTAATGCAAGGAGGCTTTAAGGAGCTTCTGCCTGATCCGGCACGACCTTCAATCGTCGACATAATGCAGAAAACACGGGTTCTGTTACCCTGGGACCTTGGTGATGCCTATGACCTTTTGGGAGATGGCACCGTTCTGGCGGTTCCGCTGCCGGGGCACGCTCTTGGGCATTTTGGAGTTTGCTTTCCCAAACTTTCGACCCCGCTGCTTTATGGGTGTGATGCACAATGGGTTCGGGCCGCAATTTTAAAAGATCGTGCCCCTCGCTCTCCGTTACGGTTGGTCTATCATGATGCTGAGGCTGTTAACGCAAGCAACTTGCTGTGTCGCCGATTTGCAGAAGCGGGAGGGGATCTTGTGCTGTGCCATGATCATAAGCCAGGTAAATATGACTTAGGTGCACAAGACGAATGATGGTTCAAACCGCGCTTCTTTCGGGCCTTTACTCCTATTATCAAACCCGACGATCCTCTCGTCTCACCAGAGCACAACTGGAATGGGTTCAGCGCAGAAAGTTGCAGCATTGGCTGAAAAAGCATGTGCCGGGTGTGCGGGCCTGTGAAGACCTGAGGGGTTTGACCCCCGAGACACTAAGCACTGCTCCCTTAATGGATAAAGCAAAGTTGATGGCTGATTTTGCCACCTACAATCAGCCTTGCATTACAGAGGAAACTGCATGGCAGGCGTTTCATGGGAGCAAGAGATACGGCAGATACACAATTGGCGCGAGCACTGGAACATCGGGAAATCGTGGATTATTTGTTGTTTCCGAGCAAGAACGGTTTCGCTGGCTTGGAGCAATTCTTGCAAAAGCGCTGCCGGGTTTTTGGTGTGGTAAGGAACGGGTTGCAATTGTACTGCCACTCAATACCCCGCTTTACAACAGCGCCAATGAGACCTCTCTTATCTCGCTACGCTTCTTTGATTTGACCAGGCCATTGGAAGAGTTACTGCCAGACCTTGTGGGTTTTGACCCAACAACGCTGGTTGCCCCACCAAAAGTGCTCGGCTGGCTGGCAGGAAAAGATACGCCGCTAAATCCAAAAACTGTTTTTTCCGCCGCTGAAACACTGGATGATCTGGAGAAAGGTCGCATAGAACAGCGTTTTGGTGCACCATTGCGACAAATCTATATGGCAACTGAAGGCTTACTTGCCGTCTCCTGCACGCATGGGAATTTACATCTCTCCGAAGATGCGATGTTTTTTGAGTGGGACAGTATTGACGAAGTGAGCGGGCTTAAAGTGCCGATTATCAGCGATTTTTCGCGACAAACTCAAATCATGCTGCGCTACCGGCTTAATGACCTTTTGGAGCTGTGTCACCAGCCTTGCTCTTGTGGCTCTCCGCTCTCCGTCGCCAAACGAGTGGTCGGGCGTCAGGACGACTGTTTTCATCTCACCTCACTGAGGGCCGGAGCAGAACACATCATGATTACGCCGGATGTTATTCGAAACGCGGTGGTCGATAGTTGTCGGGACATAAAAGACTTCCGGGTCATCCAAAGATCCGCAGGCTGTGTTGATCTGGTGCTTCAGGATGGAGTTGAGAAAAATGTACAAGATGCGGCACAAACTGCTCTTTTCAACCTTCTTGCCGGCTATGGCGCTCAGGCTAAAATAACATGCAAAACTGAAAGGTTAGATGAGGTTCCGGCCCGAAAACTCAGGCGTGTGGAGAATGCAGCCTTAATGACGGAGCCTGCTGGTGATTAAGCGCATTTTGATCACAGGAGCGCGTGCTCCGGTTGCTGCACATATTGCAGGTTTGCTGATCGATGCTGGTTACACCGTTTTTTGCGGTGACACACCTCGCTTTCCGATTTGCAGGGGCTTGCGTGGTGCCGCAGGTTACATTCGGTTGCCAGCCCCAAAACAGCAGTTTACTGGCTTTGCAGATGAGCTTCAGCGCGTCCTTCAGTACCATGAGATCGACTGGGTGGTTCCGACTTGTGAGGAAGTCTTCTATCTGGCAATGGCATGGCCACTGCTAAAAACACGGGCAAAGCTGTTTGCTCCTTCCCTTTCCACTCTCACAGTTGCTCACAGCAAGCACAGGTTCATTCAGCAGCTGAAGAAGCTGAAAGTTCCGTGTCCCAGAACGCACCTTCTGCAAAACAATGATGACCTGTGCAATTTGCAGGAACATTGCTCTGAGCTTGTTTTCAAACCAGTGTGGTCGCGGTTTGGGAAGTACACACTGCTTAAGCCTCACGCTGCGCAGTTGAAGCATGTTTGCCCCACAATCATGCAGCCATGGGTAGCGCAGGAATTTGTATCGGGAACCGAAATCTGCGTTTATGGCTTTGCAAAGCAAGGACAATTACTCGGAGCCACATGTTATCTGCCACGCTACCGGGCAGGGAAGGCCGCCAGCATTTACTTTGACCCGGTTTGCTGCCCTGACTTTGTGCGGTTGCTCACCCGATATGTGGAAGCGACGGCTTGGGAGGGGCAGATTGCTATGGATGCTATCTGGCAGGCGGATGGCAAAATCCTGCCGATTGAGTGCAATCCCAGAGCCACCAGCGGCGTACATTTTTTTCAAAGCTCAGAACTGTTCGCAAAGTGTTTTGTTGAAGGCGCTGGAGCCGCAACCCCAAGCGATGACAGATCTTTGATGGTGCCAGCAGCTATGTGGTTCTACGGTCTGCCAAAAGCCGTGAAAAATGGCAGATTTCGGAGATTTATGCGTGATTTTTCAGCAGCTGATGATGCTTTGCGGGCGAGTGGCCGGTCTGTTCACCTTGGCAAACAGCTCTTATCGCTTGCTGAGTTTGCAGTGGGTGCCATTATGACAGGCAAAACTCTGCAAGCAGCGTCTACCCACGATATCGAATGGGACGGGCCTCAAAGTTCTGTGGCATTGCCAGCGCTTTAGGAGTGAGATTTTAAAGGTCACTTTGAGTAGGTTTATAGCGGAACTGCCAATTTAACCTGATACTATTCGCAAGGTTTTGTGGAGTGACAGCAAAACCAATCTCCAGAGACAAGCTCTGGAGAAAAGATGCGATCAAAATCAGAGTTACAAGACAGTACTGAGCGAACGCTTAGCTGCGGGGCTTCAGGTTTTCCGGATCGTAAAGGGGGGCATAACCAATGCCTGCCACTTCAACCGGGTACTCCTCATCGAAGTAAGAAATCGCAAGCTTGCGGCCTTCATCACAGTACTCTTTTGGCAGGTAGGCGAGGGCAATGTTTTTGCCGATGCTGGGACCATAGGCGATGGATGTTGTATAGGAACGGCGACCAAGTTCATCCATCAGGGTTTCACCAGTCTCAGGATGCATCACCGGCAGATTGCCCACCGGGAAGCGAGCAACACCATCCTTGTCGATGTTATCCGTCATCACCAATGTACAAAGCATGGCTGGCTGTGCTTCACGAGCACGATACTCAACATGCTTTTCCTTGCCCCGGAACTCTGAGGCCTTCACCTTCGGTCGCGCCAGATCAGCTTCAAAGAGGTTGTACTGGGTATGCAGATCAGCATTTTGCAGGCGCAGGGATTTTTCAAGGCGGCGAGAGTTCGCGTAAGTCTCTACGCCAACAGCAATCACACCAATCTCTCGAAGCGCATCCCAAACGGCAAGACCATCTTCATAGCGCATGTGCAGTTCCCAGCCTTGCTCACCCACATAGGAGATGCGAAAAGCTGAGACAGTTTTGCCTGCAATGGTGATCTTGCGGATTGCTGCAAACGGGAAACTCTCAATGCTCAAGGCATCAGGGTCTTCAACCACCTTCTGCAGGTTCTCGCGGGCGTTGGGACCCCAGATGCCGATGGTCGTGTAATCTTCAGTCACATCGGAGATGGTCACATCCCAGCCGTTATCATCTGCAACGCGCTGCATGTAAACGAGATCGCGAGGGCCTGCATCAGCGCCATTCACCAGTCGGCAACGATCCTCCATACGGAACACGGTAAAGTCGGCACGTACATTGCCATCATCATCCAGCATATGAGTGTAGATGCCTTTGCCGATGTTATTGTCACCGCCAATCTTTGCAGCACACAGCCACTCCAGCAGCGCCACATGATCTGGGCCGGAGATGTCTGTCATGTGGAAGTGCGAAAGGTTGATAATGCCGCAATCCTCGCTCATCTCCAGATGCTCGGCATTGGAAACCCGCCAGAAATGCCGGTTGTCCCACTCGTTTTCTCGCTCAGGAACCCGGTTTCCATGTTTGACCAGCAGATGTTCGTTGGCCGCATACCCATGCGCCCGCTCCCAGCCGCCCAGCTCCATGAAATAGCCACCCAGCTCCACTTCGCGTTCATAAAACGGAGACCGGCGAATACCACGGGCGTTAGCAAACGGCTCACGCGGGTGAACAGGTGGATTGTAAATCTTCTTTGCTGTCTCCCAGCAGCGATCATGAATGTACTGCTCTTTCAGTTGAAATTCGTTGAAGCGAGAAAAATCGATAGAGTTATGATCGATATGGGTCTTACCATGTGTCATCCAGTCAGCAATCAGCTTGCCCATGCCCGGACCGTCCTTGATCCAAATGCCCACCGCATACCAAAGCCCGCGCAGTTTGCGGCTTTCGCCCATGGAAGGGCCTCCATCTGTGGAGGTTTGCAAAAGACCATTGAAGGAATGGCTTTCATTGAACCCAAGTTCGGCCAGAACCGGTGTCAGCTCCATAGCCTTTTCAAGCGGCTCAATCACATCCTCAAGCACAAGATCCCGTTGTGAGGGGGACAAGCGAGCCTGATCCTTTTCCAAAATTTCACGGGGATGAACAAGACGAGGGTTTTCCTCGTAATAATAACCCCATTCAATCTGACCGCCTTCAGTGCTCTTCGGGTCACCGGTATCACGCATATAGGCAGAGTTGCCCTGATCGCGTAAAAGCGGCATCCCGATTTCAACGCCAGTGCCTTCATATTCATTGTAAGGGCCGAAGAAAGTGAGCGGGTGATCCACTGGCATCACCGGCAGGTCTTCACCAGCCATCTCCGCAATCAGGCGACCCCAAAGGCCAGCGCACACCACCACATGGTCCGCATGGATTGTCCCGCGTTCTGTCACCACGCCCGTGATGCGGCCATTGTCGGTCACCAGTTCCAGAGCAGAGGTATTTGCGAAAATCTTCAGCTTGCCACTGTCAACGCCCTGATCAATCAGCTTTCCGGCGACAGTCTGAGAGCGCGGAACCACAAGACCAGCATCAGGGTCCCACATGGCTCCTTGAATCTGATCTTCTTCCAGAAGAGGGAACTTCTCTTTTGCTTCCGCAGTGCTGATGATCTTCACATTGGTGCCGAACGCTTTGCCAGAGTCAACCCGGCGCTTCAGCTCCGCCATGCGCTCATCATCGCCTACACGCGCCACTTCCAGCCCGCCGATCCGTGCGTAATGCCCCATCTTCTCATAAAAATCCATGGAGTACATGGTGGTCCAGCAGGTCAGCAGATCATGGCTGGTCGCGTAGCAGAAATCAGAGGCGTGAGCGGTGGACCCTATATCTGTCGGAATCCCAGACTTGTCGATCCCGACTATATCTTCCCACCCGTTCTCAATAAGGTGATGGATCACCGAGGCTCCAACAATGCCGCCAGCGCCAACAATCACAACTTTCGCTTTGTCTGGAAATGCGGACATGATCTCAATCCTTTACTTCAGTGGAGCACTCGCTGGTTTGGGGAATTTGCTAAGGGCATCAGGAGGTGAAGACGACGGTGCTGTTGTCATTGAGCATGACACGGCCCTCCAGATGATATTTGACGGCGCGGGCAAGCACGCGGGATTCAATATCGCGGCCAGTTGCCACAAAATCTTCCGCCGTCATGCCATGATTCACACGCTCGGTTTCCTGCTCGATGATCGGTCCTTCATCCAGATCCGGCGTCACATAATGCGCCGTTGCACCAATCAGCTTCACACCGCGATCATGTGCCTGATGATAAGGTTTGGCACCTTTGAAACTTGGCAGGAAGGAATGGTGAATGTTGATGATCATGCCGAAGAACTTGCTGGACATATCATCGGTCAGCACCTGCATATATCGCGCCAGAACCACAAGTTCAGCATTGGTACTTTCAATCAGTTCTGTCAGCTTGGCTTCCTGCTCAAGCTTGGTCGCCCTGGTGATCGGCCAGTGATAAAACGGTATGCCTTCATGATCGGCAACACCTGCGCTATCTGCATGGTTGGAGACAATCGCGACAACCTCTGCATCCAGCCAGCCCACCTTGATCTGATAGAGCAAGTGCAGCAGTGCATGATCAAATCTGGAGACCATGATGATGATCTTCGGGCGTCGCGAAAAGTCCTCCACCTTCAATCGCATCTTGAAACGATCAACGGCAGGTGACATGGCCAGCTCAAGCGCGGCCTTGTCGATGTTCTCTGGCACACGCACGGCAACGCGCAGGAAGAACTGGCTGGTCTTGCGATCACAGAACTGGTTCGCTTCAACAATATTTGCACCGCGTGAAGCCAGCGCTGAAGTTACCGTTGAAACAATGCCCGGCTGGTCAGCACAGGTAAAGCGAAGGATGAAGGTGGTCTCACTCACTGGAATTGTCTCTCCCAATCAAATTCCCAAATGAAACAAGGCGTTTTGCAGCAACCCTGGCATCATCAAATCAGTAATCTGGCGAGATTTGCCCCTTGGAAATAGGAGATTTGCGTCACAATGGGATTATCCAGACGACATTTGACGGTGTTGGAGCCGCAGTTTCACATCTGATCAATTTTTACGGCAAAGCAAATTCAATGCATAGTCAACCTAACTCAAATTAAGTATAAATACTGCGTCACTTAGGTGTATTCGGAAGGACACAGATCATGGGTGCGCCCGTTTAAAGGCAGCGCTGGAAATGATGAGTGTCAATGAATGCCAGGTGAGTCAAACAGGTCAGAGCAACAGGATATTTGTGCCACTGAAGACAGGTTGAAACTGACCGGGATCGCATGGACCCGGAGCGCCCCCGCCCCAATGGAAACATTGGCTGAGACCGCTCCGCATTTTTGGGAGAGCATCTTGTATGACACAAGCGACCTCGCAACCGACCACCGCTCTTCGTAAACCTGTCATCAGGCAGGAGAAAACCCGCCTGTCTGTCGGGTTCATCCTCGCCAGACGTTTCACACTGTGCGCCTTTGCTAACTTTGTGGATGTGCTGCGCCTTGCAGCCGATGAAGGAGACCGCAGCCGCCCGATCCTGTGCAACTGGACGGTCCTTTCTGACACCATGGACCCGATCTCTTCAAGCAGCGGAATCTCCGTGCAACCAAAGGAACGACTGGGTGACCCGCGAAGGTTCAACTATATCATTGTTGTCGGTGGTCTTATCGAAGATGGCACAGATCTGAGCGCTGCCTACCAGGGGTTCCTTCAGGAAGCCGCAGCTGCCGGAGTGCCGCTCGTTGGTGTTTGCACCGGCGCGTTCCTGTTACACCGTGCCGGATTGCTGGACGGGTATCGCAGTTGCGTCAGTTGGTTCAGCCATTCTGACTTCAAAGAGCAGTTTGATGGACTTGATCCGGTTACCGATCAGATCTTCGTGGTTGACAGGGATCGTCTCACCTGTGCAGGTGGTGTCAGTTCAGCACATCTGGCGGCCTATCTGGTAGATAAGCATGTGGGCACAGCGCAGGCCAACAAAAGCTTGCACATCATGATCATTGATGATGCTCATCAGGCTGAAAAGCCCCAACCCGGCATTCCCTTGGATTTAAAAACGCAAAACCCCATCGTGCAACGCGCATTACACATCATGCAGCAGAACATCGATGCTCCAATCTCCATTCAGGAAATTGCGCAGCGTATGGGCAAAAGCAAACGGCAGATTGAGCGCTACTTTCGTCTGTCTTTGGAAACATCACCACAAGTCGCGTTCCTTAATATCCGTCTGGATCTGGCCCGCCATCTCATTCACACCAGTCAAAAGTCCGTTGCTCAAATTGCAGTCGATTGCGGGTTCTGCGATTCATCCCATCTCAGCCGCATGTTCCGCCGCCGTTATGGTTGTACGCCGCAGGTCTTGCGTGACCTGCCAAACACGCAGGAACAGGTCGCCTGACGTAAAAATGCCGCCGAGGTCGAAACCTCAGCGGCATCTTCATTCGCTAAATCAGTCGGTTCTAACGAGGCTCATTCGCCAAACCGCGCCAGATGGCGTAACACATCAGCAGCAGTACAATGGTGAACGGCAAGCCGGTTGAAATCACCATGGACTGCAACGACTTCAGGCCACCTGCGGAGAGCAGCAGTACAATCGCGATCAGGCCCTCAAACAAACACCAGAACACACGCTGTGGTGCAGGTGCATCCACTTTTCCGCCAGCTGCGATGGTATCGATCACCAGTGAACCGGAATCGGAGGAGGTGACGAAGAACACAATCACCAGAACGATGCCGACAAAGCTTGTGATGGTCGCCCAAGGCATCGCATCCAGCATGGTGAACAGCTGAACCGGCAGAGCTGCCTGCTGAACAGCGGTGTAGCCATCATTCACGATCTGGCTGATCGCTGCGCCGCCAAAGATAGACATCCAGAGCACGCACACCAGAGACGGGATCAGCAACACACTGACGAGGAACTCACGAACCGTACGCCCACGGCTCACACGTGCAATGAACATGCCCACAAATGGCGACCATGAGATCCACCAGGCCCAGTAGAACGAGGTCCAGCCTTGCATGAAGTTTACGTCTTCACGGCCAACCGGACTGGAAAGTGCAGGCAGATATTGCAAGTAAGCACCAAGGAAGTTCAGAACATCTGGCAGCAGGATCATGCTTGGACCAGTGATAAGCACAAACATAACCAGTAGAACAGCAAGGCCCATGTTGATTTCAGAAAGCAGTTTCACACCTGCTTCGAGCCCGCGAACAACGGAAACCAGAGCAACAGCAGTGATACCGGCAATCAGAATAACCTGCCATGTATTGTCGATTGGCATACCGAACAACTTGTTGAAGCCGGAGTTTGCCTGAACCGCACCAAGACCAAGAGATGTTGCCAGACCGAACAGGGTCGCAAACACTGCAAGAATATCAATGATATGCCCCGGCCAGCCCCAAACACGTTCACCAAAGATCGGATAGAAAGCGGAGCGGATGGTGAGCGGCAGACCTCTGTTGTAGCTGAAGAAGGCAAGGCTCAAACCAACAACCGCATAGATCGCCCATGGATGCAGACCCCAGTGAAAGATGGAAGCTGCCATGCCCAGACGGATCGCTTCCTCCTGTGTGGCAGCAGCACCAAGAGGAGCCCAGTCAGTACGTACGCCATCAGCCCCAACAGTGGTGCCACCAAGCGCGGAGGAGAAGTGGCTGATCGGCTCAGAAACGCCGTAGAACATCAGGCCGATGCCCATACCAGCCGCAAACAGCATGGAGAACCAGCTCACATAGCTGAAGTCTGGCGTTGCCGCCTTTCCACCAAGACGGATCTTGCCATAAGGGCTGACCACGAGAACGAGGCAGAGAATTACAAAGATATCGGCTGAGCCAATAAAGAACCAGTCAAAGCCTTTGGTAACTTTAGAAAAAAGCAGGCTGAAAATAGAGTTCGCCTGTTCTGGCAAAAACAAAGTATAAGCAACAAAAACAACAACAGTCAGCGCTGAAATCGCGAATACCGGATTGTGAATGTCAAAGCCTATTGGCCCAAATTTTCCTTCTATATTGTCCTGGCCAAGACTGTAATCCGAGTCTGCCAAATCGTCTGGTGGACTATCGATTACCCCCGCCGGGGGGCGGTCGGTATTGCGTAAATCAGTCATGCAGCTTCTCCTGTGTTGGACCTTCTGTTTTGTGGTCAGGAGAGATCCTTTGGCTGGACCTTTCTTATCGTTATTTTTGATCGGATACCCGCTTTTTGTGTTTATTATCAATGCTTGGGGGAGCCTCTAACACTAAAGTTCAACTTCAATGTCAGACAAAGGTGTCGTGCAGCAGATCAGGATTTTGCCCTGATCGATCTCTCGTTTGCGAATGCCGCCGCCATGTTGCATGTCGGTTTCACCCGAAACGAGTTGAGATTTACATGTCCCGCAAATGCCGCGCTGACAGGAGGCCATTGGCAATATGCCAGCCTCACGCGCTGCGGAAAGGATCGTCATGCCCGGACCGCATTCCACCACATGCCCGGTTTTGCTGAAGGTGACGCGATAGGTCTGGTCACTGATTTCCGGTGCTGCAACCTGATCTTCAAATGTACCAGCTGTTTCAGCCCCAAAGTCAAAGCTTTCCTCGTGGTAGTTGGCCATGTCAAAGCCAGCTTCCTGCAGCATGTTCTGCACGCCCTCCATAAAACGGGCAGGGCCGCAGCACAAGATTTTCCTGTCCCTGAAGTCAGGCGACATCAGAGAGAGCATCTGCAGGCTCAGCCGGCCTTCAAAGCCACTCCAGCTGTTATGGCCAGATGTGGTGCTGCAGGTGAAAGACAGCTTGAGGGCAGGGTTCTGCGCTGCGAGCAGCTCCAGCTCATCCTTAAAAATGATATCTGCTGGAGTACGTGCTGCATGAATAAAATGCAAATCAGTGGGCTCAGAAAGATCACAGGCCGTCCGCGTCATGGACATCATTGGGGTGATGCCACTGCCAGCCGAAATGAAAAGCAGCTTCTCATCCTGTGTCGCGTCGGTGGTGAACTCACCCGCAGGCCCGGTAACGTTGATTTCCTTGCCCGGCAGCATGTTGTCCAGCAGCCAGTTGGAGCCCGGACCTCCGGGGACCCGTTTGACTGTGATTTCAATGCGGTAAGGCCGTGCAGCAGAGGCTGAGATTGTGTAGCTGCGCATAATCATGCCTTCGACCGGAAGCTCGAAGGTCATGTGCTGGCCGGGATAAAACCTGAAGACACGGGGCTCGCGTGCGGAAAACAGGAAGGTTTTTACATCATGCGTTTCCTGCCGCACCTGCCGGCAGACCAGAACATCATCCACTTCCGGATCCCACATGGGGATCCGGGTGGCTTCGGTGAAGTGCTCTTCATCGTAGTCCGTGACGGTCTTCAGATCATCAAAAGTCACATTCTGAGTCATGCATCCGCCATTTCAACTTTATCGGCAGACATGTGCGCTTTATGGCGCCTGATGTACCATTCACACAGTGCTTCCACATGCGGCTCAGTATACTCAGAGTATGGGCCTTGCTCGTAAGCGGGATCTTCACTGCCCAGCTGGGCTAATCGCACCAGATCAGCATCTTGCTGGTTGGTCATCATCCAGACCTGCTTCAGATTATCAAGATTGTAATCCTCCCCTTCAATCGCATCCTTGTGCACCAGCCATGTGGTCCGCACCAGTGTGCGATCCGGAGACAATGGCAGAGCAGCAAACGTCACGATGTGATCACTCATAAAGTGGTGCCATGAGTTGGGATTATGCCAGAAGCTCAAACCTCCAAGTTTGGCGTCTTTGAAGTCTCCTAGCAGCTTCTTGCAAGCAATTCTGGTGTCCAGAGTGTGAGACTCGCCTTCGCCCATCAAAGGCAGACGAATGCAGCGGAAGCTGGTAATGTTCGCCAGCTTGTCCACCTCCGCAGACGGCAGGCCAGCAGCCTCCCAGCGTTTGTGCTCACTCTCAAGTAAAGACAGGTATTTGTTAACGTCAGCCGTGCGCCGCTCATCCATTTCATCGGGTGAAAAACCAAAACCGAACTCTGAAAGCGGAACTGTGAGCTGCGGATGTGTGCCTTCACAGTGGTAGCACTCGCGGTTGTTCTCAAGCGTCAGCTTCCAGTTGCCTTCTTCAACCAGATCAGCTGTGTAAGCCACCTTACAGTTGGCAATATCATGAGGCGCAATATATCGCTCCATGGTCTGTGCCATCTCTTCAATGTCTGCCGGTGGGTTTTTCGCAAGACAAATGAAGAGGAGACCTGCGACAGAGCGCACATGAACGGTTCTGAGGCCGTGGCAAGTCTTATCAAAGTCCTTGCCCATATGCTCAGCCAGAATGAGCTCACCATCCTCATTATAGGTCCATCCGTGATAGCGGCACACAATATTGCCAATGGTTGCTTCAGGCTCATCAATAAGCTTGGCACCACGATGGCGACAGATGTTGTGAAAGCCGCGGATATTCATGTCATCACCGCGTAAAAGCAGGACTGATGTCTTGCCAACCTCTACTGTGATGCAATCACCCGGCTCGGGAAGTTGAGGTTCAACAGCCACGAAAATCCAGTGCTTGCGAAAAAACACTTCTGTGTCCAGATCAAGAATTGCTGGATCACTGTAGAAGGGAGCTCTGAGGCTTTTGCCTTTTTCGCGGTGAGCTATAAGATCTTTGATATAAGACGGAACGCTCATGTTCAGATACCTCGGCTAAAATGGCGCCTGGGAAATTGACCGGTGCAGGTTGCTGAGAAGATCAGGGGCAGAGCCTGATCGCGACAAACGGGTGAGTTAGGAGGCGAACCTGACTCTGAGGAAAATTCGCGCAGATTCTTCCTGGGGTTTAGATGCCCGGAGCATCTGGCAAAAGTGACAGGTGAAAAGCGTCGGGAAACTTTATTAAAGTTTAGCCGAACCTGAGGGGGCCAATGACCAGCGGCCACCGTTGGCACGGCGCAGCAGAACCTTTGGCCTGATTGCAAACCAGAAGACTTGAGCGGAGCACAAGCCCTGAAAAATGCTGACTGATACACTTTAAGCCTCCCTCTTATAGTGCGGCAGCTCTCTTAATTTTCAGGGGCGGTATCTTTGCGTCATGCACCGGAAAATCGAGAGTAATCAGGAAATCTAGTTCGAATTATTCTCACGCTGGCAGGAAGTTTGAGGCACTTTGGCAGTAAAAATGCGACGCCAGAACATTGTGAATGCTGTAGGCATTACAACCGCTCAACCGTACGCTGTGCCGCCTTGCAATTTTAGCGGATGCTCAGGCCACCCATGTCGCAATACTTCTTCTGCTGCCTGAGGAAATTTGATGTTCAATCGGGAGAGCGCAATAAAAATGCGGCCCTAAAGGCCGCATTCAAACTCTTTCACTGCTACAGTCAGCAACCCCATCACATGGGGCGCAAATGATCGCCACACATCCAATCGGAACAGGTTCTGTTCCTCGCGCGTCAGGACCACCTGCACACTATCAAAAATTGTCCGCACCCCACGCCCAACAGTCAGCTCCGCCAGATTGCGGGGACACGAGGTAGATAACAGCTCTTCAGCTTCCGGTCCTGAAATCCGAATGCTGACTTCACGGCTGGAAATTTCCGTCAAACTGTGCACCGCATCGACATAAGCGGTCGCCAGCGATTGCTCAATGTTTGCCCGCTCGTTCATCGGGCAGGTCAGCACCCACTCATCTGGTCCCAATTTGAGAGCAGTCACGTTGCCGGACTGAACCATCTGGCTTATGGAAAGTGGCAGCTCAAATCTGAGGGCTTTTGACATAGCAACGGTGTTTTCGCGTTTACAACGCAAACTAAAACGACCCATCGCTGGCAGGGACTCGACTATGGTGTTGAAAGCCATTTGCGCCGCTCCTTTACAGATTAATCCGGGTGCCATCAGGATCGTAAAACACGGTCCCGGTGACAGTTGCACGATGAGTTTGACCCGGCATCGGAATGTCAATTGACTTTCCATCCCGCTCAAAACCGCCTTCAACCAAGGCCATAGCAATGGAACGCCCCAGTGCCTCACTCCAGTAAGAAGATGTCACATGCCCCAGCATCTTAGCTGGAATAGAGGTATCTCCAGCCTCCACAATTTGTGCACCTTCCTCCAGCACAACAGTTGGATCTTCCGTTAAAAGCCCAACCAGTTGCTTCCGGGTTGGCAGCAACATGTCAGGACGCGTCAGAGAGCGTTTGCCAACAAAATCAGGCTTCTTCTTACCAATCGCCCAGGTCAGCCCCGCATCAGCTGGTGTAACCGTGCCATCGGTGTCCTGTCCGACAATGATATAACCCTTTTCTGCGCGCAAAACATGCATGGTTTCAGTGCCATAGACACACATGTCATATTTCTTGCCTTCCTGATAAAGCATCTCCCAAAGTGCTCGCCCATGCTCAGATGGAACGTTCACCTCAAAACCCAGCTCCCCGGTAAAGCTCACCCGGAACAACCGCGCCTCAAACCCGCCAACCGTACACTCACGAAGTGCCATATGCGGAAAGGATTCAGCGGAAAGATCAGTGCCTTCCACAAATGGTTCCAGTACCTTACGAGCATTTGGTCCGTTGAGTGCGATGGTAGACCACTGCTCAGTTGTTGAGGTCAGCCATACATCCAGATCCGGCCATTCAGTCTGCAAAAAGTGCTCCATCATGGTCAAAACCCGCGCAGCACCACCAGTTGTGGTCGTCACATGGAACCGGTCCTGACTTATCCTCCCGATCACACCGTCATCGCGAATGAACCCATCTTCACCCAGCAACAACCCATAGCGACACCGTCCCGGTGCCAGCTTGGTCCACGGGTTGGTGTACATGCGGTTCATGAACTCGGCAGCATCCGGCCCGACCACTTCGATCTTGCCGAGGGTAGATGCATCAAACATGCCGACTGAAGCGCGGGTTTCTCTGCATTCCCGTGCCACAGCCGCGTGCATATCTTCACCAGCCCTGGGGTAATACCAGGCGCGGCGCCAGAGAGAGACAGGCTCAAACACAGCGCCGTTCTCTTCCGCCCAACTGTCAATGTTGGTCTTGCGCGTCACCTCAAACAGCTCATCCTTGTGATAGCCTGCAAAGGTGCCAAAAGTGGTTGGCGTGTATGGCGGGCGGAAAGTTGTCAAACCAACCTTGGGGGCAGGGCGTCCCAGCTCATCTGCTGCGATCTTCAACCCGTTCATGTTGGACATTTTGCCCTGATCGGTCGCCATGCCATTGGTTGTAAAGCGTTTTACATGCTCAATGGAGAGCATGCCTTCGCGAACCGCAAGGCGGATATCCTTGGCTGTTACGTCATTTTGGAAGTCCACAAATGCGCGGCGAGCAAATTTATCATCATTGCTCGGCAACTCTTCCATCACAATGCCAGAACCTGCCCTGTCTCCATCCACATCAACGGAAACGGCCTTCGCAGTCTGTCCTAAGGATGCCAGCGCTTGCTCTGCTGCATGCACACCGTCATCAAATGCAGCCTGTTGGCTCCATAAGCCACGCCCACCCCCGGCAACATGGCATCGCTCGGTCTTCTCGCCGGGAAGGAAAACTTCATTTTCCTCATCCCAATGCAGGCTTCCCTTTGTGTGTGAGAACAAATGAAGCGACGGCGTCCAGCCACCGCTCATCAGCACAGCATCGCAGGAAACAGAAGTGATATCAGTGACTTTACCCTCACCTGTCACCTCGCCAACCTTCACAGAAGATACGCGCTTTTTGCCAGAAACATTCGTAACCGTGTGACCTGGTTTTACAGATATGCCCCGTTCGCGCGCTTCAGAAAGCAGATGCTCCCCAACAGATGGGCGCACATCTACAAGGGCAGCAATCTTCACGCCAGCATCAGCCAGATCAAACGCTGCATACCAAGCCGAGTCATGTGAAGTCACGATAACAGCGACTGTGCCAACCTTCACGCCAAAGCGATTGAGGTAAGTCTGCGCTGCGCTTGCCATCATCACGCCCGGACGATCATTGCCATCAAACACCAATGGCCGTTCCAGCGCACCCTGCGCAAGAATGACCTCCTTCGCCCGAATGCGCCACATCCGCTCACGAGGCGCACCAGCAGGTGGACTTTCCAGATGGTCCGTCAGCTTTTCGGCAACACCCACCATATTCTCATGGTAGTATCCAATTGCAACAGACCGCGTCATGATCCGCACATTTGAACAGGCTTTAAGCTCTTCAATACACTCGGAAAGCCAGACTTCTGTAAGTTTCCCGTCAATGCTTCTGGGAGCTTCGGAAAGTAAGGATCCGCCCAGCTCACGGTGCTCATCAACCAGCACCACATCAGTGCCATTGCGTGCGGCTGTCAACGCAGCGGCAAGCCCGGCTGGACCCGCACCGACAATCAGCAGCTCTGTATGCAAATATCGCGAAGCATAGGTATCTGCATCAGGTTCACTGGGTGATACTCCCAGCCCGGCAGATGCCCGGATGACGGGCTCATAAACCTTGTCCCAGAAGCTCTTCGGCCACATGAAGGTTTTGTAGTAAAACCCGGCGGCAAATAGTTTGTGCAGCTTGTCATTGACCGCCCCCACATCAAAGTTAAGACTCGGCCACTTGTTCTGACTGACTGTTGTGAGACCCTCATAAATCTCCTGAACCGTCGCACGTGTATTCGGTTCAAAGCGACCAGCACCACTGCGAGAAGTACCAATCAGCGCATTGGGCTCTTCTGATCCCGCAGTAACCGGCCCACGAGGACGGTGATATTTGAACGAACGCCCCATAAGATGCACGCCATTGGCCAGCAAAGCAGAAGCGACCGTATCGCCCTCATATCCTTCATAGGAAATGCCGTCAAAAGTGAAGCGAACGCGCTTATCCCGATTGATGCGGCCTTTGCCATCAACTCTCAAGTTGCTCATTGCTCTCTTCACCTTCTTCAGAACCTGTCGGACACGGCTGGCCAATCTCATAGGCCGTGATAAACTTGTCGCTCACGGTGTTGCGCAAGGCATTGAAATAGCGCCCGCATCCATGTGTATGGCGCCACTGCTCCGCATGATCACCGCGCACGTTGGAGCGGATGAACAGGTAGTCGCGCCATTGTGCATCACTTTGCTCTGCGGGGTTCAAAGGGCGAGCGATATGTGCTTGCCCTGCATATTCAAACTCAAGCTCTGGCAGCTTTTCCTTGCAATAAGGACAGTAGATCAAAAGCATTGGCTGCCTCCTTAGTGCGCAACAGCAGCAGCGGCTGCTTCGTCGATCAGACGCCCGGTTTCGAAACGCTCAAGCGTGAATGGCGCATTGATTGGATGAGGTTCATCTTTTGCAATAGTGTGCGCAAACACATGCGCAGAGCCCGGTGTCGCCTTGAAGCCACCCGTACCCCAACCGCAGTTGAGGTAAAGCCCTTGCACTGGTGTCTTGCCAAGGATCGGGGAACGATCAGGCGTCACATCCACAACACCGCCCCACTTGCGAAGCATCCGCATACGCCGGAAGATCGGGAACACTTCGCATATGGCAGCAAGGGTATGCTCAATCAAAGGCAGCCCGCCGCGTTGAGAGTAAGAAACGTACTGATCTGTCCCAGACCCAATCACCAGCTCGCCCTTATCAGACTGACTGATGTAAGCATGCACAGTGTTGGACATGACCACCTGAGGGAAAATCGGCTTCACTGGCTCAGAAACGAGAGCCTGCAATGGGTAGCTTTCCAGCGGCAGCCGAACACCAGCCGTATCCATCACGACGGATGTACCACCTGCCGCAGACACTGCGATCTTCTTTGCTTTCACAAAACCACGTGCTGTTTGCAGGCCGGTCACAGCTCCATCTGGTCCACGTTCAATAGAGAGAACCGGGCAGTTCTGAATGATGTCAACGCCGCGTGCCGCAGCTGCACGAGCATAGCCCCAGGCCACCGCATCGTGCCGCGCTGTTCCGCCGCGCTGCTGAAATGCTGCGCCCATCACCGGATAGCGTGCATTTGCAGCAATATTGAGCGGAGGGCATTTCTCTTTGGCTTGTTTCGGTGTGAGCCAGACGTTGTCGACGCCGTTCAACCGGTTGGCATGGATATGCCGCTTGAAGCTCTGCACGTCATGAACATTATGCGCCAGCATCATTACGCCACGCTGCGAGAACATGACGTTGTAGTTGAGGGCCTGACTAAGACCATCCCAAAGATCAACCGCGTGATCATAAAGCCGCGCGCTTTCATCGTAAAGGTAGTTGGAACGGATGATGGTGGTGTTGCGACCCGTATTGCCGCCGCCAAGCCATCCTTTGTCAATCACTGCTACTTTAGTAATGCCGTGCTCTTTAGCCAAGTAATAGGCAGCACCAAGACCATGACCACCGGCACCGACGATGATGACGTCATACTCGCTCTTGAGTTCGGCATCAGGCCATTGCGGTTCTGCATTTTTATAGCCTGTAAGTGCACCCTTCAGGAGCGATACTGCGGAAAATTTTGACAAGGCGACCTCCTTGGAATTCAAGCAAGTTTGCCCACTAAGTAAAATCGTGTATGGTATCTTCGCGAAGAATTCAGAGTATTTTTGCGCAAGGGGTGCAGATGGAAAATACCGTAAAACCCTCAGGACAATCCCGGTCTGCACTCAATGTTGGCTTCATTCTTGCCAATCGCTTCACGCTTTCCGCCTTCGCCAGTTTCATTGATGTCCTGCGCCTCTCAGCGGATGAAGGAGACAGCAGTCGCCCGATCCTGTGTAACTGGAGTGTTATTGCGCCCGGCATGAAGCCCATCCGTGCAAGCTGTGGTGTGCGCATTCATCCTGATACTGTTCTGGCAGATCCATCTGACTTCGATTATCTGGTTATTGTTGGTGGCCTGATTGAGCATATCGAGCGGCTGGATCACCGCTACGTCGATTACCTGCAAAGTGCAGTGGCAAAGAACGTTCCGCTGATTGGACTATGCACCGGCAGCTTCATTCTGCACCATGCAGGACTTATGAACGGATATAAATGCTGCGTCAGCTGGTTCCATCGTGCAGACTTTCTGGAGCAGTTCGACGGTCTTGAACCGGTCTCAGACCGGATCTTCGTGGTAGACCGGGATAGAATCTCCTGCTCTGGCGGCACGAGCGCTGTTCATGTGGCTGCTTATCTGGTGGAGCGTCACATAGGCCAGCGTCAAGCGCGTAAAAGTCTGAATATTCTTATGGTGGACGAAGCGCAGGATGCCAGTAAAGCTCAGCCGTTTGGGCCTGTAACTCTCAAGGCAAAAGGCAATCTGGTCCAGCGTGCGGTGCTTATGATGCAGCAGGAAACAGAAAACCTGCGCAGCATTGAGCAACTCTGCAAAATGCTTGGAGTAGGGCGCCGTAGTCTGGAGATGAAATTCAAAGCGGACTTGGGCAAATCACCAGCTGAAGCCCTCAGTCACATCCGCATAGAAGAAGCCAAACGCCTGCTGGATGGAACTGACGCCACCATCACCGACATCGCAATACGCTCTGGTTTCTTTGATGCTTCCCACTTTAACAAGGTCTTTAAAAAGTACACTGGCCAAACCGCCAGCTCCTATCGCAGGCATTAGAGTGGGTGCGACTGTGAGAGTATATGGCTCCCACAGTCGCACGTTGCTCTTTAGACAAACTGAAAATCGTCTTCATGCAGCTCAGACTTAGAAAGATCAATCAGAGTGATGGTGACTCCAGTCTCCAACATAATCTCAGTATTCTCTCCTACATCACTGGTTGCAGCAAGGACCGCATCAAAATTTGCAAATGTACTTGATGCTAGTTGGATGAAGTCGTCAGAACCTGCACCTGCCTGGAATCCAGAAATACTATCATTTCCAGAAACCGTATCAGTGTTCACTGAAGAGGTTGTTCATTGCGTTTAGATGTTTGATGTTGGTTTCACCACAAACGAACACAAGAGATCCATGAGATGAACACCCCGCATAAGAATGCCCGAACCACGCCGTATAGTCGAGAGCAGATGGTAAAACGAGTGCTGGAGCAGCGGCAGCCGGTTGAACAGGTTGCCTGGTCGTTTGCAGTCAGTGTTCGCACGGTGCGCAAATGGATTGGCCGCTAT
>CANMBS010000035.1 GCA_947496145.1 uncultured Pseudovibrio sp.
CCGGTAGCTCAGCTGGATAGAGCACCAGACTACGAATCTGGGGGTCGGGGGTTCGAATCCTCCCCGGTGCGCCATTCACTCTTCCAATGAGAGTTGATAGGCGCAAAACCAATAGGCCGTATATATCTTGTTCGCAAGACACCACGCACCGGTAGCTCAGCTGGATAGAGCACCAGACTACGAATCTGGGGGTCGGGGGTTCGAATCCTCCCCGGTGCGCCATTCCTGTACAAAAGTGGGCACCAGTCTTCCAGACTGGTTATAGCCACTTGCTAGGCCCGCAAGCACAGCGTTTGAGCCACATATTTGCACTTTTTCCTGATCGACATCGACACGGCTGATCAATGATCGGACATACGTGCGGCGAAACTGGCTTTGGCCTTCAGCGGTCAAACGGTTGCGAAGTTCCTTGGAAAAGTTACTTAGACTTTTTGAATCCAGGTTTCTGGGCGACACTTTGTTTTGGAACTCTAGCCGTGTGATAGCGCGTGCGATGCCTTCATATTTAGTCTGCATTTTTTCGATATAGGCTTTAAGAGAGGCATCAAGACGCAAATCTTCGGTTGATATCTGGCGCCAAAGGGCATCCAGTTGCGTTTTCATTTCCCGCTTATCGCTTTTCAACCCTTTAATCCTGTTCTGTACCGTGCGTTCACGATCAAGATTGCGCTCGAGCAAAGGGGAAATAAGTTCGTCAAGGCGCCCTGGCGCAAGTGTACGATCCAAAATCACGCCCAGGACAGTTTTGTCCAACCTTTCCATCCGGACAGAACAACCTGTGCAAACAGAATTGCCCGCATCCGCACGTTTTCCGCATTTATAATAGCGGTAGGCGCCGCTTTTGCCGGTTTGAATGCGCATAGGTGAATGACACTTCGCGCAATGCGCAAGGCCGGTCAATAAAATCTCACTGTTTACTACGCGCGGCGATGTGGTCAGCGGATGATTATTCTCCAGGCGATCACGAGCAGCGTTAAAATCGACGTCGTCAATAATTCGTGGAGTTTCCAGCAAAAATCCATTCGTTCTCCGGTTTGATCTTTCCAGTTTTACTGTCGCGCCGATTAAAGAAGTGACGGGTAATATAGGCTTCGTTGGTCAAGACCTTGTGGACATATTGCAGAAGAAATTTGCCGCCCTTACGGGCTTGCACGCCCTCAGTGTTCAACAGATTTGCAATTGCTTTAAGACCCATTGGGCCTCTTTTCCCTTCGCCGTGGACATAGAGTGTGAAAATACGCCGCACAATCTCGGCTTCTACCGGATTAATCTCCAGTTTTTTCTTTTCCTTCTTGCCGCGTTTCTCAGCGACATAGGTACGATAGCCGAAAGGAGGTTGTGCGCCGTTCCAAAAGCCTTGCCGCGCATTCTCACACATGGAACGACTGACATGCTTGGACGTTTCCTTTGATTGGTATTCATCCATGGCACCAAGAATCGTGCGCAACACATCCGCCTGATCTCCAGAGCCGATATCCTGTGTGATGGAAACAAACTGAACTTCAGTCTTTTCCAGTTTCTTTGTGTAATGCAGCAGATCAAGCGTGTTGCGCGCAAAACGCGACTGTGAATGAACGATCACAACATCAAAAGGCTTTGCTCGTGAACAGGCTTCGGCAATCATTGCCTGGAACTCTGTCCTGTTGTCATTGGTGGCACTTGCGCCCGCATCGATGTAAGTCGCAGCGACTTCCCAATTCCGTTTGCCGCAATAGGCTTCGCATTGTGCAATCTGGTCAGGGATCGACAGGTCCTGTAAAGCCTGTCTGCCGGTTGAGACTCTGACATAGATTGCTGCTCGCATGGTTATTCCTTTTGCTTATTTATATGTTCCTGAACAAACTTGATGATTAAATCTCCTGCATAGGTTTCCAGTACTTCAAGCTCTGCATTGGTAACGGGTATGTTCTCCAAGCCTATGCATTGAACCTCTATGCCGTCTCTTATTTCAATGTCGCGCTGTTGCCTTTGCTTAGTACACCGCGTTGCGTGTTTTTTCGTATTCATTGGCCTTCTCGTTAAAGAAGGCGGGCATTGGGAAATGATGACAAATACAGCTGTGAAAGTCAATATTTTTTAATAAAATCAAATAGTTAGTGTTTTATTCTGTCTCTTTCATTCTCAATCAAATAGGTTCCCCTATTACGTCATACAATTCAATCTCATGATAGATAAATAGGATTCAATGAGTGCCGTTACCATCTCGATTTCTGAAAACCCTTAGGCAACCCCTCCTTGTCTTGAATGAGCGTGTTCTGATTTATCTCGCCAAGTTTATTTAGCCCAGCGGAAATAATCTTCCATATCAAAGGTATGTTCTTCTTCGGTTTGAGGATGCCAGCACGAACGATGTTCATTTCCTAGGTGTCCCATATATACATGAAGTGCAGCGGCTCTTTTCGCTCCGTTGTTCACAACAGAATGAATGCCACCTTGCTTTATTTGGATGAAGTCACCCGCATTTAAGGTGCGTTCGCCAGCAGGCGAAAGACCTGAGCCGTTGCGTTTAAAAAAAGCGTTTGTTTCTTCCCCTTCATACACACCAATCATAGCTGTCATACCGTGGTCGTGTGGCGGGAATTGAATGCCTGGGGAGAGTCGAACATGATATATGGTTATGCCTTCGGATTGATGAACAAGATCTTCTTCTTCTCCAAAGTCCTTGAAAACTTGCCGTAGTGCCTCAGGGGAGCCAAGAGCTTTTTGTATAAGGTCAGCGACAACTTGCTCGGCATTTTCTGATACCACCGCCTGCTTGCATGCATTTATGAATATAGTTAAGTCGAACATCATGCTTTCTTTCTAACAATGTTTCCAATCGATGACATTTTCCAAAGCCATTGCCGCGCGGTACAGCAATGCTTCGCTCCAGTATTTACCGACGAGTTGAACCGATACAGGCAGACCGTCTCGCATGCCGCAGGGTACGGCCAGAGCCGGGTGTCCGGAAATATTGAACGGGGATGTGTTGGGAACCATTTCAAAGCTACGAGTGATATATTCTCGCAACCCACAATCCAGTTCAGGGATTTTTTGAGCTTTCATTGGAACTGTGGGCATGAGCAGAATATCATAGCTTTCAAATGCTTTGTCATACGCCTGAGTGATGATCCGTCCGTAATTTTGCGCTCGGGCATATATTGTTCCCGCATAATTTTCACGTAAATAATGGCCGGTCATCAGGGCAAGTTTTGTTGCCTTCGACAGATCATTGGGGCGTGATCGCCACGTTGACTGTTTTTCCATGAGGCTGGGGATGTAAAGCCCTTTGTGGTTCGTTCCAAAGGAATTGCCCATCATCATCAGCTGGGTCATCCCTTCATCGAAAATAGCGCTGTTTACGATAGATGCCTGTTTGTGGAGAGGAATGGAAATTTCTTCGACACTAGCCCCCAATGATGCAAATTTTTTTGATGTTTCGAGTACAAGTTGATCAACATCTGCCTCAGAGCAATCTAATCCAAATCCTTCCCTTAACACTCCGATTTTAAGGCCCGAAACACCTTTTCCAAGTGCCTTGGTATAATCATCTACTATAGGGTTACATTGTCTGGGGTCCATGTTGTCAACACCGGCAAGTACCTGAAGTGCTTTGGCATTTTTTTCTACAGTCGTTGTCATAGGCCCAACACCCTCAATTGTCATTTCCATGCCGATGACACCGGTGCAGGGTATCAGTCCATGCGTCGCCTTCATGCCATAGCAACCACAAAACGCTGCGGGTATTCGAACTGAACCGCCGGAATCTGTGCCCAGTCCGATATCAGCCTCTCCATTCCCGATTGCAGCACCTGTACCAGACGAAGAACCGCCAGCACTAAAGCCGCGTTTATGAGGGTTATGAATGATCCCGTTGGCGTTTGATACACTGGTTCCCACGGAGCACATATTTTCGCTATTGGTTTTTCCGGTAATGGTCGCACCGGCTTGTAGTAGACGAGTAATGACGGGAGCATCAATTTCAGAAATATACCCTTCCAAAATGCGGGAACCATTCATCATCTGAACACCTGCAATGCTAATATTATCTTTCACGGCGACAGATTGGCCGGATAAAGGACCTTCGCAGTCAAGGCTTATATCTGTTCTAACATACCACGCATGAAGAGGATCTTCTCGTTCATCAGGATAATACCCAGGAGCTCTGGATGGGCCAAAAATGGGAAGACCAATATCTCCGATAAGCAGGGAATTTCTATCCTCCCCAGCCTCCGCGATAAGCTCCCTGTATATCGCGATATCTTCTTGTGGAACATCGAAGCTGAAATACTCGATGAGTTCTTTTACCTGATCCATTGTTGGGGCGGTTATGCGCATCCTATTCTCCGTTACCGAAATCCGACCAATGATTGTCTAAACTTCCAGAGTGAGCAGACATCATTAACTTTTTCATCGAGGATATGACGGTTCAAAGGTGTGTTACTACGTACTTCGAGCTGGATAACGAACACTAAATAGAATTATAAAGTGTAGTTAATTTAGCTAAGGGTTACTCAAATCAGTCTTCATTTTCAGTAATATTGTTGAAGCAGTCAGGTAGCCATGACGGGAAGTTGGGGCGCATCAAATTGATGTTAGTGGTCAAACCTTCTCTGAAAATTTTACTGATTTCGCGAGCTTTCAGTTGGAGTTTCTGTTCGCGGATATATAGGGATAGGTCTCTGCTAAATCCTGGTCCGGGCATTTGGTGAATGTTGACTTGGTCAGGCCTCTTCGCTCCTTCTAATAAGAGTAAAGGTGTTGCTACGGTCCAGCCTAATCCTGAGGCAACGCAATCCATTAACCCACGTGAATCATCAAATTCGTATAATGCTGAGGTGCGGAACCGTATGCGGGTAAAATGAGCGGACGTTGAGCGTGCGGTAAGAGTATTGTGGGAATATCCAATAAAGGGCAGTGTTTTTGTGAGTTGCTCAAAATCCAGTACAGTCTCAATATTGGGTGGGGTTACAACAAAAAAATTTTCTCTCACAAACGGCATCCTAACGCAGCCATCTATATCAACATGGTTTTCGGTTGTTACAATCAAGTCCACATCGCCAGATAAAAGGGCTGTATTAAGGTTATCAGCAATACCGGATCGTACGGTTAAATACTCTATCCTAAAACGTTGGCGAATAGCTTCAAATGCGGAAGCCGGTAAAGATCCTATCACTGAGTTTATCAGGGATACTCGAAGCCTGGGGATACGGCCAGATGCATAGTGACCGACAATAACAGATGTCTCTTGTGCATAGTCGAGAAGGCGTCTTGCTCGCTCGTCGAGGAGAACGCCAGCCGAGGTCAGGCGTAAGGGGCGTACCGAAGTATCAATCAGTTTTGTTTTGAGCCTTTCTTCCAGTCTTGAAATGCAAAGTGAGACCGCAGCTTGGGTAATGCCATTTTGTTCTGCAGCGTCTACCATGCTTCGCATCTTGCAGGTTGCCGAGAATATTTTCAGCGACCGCAGGTCAAGTAAAATATCTTCTTTGTTTGCTGAGTTTTGGGACAATGCTCCCTCCGATTTGTACATATCTTCGTTAACACCAGAGTCTTTTTGCTGCAAATGCGTGAGATGATTTAGCGATAAAGTAATTAGAAGTTATTCTCTTTATAAATAGGAGTCAGAAACAACGATCTTACTTGAGCAGGAAAGAAAACTGGTGATCTTGTAAGGACGATTACAATAAACATCATCCACGAGGCGAGGCCAGTGCAGAGCAAAAAATATAACGCTGTCGTCATTGGCGGTGGCATCATTGGGGCCAGCATATTGTACCATTTAGCCAAACGAGGCTGGGGTGACAGTTTGTTGCTTGAAAAATCAGTTTTGACAGCTGGATCTACTTGGCATGCTGCTGCAAACGGCAATACAATGAACGCCGTTCCCTCTATCGCCAGGCTACAAAAAAACAGCATCAGACTTTATCATGATTTAGAGACCGAAACTGGCATATGCGTGACGGAGCACCGTCCAGGCGGCATCCTGCTTGCGACCAGTCAAGATCGAATGAAGGACGTCTTCACTTTTCACGGTCGGGCAAAACGCATTGGTGTTGACTATGAGTTATTAAGCCCCGCTGAGGTTGGAAAACTGCACCCGCTTACAAATACAGACGGGATTGTTGGGGCATTTTACGATCCGACAGATGGGCATGTTGATCCATATGGTGTCACGCAGGCCCTCGCCAAAGGCGCGCGAATAGCAGGCGCCTCTGTGCTCGAACATACTGAGGTTCTTGAATTACATCAGGAGACAGACGGTTCTTGGCTCGTTGTTACAAATAAAGGGGAATTTCAAACCAACTGGATTGTGAATGCAGCAGGCCTCTGGGCAGACAAAGTCGCAAAGTTCACGGGTTCAAGTCTGCCGATGACATGCATGGAGCATCATTATCTGATCACCGAGGATATTCCTGAATTAGTAACATTCGGTGGAGAACTTCCTTTAATCCGAGACCCCGACGCATCCTTTTATATGCGGCAGGAAAACAAGGGACTTTTACTCGGTGTTTATGAGGCGGATGCGCGGTCATGGGCTCTGCCAGAAACGTTCGGTCAGGAATTACTTCCCGACGATATCGGCAGACTGCTACCGAATTTAGAATTGGCTTTCAATCGATTTCCAGTACTTGCTGATGTTGGCATCAAGCGTGTCGTGAACGGCCCGTTTGTCTTTACGCCGGATGGACGGCCTCTCGTCGGTCCAATGCCCGGACAGCGTAACCATTTTTGTGCGGCTGGTTTCCTGGCAGGAATATCGATGGGAGGCGGATATGGCGAAGTGATTGCTGACTGGATTATTGACGGAGAAGCGCCATTCGATTTGATGTCGAGTGATATAGGTCGGTTTGGCAACTGGTCTGTTGGCCATTACGCGACCGAAAGTGCAAAAGATTTATATGCTCATCGATATCAGCAACATTATCCTCACGAAGAACGTATGGCTGGTCGGCCTGTTCGTCAGAACCCGCTCTATAGCGCTTTAAAAGCAAGAGGTGCGGTGTTTGGGTCTGTGAATGGTTGGGAGCGCCCTTTGTGGTTTGCACCAAAGAACGTTGTTCCCCGTGACGAGTATTGTTTTGAACGCCAAAACTGGTTTGAGACAGTTGGCGAAGAATGTAGAGCCGTCCGGAATAGTCTGGGCATGATGGATGGATCTGTTTTTGGAAAATACCGAATAGAAGGTCCTGAAGCCGTGCTCTATCTGTCTCGTTTGTTGTGCAGTCGGTTGCCAGATGAAAATGATCAAATCCGTTTGGCTTATATGCTTGATAACAAGGGTGGCATCCTGGGAGAGTTCACGATTTTGCGTGAAAGTGAAGACAGATATTTCCTTGTCGGGGCCTCCGCGGCTCAAATCATTCATTTACGCTGGATGCTGGTACAGGCGGAAGAGTATGCCGTCACTATTAAATGTGTCAGTGATCAATATGGCGTGTTGTGTCTTGCGGGACCGAGATCCTTCTCTCTTTTGGAAGATGTTCTTTCGGAGGGTTCCGTCGCAGATTTCGGCTTTTTCACATCGCGCGAGATAAAAATTGGCGGAATCTCAGGACGGGCAATGCGGCTGTCCATGACCGGCGAAGCCGGGTTTGAGCTCTATTGCGACATGACCGATTTATTGACGCTCTTCACTACTCTTGAGGCGAAGGGGCGGAGGATGGGGTTGATTCATTTCGGTGCGAGGGCGCTTGATTCACTCCGGCTTGAGAAAGGGTATGCCAGATTTGGTAGCGACCTGAACCCCGATCTAACGCCTATCGAGGCCGATATCCCTTGGGCTGTTGACAGAAGTAGAAGTGATTTTATCGGCGCTGGTGCGTTAGCCGCTGCCCCTCGATATCAACGTGTGATGCTGGAAATAACGCGGGGTGTTTATGATCCGATCGCAAACGAGTCAATTTATCAGGGAGGGGACTATGTTGGTCATGTAACTTCAGCTGGATTTGGGCATTGCGTTGATAAAATTTTGGCACAGGCTCTCATATCTTGCCGAGCGGTCGAGACGAATGCCGATCTTTCTGTCGATATTTATGGTGACATGCGAGAGGCCACCATCTGCTCAACGCCGCCTTACGATCCGGAAGGTATACGGATGCGAGGGAGTGTTGAATGAAAGCATTAGATGGATCGTCCGGCGGGTTCTTAAGTGAATATCTCGGAGATTGGGCCCAATCCGTAGATTGCACAGATGTTCCCGCATTGGTTAGGGATATCGCGCGAGCTGCTATTCTGGATACCGCAGCTGTCGGTGTTGCCGGAACCCAAACACGTGTTGGTCAGTTGGCTCACAGTCTTGCGCCAATTGATCCGGCACCAGCCATTTCCAAAACATGGACGGGCACGGTGCTGCCAGCGTCTTCAGCAGCTTATGTCAATGCGGCCTGTTGTCATGCTCTGGATATGGACGATACATGTTTTTCTGGAATAATTCATGGCTCCTCCGTCATTCTGGCGGTCGTTTTAGCAGCTGCACAAGCCGACAATAAGTCGGGTTCGGATGTTCTTGACGCCTTTATCGTTGGCTCGGAGATAGCCTATGTCTTAGGGGCAACTGTTGGCTCCGAACTCTATGATCGCGGATTTTGGCCAACCGGGGTTTTTGCGGGCATTGGGGCGGTTGCAGGGTTAGCGCGGTTATCCGCTCTCTCCTCCGCTGAAACGGCGCAGGCTATCGCATTTGCAGGATGCCTCTCCAATCCATATCGGACCGTTATTGGATCTGACGCAAAACCGCTTATCTTAGGGGAGACAGCATATGGCGCTTTTAGAGCTCTTGCTCTCGCCCAATCAAATGCAAGTGCTCCGATGGATCTTTTTGAAAGGGATGATGGGCCGCTTGCTGTGCTGATTGGCGATCAATATTCACCAAACAATGCGCGGCGGCTTGGGCAAACCTGGTCACTGAAAACACCAGGACTGGTGATAAAATCCTATCCCTTATGCTCTTCTGCGCAATCGGCAGTCGGAGCTTTGAAAGAAATCCTGGATCAACACGAAATTTCGGTCGGGAATGTGACGTCAATTGCGGTGTCTACAACCCAAATGGTTGTTGATATATTGCGGTATAGAGTGCCAGAGACGGAAACCGAAGCAATGTTTAGTCTGCCTTATGCACTGGCCTGTATGCTGATTGATAATTCTGTGGATCCTGCTCATATTTCTGAAGAGAGTATCCAGCGCCCTGATGTAGCGGCTGCGATTGATAAGATATCGGTAAGCGTGGACTCAGAAAGATTTCAGATCGCAGAAAATCCGGAAGCAGCTCATGTCGTTGTCAAAAGGAATGACGGGGTCGTTTTCGAGGCAACCTGCCTTCACGCTCTGGGTGATCCACGGAACCCGCTCAGCCATGCTGAGTTTGAAAAAAAGATCGCGGTTTGCTTGCGGCATTTATCCCCTGAAAATCAGAAGGCCTTTAAGCATTTTTATAAAAATTTAGACTTACAGAAAAATGTGTCTTTGTTCGGCTGACATTCTTCACTATCAGGTTCTTGACTCATAACTAACCGTTCGGTTAGGTTGCTTGAATGGATATTGAACATGCTGAGAATAATAGAGAACAAATCCTTCGTGTTGCTGAAAAACTGTTTGCGGCGAAGGGTTTTGATGCGACCAGTGTTAATAGTATTGCCCAAAGTGCGGGCGTAAACAAAGCGCTGATCTATTATTATTTTAAAAATAAAGACGACATTATTCACTCCCTCTTCCGCGAAATGATAGTGGAAATGGGGGAGAAGAGCGGGGAAAGCTCTGTCCCGCGTGATGACCCACATGCGGTTAAGGAAAAAATCGCCAAGGAAATTGGGTTTCTTGCTGATCGCAAAGAAAGTCTTGCCTTGTTGCTCATGGAAGCCCTGAAAACGGATAACAGCGAAGATTTCCTGTTTCGGGTGATGGAAAGCATCATAAGTCGAGAGTTGAATGCACGTGGGTTTGCCGAAGAGGCTTCAGACGAGCCGAAAAGCACACATTTTGAAAAGGCGCTTGTGCATGAGTTTTTTACTGGGGTCATACCAGTTTTTGCATTTATTTTGTTGCGTGAGAAATTCTGCACCTACTTCAACTGTGATGCCGCCCAGGTTGATTCATACTTCCTGGAAGCCTTCCAAACCTCTCACTTAAATTCGCATTTGGAATCTGAGGCGGAAGAGTAAGCTGAAACACTGAGCAATATTGAGGTTGTGGGGATTGCTAGATTGGCGTTTTTTTAAATAATTGGTAACCGGACGGTTAGTTATATGAATAATAGGAGGCAGTAGATGACAATTCAAAATGATGGCAGCGACAGTGACCGCCTGGCAAAAAGCGCCTTTTGGGCAAGTGCGGCCTTTTATGCCTTGGTTGCGTTCGAATTTTTCTACATGGCCAGCCCGTTTGCGGCCTATTTCTACGCGATATACGGGCCAGGGCTTGATGTGCTTGGCGACAGTCCAACAGCGAGCTGGTTAATCAGCTTTTTTCTGCCTCATATTATCGCTCAAACAACATCTCCGTTTGTTGACGCGCATAATATAGCCGGGGTCATTCTGATGGCCTTAGGGCTTCTGGGTTTTGCGGTCGGTGCCGTCCAGATCTATTCGGCCAAATTGCTCAGGAAGGAAGCTGTCGAGGGTGGGATTTATCGCTGGATCAGGCACCCGCAATATTTAGCTCTCATGGTTGCCGGTTTTGGGATGTTGTTATTGTGGCCGCGCTTTCTGGTTCTGTTTGGCTTCGTTACCGTTCTGTTTGTTTATGTTCTTTTGGCTCGGATAGAGGAGCGATTGTGCCTGCGTCAATTCTCGGGATATGCAGATTATATGCAGCGAACTGGTATGTTCTTGCCGCGCCTTCTTGAGACACCATTCCGAACAATCCGGTTGCTGCAGTCACTGTTTGCACGATGTATTGCGTGGCTGCTTGCATATATTGCCACTCTTGTCCTGACTGTTTTGATTGGACTCTCTATCAAATCCCACGCTGTGAATAGCCTTTATGCTCATGACACACAAAATGCGGTTTATGTGTCGGTTGGTAGGCTGGAGAAGAATGAGATAAAAGAAATTTCTTCTATCGCCACCGCAGATCCGATTGTCAAAATAGCTCTTCAAAAGGCAGGAGGGCCAGATGCACGCTTTATCAACTATCTGTTGCCCACTGAACTGCTGATCTCCGAAATACCCATGCATATACCCAAAGGTGCCCGCACCGGTCATAGCTTTCCCGAAGATCATGACCGGAATTTTTACAAGATCGTTTTCACATTGGCCGAGTTTGGAGCCGGAAACACGCCGGAATCCAGAGATATTCTTTTGGAAGCGCTTAATAAAAGGCCGGTGATCGAAGTCTGGGTTGATCGCAAATTAGCCACCGTTACGCAGAGATACGACCCTCCAAAAAAGGCTTTCTATAATGATATGCCTGTTCCGGTTTTTTAAGGGAAGAGCACTAATCCGAAAAGGCAAGAAGTTTTTATTCTGAAGAAAATACTGTTGAGGATGTCACCATGAAAATCGCAATAATCACAGGTGGAAGTCGGGGTCTTGGTAAGAGCATGGCGCTAGCCCTTGCGGGACAAGAAACGGATATTATTCTGACCTATAACACTGCGAAAGATGAGGCAGAAAAGGTCATTCGGGCAATACATAAGATGGGTCAGAAGGCTGTAGCCTTGCCACTTGACGTTTCTCGGTGCGGTTCTTTTACAACATTCGCAGCCAGTATTAAAAAAGCTCTCATGGAGTGCTGGGATCGGGAAGATTTTGATTATCTAATCAATAATGCAGGCATAGGTCTGAATGCTGAATTCATGGAAACCAGTGAAGAGCAGTTTGACCGACTTATGAATATTCATCTCAAAGCTCCATTTTTCCTAAGCCAGAAACTTCTTCCGCTTATGAAAGATGGGGGAGCTGTCTTGAATATCTCCACGGCTTCAACACGGTTTGTACTTCCTGGATATGCAGCTTATGCCAGCATGAAAGGGGGTATGGAAGTACTGACCCGCTATATGGCTAAAGAACTGGGGCCGAGAAGGATTTCGGTCAATATCATAGCTCCTGGTGCTGTTGAAACGGACTTTGGCGGGGGCGCGGTGAGAGACAACAAGGAAATTAACAGCTTTATCGCCTCACAAACCGCGCTTGGAAGAGTTGGATTGCCAAGCGATATAGGCGCTGCTGCGGCGGCCATTCTATCTGGCGATTGTCACTGGATGAATGCCCAACGTATTGAGCTTTCAGGTGGCGTCTTTCTCTAGCCAAATTGTCTGAAAGCGAGCGCAAGAAAACGCTTTAACAGAAGAAATAAATCTGTGTTTCACAGCATATTACTCCGGATTGAGGAAGACTGACATGTCCAAAATAGTAGCCTTTAATCACATTCACCTGTTTGTACACGACGTGGAGCGTTCAGTCGCTTTTTACAAGGCTGTTCTCGGCCTGAAGGGGCCTGTCCTTAAGGATGAAAGAGGGACAGTCTCCTATCTGCGATCACCTGAAGGAGCTGACCTTGTTACCTTGTCCGATTATTCGACAGATAAAGTCGGGCAAATGGGAGGTGTTGATCACATTGGGTTTAAACTCGTCAGTGAAGACGATCTCGATAACGTGATTGACATGGCGGAGAAAATGGGGGGACAGCATTATGAGTCTGCCCTAATCGAGGGAACGAGAACTGCGTTTTTCACAGATCTGGATGGATATCGTATCCAGTTGTCGATGCTCTAAGAAGTACGTACTCGATAAACCATAAAGTAAGTCGATCAAGGTGAGGCAGGTGCGCTTGTTGCTCGCTTGGCAAACCAGGTGGTTTCTTAGATTAATATTACAATCAATCATTAAATTGAATGTTGACGTGATAAATTTTGAATCATATATTCAATTAAACAATTGATTGATAAAATTTAATTTATAAGGAAACTGCTCATGTCAACGGCCAGTCTAAACAGTGCCTCTGAGGAGGCATCTGTTCCCGATAATCAAGATAGTCCTAACCGCATCGGTTTGGCCTTTTTTGTCCTTGGTGTTGTTCAGGCGATGTTGATCTTCACGATCACAATGATTGCAGTACCGCTTCCTGATATAGCCTTGGAGTTTGACCTTACTTCTGCGGATTTGGTGCTTGTAAGCGCTGCCTACGGATTGCCCTTTAGCGGACTATTGCTGTTTGGAGGGCGCCTCGCTGACCGGTATGGGGGTAGGCTCATGTTTGTAACTGGATTGGTCGTTTTTGGTTTAGCCTCCGTGACCGCTGCTTTTGCTCCCAGTTTTGAGGCGCTGGTCGCCTCTCGGTTCTGTCAGGGAATTGGAGGAGCAATAACTGCACCTGCTGCCATGGCTGTCTTGAGGATGCTGTTTCCCGATCCGGCTAATTTTGGAAAAGCGATGGCCACATGGGGCGGAGTCTCCGTGTTGGGATCTGCACTTGGCTTTATCATCTCAGGGGTTGTTACTGACTGGGTATCGTGGCGATGGATGTTTGTTGTTCCTGTCTTGGTGGCCTCCTTGGCCTTGATTGTCACCCCACGCTTGTTTCCCGCAGGACATGCCGCCGATGGTGCTGTTCGTCCTGGGCTTGACCTCATGGGGGCATTGTTCGCAACATTTGGTATCTCAATCGGTAGCTATGGTCTTATTCTCAGCGGTGAACATGCGTGGACTTCTACGGCGGTATTACTCCCGCTCGCAATTGGCATCCTATTGATCGTTATCTTTCTGGTTATTGAGCGCTTTGTCCGTGATCCGCTGCTTCCGCCAGGTTTTGTTTTAGAGCCTCGTCGCATAACAGGGCTGGCTGGCATTATGCTTGCCGCAGCTGGCGCTGGCGGTTTGGTGAATTTTGTGCTGTCCCTTTATCTTCAGCAAATCAGGGAATGGTCGCCGATGGAAACAGCAGGGGCTTTTGTCCCGTTCGCCGTTGTGTTGATCGCGTCAGGCAGTGGTGCCGCAATGTTGGTTGGCCGTTTCGGCGCTCTTAAGGTTACTGTTACAGGTTTGATCGTCGCTGCAGCCGGACTGGGTCTGCTTGCAGGTATTGGTCATGAGACTACTTATCTGCTTGGCTTGCTGCCTGGTCTTGTTTTGCTGGCCGGAGGTGCCTCTCTTGTTTTTTCCGGAACTGCGGTTTTGTCTACCGCGAATGTACCTCCGCAGCAGGCAGGGTTGGCCGGTGGTGTCATGAACACTGCAATGGAGCTGGGCCCTACGGTTGGACTGGCTGCGTTGATGTCCGTTGCTGCCGCACGAATTGATGTTGTCAATGGGTATGCTTGGGCATTTGGTAGCGCAGCAGGGGCTTATATTGTTGCCGCGCTCGTGGCCATGATACTGGTCCGAAAGACGATCAATTAGTCACTTGGAAACATGATGCCATATCTTGCAGATCATTTTGAGAGGATAGCGGTTTTACGGAGTCATGTAACGGTTGAGTGTTAGTTTGCTCAATGTTCATCGTAATATGAAGCTAGTGCGAACACGGAGACTAGAATGCTAATTCGATTGGTTTTTTATAAAAGACCAATCGAATGCCGCCGGCATCATGACGTTGTTCTATTTCAGAAATTTTTTTGAGCGTAGGTAAGTCAATCTTTGCGTGTTTTATGGTTGAACATAAGTGTTTGCGGCCTGGAGCGGAGGGGTTGCCTGATTGATTGTTATAAACCATTACGTAAACATCATGTATTCGCTCCAGCCCTTTTATCTCCTGCAATAAACTCTCATCCGGGAAACAAAATTCCGAACAGTCGATATTTGATTTGGTGTGATTTGGGAGGAAGTTGAGCCATGTGTAGCGTTGGCTGTATTTTTCCAGTTCGGGCAACTTTCCTAGCCTTGTTTTGCTGTCTCTACTATTTGGCCTGTTGCCTTCCAATCCAGAAATCCGTTCTTTAATCGCCGCGCAGACAGACCTTTGGTGTTCAGCATTGCAACTGCATCGAAAGAGAAAACACAATAAGGGCCCCGGCAGTAAGCAACAATCTCCTGATCGTCTGGAAGTTCGGAAAGTCGGTGTTCAAGTTCCTCAAAAGGAATGTTAATGGCACCAGGCAGATGGCCGAGCACAAACTCTTCTTCGGGCCGAACATCAAGCAGAGTAACACTGTCTTCTTTCATTCGGGACAACAACTCCTCACGCGAAATGAGTTCTAGCCGATCAGGTTGATTGACGCTGTCTGTTACAAGCGCACGGATCTCTGATCGGTTATGTTCGACATAGTGCCGAAGAGCCGTGAGCAGATTTAAAACCGGCCCGCTGCCCAGCCGGTAAAATATGTGCTTGCCCTCTCTTCGCGTTTCGACAAAGCCAGCGCGCTTAAGATGCTGTAGGTGTTGTGAGGTGTTGGCGATAGACAAGGCCGAAAGCTCGGCCAGGCGTTCTACCGCACGCTCTCCCTGAGCGATATGTTCAAGAAGAATAAGGCGATGAACATTCCCAAGAGTGCGGGCGAGTTCAGCAAACTCAGTGAGCATTTGGGTTTGAATGTCCGTATCAACCATACGTCAATTTTGCCTTTCTATCAATCAATCACTTGAATGATATATTAACAATTGACACGAAATTGGCAATCCTCTATTTGATTTAATGAATCAATTGAATGTTATAGTGGCGAAATTTTACTGATCTGTACGACAATAGAAGGAAGGGTAGAACCGTGAGTGAAGAGTTGGAATTTGTTGTGCGTGCGGCTTTGATCGGAGGCGGAGCTACTCTCGTAATGGATCTTTGGGCATTGTTTCAGAAGGTCGTTTTTAAGGTGCCGTCCCTTAACTACGCAATGGTTGGCCGCTGGTTTGGGCACTGTATGTGTGGACGTTTTATGCATGCCAAAATTGCCGAGGCTCCGCCGGTTAGTGGTGAGTTAATTCTTGGTTGGATGCTTCATTATGGGATTGGTGTTGTTTTCGCTGGGGCGCTTCTATGGATATGGGGGCTTGAATGGGCCTACCAACCGACCCTGTTACCAGCTCTCATCGTCGGCGTCGCTACAGTTGTTGCGCCTTTTTTTGTAATGCAGCCAGGGATGGGAGCAGGGATAGCAGCTTCCAAAACGCCCAACCCCAATATTGCTCGTTTACGCAGTCTTGTCGCTCATACTTCTTTCGGGATTGGTCTTTACATTGCAGCCTTGCTTGTACCGTTCTTTATCCAGCTATAATATTTGGGGTAAGTTCCTGTCTTTCTCTGCTTCTTTGGTGAGGCCCTTATGAACATTTTTTTAAACGGTGCATCGAGTGCAGGAAAGACATCCATTGCCCGGTCACTGCAACGTCAGCTTTCTGGCCCATATATTGTCTATTCAAGAGATATGTTTCATCAAACACTACCACCGGAATTTTGGCATGACAGTGACTTGCGAAAGCAAGCTGGACCTTCCCTATTTAAAGGATTTCATTTGTCAATGGCAGCATTCGCTGAGGCGGGAGTCCCGATTATAATTGATCATGTCTTGAACCAGAATGGCTGGGCTGTTGAATGTGCTGAAGTTCTGGATGGAATTCCAACCTTGTTTGTCGGTGTCATGTGCCCTCTTGATATCCTGAAAGAACGAGAGCGGGCTCGTGAGGATCGAGATGAAGGTCTGGCGCGCTCACAAATCGAAAAAGTGCATTCTCATGGCGCTTATGATTTCACCGTAGACACATCCAAAAATTCAGCCGTGAATTGTGCGCGGAAGATTGCTGAAAGATTTTCCCAAGGCAACTTCAAAGCTCTGAACAATATTCTACGACATCATCATAATTTGAAAGCCAGCAACGCGATTGCAAGAAAGGATTAACGAAACAAATTATGGAGCTATTTCTTAGAGTAAGAGATCAGATCTATGATTGCCTTATACAATCAAAGCAATGCTATTTTTCCTTCCATAAGCTGTGCCGTATAAGCCCCGACCAAATCAAAGTGCTTTATTTATTCGCAAATTGAGGTTTTAGCATTCTTCCTTGTTGCCAAGTCATTCTTCAAAATTTTGGAAAGAAACGGCCCACAATGTCTGACATTTCATCTCATATCTATGCACTTACATCAGATATTCGCTATGTCGCGCTCTATCGGAATGGTGCACTTGAAACATCGCAACGTAGCGGAATTACTGGTGCATCTGACGAAAGCAGCGATAAGTATGAAGAACTTCTCGTAAATCCGATACTTCTCAAGATTGCCCAACAACGCGGAAATATAGATTGCGGCGGAGCTACATTTGTTATCGTGGGGTATGGAAATTTCCTGCAGCTTGTTGTGGCTTTGCCTGATGGGCATGTATCTGTTTGTTTTGAAAAAGGCACGAATCCTATTAAATATGTGGACGCCCTATTGAAAGTTTGTACCAATAATTGAGCGTCCAGTTTCAGTTAGCACATGCACCGTTTATTCTCTAACTGTGACCAAATCACCTGATATCCCGGTTTGCGAATAATGTTTGCAATCATGATTGCGTAGAATTGACTGCAACTGATAACTCAATGCAGGATTCTATTTCCAATCACAGGTTTGAGTTAAATTGTTCTCATATGGGGGGAAAGCCTTCCCCCTGGCTTCAACCATTCCCAAACAGGCCTGTTTTCAGCACACCCCCATCTGCGGGGGTACCCCGCAACGCCCCTAAAAATTAGCGGTCGCCAGTCAAAAACTGGCGGCTTTTATTGTTTGTTTTTCCCCTACGGCTGGTGGGCGGTCGGCCTTTATAGCCCTGAGCGGTCACGTCGCAACCATTTTGGCTTTAAGTCCGTATGGGTCGAGTTTCTTCTCCTACCAAAACAGTTGCGTCGCGCCCTGAAGCTCAGGGCTAAGCGGCCTTTTCACCGCCCCCCATCCTGGGGGGGAAAAACGGTGAAGAGGATGGAGAGCGATGCAATGACCGAGCAAAAGAAGAAAGCACCGAGTGAGAGGCAAACGGTTTACCAAGAAGTGACCGCGAAAATTATCCGCGAACTAGAACAAGGGCGCGTGCCATGGGTGCAGCCTTGGGGCAATCCGAACGGAGCCGCAGCTATTGGACTGCCTGCCAATGCGGACTCACAAAACACCTATTCCGGTATCAATATTTTGCTGCTTTGGGGCGCGGTTTTTGAGCGTGGGTTTCAGCTTCAAAGCTGGCTCACCTATAAGCAAGCACAGAAACTAGGCGGCAATGTTCGCAAGGGCGAAAAATCAACAACCATCGTTTACGCCGATAGTTTTGTTACCAAAGACGAACGCCAAACAGCCAAACAGGAACAGCGTGACCCGCAGCGCATCCCGTTTTTAAAACGCTATCGTGTATTCAACATTGAGCAATGCGAAGGCTTGCCCGAAGACCTTTATGCAGACGCGCCGGAGCTTCCAGAATGTGAACAAATCCCCTACGCCGAAGCGCTGATTAAAGACACGGGCGCAGATTTTCGCATTGGTGGAAGCCGCGCTTTTTACGTGCCTTCACAAGATTTTATTCAGGTGCCGCCGCAACCCGCCTTTCATGACCAGATTAATTATTACCGCACCTGTTTTCACGAGCTAGGTCATTGGACCGGCCATAAATCCCGCCTTGATCGGGTAATTGAAAACACCAAAGGCAACAAGCTTTATGCCCGTGAGGAACTTGTCGCTGAAATGACAAGCGCCTTTGTCTGCGCCTCGCTTTCGATCACACCAACTGTGCGTCATACGGATTATATCAGCTCTTGGCTTGACGTCCTGAAAGAGGACGACAAGGCGATTTTTCGCGCCGCCAGCCTTGCCAGTAAAGCCGCAAATTTTCTCATTGATACCCAACGAACCGAAACGCAAAGGGCAGCGGCTTAGGCCGCACCCACGTTTTTGAAACGTCAATCCACCTCATTTTGAAAGTCCCTGATTATGAAACTCATCACGCCAGAAATTCGCATGAAGCTCATCGCCAACTGGAACATAGAAGACGGAGACAACAAAGACCCGTTGCCAGTGGTCAAGTTTTTCAATCCCGCCGGAGCCGCAACATGGCTGATAACCGAAATGGTCGCCCACGAGCCAGATGTTTTATTTGGCCTTTGTGATCTCGGTTTTCAGTGTCCTGAACTTGGCTATGTAAGCGTTTCGGAACTTCAGAGCATCGTCGTTCTTGGCGCACTTGGCATCGAGCGCGACATACATTTCACCGCCGAATTTCCGCTTTCCGTCTATGCGCAAGCCGCACGGACACACGGCGAAATCACCTTTGACACTAAAGCCCTGTTGCAAGCCAAAGCAGGGCTTGAAGCAGAAAAACGGCGGGAAACCCGCCGCTAGTCCTTTTGCTGTTAACAGCAAAAACCAGCGCATCCATGCTGCGCACCAACCCAACCGAAAAGGAATAATCAAATGAAACTCGTACATATCCCATATGATCAATTGAAAATCTCAACGCAAAATATGCGCCATGGCCACAAGGCTCCGGACGTTTCCGATATTCTGCCAAGCATCCGCGAACGGGGTATTCTCGTTCCCTTGCTGGTGCGCCCGAACGGTAAGGATTTTGAAATTGTTGCGGGTCGTCGTCGGCACTATTCGGCAGGGAAAACTGCCGAATCAAACAAGAAAATTGAACCGCTGCCATGCGCAATTATGGAAGAAGGCGACGATGCAGCCGCCCTTGAAGCATCTTTGATTGAGAACACGGCGCGGCTCGATCCCGACGAAATGACCCGCTTTGAAACTTTCGCGCGGCTCGTCAAACAGGGCAAGACCGCCGCAGACATTGCCGCCACTTTTGGCGTGACCCAAATTATGGTCAAACGCTCGCTGGCCCTTGGTAATCTCATTCCTGCAATACGCAAAGCTTATCGCGCCGAAGAAATTGACGCCGAAACCGTGCGCTTGCTCACCTTGGCAACCGAAACCCAACAGGCCGAATGGTTCAAACTCTTTAAGGATGACGAACAACATACGCCGCGCACTTGGCAGCTTAAGCAATGGCTGTTTGGTGGTGAGATTAAATCCAGTGTCGCGCTTTTCCCGCTTGAAAATTACAAAGGGAAAATCATCACCGATCTATTTGGGGAAGACGGATATTTTGACGATGCAAACGAATTTTGGAAACTACAAAATGAGTGCATCGCCGCCAAGCGGGACGCTCTTATCAAAGCGGGCTGGGATGACGTTGTCATTTGCGATGTGGGCAAACAATTCTGCAAGTGGTCCTACGTGAAAGCATCCAAAAAAGAAGGCGGTAATGTCTATATAGAGGTGCGTCAGAGTGGTGAGGTTGTCTTGCATGAAGGGTTGATTACCGAGCAGGAGCATAAAGCCCGTCAGCGCAAAGCGGCATCAACAGAAAAGAATGCAGACAATTCAGATGATAAATCCGCACGGCCAGAACTCACCAAAGCCGCGCAAAATTATCTTATGTTGCACCGTCACGCAGCAGTCCGCACAGCCCTATTGCAGGAACCAAAAGCCGCGCTTTGTTTGATGGTCACCCATGCAATTGTCGGCTCTGACAACTGGCGGACAGAAGCAGACGCGCAACGTGCCGATAAGGAAACCATTTCCGAGAGCGTTGCCAAATCCCCATCTCAAATTGCCTTTGAGAAGGAGAAGAAGGAAATCCTCAAACTTCTCAAGCTCCCGGCGCACCAATATTCAGTGACCCAATCAAACGGTAACTTTGAGCGTGCCGCCGAAATATTTATGACGCTACTCGACCATGACGATAAAATCGTCATGCGCATTTTGACCTTTGTAATGGCGGAAACCCTGCAATCGGGAACCCCAATGGTCGAACTCTTGGGCGGTAAATTATCGGTTGATATGCAAAAATGCTGGCAACCGGACGATACGTTTTTTGATCTCTTGCGCGACAAGGCGGCGATCAACACCATGTTGAAGCATATCGGTGGCAAGGCGGTTGCTGACGCAAATATCAGTGTGGCTGCCAAAGTTCAAAAGAAGATCATATCTGATTTTGTCACAGGCGAAGGACGCAAGGAGGTAGAAAACTGGCAACCCCATTACATGGCTTTTCCGTTTAAGGCGTACACCAAGAACGGTGGCGGTCAGCTCACGGAAAACATGAACCAAGCCAAGAAGCACATGCGTTAGTGTGCGAGAGGCGGGAGCGGTCCCCTTGTTTCCATCCGGGCGCACGCGACCGTTTCACGGTTGAAATTGGGTTTCTATTGCTCCCCCGCATTCGAAAATGCGGGGGTTTTTGTTTGGTGCGGGAAGGAACGCTGAAGGTCATAGCACTCTCACCAACCTACCGCCGCCAAGACACGGTAAGCTTATAGTGTTACCAAATGCAGGGGCGGCAAAAGTGAGCAGCGAGCACTATTGGCTGCTACCGATCCGCCCCCAACCTCCACCAAGATACACGGGCCAGCAGCGGCAACAGGGAAGCCAGGCTGCGCGTTAGTTTCTTCATATTGAATGCGAAAAACGGTTTTTGCCAAGGCTCATCATTGCGAGCGAACATTCAGCCTGCCCGATGATTGACGTTACAATGGACGTGCCCAATTGCGCCATCCATCTCCTGCCATATCGAGACACTCATAAACCTGCTTTCGCTTACAACCTATGACGAACGTCTGCCCTTCAAAACAGCCAGCACGGACTTTTTTCCCCGGTTAAAGCCTCCTCGCGCATACCACTTCGTGGTCAAAAAAGTCCGTGCTGGCTGTCTCCGCGAAGGCTCGCCCGTTGGGTTTGAATGCCAGCCGTACGTCAAAACGGTTACGTACAGCAGGGCGATGAGCGTCCCGCTAAAACAAGACAGGAGACAGAAAAATGGCACAGGCACTTGGATATGTAACGAAGACAGAAGCAGGTGGATTTGAAGGCACACTCGCAATGATGAGCCAAAAAAGAGGCATTCGCATTATCCCAAATGAAGCAAAGGAGACCGACGCGCAACCCGACTTCCGGGTCTATACAAACGACCGTGTAGAGATTGGCGGTGGATGGAACCGCACCGGCAAAAACAGTGACAACCCCTACGTATCACTCACTTTTGCCGCCCCTGAATTTGGCCCATCAAAGATTTATGCAAATCTGGGACGGGCCGCAGGGCAGGGCAATGAAAGTGTTATGGCAATCCTGTGGAATCCGCAGCACTGATCATAAACAATTTGTTCCCTCATGCCCGAAGGTGTGAGGGAACATAGAATTATGACTGCTAGGGAGCGGCAATATGATCACTGAATATGTGGAAATATCCAACCGCTAATCGCTATATTCATAGGCATTTTTGCTGTTCATTGAATTGTGTAACTGCTTTCAGAGGAGCATAAATTCAATACAATTTTATCCTAATTGTGACTTTAAGATATTCTTAAAATTCTTTAAGCATGTTCAATTATTCGTTATATTTATTGAATGTTTATTGCGGCGAATTGCCTAGAGATTTGGGCATACCAAAATAGAGAAGGCACTTTCAGATAGGATGGTAACGGGGTTGGGGCGCTGAAGAAATTCTCGGAATTAGGACGCAGTCATGGCCGAAATTGAACCTGAGAAAAGTCACTATGACTATCTTCACAACACCAGCATCACGTCATGGACGTGGGAATTTACACGCCGTAATCCTGCTTATCACAAAGCCTGGAAACGGCATTTATTACGCCATAACATGAGAAAAAAGCAGGGAAATAATTTGGAGATTACGAAGGAGGAAGCCCTAGCCGCCAGTCGGTTCGGGTTGCTTTTCTTTCATTGATCCAGCCCATGACTCCGAATCTATTCTTCCGTTCTGGTCACCGCTGCATAGCCCAAGTGTTCTTAAATGTGTAAAGACAACTCAGGATAAACGCGATAGCACATTGGGTGCATGCTTCTTGAAATTGCCATGTAAGCGAAAATTGGTTCGCACCAACGACGGCAAGCAACACCTTCTTCTCTCTCATAGAACCTGTTCTCTTCAGCTTGTTTTTGATGCCAACGTTAATCTCGAAAGACGGATCCATTTCGAAGTATATACATCAGGCCCGGGTATTTTAGCTGCACAGACTAAGGCAATTTCCAATCTTCATTCCTTGCTGAACCGTGGATCTTTTCAACAGTCTTATTGTGTGACGCCGGCGCGTTTTCGAATGGCACCGCAACTTTTATACGCGTTGGATCTAGCACAACTTGGATTGTCTCAGCGTGAAATAGCTATCCGAATCTTTGGTGAAGAAGCTGTGATGGAAGGTTGGGATGATATTAGTCATTATGTGCAAAGCCGAACCTATAGGCTCCTCAAAAAGGGACAGGCCCTCATCAACAAAGGGCATCGGGCCTTCTTGAATGGTTCACAAAAGCAGTAGTTTCTACCTACACGTTTTTCGTGGGCCCCAGATCCGAGTCTGCAAAATCGCGCATCTCTAAGTCAGAATTGATCGAAATATTGCGATTAATACTGATGGAGAGGATGAATGCCCAGCGAAGATGCGCCGACCGAGAATTCGCCGCAAGAAGAGCACCGACAACAACTGCAAACCCCCTATTTGAATATTGAAGAAGCCGCGAAACGCTTAAAGCTTAGCCCTAATACGCTTAACAAATGGCGGCATCTCGGCATCGGGCCAGTGTTTCGCGATCATGGCAGGCGCATAGTCTATCACATCGACGATTTGGACAGCTGGTCACAAAGGCATAAACGACAGAAAGCGCGGACATATGGCAGTAATAAGCTGATCCCTTCCGATGCACCGAGAGGTGAAAAGTGATCGATTTTCTGACACGTGTTCACCTTCATTATGGTCGTGACAGTTTCAACTATTACATTCGTTTCGGCGTTCCGAAATACCGCGATGAGTATACCGGACGGGAGGCATATGAGTATTACTCGGCAGGTGCGGTATTCGGCTATATCCGTTGGGAAACAAATGAGTATGGCACCGAAAGCTGGCGCTTCTTTGTCTTGCGCGGCGGCGATCCGTCTACAACACTTTACAATATTCCCGGCATTACGCCCGGTGCGGCCATACTTTTGGACGTGCCCGGTCGAACCCGTGTGCACCGTCTTTTTACCGTAATTGATCACATCGAACGGGTTGAAATCGACCTTGCCGATGTTGCCGATTGGTACTGGATTCAAACTAATGCACGCATAAATGCGGCGCTCGATCCACTTCCTTATACGCCAGATCAACATCGTTCATGGCTGTTGGAAAGGGAGGTTCGCGCATGAAAAAGACTATACTATTTTTGAGTTTGATAGGCGTGTCCATTGTCCTTGTAGTGGCCCCGCTTATGCTCAATTTCCCAATCAAGTTGACTTACAATGCGTCAGCTTCTGCCCCTGTTGGATTTTATCGGATCAAAGCGCCCGGCAGCCTAAAACGGGGGGCGTTTGTCGTCGTCCCGACGCCGCCCGGCTTTAGGATGATGGCCGCGAAAAGACATTATCTCCCCTTTAATGTACCGCTCATTAAGCGTGTTGTTGCCCTTTCCGGCGATGAAATCTGCCGTCACGGACAGACCGTTTTTGTCAATCAGAAGCCTGTCGCAACGGCTTTGAGCAAGGACAGTCAAGATCGATTTTTACCCGTATGGCAGGACTGTGTGACGCTCAAACAGAACCAGTTCTTCGCGCTGATGGACAGACCCGATAGCTTCGATGGTCGATACTTCGGACCACTCAATACAGGCGATATTGTCGGCATTGCCATTCCGGTGATCACCTGGAGGCGAGATGATGCGTAAAGGAATTTCGGCATTTGAGACAGTCAGGATACAGAGGGGGAGGATGGCGCGAAGCGGAAGGCGAGATAAAAGGATTGTGGGCGTGTTCCCCATTAATCCAGTCTGCACATCGGTTTTTTGCGCCCACACCGTCAGTGGCGTGTGGGCTATGTTTTTTTCCAAATTATTGATTTTGTTGTTTCTGCATAGCCCACACTTTTGCAGGAATTACGAAAAATCAAACGGTTAGCGAAAATTGGGTGTGTGTTCCTTGGCTGGTACTGACGATGATGATTTCAAGCCCAAACTGGGACGGTTCCGCGACTTGGGCAAGAACTCCGGCAAGCGGTATGTCACGCGGGTCTTGAATGCTGTTGGCAAAAAGAATGCGCGGTTTCACGGGCCGCAAAGAAGTCTAGGCTTCACCGGCAGAAATATCGGGCGTGGCAACCACACCGCCGCTTTTCGGAACTCCAGCGCGCAGGCAAGATTCAGACAACGCCGCGTTGTCATTAAGGCCCGCTTTGTCAAACTGGCGGGAGCAGGGTTTCGCAAAGCAGGCGCGCATATGCGTTATGTGCAGCGCGACGGCGTATCGAAAGAAGGCGCACCGGGCAAGCTTTACAATGCGATCCGCGATGAGGTGGACGGCGATAAGTTTCTTGACCAAGCCAAAAACGACCGCCACCAGTTTCGGTTTATCGTGTCGCCTGAAGATGCGGCGGAACTGGGTGACATGAAAATCTACACTCGTGATTTGATGGATCAGATGGAAAAGGATTTGGGCACCAAGCTCGATTGGGTCGCTGTCGATCATTACAACACCGATCACCCGCACACACATATTATCGTGCGCGGCATCGCCGATGATGGCAAAGACCTGATCATCGCCAAGGATTATATGGCGTCCGGTTTTCGGGAGCGAGCAAGTGCGCTAATGACGGACGAGCTTGGGCCGCGTCATGATCATGAAATTCAGTCAGCTTTGCGCCGCGAAGTGACCCAGGACCGCTTTACCTCAATCGATAGAAAGCTGCTCAGCATGGCAGATGGCGGCATGATCGACATGCGGGGGCAGCCGCCAGAAGGATATGCGCGTTTCAATTACGCCTTAAGCCTTGGCCGTCTTGAGAAATTGCGTGACATGCAGCTTGCCAGCGAAACCGAACCGGGGATCTGGCATTTGTCGAGTGAAACGGAATCTACTTTGCGCGACCTTGGCATGAGAGGCGATATTATCAAAACCATGCATGCGGAAATGACGAGAAGCGGCAAGCCAACATTGAGCAAGGACTATGAGATTTTCAGACCCAAGGATGAGCAAAGCAAAAAGATCGTCGGCAAGCTTATCGGCAAGGGTTTGTCCGATGAACTCAATGACCGCTATTATCTTGTCGTCGAGGGCGTAGACGGCAAAACCCATTATGCCGACATTGGTCAGGCTACCGATATCGAAGCCTATAAGACCGGGAGCATTATTGAACTCAGCCCAAAGAATACCGGGCCGCGCAATACCGATCATACAATTGCAGAAATTGCTAACGCTAATAAAGGACTTTACAGCGCCGAGCTGCATGTTCGCCATGACCGCAAAGCCTCCAATGAATTTATCAAGGCCCATATCCGGCGATTGGAAGGCTTGCGTCGCAACAATATCGCGCGCCGCTTTGCCGACGGAACCTGGGAAATTCCCGATGATTATCTGAGAGAGGTTTCTGACCTTGTTAAACACCAAGCGCGTTTTTCTCCGGTGAATGTCGCCACGCAGTCGCAGTTTTCTCTTGAGGTGCAGATACAGGCAACAGGTGCGACTTGGCTTGATCGAAGCTTGCTTGCCCCATCCAAAATACCAATGAGTAACACAGGCTTTGGCGCCGAGGTGGACGATGCCTTGAAGCAGCGACAAGCTCATTTAGTTGAGGAAGGGTTTGCGCAGAAAACAACGAACGGCATTCGTTATCAGCGCGACCTGTTGAAGACGCTTGAACAGCGGGAAGTATCGAAGGTTGCTGAGGGCATTTCGAAGCAGACCGGCAAGACGTTTCGACCGGCGCAGAAAGGCGACAAGATCGAAGGCGTGTACTTAAAGCCTGTTGAGCTTGCCAGCGGTCGCTATGCCCTGATCGAAAAATCAAAAGAATTTAAACTTGTTCCATGGCGATCCGTATTGGAACGTGCACGCGGGCAAGTCGTGTCCGGGGTAGTGGGTGGAAGCAGTATATCCTGGGATATTGGCAACAAGCGCGGGGTCGGAATTTCCTGAAAGAAACATGATCCAAAATCGATGTCTTGCAGGAAAAAGTATAAGGGCTAGCACTTCGGTCAGAATGATAAGATCAGTAGGATAGCCAAAACCACATGCGCGTATATGTGCAAATGATGTTTAAACAACCAAATACTTGAACAAAAACGCTATTGCGTCAAATATTGGGTGTTCGAAACAAACAAGACACAATGATAATAGCCAAAAGTGCTACCAATATTGGATAAGGGAAAATCGCGGCATGGATAAAGACATTGTCCTTCTCGAAGCACCTTCGAACCTGGGTCTTAAGCAGTTGGAGCCTGATGTCGAACCAGGCACCCGAAAAGCACCAGATGTCCTTAAAGAACTTGGGCTTTTCGATGCGATCAGGGCTGTGGAACGGTTTCGTGTGGAAGCACCGAAATTTTGGGATGACACTGAAAATTTGATTGGCGTTCGCTGTGCTGATGCCATTGCTGCATATTCACTGAGCCTGGCAGATGGCGTTGAGGCCATCGTTCGTAATGATCAATTTCCCTTGGTGGTGGGGGGAGATTGCAGCATCTTGCTGGGAAGCATGTTGGGGGCGCACCGCGTTACTGAAACATCTCTTCTCTTTATTGATGGCCATACAGATTTCTATCTGCCCTCTCAATCCGGGACCGCGGGTGCTGCAGGCATGGACCTCGCTTTAGCAACTGGCTGGGGTCCGGAATGTTTAACCAATCTTGAAGGCAGAACCCCCTTGTAAAACTCCAAAATGTCGCAGCTCTTGGAAACAGGGATTTCGAATCCAGATCAACTGGCGATATACCGGATCTTGCCAACTCACCTGCATATTACCGCTCTTTATCTGACATGAGACAACAGGGTGTTCGATCCAGTGTAGAGGCGGCAATTGAACATATTGGTGGGTATAGTCAGCCCTTCTTGATTCATCTGGACGTCGATGCGTTGGACAATGCCATTATGCCAGCTGTTGACTCCCCTCAAAACGACGGCTTTTCCAAAGAGGAAATCTTGACAATTCTTAAAACCGCATTGATGGCCAATCCGGTGGGCATGCAGATTACAATCTACGATCCTGACAAAGACCCTGACCGCAAAGCGGGATCATTGCTTGTCGACATAATGCGTGAACTATTTGCAAAAACATGAGATTGAGTGCAGCAGGGCTCTAATCTGATACCATTGATGCTGATCGGGCTAGTTTATGGCAAATCCGATTTGCTACATGGCCCTCATATATGAACCACTTTTCTTCCTTGAATTTCCGAACCTCATAGTCAGCGTTCTTTCTCTTCGAGTTATTTTCAGAACGAATCAAAAACCAGAATTTTTTGAATTTTCTCAGCCAAAATACCCAAAAATGTAAAGTTGCGACCAGAAAACACAAAAAATGGGAATTATTTTTTGTTTAGTACAATCTTTTCGTGAAAGAACGTCGATTGATATTTAATTGTCTTTAATTGTAAAATATCAATAATATCAATATGTTAAAGAAATTTGATGCTTGACTTTTATTTACCTTTTCGCCCTCCTTAAAGGGTGATGCGGGGCATTCTCCTCGCGTCGGAAGAGGTAAAAATGACCCCAACAAAGTTTCTGATAGGCCAGGTAATCGTTGTATTCGCAGTTGTGATTGCAACGACATGGGCAGCCACCCAGTGGGTAGCTCATATGCTGGGCTATCAGAACGGGCTTGGGTCGGAATGGTTTAACTTAGGCGGCATTCCGATCTATCCCCCCCATCGGTTGTATCAATGGTGGTATGCCTACGACGCTTATGCGCCGGAGGTATTCGCTAAGGCGGGCATGCTAGCAGCCGCTGGGGGATCTTTGGGATCATTATCGCTGTCATCGGATCGCTCTGGCGTGCGCGTCAGGACAGTAACATAACTACATATGGTTCATCTCGCTGGTCACGTACCCAGGAGATTCGAGACAGCGGCCTTTTCAATTCCAAAGGTGTCTTTCTAGGGCGCTATGAAAGAAATTATCTTCGCCATGACGGACCGGAGCATGTCATGGCGTTTGCGCCCACACGATCTGGTAAAGGCGTAGGGCTTGTTATCCCGACATTGTTGAGCTGGACTAAAAGCGCGGTCATACACGACATCAAAGGTGAAAACTGGCAGCTCACCGCTGGGTGGCGATCAAAGTTTTCCCATTGCCTGCTTTTCAATCCGACAGATCAGACAAGCGCCAAATTCAATCCGCTTCTGGAAGTGCGCCCTGGGGACAATGAGGTCCGTGACGTACAGAACATCGCGGACATTCTGGTTGACCCGGAAGGCTCACTTGAAAAGCGCAACCACTGGGAAAAAACGTCCCATGCGCTTTTGGTCGGCGCGATCCTTCATGTCCTCTACGCCGACGAGGAAAAAACACTGGCGCGGGTATCGACTTTTTTGAGCGACCCCGATCAGCCGTTTGAACGAACCCTCAAGCAAATGATGACCACCAATCACTTGGGCGATGATGATGTTCATCGTGTTCACCCCGTCGTGGCATCAGCGGCGCGGGAACTTTTGAACAAGTCCGAGAACGAACGCTCCGGCGTTTTGTCCACGGCGATGAGTTTTCTCGGGCTATATCGTGACCCCACCGTTGCCGCCGTCACCTCTGCATCGGATTGGCGCATTGCTGACTTGATGGATGCGGAGCGTCCCATATCGCTTTACCTTGTCGTGCCGCCTTCCGATATCTCGCGGACAAAGCCGCTTGTGCGTTTGGTGCTCAACCAGATCGGTAGACGGCTCACTGAAAAACTTGAAGGTGACGCGGGCAAAACCCGCAAGCACCAGCTCCTGATGATGCTTGATGAGTTTCCAGCATTAGGACGGCTCGACTTCTTTGAAAGCGCGCTCGCCTTCATGGCGGGGTATGGGATCCGGGCCTTTCTGATCGCGCAGTCGCTCAATCAGATCGATAAAGCTTATTCAGAACACAACTCCATACTTGATAACTGCCATGTCCGCATTGTGTTTGCCACCAATGATGAACGCACCGCGAAGCGCGTGTCTGACAGTCTTGGCGCAGCGACGGAAATGCGGGCGCAGAAAAACTATGCCGGACACAGGCTCGCCCCCTGGCTCAGCCACTGGTGTCCCGTCAGGAAACCATGCGCCAGTTGTTGACGCCCGGCGAAGTGATGCAGCTCCCAGCGGATGAAGAAGTGGTGATGCTGTCAGGTCAACCGCCGATCAAGGCTCACAAACTTCGTTACTATGAAGATCAGAATTTCGCAGGCCGCGTTCTTCCCCCTCCGGTCTTGCGAACGGGCGGTCCTTACGAGGATCGCCCGCACCATCGCAACGATGATTGGTCTGGGCGGATACGTCAGGCGGATATGCGACTTGCCGGAAATACAGATTACGCCGAAACCACAGCCGAAGATGATGGTGGATTGAAACGCCATCCAACTTTTGAAGAAGAAACCCTTCAACAGAAACCAGATCAGGATTTAGACGCTCTAAGTCTGCTCGATGATGACACGGACAATCCCATCACAGGTCGCAGTGCTGATCTTTTAAAAACTCTCTCACCCGTCCAGCGCGCCCACGAAATGACGCGCGGTGCGGATGAAGAGTTGAAGATCTGAGGCGTACGATGACAAGAACAAGAGTACATATTTATCTCGGCAATGACCGCACCCGCATTAAGCAGGAAGCACGGCGGCGCGGTGTCTCTATCTCACAGCTTACTAAAGCGGCACTGATTAGCTTTCTTGATGCGGATGAAGACAAGCGCGAAGCCTTGGTTTTGCGCCGCTTCGATCGTCTTTCCCGTCAAATGAATAAACTTGAACGTGACTTGTCCGTCGTCACCGAAACGTTGGCGCTGTTCGTTCAATATGAACTAGCAATAGCGCCGCCTGTTCCGGTTTCTGATCAAGCCGCCGTGAAGGCACAGGCGCGGGAGCGTTTTAACCAATTCATCAGTCGCGTCGCCAGCCGAATTGCAGAAGGTAAAAGCCTCATAAACGAAGTCATCGAGGAAATTACACCGGCCGAGAGCGATTTTTTCAAAATGGATTTGCAAGGCGACGGCTCAAATCAGGGGAATTTGGAGGCGGCAGATGGCGAATAACCAAGCGACCATAAATCGTCAGCGCGCTATGCTCCTCACAGCAATGGGCCCGATTATCGGCGGCGCACTCCGCGATAAATCCGTCATTGAGATCATGGCTAATCCCGATGGATCGCTGTGGCTCGACAAACATGGAGAGGGCCGCATAAGAGCTGGCGACTTATTACCCGGCGACGCCGAACGCATCATCCGTCTTGTGGCTAGCCATATTCGGGTTGAGTGTAATGACGCGGCTCCAATTGTGTCGGCGGAATTACCGGAATCCGGTGAACGCTTTGAAGGCATATTGCCGCCCGTCGTGACCGGGCCGAGCTTCGCCATTCGCAAGCCCGCAGGGGTGGTTTATTCGCTGTCGGACTATGTCGAAGCGCAGACCATGACGCCATTGCAAGCCCGGTGTTTGAGTTTCGCAATTGCGAACCGGAAAAACATCCTCGTGGTTGGCGGTACGTCCAGCGGCAAGACCACCCTGACAAATGCGCTGTTGAATGAGCTTGTCGAGCTGAGTGAACGTGTCGTTATCATTGAAGACACGCGCGAATTACATTGTCCGGTACCGGACTTGGTGTCGCTGCGCACAAAACCCGGCGTCGCTATCATGTCCGACCTTGTGCGTTCGACCATGCGGCTGCGCCCGGACAGAATTATTATTGGTGAGGTACGCGGTCCCGAAGCCCTCGACATGCTGAAAGCATGGAACACGGGCCATCCCGGAGGGGTTGCAACCTTACACGCCAACGGCGCCCAAGCTGCGCTCTACCGACTGGAACAACTCATTCAAGAGGCCGTTATCACGGTCCCACGACGGCTGATTGCCGACGCCGTCGATCTATTAGTTTTCATCAAAGGACGAGGTGATGCCCGCCGCGTCGATTGCATAAGAGAGGTCACAGGCCTCGATAGCAACGCCGATTACCAACTTCGTCTCCCTGATGGATTGCCGCCTGAACAAGAAACATCACCTGAATTCAGGTCAAAGCAATCAAACATCATGAGGAGCAACACGCATGAGAGGAATAACAACGACGACGATCAATAGATCGTCGCTGCAAACGCTATCGGTTTTAACGATTTTACTACTCGGTGCGGTTGGCGCGCATGCCGCCGGATCGGGCCTGCCCTGGGAAGCCCCACTACAGAGCATTCTTGAATCGATCACCGGGCCGGTCGCCCGGATCATCGCCGTTATGGTCATCACCCTAACCGGCCTGACGCTGGCTTTTGGTGAAACCAGCGGCGGTATGCGCAAGCTCATCCAGATTGTTTTTGGGCTGTCGATTGCTTTTGCGGCTGCAAGTTTTTTCCTGAGCTTTTTCTCGTTTGCAGGCGGGGCGGTCGTCTAATGGAAGGCTTTGTCATTCCTCTGCATCGCTCACTGACGGAACGCATCATGCTTGGCGGCGCTCCCCGCAACGTGGCGATCATAAACGGCACGCTTGCCGCCGCCGTTGGTGTTGGTCTCCAACTATGGATCGCCGGTGCCGCTATCTGGCTTGTGGGTCACGGCGTAGCGGTTCTCGCGGCCAAACGCGATCCGCAATTTATGGACGTGCTGATGCGCCATGTGCGCCACAAGCCATTTTTGGAGGCGTAATCATGCTCAAACTATCAGAATATCAAAATAGACCCGCACGCCTTGCGGATTATTTGCCTTGGGTGTCATTAATCGCGCCCGGTATTGTTCTCAACAAAGACGGCTCGTTTCAAAGAACCGCGCGCTATCGCGGGCCGGATCTCGACAGCGCGACGCAATCAGAACTGATCGCTATAAGCGCCCGGATCAATGACGCTTTGAAACGCTTTGGCTCGGGCTGGGCATTATTCTTTGAGGCCGACCGACATCAGATTACGGGCTACCCCCATTCTGATTTTCCCGACCCCGCCTCCTGGCTGGTGGACGAAGAACGGCGCGGCGGGTTCGAAGCCGAACAGGTGCATTTTGATACCTCATTCTTTTTGACCCTTTGCTATCTGCCACCCGAAGACCGCACTAGTCGTGCCGAAGGATTGCTGCTCGAAACACCCGACCACAAGCGGTCTTTTGACGTTCACGATCATCTCGAAAGTTTTGTCACCCAAACCGACCGGGCGTTTGATCTATTTGCAAGCGCCTTGCCGGAGCTTGAGCCTTTAGACGACGCGGCGACGCTTTCTTATTTACACAGCACAATTTCTACCAAACGGCACAACATCGCTGTGCCGGAAATCCCAATGTATCTGGACGCAATGCTTACAGATTGTCCGCTGACAGGCGGTTTGGAGCCAATGCTGGGCGATGCTCATTTGCGCGTGATTACAATTTTGTCATTCCCCGGATCGACGACGCCCGGCATTCTGGACGCGCTCAATAATTTAGGCATGTCATATCGTTGGTGTTCGCGCTTTATCGCGATGGATAAGCCTGAAGCCACCAAGGAACTCGGAAAGTATCGCCGTCAATGGTTCGCCAAGCGCAAAAGCGTCATGGCGATCTTGAAAGAGGTCATGACCAATGAGCAATCGGCGCTTGTTGATACGGATGCAGATAATAAGGCGTTTGACGCAGATGAAGCCCTGCAAGAGCTTGGCAACGATCATGTTGCTTTCGGTTATTTCACCGCAACAATTGTCGTGCAGGATGAAGATGCAGCCCTTGTTGCGGAAAAAATACGCAGCGTTGAGCGCGCCGTTAGCAGTGCTGGATTTGCCGCCATCCATGAAAACGTCAACGCGATGGATGCGTGGCTTGGCACATTACCGGGGCATTTATACGCCAATGTCCGCCAACCTCTGATTTCGACGCTCAATCTGGCGCATATGACGCCGCTTTCCTCCGTATGGGCGGGGCAGGATCACAATGCACATTTGGATGGCCCGCCCTTGCTTATGGCGGAAACGGGTGGCGCTACGCCATTTCGCCTCAATCTGCATCAAGGCGATGTCGGGCACACACTCGTTGTTGGTCCGACCGGGGCAGGTAAATCCGTTTTACTTTCACTCCTGGCGCTGCAATTTCGTCGTTACCCGGATTCCCAAATCTACATATTTGATAAGGGTGGATCGGCGCGCACTGCGACCCTTGGCATGGGCGGGACATGGTTTGATCTGGGCGGGGATGGAAAATTAGCCTTTCAGCCTTTGGCGCGTATCGAAGATACACACCAACGTTCCTGGGCGCAGGAGTGGATTTGCGGTCTCATTGCGCACGAACAGGGTTCGGTTACACCCGACACAAAAGACAGTGTCTGGTCTGCCCTTTGTAATCTCGCGCAAGCGCCGGTTCAGGAACGCACCCTCACCGGACTAGTGGCACTCCTTCAAGATAATACGCTGCGCCAGGCTTTAACGCCCTACACCCTGAACGGGCCGCATGGCCGTTTGCTTGATGCCGATGACGATAAACTCAATCTTGGCTCGGTGCAGTGTTTCGAAATGGAAGAACTCATGCACACCAAAAGTGCGGTTCTTCCGACACTCACTTATTTGTTTCATCGGCTTGAAGAACAGTTTGACGGAAAGCCGAGTTTGCTCATTCTGGATGAAGCATGGGTGTTTCTCGATGATCCAGAATTTGCCGGACGTATCCGCGAATGGCTTAAAACGCTGCGAAAACGCAACGTCTCGGTAATTTTCGCCACGCAGTCGCTTTCAGATATTGCGAATAGCTCAATTGCCCCGGCCATCATTGAAAGCTGCCTAAGCCGGATATTCCTGCCGAATGAACGTGCGCTAGAACCGCAGCAACGCAAAATCTATGACGCCTTCGGCCTCAATGCACGTCAGGCGGAAATCATCTCAAGAGCCGTTCCCAAGCGCGAGTATTACTACCAGTCACGCCAAGGCAACCGCCTGTTTGATCTAAATCTAGGTCCCATCGCTTTGGCTTTTTGCGCCGCCTCGCAGAAACATGATCATCAATTGCTCGCCCGCCTTACTGACGAGAACGGAACTGTCGAATTTGCAGCGCAGTATCTCGCAGAAAAACACCTCGATTGGGCAATCCCGCTCATTGACATTTTTAATAGGAGCGAGACATGAAATCTCTCAAAAAAACTCTGTTCGCCGTCATGTTGACCTTGATGACTGTATTGGCCCCGATGCAACAAGCTCTGGCGGGCTGGCCGGTCTTTGATGCGGCCAACTACGGACAAAACCTTTTAACTGCCGCGCGAACATTGCAACAGATCAACCAGCAAATCACACAGCTTCAAAACGAAGCGCAGATGCTTATCAACCAAACGCGCAACCTCACCAACCTGCCCACGTCAATTTCAGGGGATTTGCAAAACTCACTCAACCGCATGGACGGGCTTATTCGCAGCGCGCGGAATGTTTCCTATCAGATCACTGCAATCGATGCTCATTACAAGCGGCTCTATCCCCAAAAATACTCTGCCGCGACCACATCGTCGGAAATTTTCCAAGACGGGCAGGAAGCATGGAATGTTGCTCGCGAGGGCTTCCAGCATTCATTGCAGGTACAAGCCACTGTTGTTGAACAAGTGCGCACCGATGGTGTTGTTCTGGACCGGCTCATTGCACAAAGCCAGGGCGCGGTTGGCAATTTGCAGGTGGCGCAGGCGGGTAATCAACTTACGGCTCTGAGTGCCAAACAGACCATGCAGCTCCAAACATTATTGGCAGCATCCTCGCGTGCTGACGCCCTTGATCGGGCGGCTGCATTGGCAACGCGTGAGCAAGCCCGTGCACGGTTCGAGAACTTCCTTGGCGACGGCCAAGCTTACACACGATAGCGCTGGGAAGGAGGAAAAAGCGTAATGGATGATCTCAATATCATAGACCAGTTCACGCAAACATTCGTGACCTATATTGATAGCGGCTTTGGTCTGTTATCGGCGGATATCGCGTTTCTGACCACAATTCTGATTGGGATCGACATTGCGTTGGCGGGACTATTCTGGGCTATGGCAGACGATAAATCTGTCATGCCGTCGCTCATCAAGAAGGTGCTCTATATTGGTGTCTTTGCCTATATTCTCAATAATTTCGCTCTCCTATCACGGATCATCTTTGAGAGCTTCGCTGGTCTTGGCCTGAGAGCAACAGGAACAAGCCTCACAATTGCGGATCTCATGCGGCCGGGTTTTGTCGCTGCGACCGGCTATCAGGCAGCGGAACCGATTTTATTGGAAATCGGTGGCCTTCTTGGCCCCATCGCATTTTTTGAAAATTTCATCATCATTGTCGTACTCTTATTGGCTTGGGCTATTGTGCTTTTGGCGTTTTTCATTCTCGCCATTCAGCTTTTCATTACGATCCTTGAGTTCAAGCTGACGACCCTTGCCGGTTTTGTCCTCATCCCTTTCGCCCTTTGGAACAAAACATCATTTCTGGCAGAAAAGGTACTCGGCAATGTGGTCTCCTCGGGGATCAAGTTGATGGTGTTGGCTGTTATCGTTGGCATTGGGTCAACGATATTTTCCGCTTTTACCAGTTCATTTACCGGTCCGGACATTAGCATTCAGCAAGCGCTTTCGACTGTGCTGGCGGCAATGTCACTCTTTATGCTTGGGATTTTCGGTCCCGGCATTGCTGCCGGCCTCGTATCTGGGGCGCCACAGCTTGGAGCCGGAGCTGTTGCAGGAACCGCCCTCGGCCTGGGTGTTGGCGCGGCAGCGGGCGGTCGTTTGGCAATGGCAGCGGGACGTGCTGCCATGTCTGTCTCCGGTGGAGCTGTGAGAGCAGCTTCCTCCGTGGCAGGCGGCGCCAGTGCATCCTATAATTTAGCACGCGGCGCTTCCACAGCAACCGGGGCGGCGGGTGTTGCTGCGGGGGCTTCAGGTGTTGCCAAGGCAGGAGCCGGAGCCGTCAGACAAGGCGTCGGAAACGCCGCCGGTAAAGTAACGGGCGGTATTAAAGACGCTTACAAATCAGGCGGACAAGCAGCGTTTACCGCGACGGGTGGAAAACTGCCCGACGGCGCAGCTTCGACAATGGCGGCAAGCGCCACACCGAATACGCCTGAATGGGCGAACAAACTTCAATTACAACAAAATCGCCAGCATGTGCGCGAAGGCGCTGCAATGGCTGCTCATACGTTGCGCGATGGCGACCGCTCCGGTTCTGGCGACAGCCCCCAATTAAAGGATAGTGACGAATGATTTTTACGCGCGCGACAAACAAATATGGCGATACGCCAATTCCGACAACACCGTATCAAAAAGCCGCTCAAGTCTGGGATGAGCGGATTGGATCAGCCCGACTACAGGCCCGCAATTGGCGTTTTATGGCTTTTGGTTGTCTGGTGCTTCTTGCCACGCTTTCAGGCGCATTGATCTGGCAAAGCCTGCAAAGCCGCATCACGCCCTATGTCATCGAGGTTGATGCGCTGGGTGAGGTTCGCACCGTTGGCCCCGCTATAGTCACATACCGACCAAATGACGCGCAAATCGCCTATCACATGGCGGCATTTATCAAGCGTGTCAGATCCGTTTCTGTTGATCCAATCGTTCTTCGGCAACAGTGGGAGACGGCCTATGATTTTGTTACCGATCGCGCTGCACAAATTCTCAATGAATATGCCCGTGAAAATGATCCCTTTGCTGAGGTCGGGCGTCGTTCAATCGCGGTTGAGATAACCAGCGTTGTTCGTGCCTCCGAGGATAGCTTTCAGGTGAAGTGGATCGAACGCCACTACATGAGCGGCTCGTTCCAAAAGCTCGAACGCCACACCGCTATTTTGACCATCGTTTTCCAAAAGCCCGCCAATGTCACCGCCTTAAACAAAAATCCGCTGGGGCTTTATGTCCACGGACTGAACTGGTCTCGCGATATGGACCCTGGAGATAGAGAATGAGAAAAACAATGAAAACAATTTTGATGATGTGCGGCATGACACTTGCCCTTGGCGCCTGCGCTACAAAACAAAAGCCGCCGTCGATCAGCTATGATTCTGATGATTTCGCGCCAGCGGCAATCGAAGCCGCACCTCTGGCTCCGATTGTGGTGGTCAAATTGCCTGTACCTCTGCCGTTACCGGGTCAGTTAAAACCCATCGAGGAACATAGCGAACAGCAGCCGGAAGATGCTGATCCCGCCAAACGCGTTGACGCTGCAAACGCAGCAGCTCGAATTGAACCGGTCCGAGACGGTTACATTAACGCCATACAGGTGCATCCTTATACTCCGGGCGCACTTTATCGTCTCTATACGGCGCCGTCCCAGGTTAGCGATATTACGCTTCAAACAGGTGAAAAGCTTTTGTCGGTTTCCGCTGGTGATACGGTTCGCTGGGTCGTGGGAGATACCAAGAGCGGTGAAGGTGCGATGGCCCAAGTTCATATCCTGGTCAAGCCCACGGCTGCGGATCTCCAGACTAACCTTGTCATTACAACCGATCGCCGCGCTTATCATCTCGAAATGGAGAGCTTTAAGAATACCTATATGGCCTCATTATCGTGGCGCTATCCTCACGATGAGCTTGTTTCATTGAGCCGCCAGAATGAACAAGCTCAAGCCGCAGCAGAACGGATTATCGACACAGGGGTAAGTCTGGACCGGTTGCGCTTTCGCTATGCGATTACCGGCGATGCCCCGCCGTGGAAACCTGTTCGTGCATTTGATGACGGTCGGAAAGTTTACATTGAGTTCCCGCGTGGCATTGCGCAGGGCGATGCGCCGCCTTTATTCGTGGTCGGGCCGGAAGGCGACAGCGAGCTGGTCAATTACCGCATGAAAAGCCGCTACTACGTAGTTGATAAGCTGTTCGCCGCCGCTGAATTGCGTCTTGGCGAAGAACCACAACAAGTCGTGCGCATCAGTCGCACCGATGGGCGTGTCAGTAACCGTAGGCCGAAATCATCAATCATTGGGGATATGGGCAATGACAGATGACACCTTTGGCGATGCCGGCAGAGCAGCGCCGGGTGAAAAACAAGCGCCGGAGACGTTGGATCTCCGTGCGCGACCGCGTCCGGTGACAAGGCTCAATAAGCGCGTGCTTATTGCCTTGAGCGGCATGGGGATTTTGTTGATCTTTGCGGCGACCTTCTATGCGCTGCAACCACGATCTTTAAACAGCTCGAACGGCAAAGAACTTTATAATGTGCAGAATAAGGAAACCCCGGAAAATCTGAACAGCCTTCCCAAAAACTATACGGAATACACGCCGCCAGTCTTGGGCGCACCATTGCCGGGTGAACTGGGAGGGGCAGTTCTTGATGCCGAACGCCGTGCTGGTCTTGAACCGCTTAAACCACTCCCCGGAGGTGTGCCGTTTCAAACGGATCATATGACGGATATGGAGCGTGCCGAACGCATTCGCCTTGCACAACGCGCGCAACAAGGTCGTGAGTCTTCCGTTTTCTTTCAAATCTCGCCTAGACGCGAGACAGGTGAGGGTTCGCCAACAGCGACAAACCCGCTTGCGCAAACGGGCCTTGCTGCAAAGCCGTTGGCAACGGCCGCAGGCGTCGATGGATTAACGCAGCAGGCGCAGGATGATCCCAATCGTCAGCAGCACAAGAATGATTTCCTTGAGAGCAAGCCAGATGATTCCATCTACAATCCGTATCAATTGCAAATGCCCGTATCGCCATATCAAATCATGGCTGGCACCATTATATCTGCAAGTCTGATCACTGGGCTTAATTCCGATTTGCCGGGCCGTGTTATCGCGCAAGTCACCCAACCGGTTTATGACACGGTGACAGGTCAACATACCTTAATCCCGCAAGGCGCACGTCTTCTCGGAAAATATGATTCCGTTGTTGCTTTCGGTCAGGAACGTGCACTCGTAGTCTGGCAACGTCTCATCCTGCCGGATGGTTCATCAGTGGTGATTGATAATCTTCCGGCGACAGATCGGGCCGGATATGCCGGGCTGGAAGACCAGGTCGATTTGCACACATGGCGGCTCATTAAGGGGATTGCGCTTTCGTCAATGTTCAGTGTTGGAGCGGAGCTTGCATTCGGTAGTGACAGTGATCTGATCCGGGCCCTTCAGCGCGGATCGCAAAATTCAACTAATCGGGCTGGTCAACGCATTGTTGAACGAGAAATCAACATCCAGCCGACAATAACTATAAGACCTGGTTATCCGCTTCGCGTGATCGCCCATAAGGATATTGTGCTCCAGCCCTTCATTCAAAGAAAGGTTACTCAATGACCCTTAAACTTTCCAAACTACCTAATCGCACGCCCATCAAGGTCACATCGACATTTCCGCCAGATGTACATGATGCGTTGACCGATTATGCCCGCATCTACGAAGAAACTTACGGGGCAAAGGAAAAGATCGAAGACCTTGTCCCGTACATCGTCGCAAACTTTCTTGACGCTGACAGCGGTTTCAAGAAAGCGCGCAGACAACTTTCCGCCACCACTTCCAAACCCACCACACGCTCGCCGATCAATCCAGCCAGAGAAGGAGACAAATAATGGCTACTCAGATTGGAACTTTTCACAAAAGGGGGGCACATTATGAGGGGGTTATTGAGACCCGTAAAATCAATGATTTGGGAACGGTCTATATTGAGCCGTATGAAAAGAAACCTGATAGCAGCGAACCTGATTATCTCGTCCGCAGTGGACGGTTTCAGATCGGACGTGGCTGGAAACAGGTCACTAAAGATGGCAGAAGTGAATATATCAATCTCATCATCGACGATCCGCATTTGGATCAAGAAATACGTGTGCGCCTCGTGAAGAAAGATGAACAGCATATTCTTCTCTGGGAACGAATTTTTGATTGAAGCCGGACTTTCGGAACGTCGTAGCAAGACAAGCTAAACTGGTGAAAAACCGCTACTCATCTAAAGAGTTCTATTTTTGCTCATGTGGATTCTTAGCCCTAATTACTTGATGTGCCTGCCATTTAACAACCGGTGATTATTCGGCTTGATAGGCGCTTGCCAAAATACCGACAGCTGTATCTACTTGCTCATCAGTTGAGAACCTTCCAAAACTGAACCGGATGCATTCCGATGCAAAATCCCGACTATGGCCCATCGCAGTCAAAACGTGGGATGGCTCAATAGATCTTGATGAACAGGCTGATTGCGTTGAAGCAGCAATCAATGGTTGAATGCGTGTCAGAAGATCTGCGGAATCACACCCTGGGAATCGCATTAGAGCATTGCCAGGGTGTCTATACTCGAGCCGACCAACTAACGTAGCAATTTGTTTTTTTTCAAGTAAATCAACAAATCTGTTTCGAATTGCGGCAACGTCTGTACGTTCATTTTCCCCGAAATCTCGAACGAGTCGGCAGGCTTCGCCAAAACCCACGATCAATTCTGTGGGCATGGTTCCCCCACGACGCCCACCTTGTTGGCCTCCGCCAACGATAACTGGTTTCATCATTTCTGAAGCGCCTGGGCTCGTGAGCAGAGCACCAACGCCCTTTGCTCCATAAAGTTTGTGTGCAGAAATGGTGGCCAAGTCAATATTGAGATCGAGTAGGTCAACATTCATTGCAGTGGGTGCTTGTGCAAGATCAACATGGAGCATGACACCATGTGACTTGCACAAATTTGAAATAGCTGCAAGATTAGCAATCGCACCGTTCTCATTGTTAACCCCTACAATGGATACGAGAGAGGTAGCGTCGTTTAGCAACGTTTTTAAATATCTAGGGTCGGGTGCGCCGTGTTCATCTAAAGCTATTTGTTGGACGACCAAACCGCTATTAGCCGCTTCATTGAGTATCGATCCATGGTCGGCAGCGCCGATCAAGATTTCGGTTCGCTGAGAACGTTCTACGATGGCCTGTGCAGAACGAAATACCATAGCATTTGCCTCGCTTGCACCTGACGTAAAAATCACGTCATCACCTTGAAGCCCAAAGAGATTTCCGACTTGTTCGGCTGCCTTTTCGATGGCTTTGGCAGCGTGCCATCCGAGCGCATGATCGGCTGCGTGTGGATTGGCAAAAAGCTTTGTAGACGCCTCTTGCATGATCTTCAAAACACGTTCATCAACAGGCGTGGAAGCCTGATAGTCGAGATAAATGGTTTCACCAACTTGCATATTACCCTCAATGCTGGACGAAGTCTCCAGTACATAGTATAGCTGATTTGTATACTGGATGATATCCCCAGGAGGTCAAGTGAGCATTCACGATTTAAAATCAGACGACTATCGTCCATCATTCTCGGGTCATGAAACCTTTCCCATGCGTTATGGTTGGCTGCAGAAGGCTTATCGAGCCGTCAGCGATGCTCCGTCAGCGAAGGATGCGGTTCACGTCTTTCGGGATCCCGAATCGATTGCACGATTTGGAGTTGGTCGGAACATGGTCAGCGCAATTCGGCATTGGGCGATTGGAGCAGGGATACTTGAAGAAACCAAAGAGGGGCTTGAGGTAACATGGCTCGGGGCAATGTTGTTCGGCGAGAACGGAACTGATCCGTATCTCGAAGAAGATGCCTCACTTTGGCTGCTTCATTGGCATTTAGTAGCACGTCCCCGGCTCACTTCAGCCTATTGGCTCTTTAACGAATTTAGAGGGGGTAGTTTTATTCGGCAGGATATTGTCGCACCTTTGCTTAAACTTGCGCTAGAACGTGGATGGAATCGCGTTGCTTCGACGACTGTGGATCGGGACCTGCAGTGCCTGCTCAGAACTTACATCGGAGGGCGCGGCTCAAGCGAGGCCGGAGAGTCTATACTCTCTGAGCTAGGCCTGATTCGACCGATGGATAAACAGCGGTCGACTTTGTCACGCGGGCGCAAACCGAATCTTCCAAATTCCGTATTTCTTTATTGTTTCAACGAGTTTTGGAACAAATTCGCGCCTGAACAGGCTACCATGTCCTTCGAAAACGCTGCCTACGCACCGGGCTCTCCGGGTCGCGTGTTTCTTCTTGATGAGGATGATATCGTTGACCGCCTTGAACAACTTGAAGAAATATCGGATGGGACATTGGCTTGGTCGGAGACAGCAGGATTGCGTCAGATCATCCGGAATAAAAAACGCCCGATAAAAACGGAACGTCTCATCCTTCACAAAATGCTCATAACTGATCGTTTGAGGGAGGCAGCATGAGTGATCCTGTAGTTATCACACCAAGATTCCGTCGTTCAGTTCGTATCGACACAGATTTTGCATCAGCGACGGCAATTGATGACTTTCACTGTCCGGCTTCATTCCAATCGGCCGTGACTTTTATGGCCGCTCACGTCGCCGATACAGAGCAAGGCGCGTTTACATGGACCGGGCCTTATGGTGGTGGCAAGTCTAGCTTGGCAGTTGCTCTTGCCTGTCTATTTGGTGCACCAAAAGTCATCCATGAGCAGGCAGCAGCCTTGTTTGGCGAGCCGGTCATTGCCGCACTAAAGTCCGCTCTGCCCTATTTCCCATCTCGTTGGGATGTGCTGACGCTGGTCACTGAACGTCGGTCAATTTCGGTACAACTTGCAGAGCTCCTAGATATTTCCGCGTCATCAAATGCATCGGACGTCCTTAAAGAAATCGAACGCAGAACGAAGGATCGCGGCCTCCTTCTCATCATGGATGAACTTGGCCGTGGGTTAGAAGCAGCGGCCGACGGAGACGGCGATCTTCACCTCCTGCAAGACATTGCCGAGCTTGCAGCTCGCAGCCAAGGAAATTTTATTTTCCTCGGAATCCTACACCAAGCCTTCGAGGAGTATGCTGAGCGGCTTGGTCGTAAAGCGAAGGACTCCTGGGCAAAAATTCAAGGGCGATTTGTCGATATTTCGATTTCTGTATCGCTTGAGGAGACCATTGAACTGATTGGCGAAGCGCTGGGGCATGAGCGAGCTGTTCGCAAGGCTATCCCGTTGGCGGAAAATTGTGTTGATCAATTGCGCCCGGCCCGCAAAAAAATCGAAGCTAAGCGGATGGCTGGAAAGCTTGCGCGCACAGCGCCCCTTCACCCGATGACTGCTTGTCTCCTAGGTCCGCTCTCCCGGCGACGCTTTGGTCAGAACCAACGAAGTGTGTTTTCCTTTTTGAGCTCGGCTGAACCATACGGATTGCAAGACGCACTTACAAAAGAGGTCGTCGATGGTGTTTACCCGCCACATCTTTTATGGAATTACCTGCAGGCCAATTTTGAAGCTGCCATTCTGTCCTCGCCGGATGGGCGTCGATGGGCATTGGCGCATGATGTCTTAGAACGGTGCATGGCGCGCGGTGCGAGCGATCTCGAACAACATGTATTGAAAACTATCGCGATCTTTGAGCTGCTCAAAGATCGCTCGGGACTTTCTTCAAATCTCGACACGATTGCACTGGCGCTCAATGAATTCTGCCGCTCTGATGTTGAAGCGGTGCTCTCACGCCTTGAACAGCAATCCGAAATCGTTTTCCGCAAACATGCCGGTATTTTTGTGCTTTACGCAGGGTCGGATTTTGACGTTGAGGCCAGCTTAGGAGAATTACTGTCAAAGCCTACAGATGTTGACCTAAACATGGTTCGCCTGCTGGCTGATCTTCAACCAATGTTGGCGAAGCGTCACCATGAGGAAACAGGAGCGATGCGGTGGTTCGAGATGTCCATCCATCCCGTATCTGAGTTGGACGACCTCACGCCGCCAAAGTACGCCCAAGACATCATAGGTCGGATCGTGTTTGTATTGCCAATGAAAGGCGAGAGTCAAAGGGAAACCATCGAAGCGTGTGAGAGTGCAGCATGCGCTCAAAGTGTTTTTCCATTAATCATCGGCCATCATGCTGACGCAGCCAAACTTCTGGAACTCGCGCGCGAGCTTACAGCACTCAACACGCTTGAAAGAAAATTTCCAGAACTTCGGGGTGACCCGATTGCTCGTCGGGAAATCGATGCGCGTTCCACAGAGGTGCGTCATAAGCTTGAAGAGATCATTCACGGATTGATCGACGAGTGTCATTGGTTTGTTGCTGATCAGAAGGCACTGAAGCTGACCAAGCGTGTCTTGAACGAACAGTTGTCGGTCCTGGCTGATACGATTTTTGACGATGGACCAATCATCCGAAATGAGCTTCTGAATTGCTCTGAGCCATCCTCAAATGCAGTGAGTGCCCGAACCAAACTGATGAAAAGGATGGTAATGCACGGATCCGTTAGTGATCTTGGGTTTGACGGCAAGAATTATCCTGCGGAACGTGGCCTCTACATTTCGCTCCTAAAAGAAACGGGAATTCATGTTGACGGCCAATATAGTGCTCCCGACAAAAGCAGCACATTATTTCCATTGTGGCAGTCAGCAGACAAATTGCTTACGTCTAAGCAAGGTGTCATAGGTGCCGATGAGATTATTAGGGTTTGGGGCGAAAATCCAATCGGATTGAAGACCGGGCTAGGTACAGTATTTTTATCTGCGTACATTTTATCTCGCCATGATCGCGTTGCGGTTTACGGAGAGGGCATATTCCAGGCCAGCTTCAACGAGCTTTGTGTTGAATTTCTTGCGCGTGCGCCTAAAGATATTGGTTTGCGCCGGATTGAGATGGAAGGTTTTGTTGGGAAGACTCTTGAGACTCTCGGCGGCCTCCTAAAAATCAAAGGTGCAACTGAACCACTTTTGGTTGCGCGGAAAATAATCGGCGAGTTCGATGCACTCGTACCATGGACATCCCACACCCAATCGCTTTCACCTCAGACACTTAAGGTTCGCGAAATTCTCAAGCGGGCTAGTGATCCAAACAAGCTCTTATTTGATGATTTGCCTCGCCTGACCGAGCCGCTCGCCGATGGCAGCTTTGATGCAAACGCAACGGCTGTTTTGCTCAGAAACGCACTGGCAGAAATGCGGGCAGCTTATCCAAAGGTGCTCGAAGACTTGAAGGCTCTGATGTTGCGAGAACTGGACGTGCGTAGTCAGGGCAAAGATGCATTCAAAGACTTGCGCGACCGTGCGGACAATATCCGACACATCGGTGGTGACTTGCGTTTGGAAGCTTTCGTCGGACGGCTGACGCAGTTTCATGGCACGCGCGAGGACATGGAAGGGCTTGCTGGTGTCGCTGTTAACAAGCTTCCCAGAGACTGGAACGATGGTGATCGCGAACGCGCGGCCGTTGGCCTTACTGAGCTTGCGACAGTCTTTTTGAAGACCGAAACAATGGCCCGGGTAAAAGGTCGCAAAGATGGGCGGCACGCCATGGCGGTTGTGGTTGGCAAAGAGAACACCGCGCACTCACTGTTCAGCGAGTTTCAAGTGGCTGATGTCGACTGGCATGATGTCGAGGCCCTTGCGGTGACTCTTGATCGAGCTCTGAGTGAGGTGGATCATCAGCGCCGCGAGATTATTCTCGCGGCTTTGATCGAGGTTACATCCAAGTATCTCAATTCTGACGATGAACGCCGTGTCGGAGAACGCGCATGACAATTACTCGCCACGTATTGGGCCTCTCGGGTGGGCGCGACAGTGCCGCGTTAGCCATCTTCATGCGCCAAAGGCATCCCGAAATTGAGGTTGAGTATTTCTTTACCGATACAGGTAAAGAGTTACCTGAAGTGTATGAATATTTGACGCGACTAGAAGGTTATCTCGGTAAGCCAATAAGACGCTTAAACCCAGATCGAGATTTTGATTACTGGCTAAAGAGTTACAAAAGCTACCTGCCTTCTGCACAGTCGCGCTGGTGCACGCGTCAGCTAAAGCTCCGCCCATTTGAAAAATGGGTGCGCGAGTTCCTCGAGGCCGGCGAAACGGTCATCTCATATGTGGCTATCCGCAGCGACGAAGAATATCGAGAGGGTTATCAGTCAAAAAAAGAAAAGCTTCTGGTCAGATTGCCCTTCAAGGATGCCAGTATTGACAAACCTGGCGTTATTGAGATTCTCGAGGGATCAGGGCTGGGTCTTCCGGACTACTATAGGTGGCGCAGCCGCAGCGGATGTACGTTTTGCTTTTTCCAACAAAAGATCGAATGGGTACGCTTGCTGCAAGAACACCCTGAAGCATTTGAAGAAGCTAAGCGCTACGAAAAGAATGCAATTGAGCATGGATCACCCTTTACTTGGAGCCAAGGTGAATCACTTATCGAACTTGAGCAACCTGAACGCCAAGAACAGATCAGATTGGATCACAAAAAGCGCCTTGAGCGGGCACGGCGGCGAATACAGGCGAATCCACTACGCCCCGACACATCGTTGGACCTAGATGATGTATATGGTGGAACAGCCAAAGCATGTCTGACTTGCCATAAATAATTGTATGCAATGTGAAAAAATTCGCGCTAAGGTAATTCAATGTTTAAAGTAACTGCAAGAACCGTACTTGAATTGGGATCAGAGCTCATCAGCTCAGATCCAATAGCCTTTTACGAACTGATCAAAAACGGGATCGATGCTGGGTCCAAAACCGGCGTCACAATTAAGTTTGATATTGTGCTTGCACGACGCGATTTCGAGGAAGTAAAAGCCCAAATTCACAAGGTATTGAATGCCAACGACTCGGATGAAGCGGACGACATTTGGGATTTCGATAAGTTAAAAGACTGGCTCACAGGCAAGCTGATTACGGAAGCGGAAGATCTCTGGGTCGAAGCTAATTCTCTCATTGAAGAAGCTGAAGATTTCGAAGATCTTGCACACGCACTACAGACGATAGACGGCTTAAACTCGATCACTGTCTCTGACACGGGATCAGGAATGTCGCTCGAAGAACTCACCTCGGTATTTCTCGTAATTGGGACATCTTCCAGGAAGACAGAAATTGATGCTGCATTGGCAGGTGGTAAATCGCACTCTCCTTTTCTAGGCGAAAAGGGGATTGGGCGTCTGTCAGCGATGCGGTTGGGAGACACGCTTTCGGTTCGCACGACGAAATCAGATGACACTTATTACAACCTCATTGAGATTGATTGGTCAGCTTTTGATAATCTTGCCAAGATGGTTCAGGATATTGTCGTTGAACCAGTTCGCGGCGGCAAGAAAGCAGATCCTGAATTCAGTGGTACGGAAATAGTCATTCGAAGGTTGAATGCTGATTGGGCTAAGAAACGGGTCGACCGGCTCGCGATGGATGATTTCTCCTTGCTGATAAATCCGCTTGCTAAAGCGAAGGGCCAACGAATCGCAGTTTTCTGGAATGGGAAGCGAATAAATATACGACGTCTAGAAAACAGTTTTCTCTCCCATGCGAATGCCGTAGTGCGCGGCCATTACCGAAAGACGGACGATGGTCCTGAGCTAGAGCTTCGGATCGAATTGCATAATATTGGGTTTGACCATCCCAAAGAGATTAGCGTTGAGACAGCGACAGCTGATGTTCTGCATGGAGCCTTGGTAGGTCCCAAAGCTAAGCGACGACGGATGAACAAGCGGGATATCAACTATACTGCTCTCAACACTGTTGGTCCGTTTGACTTTGAATTATTCTGGTTTAATCGCTCGATCCTGCGCAAGCATAAGTCTACAGGCGAATATGATGCGCTTAGAAATTTACTCGATCAGTGGATGGGAGTCCGTCTCTACCGCGATGCATTTAGGGTGTACCCTTACGGTTCGGAAGATGATGATTGGCTTGACCTAGATAAAATAGCTCTGAGATCAAAGGGCTATGCCCTAAACCGTATCCAACTCATCGGACAGGTAGAGATCGGTCGGTTCTCTAATCCGTTTTTGATTGACCAAACCAACCGTGAAGGCCTTCGGCAAACGCCTGAAGAGGCTATCCTGAAAGAAACGGTTCAGTTCGCTGTCGAAAGGCTTCGCGATGAGATGAATCGTATTACGCGCGAACAGAAAGACGCTAAAGAACCATTCATCGCGCACGAGACTAGGACTATGGATCTTGAAAAGCGGATGAAGGCGACAATCCGTTCAATTGGAAAAGCTGTTCCTGAGGAACATCGCGAAGCTGTCCAAGAGCTAGAATTGATGCGCGAAGAATTTTCCCGTTACGCGGCGAAAGCACGTGAACGTGTTTCCGAGATGGAAAAGGATGCAGACCAGATGCTTGCTATGGCGGGCGTCGGCCTGATGGTTGAAGTTGTCGCGCATGAATTGACGCGATCCGCCGAGGACGCCCTAGATATCTTAAATAGTCTAAAGCGAAAATCTGTACCTGAAGAGGTTAGCAAACGCCTTGAAAGTCTCCGCGCATCGATGAACAGCATCAGCAAGCGTCTTCGAATTCTTGATCCCCTGAGCGTCACTGGTCGACAGCGCAAGGAGCGCTTCAAACTGGATGAGTTGGTGCAAGAAATTTTAGAGGCACATGAGGCCCAATTTTTGCGCCACGAAATCGATTTAAGCGTGTTCTTGCCGGAAAAGCCGGTTGAGGTCTCGGCCGTCAAAGGGATGGTTGTCCAAGTATTGGAGAACCTGATCTCAAATTCGCTCTATTGGATGGACGTTGAAAAACAGCGCAAGATGTCGCTTAAGCCGGCGCTCACTATCGCAGTCGAAAACAATCCGCCGCGGGTTCGTTTCACAGACAACGGACCTGGAATTTCAAAGCAGTACAAAGGCCGAATTTTTGACCTTTTCTTCTCGCTCAAAGACAAGAGCCGTCGCCGAGGTCTTGGTCTGTTCATAGCCAAGGAAGCAGCGGAGCATAATGGTGGTGCTCTCACATTGGATGCAGATGTCACCAACAGCGAAGGACGATTCACGACTTTTGATTATCAAGTAGTGGGTGACGGGTCTTGAACGATAAGAAGCGCGTAGCGGCAGCAGGCTTTGGTTCTGCGATCATCGTAGATGACGGTTACGATGAAATCCCATTAGTTCAAGAACTACTGAATGAAGACGGTTGGGACACATTCTTTGATGATGCGTGCGGAGACGATGCGACGCGAATCGAAGCTTTCTTTCCAGAATTTGACCCAGATGCACGAGACGCATTAAAGTCAGATCAGACATTCATAAATGTTTTGTGGGAACACCGGGACGACGTGCGTGATCTCCTTGGTGAGCTCTTTGACACTTATGAACGTAAGGCGATAGATAATGCGCCATTTCTCGCTGCGGCCGAAGCGGCACTCAAAGCACTCGGTATCCCTTTCGAAACACATGGTCGTGACTTTGTCGACGCAGCAGTCGGTGCTGATCTTATCCTCATCGATCTATTTCTAGGCATCCAGCAAGGTGCTGATGACCGTCTATTGACTGTCGAGAAGTTAAAGCAAGCAATTGGTCGACGCGAAGGATCACTTCCATCAATAGTGCTAATGTCGCAGGTTCCGACCATCGACGAGCTCGCCAAAGAGTTTCGCCGCGATGTGCAATTGCACGCCTCAGCGTTTCGGCATGTTCGCAAACCCGACCTTCAAACGCCGGGAAGAGTGCAAGGCCTGATATTGACTTTGGCCGCTCATAGAGCCGACAGCCAAGCATTGGCCACGTTTGTCGATACGTGGGAGCAGAAGGCGAAAGAGGCTGTTGGCAAAGCGGCAAGTGGACTACGAAAGATCGATATTGACGACCTTCAGCACATTCGCACGATGTTGCTGCGCTTTGAGGGCGTGAATACATCGAGCTATATGCTCGACGTTTTTGATCGTGTGCTTCAATACGAGATTGAGGCTCACGACGAAGTTCTGAAAGCAGCTATCCCACTTGACGATATGGCTGATGATCCACCTCCTTTGATGATCTCTAACGACAGAGACACCTACGCTATTTTGGAACGCACGTTGTTCGTCAATCCAAGCCGAAGATCCCATGCGACAGGTGCTGTATGGCCCATCACATTCGGTGATATTTTGGGGCCAAGACCCGGTTCAACAATAAAGCCCCGAGGGTTCTTCGGTGGTCGTGACGATCTTGTATTTTTTATCGCTTCACCAGAGTGTGATCTCATCCGAGCAGATGGTCTCAAGACAGTACTTTTGGTTGCCGGCAGCTTGGAAGAAGTGGATATGGCAAAGCCGGTGCTTGGCGTATCTGGGAACATAACGCCTATCCTTTCGATAGAGGGTGACAAACGATATCAGATCACCTGGGATTTCGGAGATCTAAGAACGGCGAATCTTTCACGTGCGAAAGGTCTTCTTAAGAAGGGAGGAGATGCGGTCGTACTTGGACGTCTCCGCGATGTTTCCGCACTTGGTTTACGTCAACAACTGCTTGGAAACGTTGGTCGCGTAGGCGAGATGGCACCTTTACCAAGATCGTTTCGCTTCAGTGCTGAAGTCCACTACCCTCAACCCGACGAAACTTCTCAGCTGCTTGCACTACCGGCGGGTGTCGCATTACGTGGCAACATGTTGGTACCAAGAAAAGGCCGTGTAGCTAACCTAATATTCGATTCAAGTTGCGAAAATGACCTCACCACAGCTATTTTGAGCTTGGATATCACCTCCGTTGCCGAAGGCAGCAGAGCACGACTGAACAAGCTCAAGGAGCTATCTTGTCTGCGAAAGTTATTCAGATCAGGTTTGCAGTGGACGAGCCTGCCATTGAAGGGTCCACGCGATGCCGAGCTTCTGAAGGACGGCGAACCCCTCCCAGAGAATGATGACAAAAAGCCCAAAATCGAGAAAGTTGGAAAAATTGTAACAGATCAAGACTTTGTCAAAGAGTTGGGAGCTGACTTTCGCAAGTCTGGTTTAGTTTTTAAAATCAGCGTTGAGGATAGCATTTAGGGATGCGATTGAACCAAGAAGACTTATTTTGGAGGCTGTTTCGATCCTCTATTGAGGGCGAAGTCCACGCAGTTCTGATGGATTGTGAACTCATCGAGTCGCCAGAAAACTGGAAACCTTATGGAGGCAACGACAATAACTATGGCGTTGTTGAAAACCAGCAGGCGTCCCCAATTCCTGCTTTAGTGGAAAAAATAACCAACAGTATCGACGCCATCCTAGAACGCCGATGCCTTGAGGAAGGTATTGATCCTAAGTCTGCTGAGGCGCCTGCCTCGATCAAAGATGGTGTGACCCGCTTCTTCCCAGAGCAGAAAAACTGGGATCTATCTGCCCTCCGCAAACAGCAATCCGAGATGTTGCAGATCATCGCTGATGGTCCCAGATTGGAGACATCTCTGGTTATTTTTGACGAAGGTGTGGGGCAAGCACCTGAGGACTTTGAAGATACGTTTTTGTCACTTCTCAGGGGAAATAAGAATGAAATTCATTTCGTGCAGGGCAAGTATAATATGGGTGGCGCTGGCGCGGTCGTTTTTTGCGGTAAGCATAGATATCAACTCGTAGCATCGAAGCGGTTTGATAATGATTCAGAGTTTGGATTTACGCTTGTGCGTCGCCATCCGTTGACAGCGTCAGAAGAAGTTACACGAAAAAATACTTGGTATGAGTATCTGGTGATTGATGGCATGATCCCTTCATTTAAGATCGATGAACTTGACCTTGGTTTAGCAAATCGGAAGTTTACGACGGGCAGCGTAATCAAACTCTATTCATATGACCTACCATCCGGGTCTCGTTCGGTTATCTCCCGCGACTTGAATCAAAGCCTCAACGAATATTTGTTTAGCCCGGCCTTGCCAGTCCTAACCGTAGATACTGCAGCCCGATATCCCGATGACCGAAACCTTGAGCGTGATTTGTTTGGTCTTCAGAGACGACTAGAGGAAGACAACAGCAAATACGTGCAAGTGTTCTTTTCAGACGAGGTGAACGACGCTGAAATCGGGTCTTTGAAAGTTACGTCTTATGTTTTCCACGCACGGGCAGAAAGAAAATCGTCGAAAGATACACGCAATACAATCCAGCGAGAGTTTTTCAAGAACCGCATGTCGGTGATCTTCTCAATGAACGGTCAGGTGCATGGACATCTGACGTCAGAATTCATCACCCGATCTTTGAAGTTTCCTCTCCTAAAAGATCATTTGATAATTCATGTCGATTGCACAGGGGTCAAGACCAGTGTTCGTAATGAGTTATTCATGGCATCTCGAGACCGCCTAAAGGGTGGAGAGGAGTCGCGGGCGCTTCGCAGGCGTCTTGTGCAACTTCTGGCGAACGGCCGCCTGAAAGAAATCAATGCTTCTCGAAAAGCATCGCTTAACATCGAGGGAAATGACGCGGCGGACCTGCTTCGGAACATGACTAGAAACATGCCATTGAAGCAGGATTTAGCAAAACTTCTGAACCAGACTTTTCTGCTCAAAGATGAACGCGATGGCAAACGCAATAAACCAAAACAAAGTAGCCGAACACAAACTCAAAAATTGGACAAACATGAGTTCAATCCTCAAAGGTTTCCCTCAACGTTTCAGATTGATGTAAAGACTAAGGATAAATCTGGTTTTCCCCTGGTAATGCTGCCTGCTGGCAGCGAAAAGACCATTCGTTTTTCAACGGACGTTGAGGACCAATACTTCGACCGAGTGTCCGAACCGGGCGAGCTAAGATTGGCTTTATTGGGTCCTGAGCCAACAGAATCTAGTGGTGGGAACGGGCTTGGCGACTTAACTGATATCAATGAAGTTCTGAATATTGTCAAATCCAGCCCAGCATCAGGAACTATCCGTGTACATGTAAATGCCAAAGAAGAGCTAAGCGTAGGGGAGGCGATAAAAGTGCGAGCGGAGTTGACCCAACCCTCTGGTACGCTCGCTCAGGTGTTTATGGTCAAGATTTCTGATCCTGAGAACAAAAAAACAACGAAAAAACCGGGTAATACACCGGATGATCGGCTCGGGTTGCCAGAGCCGGTCATGGTCTACAAAGAGTCCCGGGATGATCACACCGGGAGCATATTGACATGGGAAAAACTCGACGAAAACGGTATCGAAATGTCACATGAAACTGTCGTTCACCCTCTCGCAGACGAGGACGGGTTAGGCTCGATCTATGTCAATATGGATAGCACCGCTCTTTTGAATTATCGCAGCGGTCTTAAGACCGAGGAAGCCATTTCGGTAGCGGAGAAGAGATATTTTTCTGCAGTTTACTTTCATACTCTCTTTCTGTTCGCTATCACCAAGAATCGCAAATATTTGCTGCATCGCGAAGTAGACAACGCAGATGATATAGCTATAGAGCTCACTGACTATATTTCTGATCTTTTTACGAATTCCTACGCCCAGTTCCTGCTGAGTTTTGACACACAGGAACTCATAAGCGCACTTGAAGCATGATGGAGCACTAACTCGGATCATTTGCACATTGTCCGACATTGTTGGCCATTTAGGTTAATTTCTCTCCTACTCCAGATCGCTTAATAGTCAATTCAGCCAAGCCATATTGTCACTTGATGTCAGTTGTCAGATAACTGAGACATCTAGTACCCTGGTTAAAGGATGGTCTTGTCGCGCTCAGTCTTGCCTTGGATCTGCAGATCTTCTCCTCAGCGGAGAATTGTCGCTTGCCTCATGTGTGATTCTATGCAACCAGATCAACTTCAATCCAGTGCCCATTTTCATCCCCCATGGCGCGCCACTCTCAATCAGTACCATTAAATAAGCTTCGGGGTAATTCAGCTCTTGTGATCGATATCTTGGGGCGCGTTAAGCTGCACTTCTAATGTGCAACACTGGGTCGCCTTAAAGCCAAAACAGACATACACATAGCAGAACAGAAGAAGACCAAATTTGTCGCTCTCGGCCATAAGTGGGCATTTGGAACCAATCAACATTAGAACTCTATCGTCCATGTTTCCAAAAGCGCATCTGTTTAACTTTTAAACGTATTCCTTATTTTCTTCATCCACTTTATTTTGACAGTCCTGTTTTGCTTTAGTCATGAAGTTCTGGGGGTTTGCAATAAATGAATGAAAATCAGGATAAATCTTCTCATCTGAATACTCACAATGGTCATAAAAAGCTGATTTCAGGCTTGGGGCTATCAGTAAGTTGTTGACTTTTGTCCCACAAGCATCTCTGGGGAGGCAACCCTGATAGCAATATAGAAATAAGCTCTTTTGGGCCTCTACTCGATTTCTAGTAATATCAGTGATAGCAGGGCTTATTAAAAAATCTATCACATTTGGATATGCTACATCATCCTTTTGTTCGTACTCAGATTTGTCAAGAATTAGTATCTCGGCAATAGTAGCCGTATTATCCAACATTGGATGACAAGAAAAGAATAGTGCGATGTTAAAGTCTTCCGAAAAATCAAGTAGGCAAGTGTCTTTGCCGAAATGCCTTAAATCTGTAAGTGCAGAAATTGGACTTTTACCTTCAGGTTGGTAAAAATTTTTACTCAATAGGTTCGTTACAACCTCACTTTCATGATCCTGTAATTTTCCATGTTCGACTAAATCACTATTATTTCTATATATGGATGCAGCTATTCCATCGTTATGAAAGTAATGCCTATTTATACCGCGGAACAAATGGCTGTTTTTCGATTCTTCCAGCCGCTTCAATATGAATTGCGCATCAATGTCATCAAACGTGGCTCGCTTATCAAACTTTGATATCTCTTCAATGCCTTCAATTGTTACCTTAAGAATATTTTTCTGAGTTTTGTGTCGAAATGACCAATCACCATAGTGAGTTTTGTATCCCATAATAACGGATCTTGAAAACTCACAAGATTCACTGAATCTATTATGTAAATGACACTCTACTCTCTCAAAATTGAGCGTGATATTGGTTGCAAAAAGGTATTTGATATTCTCAATAGTTTCTTGCCGGATGTCTAATTGGCAGAGTTCAAGCAATGTACTAAGTGTCTTCTTTATGTGTTCATCAACTTTGATTAAAATATAATCTTCTGTTGCAATTGGTTTTTCGTAGTCATCAATGTAAACATTTAAAGCGTGTAAATATTGCTTATCTCCTATATCCAGTGGAAAACTATCTAATTCATTTTTGACCTTTTCCGAGTAACATTCACGATTACATTGACCACACATTCCATCTATGCAATCTGGGAACTTGATGCTTTTAACGCCGCATCTTTTACAAACAAAATAGTTATCTCTATTCATATGATTATCTCAAATAATAATGTCTGCTTTGGATCGTTTTCTTTCATTAGGAGTATTTAATCACACTTGTTTTTGGGAGTCAGCTATGGAGAAACTCAGAATGTACAATGAATAGGGCTCGAACAACAACTCTGGGTCGGAGGTGGCAAAGCTCTGACATTCACTCTATAAGTTAATACTAGATAAACGAACTGGATCACCAATAATCACCTGAGATTTGGTAAGTCAATTTCAGATAAGCCGTTGACCCGTAAGATTTTCTATGCAACCAGATTAACTTCAATCCAGTGCCCACTTTCATCCCCCATGGTGCGCCAATCTCAATCAGTATCATTAAATAAGCTTCGCGGTAATTCAGTCCTTACGATCGATATCTTGGGGCGCGTTAAGTTGCGTTTCTAACGTGGAACACTGGTTCGCCTTAAAGCCAAATTGGCGGATAAATTGATCAAAACGCGACTTAATGCCAACCGCAAAAAAAGGGCGGGAAACAGTTTTATCCCCTTCAAGATGGTCATCAGTGAAGAACAGAAGAAGTCAAAATTTACCGCTATTGTGAAGGATTTTCGACACGGGCCAGGGCGCGGTTGATCGGCATTGGGGGCGTGGCCCGTGTTGGCAATCCTCCAAAGGTGGAAGCCGCGGGATGTTGGCTGGGTCTATGGGGAAAGTGATGCGGTGGTTTGCTTGGCCGTGATCACACACGGTTTTATTGGTGGATTGAGATGCCAGATTAACAGATGAAAGAGCGCTTTAGTGCATGGCTGTGGCGATGATTGATGAGGATTGCCGAAACTGTTTTCGGGATTGGTGTGTGTGAGCGTACAGGTTCCTGTCCGGTCCTGCCCAGGCAGCCGGCGCTTTCCAGATGTGATCGTCGGCCTGTTTGTCATGCGGCCCACCTTTTTGGTGGTGCACGAGACCT
>CANMBS010000036.1 GCA_947496145.1 uncultured Pseudovibrio sp.
TCCTTGATCAGACCTGCAAAACGGTCTCGCAGGTCTGTAGAGCGCGGTGCTGGCATGTTGTGATCCTCCCAATCAGACTGAAACACAGAACGCCCGCCATGTGAAACCTGCCGATTCAAACTTTTACCGAAACGCTTTAGGCTCCGTACCACGTAATCGTGGGCACCGAGCTGGCTCTCGTAATCTGCTCCAGTGTGAGAAATGTGAAAGCTAGGTTAGTCGCCCGAGTAAACTCGGCGGTTTTTTTGTTTTTGCAATCAGTTCATTGCAAAAGTGAAATGTTCCTATAAAGCCTAAAATCAATGGTTTAGTAGGTATGTTTAGAACTCTCATGAACAGTTGTTCTTGAGCGCACTTCACTTTTTTATGCTAAGTTCTTGAAAAGAATGGTCGGGTAGGCCGGATTTGAACCGACGACCCCTTCACCCCCAGTGAAGTGCGCTACCAGGCTGCGCTACTACCCGAACCTTTAAAACACCTGCGCCTGGATGCAATGTTGCATTTTGCAGGTGTTTGATTTTGAGAAAACTTGTTTCTCTGCTTCTGTCCTACCTAATTCAGGTTGTCTGATCAAGAAGCAATTGAGCACCTGCTCATTGTGTTCGTGGAAAACGCCTGTGTCGTGACACTCCGGCTTCTACTGCAATGATGGCCCACAAAATGCCGAGAAGGAGGAAGTAGTGACGCCAGTGGTCACTGTCAATTATTACGCTAACACAAGCATGTAGGAAGAAAGCGACGTAGGTACAGACCGCATATTTCTGCCAGGGGCGAGGCTTGAAAACAAGCGGCAAAGCCTTGATTAATGTCCAGATGACGAGAGTTATGTAAGAAAGGCCGCCCAGCCATCCGTAGGTTGTAAAGGCTTTCAGGTAGGCGTTGTGTTCATCTTCAGGAAAAATGGAATTGAACACGCCAACGCCCAGCCCGAAGGGACGTTCTGTCACGAGAGAGAAACCTTCTCCCCAGCGACCGAAACGTCCGAGGCGAGCGCCGTCATAGTCCTGTACTAATCTGGCGCGTTCGGTGAACATTTGGGAGATGGGTTCGACGGATAAGGCGGCAATGAGAGCACCAGCAAGGGCGAGGCCAACCAGAGCGAGGATGCCGAGTAGCTTTATACGTGAGACAGAGCGCCGCTCGTTGATGAACACCAGCAGAAACACCAGAAGACTGCCGCCAAGCGTTATGCCCCAGGCCGCGCGGGAAAAAGAGAGGAAGACACCGGCAAGCAGAAGCAGCAATATGCCTGATTTGAAGAGGTTTTCCCGCAGTGGTCTGGTGAGAATGTCGTAGGCGATGAGCAAGATGGGCAGCAGCAGGAACGGGCCGAAGACATTTGGGTCCTTGAAAGATCCTTTTGCTCGTCCGTAGCGGGTGAACTGCTCATATGCACCGGGGAAGGCATCAAAGTATCCTGCAATAGCCAGAAGCGCGGCGAATATGGCAGCGATTAAGTAGCCTTTTTCAAGGGCTGAGATGCGCTGAATGTTTGCAGACAGAGATGCGGCATAAAGAAAGGATGAAAAGGCAAGAAAGACTGTGACTGCGTAAAAGATGGCAGCGGCTTTGGTGTCTTCTGCTGCTGGCAGGGCCAGTATGCCCCCAGTGATGTAGAGGCACAACAAGACCAGAAGGGGGAGGATGTCTTTACGCAGTTCCAGTCCAAAGAAAGACCAGCCTGCAAGCAACAGTGCAATGAGCAGGTCGTAGGGAGCTGGTTCAATGATGACAAGTGCGCTCACACTGGCAACGAGAAATAACAGCGCTCTTGCTATTGTTTCAGTCCCAATGGTCAGAGGCACACGCCAGAACGAGCGTGAGCCATTAGATGCCAGATGCGGGCGCGACAGGTCGGTCAATATGCGTTTTCCGTTTCCAGAAGGCAGAATGGCGTTTTAAACAATATGTAAAGATCAAGAAAAACAGACCAGTTTTCAATGTAGTAGATATCACATTCTACACGCTTCTGGATTTTGTCTTCCGTATCTGTCTCTCCGCGCCAGCCTTTGATCTGCGCCCAGCCTGTGACGCCGGGTTTAACCTTGTGGCGGGCAAAGTATCCATCCACCACGTTTTCGTAGAGGCGGTCTTCTGCTTTGGCGGAGAGTGCATGAGGGCGCGGGCCGACCAGTGACAACTGGCCCATGAGCACATTCATAAGCTGGGGGAGTTCATCAATGGATGTCTTGCGGATAATGCGCCCAATTTTAGTGACGCGGGGATCGCCTTTGGTGACCAGTTTGGATGCGTTTGCGTCTGTCATGTTGTGGTACATGGAACGGAACTTAAACACGTCGATCAACTCATTGTTAAAGCCATAGCGCTTTTGGCGAAAAATTACCGGACCGGGGCTGTCGAGTTTGATGAGCAGCGCTGTGATGAGCATGATTAGTGAAAGAGCAACCAGAGACAGGCTTGCAAAGAAGATGTCGAAAGCGCGCTTTGCGATGGTGTCCCAGTCAGCAATCGGCTTTTCCAGCACATCCACAAAGGGAACAGCGCCAACAAAAGATGAGGCTCTTTGACGGAAGCGGAGCTTATCTGCATGGGCAGACAGGCGAATATCAACGGGAAGAACCCAGAGCTTTTCCAGAAGCTGGATGATGCGTTTTTCGGCTCTGATTGGGATGGTGACCAGAAGCATATCGATTTGCGCAATGCGAGCAAACTCCACAAGGTCAGAGATATTACCAAGCTTTTGATAGCCCGACACGCTTGGAGGCGAGCGATCGTTGTCCCGGTCATCGAAGATGCCACAGATTTCGATGTCGTTGTTGGGCTGGCGTTCCAGTTCTGCAATAAGATCAGCAGCGGCCTGACCTCCACCGACCAGCACGGCGCGGCGACGCAGTTGGCCCATTCGCGTCCAGCGTACGATAAAGCTGCGCATAATCATTCTGAAAACTGCCAGGACTGCTGCGCCACTGGCAAACCAGATCAACAAGAATGCCTGCGGGATTTCAGTGGAAGGCAGGAACAGTAGCAATGATGTAATTAATGCGGCAAAGACCAGCGCCCAGGCTGTGATCAGGCGCATGATTTGTGTGAAGCTCTTTTGCAGGGCGTTGGCCTGATACAGGTCTGCCATCTGAAACAGCATGACACCGACAACGGCTGCTTCGAACAAGGCAAAAACCTGCCAGAGCGAGGGGATGTTGAGGCTTGCTTCACTCAGGTAAGCGACAATGCCCGTGATAACAATAATGGCGGCATCAGCAGTGCGCATAAAGCCATCAAAAACTTTTTTCGAAATTGTATTGTCGCGCAGGGTTGCGGCGACTTCCAATGCATCCTTGGAAAGATTACCAGGCGTTTCATTTTGTGGTGATGAGGCTTTATGTCCGTCTGACTTGGAAAGGTTATCAGGTGACGGGTCTCCCTCAATAATATTGAAGCGGTGTTTTACCATGTTGCCGTGCGCCTAACTGGGTTTTATTTGTGAATGCAGGGGGGACTGAGATGCGCTTTCCAGTTCCTTCTCTGCTTCTTGAGTGGGGTGATAAAGCTCTGTGATGGACTGTGCCATTTGCGACAGAGTGAAACTTGATTTCAGGTGCTCCTGCAATTTCAGGCTGAGTTGTTTTTGCTCCTGCTCGTTTTCAAGTGCATGAGCAAGAGCATGTGTGAGTGCCTGCTGATTATCGGGCTGAACGAGCGTGCCCTTATACTCACCGTAAATCTCAGGAATTCCGCCGGTATTGGTCGTGATGAGTGGTTTTTGTGCTGCAAGCAGTTCCAGAACGATATAGGGCAGGGCTTCTGCGCGTGAAGGGATGACTGCTGTTTTGCCCAGTTGTACTGCTGATTGGAGAGGAAGAAAGCCGTGAAATGAAATATAGGCTTCAAGGTTTTTCTCTCGTACCATCTGCTCAAAACGTGTGCGGTCCGGGCCTTCGCCTACGATTGCGAGGCGAGGTTTTTGTGCGGTGGTCTGGTGCAGAGCCTCGATGCTGTTGATGAGCAAATCAACGCCTTTAAGGGTGCGTAATTCGCCAATAAACAACAGGTCAGCAGCCCCGTCTTTTACGGGTGTTTCTTTAAACTCTGCGGGCCGCAAGCCGTTATGTACGATTTTGTGGCTTGGTCGTATGCCTTTCAGGCCGATCTTTTGATGGTAGGCGGATTTTTCAAAGGCACTTGTGAACACAAGAGCGTCTGTGAACGGTCTCAAGAGCTTTTCAAGCGAAATGTAGATTTTGCCAGTGGTGCTGGAGAAATCATAGTGCAGGCTTCCTCCATGAGGGCTGTATATACGCCGGGTGGGAATGCGGCGCAGCCTGAGAACGCTTCCGATTAAACGGGCCCATACGCCGCCTTTCGCACCGTGACCATGCAGTACATCTGGCTGTAAAGGGACTATGCGTTTGATAAGACTGTAAAGACTAAGCAGATCTTTGGGAGCAAGGGCTCTTGCCATTGGAACCGTTGTCAGGCCAAGAGCAAGCTGGGGTTTGAGCATGTCGAATTGTTTTTGCGAAGTTGCGGAAATATGGTCTGAAGCGCACACAATGCCCAGTTCATGTCCCATCTGGATCTGTTCTTCTGCCAGATCAACCAGATGTCGAAACGCTCCGCCCAGAGGCGCACGTATGCAATGAATGATTTTCAACGTGTCCGCAGACATATGCAGCAAACTCCCCACCACGCTTGCTATGCCTGACACTCCCAGCGCCGGCACTTACGTAATTGAGATTAATGCTTAGCTTAAAATGCTGTTTGAGCTGTTAACTGATAGGGTTAATGATTTATTAACTGCCGTAAAGGAGGGGGATTCGAATGAACGACATTAGTCTGGGATTTAAAAGAGACGTTCGTGAACGTAAAGGGTATCACCAGGACGCACGGGAGCCGTGATCGGAACAGGGCCGTTCGTCACTTCTCCGCTGATTTGTCTTGTCAGGTCAACATCCTGTTGGCGTGCTCTTGCGGTGAACCCGCCTGCTGTTGCGACTGCGTTTTGCACCGTCATGCCGGGCAGGTAGGCATACTGGCCGGCGTTTTTCACTTCACCCATTATGAAAATCGGGCGATAGACCGCAACTTCCACAGAAACATCCGGATCACGGATAAATCCGTTTTTGAGGCGTGCGCGAATGATGTGAGCCAGTTGTCTGGGTGTTTTTCCTGTTGCTTTGATTTGCCCGATGAGCGGAAAGGCCAGACTGCCGCCCTGATCCACCTTGTAGGTGTTAGATAAATCGGGCTGTCCGAAAACAATGACGCGCACTTCATCACTTGCTGCCAGTGTGTAGGGCTGAACCAGTTCCTCATGAAAAGCAGGCTCCGGCTTTTTATAGGAGGAACAGCTCGCTAGCAGAGCTAAGCTGGCAAAAACGACAGTTAAGCGCGAGCGCATCACGAAATCCTTTAAAATCATTGAAAGTATATTTCGACTGACAAGGTTAACAGAGTCTAAATATTGAAAATATCCTCTAATTAATTTTCGAGTAATTTTGCGGGTTCATGGCATTTCTTTCTACTATTTGATCAAGGTGCTTAATAACTTGGTTACCCTGTCTATGCATTCTTGTGGCCAATGATTTGATGGGCTTGGTTGATTAAGCGGGGAAGTAGGCTGTGCCGCAAGAAGATGTCTTTCTTGATATGGGCGTGCTGTTTAAAAAGGTGCTCAAAGGGTTCTTGTGGGTGATCCCGTTTGCAGCTCTTATGGCCGTTGGCACCTTTTATCTCACCAGTAAGCAACCAGCCAAATACACCAGTGAATCCAAGGTCCTCATTGATACTGCAAAGATCGTTCTTCCCGGTCAGGTTCGCAACAGCGAACAGGAACGCTCTCTTTTAGATAAGGAGGGTATTGCCAGTCAGGTTCAGTTGCTTCAGTCGCGGGACCTTGCACGCCGGGTGGTGCAGAAGCTGGATCTGGAGAATAACAGCAGCTTTGCAGCGAAGGAAAAGGCTGGCTTTGTTGATCAGCTGATGACACGTGTCGGGTTTGAGCCTTCTGCCACGCAGGTGAGTAAAGCTGAGCGGGTGCTCAAGAAGTTCACCAAAAATCTTGACGTGTATCAGGTGGATGGGTCGCGAGTTATTGCTGTGCGCTTTACCAGCAAAGACCCTGAGCTTGCTGCGCGTGCGGCTAATACGGTTGTGAGCGAATACCGCATGTTGCAGGACAATGCAAAGCGTGCGGTGACTAACAACACAGCAGATGCACTGGCCCCTCAAGTGGCGCGTCTGCAAAACGAGCTGGAAGCAGCGCAGCAAGAAGTAGCTGAGTTTCGTGCAGGTGCGGACCTTCTGCTTGGTTCTGAAAACCGGACGCTTAACCAACAACAGCTTGCTGAGCTGAATTCGCAGGTTTCCTCTGCCATTGTTGCAAAGTCTGAGGCCGAAGCGCAGGCAAAGCAAATTCGCTCACTGCTTGATAATGGCGGGGCGTTGGAGACGGCAACTCAGGTGCTTAACTCAGCATTGATCCAGCGACTGCGTGAGCGTCAGCTGGCGCTTGAAAACCGTATCGCGGAGCTTTCTACTACTCTTTTGCCGAACCATCCTCAAATCAAAGCGTTACGATCTCAGTTGCGTGGGTATGATCGCCAGATCAGAGGAGAGGCTGAGAAGATTGTTATTGGCCTTGAAAATGATGCCAAGATTGCGCAGGACCGCTACAAGGCGCTGAATGCGCAGGTTAACGTTTTAAAGAAAGAAGCGGCAAAATCAGGTGCTGATCAGGTACGCTTGCAGGAGTTGGAACGTGAAGCGCGGTCAAAAGAAGATCAGCTCAATCAGTTGCTTGTGAGTCTGCGCGAGGCAGAAGTTCTGCAAGGTGTTGGAGTGCTTAATGCGGATTCTCGTGTGATTTCGCGAGCTGCTGTGCCAAGTGAGCCTTCTGGACGAAAACCCTCAGCTCTGGCCGCTATTGCAGGTTTTGCAGCGTTCTTCCTTGGGTGTTTATGGAGTATCGTGCGTGCACTCATTTCTGGTGAGGTGTTGCGCCGGGAAACTTATGCAACCCCTGCTGCACCTGCTGCGAACCCGAAAGAAGCCACGGGCACAGCAACTTCTAATGCACTTGCAAGTGTTGTTGATGCGACAACACGCAGTCACGCAGTCGCTTCGCCTCCAGTGGAGTTGAAACGTTCTTGTGATGAGGTGGATGATCATCAGGATGCTGTTGATGCAGAAAGTGATGAAGCTTCTGCTGATGAGGGCGGGGCGGACGAAGAGATTGAAGCACCTGAGGCAGATGACAATGATATCGTGAGTACCAAGACTGCTTCAGAACATGGTGAGGTTGATGAAGAGCCTGTGAGTGAGACTTCTGCTCCCGCGCCTGTGCTTTTAAGAGACCTGAGCGCTGATGATGCCAATAAGCTGGACAAAGTTAGCCGTGTGGTTGTGCTTAGCGTTGAAGATGAAAGCCTTTCTTCTCGTGTAGCCCTTAGTTGTACGCGCAAGATTGCGGCACGCGGCATCATGCCGGTGGTGGTGGAAGTGCGTTCTGAGGGGGGGGATGGCACTCAATCCGTTTTAAAAGAGACACCGCTTGAAGAAATGGGAGAGACCGCTGAGGATATGGTGACGGATGCGGATACCAAACCGGGATTTTCAGAGCTTTTGGAAGGGGCAGCGGCCTTTACCAATGTCATCCATCGCGATCCTGTTTCCCGTGCGCATGTGATACAATCTGGGTGCATGCCTATTCGCGATGAGGTTGTTTATGGTGGTCGGTATGAGCTGATCATGGAGGCGCTTGATCTGACCTATGATGTGATTGTCGCTGATCTTGGGTTGATTGAGCCAAGCCTGATTTGTGCGCAGATGCTTTCTGAGGCTGACCGGGTGATCATCGCGACTGATGGTTCACCTGCAGGGCCTGAACTGGAAAAAGCTCTGTCCATTTTAGAACGACACACCAAAGCGCCTGTTGAGGTGGAGCGTGTGATTAATGATGAAGCTGCGGCATGGCTTCAGGTGGATATGGCGGCTTGAGTGTTACTGCTAGCTACGGGCTTAGCGTTTAATACGGGCGAGCATTGCTCGTAAACGACGATATTGCTTCCAGAACTTTTCGTTATTCCTGAGCTTGCGTTTCAGGCGGCACCTGATGCTTTGCAGGGATGCTGCAACCTTTCCCCGAAATGTTAATGGTTCAAGCCAGTCTTTGAGATACTCTGGCTCGGCCCATGCTAACTTAAAGCGCTCTTCTCCTAAACCTAAATCAAAAACTTCCATGCCTTGCTCGCACATGTCCTCAATCACCTGTTGCATGAGTAGCTCACCGGGACTAAAACGCATGAGGTCACCGCTTGTGATTGAAGTGCAATAACAATAAAGGCGTGCGCCTGATTTAAGGCTCAGACATGTGCTGATGATCTCAGTATTCAGCTTCAGGCTATAGATAACGGGCTTGGTCGGACTGTTCTCAGGAGCTAGTCCACGAAACGCGGTGCCTATAAATTTTTGGTAGGCAGGTAATGAAAAGGCTGTTGGTATACCTGTTTCTGCCTGACGAATCTCACGCTGGCGGATCATTGCAAAGATGGTTTTGAGTGCACCTTCCTGTGTGGTTTCCTCAGAGAGTTCTACTTGCCCCAGTGCTTGCAGCTTGCTGAGTTTGCTACGGTGTTTTTTTCGTGCGGATTTTGAGCGTTTTTTATTGACAAAACTGGCTGCTGGCTTTGCCAGTTTGAACGGATAGATTGCATTCGCGCTGGTGCTGTCTTGTCGGCGTATCAGAGGATTGTCATAGGCACCGATCTTGCAGGTCATGTTGCTTAGCTGGATCAGATCAACACCAGCGGATTTAAGCAGGGTTGTCAGGCGTGGGCGTAAGAAATGTGCCTGCGGTGCACTGAGTAAATGTTGTGACCAGTAGCCTGTGTTCTGGTTGAAAATCTCAGTTCCGAGCCATCTTGCAGTCTTTACCAGTGGGCTGTGGTGTAGCGCAAACGGAAGGAGCACGTGAAGCTCTTCGCCAATGTATCCGGCGATAATGAGTGGTGAGGCATTCTCACAAGTGGCAACGTGGTCAACCCAGCTTTTGCACCATTCAAAGGCGTGATAAGCATTGCCAGAATTATTGCTTTCCAGTTGCTGCCAATCATCGCGCAGAGGGGTTAAGTCATGTGCCGTGAAAATCTGGAGCTTCAGGCTTTCTAAATCCAGCGTGGTTTTGCGACCTGCACACGTAACGTACACGCTCTGTGACGTGGATTGAAGAAGCGACATGAAAATACCCTGAATGAAATACAGGAACCATAGAGTGTAAGCTCTTAATGAATGTCAAAGATGACTATGTAGAGCAACCTAATTTGAAATTAATCGTAAATAATTCCCCGTTACAATCTATAGTATTTTGGGATCAGGAGCCTCCGAGCGGATGTCCTTCAAGCATTTATTTATTCGATATGCCAGTTATCTTTTAAGCAGTCGTGGTCCTGCCAGATTACTTCGCAGATTTACCGAGGGACAAGGCATTATTTTTACGCTGCATCGGGTTTTACCCGAAACGCAAGGGAATTTTCAACCCAACAAGCTGCTGGAAATCACTCCAGAATTTCTCCGGTCCACGATTTTGCAGGTTCGGCGTGCTGGATACGAGTTTGTATCACTAGATGCTGCGTTGGAGCGACTGAAACAAAATGATGAATCATTAGGTAAATTTGCTGTTTTGACCTTTGATGACGGGTACAAAGATAATCGTGATGTTGCCTATCCAATTTTGAAGGAACTGGGTGTTCCCTTCACTCTTTTTGTAACAAGCAGTTACTCCAATCATAACAGTGAGCTGTGGTGGATTATCCTTGAAAAACTGATCGCTAAAAATGGCCATCTCTCATTTGAGGGGGAGGGGCAAACTTATGAGTATGACTGTGGATCGCAGGCTGAAAAACAGCAGGCTTTCGATGATGCGCGGTGTGTCTTTATCACCCATCTAAGCGAAAAAGAACAGCGAGCGGTTATACGGCGAACTGCGGAAAAATATGGGGTCGACTGGCGTGCTCTTTGTGGTGAGCTGATCCTTTCTTTTGAAGAGCTAGCAGAGCTTGCCCAGGATCCGCTGGTCACTCTGGGAACGCACACAGATACGCACCCGATGCTTGCGCGGTTGGGTAGTACAGAGGAAATTCGGCTGCATATTACAAACGGACTGAAGGAAATGGAGCAGCAACTCGGTGTCAAACCGAGTGTTCTGGCATACCCTTACGGTTTTAAGCAGGCGGTTGATGCAAGATGCGAGGCCGTTGCTCAAGAATTAGGGTTCGTAGCAGCAGTGACGACGCAGCCGGGCACATTATCTGCTTCAAATCTGAAACGTGCCTATCATCTGCCGCGTGTTTCGCTAAATGGGTTGCATCAGAACCAGAGGATGGTTGATATGTATCTGACCGGAACTGCCTTTGCAGCCTATCATGCTGTGCAATGGGTCCGGTCGATTGTGACACGGGCTTGAAGCCGTGACCGTTCCTATCGCTGTTTTGAATTAGCGTTTTTTGTAGGTCCAGCTGATGATCATTCCTGCTGGAACAACCCATATCAATCCCGCAATTGCGAAATAGACGAGTTTGATGGACCAGTGTTTATCAGCCATTGTGATATCGCCAATAACCATTGCGATGAAGCAGTAAACAACAACAAATGCGACCAGAACGACCATGCCAAAGAAGCGGCGTGCTGATGAAGCCATAAAGTTCTCCTTGAAAGCCTCTTTGTGGCGGGCTTTTTCACTGTGAGAAAGCCATAGTTCAAAGTACCCCTCTTTTTCAAGAGGATCTTACTTGAAAATCCCTGTTTGAAGAGCGGGGGTATACAATGTATGTACCTGATATCTTTCTAAGTGTATGAGAAAAAACACTATTGGAGAGTTCTTTCATATTTCTGGACTAAGCGAATATGCTTGATGGTTTATGTGTTTTTGCGTATTTTTTCTGATTTTGCGCTGAAAGTGGCTTATACAGTTACAAAACAAATTTATTGTAACAGGTGCCATGTCTACTCCCTTTCATAGTTTAGATCTTTCTGCCCAAGACCTTGCTGATCGCAGGCAAATTCGTTTGTGGTTGTTGTTTATCTGTTTCCTGATTTTGCTCATGGTTGTTGTGGGTGGGGCAACACGACTTACCGATTCCGGGCTTTCCATTACTGAATGGAAACCGGTGCACGGGGCTATCCCGCCACTGAATGCTGCGGAATGGGAGGAGGAGTTTGAGAAGTACAAGCAGATTCCCCAGTACAAGGTTCTTAATGAAGGTATGACTCTGGATGAATTTAAAGGCATCTTCTGGTGGGAATGGGGACATCGTTTGCTGGGCCGTGTCATTGGCCTGTTTTTCTTTATCCCTCTGGTCTGGTTCTGGGTGCGCGGGCAGGTCAGCTCCTGGTTAAAACCCCGACTTGTGACTGCCTTCCTTTTAGGAGGGCTTCAGGGAGCTATCGGCTGGTGGATGGTTGCCTCCGGCCTTGTGAACCGGGTGGATGTGAGCCAGTATCGACTTGCTGTTCATTTGAGTGTTGCCTGCATCTTGTTTGCCTATCTTTATTATCTGGCCGGGGTGTTAAAGCGGCGACCTGATTTGAAACGCGATCATTGGGATGTGTTTGGAAATGGTTTATGGGGCGCTTACGCGATTGTTGCGCTTGTGTTGTTCCAGCTCTTCCTTGGCGCTCTGGTGGCTGGCCTTAATGCGGGTATGACGTTCAACACATGGCCTTTGATGGACGGGCAGATTATTCCCTCCGGCTTGTTTGTGATGTCGCCCTGGTGGATTAACTTTTTTGAAAATGCCATGACGGTGCAGTTCCAGCATCGTATGGTGGCTTATCTGCTTGTTGCTGTAATCTTCCTGCAAGGCTTTTATCTGATGCGCAGTTCCCGGGAAGAGGGGCTCAAGCATAATGCGTTCTGGCTGATGATTGCCATTGTTGTACAGGTTTTTCTCGGGGTTGTGACGTTGCTGGGCGTCGTGCCAATGGATCGCGCTCTGGCTCATCAGGCCATGGCACTGATTGTTCTTGCACTTGCCGTTGAACAGGTATGTGTGTTGCGACGGGAAGAAGAAGCGGCGTTGAGATGATGATTCCGATATTTTTCCTAGTGCATTGATCTAAAAGAAAAAAAGGCACCTCATAAGAGGTGCCTTTTGCGTTTCTCTCACTTCGTAAAATGATTCATCTGCCAGCACTAATGCATTGAGGTAAAAGGTATTATACCTTCTCAAGTGCTTGCTTCAGGTCTGCGATGATATCAGCAGCATCTTCGATACCGATTGAGAGGCGAACGACGCCTGGCCCTGCACCAGCTGCTTTTTTCTGCTCATCTGAGAGCTGGCGGTGGGTGGTGGAAGCCGGGTGGATGATGAGGGAGCGCGTGTCACCAATATTTGCAAGGTGAGAGAACAGTGTCAGACCTTTTACAAGTTCAATGCCAGCGTCGTATCCACCCTTCAGACCGAAGGTAAAGACGGCACCTGCGCCCTTGGGGCAGTATTTCTTATGAGCCTGATAGAACGGATCATTTGGCAGTCCTGCATAAGACACCCAACTGACTGCCGGATGGCATTGAAGGAACTCAGCCACCTGTAATGCATTGTCAGAGTGTTTTTGCATGCGCAACGCCAACGTCTCAATGCCTGTGATGAGCATGAAGGCATTTTGGGGGGAGATGGCCGGGCCAAGGTCCCGCAGGCCGAGCACGCGGCAGCAGATTGCGAAGGCGATGTTGCCGAAGGTCTCGAACAGGCGCATGTCGTTATATTCAGGGCGCGGCTCAGTCAGCATCGGGTACTTATCAGATGCTGCCCAGTCGAATGTGCCTGCATCTACAATTGCGCCGCCCATGGAATTGCCGTGGCCCCCCATGAATTTGGTCAGGGAGTGGAGTACAATATCTGCGCCGTGTTTGATAGGCTGGCACAGGTATGGGGTTGCCATAGTGTTATCGACGATAAGCGGGATGCCAGCTTCTTTTGCGACAGCAGAGATGCCCTCAATGTCCATGACCACACCGCCCGGATTGGCGAGGCTTTCGATGAAGACGGCACGAGTGTTTTCGTCAATCTGATCTGCGAAGCTTTTTGCATCCAGACCTTCTGCCCATTTCACATCCCAGCCGAAGTTTTTGAAAGAATGACTGAGCTGGTTGATGGTGCCGCCATACATGCGCTTGCAGGCAACCACGTTGCAGCCCGGAGCCATGAGCGTATGGAGAGCGATCAGCTGGGCTGAGTGCCCGGAGGCGACTGCAAGTGCGGCGGTTCCACCTTCCAGCGCTGCGACACGCTCTTCCAGAACAGCGGTGGTTGGGTTGGTGATACGGGTATAGATGTTGCCGAAGGCTTGCAGGCCGAAGAGAGAGGCAGCGTGGTCTACATCTTCAAATACGAAAGAGGTGGTTTGATAGATGGGAGTTGCCCGCGCACCTGTGGTCGGATCTGGTTTTGCGCCTGCATGAATTGCAAGGGTATTAAAGCCTGGGGTACTGTCGCTCATGAGTGTGTCCTTCCTGATGCGCTCGCAGCATGAACCATATGCTGCACAAGGGGTACTACAAACCCTTGGAGCAGGTGCGTTATTCGCTGCTGATTTTCGTGTTTCCCTAAGCAGAACTATGAGGGGGCAACCACTGGTTGGCAAGCGCAGAAGGACGGATGTTTTGGAGTAATTCTTGCGGAAAGCTCAATCAAATACCTGATTTGACGCCATCTGAAATTATGTTTGCTTCTGTTGAGAGGAATTAGAAAAACATTCTAGCTGGCTTCCAGCGCTCTGCACATTTATGGATTTCGAGCGCTGGAAAGTCTTTGCTTAGTGTGCAGAAACTGAGGCCAGACGTGGGATTTCGATCTTAGGACAACGGTCCATGACCATTTTGATTCCCTTAGCTTCTGCGCGTTTGGCTGCTTCTTCGTTTATCACTTCCAGTTGAAGCCAGATGGCTTTAGGGGGAGTTGGAAGAGTGATTGCCTCATCAATCGTGCCGCCCGCTGCTTCTGAGTTACGGAACACATCCACCATATCGACAGGTTCGGGAAGATCGGCAAGGGAGGCGTAAACAGTTGCGCCTGCGATCTCATTACCAGCTTGACCCGGATTGATCGGGTAGACTTTGTAACCCTTTTCAAGAAGGTAGTTCAGCACACGAAAGCTGGCGCGTTCTGGTTTATTGCTGGCACCGACAAGCGCGATGGTCTTGGTGTCTTCTAAAATGCCGGCAATGTACTCATCTGAGTAGTGGTCGTGGTTCATTCTACTTTCAACCTTCCGAATTTTCTTTGCTCAATATTATTTGAACAAGCTCAAGAGCAGCTTTTTCATCGAGTTGAATGACTTGGCTAGTTTTTCCGGGGATCTCTCGACTGTCTCTTCCGTATGTTTCGATTTGGATGATCGACGTACCGTCGACATTCTCTTTAAATATCGTAGCAGGAATGCCATCGTGTATCTTTAGGTTTTTCTTTTTGCCTATCTTAAACTCTGAAATACGTGCCATTAGTTGTCTTTCCATTCTGGTTTACGTTTTTGCAGGAAGGCGCTGATGCCTTCTTCTGCATCATTGGCCAGCATGTTTTCTGCCATCACTTGTGAGGTGTAGGCGTAAGCGTCTGCGAGTGGCATTTCTGCTTGTTTGTAGAAGGCTTCCTTGCCGGTTTTGACGGTAAGGGCTGACTTGGAGGCGATCACTTCAGCGTATTTCTGAACGACCACTTCCAGATAATCTGCCTGTACGACGCGGTTGATCAGGCCGTATTCTTTGGCTGTGGATGCGTCAATGCTTTCGCCGGTCAGTAGCATTTCCATGGCCTGCTTGCGGCTAATGTCGCGGGTGAGCGCTACCATTGGGGTAGAACAGAACAGGCCGATATTAACGCCCGGAGTGCAGAAGGTTGCTGTATCCAGTGCCAGAGCCAGATCACAGGAGGCGACGAGCTGACAACCTGCTGCTGTCGCAACACCTGTTACAACAGCGATGACTGGTTTGGGCAGGTTCACAATTTTTTGCATGAGTTCAGCGCACTGAGCGAAGGTTTCATTATAAAACGCCTTGCCACCATCTGCTTCGGCACGCGCTGTTGTGAGTTCTTTCAAGTCATGACCGGCGCAAAAGACCTTGCCTTCCGCTCCCAGCAAAACAACACGCACTTCGGGGTTAGCGGCAGCCTCATCCAAAGCAGAACACAGTTCCTTCATCATTGCCATGGATAAAGCGTTCATCCGTTCAGGCCGTTGCATGACGATACGCTGAACACCATTGTGCAGAAGTTTACCGAGCATCGGGCGTTCTGCTTCGCTTAAGCTTTTTGCGGTGTCTGCGTCAGACATGTGTGTTCTCCGTTGTCCGTAAAAATTAAGTGCTGAAGGGTTTAGCAGGCTATGACGCCTGAATTAAGCGGTAAATCACAGAGTGAACAAAACTTGAGTCGGGTGCAACGGTTTAAAGTGATCGCAGATTTAGAACTTATGTCGCTCTGGTAAAACAGAGACACCTATATCAGCATAGCCGTTTCCTGGGGAGGAGGGGCTTTATGAAAGATGCAGTGGCGGCGTCTGATGTGCAGTTTGGCCCGGCTGAGCTGACTGATTTTCTGGACAAGATATTTCCGCAGATGCATGCGCATGGGCGTGCGTTTTTCATTGATGATGTGTTGCCGGGCAAGGCAATTGTGAGGCTTAAGGCAGGGGATGTGCATTTGCGTCCGGGCGGGACTGTTTCGGGTCCTTCGCTGATGTCACTGGTTGACTACGCAGCCTATGTGGTGCTGCTTGGTAATATGGGTTTACATGCGCTTGCTGTGACGACAAACATCAACATTAACTTTTTACGCAAAGCTGAGGCTGGAGACATGATTGCTACTTGCCGTATCCTGAAAGGGGGGAAGCGTCTTGTGGTCATGGACTGCGAGATTCAGCGTGAGGGCAGCGAAGATCTGGTTGCTCATGCAACTGCGACCTACTCTATTCCGCCTGCTTCCTTCAAAGCACCAACTGCTATTGAGGGGTAGGAGGTAAAGTGTTTGCTGCCCAATTGTGTTGTTGGGCAGCCGTCTTGAGTTTTCCGCCAGACTGGATTGTTAAGGGCCATCTGGCATTGCGCCAGATAGGCAGTACCGTCCACATAAAGGCAGGAGAAATCTCCAATCTCGATCCTGATGCCACGATTGGTACAATAGCACTCCGGTTGCTTAAAGAGATGTCCGGGTCGTTTGCGGAAGCGGTTTTCCTTTGCCTGCGTACTGTATGACCAAAGCAGTAGCACCGACAGAATTATGAGGGCGAGGCGTTGCATTCCTCATGATATGACGCCAGTTTCTGTATTCTACTCTTGTTTTTGAGGGGTTGAGGCGGCGTGTCAGAGATAAATCAGCGTGCCTTGTGCTCGGAGCTGGTCAAACCATTCTGGTTCTGATGTCAGCCGTGTCCACCGCAGGTCCAGTTTTCTCAGGTGCTTCAGATTGCATATGGATGCTGGCAGCTCTTCCTGCGGGTTTGCTCTCAGGTCAAGTTGATAGAGTTCTGTCAGATTCCCGAGTTCTTCAGGCAGCTTGGCGATGTTGTTGTTGCGCAAGTCGAGAACTTCCAGTTCTTGCAAGTTGTCCATGTTTGGAGGGAGGCTGGTGAGCGCGTTGTCGCGCAGATAGGCTTCTCGCAATGAAGAGAGACGAGTGAACGTCTGAGGCAGTTCTTTCAAACCATTTCCATAAACTCGGAGTTCTTTGAGGTTTTTAAGATTGCCGAGGCTTTCTGGTAGATGGGCGATGTTGTTATCTGTACAGCCAAGATACTCCAGCGCATGCAGTTCTCCAATGCTCTCAGGCAGTGCTGTCATGACCGTGCTGCTTGCATAAAGCACACGCAAGTTCTTTAGAGAACCAATGGCGTCTGGCAGGGCTTCAAACGGCTGATGGCTGAGGTCCAGAATTTCCAGATGATCCAGCTGAGCAATGGTTTCGGGAAGCTGCCTGATCTTACAGGCATAAATATACAGTTCTTTCAGGCTTTTGAGTTGTGTGAGTTCATCAGGCAGTTCTGATATGGGGTTCTTGCCAAGATACAAGCTGGTGAGAGAGGCGCTCTGGAGTATCTGGCTCGGTATTGCCGTTATATTGCAGTTTGTTAGTGCGATGTCTGTGAGCTGGTCCTTGCTAAAAACTGCGCAGGGCATGCCATCTTTTCTGTGGCGTATTGTATCTAAACGAAGATACTCGTGTGTATCGTCAATTGTCATGTTTTATGGTCCGCTAAAGAAGGTATTCACCTATTATATTCTGAAGGCGCTCTTCTGGAATTGAGCTGCGTAAATCATCAAGTGTTGCCTGAGGCAATTCGTGGATTCCGGATGTCTGTGGTGTGAGTGTACCCATCAGTTGATTGAGTGATTTATCAGCTTTTTGCAGCTCTTCGTCGATGGTCTGCCAGAAGGCGGCTCCTTTTATGTAAAAGAGAGGATAATAGGTGGCATCATTATGATGGGCCACCTTTATATGCGCCTCATAAAGGCCTGTTGCTGCATGAGGAAAGCGCTCTTTAAACATGCGCCATTGATCCATTGGGCTTTCTGAATGTACCCCTGCTATTTTCAAAGATTTATAGCCGAAATATTGCGTAAGGCTCTCTGAGATCCAAAGAGGGTAATTTGTGTCTGATAGTAAGTGGAACAGTTTATGAGCTGAGACCCAGTGAAGCTTGGCGACACTTTCTGGAGTGGTTGCTCCCTCATGTACTGCAAAGTTAGCAAGGAAAGTCTGCTTGCCTGCAGCGCCTACAATCTGGCCCAGTTTCCGTTCAATTGATACCCATGCCAGATCAATGTTTTTGGTGGCAGGTTTGGAGGTGGCAAACAGCCCCTGCAGGAACTCAAGTTGCTTTTGAAGAAGTGGGAGGTTTTTTGCCTTTAGCGCTCCTGTCGGGTCGTCTTTGTAGAGTGTTAAGGTGGTTTGTGCGGTTACCAGTGTCTTTGAGGCTTTGCCCCAGACAAGGATGAGTGGTGGCTCAGTTTCGGCGGGAAGCTGAGCGCATTTTTCAGTGTGTGTAGAGCCGGGGGATACACCGCAAATCTTTATGCGATCAATGCCTTCAAAACGCGGAATATCGTTCCATTCGGTCAGGCTCCACCATCCTTCTGGAGCGTAAAGGTTTTGCTGGTCTGCAACTGCGTATGGAGTGGTACGTGTGTTGTGGAAGTCTACGCTCCACTGCAAGGTCTGGCAGGAGATTGCTGTATCATATCGCGCTGGTGTCTCAACTCCACCGCATTGCAGCTGCAACTCTGGCGGTTCTGACGTGTGGGGCTGATTGCGTGGCGGGAGCAGTGTTAAGTTCGTTTGCTTTGAGAATGAAAGCGTTGCCGTTCCTGTTTCCGGATTAGTGGTGTCTGGCTTGATGAGGATCTGAAGTCCGGCAGTTTCTGCAAGAGATGGTGTTGCACAAAGTGCTGTCAATATTAAGAGGAGGAAGAGACGCATTTGGAGATCACATAAGTGAGGAAAGAAGCTTTGGACTGAGTATCCGATTCGATGTTTGCCGAACAGAATGGCATTCATCCCACGTTATCCAGCGGAAATTGCATGTTCTCCATGAAGCTAAGCTGCGTTGAAATAACTAGAGCGTTCGATTTTTTGCTTTGCTTTATTGAGGTTCATTAAAATTTTAATTTACTGGTTGATTGAGCTCCCAAAACTCACTTAAAATTCATAGGTGGTGGTGTTTTGCTGCTGAATGGCATTCAGCCGAAATGCTGCGTGGGTTGGGGAAGTAGCTGCGATAGTGCTGAGAAAGCGAACTTGCAGTTAGCGGTTCTTTTGAGGGAGAGGGGTAGCCCTCAAAAAGAGCCTGAGTGGGAGCTGGCGGGTGTTTTATCGAGCGTTTTTCGGGTTTATCTTTGATTTCTTTTTGCTTCCATTTCGTTTGGGATCGCTTCTTCTCACGCTTGCTTACTTTGGTTTTCTGCTGCTGAATATTGTCGTTATCCTCGCGGTTCCGGCTTTTTTTGACCTTTATGTGGTTGCTGAGCCGCGGGTGTTTGCAGAGTTTCGGGAAACCACGCTTTATCAGGATACCTCGTTTATTGGTGTGCCGATTGTTTTTGCCAGCTTTGTGTTCTTAAATCTGTTGCTGGCCAATGCCACATTAACAACGCGGATAACGCGCGGGCAGTGGAGATTTTTCTATCCAACGCACTACGCACCTATAAACCTCCGGGAATACCGGGTGGCGTTTGCCGGGATTGGTTACTATGCGAGCTGTTACAGTGCCAACTGGGTATTCTATGAGTTACAAGTGGATGACCTTATTTTGACCGCCGCACGTGCTGCAGGCGTTTCGTGAGCTCTAGAATCTGCAGATTCATGCGGAAAAAATGTGGTATTATAATACCTATTTTATAACATATTGATTTTATTGAATTATTTGATTGATGTTACATTTTTTTGCTCTTGACGTTGTGCTCAAGCTCGCGTATCTACCCGTTCCTACACGGAGCTATTACGTTTGGCTGCTCATTCGGGCCTGAACGCATTTCTCCCAAGAATTTTAACCGTCAAACTACGGTAGATCTTATGAAGACTCATTCCACTAAAGTGGCTGAGGTCGACAAGAAGTGGATCTTGATCGACGCAGAAGGCGTTGTTGTTGGCCGTCTGGCAGCATTCATCGCAAACCGTCTGCGCGGCAAGCACAAGCCGACCTACACACCACACATTGACGATGGCGATAATGTAATCATCATCAATGCAGATAAAGTTGTACTGACTGGTAAAAAATACCAGAGCAAGAAGTACTACTGGCACACTGGTTACCCTGGCGGTATCAAAGAGCGTACTGCTCGTCAGCTGATTGAAGGTCGTTTCCCGGAGCGTGTTCTGGAAAAAGCTGTTCAGCGTATGATGCCAGGTGGTCCTCTTTCCCGTGCACAGCTGCGCAACCTGCGTGTATACGCAAGTGCAGAGCATCCACATGACGGCCAGACTCCAGAAGTCGTGGACGTTAAAAGCATGAATGCTAAGAACGCGAGAAGGGGTTAATTATGTCTGAGCTACAGTCCCTTGAGGAACTGGGCGGCGCAATCGCCCCAACTGAAAACGAAGCTCCTGTACATGTTCAGAAGCTGGACGCACAGGGCCGTGCATACGCAACCGGTAAGCGTAAAGACGCTATCGCACGTGTATGGATCAAGCCAGGCACCGGTAAGATCGTTGTGAACGGCAAAGAGTACAACGAGTACTTTGCGCGTCCGGTTCTGCAGCTGATCCTTCGTCAGCCAATCATGCTCACTGATCGTGATGGCCAGTACGACATCAACGTTACCGTTGCTGGTGGTGGTCTTTCCGGTCAGGCTGGTGCTGTTCGTCACGGCATCTCCAAGGCTCTGACCTACTACGAGCCAGAGCTGCGCGGTCTTCTTAAGAAAGAAGGCTTCCTTACACGCGACAGCCGTGTTGTTGAACGTAAGAAGTACGGTAAGCGTAAAGCTCGTCGTTCCTTCCAGTTCTCCAAGCGCTAATACGCGATACTGGAAACAGTTTTACGGAAAGGGCTGCCATCTGGCGGCCCTTTTTGTGTTTTGGGGGATTGTGAAAAAAAGCTGTAATCCATTTCAGGCAGGGCTGATTTAAGTGGTTATAGTAATATATGTATGAGGAATGTGTTTTTGTAACTACCTGAAATTCCAAATCTGAGGTCTGTATTTTGAAACGGGTTTTGTTGTTTACATTGGTTTATTGTTTGTGCGGTTCGGTTGCTTCTGCGGCTTGTGGTGAGGACAAAGAAGTTGCTAACCAAAACGCAGTCGACTGCGCTGTTGTGCAGGACAATTTTAATAGGGTCGCTGCTGCTGTTGCTGCTGAAGAATACTGTGGGTATAAACTTAACGGCTTTGAAAAGAGTGAGTTTTTTGTTGGTGTCTCTGAAGAAAATAATAAGAACATGAATGAGCTCCTTCAAATGATTAAGAAGCATGGGAAAGACGTAAAGTTCTTTCCTGAGAAGCAAGTTGAGAAACCCGCAGAGAGCTGGTTTTGCCTTTGGAATGAACAAGTTCTTCTGGCGCTGGGCCTTGAAGTCACTAAAGAAATTGAAGGGCAGTAACGTTTCTGGTGAGGTTGAAGTGGCGACGTTGCTTCAGCCTGCCTTCATTTTCAAGCTATTGTCATTCACTGGAATATTCCGCCAGCTTTTGTAGATCGGGTGGGCGTTTTTCATGTGCTCAAAGAGCTTCACCATTACAAACATTGAGGCGAATTTTGCGAGATAGGCGAGAATTGCGCCTGTTAGCATGATCAGGATATCGTGCGCGGTTGCGCCCCAGATCGCAGCAGCGACAGAGAGCAGACCCACAATCAGTAATGCCAGAGCTTTTTGGTGATAAGTGTTTGGGATTGGCACGAACATGCGGTTGAGCCACATGCGTTCCCCAAGTGTTGCCTTTTGCAGCCAGGACTTTGCGCCAGTATTTCCTTTGCTAAATGGCGGGATGATCCAAATCCATGCCACGGCTGCTAGTGAAAGAGCTGTTGCCCAGAACCAGCCTAATGTGGCCTGATACCAAAGCGGTGTAAGAAGTGCAGGGAGCAGCAGAGCCCGGATGAAGAGGTTTCTGGGTTTGCTTAAGCGGGTGAGGGCAGCGCTTTGCATGCTTAAGTGGCGCACATGACGAGGATCCAAACCGCCAACTTTTTGCGGTTGCATTTGTGATAGCTTTGGATTTCCTGCCACTATGGCCTCCATTTATTCCGTGGAAACAACGAAGGCCAAAACAGACTCACATCCCCCGTGTCTCCTTAGATGCGCACCTTAACATAACTGCCGGGTGCGTCCTCCAAAATTTTTGTTCGACGTGCACCGGGCTTACGTGCTTTTGCTTTGGTGTCGTCTTGTGTTTCTACCCATTTTTGCCAGTGAGGCCACCATGAGCCGGGTGTTTCTAAGGTGTTTTCCATCCAATCTTCCAGCGACCCTTCCGGCTTGCCACCGGTCCAGTACTGGTACTTCTTCTTGGAGGGCGGGTTGACAACACCGGCGATGTGTCCTGAACCACTTAGCACATACTCTACAGGGCCACCGAAACTGGAGCATCCTTTGAAGACGGATTTTGCAGGTGCAATGTGGTCTTCTTTTGTCGCCAGATTGTAGATTGGGGTTTTAACCTTGCTCAGGTCCAGTGTTTGCCCGGCAAGTTCCATCTCACCTTTTGCGAGGGCGTTATTCTGATAGCAGTTGCGCAGATAGAAAGAATGGTTTGCTGCGGGCATGCGGGTGCTGTCGGCATTCCAGTACAACAGGTCGAATGGAAACGGGTCTTTTCCGCGCAGGTAGTTGTTGACCACGTAGGGCCAGATAAGATCATTGGAGCGCAGCATGTTGAAGGCCGTCGCCATTTTAGAGCCGTCCAGATAGCCCTTTTGGTTCATGCGCTGTTCGAGAATTTTAATCTGCTCTTCATCAACGAAGACCTTGAGATCGCCAGCATGAGTGAAATCCACCTGAGTGGTCAGGAATGTGGCTGAAGCAATCCGGTCCTGTTCTCCAGTCTGGGCAAGGTAGGCGAGCGTCGCGGCGAGCAGGGTGCCGCCAACGCAGTAGCCAACAGCGTTGACTGTTGATTGCTGGGTTGTTTTCTTAATTCTGTCCAGAGAGTTAAGAATGCCTTCTTTCATGTAGTGGTCAAAGCCCTTTTGAGCCTGTGCCTTGTCCGGATTTACCCAGGAAATCACAAAGACTGTATGGCCCTGATCCACTGCCCATTTGATGAAGGATTTTTCCTGGTTGAGATCAAGAATATAGTACTTGTTGATCCACGGCGGTACGATCAGGAGCGGACGCTTCAGGACCGTTTCCGTTGTTGGTATATATTGAATCAACTGGCAAACGTCATTCTGCTCCACGATCTTGCCCGGTGTGGTGGCGATGTTTGTGCCTACTTCAAACTTATCAGGAGTTGTCTGGCGAATGCGCAAGTCTCCGTGACCTGCCTTGATATCTTCTGCAAGCAGCTTCATGCCCTTCGCCAGATTGCTGCCATTGGAGGACATGGTTTCGCGCAGCAGTTCCGGGTTTGTGAGGACGAAATTGGAGGGCGACATGGCATTGGAAATCTGCTTTATGTAAAAGCCAGCTTTGTGCCGTGTGTGTTCGTCCAGATCTTCCGCACCTTCCACCAGTTCCTCTGCCCAGTTGCTGGTTTGAAGGTACATCTGCTTTAAAAAGTCAAAGAAGTTGTTGTCTTCCCACTCGCTGTCCCTAAACCGCTTGTCTGCATTGGCGGGCAGTATAATCGGGTCGCTTTCCTCACCTGCCATGCGCTTTAGTGTTGAGTTCCAGATGTTCATATAGCCTGACCAGAGCTTTGTCTGAGCTTCGACTGCACGGGACGGGTCCTTCATCCAGTAGCTGCCAACTTCTGAAAGTGTTTTGACAACGGTGTTCAGCTCTTCTGTGCCCTCGGTGCCGGTTTCGCCGTTTTCGCGAGGTTCCAGATAGGCCGCAAGGGCCTTTCCGCCGTTTTCAGCTATTTCCGAGAGATTTTTTGCGAATTCCTCAGGGTTGCTGAGGATGTATTGCAACATTGGATTGGTCTTCTCGTCGGTCATCTGCCTGCTTGGTCCTCGTATCAGGTTTCCGGTCGATATGCTCCAGATCCAACTGGAATTTTGTGCGCTTTGTGCGTGAGTGGTGCATGTTTAAACACTCCTGTGCACAACGCTGGTGTATACCCTATAAAAAAGGCATGAGGAGTATATCCCTAAGATTTTCGAGAGGCACGTGAAAAACAATCAGTTTCTTCTTAGTCATTAGGTGAATTCGTTAGGGATAATCAGGCGGAGAAGAGTAAATTCTTAATTTCGGGAAGATTTAAGTAATTGTTTTAATCAGCAGGTCTGTCAGGTTTTTGTTGATTGTTGTTACTAGACTGATATCTCAAGATACATCCTGTTAATGTTCTGCCTATATAATTTTGCCGTGTCGAGTCCTGCACTTGCTGCGTCAAACCTGCCCCAGAGTTAGAGGAAACTAAGTGTTGTTAACAGGGTAATATATGTGGACTATGAAGCACACAACTGCTAAGTGCATTTTTAATAAAAGTCATTTTGATGGCTTTTGTGTGGTGAATGGATCGAATACGAGGTTCCGGATGTTGCTTAAGTTACAACGAGTTTGCAGTGCAGTCGTACTTGCAGGTTTTGTTGCAGGTTGTGCATTTGGCGAATCTTTAACCGTTTACGAAGCGATTGAAAAAGGCAACGGTACCAAGCAAACTGGTGTCGCGGAATTGCCGCCAGAGGCTCAGAGTGATTTGCTTTCTCCTGAACAGCGTGCTGCCTCTGAAGCGAACCTGCTCGCAATTTCTTCTGAAAGTAAGCGCCGTGCGGGTATTGGACGTTCTTTCCAGAGCAGCGCTGAGCAATTAAAGCAGATTGCCGGTGAGCAACCTGAAGCTGCTGCTCAGTAGTCTTCGCCTTTAAGTGTTGTGGATCAGCTGGTCCTTTAGTTGTGCATTTTGCGCAATAAACCCCACAAATTCTCAAGTACTCTTCGAGAAAATTGCTTAAAATCGCAGAAAACTGTGGTTTATACACCTGTTTAGGTAGTTTTGCGGCATCTTTGAAAACCTTAAAAAAATCACGGGTTTATGTGTCTGGAATGGTGCGAAAAAACGCTGCACCTGCTAAAAGGCCGTGAAACCAAGTTTGAACGACTCAAGACTGGTTTTTGAACAGATCTTTAAAATGTAGCTTGAAACGTAAGCAGTAAGAAAGTGAGGCTCGCGTCATGGACGACTTTCACAAGACACGCCGGCTCCCGCCATATGTCTTTGAACAGGTTAATCGTCTGAAAGCCAAAGCGCGAGCGGCAGGCGCCGACATTATTGATATGGGTATGGGCAACCCTGACCTGCCTACTCCAAAGCATATTGTCGAAAAGCTGGTCGAGACTGTGCAGAATCCGCGCACACATCGCTATTCCGCATCCAAAGGGATTCCCGGATTGCGTAAGGCGCAAGCTGGCTATTATGAGCGTCGCTTTGGTGTGAAGCTTAACCCGGATACGCAGGTGGTTGCGACACTGGGCTCTAAGGAAGGGTTTGCGAACATGGCGCAGGCGATTACCGCGCCGGGCGATGTGGTGCTTGTCCCTAATCCATCCTATCCGATTCATGCGTTCGGCTTCCTGATGGCAGGTGGCTCGCTGCGCTCCATCCCGGCGACACCGGGGCCAGAGCTTTTTGAAGCGCTGGAGCGAGCTGTGGTTCACTCCATCCCGAAGCCGATTGCTATCATCCTGTGCTTTCCTGCAAATCCGACAGCCAGTGTTGCTGATCTGGATTTTTACCGTGATGTTGTGGCGTTTGCGCGTAAGCACCAGATCTATGTGCTTTCTGATCTGGCATACTCCGAGATCTACTTTGGTGATGTACCTCCACCAAGCATCCTTCAAGTGGAAGGGGCTGATGACATTGCCGTTGAGTTTACCTCTTTGTCCAAGACCTTCTCTATGCCAGGTTGGCGTATGGGCTTTGCCGTTGGCAATGAGCGTCTGATTGCGGCGCTTGCGCGCGTAAAGTCCTATCTGGATTACGGGGCGTTTACGCCTATACAGGTGGCGGCTGCGACAGCGCTGAACGGGTCTGATGAGTGCATTCGTGAAACCCGCGAGATCTACAAGAAACGCCGCGATGTGTTGATTGATGCGTTCGGGCGTGCTGGCTGGGATATTCCAGCACCTGAAGCCTCCATGTTTGCATGGGCGCCGATCCCAGAGCAGTTCAAACATCTGGGATCGCTTGAGTTCTCAAAGCTGCTTATCGAAAAGGCGGATGTGGCCGTTGCTCCGGGTATCGGTTTTGGTGAACATGGCGAAGGTTTCGTGCGCATCGGGCTGGTTGAAAACGAGCAGCGCATTCGTCAGGCAGCGCGTGGAATTCGGAAGTTCTTCGATGAAGCGGGTTGCAATTCCAAGAAATTGAGTAAATCGGGCGCTTAGGCGCCCGCCACCTACAGACTACTGGGTATTTATGACTGATGTTTTGAAAGTTGGCGTTGCTGGTCTTGGAACCGTCGGTGCTTCGTTGGTGCGTATCCTCGAAGCTAAGGCGAATGTTCTGGCTAATCGCTGTGGCCGACCTATCAAAGTGGTGGCTGTGAGTGCTCGCAGCCGCTCTAAAGATCGTGGTGTTAATCTGGATGGATTGACCTGGTTTGAAGATCCCGTTGAACTGGCAAAGTTTGACGGGATTGATGTTTTTGTTGAGCTGATTGGCGGTGATACGGGTCCGGCAGAGGTGAGCGTTCGCGCTGCGCTGGAGGCTGGCAAACATGTCGTAACAGCCAACAAGGCACTGCTGGCTAAACATGCGGTTTCTCTCTCACGTCTGGCTGAAGAAAAAGGCGTAAGCCTTAACTATGAAGCTGCGGCGGCTGGCGGTATTCCGATCATCAAAACCATGCGTGAGAGTCTGGCGGGCAATGACGTTTCGCGTGTTTATGGCATCATGAACGGCACATGTAACTACATCCTCACGCGCATGGAGCGTGAAGGGCTGTCGTTTGCTGAGTGTCTGGCGGATGCCCAACGTCTCGGATATGCAGAAGCTGATCCGACTTTTGATATCGAAGGGCATGATACCGCACATAAGCTGGCACTCCTGACCAGTCTTGCCTTTGGCTGTGAAGTGAATGCGGATGCGATTTATGTTGAGGGGATTACCTCCATTACCACGGCAGATATTCGCGCCGCCGATGAACTTGGATATCGCATCAAGCTTTTGGGTGTTGGTCAGCGCACCGATACGGGTATTGAGCAGCGTGTCCACCCGACCATGGTGCCGAAATCTTCTGCGATCGCGCGTATTGACGGCGTACTCAATGCGGTTGCTGTGGATGGCGATGCGGTTGGCGAAGTGGTGCTTGTTGGGCCGGGCGCGGGCGGTGATGCCACTGCATCCTCTGTGATCTCTGATATTGTCGACATTGCCCGCAATGTTTCGCTGCCAGTGTTCAGCCAGTCTGCTGCATCGCTTGAGACTTACGTTCCTGCGCGTATGCGTGCACATGAGGGCGGTTATTATATCCGATTGGCGGTCTTGGATGTTGCCGGTACTTTTGCCACAATTGCACGTTGTATGGCGGACAAGGGGATCTCACTTGAGTCTATTGTCCAACGTGGACCCCATTCCAGAAATGATAAGGATGGTGTAAGCGATCCATCAGCACCGCGAAGTGTTATCCTTATCACGCATGAAACCACTGAGCTGGCCGTGCGTGAGGCTCTGGATGCTATTGCTGCTGAAAATGTAACATCGGGCAGACCGCAGATGTTACGAATTGAGAATCTGAAGTAACTCAGATCACGCTTGTCGTGGAAACTGGACACCCGAGAGGTTTAAATGGCGGATAGTCAACAGGACGCAACTGACGTTCTTGACCGTATTCTGACACTGGAACTTGCACGTGTAACGGAACGTGCTGCTGTCTCAGCAGCGCGGCTTCGTGGACGGGGCGATGAAAAGGCAGCTGACCAGGCTGCTGTGGACGCAATGCGCCGCGAGCTGAACCAGCTACCAATTGACGGAACTGTCGTGATTGGTGAAGGGGAGCGTGACGAAGCGCCAATGCTTTACATTGGCGAAGAGGTCGGTACCAAAGACGGGCCAAAGGTGGATATTGCACTGGACCCGCTGGAAGGCACCACGATCTGCGCGAAGAATATGCCAAACTCCATTGCTGTGATTGCGCTGGCACCTGAAGGCGGCCTGTTGAACGCGCCAGACAGCTACATGGAAAAGATTGCTGTTGGGCCGGGGTATCCTGAGGGCACCATTGACCTGGACCGTCCTATCCAGGAAAACCTTGCAGCTGTTGCGAAAGCAAAGGGCTGTGATGTGAAAGATGTGACAGTGTGTGTGCTGGACCGTCCGCGTCATGCCAAGCTGATTGATGATATTCGCAGTACCGGCGCTTCCATCTACCTGATTGGTGATGGTGATGTGGCTGGCATCATCTACACCACTGACCCTGAAGAAACCGGTATTGATCTTTATGTTGGTATTGGTGGTGCTCCGGAAGGTGTTCTGGCTGCTGCTGCGCTGCGCTGTATAGGCGGGCAGATGCAGGGCCGTCTTGTGATCACCCGTGATGAGCAGGTGGAACGTGCGCACCGTATGGGTATTGACGACATTAATCGCAAGTACACCATGGAAGAGATGGCTGGTGGTGACGTGCTGTTTGCTGCGACTGGCGTTACCACGGGCAACTTCCTTAAGGGCGTGAAGCTGGGCCGTAATGCTATCACCACGCACACTGTTGTGATGCGCTCTACCACCGGTACTGTTCGTTTCATTGAGGCGAAGCATACGCAGTTGGAAAAGTTCCATCTGGATTGATTTCGCTTCTCCAGCGAGTTAGAGACTTTAAAAGGGCGGGTGTTTAAAGCACTCGCCCCTTTTGCTTTTATATGAGGTCAAGGCTTGGCTTTCATTTTCATAGCAGATGCTACAAATGCATCGAAGATGCGCTTTCCCCGATCATAATCAACCTTTTCGGCTTCATCTAGCCAGATATAACCGGGTGAGGAACAATGCTTTCCACCGCATACCAATGCTGTATCTGGAAAGCCGATTGGTTCAACATTAGCTACATAGTTTCGAGTTCGCCCTTTGGGTTTGTGAACCAAACACCGAATTACAGCCATTATATATATTTCCGTGTACGTTTTAGGTTTGGTACTCCTTCCAGATTGATCTGGCAACATAGTGAAGCTGTGTGATTTGAAAACTCGTGCACCCCTCTTGTGAGAGAGATGACTGTCTGACCTCGAAGAGGTTCAAAAACATTTCTGGGACTGGCTGAAATACTTGCGTTAAGCTGGCTGTTTCAAGCGAGTGGATGTGATAAACACTCCTCCGCTTTTGCATTTTTATGAGAATTCGGGCAGTTTCTTTTTATGGCTATGATGGTGGAGACAAGGGACGCTGAACGACGTGTGGTCCTTGGAATAAGGAAGTCTTTAAGCGCACGTGTCTGGCGGGAGCGTTTAGATGATCAGGGGCTTGCGCAGGCGCTTGCCATTGCACAGCGCACGGACCTGCCGGAAATTGTCGGGCGTGTCCTTGCCGGGCGTGATGTGCCGCTTGATGAGGCGTCCGGTTTTCTTAATCCGTCGATCAAAGAACTGATGCCTGATCCGTCCACACTGGTGGATATGGATAAGGCGTGCACACGGGTAGCTGATGCCTTACAGGCGGGCGTAAAGATTGCTGTGTTTGGTGATTATGATGTTGACGGGGCAACATCCTCCGCCTTGCTGAAGCGTTACTTTGCGCTGCTGGGTGTTGAGCCGGATGTTTATATTCCAGACCGGATTATTGATGGGTATGGGCCCAACCCTACTGCAATTAATCAGCTTTATGCAGGTGGTGCGCGGCTGCTGATCACCGTGGACTGCGGGTCCACCTCTTTTGAGGCGTTTGAAGAGGCGAAACGCCTTGGTCTTGAGGTCGTGGTTCTGGATCACCATCAGGTGGATGAGAGTTTTCCTGAGGTTCATGCGCTGGTGAATGCCAACCGTCAGGACGATTTGTCCGGTCAGGGGCATCTGGCGGCTGTTGGGGTGACCTTCCTGTTTCTTGTGGGTCTGAACCGTGAGCTGCGTCGCCGTGGGGCTTTTGCGCAACGGGCTGAGCCGAGGCTTATGGAACTGTTGGACCTTGTGGCACTTGGGACGGTTTGCGATGTGGTGCCGCTTAAGGGGTTAAACCGGGCCTATGTGGTGCAGGGGCTTAAGGTGATGGCCCGTCGTCAGAATGTGGGGCTGTCTTGCCTTGCGGACATTTCGCGGCTGAGTGGTAAGCCAACCACTTATCATCTGGGTTACATGCTTGGTCCGCGCATTAATGCGGGTGGGCGCATTGGCGATTCTGCGCTGGGTATGAAGCTGCTTTCCTGTGATGATCGCGGGGAGGGTGAGCGCATCTCTGCAACGCTGGAGCGGCTCAATCAGGAGCGGCAGGCCATGGAAGCGCATATGCTGGAAGAAGGTGAGGGGCAGGCTTTCCAGAAGATGGAAGGTGTTGTGGCCCCTGCTGTGCTTTTGACGGGTGCAGAAGGCTGGCATCCGGGTGTCGTGGGGTTGATCGCATCGCGGTTGAAAGAGCGCTACCGCCGTCCTGCGTTTGCTATGGCGTTTAACGCTGATGGTACGGGTACGGGGTCGGGGCGTTCAATTATGGGTGTTGATCTGGGCTCTGCTGTGCGAGCGGCTGTTGAAGAGGGGCTTCTTGTGAAAGGTGGCGGGCATGCCATGGCGGCGGGCCTTACGATCCTCAAAGATAAGGTGCCTGAGTTCGAAGCGTTTTTGACAGAGCGGCTTGGTGATGATGTAGAGCGGGCTTCCGCTGATCATGAGCTGACTGTTGATGGTGTTGTTACGCCAGCAGGTGCGAACCTGTCACTGCTTGATATGCTTGAGCAGGCAGGGCCTTATGGTGCATCTCACTCGGAGCCTGTGTTTGCTTTGCCTTCTGTTCCGGTGAAATTTTCAAAGGTCGTTGGGCAGGGTCATGTGAGTGTAACCCTTGGCGGTAATGACGGCACCAATCTGAAAGCGATTGCCTTTAAGGCGGAAGATCAGCCCCATGGCAAAGCACTGCTGCAATCTCGCGGTAAGCCACTGCATATTGCAGGGAGTTTGAGCGTGGATACATGGCAGGGGCAGGCAAAGCCCTCCCTGCGCATTATTGATGTGGCTGATCCTTCTAAAGGGCAGTTCGGGACCTGATTATTGCAGTGCCAGTTTGCCCGCAAATCCCATCAGCAGGCAGCCGGAGAGGCGGCGGAACCTGGTGTATCTGGCCTGCGTGATAAAGCGGTTGCGCAGCAGTGCAGCCAGAGCTGAATAGCTGGTGAGGGAGGCTATAGAGATCACGCAGAACGTGGTGATGAGGATTGTGGCCTGCGGGACGAGAGGTTGTGCGGGGTCCATCACCTGCGGGAAGAGTGAGACGAAGAACAACACTGCTTTGGGGTTGGTCACTGCCAGTAAAAAGGCTTCGGAAAAGAGCTTAGTGGCGGGGACCTTGGCGGTGTTGCCCAAATCCAGAACGATCTCTTCATGCTTTGTCAGCAGCTTTATTCCAAGCCAGGCCAGATAAGCTACACCGAGCCAGCGGAACGTGAGCCACAGGATTTCGCTTGCCAGCACAAATGTTGCAACGCCTCCGGCACAAAATGCACCGGCAATCGCCAGCCCAAGGGTATTGCCCGCAATGGTTGGCAGGACGTTCTTGAAGCCCAACTGAGTGGCTCGGCGGATTGTGTTTAAGATTGCAGGCCCCGGCGTTAGAATATTAACTGCTGAGATGAGTGCGAAAGAAGACCAGACCAGAAATTCCATATTGTATACCTTTGTATGTAACGAATTTACTAAACCATGTGCCGGGTTGTGTCAATTTGCTTGAAGTGTTTGAATTCTGGTTTTGTGTAGTCTTCATATGCGTGGATATCTGATCATCAGCAGGAAGGGGAGCCTATGAAAATTCTGAGGGCAGAAGAGCGACATATTTCTGAGATGAATGAAGTGATCTTATCTGCCAAACGTCACTGGGGGTATGGCGAAGAGATGATGCAGGTCTGGTTGCCAGAGCTGCTCGTTGATGAAGCCGTGTTGGCGAGCAGACATTTCTGGATTCTTGAGAGAGAGGGGCAGCTGGCTAGTGTTTTCTCAATTAGCATGGGGGATGATCAGAGCTGTGAGCTGGAGGATTTTTGGGTCCTGCCGAAGTTTATGGGCAAAGGTGCCGGACGCATTATGTTTGAGTTTGTTGTCGGTTGGCTCAGGGAGCAAAGACTTGTAGATTTGACCATTGTATCTGACCCCAACGCCAAAGGGTTTTATGAGAGTATGGGAGCGGTTGAAGTTGGCATGCAGCCGTCTTTGCCGGAAGGGCGTAGTTTGCCTGTGATGCGATATGCTTTAAGTGATCTGTAAGGGGAGTGTCTTAAGCACACTTCTTTCTGTAGTGCTCAAACAAACGATGATAATTTTCAATTGAATTCTGGAGTTTTACTCTCGCTTGATTTTCTGGTACTTCAAGATAAGCTGCAGCTTTTTTTATGTTGTCTTTGTTAAGGTAAAATTCTTTTACTTGATTTTTGGTTGGGATGTTTTGCTTTCCTGAGTCTGTATCGAAGGTAAATGCATTTTCTATTTCTGTAGATTGAGAAAAATACTTAACATACTCATGCTGAGTTTCAAGAATATTTGTGTTAGCAGCGCAAATGTCTTTATGTAATTCTTTTCGTGCATTTAGTTTATCAATAGAGGACAGTATCGAGAAGAATAACTCCACTTCTTTGGGGCTATGATTGTGTTTGCTCAAAAATACTACGTTAGTATGCGCTAAACTCATGACTTGAATGCGATATAAATTCGTCAATTGTTGCTTAGCGGTACTTTCCAATAGCTCGATTGAATATCCTGCAATAGTAATTTTGCTTAAGCCGTCCCATTTTGCAAGAGTAACTGCTGCAATTGCTGCAAAAATTACTAATGTAACAAAATGAGTCTGACCAATTTCCTTACGTCTAAGAAGCCAATAGCAAATTACAGCGATTAGTACGAATCCAAAGAGGGCGACTGCTTCCATGAGGGATCCCGATAAACTTAGTTCTTGATTTCACTATCAGAAACATAACAGAAGTTTATTTGATTGTACGACTCATATCTTCGTCTAGCACTGACCAGCCCATGAGCATTGCGTTGATGTGTTTGAATGTTTTGCAATCTTTGCTGGCTACTCTATATGGAGTAAAAGCACGCAGGTGCTTTGAGCGAGTATGAGTTGGAATCTGGAATTAAGGAGCGGTTATGCCAGAGAGTGCAAGTGAAGTGGCGTCAGTGGAGCGCTCGCGTGCCAAGCTCGGTCAGGGGCTTGGTCTTGGGTTGGCGCTGGGTGGTTTATGCGGTGTTATTGCTATCTTAAGTTCTGCTGCCAGCTCGCACATGATTGATAATCAGTATCTGGCGATTATCTCACAAATCACCATGATGCATGCGGCTGCCTTTGTCGGCTTGGGCGTTGCACATGGCATTACCAGCTCGAAAGGCATTGCGTTCGCTATGTTACTTTTGTTTGCTGGCGTGGGTCTGTTTTGTGGAGATCTGGCACAGCGGCTTTACCTTGGCGTGAAGCTGTTCGATTTTGCAGCTCCGGCGGGTGGAATGCTGATGGTGCTCGGTTGGTTGTCTGTTTTCCTGAGCGGTCTTGCGCGCATGTTGCGGGGATAGTTTCTGACCAACACAGTGTTGAAAGTATGAAGGGCGAACCAACGGGTCCGCCCTTACTTTTTTCCGCTGATGCTTAGTTCACCAGCCCGCGTCCTTTGAGCAATGGCTCGATGGATGGCATTTTACCGCGGAAGTCCATGTAGGCTTTTGTCGGGTCCTGAGAGCCTCCTGCTGCGTAGATGAATTTTTCCAGTCTGGCAGCGGTGGCAGGGTCAAATGCATCGCCTGTTTCTTCAAAGGCTTCGAAAGCGTCTGCATCCATCACTTCTGACCAGAGGTAGCTGTAATAACCTGCTGAGTACCCATCTCCTGAAAATGCGTGCAGGAGGTGCGGGATGCGGTGACGCATGATGATCTGTTCGGGCATACCGATGTCGCCAAGAACTTTGGTTTCAACCTGTGCCGGGTCCAGATCATCCAGCTTGTCTTCCTTGTGAATTGCCATATCAACAATTGCTGTTGCCAGATACTCGACGGTGGCAAAGCCCTGATTGAAGTTTGCGGCTGCAAGGAGACGTTCCAGCAAAGCTTCCGGGATCACTTCACCGGTTTGATAGTGGCGGGCGTACTCCTTCAAGATTTCTGGCTGGTCCAGCCAGTGTTCAAAGAGCTGGGAGGGCAGTTCCACAAAATCACGTGCGACGCTGGTGCCTGAAACAAGCGGGTGGGTGACGTTAGACATGAGGCCGTGCAAACCATGGCCGAACTCGTGGAAAAGTGTGCGTGCGTCATCAAAGGTAAGAAGGGTTGGTTCGCCTTCCGGCGCCTTGGAGAAGTTCATCACATTGACGATGATCGGACGGATATCACCTTTCAACTTTTGCTGTGAGCGGAATGCACTCATCCATGCACCGGAGCGTTTTGAAGCTCTGGCAAAATAGTCTCCAAGGAACAGGCCGAGGTGGTCGCCGTTCTTGTCGAAGACTTCAAAGACGCGCACATCCGGGTGGTAGAGATCGTGACCTTTCAGTTCCTTGAAGGTGAGGCCAAACAGGCGGGTTGCGGTGTAAAACGCGGCCTCAATCATCTGGTCGAGCTGGAAGTAAGGTTTGATCTCCGCTTCGTCCAGATCATGCTTAGCACTGCGTACTTTTTCTGAGTAATATCGCCAGTCCCAGGGGGCTATCTGGATGTTGTCGCCCTCTGACTGTGCCATTTCCTGTAAATCGGCGCTCTCTTCCAACGCGCGGGCCTTTGCTGGGGCCCACACGTTGGTCAGCAATTCTTCTACTGCACTTGTGGTCTTTGCCATGACATCATCGAGCTTGAAGGCTGCAAAACTGTCAAACCCGAGCAGTTTGGCCTTTTCATTGCGCAACTGCACTGTCTCGCGCACGATGTCAGTGTTGTTGGTGTCACCCGGATTGTCACCACGTTTAGCCCATGCGGTGAAAGCCTCTTCACGCAAATCACGGCGTTTGGAGAACTGGAGGAACGGCTCGATAGAAGAGCGGGAGAGGGTGATGGCATGTTTGCCCGGCTCTCCGCGTTCTTCAGCAGCAGCGCTGGCGGCTTTCACCAGAAAGTCCGGCAGGCCGTCCAGATCACTTTCGCTCTTCAGAACCAGTTTGTAGGAGGCTTCATCTGCCAGCACGTTTTGCGCAAAGCTGGTGCCAAGAGTGGCAAGGCGTTCGTTAATTTGCGCAATGCGCGCTTTGCCGGTTTCATCAAGACCAGCTCCAGCACGCTGGAAGATGGAATAGTAACGCTCCAGAACGCGGGACTGCTCAGCAGTCAAAGTGAGCGTGTCCTTTTTGTCCATCAGGGTTTTAACGCGCTGGAAAAGAGCAGGGTTAAGGAGCTTCTTTGTGCTGTAGGCTGCCAGCTTTGGAGAGACGTTGCGCTCAACCTGCTGCAAGGTTTCATTTGTATCTGCTGAGGAAAGGTTGAAGAATACGCTTGCGACCTGCTCCAGAGCATCTTCGGCAAGCTCTAAAGCTGCGATTGTGTTTTCAAAGGTGGGCTCTTCATCGTTTTGCGCAACAGATTTCAGGTTTTGCTCGCCAAGCTTAAAGGCTTCTTCGAACGCGGCTTCAAAGTCTTCCGGTTTGATTTGTGAAAAGGGTGGCAGGCCAAACGGGGTTTGCCAATCCTGCAGAAGAACCTTTGCGGTCTCGCTCATATGAATCTCCGATGAAATATGAAAACAGAGTGGTCCTTTAATGAGCCGGACAATCCTGCTGTCTTCTTTTAAAATGATTGCTTAGCTTCTGCCAGAGGAGTGCCCTGAGCAGAAGCTGGCATAAGTGACCTGAATATGGGGGCTATTTGCTGGCTCGTAAAGGAAGCCTAGCATAATTCCCACCTCTCAATTTTTAAAGGAGCCCTTGCAATATGAGTGTCACTGAATGGGGAATGGAACTGAAACCGCAACTACATTGGCAGAAACTGGTGGTTGCTGGGGTGCTGCCAGTGTCATGACCCAGAAATTTCGATAGGTGCCGTCTGCTCTGTTGGTCCGGGCGATGCCCATGTGCGTGACGTTTTTGTTGAGCAGGTTTTTGTTATGATCAGGAGAGTTCTTCCAGCCTGTCATGGCGGCTGAGATGCTTGCATAGCCTGCACCTAAATTCTCGGCACCTGCAAAAGACTTGTAGCCATTTGTCTGGGTGCGGCGGAGCAGGCTGGAGCCAGAATGCCTGCGCGTGCTTAACGAATCCAGCGTAGCGATATGGTCGGCCATGTCTTGTGAGACATCGTTCAGGTGCGGGTCAAGCTTTACCGGAGGCAGATTGTGTTTTGCACGCCAGACATTTGTCTGGCGCAGAGCTTCCTGCTTGTTGATGCTGATTTGCGTGAGTTCCACGTCGTTGGTCAGGTCTGAACTCAAGCTGGAACAGCCAGCCAGGCTGACAGCCAGCAACAGTGCTGCCACCAAGTTTCTCTTTAATGCCACGTATATTTTCCCGATGCGCCCGAGTGATTGACTTCATTGTACGCGGCAATTTGGGCCGAAACTGTATGAGCAAGCGGTAATCCACGTAATTCCCAGAATAACGGACCGGTTTCTATAAATTGAAATGAAATGACTTTTTTCAGGGAGGCTTCAGTTGAGTTTCAGCTTTTGCGTGATGATGTGCGGTCTTTCTCGGGCTGGCCTGAAGTGGAACCTTCCCCTCATTTTACTGAGGAGTTTTGGGGAATGGGTTCCCCCTCAAGAGCTGCGTATTGTTCTGAGGAGACTGAAAGGCACTCTGCCTTTGGCTTGTATGGATTTAAAGGGATAAGAGACTGAATGCTTGTGCAGCGAAATCGGGTGGTGCTTACAAAGTTGCGGCAGGCGGACTTATCTGAGGCACCGTGGTGGTTGCGGGTGTGCGGGCGTGACTGGCTGGCTCCGTTTGTTCTGGTGGCGGTGTGCCTTTGCCTTTATGTGCCCGGGCAAATGCTGGTTCCCCCGCTTGATCGCGATGAACCTCGTTTTGCGCAGGCTTCCAAACAGATGATGGAGACAGGTAATTACGTTTCTATCCACTATCAGGAACAGGCGCGCAACAAAAAGCCTATAGGCATATACTGGCTGCAAGCTGGTGCCGCCAAGTTGCTCGGGTACGGCAGGCAGGCTTCTATTTGGGTTTATCGTATCCCCTCTGTCTTTGGAGGTATAGCGGCGGTCTTGCTGACTTACTGGATGGCACGTGCGCTTTTTATGGAACGTGCTGCATTTGTCGCGGCTCTGCTTGTTGCTTTTGCTCTTATTTTAAATGTTGAATCCCGCCTGGCGAAGACTGATGCGATGTTGCTTGCGTGTGTCATGCTCTCGCAAGGGGCTTTGTTGCACATTTGGATCTTGCAACAGAAACAGGCAAGGTGGTTACCTGCCTTCTTGTTTTGGGCCGGGCTTGCATCCGGTGTGCTTATCAAGGGGCCGATTATTCTTCTTGTCTGCGGTTTAACCATACTTGCTTTGATCCTGTGGGAAAAACGCATTAGCTGGCTACTTGGTGCAGCGCCCATTAGCGGTTTTTTGCTGTTTACCGCTGTTGTTTCTCCCTGGTTGCTCGCAATCTACTTCGAAACTGATGGGGCGTTTTTCAGAGATTCTCTTGGCGGGGATCTCTGGAGCAAGGTGGGTGCCGGGAAAGAAGCTCACGGGGCACCGCCTCTCACTCATTTGCTGTTGAGTCTTCTGATTTTTTGGCCTGTTCCTTCTTTTTTGCTTGTATTTCCGTGTAGAAATAGGCAAGTTTTGAATGCGCGTATTTGTCGTTTTTTGTTGTGCTGGCTGGTGCCGGTCTGGGTCGTCTTTGAGCTTTCTTCAACTAAGTTGCCTCATTACACACTGCCAATGATGCCTGCCTTTGCGTTGCTGGCAGTGGAAGGCATTTTAGCAAACGGTGACAGGCCGGTTGGGACTGGCTGGCGCTATACATCTGCAGTTTTGTTTTTGCTGGTTCCGCTAGGGGTCTTGGCTGCTGTGGTTGTGGTGCCGCTGTTGTTAGATGTGTGGCCTTCGCCTCCCGGGGTGGTGCTGTGCGGGTTTGCTGTGGTTGTTGCGGTGATAGCTGCCCGACATTTTTTGAAGGGGGCGTTTGTCAGGGCGCTTCCTGCCGTTGGCGGGACTGCATTTTTAATGTTTGTGGGATTTTGGGCATTTGCGGCACCTGCACTGACGCCGATCTGGATTTCATCGCGTCTGGTTGAGGCGGTGGAGCGTATTCCTGGGTGCGACCACAAAGAAGTCACAACAACAGGATTTTACGAGCCGAGCCTCGTTTTCCTGTTGGGCACGGACACAAAGCTGTTTGGTGCTGAAGCCGCAGCTCGCTTTCTGGCAGAGGGAAAGCCGGAGGCGGAGCGGGGCTGCAGGGTGGCGCTGATAGAGGCACGGCAGCTGGAACGATTTGAGAGGGAAGCTCTTCAAGTAGGGATGAAGGTTTCAGAAGTCTCTCGCGTTTCTGGTGTGAATATTAACGGCGGTAAGAACGTGCTGGTATACATTTTCGTTGCGAACGGGGCTGCACAATGACGGATAACGGCTCTACCGACACCCTTGAAAGGCCTGTTGTTGCAGCTCGTGAAAAGGTGGAGGAAGGACAGCTTACAGCTGACCTTGCTGGTCTGCATTGTGAGCAGGAGACATTAAGGGCGGGGGAGCCTGCACAGGCGACAGGGCTTGCAGAACGTCTTCGCAGTCTTTTGCGACATGCCAGAGCTAACGGGCGAAGACATATCAAAAGGGCGCGAGTGGTTTTAAAAAACAGAAAAGCACGCAGTACTGTTGGTGTTCCAGAGCTGCCACCATTTTTGAAAATGCCAAATGTTGCCGCTTTGCTGATTGCATTGTGTGGACTGGCTATGGTCTTTGCAGATCATAACAGTCCACTGTGGGCACGGGAGTTGCCCTCGGCCTACCACAGTGTCTTTTCTCTGATTACTGATGTGGGGAAGTCTGACTGGATTCTCATTCCCACGGGACTGTGGGTTCTTGCTGTTATACTGGGGCGTTGGCAACAGCTCAGGTTCCATCAAAAGATGGTGGTTTCCTATTTGACTTTATACGGGAGCTACCTGTTTTTTGTTGTGGCTGGCAGTGGTTTGCTGGCAATTGCCCTTAAATGGAATATCGGGCGGGCGCGACCTGCTTTGTTTGATGAACTGGGACCGCTGTATTTTGATCTGTTTGCCTGGCAATCCAAACTTTCCAGTCTCCCGAGTGGCCATTCCACGACTTCTGGTGCGCTGATTGTCGGTCTCGCGTTGATTGCCCCCAGATATCGCTGGCTCTTTGCTGCGGTTGGTGGTTGGGTTGCATTCAGCCGTATAATCATTGGTGCACATTATCCAAGCGACGTGATTGCTGGCTTGGTGGTGGGTGGTGTCTTTGCATATTTTAGTGCGCGATGGATGGCGCGCCGGCGTCTTGGCTTCAGATTTTCCCGCGAAGGGGGGATAGAACCAGCCTTTCGTGGCATGTTCATGAAGGCCAGGTTGCTTGTTGATTTGGATGCGGGTAATACGCGAGTAAACAACTTTAAAGCGAAGCTCTGAGGGGGCGCAGAGGCCAGCAGGTTTCCCGAGAAGCTTAGAGCGTGAAGGCTAATAGGACCTTACTGATGAACGAGAGTGTTGCTGAACCAGAGGTCGATGTCAGTGTTGTAATTCCTGCCAAGAACGAGAGAGATAATCTTCCGCTCTTGTTAGACGAAATTGCCGAGGCTCTCAAGGAACTCAGGTTTGAAGCTATTGTTGTTGATGACGGGTCAACAGATGATAGCCTGGAGGTGTTACAGCGTTACGGTTCGCGAAACCCGTTTTTGCGGGTGATTCATCATCAAAAGTCTGGGGGGCAGAGCTGCTCAGTGCGTACGGGCCTGCTGCATGCCAGAGGCAGGTTTATTGGTACGATTGATGGAGATGGGCAGAACAATCCAATCTATTTCCGTCAAATGCTTGCCGTAATGGAACAGGGTGGTGAGCGTGTCGGATTAGCAGCAGGGCAGCGTCTTGGACGAAAAGCCAGTTTCTTTAAACGTTACGCCTCAAAAGGCGCGAACAAACTGCGTGGTGCTATCTTAAAAGACAACACCCGCGACAGTGGGTGTGGTCTTAAGTTGCTGCGCCGTGATGTGTTCTTGCGCCTGCCTTACTTTGACAGCTGGCACCGGTTTCTGCCTGCGCTTGTGCTGCGTGAGGGGTATGAGGTTGTTCATGTGGATGTGGTTGACCGGGAACGGGCGCACGGGGTTTCCAAATATGGAATTTTTGACCGGGCGCTTGTGGGCGTGCTTGATCTGTTTGGTGTGTGGTGGCTGCGGCGCCGGCGGAAGGTGATACCTGAAGTTGTCATCATGAACAGAGCGGATGCTTCTTCGATGGCGGAGGAGCAGTAATGTTCGCTGGGCTGTATGAGTGGATTTATGAAGTGTTTATCGCCCAGTGGGACTTCTGGGTGCTTTGGGGGTTCGTTGCGCAGTTTATGTTTATGATGCGCTTCATGATCCAGTGGGTTGCGTCTGAGCGGGTGGGGCGATCCATTGTGCCTGTGGCTTTCTGGTTCTTCTCAATCGGAGGAGGAGGGTTGCTTCTGACCTATGCGATTGTGAAGAAGGACCCTGTTTTTATTGCGGGACAGGGGCTCGGATTGATCATTTATTTCCGAAATCTATGGCTTATCTACAAGGAAAAACGCAAGGACCCGAATTTTTAGAAGAATTATGCTGAATGCATGCAATCAGAATTCGTAGGAGTGACTGAATGCTATTTGCCCATGGAGAACAGAGAGTTTTTCATGGGTTTTTTGTAAAATTGCGTATTATTTGTACAAACTGATTGTAATGACTAAGGCCTAGTACGTATTTTTGAAGAAAATTGCTCTTCTTCTTCACGCGGTTTCTAAGGTTAGTTTTTTCATTGCGTGTGTAATCTAAGTAATAACTTTGCCATATTTCAGTAATATGTCGATTAATTTGATATGTAGCGTGATCTTATTATGATTTAATTGATTCGTGTCATGGTTAAATTGCGTGAAATTGATGTGTAAAGTGCGCAGAAACTTTGCAGAATACGTCGAATATCATTTTTTTGAATAATTTCTTAATAGAAAGCTCTTGACGTTTTTACAGAAATATCATCGAATGCTTATCGAGGAGTGGTTGAAGCCAATAGGGGGGCTTTAAGGGCGTGTGCTGACATGCCTGTCCTGGATGTTTTCCTTGGAGAGGGGGAACAGCCTGCTACTTCCGGTGATGAATTTAAAAATTGGACAAATAAAGAGGCTCCAATTCGATGAAAAAAATGATCCTTCCAATAGCGCTGGGTGCAGCGTTCGCAGCAGCATCTTTTTCTGCAGCTTCTGCAGGCACTCTTGAAGATGTCAAGGAGCGCGGTAAGCTGCGCTGCGCGGTTTCTACCGGACTTGCGGGTTTTTCCTTTACTGATGAAAACGGTCAGTGGCAGGGGTTTGATGTTGATTACTGCCGCGCAGTTGCTGCGGCGGTTCTTGGTAATCCAGATGCGGTTGAGTTTTCTCCAGCGACTGGCAAAACCCGTTTTACGATGCTGGCATCCGGTGAGGTTGACATCCTTTCCCGCAACACGACCTGGACGTTCTCTCGTGATGCTGACCTGAAGTTTACATTCCTTGGTATCAGCTATTTTGATGGTCAGGGCTTCATGGTGAAGAAGTCTTTGGGTGTTTCCTCGGCAAAAGAACTGGATGGCGCGACTGTATGTATCCAGACGGGGACTACCACGGAGCTGAACCTGTCTGATTACTTCGCTGGTCAAGGCATGTCTTACGAGCCCTTACCAATTGAGACCAATACGGAAGGACGTGCAAACTACCTTGCTGATGCTTGTGATGTTTACACAACCGATGCATCAGGTCTGGCAGCTTCCCGTGCGACATTTGAAAATGCAGATGACCACATTGTTCTTCCTGAAATTATCTCCAAAGAACCACTTGGTCCGCTCGTGCGCCACGGGGACGAACAGTGGGCAGATATTGGCCGCTGGGTTCTGAACGCGATGAAGATTGCGGAAGAAAAAGGCATCACCGCTGCAAATGCAGATGAGATGGCTGCAAACAGCAAAGACCCGGAAGTGAAGCGTCTGCTTGGTGCTTCGGGTGAAATGGGTGCGTCCCTCGGCCTTGATAATGATTTTGCACTGGTTGCGATTAAGGCAGTTGGTAACTACGGCGAAGTCTTTGAGCGTCATCTGGGTACAGACACAAAAGTCAATCTTGCTCGCGGTTTGAATGCAATGTGGACCGAAGGTGGTCTGCAATATGCGCCTCCATTCCGTTGATCTGATCTTGATCTGACAAAAGGGGCGCTGTTTGAGGATGACAGCGCCCTTTTTTTAAAAAACATAAGAAAAAGGCGGGTTGCCTATGAGCGTTTCAACCGTACCAGCCGATACCAGCTTCCAGTTTTCGCAACTGTGGCGCGATGCTCGATACAGGTCTTACACGATCCAGATCCTTGCGCTTGTTGTTGCATTGTCCGTGGCGATGATGCTTGTCATGAATGCCGTGGAGAACCTGAAAGAGCTTGGTAAAGATTTTAGTTTCTCATTCTTATTTGAGCCAGCAGGCTACGATATCGGTCAGATGCTGGTGGAGTACTCTTCCGCTTCGGCGCATTGGAAAGCGGCTCTGGTGGGGCTTCTGAACACCTTGCTTGTTGCGTTTCTTGCATGTGTGACAGCAACCATCATTGGTGTATTCGTTGGTGTTTTGCGGCTCTCCAATAACTGGGTCGTTTCCCGCCTGATGGCGGTGTACATTGAGGGCGTGCGGAATGTGCCGCTGCTCCTGCAAATTCTGGCGTGGTATGCGGTCTTTATTCACGTTTTTCCAGCCCCGAAGCTGGCTGTTAAATCCCCTGTGATCGAAGGGGCCGTTTATGCGACCAATCGCGGATTTTATATTCCCGGGCTGACATTTGAGGGTAGCTATCAGGTGGTCGTTGCGACCTTGATTGCCTCTATCATTGGTATGGTTGTGTTCCGTCGGTGGGCGCATCAGCGTCAGGAAGCTACAGGACAGATTTTGGCAGTGGGCTGGATTTCTCTTGGTATTCTGGTCTTGCCAACCTTTCTTGTCTATTTTGCATCCGGTATGCCAATTGGACTGGATTATCCTGTTGCCGGGAAGTTCAATTTGAAGGGCGGGGTTAAAATCGGTACTCCTCTGGTTGCGCTTTGGTTTGCACTTTCGATTTATTCTGCGGCGTTTGTTGCAGAGATTGTGCGTGCCGGTATTATGGCGATCAGTAAGGGGCAGACAGAAGCTGCTTATGCTCTTGGGCTTCGTCCCAGACGCACAATGAGCCTTATTGTATTGCCGCAGTCTTTGCGCATTATCATTCCTCCAATGATTTCCAACTACCTGAACATCACCAAGAACTCATCTCTGGCGATTGCTGTTGGGTATATGGATCTCACTGGTACGCTTGGTGGTATCACGCTGAACCAGACGGGACGTGAAATGGAGTGCATGTTGCTCTTAATGGCGACGTATCTGCTGATCTCGCTGTCCATTTCTGCGGTTATGAATGCTTACAATGAATCTGTGAAGCTGAAGGGGCGTTAAAATGAGTGAAGCTAACTTCGCCTTTGTTGCGACCTCTGAAAAACCGCAGTTGCCACCGCCACAGGGCACAACGGGGGCCGTGGGGTGGATGCGGGAGAATTTGTTCTCCTCGCCATTGAATATTATTCTGACCTTGCTGTCCGCTTATGCAGTTTTCTCAACAGTTCCGGGCATTTTTAACTGGGCGTTTGTGAATTCTGTCTGGAATGCCACTTCTCTGGATGAATGCCGGGCTATGACACAAGACGGTGCATGCTGGGCTGTTATTCGTGAGCGGTATCCGCAGTTCCTGTTCGGGTTTTATCCCAGTGAGCTTTACTGGCGTCCCATACTGGCCTTTGTATTGCTGGGTGTCGCTTTGGTACCTGCTCTTTGGGATGGAATGCCAAAGCGTGGAGCTGCGCTGATGGCCTCCATGACCTTCCCATTTGTTGCGTTCTGGCTGATTTGGGGCGGTTTTGGTCTTGAGCCGGTTTCTTCCACTCAACTGGGTGGCTTGCTGCTGACCATGATTATTGGCGTTTCGGGTATCTCGTTCTCACTGCCTATTGGCATCATTCTGGCGTTGTCTCGCAGCTCTAATCTGCCGATTGTAAAGTCGCTTGCTGTGATGTTCATTGAGTTCATTCGCGGTGTGCCTCTGATTACCCTGCTGTTTACCGCGCATGTTCTGCTGAACTACTTCCTACCGAAGGGGGTGAACTTCGACATTGTACTGCGCGTTGTCATTATGGTGACGTTGTTTGCCAGTGCCTATATGGCGGAGGTTATTCGTGGTGGTCTGGCGGCTTTGCCAAAGGGACAGTATGAAGCCGCGGATGCGCTTGGGCTTGGGTACTGGCAGAACATGCGTCTGATTATTCTGCCTCAGGCCCTGAAAATCTCCATTCCCGGCATTGTGAATACGTTTATCGGGCTGTTTAAAGATACCACACTGGTTCTCATCATTGGCTTGATGGATCCGCTCGGTCTGGTTGCACCTACGCTTGCAGATCAGCGCTGGAATGGCATTTTTGTGGAACTTTATGCGTTTATCGCCTTCATGTTCTTCATCTTCTGCTTTGCAATGTCCCGATATTCGATGTATTTGGAACGCAAACTGCATACCGGCCATCGCTAGTCGCCTGGTGCATGCCTAAAAAATCGGAGTTATAAAAATGAGTGACGTAAACCTCGCCGAAGATATCCAGGCGGACCGCTCTAAAATGCATGTATCTGATACCGATGTGGCTATCGAGATTACAGGTATGAACAAATGGTATGGTGACTTTCACGTCCTGCGTGACATTAACCTGAAGGTTATGCGCGGAGAGCGTATTGTTATCTGTGGCCCGTCCGGTTCTGGTAAATCCACCATGATCCGCTGCATCAACCGGCTTGAAGAGCATCAGAAGGGCCGCATTGTTGTTGATGGCATCGAGCTGACCTCTGATCTTAAGAAGATTGATGAGATCCGCCGCGAAGTGGGGATGTGCTTCCAGCATTTCAATCTGTTCCCGCATCTGACTATTCTGGAGAACTGTACACTGGCTCCGATCTGGGTTCGTAAGATGCCGAAGAAGCAGGCTGAGGAAGTTGCGATGCACTATCTGGAGCGTGTTAAGATCCCTGAGCAGGCCAACAAGTATCCGGGCCAGCTTTCCGGTGGTCAGCAGCAGCGTGTGGCAATTGCCCGGTCGCTGTGCATGAATCCGAAGGTCATGCTGTTTGATGAGCCAACATCTGCGCTTGATCCTGAGATGATCAAGGAAGTGCTGGATGTGATGATTGGTCTGGCGGAAGAGGGCATGACCATGCTCTGCGTGACCCACGAGATGGGCTTTGCCCGCAAAGTGGCGAACCGGGTGATCTTTATGGATCAGGGGCAGATTGTTGAGCAGAATGAGCCGGAGCCATTCTTCACCAATCCGCAGCATGAACGTACAAAACTGTTCCTCTCCCAGATTCTTAATCACTGACCTTATAGGGATTTAAGTTTAAGCCTCGCTGTTTCAGCGGGGCTTTTTTGTGTCTGAGCGCGACCCTTTCAGATTTCACATAGTTTAAATTTTTGCGACTTCCTTTTGCATAAGAAAGGAAAAAAGAATGACAGAATTTGTGATGTTTGAGGGAGCAAAGCAGTTATCGGTAAATGCATGCGGTGCGTTTTGTGTAAGTGCCGCGCTTGCTCAGCTTGGAGTTGCGACCGGAAGCAAGCAGGTTGGCTTCATTGATGCGGACAATCCGTTAAATGGGTACGACATTAAGAATGGGTTCGTTGAGCTTGATCTTTCGAGTTTGAACCCGGGCAGCTTTGACCGGGCTAAGGAAGCTGCGCTGTTTGGGCAGGACGTCTATAAGGCGACAGGCAACTTTGACATGGATTGGGATAATGGAAGAGCTATCTACAAGGAAAATAACTGCGATCACTGGCAAAACAGCCCTTCTGCTCTGGTCAATGTTGCTGTGGTTTTGGGAGACGAGAAGGTAAGTGTGAAGCTCTATCATTCTAAACTAAGTGAAAACTGGATCGGCGGCCTGATTGTCCATGGAACTGATCATCAAACCTTTTTTCAAGTCGAAAAAGAACTGATTGAAGGTAAGTTACATCAGGAGTTTGAGGAAACTACGTCGACTAAGATTGTTTTTGAAGCAAACAATGTAAATCTGATGCTGGCAAAAGTATCCGGGACAGAGAGTTGGCATTGGCTTGCGGGTTTCCCTGATCCTTATAATATTGAATATGTATATGTTTATAATCCCAGTTCGGGTAAGGTAAGTTCTATTGCCTTAGCTGAGAACTTTAAACTCTACACGTCTGAAGAAACGCCTTTGACAGAGATTGAGGGGGCCGATTTTGAGTTCTCTGGTCTCTGGATCAGCTTAAGTGCTGAGTAGCTCTTCATCACTGTTGGGTCTGCCTGAGTAAATTCGCAGGCAGACCGTTTTATTAGGCAATGTCGCCGGGCTTCGTATCTTATGCGACTTGTGAGCTTTTTACTGCGGCGCGCAGGCCGCGTCTGTGGGCACCGGGGCTATTCCATGTTTTCAGGAGATTGTCACGGACGTCTGCGTGTTCAGCTTGTTCAAAATGAGCCATTTCTAAAGCTTCTACGATACGCGAGGTGCGGATACCTTCGTTGGCGATGTAAGCAACGCGCTCTGGGTTTTTGCGTGCTTCGTTCCTTGTGATGGGCTTTCCATCTTTATCCAGAAGCTCGCCGTTTTCGTTTCGGTGCGGGACTGCCATGTGGTGGACGCCGATGACCTCCCAGCGGTTGTTAAAGATTGGAGAGCCGGAACTGCCTTTCTGGGTATCACCTGAATACCAGCAGAACATGTGGGCTTCGCTTTCATTCTCAATATACAGAAGGTGGTTGTTATGAACTACAACTGCTTTGTTGCGGCCAAGGGGATGCTGAATGATATTAATTGGATCACCCCTTCTGATTTTGCCCTGCTGGCCGATCAGAGTGTGCCAGCCATAATGTTCCAGTGGTATGAAGTCCGGGTCTTCATCAACAAGAGCGACCACTGTGATGTCCAGTTGCTCGCTGGTCCAGAAAAAGCGGTCCGGGTTGATGGAGCATATCTTGGAGGGTGTCTGGGTGCCGATGCGATTGGCCTCTGCTCCCAACTCAAAAAAATGCTGGCGCGCTTCATCAGGGCTGCGCAGAACATGGTTGTTGGTCATGAGCAGACCCTGGCCCACCAGAAAGCCGGAGCCAAACTTAAATCCTTCGACATGCTCAATTCTGCCAACAGAGCGGGCTGCATACAGACCGTATTCAAAGAACTCGATGGGGAGTAAGTCATTGTGCGTTCCAATCAATGCCTCCTCTCCAACTTTGGTAAGTTCCTTCTCATCCTCATCTAATAGCGGTGGTTGTGCACCTAACCCAATGCCCTGTGAAAGGGCGTGTGTGGTCTCCATCTTGTGATAGAGCTCCAGACGCTTGGGGCTGTCGAGACGCGCCTGTGTGCCCTGAAGGATGGCACTGCGGGTTCTTTGCAACTCCTCCTGACGATCTTTTAATCTTCTGGTTGCTTCATCAAGTAAAGCAGTGTTTAAGTTCTCCGCTCTCAAGGCCATTTAATATACCTTTTCATTACGTAGAATATGTGTAAGTATTTTATTTAGATTGTCATAATGATAGTCTATTTTTTGGCGTGAGTCAGGAGTTAGTACCATGAGTATTACATATGATGAATTTTTGAAGAAAGTAAGAGATCCATCTTGCTCTGAGGAAGAGCTCCTAAAATACTGTGATGTTGTTCCCAGTTCCGGGGCGTTTGACATTCAGTTCCGCATCAAGCCCGATATGGTTGAGATGTCGGAGGAAGATGAGCAGCTTGAAAATGCGCTTCAGATCGGCAACTGGGCGGCTCGTATTCGCCGGAACTGGCGCTTTAAGGATGCGATGAAAGATCATCCAGAGCGGCCTATGCTGGTTTCTGAGGGCGATAGCTGGTTTCAGTTTCCAATTCTGATTGATGATGTGATTGATCACCTGAGTGATCATTACAATATCTATTCCCTTGGTGCAGCCGGGGATACGGCTCAGAACATGATTTATGGTCCGCGCCGGGCGCGTCGGCGTGAATATCTGACTGCTCTTAAGGAGTATAAGGATAAGGTGTCAGGCTTCCTGTTTTCTGCTGCCGGAAATGATGTTATCGGCGAAGACCCGGACACGGGTGTGCCTGTACTTCAAAATATCCTGAGGGACTTTAACGGGGACATTAACGACGTGGCCGGACATATTGACCGGGCGGCGTTTGATGAAAAGCTTTCTTTCCTGAAAGAGGCTTATGAGCGGGTGGTCAGCGATATTCGTGGTGTACCTGAGCTTTTGAACATGCCTGTGTTTGTGCATGGGTATGACTATGTGTTCCCATCGCAAGGGGCGAGTGATCCACGCAATCCAATTCATGCGGCGCGTGATGAATGGCTGGGGCAACCGCTTGCTGAGCGAAATATTCCGACATCACTGGGGCGCAGGATCATCAGTTCCATGCTGGATGAGCTTTATGACATGCTGAACCAACTGGCCGCAGATGATGCAAATGTTGTTGTGGTGGATTGCCGGGAGGCGATGCCGGACCTGACAGACTGGGTGGATGAAATTCACGGAACCTCTGACGGATTCGGCAAGGTTGCAGCTCGATTTAAGCTGGCTATTGATCAGGCGCTGGTCGATCAGGGGGCCGTAAGCTGATCAATCCTTCATTAATCTGGAGCGCGCGGTGCTGAAGCTGCGCGTTTCTTTCATTTATGCTTGTTGCTTCTTCTCAAATGTCCGTTGTTCTTCAATGTGTTATCTTACATATGCAAGAGAGTGATTCAATGAAGGACATAAATGCATTTAAGCTTATTACCATGCGCCGGGGGATAGGTGATCTTTCCTTTCGGTTCAGTACTATTCCTAGATCCTGCGAAATGATTTGCCTCCGTCTGAACTTTGAAAATAAGCTGGCTCCATTGAAGTAAATGGAGTTTCCATGGAAAATCGCATTTTTGTGTTGAGTGGTCATCTTGGGGAGGGCCGCCTTGGGCATGCTTTGGCGCAGGCTTATGCGGGTGCCGCGCAAAAGGGTGGGGCGCAGGTTCGTGTGATGAACCTGAATGCGATGCAGTTTGATCCGGCGCTGCGTTCAGGTGATTACAAAGGCGACCAGCCGTTAGAGCCGGATGTGGTGTCATTTCAGGAAAATCTGAGGTGGTGCACGCACTGGGCGCTGATCTATCCGTTGTGGTGGGGTGGAATGCCGGGGCCGATGCAGGGGTTGCTGGACCGGGCTTTGCTGCCGGGGTTTGCTTTTGGAATGGAAGAAGGCAATGACCTGCCGATATCTCTGCTGAGCGGACGAAGCGCTCGGGTGATCATTACCAGCGATATGCGGGGGAATGAATATGAGGAGCTTTATGACCGTGCGCATGATACGGTGATGAGCCGTCATATTCTCAGTTTCATTGGCATCAAAGAACAGAGTTTTACTATGTTCTCACCGACTTATCTATCCACGCCAGAGGAGCGTGCTGGATGGCTTGCAGAGGTGGAGCAGTTTGGTGAGCTGGATGCACGTGTCAGGCAGGCTGCATTGGTCTGATGAATAAAAGCCCTGCAAGTCAAAGGCTTGCAGGGCTTTCTTGTGAATGTGATTCCAGGTGGCCTTCCCGGCATCAATGCATATCAGGCAGGCTCGGTGACGACCTCGGTGTCTGGGTTAGACCCCCATTCGCTCCAGGAGCCATCATAAAGGGCGTATTTGGAGTAGCCAACGTATTCCAGCGCAAGTGTGATGACAGCAGCCGTCACGCCAGAACCGCAACTGGTGATGACCGGGGTTGTTGCGTCCACGCCTGCCTGAGTGAAGATATCCTGAATTTCATCTTTGGAGCGAAGTTTGCCTTCGTTGAGCAGCAGGCCAAATGGCAGGTTCAATGCGCCCGGCATGTGTCCTGCACGCACCCCTTCACGAGGTTCGGGTGAAAGGCCCTTGAAGCGCTCTGGTGAACGTGCGTCCAGCACAAGGTGGCTACTGGTTTCCAGCGCTTTTTGAACCTCGGTGAGGTCACGCATCATGTCGTGGTTCATTGTAGCTGTGAAATGACGTTCCAGACGGGATGGCACGTCGTCAGTGAGCGGGTAGCCTTCCTTTTTCCAGGCTGGCAAGCCGCCATTGAGCACGTAGACACTTTCTACGCCAAAGGCACGCAGCATCCACCAGACGCGGGCGGCGGAAAAAATGCCGGCACCATCATAAACAACAATGGTTTGACCGTCGCCAATGCCCATTTTGCGCATTTTGGAGGAAAACACGTGTGGTTCTGGCATGGTGTGTGGGAGTGGCGAGTCCGGGTCGGAGATGTCATCAATATCGATGTACAGGGCACCGGGAATATGTTCGCGTGCGTATTCCTGCCTGGGATCCCGTTCCATGGCGGGCAGGTACCAGGAGGCGTCCAGAATTACGAGGTCGGGGGCGTCAAGGTGCTCTTTAAGCCAGCTTGCTGAAACAATCGGGTCTTGCGTCATTACTTAATCCTCCAAGCGGATGCGCACACGCCTGTTCTGGCGGCCTTTGCTCTCAATTTTGTTCACGACAACGGTGCCGATTTGCTTTGTGTGAGATACGTGTGTACCGCCGCAAGGCTGCAAATCGACATTACTATCAATATTACCAATTCTTACCAGCCTTACCCGGCCTGTGCCCATGGGTGGTTTCACGCTCATGGTTTTCACAAGTTCAGGATTTGCGGTGAGTTCATCGTCAGTGATCCACTCCTGTGTTACCGCATGGTCGCCATCCACCAGTTCCTGAAGTTTTGCGCTTAGCTCATCTTTGTCCAGCGCAGCTTCGGGAATGGAAAAGTCCAGACGACCTGTTCCATCACTGATTTGCCCGCCTGTCACAGGGAAGGGCAGAACAACGGAAAGCAGGTGCAGGGCTGTATGTACGCGCATGCGCTTATAGCGGGTCTCCCAATCTATGTGGGCGGTCAGCTTTGTGCCTTTGATCAGCCCTTCTGGCAGCTGCGTGCCTTCTTCGGGAATGTGCACAATTGCAGTGCGGTCCTTTGAGTTAAGGGTATTGGCAACCGGAATACGGGTGCCGTCTTCCAGCTCAAGTGCGCCACTGTCACCGGGCTGGCCGCCGCCATTAGGGTAAAAGCAAGTGCGGTCGAGAATAAGGCCGCCTTCTGGCGTGATTTCAATAAGGGATGCTTCGCTGCTGCGCAAATAGGCGTCGTCGCGGTACAAATGCTCTGTCATCGAATGGACTCAACTGTGAAAAAGGAATGTGCACTATAAAATAAATCGGTGCACCTTCAATATGGTATGAGCGATATTGAGCGCTCCTGCACCACCAAGCTGTTGAGCGTGCGCTTAACAACTTCACCGCGAAGGCTGCCATGATGCCTGCAAAAGAGTAATCCAGCAGGCGCATCACTCGCGGAGAATTGCGCAGGAAGCTGGAAACTGCAGAAGCCCCGGCAACCATGGCAAGGCAGGAGGGGACGCTTAAAGCAATAAACATAAACCCGAGGAACAACAGTTTTGCCGTTGCGTTGGGGTCTGAGGCCGAGACGAACTGGGGCAGGAACGTTACGAAGAACAGAACAACCTTGGGATTGAGCAGGTTGATCATGACTGCCTTGAGCCAGATGGCGCGACCACTTTCATGTGGTGCAAGCCCTTCTTCTAAGGTGAGCGCTGAGCCGTTACGCAGAATTTGAAAGGCCAGATACCCCAGATAGAACGCTCCGACCAGCTTTAAGATCTGAAAGGCAAATCCTGAAGCTGCCAGCAGGGCTGAAATGCCGATTGCAGCAAGTACAGCGTGCACCATGATGCCACTGGTTGCACCAAGGATAGCGATGACACCAGCTTTGCGACCCTGAGTGAGCGTTTTGCTCATAAAGAAAGTCATGTCCGGACCGGGTGTGATGGACAGTATGAAGGCAGCAAGAGTGAAACCAGCTAAGACGCTGAGCTCGGGCAGGAAGGACATGAGAAAAGCCCCCGTAAATGTTGGTTACAGGCGGGCATAACGCACTTTTATGCCGTAACGCAAGATAAAAGCCAGTTGTAGAGATTTTCGAGGAACAGTCTGACCTGACCTGACTTGCGAGGCTCTTCTTCAGTCTTTTTGCGGGCAATTTTGCAATTAAAGAATAGGAGAAAACAGGCGGGCGGCCTGAGCGAGGACGCGGAAGGCATAGCGGCGGTTGTTCAACTCCAGCCGGTCTGTCTGGCGTGCGCCTTTGAAATCCTGTGTCAGCATCTGTTCGGTCTTATCTATCATGTTCTTGCCAGTGAACCAGAGCGTGATTTCAAAATTGATGTTGAAGGACCTGTTGTCAAAGTTAACCGTGCCGATGCCTGCCAGTGCCTTATCGACAAGGATGACCTTTTCGTGCAGGAAACCCTCCAGATACCGGTAGACCTTGATGCCGTGGCTGGCGAGATTGTCTGCATGGGCATAGCTGGCGAGCCAGACGACCCAGTGGTCGGCTTTTTCCGGCAGCAGAATGCGCACGTCAACGCCGCGCAGAACGGCGGCATAGAGCGCTGTGAGGACCTCAATGCCCGGCACAAAGTAGGGGCTGACAATCCAGATGCGCTCTTTAGCCCTGGAGATGCTCTCCACGAAGGTGATGGCGCAGTCTTCCTGAATATCTGCCGGGCCTGTTGGCATGACCATGACGCTTTCTCCGCTGCCCTGCGGAAAGCTGGGGGGCAGTTCCAGTTGTAAGGTCTTGCCAGTGGCAAACTGCCAGTCCTCGCTGAAGGAGAGGGTGGCTGCCAGTGCAGCCGGGCCGGAGACTTTGACATGGGTGTCCCGCCAGTGTCCGAAGCGCTCGGACAGACCAAGATATTCTTCTCCAATGTTGTGCCCGCCGATCCAGCAGTGCTCGCTGTCGGTGACAACCACTTTGCGGTGATTGCGATAGTTGAGGCGCATGGGTCCCAGCACGCGCATGAAGCGGTGGCGTCTGTTGAAGGCGCTGACGCGCACACCTGCCTCCTGAAGTCGCTCCAGATATTGCCGGGACAGGGAGCGTGAGCCGATATCATCATAAAGCAGACATACGCGAACGCCCTCTTTGGCGCGTTCAATAAGGGCGTCTGCCAGTTCCAGCCCTATACTGTCTTCTCTGATGATGAAAAACTGAATCAGAATGTGTTTTTCAGCGCGGCGGATGCCCTCAATAATGGAGGCAAACATGGCGGGGCCATCAATGAGCAGGTCGCACTGGTTGTTTTCCAGAAAGGGAACAGAGGCGACGCGGGTGTGAACAGGCCACTGGCTGCTGGCGGTGCCATCCACATAGGTTGTGTGGCGCGTGAGAATGTCTGCCTCGATCTGGGAGATGTCGTCGCGCACTTCGATATAATCATCCAGCCGTTTCCATGCGAAGATGAAGTAAAGGAATACGGTAGGGAAAGGTAGGAAGAACAGGGAAAGCAGCCACGCAATGCTGCCTTGTGCAGTGCGTGAATACATAACCTCGCGAATGGCGCAAATGATTGCCAATGCATAAAGAAAAACGCTGGAAAGAGCGATCAGGGAGAGAAGACTGAATGAGGATTCCAAGCGTTACAACTCCTGCAATGCGAGCTCCTACTTATAGCTGTGCCAAGAGGATTGGTCAAAACCTCTTGGCGACTTTTTACGGAACTTCCGTATAGGTTATGCAGCTTCAAACGGAATTGAGATGCTGGTTGTGCGTTCCATCCATTCAGGGACAGGCAGACCTTTTTCCCTCAGGAATGCCGGGTTAAACATTTTGCCCTGATAGCGGGTGCCATAGTCACACAGTACGGTGACAATGGTATGACCGGGACCCAGTTCTCTGGCAAGCCGGATTGCGCCAGCTACATTGATTCCCGATGATCCGCCCAGGCATAAACCTTCATGTTCCAGCAGTTCGAAGTTGAGGAGCAGCCCTTCCTCGTCTGAAATGCGGTAGGCGATGTCGATAGGAGCGTTTTCCAGATTGGCGGTGATGCGGCCCTGACCAATGCCTTCGGTGATGGAGGAGCCTTCTGATTTCAGCTCGCCTTCAGTGTAGTAGCTGTAAAGCGCTGCGCCGTGGGGGTCAGCAAGGCCGATTTTGATCTCGGGGTTCTTCTGCTTCAGGCCTATGCCAGTGCCTGCCAGCGTGCCGCCTGTGCCCACTGCGCAGATGAAACCGTCGACCTTGCCCTCAGTTTCCTGCCAGATTTCTTCAGCAGTGGTCTCGATATGGCCCTGACGGTTGGCGGTGTTGTCAAACTGATTGGCCCAGACAGCACCTTGCGGGTGGGTTTTATTCAGCTCTTCGGCAATGCGCTGTGAGACCTTGATGTAGTTATTAGGGTTTTTGTAGGGAACAGCGGGGACCTCGATCAGCTCTGCGCCTGCAATGCGGAGCATATCTTTCTTTTCCTGAGACTGGGTCTGCGGAATGACGATGACAGAGCGATATCCCAAAGCGTTGCCCACCAGTGCCAGACCAATGCCAGTGTTGCCTGCGGTGCCCTCTACAATGATGCCACCGGGTTTGAGTGTGCCACGTTTTTCTGCATCACGAATGATGAAGAGCGCGGCGCGGTCTTTTACGGACTGGCCGGGGTTCATAAACTCCGCTTTGCCAAGGATTTCACAGCCTGTACGCTCTGAGGGGCCGTTGAGGCGGATGAGGGGCGTGTTGCCGATGGCTTGGATAGCGGAGGCGTGTATTTTCATCGTATCTCTCAAATTATTCGAAACAGCAAAGTGGAACATCAGAGCTCTGACTTATGAGGTAAAGCTAATATATAGGGTTTGCGGGAACAAGAAATGCACTGCTAAAGGGGGCGGGAGGCTAGTATATTTTTCTAAAAACTGAGGCTGAGGCGCACAGTCTTGTTTTGCGCTGGCTTGCTCTTCGAATTCCTGCGTTAAAACAGGAGCAGACTGGAAGGAGCGTGCGCCGGGTCAGGTCCCGGTCTCCAGCCATGTCACGGCATCTTTTGTTGCCTTCCAGAGGATTTCACCGTTTCTGCCAGCTCTTAGCATGAAGGAGTTGTGAACCTCTTTTGGGGCTGGCTGGACTTCCAGCAGTTTTACCTGAGTGTTGGTTGCCGGAGAGAAGGCTTGTTTCTGCGTTATCACAAAGCGCTTATCGGTGGGAACGCGGGCCTGATCCTTTGCCTGCGGCAGGCGGGGGGCTGGCTTGCTTTTACCTTCCGGCTGCATGGAGGTCACAATTATGGCCCTTCCATCTGGCAAAAGGTGAGTTTCGTTTTGCCGGACCTCAGAATTATAGATGACCTCGCCATGGACATCGATGAGCTCTACCCAAAGCGTATGGCGGCCTTCAATTTCAACTTCTCCGACCCAGATGGACAGATCACTTTGCAGCGGGTCTGCATAAGGTGTTTGGGAGGGTGGGGCTACGGTCACAGCCAGATAATCCTCCGGCATGGCATAGGTGTGGCCATGCTCGGACTTTTCAATGAGCTGTGGTCCGCTGGTTGTGGCTGGCGGTGTTTCTGCAAAGGCGTGAGCGGGAGTAATGAGGCTTGCTGCTGCAAAGCTGGTCAGCAGCGCGATCGTGGCGCTGAAAAGTGACAGATGGTGCGACAGGCCGCAAAGCGGCGACAGACTACTCATTGGTGGCTCCCTGACTTTTACGCAGCAACTTTCCCAGAGGGGGTGCCTTATTCGCAGAACTATTGTGCAGGTACTGGTAACCTGCATGGAACTACATATTAGTATGTTTATAGGTATACCTATTTACTGAGAGTATCTATGTCATAATAATTGTATATAAAGTATGTTGCTCGTATCTATACTTTAATATTATTTAATTCATATTGTGTAAAATTGTCATTGTATTGATTTTCTGTACGATATCGTATTTACAGGCTATGTATTCGATAATTTTCTCACTGGTGAAAATTTAGTTATTTTCGGAAACTTGAGTGCGTCGAACGATTTGATCTGCGCTTTTGCCGGGGTGGGGTGCTGGTGACCCGGATCGCTTAAAGTATGCAGCGTCTGGCAGCTCTGTATTGAAGAGCCCCCCAAATTATGATGGGCAAGGCGATGCTTACTGGCTGACCATGTGCAGGATCAATGTGAGTTTGGCGGCAAAGTGCACCGCCTCCGTTTTGTTGCGGAAGAGAGATCTGCCCAGATGCATTCCGTTTCTGCGGCCTGCTGCACTTGCCAGTGCTGCCACTTCGCTTCTCGTAAACATGGTTTTCTACCCACTGTTTTTATTAGTTAGTGAAATAGACGCATGTGCAACGGTTGTGTGAAGTGAACCTATGTATTTAAGGGGAGATAGGGGAGGAAAGTGGCTCCCCGGGCCGGATTCGAACCAGCGACCAAGCGGTTAACAGCCGCTTGCTCTACCACTGAGCTACCGGGGATC
>CANMBS010000037.1 GCA_947496145.1 uncultured Pseudovibrio sp.
TGATTTGGTCATCAAACATTCAACTTGATACGCTGCCTTCTCAAAAGCCCCCATACACCAGATTCAGTTATAGCTCTCTTGCGCCGGGGCCGGATTATATGGTGTATCTGACCACTGAGTTTGTTGAGCACGAAGATGAGTTTTTGCCGATTAAAGACAGCTCTGCTTTGATTGGTGATGTCAAAACCTTTGACGGGTTCCTGCTGGAGGTGCCGGAAGGTGTTGATATTGAAAAGTACACAACCGTGCTGGTCTGGTGTGAGAGCTTTGGTGAGTTCATCTCCGCTGCGCAGTATCGGTGAGCGGCTGCCCGAAGTTTATGTGCTTCGGTAATAGATAGGGCTTGCGCACAGGGGCCAGACGGGTAGAGGTTAGCAAACGCTATTCAAATCCCTTTAGATAAGTGCTGCTTTTGATGACCCACACGCAAGATATTGTTGCCTCGCCACATGATGTTTTGAAAAAAGTATTTGGCTATGATGCTTTTCGCGGCAATCAGCAGATTGTGGTTGAGAGTGTGCTGGCTGGTGAGAGCTGTTGTGTGCTGATGCCGACGGGGGCGGGGAAGTCTTTATGTTATCAGGTGCCTGCCCTGTGTCGTCGCGGGGTTGGCATTGTTGTTTCTCCGCTGATTGCGCTGATGCAGGATCAGATTGCGACACTGCGAGAGCTGGGGGTGCGGGCGACTTCTATCAACTCGGCGCTTTCTTACGAGGAGGTTCAGGCGGCTTATCGGGATTTGCGGGCTGGTGAGCTGGACCTGCTTTATGTGGCACCAGAACGGTTGGTGCGGCCTGAATTTGTTGCTTTGCTGGAAGAGTTGAACCAGCGGGGCCTGATTGCCTTGCTGGCGATTGATGAGGCGCACTGCATCAGTCAGTGGGGGCACGATTTCCGCCCGGAATATCGCGAACTAACAGAAGTGCGGGCCAAGCTTGAGGGTGTGCCGTGTCTGGCTGTTACAGCGACGGCGGATGCGCCAACGCGGAAGGATATTCAGGAGCGGCTTAATCTGCCACGGCTGATTTCCTCCGGGTTTGACCGGCCTAACATCACTTACACTGTTGGTATCAAGCATAATCCGAAGCAGCAGTTGCGGCGGTTTTTGAAGGATCGGCCCAAGGGCGAGAGTGGCATTATCTACTGTCTGTCGCGCAAGAAGGTGGAAGAGACGGCTGCGTGGCTGGTGCAGGAAGGCTTTGACGCGCTGCCTTACCATGCGGGATTTGATAATTCGGTACGTGAGGCCAATCAGGATCGCTTCATCAAAGAAGAGGGTTTGATCATGGTGGCAACTGTGGCGTTTGGTATGGGGATTGATAAGCCAAACGTGCGGTTTGTGGCGCATCTGGACCTGCCGAAGAATATTGAGGCGTATTATCAGGAGACCGGGCGTGCCGGGCGTGACGGGCTGCCCTCTGAGGCATGGCTGGTCTATGGCATGCAGGATGTGGTTCTGCTGAACCAGATGATTGACCGAAGTGATGCACCAGAGAACCAGAAGCAGATTGAACGGCAGAAGCTACGCTCGTTTCTGGCTTACTGTGAAACGGCGACTTGCCGGCGTTCTGTTCTGCTGCGCTACTTCGGGGATGAGTGCGAGCCTTGTGGCAATTGTGATACCTGCCTTAACCCGCCGAAGACCATGGATGGCACCATTGCAGCGCAGAAGTTGTTGTCCTGCATTTTTAGAACGAGGCAGGGCTTTGGAGCGAACTATGTGATTGATGTGCTGCTGGGCAATGCCAATGAGCGGATTATCTCTCGCAGGCACGACCAGCTTTCCACTTTTGGCATTGGTGGCGAGTTCAACAAGATCCAATGGAACGCGATTACCCGGCAGTTGCTTGCTGCTGGTTTGATTTATGCTGATCATGAGGCGCATGGGGCTTTGAAGATGACGGCGCTGGGCATGGCGTTTTTAAAGAAGCGGCAGAACATTGAACTGAAGGTGGATCAGCTTGCCAGCTCTGCGAAGATGGAGCGGAAGGCGAAGAAGCCTGCACTCTCGCAGATTGAAGATGTGGCGGATCAGGAACTGTTTGAGAAACTGCGTGCGTTGCGGCTGGAGCTGGCGCGGGAACGGAATGTGCCGCCCTATGTGATCTTCAACGATAAGACGCTGATCGAAATGGCGGTGGATCGTCCGCAGCGACTTGAGGAGATGCTGGAGATTTCTGGTGTAGGTGAGTCCAAGCTGGAGCGGTTTGGCGAGGCGTTTCTGGAGATCATCCGGGATTAGATGCAGAGAGCCTACTTACTGGTGTGTTAGTAGGCTCTGAATTGATGGAGATGCTGGATTTGTGCCCTTTTGTGAGCTTTAGAGTGGCGATCCAATCATCTGTGCGAGAAGCAGGTTTGCTTGCGTACCTTAAATTTTATGGGCATGAAAACTCATAGACTGACTTTTCAAAATCATCCGTCTTGTACTTTACTATCCATCCAATTTCAGTTGCCCACCAGCTTTCATCGCTCATTTCGCTAAGAAGCTCCTCAGTGTCTTTGATGTAAACTTCCGTCTCTGTCTTTACCCGATGAGCTTTCATGTTGTTGAGGCGTGGCATGGACTCAATCCCGAGGTCGGTGAACCGCAACAGCATCGTTACGTCACCATAATCTCCTTTGGTTTCAACGGTTTTGCCTGCTTCTAAAGGGAGGAATTTGTATAGGCCTGCCATGAACTCGGGCTTCAAGCAATCTGCCCCACAAAATGGGATGAATTTTTGTATGAATGAAGGCTCGTCATCTCGCCAGAAGTTCACGTCCGGGAATTCCGCGGGGCCATAAGATCGTGCCGTTTCCCGATAGTTGTTTGGTCCATCCCATTCAAATCTACAGCCTTCAGGGGCGATGAAGATAGGCCAGTCATATTGGGTGGTTAGGTTATTTGTAGTGAGTTCTGTCGTGGTGCCGGACTGGGACCTGCCATTTTCAGCACTTGCAATGGTGATTGAAAGAGCCAGAAGGGCTGAGGCTAAGCCAATAGCCTTAGCGGTTTGACGCCTTATCTGCATTTAAGAAATTCCTGGTTTTATAAATTGCTGAATGTCGACGTCGTTTTTAATGGGAAGACCTTGAGGCAGACTAACTTCCATACTGATTTAGAAAATCAGGAGGTACAGCACGCCAGCGCTCACGGCCATTCCCAATATGACGACCAGAAAAGCGGCGATCATCTGGTTTCTGAAGAGGGATTTCAGCACTGCGTGGCTCAGTATGAGAAACTTGATGAGGTATTGCAGTGTTTGCGTGCCGAATGCTGTGTTGATGATGCTTTTTTCAAGGGTGATCCCAAGCTGAAAGAGCTGAGCCGGGAGTAAGGCTTGTTGAGTTTGTTTGGCTTGAAGGAGCGTCAGGATCAGCTAAAGTTTCTGTATCTTATAAATGCAGGTACTTGATATGGTCGATTATTCTGATTTCACAAAGGCGGTTGCAGACAGTTCAGGCTTACAGGAGGCAGCGGCGAAGGCCGGTGAGTTGTTTTCACAATTTCCCGGTTTCAAGTTGTTTACGCTGACTGTGACGCATCCTGATGGAAGCCATGTGGTGCGGCTTTATTCCAGCGCTGAAAATTCCTATGGCACTTCCGGCACCAAACCGATTGAAAAAGAGGGTGGCTGGTATGAGCGGGTGTTGGTACAGCATAAGCCGTTCCTCGGATATACTATCGAGGATGTGAAAGATTATTTCCCTGACCATGAAAAGATCGCAGCTATGGGGCTGGGTGCTACGCTGAACCTGCCTGTTGTGATGCTGGGAGAGGTGATTGGCACCGTGAACCTGCTGGATGCGGACCATGCCTACACAGAAGCTGATGTAGAACGGGCATTTGCCCTGTCTCAGGCGCTCGCGCCATTGTTTATGAGGGCACGGGAAGAGCTGATGGCTTTCGCTGTCTCGTAGAGGGTAAGGGCTAGTTGTTTAATTGATTTCAGCTTTTCGATTTTGCCTTGTGTCTTAGCATCTAACTTATTGTTTTCTTTTATCTTTGAATTTCAAATCGGCCACGTGTCAGCGGCAGTTTTCTGGGCTGGCATGAGTAAAAAACTCCACCAGCTCAGATTGCTGTCTCAAGCAGGCAGTGATCGCTTTTCTAAAAAAGAATGGAGACTTTTCATGGCCTATCACATTCAACTGTTTGTAAATAACTCCAAGGGTTATGCGGTGACAGCAAACCCGAAAACGGATCGTGACACCTATTTCGTAAGAGGAGGAGAGAAAAAGAGCCCAGGCCATAATGTTGAGCTCAATAAACCCCCAAATGCCAATGATTGGCACTCGTTCTCGTCAGCTTTTGATGGAGCGAACTATATTTATACCGGGACTGATGCTTATTGTTTTTGGGATAGTGGAGATAGTGAGCTTATGGTTGCGTCGTACAATGGAGGAACAGTTGGCAGACATCCAAATAGTAAGGGGACTTTTAATCTGGTCATAGACGCGAACGGATCAATCAGTTTTGTACGCGTGTAAGTTCTGCGATTATGAGGAGAGGTTCCGCAGAGATTGAGAGCCTGTCCTCCCCTCCATACCTATTTGCAGGCGCGAGGCACTGGCAGTTTTAAACACCTCTTATCTGGGTTTTGCTGGCTGGCTGTTTACCCTGCGCCTGAAAATCGCCGTGAACCAATCATGTCTTTTGCTCAAAGTAACCGGGCAGGTGCATGGATAGTACTGGTTTTCATGAGATGAGCGGTATTTTCTATGGCTTCTGGTGGCGAACATGAGCAACTGGCTGGGCATCTTCCTATTTTTATCACAGCGCCAGGCAGTACAGATGTTTTGATGGTGGTGACGATTTTTATCGCCATTGGCGCAGTTTTGCTGGCGGGGGTGTTTTACTTTTCCCTCCATGCATTGCCGGAAAAGATGGCGCATAAGTATGGGCGCTCGCATATGCAGATTGTGGCCATACTGGCGGTGCTCGCGCTGTTTACGCACAACAACTACTTCTGGATAGCTGCGCTGTTGCTGGCTGCGATTAATCTGCCGGATTATGAGAGTCCGCTGAATGCCATTGCTCAGTCTTTGCGTAAGCCGGTAAAGGGGAAGAAGCCAAATGATTGAGTTCTTTCTCTGCTCCCTCGTCACCATCCTGCCGGACTACTTGTTTCGCCGCTACAAACAAGGCAAGCGGATTGGACATGAGATTACGTTTTTCACGGTCTGGTATGAGCTGCGCTGGGGGATTACCGGGGCGCTGATGCTGACCATTGCGCTCATTACGCTGGTGTTCTTCTATCATCCCACAACATCCAATGTGCTTTCGCTGTTTCGTACTGTTTCCATTCTGCCGGAGTCTGCCGGGCGGGTTGATAAGGTGCTGGTGGAGAACAACCAGCATGTGAAGGTGGGGGATCTGCTGTTTACGCTGGATTCGTCCACTGAGAAGGCGCAGGTGGAGACGGCGCAAAGTGAGGTGGATGAGATTGATGCGCAGATTGCTTTGGCAAACTCTGAGCTGATCAGCGCGGAGGCCACGATCTCACAGGCGCAGGGAGCTTACAATCAGGCGGTTAGCGAACTGGAGCGGACGCTTGAGTTGCAGCGGCGCAATTCTGATGTGGTGACTGAGAAAGAGATCGATACGCGCAAAAATCAGGTAGTGGTGCGTAAGGGGCAGCTGGATGCTGCGGTGGCTAATCGGGATATTGTGCAGACGAAGATTTCGGTGAGCCTTCCAGCTCAGCGGACCAGTGCCATAGCGCGGCTGCATCAGGCGGAATCTGCCTATCACAAGAAGTTTGTGTATGCGGGTGTGGATGGTGTGGTGACGCAGTTTATTTTGCAGCCGGGGGATATTGTAAGCCCGATCCTGCGGCCTGCTGGCATTCTGGTGCCGGATTCAACAGGACGTGGGCGATTTCAGGCTGGGTTCGGGCAGATAACAGCGTCCGTGATCCGGGTTGGTATGGCGGCGGAGATAACCTGTGCCTCCCGCCCGTTTGAAGTTATTCCCATGGTGGTGGTGGATACGCAGGATTTTATTTCTTCCGGTCAGTTTCGTCCTACAGATCAACTGGTGGATGCGCGGGATGTGGCGCGTCCGGGAACACTGCTGGTGATCATGGAACCGCTTTATGAAAATGATACGCTGGGCATACCGCCGGGCAGCAAGTGCATCGCCAATGCCTACAGCAATTATGGTGAGCAGATAAAGGCGGGGGAGTTTGGTTTCTGGGGCGGGCTTTACTACCACATGGTGGATGCCACTGCGATCATGCATGCGCTGATCTTACGGTTTCAGGCGCTTGCTTTCCCAGTCAAGGTGCTGGTGCTTTCTGGTCATTGATGGTTGGTGTCAGTTACTTTCTGGCACCAACAAATATGCCGGTAAGGACCATGCCGACAAGGCCGATGACTGTGGTTGCCGTGCTGCCTACGAGGAATTCCAGCACGCTGTCTGACAGGGTAAAGGGAATGCCGTTGACATCTTTGAAGCCTGCAAGCAAGAGGATGATTGCGACGGTTCCGCAATAGGCACACATGAACCAGTAGGCTTTGCCAGCATAAGGTTTGATGAGTGCATCCAGCTCCTGCTTGGTTGCAAGTTTGGATTTCAGCTCCATGAGTTCGTCTTGCAGCTGAGTGTTGTCGTCGGCCAGATCCTGCCGTTCTTTCAGTGCCTGATCTATAATGATTTTTGCTGGAGGGGTAACCTCTATTGGTTGCTTAAGCGCGGCAGCTTCGATGTCATCTACGGTGAGAGGTCTTTCAAGCGTTTCTTCGAATGTGTTGTTAGGCGGCATTGATCCGACCCGCTGTTTGTTGTGCCTGCTCTCGTTCAATATCGGAGCGGCCTGCAAGTGCGAGTTTGATGTAGTATTGCCGGGTTCGTTCTGTATCGATTTCTGAATTGCGACCCTTTTCGAAATAGGCGAAGGCCCATGGAGAATTCAGCTGCTGGGTAAGGTGGGATAATTGCTGGGTTGTGTAGTTGCCGTACTTCTTCCAGACGTGGTCTATAATATCCTGTTCGCTGCCAGTGACATTAGAGGTGACGATCTGGCCAGTGATGGGATCAACAATTTCGCTGTTCGGGCCTTTAAAGCCTCCGTCGTTTGCATGATCCCATATTTGCCGGAAGACAGAGCCGTTGGGCCAGGCTTGTGGAGCCTCGCTTACCAGAGGCTCGCCATTGATAGCCAGATTCCAGCCATTCGCAATCGCTACGAGTTCCTGAATGTACATTAATGAGGGGTAGGTTGGACTACCACGGCGTCTTAAAAATTCATTTGCGATTGCAATCGGAGAATGTCTTGGCATTTTTGCCCCTGCAAATGCTGTTGGAACAAGTAGTGAATTGCTTAGAAAAACATATAATACGCTGCGTTAAGAAAATAGTTCCTCCCGCTGATCTTGGCTAGTTAAATCTGGTTGTGCCCCTGAAAAATAAGCGGTTACGTTGTGGTTATCTCTGCCTGTCAGGTGCATTTAACTGGTTGAAAATCGGGACATATTACTTTTACCAATGGGAATTAACGCTGGTGAGGATTGCATTGATTTACAGCAATGCACTCTTACTTTCTGGAGAAAGCTGAATTGTAAACACTGTTTTGATTCTGGCTAATCTGATGGTTTGGGCAACTAAAAAAGCCCGGAGCAGGTGCCCCGGGCTTTTTCAATGTTTTGACTGCCTGTTGGCTTGTCGCAATTATTCGCGATTGCCGAACAGGGACAGCAGCATGATGAACAGGTTGATGAAGTCCAGATACAGACGCAGAGCGCCCATGATGGCTTTTTTGCCTGCTACGTCGCTGTCATCATAGGACGCATACATTTCCTTGATCTGCTGAGTGTCGTAGGCGGTGAGGCCCGCGAATACCAGAACACCAATCACGGAGATTGCGAACTGAAGTGCAGAAGATTCAATGAACAGGTTGACCAGAGACGCGATAATGATGCCGATCAGGCCCATGAACAGGAAGGAACCCCAACCGGAGAGGTTCTTCTTGGTGGTGTAGCCGTAAAGGCTCAGCGCGCCAAAGGAAGCTGCGGAGATGAAGAATACACGTGCAATGGAGTTGCCTGTGTAAACAAGGAAGATGGATGAGAGAGAGATACCCATCAGTGCGGCGAAGCCCCAGAAGGCGATCTGTGCACCGGATACGCTCATCTTATGGATGCGTGCGCTTAGGAAGAACACGAAACCAAGTGGTGCCAGCATCACAACCCAGCGCAGTGGGCTGGTGTACAGTGCTACGCCGAGGCTGGTGAGGTATTCACCTTCACGCAGCTGAGCTGCTGCCATGGAAACATCAGTTGTTGTTGCTGCCATGGATGTGAGCAGTGCAAGAACGCCGGTGATTGCAACACCAATTGCCATGTAGTTGTAAACGCGAAGCATGTAGGCGCGCAGACCAGCGTCAAATGCGGCTGCATTGGCATGAGAGCCAGCCATTCCATACCGCGTAGATTTATTGCGGTCGAAGGTCGCCATGAGGATCCTCTCTCTTGTTAAACTCGTATGTACTGTTCAGCCACGCCAAACAGCTCGGGGCATTGCCCGAGTTACATATCAGCAAATATGGTAGGAAAAAGGGCTTAAGACAAGAGCGGGGCCTGCGGATTTTTTGAAAATCGGGCCTGGAGGGAAGGTCTTTTGGTATAAAACTGGTAAAACCGCCGCTGATTATTAATGAATGGTAATGTTCTAGTGCCGATAAAACCTTAGGTGGGAAAGAGAAGCATTTATTTGTTAATTTATAATCCTGCGAGATGTGGGCTGCACAAACCTTCGAGAAAGGGTTTTACTTTGTGCAGCCCGCGAGTTTTACAGGTTTCGAAGAACTGGAGCTGGTTTTTCTCCAAGTACCTTCCATGTTCCCAGAAGACCAAAGCCAACTGTGAAGATGAGTGCTCCCAGAATCGATGCAACTGCTGTGACCGGAAGCAATGTGAAAGCTCCGTCCATCACGCCTGTAATGACGAAGTAAGCTGCCAGCGACCCGGCGAACAGGGCGAAGATTGCAGTGGTGCCGCCCAGTATGAGGTATTCCATCACATAGGCTTTGATGAGCCGTCTGCGTGTTGCGCCGAGTGTCTTCAGGATCACTGCATCATAAATGCGGCTTTGGTGGCCAGCCGCCAATGCTCCTGCCAGCACCAGCACACTTGCAAGCAGGGTGATGGAGGACGCGCCCCGGATGGCCCATGCCAGTTGTCCGACCAGCTCATTCACCTGTGCTATGGCGTCTTTCACGCGGATGGACGTAACAGTTGGGAAGGCTTGTGTGATGTCCTTCAACAGGTCCAGCTCTTGCTGAAGCGTTGCGTCGCCTTCCCAGCCAACTGTCGCCAGATGGGTGTGCGGTGCCCCGGCAAAGGTGTTGGGTGAGAAGATCATCACGAAGTTGATGGACATGCTTTCCCAGTCCACCGTGCGGAAATTGGCAATTTTTGCGGTGATCTTACGGCCCAGAACGTTGACGGTGACTGTATCACCAACCTTCAGGCCCAGCTCGCGGGCATTGTCATCCGAGAAGGAGACAAGAGGCTCGCCGCTGTAGTCCTTCGGCCACCATGTGCCTGCTGTGATTGTGGAGTTTTCTGGCAGGGTTGCTGAATAAGTGATGCCTCTGTCTCCGCGCAAGATCCACTCTGCTTCTGCTGGAGCCGGGTAATCGGCTGCGGGGATGCCTTTCAGAGAGACGATGTGTCCGCGTAACATTGGCACAGCGTTGAATTCTGAGCCTTTGGCTTTTTCTGCCACGAAGGACCGGAAAGCGTCTTTTTCATGGTTCTGGATGTCTACGAAGAAGAAGCTTGGGGCTTGTTCCTGCGCAGCCTGATTAAGATCGCGGCGCAGGTTCCCATCAATGAGTGCAAGGGCGACCAGCAAGGACAGGCCAAGGCCGAGGGAGAGGACGACAGACGAGGTAAGAGCGCCGGGGCGGTAGATGTTTGTTATTGCCAGACGTAACTCGGTTGAGCGCACTGCTGGTACTTTACGAGCTGCGGCCATGATGAGGCGGGCAACGACGATAAGCAGCAAATATGTGGCTGCACATGCACCGATGAAGATCATGGCGATGGTCTTATCGTAGGCCATTACAAGCGCGAGACCTGCAAGCAGAACCAGTGTTAGGGCAGCGCCAGCGATATAGAGCGGTTTTGGATAGCGGCTGCGGGTACTGACTTCATCCCGGAACAGCACAGTGGGTGCAATGTCATGTGCTCTGCCCAGCGGCCAAAGAGCAAAAGCCAGAGCAGTGAGATAGCCGTAGGCCATGCCCAGCAGGAGTTGAAGCGGGTAGACGGCTTGCACGGCGTTGATGGGCAAAATGGATTGCAGAGCTGCCATAGCGACCAGTGGGATCATCGCGCCAAGGACCATGCCAATGATAATGCTGATGGTCGCAAGCACCATCATCTGAATAAGGTAGACCTTGAACACGAAGCCGCCGGACGCTCCGAGGCATTTGAAGCTGGCGATGACTTCCCGGCGGGTGTCCATGTAGCTGCGCACGGCGTTTGCAACCCCGACGCCGCCGACCACAAGGGAGGTGATGCCGATAAGGGTGAGAAACTGGGCAAAGCGCTGGATGTTGCGTTGCAGGCTTGGGGCTGCTTCAAGTTTGGAGCGGATGCGCCATCCTGCATTTGGGAAGAGTTCGTTTGTTTGGGCAATGGCTTGCTGCAACTGCTCTTCTGGCACATTGCCACCCATGTTAACACGGTAGCGGTGGTTGATGAGCGAGCCGGGCTGGATGAGGCCGGTATCTTGCAGTGCTTCCTGAGAGATAAGCAGGCGGGGGCCGACTGTCATTCCGGAGGAAAGCTTGTCTGGTTCCAGCTCGATTGTATCAGCGATACGGAACTGAGTTTTGCCGACGGAGACTTGGTCGCCAACTTCGAGGCCGAGGCGGGCAAGTAAGGCAAGCTCTGCAACGGCATTGCGCAGACCATCGGTTCTGGCGTTGATGGTCGTTTGCAGGTCTTTGCCGGAGGTGAGGTCAAAATTGCCAATGAGGGGGTAAGGATCATCGACCGCCTTCAGCTCTACCAGTGTCTGATTGCCCGCTGTTTCTGTACGGGCCATGGCGCGGAGACTGGAGACTTTGGAGAGCTTGCCCATGCTTTGCAGGTGGGCAAGCTGATCGGGGGTGGCTTCCTGGTGGATCAGTGAGAAGGAGAGATCACCACCCAGAATGGCCTGTCCTTCTGCTGTAATGCCTTCGGTGAGTGCACGGGAGAAAGAGGCTACGCCAGCAATTGCGGCAACGCCGAGTGCGATACAGGCGATGAAGACGTAAAAGCCTTTAAGGCCACCGCGCATTTCGCGCAGAGCGAAGCGGACGGCAAGGCCGAAACCGGGTTGGAAACCGTTGGTGCTGGATTGACTCATTGGGCGCGAGCCTCACGCACTGGAGTGGCTTCTTCGTCAATGGTGCCGGAGTGCACGCGGATTTTACGCTGACAACGATCTGCCAGTGACGGGTCGTGAGTAACGAGCACGAGGGTGGTGTTCTTACGTTCCTGAGCTGCAAACATGAGTTCGATGATTTGCTCGCCAGTGGTTTCATCCAGATTTCCGGTTGGCTCGTCTGCGATGAGGATTTCAGGGTTGGTGACGAGGGCACGGGCCACCGCAACACGTTGTTGCTCTCCGCCAGAAAGCTGGGTTGGATAGTGCTGGAGGCGATGACTGAGGCCGACGGCTTCCAGTTCTTCTTTAGCGCGTTCAAAGGCTTTGGGATCGCCAGATAGCTCCAGCGGAACCGCGACATTCTCCAGAGCGGTCATATTGGGGACCAGATGGAAGGACTGGAAGATGATGCCAACGTTCTGACCGCGAAAGCGAGCAAGCTCGTCTTCGTTCATGGAGCCAAGTTCGTGCCCTGCGGCTTTCACTAAGCCTTTATCGGAGCGCTCCAGACCTGCCATCACCATTAGCAAAGTAGATTTACCAGAACCGGAAGGGCCAACGAGACCGACACTTTCGCCATTGTAAATAGTAAGGTCGATGCCCTTCAGAATATGGGTACGGCCTGCGCCATGCCCAAGGCTGAGGTGAACACCGCTTAACTCCAATGCCGGATTATCTGTCATTCTTCCACCTTCTTGCAATTTGCGTTCAAACTGCTTCAATCTCTTGTTCTGGCGCGAACTCTCATCCTCAAACCAACGGTTTTGCTTTGGGACCACGCACTATAATAAAATGGTTCGTCGCTCTTGTCGCAGGCGTACATTGGGAGCATATGGGTAGGGTAAGTTGCATCGTCCAGCTCAGTTTTTAAAAAACTAAGGTATTAGAATGTACAGATCACAAAAAGTTGAGGCGCAATCTGGTGTACTGCGGTTTTTCAGCGGAGCCGTTGTGGCGCTGGGCCTTGCATTTTCTGGTGTATCTGCCGGGTATGCGCAGGATGGTGCTGAGCCTGTGAAACTGGTTGCTTTTGGTGACAGTCTGACCGCTGGCTACCAGCTGCCCCCTGAAGATGCATTTCCTGTACAGCTTGAAAAAGCTCTGCTTGCCAAGGGGTATAAGGTGAATGTGGTGAATGCCGGGGTTTCTGGTGATACCACCTCAGGTGGCCTTTCGCGGCTGGACTGGTCCGTCGGTGATGATGTGGACGGCGTTATTCTTGAGCTGGGTGCAAATGATGCCTTACGAGGGCTACCACCTGAAACGGCCCGCAAAAATCTGGATAGTATGCTGGAGCAGCTTGGGGCACGTGGTATTCCGGTGTTGCTTGCCGGAATGATGGCACCTCCCAATCTGGGGGAGCAATACGGACGAGCTTTTAACAGCATGTATGGTGAGCTGGCAGAGAAGCACGGCGTGTTGCTTTATCCCTTCTTTCTGGATGGGGTTGTTGCAGACCCTCGATTAAATCTGGGGGATGGTATGCATCCGACTGGTGAGGGGGTGGCGATTATTGTCGAAAAAATCCTGCCGTCCGTTGAATTGCTCATGGAACAAACTAAATCTTGAGAGCTTGCACGCTATAGCCGGACAGGCATTGGAATAAGTGCAGCAATAAGCTGCAATTACGGGGAATAAATGGAATATCGGAAGTTGGGTCGTACGGGCCTTAATGTATCCAGTATCTGCCTTGGCACGATGACATGGGGCGAGCAAAATACTGAAGCTGAGGGTCATGCTCAAATGGATTATGCCGTTGAGCAGGGCATCAATTTCTTTGATACGGCAGAACTTTACTCGATTCCACCGAAACCGGAAACCAAGGGACGGACCGAGGAAATTATCGGGACCTGGTTTAAGAAGAACAACAATCGCGACAAGATTGTTCTGGCAACGAAGGTGACTGGCCGTTCTGTTCAGGACTGGCACCGGGAAGATGGGTCAACCAGTCAGCTTTCCCGCGCTCAGATCATGGAAGCGGTTGACGGTAGCCTGAAGCGTTTGCAGACGGATTATATTGATCTTTACCAGCTTCACTGGCCAGACAGAAATGTGTCCGCCTTCGGTTCTGTCAGTACGATCTGGAAAGATGTTGATCCGGTTGAAGATGAGAATGCGATCCACGAAACGCTGGAGGTTCTGCAGGAGCTGGTGAAGGCTGGTAAGGTTCGTCATGTTGGCCTTTCCAACGAAAGCCCATGGGGTACCATGAAGTTCGTGCAGGAGGCTGAAGCGCGTGGTTTGCCGCGTGTCGCTTCTATCCAGAATGCCTATTCACTGGTGAACCGCCTGTTTGAAGTGGGCGGGGCTGAGATTGCGCATCGTGAAGACGTTGGTTTGCTGGCATACTCCTCGCTTGCTCAGGGTTATCTGACTGGCAAATACCGCAATGGCGCGTTGCCTTATGGAGCGCGTAAGACCTTGTTTAAGCGTCTTGGACGCTATGAGAGGCTGTTTGGGCAGAAAGCAATTGATGCATATTGTGATCTGGCTGCGGAGCTGGGGATTGACCCGTCCGTGATGGCGCTTGCTTTTGCTCATACTCGTTCGTTCACAACCTCTGTGATTATTGGCGCGACCAATATGGAGCAGCTGGCTACAGATATTAGTGCGGCGGACTTTGAGGTGAGTGAGGAGCTTGAAGAGCGGATTAACGAAATCCACCTGCAATACACCAATCCATGCCCGTGACAGGCGGCTGAGCTGTGCTTGTTTGCCTAAGTTTGAAGAACCGGAGCCTTTAAAGGGCTTCGGTTTTTTTGCTGTTCAGCATTTGTGTTTGAAAATCCCCCGATCTTCGCAGATTTGTGATTTTCTGCTTGTACTGTGGTGACAAACGTGAGCTAATTTATCATCTGCATTAGCGGAGGGTCCTGATATGCCTCGTCTTTTCACCGGCCTTGAGCTGCCTTCGAGCACAGGGATGATGTTGAGCCTTATGCGCGGTGGACTGCGCGGCGCTCGTTGGGTTGACCCGGAAAACTACCACATCACATTACGATTTATCGGCGATATTGATGATCGTGTTGCTGACGAAATTGCCTATGAACTGGCGCGGGTTCAGCGAGCTCCGATTACCATTAAGCTTACCGGGCTTGGAGCGTTTGGCGGGGCAAAGCCCCATGCGCTCTGGGCGCGGGTTGAACCAACACAGGAACTGAGTGAGCTGCAAGCTGAGCAGGAACGTATTTTGCAACGGCTGGGCCTGCAGGCAGAGCGACGCAAGTATATGCCGCATGTCACGCTTGCGCGGTTAAGAGGTACGTCTGCCAGCGAGTTAGCTCATTGGCTTGAAATGCGCGGGGAGTTCTCAGCTCCAGCATTTACAGCGGGGCGTTTTGTGCTCTTTTCAGCGAAAGCCAGCGTTGGTGGAGGACCGTATCTGGTAGAAGAAAGCTATCCGCTGGCTGCGTAGTGAAGCGCTCGTGTCAGCGTATCACTGAAATAATGCGGAAAGCTTTTCCAGTGCCTGAACGCTGTGGTGCTCTATTCTGCGTTTTGTCTGGTGGAGCAGGTGAGAAGCGGATTCTGTTTTGGTGATCTGGTAGATATCTTTATTCAAAAGAGCGAGGAGTTCATCTAATCCCTGCCGTGGAATGCGAGATTTTACCCCAGTTGCATGGGCGTATTTGAGAAAGTCGGGTTGAGGCGGGATTATGGTTTCAGCAGCTTTAATGCGAACCCGGATTAGCTGTGGATTTGGCTCGTTGCGTACGGGGTGTGACTTAGGATGTATCCGCTTTAATGAAGATTTAGCGGTCGCACGGATGAGCTTGCTTTTTGGAGTAAGTGGCTTCAGTGAGTTGTTTTCTGGTGCGCGAAGCTCCGTCAGGCCCGAATGAGGTACTGGTACTGACGTGGTCATTGAAGAGCCGACAGAGGGTGGGAGAATTGCTGCAAAAAGGGCGGCTGCAAAAAGAGAGAAACGCGACATGATCGCCTCTAAATAAATATAATTTTAATTAAATTGTAATGAAAATTTGCAAAATGCAACTACTTGATTTGCAGGTGTTGCCGCTAGGTTAATGTCGATTACTTATGAGATTAGTCAGATTCAGCAAATTTAGTGAGATGGACTGCTTTGTCACCATCATGACGCCATAGTCCTCGCAGAGATTACCCCTCATGAAAACATTGGTGTTTATTCGATGATGCGCTTTAGGCAGAGGGCAAACTGATGGGTATGGACCGGCTAATTGAACAGCAAATTCGCCGTTCACAGATGAATGGTTCGATGGATCGGATTGAGGGATCGGGAAAACCTATCCCCAGACGGTCAGGTCTCAATTTTGCTCAGAGTGCGATGATGAGTGTACGGGACTCAGCTGGCGGAGGCGTGCAAGCAGAGCTTTCGTTACGGCGTGAAATCAATGCACTTGAAGATAAGCTGAAAGCCGCTTCAGGGCAGGAAGCACGCTTTGCCCTACGAAAAGAGCTTATGGATAAGCGGCTTGAACTTTCGGTTTATGAAGAAGCGCGGCGAAAATAACCGCGCTCCTACTTTTTCTCGTCGGAAATCTTAGAGTTCGGTTTCGTCGAGTAGACGCCGGGCGATGACTTGTGCCTGAATTTCGGCAGCACCCTCAAAGATAGAGAGGATACGTGCATCGCAGAGAACGCGGGAGATTGGGTACTCTTGCGCAAAGCCGTTGCCGCCGTGGATTTGCAGGGCGTTGTCGGCTGCTGCCCAGGCAACGCGCGCACCAAGGAGCTTTGCCATGCCCGCTTCCAGATCACAGCGTCTGCCACTGTCTTTTTCCCAAGCTGAGAAATAAGTGAGCTGACGGGCGATCATGGTTTCACAGGCGATGATTGCCAGTTTGTCTGACACACGCGGGAAATTGATCAGGGACTTGCCGAATTGGACACGTTCCTGAGCATAACGAAGACCAAGGTCCAGCGCGCACTGGGCAACGCCGATGGCGCGGGCTGCTGTCTGAATGCGGGCAGACTCGAAGGTTTGCATGAGCTGTTTAAAGCCCTGACCTTCTACCTGACCCAGCAGGTTCTCGTCCTTGACCTCAAACCCGTCGAAGGCGATCTCGTATTCCTTCATCCCGCGATAGCCGAGTACTTCGATTTCACCACCAGACATGCCTTCCGCCGGGAATGGCTCTTCGTCCGTACCGCGTGGCTTTTCTGCGATGAACATGGAAAGGCCCTTGTAACCCGGCTCTTCCGGCCTGGTGCGGGTGAGCAGAGTCATGATGTCGGCGCGGACCGGGTGGGTGATCCATGTTTTATTGCCGGAGACTTTCCATGTATCGCCTTCTTTAACCGCACGGGTTTTAAGGGAGGCGAGGTCTGAGCCGGTGTTTGGCTCGGTGAAGACTGCTGTTGGCAAGGTTTCGCCAGAAGCAATGCGCGGGAGCCACTTTGCTTTCTGCTCGTCTGTACCGCCGCCCAGAATAAGTTCGGCTGCGATTTCTGAGCGGGTGCCGAGGGAGCCGACGCCGATGTAAGCGCGGGAAAGCTCTTCAGAAACCACGCACATAGACTCTTTGCCAAGACCCATACCGCCGAATTCTTCCGGGATCGTCAGGCCGAATACGCCCATCTCAGCCATCTCACTGATGATTTCAAGCGGGATGTATTCGTTCTTCAGGTGCCATTCGTGAGCAAACGGGGTGACCTTTGCTTCAGCGAACTTGCGCATTTCTTCGCGGATTTGCTCGTAGGTTTCATCCAGACCAGTTGCACCAATGGTGGACTGACCTTCTACGTGTTGCATCAGCTCCGCAAGGCGGGTGCGCAGAGCCGGTTGGGAGCCATCTTCGATAACGGCTTCAACAGCATCAGTGTAGTAACTGTTTGCTTCGCTGCGGCTTATACCAAGATCAGAGAGACGGAGCATTTCGCCCTGACTCATTGGCAGACCACCGAAAATCTGTGCGGTGTATTCCGCAAAGCCAATACGCAGGATCAGGCTCTCTACCTCCCCGAAGGAGCCTTCTGCTGCGAGCTTCTCACCATAAGCGTTGAGTTGCTTGAGTGCTTCAACATATGTTGCCAGCCAAGCTAATCCGTGGGTTGCTCGTTGCTCCTGCGACATGAGTGCTGAGGCGATGCGTCCGTCTTTCAAGACACGACGTTTTACATTCTTGCGAGCCACATTCAGGAGTGCTTGCAGAGATTGTAATGCAAGAGCACGGGTTTCTTGTGATGGTGTATTTGTTTGTTCCAGCGTATTCACCGTTTCGGACACGGCTTGCCTCCCTCAATCCACGCGATAATTGTGCAGTGCACCTTAAATGGCGCTCAATTTTCTGCAATGGACCAATGGTGGGAGCTTTCTTCATGAATCTTTCTTGAAGTTAAGCCTAGTATCTAACTTGAAACTGAGGGAAAGGTGAACCAGATCAGAACTATGAAGAAACGCGGTCTTTTGGGAAAATCCTATCAGGTGCTTGCGGATGCCCTTGGGCATTTCAACTCTGATGACGGTTATGCGGTGGCAAGCCACGTTGCGTTGTCCTCTTTGATGGCGCTGTTTCCGTTTCTGATTTTTGTGGCTGCGTTTTCTGGTTTTCTGGGCCTTAATCAGGTGGCTCAAGGTGCGAGTGAGCTGATCTTTGATGTTTGGCCTGAGCGGGTTGCAGGCCCGGTTTCAGGCGAGATTAAAGCTGTATTAACCCAACCTCGCGGTGACCTTCTGACCTTCGGTGTGGTTGTGACGCTCTGGTTCTCTTCCAATGGTGTTGAGGCTATGCGGGTTGGGCTTAACCGCGCTTACCGTGTGCGAGACACGCGCAATTGGTTTTTTTGTCGTGCGCAGTCCATTATTGCCGTTCTGATTGGGACAGCGGTGCTTATGGTGTCCACGTTCCTAATCGTTTTTGGTCCACTGGCGTGGGAGTGGGCAGTTCGCCTTGCGCCTGTAATGGAGCAGTTCAGCTATAAAGCGAATATAGTGCGCTACGGGGTAACCTCGTTACTGTTGCTGTTTGCGTTGCTTGTTGCACATATGTATCTGCCCGCAGGCAGGCGGCGGTTTCCGGAAGTGTTGCCGGGGATTGCGCTGACCATGGTGCTTTGGATTGTGGCAGGCACGGCCTTTGGTGCCTATCTGGCGCGGTGGGCAAACTATGTGTCGTTGTATGCTGGTCTGGCTGGTATCATGACAGCGATTATTTTTATGTATCTGACCGCTGTCATCTTTATTCTAGGTGGTGAGTTCAATGCAGCACTGATGCGGGTACGCCGCGTGAATCAGCGCGTAGAAGCTGGCTCTTGCAGTGATGGAGATGGTGGAGGCTGAGTTTTTCGGGCTGGTCGACACACTGCAATTGCAATCACGACGATTGCCATGCCGCCGAGTTGTATCGCGTTTAGTGTTTCTCCAAAAAGGAAATAGCTCTCAAGCGCTGCCGCAACTGGTGTGAGGTAAAACAGGGTTGCTGTGGTAGACGCTGCGCCGTGTTGGAGAAGGTACATCAATAACAAAACAGCACCCACCGACAGCACAATGACCAGCCATGCAAGTGCAAAGATGAACTGCCCTGACCACGTGATGTCCCAGGTTTCTGTCATGGACAGCGGGATAGTGACAAGCAGTGCGCCAATATACTGATAAAAGACGCCTGCGATCATATCCGTGTTTTTGGGTTGCTGTTTCTGCCAAGTGGTGCCTACAGCAATCCCGAGGGTTGCTGCAAATGCTGCAGGAATCGTCCAAAGTGGTATCTGGAAGGCTCCAGCGCCTAACTTAGGCAAAATAACCAGCATAATCCCAACAAAGCCAGCTGCGAGTCCATACCATTGGCGTCTGGCTACAGTTTCTTTTAGCAGGAAATACGCAAGGGTACTTGTGATGAATGGTTGCAAGCCTGTGATGAGTGCTGCGACGCCGGCGGGCATGCCGTTGCTGATCGACCAGAAGACACCTGCCAGATAAATGCCGTGAATCAGAAAACCTGTGGTGATTGCATGAGCAATTTGATGGCGCGAAAGTGAAATGCTTTTCCCTCTGCCAATAACAAGAATTGCCATTATAGGCAGCAGAATAAGAAACCGCAGGGTCAAAAAAGTGAATGGTTCGGCATAGGGGGCACCAAGACGTGCACCAATGAAGCCGGTGGACCAGAGTAAAACAAATAGAAATGGCGTAATTTTAGTCAGTATTAGCAATGTAGTGTCTTACTTTTGTGCATTTATAGCGTGTGAGGCTATATTTAATTTGCAGTTGTTGCGTGCGCGCGGAGTGTTATTTGTAAACTTTAAACCATTTGCTCCTATAAATGTAGGGGTTAATTAAAAATACTAATGGCAACTTTACTGACTGAGGGGGCTCGGATGCAACTGAAATGGAAACGGGCGATTTCGTCCGCAGGGAATGCGATTTTCTCATTCACACGCGGTGCAAGTATTCGGTTCCGTGCTCTGATGCTTGGTCTTGTCACGATGATAGGCATTGCGGCGGTTGGGTTTGTTTATCTGTGGGGGCAGGAGCAGACAGCAATCGCGCTTAAGCAATCGCAGGAATACACTGAGCTTGCAGAGTTGAGCCAAACAATTGCCATCACTGCCGGCTTGTTGCAGTCTACTCAGAAAGACTATGAAAACGTTCCGGGAGCCAGCCTAAAGAAGCGGTTTGACGTTTTGACCGGGGAGGCGCGGAGCGAGCTTCAGAAGCTCAATGAGCTTCCTGTTGCCATGGATTATACTCTCGAAATATCAGATGCACGCGATACGATTGAGGCAATCAGCGGTGCTTTTGAGATGTTACACGGCTACCAGTCAACTTTGGGCTATGACGGGGATCATGGTTTGCAGAAAGAGCTTTCCGCCAGACTTTCTCAGGCTGAGACTGCGGTGAAGCAAAAGCATATTCGCAGCAAAGACCCGAATACTTTGAAATTGATGACAAACTTCAGCGATTTAGCGCGTTCTCAGCTGGCTTACACGATTACAGGGAGCCAGAATGCGCTTGGTGCGTTTGAAGTGTCGTTTTCACGTTTTGAACGCACCTTGCCAAGAGCCAAAATTGATCCTTCTGTCGCTGATAAGGTCAAAACCAATATACAGGCTTACAGGGAGGCATTCACGTCCTACACTGAGATCTACGAAAAGCGGGCTACGAGTTCTGAACTGCTTGCAAACTTGTTTGATTTGCTGCCACCGCGTCTGAATGCCTTGAGGGATGCAGCGCTGAAGGGAGCGAATGATGCGCAGGCGCGTTTGGCTGCAACGACGGAGCAGACCAACCTGTATCTGGGTAGTGTTGTTGGTGGAATGGTGCTGCTTCTGTTGCTGCTTGGTAGTCTTTTCATTTTCAGTATTTTGCGAAGTCTGAATAACTTGCGACAAGCGATGGCCCTGCTGGCAAAGAATGATCTTTCTGCCGTTATTCCCCTGAACAAAGGCGGCAAAGAAATCTCTGCTATGGCGTTAACGCTGCAAGTGTTTCGCGATAACATTGAAGAACGGGGTAAACTGCGTGAACAGCAGGATCAGGAAAATGCTGATAAGCAAGCACGTGCCGAGCAGGTGAACTCTCTCATTTTAGGGTTTGAGCAGACTGTCGAAAAAGCACTTAACAGCCTGCACACCGCCGCCGATGGTCTTGGCGAAGCTTCTACGGATGTTGGGTCCGCGGCGGACAATGTCTCTAAAGAAGCAGTATCTGCAAGTCGTGCGGTTGAAAGTGCGGCTGAAAATGTTTCCAGTGCGTCGGCGGCCACGGAAGAATTGGCCATGTCTATCAATGAGATTGCGGGGCAGGCTGCTCAGTCTACCCGTGTTGCTGATCGTGCTGTTGAGGGATCGAAGGCAACGACTGAAACCATGAGCATGCTAAGCGCTGCCGCCAATCGCATTGGTGAAGCCGTTGGCCTAATTCGTGATATTGCGAACCAGACGAACCTGCTGGCTTTGAATGCTACCATTGAAGCTGCACGGGCTGGTGAGCATGGCAAGGGTTTTGCTGTTGTGGCGTCTGAAGTGAAGATACTGGCGAACCAGACCTCACAGGCGACAGAGGAGATTGCGCAGCAGGTTGGGTCCATTCAGGAGGCCTCTTCGGAAGCAGTCCACGCTATTGGCGATGTTAGTGATGTTATTCATGAAATGAGTCAGATTGCGGCGGCTGTTGCGGCTTCTGTTGAGCAGCAAAACGCGGCGGTCCAGTCAATTACGGAAAATGTGGCGAATGCGACGCAGAGTTCGCAGGAGGGCGCGAGTGCCATGCAGATGGTAGAACAGGCCTCAGATGCTGCGCGCAGTACCGGTGATACGGTTTCTGACCTTTCTGAGGCACTGACCCGGCAGGCTGACCATATCAACAGCACGGTTGGTGCATTTCTTGAAAAAGTACGTGCTGCCTAAAGATCTACACAAAATATGATTTTAAATGCGATGCTTAGGTCTGGTGTTTATCAGAGCTAAGCGCCACACTGGATTCAATGAAATTTAAAGTAGACCAGCGGCGCACAGGTGCTGATGAATATTTCAGTAAAGCGGGTTTGAAGAATGACGAGTAAGATTGTTGTAGTAGGTGCAGGGCAGGCAGGGGTGCAGGCTGCGCAAACGCTTCGGCAGAAGGGGTTTGAAGGCGAACTCGTTCTCTTAGGCAATGAGCCGCAACCACCGTATCAGCGCCCTCCACTTTCCAAAAAGTTTTTGAGCGGTGATGTGGAACCCGATGCGCTTTTTATTCGGCCAGATGCATTTTATGAAACCAACAATATTGACCTGAAACTGAATGCTCAGGTCGCTGGCATCGATTTGGAAAAAAAGAGCGTTTCACTTGCAAACGGAGAAGAGGTGAGCTGGGATAAGCTGTTGCTTGCCACCGGGACCCGTGCTCGCGAACTGCCCCTGCCGGGAGCGGAACTTGAAGGTGTCGTTACACTTCGTTCCATTGGAGATGTTGAGCGCATACGGGATCTTTTTGCTCCGGGTAAGAAGCTTGTTGTCATCGGTGGTGGTTACATCGGTCTTGAAGTGACGGCGGTGGCCCGTTCCATGGGGCTGGATGTGGTTGTGCTAGAGGCGCAGGAACGGTTGCTGAAGCGTGTTGTTTCTCCTGATGTGTCTTCGTTCTTCCATGGACTGCATGCAGAGCACGGTGCTGAGTTGCATTGTGGGACTGGTGTTACAAGTATCGAGGGTACGAACGGTAAGGTTTCTGCTGTGAAACTCGCTGATGGCAGAGAGTTGCCATGTGATCTGGTGTTGTCTGCTGTTGGTGCTGTGCCGAATGCCGAGTTGGCAGCGGCAGCAGGACTTGATGTGGATGACGGAATTCTGGTGGACGGAGCAGGGCAGACCTCTCATGAGGATGTGTATGCTTGTGGCGACTGTGTGCGGTTTTACTCTGAGCGATATGCACGCAGCATCCGGCTGGAAAGTGTGCAGAATGCGATTGATCAGGCAAAGGCGGTTGCTGTCGCGTTAACTGATCCAGATCATGATCACAGTCATGATTATGATCCTTTGCCGTGGTTCTGGTCTGACCAACACCACATCAAATTGCAGATTGCCGGGTTGTCTAATGGATACGATGAGGCTGTGCTTGTTGGTGATACCAGTGCGGATAGCTTTTATGTGGCTTATCTGGAGAAAGGTAAGCTGATTGCGGTTGATAGTATCAACCACCCGCGATCTCACATGATGGCGCGGCGGGTGATTGGGCAGGAGTGGAAAAGCGGCTTGCTACCACCAGCTTAAACTGAGAGCACGCCAGTGGGTTTCGGCATGCTTTGGGTGTCGTTGCATCAGGTCGCCTTAACGGCGACCTTTTTGCATTTAGCGGGTGTTTTCCAGAATAAGGGCGATTATCTGATCCGGGATTTCGATGTGCAGCATGTGGCCGACATTGTCGAATACGTGGCAGGCAATCGGACCGGGGAGTTTATGACATTGGCGTGTGGGCAGGATTTTATCCTGCGTGCCCCAGATCACCTTAACGGGCACGGGCAGTTCACCGAGCTTTTCGACTGGCAAAACGCCTTGGCGGTCACCTTCAAAAATCAGCTTTGATACTGCTTGCAGAGCTTCTGCTGCGCCGGGTGTTGTGCGCTGAGTGGCAACGTACTCTGCAAAGCCCTTTGGTAAGTCAAACTCAAGCCCAAAAAACTGCTCCAGAAGAGCTGATTGCTCGGTTGTGGTTTGAGCAACAGCATAGCGGCGAAGGAGTTTAGTGTTGATCTCGGGACCGAAACCGCCGGGAGCCAGAAGAGTGAGGCTGCTGATTCTTTCAGGGCTTCTCATTGCGATCAGAGATGCGACCGCTCCGCCAAAACTGTGGCCTACCAGATGAACACTGTCGAGGTTTAGAGAATCTAAAGATTTTACAATCGCTTTGGCGGCGATAACGGCATTGCCGGGCTCAAAATCTGCCAGTGCGCGCCCGTGGGCGGGTAAATCAAATGCAATGGTCCTGCGTTTTTCTTCCAGCTGAATTTGAAGGTTGTGCCATGTGTTGGCATCCTCTCCGAAACCATGGATGAAAACAATTGGTTCTGCATTTTCAGGCCCAAAGACCGTGAAAGGCAGGCAGGTTACATCTTGCATACTATCGGTATTCATATAGGTCCTCCCATTAAGCGCATTATATGCCCCTTTCATTGAGAGGTTTACCTGTGACTTAGGCTAAGGCAGGATTTTCGCAGCAGCATGAGATCGGGAAAAAGTACTAGTAAATGCCATTTGTGCCTCGTGAAATTTCACAAATTTAAGCAATCATGTGTTTGAAGTGCGGTTTTACTTGGATATCGATTATCTGATATTGATAATCTGTACCAACTTAAAACATATGAGAAATTAGCAGGCCGAGTGATTTTTATGGCGTTTGTTACATCTCGGCTCCGATTTATTTTAGGATTCGACAGGTCCCGCTACGGCAGGGCCTTGCCAATTTCAGGGGGTTATGATGCGAGGATACCTTCGCAAGGGAATGTTTGCTGTCATTTATAGTCTGGTTTGTGTTGCAGTGGCAGCACCAGCCAACGCGGCTAAGTTGTACGATCACGAAAAAGGTGAATGGGTTGTGTACCGAGACACACCCGAGATGGCATCTAATTCCGCACGCAGAAAATATAAGCGCAAGCTGGTGAGATATCGCACGAAAGAGCAGCCTGGAACTATTATCATCGACACAGATGATCGCTACCTTTACCACGTGCAAAAAAATGGTAAGGCGATGCGCTATGGTATTGGCGTCGGGCGTGATGGCTTTGAGTGGAGTGGTACAGAGCGCGTGACCCGCAAGGCCAAGTGGCCGGGCTGGACACCACCAGAAGAAATGCGCCGCCGTGAAGCGAAGCAGGGCCGTATCCTGCCTCGATATATGAAAGGCGGGCCAGATAATCCTCTTGGTGCACGCGCACTTTATCTGGGTGCTTCGATTTACCGTATCCACGGCACTACCGAGGACTGGAGCATTGGTCGTGCGGTTTCCTCAGGCTGCATCCGTATGTTCAATGACGATGTTTCCTACCTGTATGATCAGGTTAATATTGGTGCCAAGGTTGTTGTGAACTAACAGGCGGCATTCAGGCAAAACGACAAATGAACCCGGGGCGACCCGGGTTTTTTATTGTGCGGGAGGCGTTGACGTGTGGTACCCGTCTGATACCGGGCGGCAACAACCCATCAGGGTTACTGGTGGCTGGCCTGTTTCTGTTATGGTTGCGACTGCTTCTCCCCAAACAAAAGAGTCCAGTGGGGTGTAGCTACACTCTTTCTCTGTAATGGCCATCTGGATGGTCACTTTGTCGTCCTGAGCCGTTAGCTGGCTGGTGGCTTTATCTTTCTCAGTCACCACAGATTTAACAGGGAGGCGGTTGAGCAAGCCAGTTATCTTTGCGTAGGTGACGGTTTTAGAGTTCCATTCAATGCTCCAGGAGGGTTCTGTTCCTCCACATACGCCCAGAACGGGCAGATCAGTGCCTGCAAATGAGATCGGTCTGGCGCGTACGATTTGCTGCGCGCGTACCCAACCTTCTATTTCTCCCAGGCTTACCTTTTGCCATAATGTTTCATTGTTTTGCTTCTGAGCACCATCTGAGTTGAGAATGGTATCACCGGGGAGCTGGACAACAACAGCAGCGTTGTCAGAAGGGGCATCATAGATTGTAAGAAGAGCGCCAAGGCTTTGGTTGGTCTGGCTATAATAGCCGGGAGGAACATGCAGTGCCTGATCACTAACAGGCTGGTTAGGGGCAGTGTTGTTTTCAGAAGGTGAGACAGGTTCCTGTGTGGGCTTGCTTATCGGTTGTGCTGACGCCAGTTGGAAGCAAACTGATGCTGAAAACGTATGAACTAACAAATAAGTTAGTAGCTTACTGCGTGATTTCGCCGAGTTAAATGAAGCCATTCACTTGCTCCTATGGCATAGGCTGGCGGTAGCACCTTGTTATGCCTGTTGTTTTTTTGCGAGTGTACAACGGTTTCAACTCTGAAGCGTTAAGGTGCTTTTTTCTTCCCACGAACGAAGGGTGCATTCGTTAGCGCATAAAAAAGGGCCGCCAGAGCAGCCCTTTTCTGAAGTTATTTATTACCGGATCAAGCAAGTGCGCCATGGCAATGCTTGTATTTTTTGCCAGAGCCACAAGGGCACGGCTCGTTACGACCGACGCGGCCCCATGTTTCAGGGTTGTCTGCATCGCGGCCCTGAGGGGCTGCTGCTGCGCGGGCTTCTGCAAGCTGGCGGTCTGCCTCAGCCATTTCATCTTCACCCGTCAGCGGGTTGGTATGATGGGCTTCCATATGTGATGGCATTTGAGGAGTTTCAGGTGTCTGCTGCTGAACCAGTTCGACCATCATCAACTGAGTGGTTGTGTTCTGGCGCAGGGTGCTCAGCATGTTTTCAAAGAGTGTGAAGGACTCAGTCTTGTATTCCTGAAGCGGATCGCGCTGAGCGTAGCCACGCAGGCCAACTGCGGAGCGCAGATGGTCAAGGTTTGCCAGATGCTCACGCCACAGGTTGTCGATGGTCTGAAGCAGAACAGCACGCTCAATCTGGCGCATAACGTCAGGGCCGTAGTTTGCAGCTTTACGGGCCATCAGCTCGTTAGCTTCTTTCTTCAGGCGGGTAGTGACTTCTTCATCTGCGATGCCTTCTTCATTTGCCCATTCAATAACAGGCAGATCAAGGTTCAGCTTGGTGCGGGCTTCTTCCTGAAGACCTTCTGTGTCCCACTGCTCAGGGTAAGCACGTTCTGGAATGTGAGCTGCAACGAGGTCTTCAACGAACTCTTCGCGCATCTCTGCAACAGCTTCCTGAGTGACTTCAGGATCCATCATTTCAAGGCGCTGATCGAAGACCACCTTACGCTGGTCGTTCATCACGTCATCAAACTTCAGCAGGTTCTTACGAATGTCGAAGTTGCGGGCTTCCACTTTCTGCTGCGCTTTTTCCAGAGCCTTGTTGATCCATGGGTGGACGATGGCTTCGCCCTCTTTCAGGCCCAGTTTCTGCAGCATGGAGTCCATACGCTCGGAGCCAAAGATGCGCATCAGGTCATCTTGCAGGGAGAGGAAGAACTTGGAGTGACCCGGGTCGCCCTGACGACCAGAACGACCACGCAGCTGGTTGTCGATGCGGCGGCTTTCGTGACGCTCTGTTGCAACAACGTAGAGACCACCAGCTTCGAGTGCCTTTTGCTTCAGCTCATCAACTTCTTTCTTGATGGCGTCTTCTTTGGCTGTGCGGTCTGCACCCTCTGCCATGTCACCCAGCTCGTTGGTAATGCGCATTTCAACGTTACCGCCGAGCTGAATATCCGTACCACGGCCTGCCATGTTGGTTGCGATAGTCACTGCACCTGGAACACCAGCCTGTGCAATGATGCTCGCTTCCTGCTCATGGTAGCGGGCGTTGAGAACAGCAAAGACTTTCTTTTTGCCAGCAGATTTGGCGTAGTCAGCAAGTGCCTTGGCGTCTGAAACGTCAATCTGCTTGTAGCCGTGCTTCATTAGCAGGTCGGCCAGCAGTTCAGATTTTTCGATAGAGGTTGTACCAACCAGAACCGGCTGACCACGGTCATGGCAGTCGTCTACCAGTTCCATGATTGCGTTGTATTTCTCAGCAACGGTGCGGTAGACCTCATCGTCGTCGTCAACGCGCTGTACAGGAACGTTGGTTGGAATATCGACGACATCCAGACCGTAGATATCCATGAATTCTTCCGCTTCAGTCATAGCTGTGCCGGTCATGCCTGCCAGCTTGTCGTACATGCGGAAGTAGTTTTGGAAGGTGATGGATGCGAGTGTCTGGTTCTCAGGCTGGATCGCAGCTTTTTCTTTTGCTTCCAGTGCCTGATGGAGGCCCTCAGAGAAACGACGGCCCGGCATCATACGGCCAGTGAACTCATCAATGATGACAACTTCGTCATTGCGGACAATGTAGTCTTTATCGCGCTGGAAGAGTTTGTGTGCTTTCAGGCCCTGCTGAAGGTGGTGAACTGCTGTAACGTTTTCCACATCATAGAGCGAATCACCCTTCAAGAGACCAGCTTCAGACAGAAGTTGCTCAAGCTTCTCGTTACCTGCTTCTGTAAAGGTAGCGGAGCGAGCTTTTTCGTCCAGTTCGAAGTCTTCGTCTGTCAGTTGAGGAATGAAGGCATCAATCGCGGTGTAAAACTCGGTGCGGTCTTCCAGCGGGCCGGAGATGATGAGCGGGGTCCGTGCTTCGTCGACGAGAATGGAGTCGACCTCATCCACAATAGCAAAGTGGTGAGGGCGCTGTACCATGGACTCACGATCATACTTCATATTGTCACGAAGGTAATCGAAGCCAAATTCGTTGTTGGTGCCGTAGGTTACGTCTGCGGCATAAGCTTCCTGACGCTCTTCATCGGACTTGCCGTGGACAATCAGGCCGGTTGAGAGGCCGAGGAAACGGTAGATCTGGCCCATCCACTCAACGTCACGAGAGGCGAGATAGTCGTTCACCGTTACAACGTGAACACCTTTGCCACTCAGCGCGTTGAGGTAAACAGGTGCGGTTGCCACGAGGGTTTTACCTTCACCGGTGCGCATCTCGGTGATTTCACCAGCGTGGAGAACCATGCCGCCAATGAGCTGTACGTCATACTGGCGCAGGCCGAGGACACGGCGAGAGGCTTCGCGCACAACAGCAAACGCAGGGATGAGGAGATCATCCAGCTTTGCACCGTTTGCGAGCTGTTCACGGAACTCGGCAGTTTTGGCTTTTAACTGCTCATCGGTCAGAGCTTGCATTTCTGGCTCTAAAGCATTGATAGCAATTACTTTAGGCTTGAGTGTCTTGATCCGACGGTCGTTAGCAGAACCAAATATTTTTCGAGCGAGTGCGCCGAGCCCCACCATGTGGCGGTCCTTCCTCTTGTGGGCGCGCCGGTTGTTTCACGTCGCGGCCGGGCCCTAAAAAAATTCACATTCGTGATCTATCACGACAAAACACTGTGGTTCTGACGTGAGTCACAGCATATTAAGCACCTGCGCGTTAAAAAGGCAGGCGACAGAGAGATAAGAGTGGGCTTAGAGGTTGTCAACGGCAGTTACCGTCGCAACATAGAGCTTTGTTGTTTTGCAACCCTTTTTAAACTCTCCATAAACAGGAAAGAAAGAGACCGTATGCTTCGTAAATTTACAGGGATCCTCGGAAGCTCAGTCGCAATTGCCGCACTGACCGTTAGCCTGAATGTTGCTCAGGCGCAGGATGCAGAAACTGCTCCTGATCTGGACAAGCCCGTTGCGAAGGTGGGAACCAGCGTTATCACGGAAGCAGATCTTGCTTATGCAGCGCAGGATTATGCGCAGCAGCTTCAGCGCGTTCCTCCGACCCAATGGCGTACGGTCCTGACCGATGTGCTGGTTGAGATGAAGTTGCTTGCAGAAGCCGGCAAAGCTGAAAAGCTGGAAGATACTCCAGACTTTAAGCGTCTCATGGAGTTTGAACGTACCCGTGCGCTGCGTAATGCCTATTTCCAGAAGTTCATTCAAAATGCTGTGAGCGAAGATGAAGTGAAGGCAGCTTATGATGCGCAGTACGCCAACTATAAGGGTGATCCTGAGATCAATGCGGCTCACATTCTGGTAGAAAAAGAAGAGGACGCAAAAGAGATCATTAAGCAACTTGAAGGTGGTGCTGACTTTGCTGAACTGGCAAAAGAGAAGTCCACAGGCCCTTCAGGTCCTAATGGTGGTGATCTTGGTTACTTCGGGAAAGGCCAGATGGTTCCTGAATTTGAGGGCGCTGTATTTGGTCTGAAGAAAGGTGAGTTCACCAAAGAACCTGTAAAAACGCAGTTTGGTTATCACGTAATTCTGAAAAAAGATGAGCGTGAAAAAGAAGCTCCTACATTTGAAGCTGCTCAGGGACAGGTTCGGCAGGAACTGGTGCTGGCTAAATTCCGTGAAGTTCTTGAAGAGCTGAAAGCCAAGAACACTGTGGAAATTATTGATGCACCGGCAGCAGAGCCAAAAGCTGAAGAAGCTAAGTAGTCAGCAGAGAGCGAAAAGCTCCGCTGATTGTTGAAATAAAACATCTTGTGTTTGTAGCCCCGGATGCCTTAGGCCTTCTGGGGCTATTTTTTTGCTGTATCAGTAGTGTTTCCTCGGGAGATTTCCATGTCCGCGACCATTTCTCTTCTCGCACCTAAATCTTATCCTGAACTTCCGGAGGTTAAGGGCGTTCGACTGTCGACCGCTGCGGCGGGTTTGAAGTATGAAGGACGTACGGATGTTCTTCTTGCAGTGTTTGACAGTCCAGCTCAGATTGCGGGCGTCTTCACCAAATCCAAGTGCACAAGTGCGCCAGTGGATTGGTGTAAGCAGAACCTTTCCAAAGGGGTTGTGCGTGCGATTATGGTCAACTCGGGCAATGCGAATGCATTTACTGGGAAGAAGGGGCGGGCGTCGGTTGAGCTTTCCGCTGATATTCTGTCCAAAGCGACCGGGTTTTCTGCTGATGAGCTGTATCTGGCATCCACTGGTGTGATCGGCGAGCCGTTGCCCGCAGAGAAGTTTGCAGGTGTTGCGGATGGTCTGGTTGCTGATGCGGTTGCAGATAACTGGATGGATGCTGCTCAGGCAATCATGACAACAGATACCTACCCAAAGTTGAGCACTCGTCGTGTGAAGTTGGGTGAGGCCACTGTTACACTGAATGGCATTGCTAAAGGTGCGGGTATGATTGCGCCTGATATGGCGACCATGCTTGGTTTCCTGTTTACAGATGCGCCAATCAAAGCACCTGTTTTGCAGGCAATGCTCTCTGATTATACCGGCGGTTCTTTCAATTCGATCACCGTTGATAGCGACACGTCAACCTCTGACACCGTGCTTTTGAGTGCCACAGGTTCAGCTGGAGGTGACTGGGTTGATGACGTTGCCGATCCTCGCCTTGCTGAGTTCCGTGAGGCTCTTTCCAGCATGATGCTGGAGCTGGCGCAGATGATTGTGCGTGATGGTGAAGGGGCAACCAAGTTTGTTGAAGTGCAGGTTGAAGGCGCTGAAAGCGATGTATCTGCAAAGCGGATTGCTCTGGCCATTGCAAATTCTCCTTTGGTTAAGACTGCTTTTGCTGGTGAAGATGCGAACTGGGGCCGTGTTGTGATGGCAGTTGGCAAGGCTGGTGAGCCTGCTGATCGCGATAAACTGGCAATCTGGTTCGGTGATGTTCGTGTTGCTGTTGAAGGTGAGCGCGATCCAGACTACAGCGAGGATGAAGCTTCCGCTGTGATGAAAGAAGACGAGATCACCCTTAAGGTTGATCTTGGCATTGGCAGCGGATCTGCAAAAGTTTGGACGTGTGATCTCACCAAAGAATATGTGGCAATCAATGGCGACTACAGAAGCTAAGCGGGTTGAACCGCGCGAACCCAACTGTGACATGGACATGGTGTTAAGGCTGGAGCAGGCAAATCTGAACTGCTTTCCCAGCCTTATGGCTCATCATGACGGGAGCTGGATTTCACGGTTATCTCCAGGAGGAAGTGCGCGTCGCAATAACTCTCTGAACTTTTATGATGTTCAGGATGATGAAGACGCAGAGAGCCGATTGGATGCAGCACGGGTGCGCTTCAAGCGGTTAGATACACCGTTTAATGTACGCTGGACGCCGCTGATCCCGAAAGAAGTCAATCAGGTTCTGGAGCAACGGAACTTTCAGCGACTTGATGAAACCCTTGTTCTTACCCGCTTAATCTGGGGCTTGGGGGAAACTGATGTACCCGCGGGCTTCAAACTGTCCCGGGTTGGGCTGGATGAATGGATCCAGATCTATGCGCAGGTTGGCGGTGCACAGCAGAGTGAACCTCTTAGTGATGCGCAGCAGGCTCTTTATGATGTGTTGTCCCGAGTAACAGTTGAACTGATCAGGCTGGTGCTGGAAACGGATGATGGTGTTCCTGCTGCTGTCCTGCTGGGTGTTGTTGATGGTGGTTTGCTTGGCATCTTTAGTGTGGTGACTGCTGAGGCGTTTCGCCGTAAAGGGCTGGCTTACACACTGATGTGTGAGGTGCAGCGCCTTGGGGCTGAAGGCGGTGCAGAAACCTCCTGGCTTCAAGTGGTCGCAGACAATAGTCCGGCTCTAGGTCTTTATACTGGTATGGGGTACAGAGAAGCTTACGCCTACCATTATTGCAGCGCTGTGCAGCCTTAAGAGAAACTGTAAAATTTCACTCGTGATGCCTCGTATGGTTTCCAAATGGTTTACGAGCTGATCCTTTATGAGACGAGAAAATAATGAAAATCGTAATGGTTGCGGCGTGTGCGCTGATTGATCCTGATAACCGCATTTTGCTGGCCCAGCGTCCCGAGGGAAAATCAATGGCGGGATTCTGGGAATTTCCGGGTGGTAAACTGGAGGAGAATGAAACGCCGGAGGATTGTCTTATCCGTGAATTAGCGGAAGAGCTTGGAATTACGGTTAAAAAAGAGTGCCTCGCCCCTTTGACTTTCGCCAGCCACACTTACGAAGATTTTCACCTGCTGATGCCACTTTACGTTTGCAGGCGCTGGACGGGCACACCTCATGGGGCAGAGGGGCAAAACCTGAAATGGGTACGGGCAATGCGCTTGCGAGACTATGATATGCCACCAGCAGATGAGCCGCTGATCCCGCATTTGATGGACCTTGTGTCTTATTAGCGGGAGATCACGGAGAATAAGAGGCAGTAATGGCGTTAAGCGAGAAAGCGTTCAAAACTCAGAAAGGCGGTTTTACAATCGCTCATATGACAGAGGATGAACGTGGAGCGACCGCTGTAGAGTACGCCATTCTTGCTGGTCTTATTGTTCTCGCAATTGTTGCAAGTCTCACTGCCATTAGCAGTTCAATTTCAGGAAACTTCGATCACATTTCCAGTGTTTTCAGCTCTGTTGAAGCTGACTGATCAGGACTTGATTTCTTTTGTGCCAAGCGCTTCTGCGAGACTATGTTTGGCAGAACCGGGTTTGAGAGGTTTTTGCTGTGAGGCGTGCGGAGCCCAGCCGGACAGAGATGCAAATGTAAAAGTAGCGCGGATACGCCCGTCTGCATCTGAATAGTCTTGTGCGTAAATTTCTGCGGCACGCATGAAGACAGCTTTTCTGGTCGGCGTTTTAAGCCGTTCTCGCAAAGGGTTGGTTGCACCCATTGCCCGCAAATCCTGAATAAGAGCAAACATATTGTCGTATCTGACGGTGAGACGATCCATATCAGCTACTGGCAGAGCAAAACCTGCGCGTTGAAGTAATCCGCCTAACTCTCTTGTATCAGCAAAGGGGATCACTCTGGGGGAGACACCACCGCTGACCTCCATCTCTGCACGCATCAAGCAATCTCTCAGTTCTGTGAGAGTTTCTGCTCCCAGAAGCAGGCCGAGGAAAAGACCATCAGGTTTTAAAGCGCGTCTGATCTGGATGAGTGTGCCGGGCAGGTCGTCCAGCATGTGCAGATTAAGAGTGGAGACGATGAGGTCCACGCTTTCAGGTGCAACAGGTAAAGTGACATCATCGAATACAAAATCAGGGTCAGGCAGATTTGGATCTGCGCCGAATAAATCCGCACGTAGTAAGTGTTTTACTTTGCCCGATGATTTGAGAGTTTCAAAGATATGTCCGGTATGTCCGCCGAGGTCGATGCCGGTCTCAAACTCTCTGCTGATGAAACCTAAGCGGTCCTCAAGGTCAGTTGCGGCAGCTTTAATGAGAAAATCAGAGCCTTCTGTTGCTCTCTTCAAAGCACTTATACGTCGTTGTGCGATTAGCTTGCGATTGAAGAGAGAGTGTTCGCTCATTGGGGCACCTTTGGCCTGAATGTGCTGTATGCACTAGCAGATATAATAGCCCTACTGAACACGGGTAGATGTTCGCAGGGTGATGTTTAGCGATGGCATTGTTAGCCTGATATGTCTTCAGGTTTATACGGTGAGCGGTGATGGGCGACAAGTTATCTTCTTTGCAATGGTTGCCAGAGACAGTGGAAAGGCCAGGAGAAAAGCGCTCTGACACTCAAGTAAGCAAGGAACTGTTTAATCAGTTAAAGCGTGCGTTTCATCTGGTTCTGGACGCTGTCTTTCCGCAAAGTTGTCCGGTGTGCGGACAGCTGGTGCAAAGCGAAGGGGGACTGTGTCTTTCCTGCTGGCAGGAGCTTGATTTGATTTCTGCTCCTGTTTGTGAACGGTTGGGAGTGCCTTTGCATTATGAGTTAGGACAGAACGCATGGAGTGCTGCTGCGCTTGTTGACCCTCCTGATTATGACCGGGCGCGTGGGGCGGTGCTTTACAACGGGCCTGCGCAAGAGCTGATAAAGCGTTTTAAGTTTTATGGAGAGGTGCGGCTTTCGAGATTCTTGTCCAGTTGCATGCTGAGTGCAGCAGCGGAACTGGTTTTACCTGAGAGCATTTTTGTCCCGGTTCCGCTTCACACATCACGCTTGCGGGAAAGGACTTACAATCAGTCTGCATTACTGGCGCGGGATCTGGCAGGGAGGTTTGAGAGCAGGGTGGTTCTTGATGGGTTGGCACGCATACGACGGACTAACCAGCAGGTTGGCTTGAAGAAAGAGGCGCGTACCAAAAACGTGCAGAATGCATTTGTAGTTTCATCACACTTTCTCGCCGATGTGTATGGTGCGCCTGTCATTTTGGTTGATGATGTTCTGACTACGGGGGCAACGGTTGAAGAATGTACGCGGGTCCTGCAACAGGCTGGAGCAAGCCGGGTAGATGTGCTCGTTTTTGCTCTGGTTGACCCGGAACGAGTGTCTGACACCTCCCGGTAAATATGAGCAAAACTCTGTTTTCGTTGTCGCGATACGGCTATATGATCAACTTGAGGTGAGGCGGACTTGCGGTTTTCTGGGCGGTGAGCCATATAAGCTACAGTTTTGATGGGCAGAATAAATCTGGCCTTCGTTGTGTGCCCAAAGGAATAAAATATGGCTCAAGTTACAATCTACACCCGTGATATGTGCGGATACTGCGCTCGTGCAAAAAGATTGCTTGATGAAAAGGGTGTTGAGTACAAAGAGTTCAATTACAGTGAAGATCCAACCATCCGAAAAGAGATGATTTCCAAGGCGAATGGTGCAAACACCTTCCCGCAGATATTCATAGGGTCCGAGCATATTGGCGGTTGTGATGACCTGTTTGCATTGGAGCGCCGCGGTCATCTGGATGGCCTGCTGGGCGCTGACATTTAAAAGCTTCGGGAGCCTATTGCAAACCGTGCTTTGAAAGCGAGAGTTGATGACAAGTTTTGTGGCTGCATGTGTCCAGATGAGAACGGGGACCAACCCACTCAAAAACCTTGATGTCTGCGAGGCGTTGATTAAAGAGGCCGCAGCACAGGGTGCGGTTTACGTTCAGACGCCTGAGATGACCAATGTGCTGGAAACCAGCCGCAAAGCGCAACTTGCTGCCTCTTCATTTGAAGCTGATGACCCGTTTTTGCAGCGTTTGTGTGCTCTAGCCCGTGAGTTAAACATCTGGATGCATATCGGGTCGCTTGCTATTCACCTTGAGGGTGAGAAGCTGGCAAACCGTGGCTATATGATTTCGCCGCAGGGGAAGATCATCGCGCATTATGACAAGATTCACATGTTCGATGTGGATTTGCCAAATGGCGAAAGCTGGCGCGAGTCTGAAAGCTACAGTGCAGGTGCAGTGTCGCCTGTTGTAGACTTTGGATTTGCAAAGTTGGGTATGGCAATCTGCTATGATATTCGCCAGCCAGCGATTTTTCGTGGGCAGGCACATGCTGGTGCGCAGGTATTGACTGGTCCGGCGGCGTTCACAAAGCAAACTGGAGAGGCTCATTGGCATGTCCTGCAACGGGCGAGGGCTATTGAAAATGGGGCGTTTGTTGTGAGTGCAGCACAAGGTGGTACGCATGAAGATGGACGCCAGACTTATGGTCATAGCGTCATGGTGGATCCCTGGGGACACGTGATTGCAGAACTGGACCACGACGAGCCGGGTGTTCTGGTGGCCGAGTTGGATCTGGCACAGGTTGATGAGGCGCGTCGCCGTATTCCAGCTATTAAGAATGCACGAGATTTTACTGTGACCTCAGTATCCCTCGAAGGGGAGGTTGTCAGTTGATTAATTACGCACTTGCTTGTGAAAACGGACATGAATTTGACGGGTGGTTCCGCAACTCAGGTGACTATGACAAGCAAAAGAAAATGGGGCTTGTAACCTGCCCGTTTTGCGATAACTCTGCTGTCCAGAAGCGCCTGATGGCTCCGAATGTATCCACTTCGCGCACGCAGAAGAAAGCGAAGGCAGAACAGCAGGTTGCGCAGGCAGTCGCTGCTGCGCAGTCGAAAACTGCCGGAACTGAAACTACGGCTGCAACAAGCGGTTCATCCATTGTGAGTTCCAATGAAGAGCAAACGGTTGCTGCGCCTTCGCCAGCTACAGATTTGCAAATCGTTCCTGAAAAGGCGAGGGAGCTGGTAGAAGCGCTGCGCGAGTTTCGTAAGCAGGTGGTCGCTAACTCAGACTATGTGGGCGACAAGTTTGCTGAAGAGGCTCGAAAAATCCATTACGGAGAAAGCGAGGAGCGCGGCATATACGGTGAAACAACACCAGATGATGCAAAAGAGCTTCTGGAAGAAGGTATTGAACTTATGCCGCTTCCTGTCCTACCGGAAGATCGCAACTGAAGCAGCCTGTTTTTAAGGGGCATTGGCAAGCTGCTTTTCAAGTTAAATTATGGGCCTGTGCTTCACATTCAGGCTGATACGCCTTTGGATGTGGTGGTTCCGGAGGATGAAGGTTTGTCGGCGCTTTTTCCGCGATTGCGTGTGCTGGTCGATTTACGTGGCATACGACGGCGTGGTTTTGCTGGTGCTTTGGTAGCTGGTACCTGAGCCATAGCCTTTAGATCGTCAATGCTTGTGAGAGCTTCGGAAGTAGCTTTTTGGGTGTTCGAAACGGACCCTCTCATGGTTGAGTTCATTTCATTCATCTGGCGGGTGCCTTCCTCACGGCAATCTTCAAAAGCCTGTTGCATGTAGTCGGTGGTGAGTTTTGAAAACTCCATGCCAGTTGGACAATCCCACATTTCTTGAATGAAATCTGTGTTTGCTTTCATGCGTTTGTTGAAGAAAGCCAAATTGGTATTCATGATAGACTGACAGCTTTCCAGCATAGTTTTGTTGCTGGAGATGGCATGTTCCAGCGCTGTGTTGGACAGTTGATCTCCCCCTTGCGCCCAGAACCAGCCTTGCCAAGGCATATTGTCTGTTGCATTCATCCAGCGTTCCATTGCTTCCTTCATTCCTTTATCGATGCCTAACATCGTGTCTCCTCCGAACTGAGATCAGAATCTCGGGCGGCGACTTAGATTTTGAGACAATATTCACCGAGCGCTTTGGGAAGGTGAAAGAAGCTCTCTTGCCGGTCATTTACGCCGCGTACGCTCCTAATTTATAGGCGCTAATATTGGCAAAAGGATATTCTGGATTCTTAGGGATTCTGGCAGCTTTTTGTGCAGGAATTAGTTAAAATTAACTGGGCTTATGCGTTGAGCCAGTCACGAATGAGCGTGCAGGTGTGAGTTGGATGTTCAAGCGTGGAAAGGTGACCGCAATCAGGAATGATATGAAGCATGCTTTTTGAGATTGCACTGTGCATTTCCTGGCACCTGTCTAATGGAAGCAGATTATCTTCTTCTCCTGCTACAATCATTGTCGGGCATTGGATTGCTGTCAGATGGGGGCGCTGATCTCTGCGATGAATGATGGCTTCTTGCTGCCTGAGGAAGTTTTCTGCTCCGATCTCGTCTGCCATGTCAAAAACGATCCGACGTAATGCAGTGTCGTCGTGGCGAGCAGGGTGCACAAACTGGTTGTATTGAAGGGCAGCGATTTTGTGAAAACCACCCTTTCTGGCAATTTCCATTTGGGAATGACGTAGTTGGGTTTGTGCCGGTGTGTCGTTGCGGGCATTGGTGTTCATCAGTGCCAGACGAGTGACGCGGTTAGGAGCCTGCCGAATCACTTCCATGGCGATGTAACCACCCATGGAAAGGCCAAGCAGTGCGAACTTATCCGGGGCATGCTCCAGCAATTGGTTTGCCATGGCTTCTATTGAAGATAGCCCGCATGTCTCCGCGATGATGACCGGGCGCTCTTTCAGCGATGAGATTTGTGAACTGAACAGAGTGCCTGTGCAGGTGAGGCCGGGTATGAAAACGACAGGTTCAGCAAGAGCGGTAACTGGCATTTTCATTCTCCTTCGGACAGGATGCCTGCTCCTACTCTGGCTTTTTAGCTATTACCATGTAGTTTACATCCAGATCTGTGGTTCTGGACCATGTGTCAGTCAACGGGTTGAAGCTGACACCGCAGCGCTCGTAGATGTGCATGCCAGCTTCATTAAGCGGTGCTTCCAGCTCTTCCGGGCGGACCAGTTTTTCATACTGGTGGGTGCCTTTAGGCAACCAGCGCAGGACACGTTCTGCGGCAACAATTGCCAGTGCGTAGGCTTTAAGAGTTCTGTTGATAGTTGCAGTGAACATCAATCCACCGGGACGCACAAGATCTGCACAGGATTTCATAAAGAGTGGAACATCTGCGACATGTTCGACCACTTCCATATTGAGCACAATGTCGAACTGCTCTCCTGCTTCCACCAGAGATTCTGCAGTTTGTGCGCGGTAATCGATGTCCAGACCAGATTGCTGAGCGTGAAGGGATGCGACTTTGATGTTGGTCTCTGAGGCGTCTGCCCCGACCATGGTCGCACCCATGCGGGCCATCGGTTCGGAGAGCAGGCCTCCACCGCAGCCGATATCCAGAATTCTTAATCTTTCCAACGCTTTAGGAGACGTCTCATCACGACTAAAATGATCGCAGGCATATTCTTTTATGTAGGAGACACGAACCGGGCTGAACTTGTGGAGCGGACGGAATTTTCCAGTCGGGTCCCACCATTCCGATGCAATTGATGAGAAATGCGCAACTTCCGCTTCGTCCACTGTGGTTTTCTTTGGGTTCTCGGCGGTATTGCTAGGTTTTTGCGCGTTGCTCATGGTCAACTCTCCACTGTCATCCCGGTACTGGTGGGTCTAATCGCGGTTTTTGTCAAGCCGCTGGTTGCGATAGAAGTGCGCTAGTTGTATGGATTAGCGCCGTTTGTAGTGATGATCGGTTCATCACAAAGGCCCTCGGAGGAATTTGGGAAGCGATGGCCCGTTTGGTTATGAAGTTTGGCGGCACCTCCGTTGCCGACCTGGAGCGTATCAGAAATGTTGCGCGGCATGTAAAGCGTGAGGTGGACGCAGGCAATCAGGTTGCCGTAGTTGTGTCTGCGATGGCTGGTGTGACAAACACGCTGGTTGGCTACACAAGAGATGCCGCAGCGCTGCATGATGCGCGTGAATATGATGCGGTGGTTGCCTCTGGTGAGCAGGTAACTTCCGGTTTGTTGGCGATTGTGCTGCAAGATATGGGCGTGGATGCCCGGTCCTGGCAGGGATGGCAGATCCCTATTCGTACAAATGAAGCCCATGGCGCAGCGCGCATTGAGAGCATTGAAGGTCAAACTCTCATTGAGCGCCTTGAACGTGGACAGGTTGCAGTTTGTGCCGGTTTTCAGGGGGTAGCACCCGATAACAGGCTTGCAACACTGGGGCGCGGTGGCTCTGATACCAGTGCAGTGGCGATTGCTGCTGCAATTCAGGCTGATCGCTGTGATATCTACACGGATGTGGATGGTGTTTACACCACTGACCCGCGTGTTGTTGCCAAAGCAACCCGTCTGGAACGTGTTGCCTTTGAAGAGATGCTGGAAATGGCGTCTCTTGGAGCGAAAGTTTTGCAGGTGCGGTCTGTTGAAATGGCGATGGTTCACGGTGTGCGCACCTTTGTGCGTTCCAGCTTTGATGATCCGGATGCGCCACAGACCAGCGCTGACGGAACACCTGTAGGTACACTCATTTGCGACGAGGACGAGATTTTGGAACAACAAGTCGTCACAGGCATTGCTTACTCGAAAGACGAAGCACAGATTTCCATCCGCAACGTTGCTGACAAACCTGGCATTGCGTCCAGAGTGTTTGGCCCGCTGGCCGAAGGCAACATCAACGTTGACATGATTGTTCAGAACATCTCTCCAGATGGGAAGACAACAGATATCACCTTCACCGTTCCTGAAAGCGATTATGATCGTGCGCGTAAGGTAATTGAGGAGAACGTTGAGGAAATCGGCTTTGAGAATATCGAAGGCGCGACTGATGTTGTAAAAGTTTCCGTAATCGGCATGGGTATGCGTTCGCATGCCGGTGTTGCAGCTCAGTGCTTTGAAGGCCTGGCTGAGAAGGGGATAAACATCCGCGCGATTACTACATCTGAGATTAAAATCTCTGTTCTGATCGATTCCGCGTATACGGAACTTGCGGTGCGTACTCTCCATTCGCTATACGGACTTGACGGCTAGATATACTAGCGTCGAAAATATTGTTGTGTCTTGGCGCTATCTTTCCAAGGCACAACGCGGCCTGCTTGATGAGGCCAGCAGAATTATAGGTAGGGCGGAGCATGCGCAGCAGCTTGGCCGGACCGCGCGTACTCCTCCGTAAGCTTCGTGAAGTTATGGCGGAGCCGATCAACGCGCAGGAACGGCTTGACAAGATTGTACGTCTGATCGCGGCAAATGTGGTTGCGGAAGTGTGTTCCGTGTACATTTTGCGCGCGGATGGGGTTCTTGAGCTGTATGCGACGGAGGGCCTGAATAAGGACGCGGTTCACCAGACTTCACTGAAGGTTGGTGAGGGTCTTGTGGGCCTGATTTCCTCCGATGCCAGGCCGCTGAACCTGCCAAATGCGCAGGCGCATCCGGCGTTTGCCTATCGTCCTGAAACGGGCGAAGAAAATTACAACTCCTTCCTTGGTGTGCCGATCCTGCGTGCAGGACGTACGCTTGGCGTGCTTGTTGTTCAGAACAAAGACCATCGCACTTACTTTGAAGATGAAGTGGAAGCCTTGCAGACCACCGCGATGGTTATCGCGGAGATGGTTGCGGCGGGTGAGTTGGAAGCTATTGCACAGCAAGGCACCACGATTGATGTAATCCGGCCAATGCATCTGAAAGGTGTTGCTCTTGCTGATGGCATTGGCCTTGGACATGTTGTTCTGCATGAACCGCGCGTTGTCATCACCAATCTGATTGCTGAGGATGCGGATGCGGAAAAGAAGCGACTTGAAGATTCCGTTGCACGCCTTCGTCAGTCACTTGATCATATGCTGGCAAGTGGTGAGTTTTCTCAGCACGGAGAACACCGTGAGGTTCTGGAAGCCTACCGGATGTTTGCCTATGATCGTGGCTGGATTCGGAAGATTGAAGAAGCGATCCGCAATGGTCTGACGGCTGAGGCTGCTGTTGAGAAGGTGCAGAGTGATACTCGTGCGCAGATGCTCCGGCAGACTGATCCTTATTTGCGTGAGCGCCTGCATGATCTGGATGATCTGGCGCACCGCCTTATCCGTGAGTTGATGGGAAAAAACCACAGCGGCGAAGATGATCTTCCGAAAGATGCAATCATCATAGCGCGTAATATGGGCGCTGCTGAGCTGCTGGATTATGACCGGGATCGGATTCGCGGTCTTGTTCTGGAAGAAAGCGGCCCGACAAGCCATGTAACCATTGTTGCGCGGGCTTTGGGTATTCCGACTGTTGGGCAGGTGGAAGACATCGTGTCGCTTGTGGAGGCCAGTGATGCCATCATTGTGGATGGTGAAATCGGTCAGATTTTCCTGCGTCCGGCAAATGATGTTGAACAGGCTTTTGCGGACAAGGTTCGGCTGCGCTCCAAGCGTCAGGAAATTTATCGTCAGTTGCGTGAAGAACCAACTGTTACGAAAGACGGCACTGAGATTAAGCTGCAACTGAACGCTGGTCTGCTTGTTGATCTGCCAAGTATGGAAGATGCTGGTGCGGATGGGGTTGGTCTGTTCCGTACAGAATTGCAGTTTATGGTGGCCTCTGCTTTCCCGAGGATGCAGGAGCAACATTCGCTTTATTCCAAGGTGCTGGATGCGGCTGGTGATAAGCCGGTGACGTTTCGTTCTTTGGATATTGGCGGCGATAAAGTGTTGCCTTACCTGCGTCTGGCGCAGGAGGAAAACCCAGCTATGGGCTGGCGTGCTATCCGTTTCGGGTTGGATCGTCCGGGACTGTTGCGCACTCAGATCAGGGCTATGTTGCATGCAGGAGCGGGGCGCTCCTTGCGCATCATGTTCCCGATGGTGGCCGATGTCTCTGAATTTCAGCAGGCGAAAGACTATGTTGAACGTGAATTGAAGCACTTGCGCCAGCATGGGCATGATGTGCCAAAAGAGCTGAAACTTGGTGTCATGCTGGAAGTTCCCGCTCTGCTTTATCAGTTGGAAGAAATCTACAAGGAAGTGGATTTCGTCTCTGTCGGCTCTAATGACCTGTTCCAGTTCTTTTATGCGGTGGACCGTGGTAACACACTGGTTGCGGAGCGGTTCGATGCTCTCTCTGCCAGCTTCCTGCGGGCATTGCGCAAGATTGTCGTCATTGGTGACAAGATGGACACGCCTGTCACTTTATGCGGTGAATTGGGCGGTCAGCCGATTTCAGCTATGGCGTTGCTGGCGATTGGCTACAGAAGTCTTTCTATGTCCCCGGCTTCCATTGGCCCTGTTAAGGCGATGTTACGCTCTTTGGATCTATCAGCGCTTTCACAGGAGTTGCTGAAACAGCTGGAAGCAGGTAAAGGGTCTGACGACATCCGCGAGTTCCTGACGAACTTCGCGTCTGAAAACAATATTCCGGTATAAACAGCGCAAACGACAATTGCCGCAGACCTTGTGAGGCAGTCGCGCTTTTGCACTGGCTGAACAACGCTTGAGGAGTTGCCGCGAAATGCTGGCATCAGAAAAACTAGATACACTGCTGGCACGCTTTGAAGGCATTGAGGCTGAGATGGCATCTGGTCCAGCACCAGAGGTTTACATCAAGTTGTCTCGGGACTACGCGGAACTTGAGCCGATTGTGAAGTCTATCCGTGATCTGCGCAAAGCAGAAGGTGACCTTGAGGGGGCGGAAGCTTTGCTTTCTGATCCTGAAAGCGATGCGGAGATGAAAGAGCTTGCGCAGATGGAACGCGATGAGCTGGCTGGTGTTATCGAAGAGCTGACCCAGAAAGTGCGCATTGGCCTTCTGCCAAAAGATAAAGCTGACTCTCACGATGTTATTCTGGAAGTGCGTGCTGGTACTGGTGGTGACGAAGCAGCGTTGTTTGCTGGTGATTTGTTCCGCATGTATCAGCGTTTTGCGGATACGAATAGCTGGAAAGTTGAAATTATGTCCTCCTCTGAAGGGGATATGGGGGGCTTCAAAGAGATTGTTGCAGCTGTGACTGGTCAGGAAGTCTTTGGTAAACTGAAGTTTGAGTCTGGTGTGCACCGTGTGCAGCGTGTGCCGGAAACAGAATCTGGCGGGCGTATTCACACCTCTGCGGCAACTGTGGCAGTGCTTCCTCAGGCTGAAGAAGTGGATGTGGATATTAATCCGGCTGATCTGCGCATCGATACCTACCGTGCGTCTGGCGCTGGTGGTCAGCACGTGAACACCACGGACTCCGCTGTTCGTATTACGCATAATCCCACGGGTATTGTGGTTGCTGTGCAGGATGAACGCTCTCAGCATAAGAACAAAGACCGCGCGATGAAGTTGCTGCGGGCGAAGATTTATGATGTTGAGCGTGAGCGTGCTGCGAATGAGCGGACTGAAGCCCGCCGTGTTCAGGTCGGTTCCGGTGATCGCTCTGAGCGCATTCGGACCTATAACTTCCCACAGGGGCGTGTGACGGATCACCGTATTGGTCTGACCTTATACAAGCTGGACCAGATGATGGCTGGCGAGGCGACAGGTGAAGTTATTGATGCTCTGATCATGGATCATCAGGCGAACCTGCTTGCTGCTGAAGGGCTTTAATGTCCGGTATTCTCGACAGTTCTGAGCTTAAAAATGTGCAGGCTTTGTACCATGCGGTGCGAGGCCTGTTTCGTGATGCAGAACTGGCTGAGGCGGATCTGGATGCGCGTGTGCTTATTGCTGAAGTTCTTGGCGTCGAGCCGCGCAATCTGGTTCTTGAATACGAGCAAGAGATTTCTTCAGAGAAACTTGCGGTTGTTGCGCGATATGTTGAAGAACGGCTTTCAGGAAAGCCTGTTGGGCGCATTTTAGGAAAGCGTGAGTTCTGGGGGCTGGAGTTCTCTTTGTCGCCAGCAACACTGGAGCCGCGTCCTGATACGGAAACATTGGTTGAAGCGGCGCTGGCGTTTTGTCAGGATCATGGTGGGCTTGACAAACCATGGGTCTTTGCTGATGTGGGGACGGGAACGGGGGCTCTTGCGGTGGCACTCCTGTCAGAATTGCCGAATGCGGTTTGTGTGGCTGTTGATATCAGTGAAGAGGCGCTGGAAACAGCGCGACAAAACGCAGCGAAAAACGGTGTTTTAGATCGGTTTATTCCGGTCCACAGCTCTTATCTGGATGCACTTTCTCAATGTTTTGACTTTGTTGTGAGCAATCCGCCTTACATCCGGTCCAATGTTATTGAAGAATTGAGCCATGAAGTCAGGCAGCATGACCCTATGCTGGCGCTTGATGGTGGTGCTGATGGACTTGTTGCCTATAAAGAATTGATAGGCAACGCTAAACGAGTTCTTAAGGAAAATGGTGGACTCCTTATGGAGATCGGATTTGATCAGGCGGAGGAGCTTGCAGGTCTTGCGAAAGGGCTTGTGGACTTAGAGGTCCGATGCCTACATGATTTAGCGGGTCAACCACGGGTGATCACTATAGTTTTTCCATGATTTTTGAAGAAATCAATAATCTGGAAAAAAGCCCTTGGAAAATGCGTCGGAACGAGATAGTTTCATCTCGCCGACACGCGATACCAGCGAATAGCTGAAAACGATGGGGATGGGCACTCACTGGCAGTGAGATGCACCTTGCAGAGACGTCGGTTGATAGTTTCAAAGCAGATAGTTGAGCGACCCCTCGTATCGTAGAACTGAGAGAGCAATGCAATTGTATTGCTGCTATTGGATGTCGGATATCGCATTGAAGCAGTTATATGATCGAATGCGATTGCATTTCGATGTTGATGGCCTCTGGGCTTAATCAACATGCAGGCTTATTAACGGCATTTGGAATCCGGGAGAACTTACTCCCTTGAACCCTGAAACAGGTTCGATTGCTATTCCGGAAAGTTAACGGCAGAATGAGACCAGGAAATCAGAATAACAAGCGCATGCGTGGTCGGGGGCGTAAGGCTCCAAACCCATTGACCCGTACTTATGAGTCAAATGGACCGGATGTGAAAATCCGAGGTACCGCATTGCACATTGCTGAAAAATACCAGCAACTTGCGCGTGATGCTCAGGCCTCCGGAGACCGTGTAACCTCCGAAAACTACTACCAGCATGCTGAGCATTACCAGCGTATTGTTGCTGCTGCTCAACCTCAAAGCTCGCACAGTTCACCTTCCTCTGCACGCGCAGAAGAAGAAGCTGCGCCTGCTGCTGAGGCACCGGCTGCTGCGGTGGTTAATGAGGAGCAGGAAGTTGCGGTTGCATCTTCTCAACCGGTTATGGGCCTTGATGCGCCTCAGCCGTTCATCGAAGCAGCTCCTGTTGTTGAAGAAAAGACAGAGGCTGCTGCTGAAGCACCTGCTGGTGAAGATGACGACGACAAACCACGTCGCCGCACTCGCGGAACTCGTGGTCGTGGTGTACGTACTACCCGCTCATCTACTGCAAAAGCAGCTGCGGCTCCGGCTCCGACCGAAGCTACAGAAGCTTCTGAGAGTAGTGAAGAAGAGCAGGCAGCTCCAAAACCGCGACGTACACCTCGTGCACGCACACCTCGTGCAGCGCGTTCACAACGCACACGTGCAGCGCGCGTGCCATCGCAGGACACTCCGGCTCCCGCAGCGCTTGAAACCACTGGTGATAGTGACAGTTAATCGTTCAGGGCTTTGTGCCTGATGTTCTGTTTGCCACCAGTGCAGATGATGAAAAACCCCGCTTTTGAGGCGGGGTTTTCTGTTTTATCAATCATGTTTTGACAGGTCATTCGATGATAAGTGTGTCACCAAGTGAAAGGGTGCCATTGTTAAGTACAGTCAGGTAGATTCCGACATTCATATGGCCCAGGGTGTTGTAGAGAGTCTTGTTGATGTTGGTGTCACGTTCTGCGGTTACCGGGTTTACATCAACGGCAGCACAGCGCCGGGTGTTCTTGGCAAATTCAAACTCTACACCCGAGCTGGAACGGATTTTTTTATCTGTCCAGTTGAATTCTTCGTAGGCTGGGATGCCATCAATATAGATGTTTGCGCGAAAGCGTTTGGGGTTAATTTCGATACCCATTGTTTTGGAGAGGGCTCTCACACTTTCCAGATTTACAACGTGTACGTATTTGCTTCGCGTATCTGTAAAAGCATGTCCGTCGGCATGGCGAACTTTCAGCGGGCCTGCGGCTTTCTCACCGATGTGTGCGGTAAAATAGGCGGCAAGTGCCTCTTGTCCCTCACTGGTTTCCAGAGAGAGTGTCAAGATTTCCGCGCCGGGTTTAGATAGCGTGATGCTCTTATTCTCAAGATCGTAGGTACATTTTACCTGCGCCACGTCTTCATAACGAACCAACACAAGAAATTTGCTCTTGGAAATATGCTGTGGGGCAGCCGGGTCAAATCCGCATGGGCCATTTTCAATTGCATATGCCCGATCCAGCGGGAAGACAGCTCCGGCCTCTACTTTGGCAGTCTGAAGTGGATGTTCTGTCAGGCCTTTAACAGGATGTGTGGCGAGTGCGGTGATATGCGCAGGCGAAAAAGTCATATTAATTTCCGTTAGTTAAGCAGTCTGAAACTATGAGAAGCAAAGGATTATGGCAAGATCTTGCGAACACCCTCTTTTGTAGGCAGTTTCAACGCCTATATGAAGAGTACAGGGGGACTTCCTCTGTTTCGGGTGCTCTTGATGAGGCTCGGATCCTCCCAGAATGTCTGGTCATGCTTCGGGTGACGCGACACATAGGAGTTATACATGGACTTTGAAAAATACACCGACCGTGCGCGTGGGTTCATTCAGTCTGCGCAAACATATGCTCTGGGACAAGGGCATCAACAGTTTACTCCCGCTCATATTTTAAAGGTCTTGCTGGATGACAGTGAGGGCATGTCTGCTGGTCTGATCGAACGGGCAGGCGGGCGTGTGCAGGATGTCAGGTTGCAGATTGAGACAGATCTGGCGGCCCTGCCAAAAGTCAGTGGTGGCAATGGGCAGTTGTATCTTGCCGGTGAAACAGCTCGCCTTTTTGAGCAGGCAGAGAAAATTGCCGAGAAAGCCGGTGATAGCTTTGTTACGGTAGAGCGGCTGTTGCTTGCATTGGCAATGGATAAGGACAGCAAGGCGGGTAAAGCGCTGGCGCAAGCTGGCATTACACCAAATGCACTGAATGAAGTAATCAATGAGCTGCGTAAAGGGCGCACTGCCGACTCGGCTTCCGCTGAAAATCAATATGAGGCACTGAAAAAGTTTGCTCAGGATCTGACTGAGGCGGCTCGTGACGGCAAACTTGATCCTGTTATTGGCCGCGATGAAGAGATTCGACGCGCCATTCAGGTGCTTTCCCGCCGTACCAAGAACAATCCGGTTCTGATTGGTGAGCCCGGTGTTGGTAAGACCGCAATTGCGGAAGGTCTGGCGCTACGTATTGTTAATGGTGACGTGCCGGAGAGCCTGAAAGACAAGCAGTTGCTGGCGCTTGATATGGGTGCATTGATTGCTGGTGCGAAATATCGTGGTGAGTTTGAAGAGCGCCTGAAGAGCGTTTTGAACGAAGTGCAGTCTGCGAATGGCGGGATCATCCTGTTCATCGATGAAATGCATACGCTTGTGGGGGCAGGCAAGACAGATGGAGCCATGGATGCTTCTAATCTGCTGAAGCCTGCGCTTGCTCGCGGAGAGTTGCACTGTGTTGGCGCGACTACACTGGATGAATATCGCAAGCACGTTGAAAAGGATGCAGCACTAGCCCGCCGATTCCAGCCTGTGTTTGTGAGTGAGCCAACGGTTGAGGACACTATCTCCATTTTGCGTGGCATTAAGGAGAAGTATGAGCTTCACCATGGTGTCCGTATCTCGGATAGTGCGATTGTTTCTGCCGCAACGCTGTCAAATCGCTACATCACTGACCGCTTCCTGCCGGATAAGGCCATTGACCTTGTTGATGAGGCCGCCAGCCGCTTGCGCATGCAGGTGGATTCCAAGCCGGAAGAGCTGGATGAGCTGGATCGCCGGATCATTCAGCTGAAGATTGAGCGGGAAGCGCTGAAAAAAGAGGATGATGAAGCTACGAAGGATCGTTTACAGCGTCTTGAAAAAGAACTGATTGATCTGGAAGAGGAATCAAATGCTCTGACGCAACGCTGGCAGGCCGAAAAAGACAAGCTGAGCAGTGAGCAGAAGATCAAAGAGCAACTGGACGAAGCGCGGACCGAACTGGAGCAAGCGCAGCGGGTTGGGAATCTGGCTCGTGCCGGTGAGCTGAGTTATGGCGTCATTCCTGATCTGGAGAAAAAACTTGCCAATGCTCAGAGCGCTGAAGATGTCGATAATACCATGCTCAACGAAACGGTGAGTAGTGAGAGCATCGCTCAGGTTGTTTCCCGCTGGACTGGCATTCCGATCGACAAAATGCTGGAAGGCGAGCGTGAGAAGCTGCTTCGTATGGAAGATGAGCTTGCCAAACGTGTCGTTGGTCAGCAGGAGGCAGTTCATGCGGTTTCTACCGCTGTGCGGCGTGCGCGTGCCGGTTTGCAGGATCCAAACAGGCCGATTGGCTCGTTCATGTTCCTTGGCCCGACCGGAGTTGGTAAAACTGAGTTGACGAAAGCACTTGCCAGCTATCTGTTTGATGATGAAACGGCAATGGTGCGAGTGGACATGTCTGAGTTCATGGAAAAGCACAGTGTGGCCCGTTTGATTGGTGCTCCTCCAGGCTATGTTGGCTATGAAGAAGGTGGTGTGCTGACCGAAGCGGTTCGTCGCCGGCCTTATCAGGTGGTTCTGTTTGACGAAGTTGAAAAAGCGCATGGTGATGTGTTCAACGTTCTGCTTCAGGTGCTGGATGATGGCCGTCTGACAGACGGGCAGGGCCGTACGGTGGACTTCCGTAATACGTTGATCATCATGACTTCTAACCTTGGCGCTGAGTTCCTTGCTGCTCAAACTGAAGGTGAGGATGCTGAGGCCGTTCGTGGTCCGGTGATGGATGCGGTGAAAGCGCATTTCCGCCCTGAGTTTTTGAACCGACTGGATGAAATCATCCTGTTCCATCGCTTGCAGCGGACCCAGATGTCCAAGATCGTCGAAATTCAGCTGGAACGCTTGCAGAAGCTGCTGGATGATCGGAAAATGGTTCTGGATTTAGATGATGGAGCGATGGGCTGGCTTTCTGAGAAGGGTTACGACCCAACTTACGGAGCTCGCCCGTTGAAGCGTGTTATTCAGAAACAGGTGCAGGATCCGCTGGCAGAGATGTTGTTGGCTGGCTCAATTTCTGACGGACAAACAGTCAAAGTGTCTAACGGAACTGACCGTCTGGTTTTTGAAACAACCTGACAAATTGGACAGTGAAAAGGAAAGGGCCGGAAATTCCGGCCCTTTTTGTGTTTATGATACTCAGTTACGCAGGGAGGCGACGCGCTGACCTGCACGCCCGTTTTCCATCAAGGCGTTAATTCGATCTCGTTCGCGTTTGAAATTTTCCAGTACCTGGGCTTCCAAAACACGGCCCTGAGGCACTTTAATCTTCAGAGAGTTCACAAAGCGCCCGTTCACCTTCACTTCGTAGTGGAGATGATTACCGGTAGAAAGGCCTGTCGTTCCGACATATCCGATTACGGTGCCCTGACGGACTTTCTGGCCTTTAGCGGTGCCCTTAGCAAAGCGGGTCATATGGTTATACGTGGTAACATATCCGTTGGCATGTTTGATTTCCACACGCTTACCGTAGCCACCGGACCAGGCTGCTTTTTGAATAATCCCATCACCAGCGGCAAAGATCGCCGTTCCACGAGGGGCAGCCCAGTCTGTTCCGGTGTGCAGGCGACGGGTTTTCAATACCGGATGGCGGCGCATGCCAAAGCCAGATGTAAAGCGGCCAGCTGCAATTGGCTTGCGTAACAGGAATTGTTTCGCACTCTGGCCGTTTTCATCATAATAATCGACAACACCATCATCTGGCGTGCGGAAACGATAGAACCGGTTTGTACGGCCATTTACTGTGATAGAGGTGTAAAGAATCTCAGAGGAGCCTGAGGTCTGGTCTGCCTCCAGACCATAGAATACACTCATTTCGTCGCCACTCTTTACTGAGGCGTTGAAATCCACGCTGTAAGAATAGATGCGTACCAGCTCTTTAATCAGAGAGGTCGGGACTTCGTTATCCAGTCCGGTCTGATAAATGGAATCATAATAGTTTGCGCGAGGTCCGGCAGAATTGTTCTGTTGTGAGGTGAAGGCGTCCGCTGCCAGTTGTGTGGATGGTTCTGGTGCGATAACAAACTCACCTTCATCGTTTCGTGCAATCGTACCAATGTGACGCTGAGCTTCATAAATGCTGACGCGCACCAGAATGCCATCTTCCTCTTCTATTTCATCAGTGTTGAGAGAAAGCCGGAAAATCTGACCGGACTTGATATCATCGATGCCAAAGTTCTTTGTAAATGCCTCAATGTAACCTTCAGCCTCTTCCTCAGAAGCTTCGCTATCCAGGAGCACATCGATGAAATCTGTCTGGGTCAATATTGGGATAATGCGTTCTTCAATCTGGTTCGCTTGTGAGATTTTTCGTGATTTAGCTGCGAAAGAGACGTTCTCTTCCGTGATCCGAACTTCAAGATTCTCAAGAGACTGTTCTGAAAGCGGCGAAAACCCAGCGTTCATTTCTTCCAGACTGGGCACCGCAGCAATGTCCGTGGAATTGTCCAGCATGAACATTGCTGCTTTCTTGACCTGTTCCTGAACCGCTTCCTCTTTATGATCCGGCAGGGCGACCATGCTCATGGCTTCCAGAGGGAAGTCACGCTGAGAGATGGAAACTTCTCCCTCGATGTCCGCACCATAGATTGCATCACTGGCGACCTGCAAAGGTGCTACATTTTCACCCTGATACATGGTGATCGGGTCAAATGGCGGAATATCGGCTGCCGTTTCCTGCTTCTTGAAAGTTTCCAGACTGGCGCTGACAAGTGCGTAGGGTCTGGACTTGACGTAGTCCCGGCCTTCACTGCGGGTTACGGTGTTCACTTCAATAATCTGGCGGTTGGAGAAGCCATCAGCACCAGAGGTAAGCAAATCGCCTTTGCCGCTGGAGTTCTGCTGCGGGGCTTCTTCTGCTGAGTGGGGTGCAGGTGCTTTGGCTGTCTTATAAGTGTACTGGCCGTCCAGCGCAGCCATCAGCGCGCCACCCATCAGTACGATCGATGTCATACCAGTCAGGATCGTTCCAATTAACCAGCGGCCATTGAGGCGCGCGGGGCGATCAGAAGAACCAGCTAAACTGTCGACCATCAAGGCAGGTTCATTGCCAAGATTGATCGGCGGTCTACCATTTGAGTGGAACCTACCAGAATTCATCGAGCTTATTATCTTTCCCAAAGGTCTGTAGAGGCGTCACCGGCAGCGCAGCTCTGCTACATCTGTTAGTGATTGATAAACAATGCTGAAGACTGGAACAACTGATGAAAGAAAAATACGGCTGGATTTTGTCGTAGTTTCTCTGAAAAATTATAGAAAATCTGGATTTTGCGCTGTTTTTCCCGATTTACCCCTTAAAATCGACGGAAATGCGCATCATCTGCCCCCTATAAGAGATTAAATTGAAAAACTTTCCCCAGTCCTGTGAGAATTTTACATTTTTGTCATTATGCTCGTTGACAGGTCCAGCTCATGAGCCTATAACCCGGGACATCGAGAGCGACGGCGCTGCCGGCGACGGGATGCTTCGCTCTTGAGTTCCTCGAAAGGACTGATTGCTTAGGCTCAATCAGAGATGATTGAGATTTTGAGTGATTTACTCTTTTGAGTGCGGGCGAAAGCCCAGTTCTTTGACAATTGAATATTGAATAGAAAG
>CANMBS010000038.1 GCA_947496145.1 uncultured Pseudovibrio sp.
GGCCCTGAGGGCGAGGAGATCTATTGCGACGAGCATGGCCGGGTCAAGGTCTGGTTCCCCTGGGACCGCCACGGCCACAAGAACGACACCTCCTCCTGCTGGATCCGCGTCGCCTCCAACTGGGCCGGAGCCACCTGGGGCCACATCGCAATCCCCCGCATCGGACACGAGGTCATCGTAGACTTCCTCGAAGGAGACCCCGACCAGCCGATCATTACAGGGCGGACCTATCACAATAACAACAGGACGCCTTACAAGCTGCCAGATCACAAGACAAAGATGGTCATAAGGACGGATAGTCATAAAGCGGAAGGACATAACGAGCTGCGTTTTGAAGATGAAGGCGGGCAGGAAGAAATCTACATACATGCCCAGAAGGATATGAATCTTGAAGTTCTCAATGATCGTTCTAAGCGGGTTGAACGAGATCAGTCTGAGATTATTGGGAATGACAAATCAATTGAGGTTGGTGGGGATCATGATGAAGTGATTTCGGGAAACCTCTCTATCGCAGTAGGCAGTAACCCTCTTTCTAATACTATTCTGGCAAAGACCCGTTTGTTATTTTCGAAAACAGGGCATCTTTTAGAGAAGATGAAAGTCCCCGATCCGTTCAATTTTGCCAAGGGCAATATGCAGCTCTTTGTCGAAAAGAATAAGTCGGAAGTTGTTAGCATTGCTTCCTCAGAAATTGTTGGTGTGACAAAGTCTGTAGTTGCAGGGCAGTCCTTTCAGCAAACGGTTGGCAAGGCCATGAGCACGATTGTTAGAGGACGCAAAGATATTGACGTCGGGCAAGTGATGAACATTCGGGTTGGAGATCAGCTTTCGATCAAGGTCGGAGAGAACTCAATTCTGACCATGTCCAAAGAAGGAGACATACTCCTCAAAGGGAAGAACATCAAACTGCAAGCTGACAAAATCAATCTGAACTAAGGTGCAATATGTCCGTGAATAGGAAGATTTCAGCTGATGAACTTGAATCTGGAATTAGATCTTTAGCTGATGCGAATAAACAGGCCGCTATTGCTCATTTGTTGCTTGGAAAGGGGCAACCCGTTTATCTTGGCTGGGGAAGATACTTGCCTGGGAGTGAGGATGGGCCACACAGCCCCATGCTTTTGAAGCCAGAGAATCTTGAAAAGGGTACCGTGGCTGCAACAAGAATGCTTAACTCTGACTTGCTCTTACAGCAAAAATTTGCTGCGCAATCTGGGAAACAAGAAGTTTGGGAGCCTGTATCAGCTCCCAACCCGATTTGCACCGCAGATGATCCCACCGGGAGTGATGTATTTGAGGCTGTGGAGTTTGCTCAAGGGCGTGAAACGAATATTGTTTTGCCACCTCCGAAGGAAAAGCAGGACAAAGAAGATGACATAAAGTTTGAGCTATCGGCTCAAGGGCGCGAATTGAAAGACGTCGGGTCAAAAGTTGAGGCACAAAGGAATATTCGCGAGCATTTCCCGTCCAGATACACCTACAGAAATACTAATGGAACATTTGCTGTAGACAATGACTTAAAGGGAAAATGGAGTGACGAGGTCAGCCTTGTAAAGGCTGGTGTTGAAAAAAAGTTATTCGACGACGCGGTAGCTTCCGGGAAATTTGGCGGGAAGGACACTCTTTTTTCAGGAGAAGGCAAAGTATTTGGTGCCAGTGCCAAAGGAGGCGTAGCTGGCGAATGGACGAGTAAAGCGCTCAAGGCACAGGCAGCAGCGGAAGCTAAAGCTAGTTTTCTTGAAGGAGCTGTGAAATCAAACGAAGATTATCTGGTAAGTGGAAAACTGGAAGGTTCTGCGGTTGGTGCAAAAGCTGAAGCAAAAGCTGAGCTCGTCATGGAGGCTGATCGTGCAACTGCGGAAGCAAAGGTAGGGGCTGGCGTCCATCTGATGGAAGCAGCTTTGGAGGGTAAACTATCCATTACACCAAAACGTGTTGTTGATCCTGTTATTTCTGTTTGGAACTACGTTACAGAAGACGATGTCGAACCGTTACATGAATGTTGGGATATCGGAATTACAGGCGACGCCAAAGCTTCGGGCCAGGTTGGTTTGGGAGCTGAAGCAGGTGCTTCAATCGGACATTTAAGAGGAAACATACGTGGGGAGCTGGGTGCGAAGGCGTCCGCCCTTGTGGGCGGCGGGGCGAAGATTGGTATTGGAACTACAGGCTTTGACAAGTTTTATGATGGTACCTGTCCCACCCCTTTCAAACTCTGGTAAACAAGAACGATGCATATAAACTTCAACCACTTCATAATAGCTTTCATAGCTTTTTTTTTCTTAGGAAACATTGGCATGGCAGACGATGATGCCGTCAAATTTGGACTCACTCAATCTAGTCAAAACACTATTCAGTTCGGCTTGTCTGAAAACACATTAAGTTTCTCCAGCAGTTCACCGGAGGACTTTATCTGGAATAAAACCAGTGAACCTGTGGATATTCTAAATGACGCACAAGTCGTTAGTGAGTTAACTGAAGAGTACATCGGGTACGATCCGCTTAATCGAGATCGTCTCGAAATTCGTATATATTCTGCTAAGACTGTTCCTGAACGGATTGCTCTTGGAACCGGATACGGCAGATTATTGGCTTCCAAATGGGGGGCACTCAACTTCGGAGTTTACTCGCACTCTCATGACTTTGGTGAAGTTTTAGGCGGAAGCAACTCCAGCGGTGTGATGATAGTGAACCGCATCTCTGTTATGCGCCGAGGCGAATACTTACTCATTATCCGAAGCAAATTCGATGCCGATTATTTTGACCAATACAAAGATCAGATTGCCAGATTTGTTGGATCAATTGGATTTTCTGAACATAATCAAAACGGCCTAGCTAACCTCCCTCTTAAGACAGCGCATTTATTTAAAGATGATCCAAACAATAGCTTTAAGTATTCCATGCCAAGAAGCTGGAAAAAAGTTGTACCGGCAGATGGCCGTCGACAACAAGGCGAGATTGATTTGTGGATTGATCAAGGTGATAACCTAGGTAACTCAGCTGCATCAGTATTCATTCTGCGATCGTCGAAAAATAACTCTAAGGATGCAAAAAATAACATCGATTCTGAACACGCAGCCCGTTTAGCCCGGTTTTATGCTGGCCATCTCTTTGAGACAGCTTTCGCCGGTAAATCCTACAAACTTAAAAGTATGGAACGTACCAACTCTGAAAGATTCACGCCAATTACCTTTTATAATGAACTATTCAAGTTTTCAGTTGATCTTGAGTTGGAAGACAATCAAGGAATACTGCCAATGATTGTGTCAGTTATGATAACTGTTGGAAGTAACGGAACTGCCAATGTAACAGTTGTTTTGACCACGGAATATTCAAATGACTATCGATTTGGCACCAAAAACCACGCTGAGTTTGTACATGAGCTGTTAATGGATGCCCAAGAGAAATTTTGGCAAGCAAAAGCCGATTAATCCCAGTAGTTCATCTGTTATATGAGAATGTTTCATGCCAGCTGCTTATCGTAAGGGGGATATTGCCTCCGGTCACGGATGTTTCCCACCCACGCCTTCCATTGCAGGAAGTCCCGATGTTTTTGTTAATGATATTGCCGTTACCCGTATAGGTGATGGTGTTGCTGCACACGGGTGCAGCAAGTGCCCTTCTCATGGCCGCTCCATGGCAGCAGGGTCGGGCACAGTTTTTGTAAATGGCCGTGCCGTTTGCCGGATCGGTGATGGGGTTGGTTGTGGAGGTTCTGCGGCAGCAGGTTCAGGAGATGTGTTCATTGGCGGCTGAGCAGCAGAACAGTACAACCGGGGCTTTTGATCTCGGGCAAGGCTTAACCCCGGTAGATATCTGGCAGAGCCTTCACGCCAGTGAGCCGCTTTGGGTGGCTTCGGCCGGAGCTGAAGGCGGCGCTGAGAACCAGCAACGCATCGATGAAACCGACCTGAGCTTGCTGCGGAGACTGGAAGAATTCCCAGCCAAGCGTTGGGCCCAGATGTGCGACGGCATTGGCTGGACCCCACTGGGGGCAATCGGGTTGTCCTGGTGTCTGGGTGCCACAGAGCAAGCTTTCAGGGTCGCATGGTCCATCGCTGCACCTGAAGACGAATTAAATGACCGGCTAAGCCGTGCTTTAAGGTTGATGAAGAAGGCATAAAATAACAAACAAGGCATCACTCACGATGTGGCTCTACAGGGTCGCGCTGTTGTTGCCTTCTATGTAAGCATCTATCCCACACCGATAGCTTTGAGAGTTTGCTGCACGTTGGTGCTGAAGCTGGAAGGATCGGGGAGGGGAGTTGTTAAGGGCATATTTCTCTTTAATGATGAAAGACTACAACTCTTTGAATTTACTTGCTTTGATATAGCTAACGGAAGCAATCAGGCTGATTACTTCCGTCACTGCGGTAACCTGATAAATCAGTCTATAATTTGCGATAATAAACGCTTATCGAAAGTTATGAAACAGTCAGTGACTTTACGCCAGATCAGGCAGGCATGGGAAGGCGTGAGATGCTTACTGTGCCTGCGTCGCACCTGTCCCGCTCGTGATAGCACGGATGCTGGTTCTGCGAATGGCTGTATTTCTGGTGTCTGGAGAATATTGTTATCGATTCCTGTTGGATTTGCGTACTATTTTGCAGGTTAAACTGAGATTACTTCACATAGTAAGCTTACATGCTTCTGAATTATGTTTTAATATTTACTGATAAATGCTCACGTATGGGCGGGTGTGCTGATATTAGTAGGTTGATATTCATATTTTACTATCAGATGATGCTGAAATTGTTTTCATTAATGCATTTAGAATATCTAAATTACCACTGTCTCATATTGCAATGGTATTTGAGCCTAGTCAAAGTCCTCTCAATATTCAGGGGTGAAATGACGATGGCTTCGGTGCGGTTTTCTACATTGCAGTTGGTTTACAACGGGCGTCTATGGGTCTCATTGCTAACGGCTCTGGCAACTGGACTAATGCATGCGCCCACGTCAGGACAAGCTGCGGCAAACGGCAGCTATCAACACGCCCAAAACAGATATGCCAGCTCGCCAGCCTCTGCCACTGGGGTCTATCGCAAGTCCATTGCAATTGAGGTGCCGGACTACCGTGGGTTGGAACCAAAACTTAGTTTTACCTACAATTCAGCTCAGTCTCGCTCCATTAGTGCTGAGGATGTGTCAGGAGCTGGCTGGGGACTGTCAGGCTTGTCACGGATCACCCGCAGGGCCAAACGCCATGGCCTGCCACGGTTTGATAATGCAGATGAGTTTTTGCTGGATGGACAGCGTTTGATCCTATGTCCGGACGAGGACAAAGCGGCTGGGTGTGCTGCGGGTGGCACCTATACCACACAGGTAGAAAGCTACCTGCGGATTAAACGCCTTCAGGAAACTAACTTGTGGCAGATCACCCGCAGGGATGGCTCTGTGCTTACCTATAAGCCTCTGGCTACCTGGGCTGATTATAGCAATAGCAACAGCACGCAGAAAAAGCTTGCTGAAGACTATCGCTGGCAGCTGGCCAGCGTCACCGATACGATCGGCAACACCGTTTCCTATAGTTATGAGTGCACCAACCTTCCTACCTGCCGCATCAAGGAGGTTTCCTGGAAGACTGGGGCAGTTACTTTCAACTGGCAGGACCGGCCTGACCAGCTCACTTATGCTACTGGCTTAAGCCTTGGCAAGGTTACAAAGCGCTTGTCAAGCGTGGTGGTTTCTTCTGCAGGAGCTCATTTGCGCGCTTATCAGATTAACTATGCTCAGAGCCCGGCAACCAACAAGTCTTTGGTTGCCAGCATTCAGGAATACGGGCGTGACGCCACGATTGCCGACGGGGTTGTTACCGGGGGGACATCTTTGCCTGCTCACGACTTCACATATTCAGGGGAAACACCGGCGCTCAAAACCGCTTCACATACGAAAGCAGACAGGCCAAACGGGTCCTTTGTGTTTGCCTTTCCCAACGGATTTAATTATGATGACGATAAGCAATTGGATCATATAACACCTCATTTTTTTAACAAAAAATGTACGTTTCTTCACAGTGATGTAATCGATTTAGAAAATGTAGTCGATGAACATGCTTCTTGCCCACCACTCTTGTTACCACATCTAGGAATACCGCCCTTTTTTGTGCTGCAGAACTCCTATAGCTCTGAGCGTGAACTTGTGGCTTTAGGTTTGCCGCAAGATGTCGAAGGACATCGGGATCCCACCTACTATAGTCGTCGTTATGGTGATTTTGACGGTGATGGTCTTGATGATGTCATCGGTAACAAAGCTCCGGTTAAGGGCAAGTTCACCAGAAGCACTGTTGAGGACTGGTCAGGAGATGATCCTACTTTCGCGGTCGGCGAATTTAACGGTGATGGCCTGGCCGATCTGTTTGAGGTTAAATCCAACAAAATTACGATCAAACGCTCCAATGGTGAAAATGGCTTTGTTTCGCTTGTCTCCAAAAGCGGGAGCTACGGCAGTAAAGTCGCCGTGGGAGATCTGAATGGAGATGGCACTACCGATTTTCTGACTTATCATGGTGGCAGCAGCTTCAAGGCCCACTATGTGGTTGGCAATACGCTGGTGTCTTCCGGGACGATTTCCCTTTCCGGATATTCTGACACCTCAGACACGTCCCTGCAGATTGCAGATGTGGATGGGGACGGGCGCGGGGATATTATTGCTTCGCGCTGGTCGAAAAACAGCAGCAGCAGCACCTACTTCCGCCTTTACCTCAATAAAGGTAACAGTTCTTTTGCCTATCTGGCAGGTTCTGGTTCCCATACTGTAAATGGCAGTGCTGCCGCCTATGTGGGAGATATGGACCGGGATGGTATTGCTGAGCTTATTGAGTGGGAAAGCAATGAACTCAATATTTATGGTGATCAACGCTACTATGTTGCAGCCGATCTGCCCGATGTGATGATCAGTGCCACGGAGCCTTCAGGTGTTGAGCAAAAGGTTAGCTACTCCCTTTACAAAGGGGAGGAGGATAACTGGTTTCCCTACCCTCGCCGGGTTGTCAGCGAGATCGAAACCAGTGAGGGTCGCGGCGGAACCTCAACAACAGGCTTCAGTTATTCTGGAGGGAAATGGGACTACGATCACTTTCTGTTCCTGGGGTTTGAAAAGAGCGTAACAACCTTGCCTAAACTGGCGGGCGAGGATGAGGCTCCAGAGATTGAGACCACTTACCGGCAGGATGTATCCTCCATCGGAAAAGTAGCTGAGCAAATCTGGAAGGATGGGGCTGGAATTGTACTGCGCAGGCAAGTGCATGAGTATACAGCTCAAAATGACAACAAGCCCTACACATCTTTAAACACGGCGACCCTGACTTCCACATATGAGGAGGGCATTGAACGCACCCGGAAGTTAGTGCGTGAGTTTGATGCTTATGGTCAGATAAAGAGAACCATTGATCATGGTGATCTGGCAAAAAGCGGGGATGAACGGACCTACACGCGCTGGTCCTATCTCAATGCAGACAAGTATATCGTTGATCGATGGGCGGTAGAACAACTTAATGCAGGCACATCCTATGACTATGCGGTGAAACGGACGATGCGGCGCTGGCATTATTATGATGGTCAGGGCATTGATACCCCACCTTCAATAGGTTTGAGGACCCTGAGCTCGCAATGGACCGGCGGCGCAGAAGAAGACAAGCTTGTTCTTGATCAGAACAGTTATGACAATGCTGGCAATCTTGTTGAGCAAAAGAATGCCTTAGGCGAGACCACCAGCTTCATTTACGATACGCAGTACAGCCTTTTCCCTGAGCAGGCGCGTAGCCCGCTTTATCATGGAGGGGACGTTCGCCATGTTGTTCGAACAAACTGGGACAAGGTCTGCGGCGTGCCTGTGACAGTCACAGATGTCAAGGGCAAGGTGACAACCCATAGTTATGATGCTCTATGTCGTCTGGTGCGCACCGACCATCCAAATGGTGGCTATCAGGCTGTATCCTACCAAAACTGGGGCAATCCTGAAGCTCAGCACATCGTCACAACCAGCACGCCCGCTCTTGGCAATACTCCCGTGACCAGCCGGGAATATTATGATGGTCTGGGTCGGGTATGGAAGTCAGAGCAGGAGGTTGGCTCTGGCAAAATGTTGCGTGAGCTGACCGGATATAATGACCGGGGGCAGGTGTCCTGGATTAAAAAACTGCACGAACCTGGATCTGAGCCCGCGCCTGAAAGCTTTAGTTATGATGCTTTGGGACGGCAGCTTGCAGTTAATCATGGTGACGGGACCAGCACGAACTACACTTATCTGGCTGGTCCTGAGTTCCACTCTGTTCAGGTTACAGACGCCCTTGGCAATATGATCCGGACGCATTTTGATGCTCATGGCAATGAAGTGCGCCGGGTCAAGGTGCTGGACGGCCAGGAGCTTACCACTCGCATGGATTATGATGCCCTGGATCAGCTGACAAAAGTAACTGATCCGGCAGGCTCTGTGTGGAGTTATGTCTATGATGGTCTGGGCAATCAGGTCTTGGCAACAGATCCCAACCTTGGCACCTGGACCAAGGAGTATGATCGCGCCAACCGGATTGTAAGACAGACTGACAACAAGGATCAGGTCACCACCTACACCTATGACAAGGCAGGGCGGACAAAGCAGCATATGGTTGGTGTGTTGCAACCCCAACCTGATCCGATCATGGGGACCTCAGCCAGTGAAACCTTAAAGGGATCAGCTGTCGCTGACGTGATCCATGGTCTTGCCGGGAACGACAAACTTTACGGCTATGAAGGCAATGATAAGCTTTATGGTGGTGAGGGGAACGACACGCTTTACAGTGGTTCTGGAGCTGATCTGATAGATGGAGGAGCAGGCTCGGATGTGGCCGACTATTCTCACTCTCCGGCAGGTGTGAGCCTGAATCTGGCAACGGGTGCTGTCTCTGGAGGTGATGCTGATGGGGATACCCTGAACAGTGTCGAGCATCTTGCCGGGTCGCCTTTTGGCGATGTTCTGATTGGTGATGACGCCAGCAACGCGCTTTATGCGGGCAATGGCGTTGATCACCTGTCAGGCGGCGCTGGCAATGACACGCTCAATGCCAACGGTTCTGGTGCAGATCATCTGGATGGCGGGTCTGGCACGGATACTGTGCGCTACTATCATTCCAGGTCCGGCGTAACGGTAAACCTTGCAAGTCCTGACAAAAACGCAGGCGATGCAGCTGGTGACACCTATACGTCCATTGAAGGGGTTCAGGGCAGTGATAAGTACAATGACCATTTGACGGGCAATGATGGTGCCAACATCCTTTGGGGGCATGGAGGCAACGATACGCTTGTTGGTGGCAAAGGCAATGACCGGCTCTATGGCGGCTCTGACAATGACACTTTCGTTTTTGAAGGCACCAACACCGGTCAGGATGTGATTGAAGACTTTGCAGCAGGTGAGGGCACCGGAGATGTGATCAGATTGCAGCATATCTTATTGTCAAAGTTTTCTGATGTTCTGACAAAAGCAACGCAAAAAAACGCAGACACGTTGATTGCACTGGATCAAAGCAACACTCTCACCTTGAAGAAGGTCCGGAAGTCTGACCTTCATAGCGATGATTTCGATTTTATCCCTCATAAGTTTGCTGGGATCTGGTTGTATGCAGATGAAAGCGGGAACAGCAAAGTTCGAATTGGGCAATGCGCACAGCAGTATTGTGGAACTGTCGTCTGGATGGAAAATCCACGAAACGATACGGAAAATGCCGATCCTGCACTGCGTAGTCGTCCCGTTGTTGGCATTCAGATTTTCGATGACATGACTGAAACCAGCGCCACCCGTCTGGAGGGGCCTGTGTATCATCCACCGAATGGCAAAACTTACTCAGGAAGCCTGACTGTCATTGATGACAATACTCTGGAGCTTCAGTCTTGTATCATCTGGCCGTTATGCAAGACAACGACTTTGACACGATCTGCTTTTTAGGTGCCGAAGTTCCAGGTGGGTTGGGAATTCACGGTAATAACATTTTTTCTATTTGAGCTTTGATCTAAGGGCATTGTTATGGGACTGAAGATCGGGAAGTTGCTATCCTCACGCTGGTCAATTCAATCAATCATCGGTGTTGTTGCGGGGGTGTTTTTTGGGGCAATGGTTGCCCAGGCAGGCACCGAGGATGTGACTTACACTTACGATGAAGCGCGTGCGGGCTATCATAATACAGGGCATCTCACCAGCGTTAGCAATGCTGCTGCAACCATCTTGTATGATTACAACAGTCAGGGAAAGCTGGTCAGGGAACGCTACATTGTTGATGGCAAGACTTACACCCGTACCTATCGTTATGATCAGGGGAACCGGCTGCGCAGCCGCACTTTTTCTGATGGTGAGGTCTGGCCGCCTGCCAGTGAGCAGTATCAGTATGATCAGGCAGGTCGCCTGATCTCAATTCCCGGTGCGATTGATGAGGTGCATTACAACGGTTTCTCCGAAGTTGGGTCAGTAAACTATGCCAACGGAACGCGGGTGGAGAACAGCTACAACCTGCAACGCAACTGGCTGTTGGGTACCAAACTGACAAAAGGTGCTCAGGTTCTGTTTGAAGAGCAATACACCCGAGATACCTTAGGACGCATCACCAGGATCAGATCAAACCGTGCCAATGGCAACTGGGACTACACTTATGATGTGATCAACCAGCTGACAGCAGCCACCAATGTGGGCAACAGCAGCCTTTCCCGCTCCTTTACCTACAGTCCTTCAGGCAATCTGCTGTCAAAAAGTGATGTCGGAACTTATCTTTATCCTGCTCCGACAGCGCCACGTCCCCATGCTCCGGTTAAGGCCGGTCCCTGGACCTTCACCTATGATGGTAATGGCAACATGCTCACAGGCAAGGGACGGACCATTACCTATGATGGTAAGGACAGGCCGGTCTCGGTGACCACAGGTGGGGTGACCACCCAGTATGTTTATGGTCCTGATGGCGCAAGACTAAAGAAGATCTCAGGCGGTCAGACGACCCTTTATCTGGGAGGCGACGAAGAAATCCTGCCTGATGGCAAGGTCGTCAAGCATCTGGATGATGCCGTACGCCGTGTTGGCAGCTCGACCAACTGGATCCACCGTGATCACATGTCATCGGTTCGCATGCTGACCAACAGCAGTGGTAACATCGCTGCCGTCAGTCGGTATCAGCCCTATGGCAAGCGCACAGATGTTCAGCAGGCAGCGGATACACCACGTGAAAGCAAGGGCTGGATCGGGGAGCGCGATGACCCGGAAACCGGCCTGACCTACCTGAACGCTCGCTACTATGACCCGGAGCTTGCGCGGTTCATTCAAGCCGATTGGTTGAACCCGACAGATCCATATGTAGGCACTAATCGCTATGCTTACGCCGCTAACAATCCAGTCTTGTATTCAGATCCGTCTGGTCACCGAATTGATGACTTCAATGAGATTGGTAATAGTGGCAGTATATCTGGAGCACGAAATCGAGATGAATACCGTGACTTCCAGCGAAGCCGAAATGCATATTCGGACAGAAGTAACTCTAGAAGCTATGACTATGATGATTATCGCAGTAACGGGGGAAACTACGACAGAGTTAGCCGCAGTCGACGGACAAGTCGTGAAGACAACTGGAGGCGAGACTCTGTCACCGATAGACGCATTTATAGAGCAGAAAATCGAATATACAAAGCACGAGTGGATGGCACATACGGTGCAATAGTTGATTTTATTCCTGGTGCAGGTGATGCAAAAGCTTTCTATCAGGCAAAAAGTGCTTGGGACTATGGATTAGCGATTGTGGGATTGGTGCCAGGAATTGGTGATTTAGCTGCAAAAACAGTAAAAGTAGGTAGAAAAATTCCTAATTGCGATCTTTGTGGTCCTCCAAGCAAACGTGGTAATGCCCCGATAGGTAATGATGGTCACCCCGTAGAGTTACACCATCGAAATCAGAACCCTCAAGGTCCCCTAGACGAAATGACACGAACAGAACACCGGTTGGGAGGTAGTTTTAAAGCGAACCATGTTAATGTAGGGCAGTTGCCTTCACAGATAGACAGAAAAGTTTGGCGCAAGCAGCAACGTGATTACTGGAAAACTGAATGGGACAAAGGGCGATTTGATGGCATGTGACGGTAGGTTTATCGACAAAAACACCGCTTACTCAGTCATTTTTGAAGATGATGGGCGAGTAGCTTATGCATATCTCCTTGATGAAAGCGAAGCCGTATGTGCTGATGTCTGGTTGTATAACAGATGTATTACGCCAGAAGAGCCTGAGTGGGAGGATATGCATAAGTTGCCATTTGTTAACTCCAATACCTATGTAAATAGGCCTCTTCACGATGCATTCCGTGTTGTGGAAACAGAAGCTGATGTTGATGTTAAGTGGAGTACTGTGGCAAGAAAAATTAGAGCGGATGTTTTTATTCGTAACAAGTTGGTTGCGACTTTAGTTGAAGGAGCCAAACCTAGTTGGTCTTTACTGGCTTGTAAAAATGGGCCTCTCGCAAACGTTTTGGAGCCATAATGGATATTTTTTCTGAACTAAAGAAAAGAGAAACTTTCCTGACTGGTGCAAAAACCACTGAACAAGATGTAAAGTGCTTGGCTAACACGTTGCCACAGGAGTTAGTTCCTTCTTGGCTACCAATTTGTCTGCAGGAGTTTAAGTTGGCAGGCACTTGTTTTTCATTAGATGAAAAATTGGATAAGTCTGAACTTGGCGCAGATATTAAATGGTTCACAGTGAGTCAAATGCTTGAAGAAGCATTAGAGGTATATCCTGGAAAAGTAGTTCTTGATTTAGGCTATCTGCCAATAGCGGCTTGCTTGTTCGGATCAGGAGACCCATACTTTCTAAAAGTATTGAATGATGGCGAAGATCCTACTTTGGTTCGCATACCGCATAACTTTGCATCAGAAGATAAGCAATATCCCGAAAATGAGATAGAAGTTATATGTGATTCATTAAGTGAGTTTTTCAGTAAAGCCACGATTTATTAGTCCAGCGGGCATTGCCAAGTTAACTCCAATTCTCTAATCCGTCCTGATGAAAATACCAAACTCATTTGCTCGCCTGAAACGTTTCCGTTATCCTCGAGAAGTCATTGCTTATGCTGTGTGGGCATATTACCGGTTTTCAATGAGCACCGCTGACGTTGAAGATCTTCTTGCCGAGCGTGGTATTGTCGTGAGCCGAGAAACTATCCGGCTTTGGGTAAACCGGTTTGGTGCTCATTTCGCCAACTGCATCCGTAAGGAGCGGCCGAAGCCAAACAATAAATGGCACTTGGATGAAGCTGTGATCACCATAAACGGAGTGAAATATTGGCTCTGGCGCACTATTGATGCTAACGGTGACGTGCTTGACATTCTTGTCCAGCAGCGCCGTAATTCCAAGGCGGCGAGGCGGTTTTTCGATAAACTGGTCAAGCAATTTGGCAAGCCAAGGGTTGTCGTGACAGATAAGCTGCGCAGCTATATCAAACCGATCAAAACTCTGGCCCCTGAGGCCGATCATCGAGCTCACAAGGGCTTAAACAACAGCATCGAAAATTCTCATCGCCCGACACGGAAACGAGAGAAAATAATGGGGCGCTTCAAGTCGGCACGGCAAGCGCAACGATTTCTTTCTGCGCACGATCAAATCAACATCATCTTCCGCCCACGCCGTTACAAACTTTCCTCCCACTCCTACCGCCATGCAAGATCCGAGGCCTTTGCTTTGTGGGCTGACTATACAGTACAAATGACTGCATAAAGTCAGCCAGAAAAATGATCTGACAAACTACCGCTGTTAACTTGGCAATGCCCTTCAAGCTGTGTTACCACCGCGAAATACGACGGATTTATTGCAATCTCGTCCGTCTTCTGCATACTTTTGCGATGACCAAAGCGCTGTGAGGAGAAATATCCGTAGGCGCGTTTTTCCCGCTGCAAGGTGATCAGGCATACAGGCAATCTGCCGTCAAACAGCTCGCGGTTGTAATGATCAAAAGCGAGCTGAAATTCATCATAGGCTTCTCTGGTTGGCGTCATGTCGATCTTTCAACTTTGGCTTGTGCAATCCAAAACTAGCCATCCGTAGAATCTGCGTCAACTCAACCTATGCAGCACATTGCTTTTCATTAGCGGAGTGCCCTGATCAGCAAGGTCAACGCGGGATCGGCTGATCCCACTTAGACCTTGCCGACCAGGTCACGCATGTTTGCCTGAAGGCTTCCGACTGGCCTTGCACTGAAAAGCTCCGCGCCTGTGCATCGGGTCCTTGCAGGAGCCACGATGCCCCGCCGCTCCACTTTTCAGCACAAGGCCAGCCTCCAGCAAGCCGCCCTTCATTCCTTTTTCTTTGTCATCTTCACCTGAGGAACCGCTGCTTTTTAGGGGCGTTGCCCCTCACGGGAGCTACGTCGTTGATCGCCTGACCACAGGCTTGCTCGCCTTTGGCTGTGCGAGCCTGGGGACAGCCTCACAACTCCCTAGCTCCCGTTCACCCCTGTTTAGAAGACAAGAAAAATAGAAAGCGGACATTGCCAACACGGAGTTTAAATCATGACCTTTCTTCAAAACCTGCCAGCCCTGAAAACATTTAGCTCTGGTTCATCTGAGGCGGGCACCTGCAAGCACCAGCATGAACACAAAGACGGGAGCATGAAGATGATCAAGTCAGTTGACGCCAATGCACCGGATTACTGGGAAAATGTGAAGAAGAACGCCACGCGCCGCAGAGGTCTGGAGATCGTGAAAAGGCGCTTTGAGAAAATGCATGTCAGCCTGGTTTACGAGCAATACGTTAGCCACTGTCTGGAGTTCGTTCAGCAGGCCGCAAAAGAAGTTAGGCTTACCGACAATGAGCAATATCAGCAGTTCAGGCAGGAGTGCGCCGAGCTGATGAAACTACCTGAAATTGCCAGTGAAGATGAAGATGCTATCTTTTCATACGCCGCCCAGCTTGTGAGTGAAGCACAATGCGAGCTTTATGGAGAATACTATGTGCCGCCTGTTAGTGGAGGCTACCAGCTTGACGACACACGCGAATATGTTGAATGCGACCACTGCGGAAAAGATGCAATCTTTCAACACTGGGAAGAAAATGAAGGCGGCAGTATTAACGCCTACACCACGATTCACTGTGAGCATTGCGGTGCAAGTGAATAGCCTAACTTGTGAGCGACTCAGAGACACGTTCAGTTAACTTGATATACTGCCAGAGATTTTGGGGGCTAAAGCAGCAGCGCTGAGCCAGCCAGCGCATCGAAAAAGATGGGCTTTTTCGACTGAGGCAACAGCCTTGCCCCTAACCGGAGGGTGAAGAAATGAGATTTTTTCCCATTTCACTCACGCTTAAAATGAAAAAAACTCGGAACAGCTGGTCACTGGAACTCCGAGTTTCTTTCAAATAAAGCCAAGGAGGGGGGCTTAGCTCCCTTCCACTCGTGCGCCAAGCATGGCGCGTGGTATGAATTTACCACGAAGCTGGGGTGGTGTCCAGCTGAAGACTTGGGGGTGAAAGTCCCCTGCGGGCCTCGGTGATGGGAACCGCTAGCCGAACGGCAAGGGCGTCTCCGCGAGGAGGGGTCTGAAGGAAGCTGTAGGCAAAGTGCTGACCTGACGAACAGGAAGCGCATATGAGGCTGTTGTATCAGGGTAAGGGTGCGAGTGGACCTGAAGCCCAATATCACCCGGATGATGCGACAGTAGATGCGACAGGTACATGGCATGAAGGTCACGCGTCTTACCTTGGGAGATCTGGCACTGCCGTCAATAAGAATCGGCTACCAACGTCTGAGTGCGCTGGGAAGAGTGCCAGAAGTCAGCAGAAGCCATAGTAGCCGAACCAATCGGTAAAGGGCTGAACATGGAGTGCCGGATGAAGAACGCTCTTTCGATGGTGAATGGAGATGCAGAATACACAGCTGAGATGCTGGATGCCTTTGCGGAACAATTGGTCAGAAACCGAAAGCAGAAGCAATGGGTGCGTCAAATATCACGGCAAGAGCGGCACACTTACAACCGGAGGCAATAATGCGGTTGATGGAAGAGATCACTAGCCGTGATAATATGAGAGCAGCCTTTCACCGCGTGGTATCGAATAAGGGGGCTGCGGGCATCGATAAGATGACCGTGGACCAACTAAAACCTTACCTCGTCACGAACTGGCTGCGCATCAAAGAAGAACTGTTAATGGGTCAGTATGAGCCAACCGCAGTACGCGGGGTTGAAATCCCCAAGGCGAGTGGCAACGGGATGCGAAAGTTAGGCATTCCAACGGTTCTGGATCGGCTCATTCAACAGGCAATGCATCAGGTGATAATGCCTCTCTTCGATCCAGAATTTTCCGACTCCTCTTATGGGTTCCGCCCTGAGAGAAGTGCACTTGATGCGGTCCGCGCTGCAAGAAACCATGTAGCGAACGGCTACCGGTTTGTGGTCGATTTGGATTTGGAAAGTTTCTTCGACCGTGTGAACCATGATGTGCTCATGGCACGGGTGGCACGCAAGGTCAAAGATAAGCGGGTACTGAAATTAATACGTCGCTACCTGCAAGCTGGATTGATGGAGGGCGGAACGGTAATGGTGCGTAATGAAGGAACGCCGCAAGGTGGTCCCTTGTCACCATTACTATCCAACATTCTACTCGATGATCTGGACAAAGAACTGGAAAAACGAGGTCACCGTTTCTGTCGGTATGCTGACGATTGCAACATCTATGTTCAGTCCAAGCGTGCAGGAGAACGCGTGATGGCTTCTCTAACAAGATTTCTGGAGGAAAGGTTGAAACTCAAGGTCAATATCACAAAGAGTGCTGTTGACCGTCCTTGGAATCGTGTCTTTCTCGGATATACCATCTCCATGAGCGACCCTCCGCGCCTGAGAGTGTCGGAAAAGAGCGTCAAACGGCTACGGTGTAAACTGAAAAGAACAATATTCCACGCAGGACGTGGGTGCCAACTTGAAGCCTCAATCAGAAACCTTGCTCCAATCCTTCGCGGATGGGCGGCCTATTACCGTGCGTCAGATGTGCAGGGAACTTTTGAGGAGCTCGACCAATGGATACGCCGACGACTTCGATGTCTTCTGTGGCGTCATTGGAAGACTGAAGCCACACGCATGACACGCCTGATGCAACGAGGCCTCTCTCGTAGACGAGCGAGTGCAGCAGCGCACAATGGATATGGTCCATGGCGCAACGCTGGAAGTAGTTACATGAACTACGCATTCCAGAATGCCTTCTTCGAAAATCTGGGGCTGGTCTCACTGTCCAAAGAGCGTAAACGCCTATACCGCGCTCTGTGAACCGCCGTATACGGAACCGTACGTACGGTGGTGTGGGAGGAGGGGCTGCGAAGCTCCTCCTACCCGATCGGTATCATAGCCCGACCAGCCATAAAAATCAAACATAGCGCACTCATAGGCGGCAGTTCGTTGCAGATTGGATTGTGCAATCCAAAAAACCTGAGTCACGCCAGTTGTGCGCTGTTTACCCTGTTGTAGCGGCGTGCTTTGGTCTGCAAGCTCTACGCGGCATCTGCTGATGCCACTTCGACCTCGCATACCAAAGCACCCATTTTTTGCTGAGCGGGTTGGGCAAGGCTGGCAAGCGCCGGGCGCACCCGACACATGCCAGCCTTGCCCAACCCGCACGTCTTTTTATTTCTTCTGTCGTTCTGCTTCAAAGGCCGAGAGTGACATCGGTTTGAAAAACCGATGTCAGGCGGTGCTTGCACCAAACCTGGAAGGCTACGCTGGACCTGCCGGTCCAACTCCGCCGTCCAGATTTGGCGCTGCGCTCATTTTTACTGGCCTTGCGCTGAAAAGCTCCGCACTTGTGCATCGGGTCCTTGCAGGAGCCACGATGCCCAAGCGCTCCACTTTTCAGCGCAAGGCTGTCAGCGAACCCGCAAGCGGGCGTTCGTATTGCACGAAACAGAATCACAAAAATCTTCAATTTTTCCGTCATCAAAACGCCCTGACTGTCAAGTTCACGGTCTGATTATTTATCATATCTCAACTCTCGGCCTGCTCACATCGGTTCTGCGAGTTTCTGGGAAATTCTGCGAGATTCCTCCGAGTGGCATCGATAATTCTGCGAGTTTCTGGAACATTCTGGGAAATTCTGGGAGTTGACCGGGCGCGAGGGGCAATTATGGGAAATTCTGGGAAATTCTGCGAGTTTCCCCTGAGATTCTGTGAGTGAAAGTTGGCAAGATAGGCTAAGCGGGACCGCTTAGCAAAAAGTCTGCGAGTGTGAACACACACGCGCAGTTGAGCTTATTCGCACTGACGTGCTCAACGCCATTTGCTGCGCAAATTTGCCGACCTATTCTTTAGTTTTATGTTGTGGAAAAGTGACGCCGACGAATTGCGGCGAATATGAGTCAATTTTTAGCGGTTTTGTGCGATGCGACAAAATTTAATAAAACTGGAAGGAAATCGCACTTTTGGGCAATTGACATTCAAGGAAGATTTTTCCCTTCCAAGTTGCAAAAAACTGCGCTATGCATTTTGCCACTTGTTGACTCATCTGAAAATGTTGAGCGGCCCCGAGGGTTATTTTGTCAGATTCCTAACCCTCGGGGCCTAGCAAGTACCAAATATCGCTTGGCACTCGCATAGGGAGAACTACCACTTAAATCATCAGTTGCAGTCATTCTCATGTCCGTTAACGGCATGAGACTTAACGTATTTCTTTTCGAAATGCGATGAGTCGAACTGTGCCTGAATCCTTTATCCAAAATTTTAACAATAGAGGTGCCCGCCGAACACGCGGGTAATTGAGCAATGGCGCTTGCCTGGGGCAACGCTCGAACTCAGTTTCAACTTGTGCGAGCACAGGTGGAGGCAGAGCTTGAGAAAGGTATGTCTAAACGTCAGATCTTCGAGGCCCTTCGTAACGAAGGGAAGATCAGTATGACAGAGATAACCTTTTACAAATACGCGGCTAAGGCTTTGAACCCTAATGCTGATTCGATGCGGGGCAAGGCCATTGCTCCCTCACACGACAAGGGAGGAAGCGGGTCTTCAAACCCGCAGACACCGCTTCTTCCCGACCGTTCAAGAGACAAAAACCGCTTCCAGATGGACGACGATATCCCCTCCTACGACTAGTGGATCAAGTTACTATGAAGAACATAAATCTGATTTTGCAAGGAAAAGGCGGGGCAGGAAAGAGTTTTGTTGCCCTTTGTCTTTGCGAATTCTTCAGGCAAAATGACAGAAAAAGGTCCGTAATTGATACGGACCCGGTAAATCCAACTCTATACTCGTATAAGACACTCGACAGCACCCTCATTCGCATGATGGATGAAGGGGAAATCGACCATCGCAGCTTCGACGCTATAGTCGAAAGTATTATCGAGGCCGAAGACGAAACTCACTTTGTCATCGATACCGGGGCAACCACATTTTTGCCCCTGCTGAAGTATCTGGATGAAAATGGCGTGCTCGATCTGCTGCGCGAGCATGACTGCGAAGTTGCCATTCATACCATTGTCAGCGGAGGTGGGGCCATTGATGCAACGCTGTCCTGCGTGGAAAAGATCTTTCAGGTCTTTCCAAAGCAAAGGGTCGTGATCTGGAAGAACGAATACTCAGGGCGCGTTGAGAAAAACGGCAAGCCCTTTGAGGAGATGAGAGTATTTAAGCAAAACGAGGAGCGTATTTACGGCGTTGCCACGCTGGAACAACGCACCGGAAGCTCTTTTAACTACGACATTCAGCAGATGATTGAAGCCCGCCTGACCTTCTCAGAAGCCATTGAGAGTGATCGCTTCGGCCTGATGGCCCGCCAGCGCATCAAAAAGGTCTGGGCGGATGTAACCCATCAGCTGCAAGCCCTGAACCTTTAAGCGCTGGTGAGGGTGTGATGAGCAGCAAAACCGATCAGGCAGACGAGAACAACAGGGCCGATGCTGAAGCTGGCCAAGTAAAGCAAGCCGATAATCAGGACTTGCAAATCTCAACACTTGAAGACGTCAAAGCACTTATTGCCAGAAAACATGGGCGGGCAGGGGCCGGATCAGATGATCCGATCTGGATGCTTTACACCATGTTTGAAGTCTTCACCTCTGATCTTTCCGTGATCATCAATGAGACAAGACACCAGCAATCTGCGGAGCGCGAAAAACTTAAAGCCATGGTGCCACAGGTGGCGCAGGTCTTAGCAGACAACCTGAACTCAGAACTGCAAGGACTTGCCAAAACCTTAAACACCCTGCGTCAGGACGCCGAGGCCAGCTCCATTGAGAACCTGCTGAAGCAGCAGGCCCAGTTTTCCGGCGAACTTGGCGGCCTGTCCTCCAGACTTGCCAGCGATATCAGTGCTGTCACATCCAGACTTAAACGCCAGAAATGGCCGCTTGCCTTTCTGACCCTCCTCAACTGGCTTGCCGTTGGGGCCTTTTATCTCATCATGATCAAGTAGGTTTATCATGTCCTTAAAACACAACATTCAACCCTTCTTCTTAAGTGCGCTCAGCCTTGCCATCTTTGCGGGCCTTGCCCTTGTGCCTGAAAGCGCTTTTGCAGCGGCAGGCTGGCAAACAGAAACCGTAAGCCGCCTTGGCGAAATCAAAGTGGGCGCGACCCTGATTGCAGGCGGGCTTTGCGTGCTCGGCCTTGTTGGCTGGGGTGCATGGGTTGGGATTACCGGAAGCTTTCGCCATCAGATCTTAATTCAGCTCATAATCGGCGCAATCCTGATCACCCTTGCCCCTGCTGCATTCATCACCTTGTTTGAGTTTACGGCGTAACAATCATGCGAATTCAGAACGGCGTCTTCAGGCAGTTACAATACCCTTCAGCCATATTTGGAATGCCCCCTATGTTTATGGCATTTGCTGCGGGCGGATTAATTCTGTTTGCAATCGTGCTGGTGTTTTTTATCCCGCTTGCATGGGTCGTTCTGATCAGCATCTGCCTTTCTCCCCTTGCCTTCGGATTTACCGCCGCGCTCAGGCGCAAGGATGTGCACTGCGAGACAATCCTCCTGCGTGCACCGCGATTTTTCAAAGGAGGCAAACAGCGCATCTTAATTGCAGGGGGCGGACATGAAGCCAAGACAAAGAAATGGAAGCGGTCATGAGTGTTTTCCTTTCATCTGCCATGACTTTGGGCGCAGCTGGCGGGGCGGCAGTGTTTGCACACAGACTGCTTCGGGGCGAGGGCAAAGGGTCCATCCGTCATGACTGGCTGGCAAACGAGCTGGACTTTGATCATCTGCATGAAGACCGCTGCACGGTCGCGCTTAAAGATAAAAGCATGTTTCGGGTGTTTCGCCTGAAGGGTGTTTCTTATGACACCATGAACTATGGCGAGCAGGATTCTCTTGCCATTCAGCGCACCAATCTTTTGAACCAGATTGGAACAGCTGGCACCAGCTTGCGTTTTATTGCCGTCAAACGGCTTAAGGATATCTCCTTTGATGCGCACTGGCCCTCTCCAGCGCTCAAAGAGATCGGCAAGGCAGAGCAGGACCTTTATAAACGGGCCTATACACTGCAATGGTATATTGTCTTGCAGGCCAGAACTTTCGAAACCCTTGTTAAGCACTCCAAGACACTGCTGTCCGGCTTTAAAAAATACCAGATCGAACTTGTTGAGGCTGGCGAAAGGCAAGAAGACCATTGCCCGTTAAGTGCGTTCTTAAGTTATCTGGTCAGCGGCGAGATGGCTGAAAACGCAAGCCGGATCAGCAATGCCATCAATATCAACCTGCCAGCCTGTGATTTAACCGCCCACAGAAACGGGACCATCGAGACCCATACACCAGTGCGTCACATCCATAAGACCATTGGTATCCATGAGTACCCGGATATTGTCTCAGGAATGATGATTTCCAAAGTGCTGGCGCTGCCTGCCGAGGTGGAAGTTGCGCAAATGTGCGTTCCGCTCAACAGCGCCGCCGTCATTTTGGAATACACTCGCAAACGGGCAGAACAGCGCACGAACTTTCTGGCCTCTGGCACCATGCTTGAGGAGCTGGATGAGGTCATGGAGCTTCTCAGCTCCAGAACCAACACCATGTTCCAGACGCAGCTTCAGTTTACCGTGCGTGCCCGCACTGAAGCGGAAATGGATGACGTTCTTGAAAAGATCGCCAGTATCTTAAACGCGACCAGAATTAAGTTTTCTGTCGAGACAGCCGCTGTTGCCGAGAGCTGGTTCAACCGCCTTCCGGGAAACAACAAGCTGATGCGCAAACTGCGGATCATGGATTACAACATCGCAGCGCTGTGGCCGTTCCAGTATTCGCCCGAAGGTATGTATTCCTCGCCCTTTGGCAAAAAGCCGCTGCGTTTGTTTAAAACCCCGACCGGGCAGAACTATGCCTTCCAGTTCCATGTCAAGGATGAGGATGAGGCGGCAGGTCACTATCTGATCTTTGCGCCAACCGGCACAGGTAAGTCCACCTTGATCATGCACCTGCTTGGCGGGATTGCAAAGTTCAAACGGGTGCGCAACTACGTGTTTGACAGTCTGGAAGGGGCGCGGTTCATGACCGAGGTCATGGGCGGCCAGTACCAGTCCTTTGACCAGCTTGCTCTTAATCCGCTGGATGGTGACTTAAGCGATAAAGCTGCCCGTCATCGGGCGGCCTCCATGATGCGGATCATGCTGGGCGATCAGTATACGCAGGACATGGACGGTCAGATCAAAGACATCCTTGATATGGCCAGTGTTCTGGACGTTGGCGAGCGCACATTTAACAATATTTACCGAACCGCCTTTGAAAATGACAGTGACATTCGTCGCGCCTTTGCCAAATGGGTTAAGGATGAGCGTCTGGGCGAGGGGGCTTACTCTCACATCTTCAATTCCCCCCGTGACAGTATCCGCACGTTTTTAGAGCAAAGCTATCTGGTCGGCATTGATATGACCGAACCGCTCAAGGACCCGCTGCTCGGGCCTGCGCTTGTCACCCATATCTCCAGCGCCATTTATGAAGCGGCCAAAGTCAACCGGGACGGGTTTTCCATCTTCGTTGATGAGGCGGCCAACCTTTTGCAAAACGCAGGCTTCCGGACGCTCGTCAATCAGATGTTCATGGAGTACCGCAAGCTCAATGGCCTTGTGGGGCTGGCGTTCCAGAACCCGGAGGCGCTGGTTGAGTTTGAAGGCTCGGCCAAAATCATCAACAACGCGCCGACCCTGTTCTTCATGGCAGGGTGTGGGGGCAGTGATGAAGCGCTGGCACCGTTCAACCTGAGCGATGACCAGATTGCCTTCATTCGCGGGGAAACGGATCTGGAAGGCGGGCGTCAGGTGCTTCTGGTCAAGCGCGATCTGGCCGCAAGTTACAATGAAAGCACCATTATTGATGTGGACCTTTCCGGTCTTGGAGATGCCTTGCGGTTTTATCGCTCCGGCACGCGGCCAATGGCAGAACTTCGCAAAATTCAGGAAGTGTGGGGGCCAGCGTGGCCTGCGCATGTGTAGGGACGGGGGAATTGATGCTGGATAAAAATGATCTGGATGACCGGCTGCGTGAAGAGAACGTGCAGCGCGTGCAGGAGTTACATGACAAGTTCACACCGAGCGAGCTGGAAGCAATGGAGGGGCTTAGTCAGATCAGAACGAGCGTTTTGATTACCGAGCTGATTGACCGGAGCAATGATTATGCTGGCGTGCTGCGTAACATCGATATGCGTTTGCAGGATAATCCATCGCTCTTAAATGCCATTCAGCGCGGCATTGAAAAAAACGCGGCGGATCTGAAAGCGCTTTCAAGACAAAGACAGTCGGTCTTCTGGAAAATGCTTGCCGGAGCAACCCTTGGTGTTTTTGGGCTGAGCATTATAGCAAGCGTCTGGCAGGATCAGGGCACTCAGATCCTGTCAACCCGGATCGATCATTTACAGGCCAGCCTTGAACATCTTGCCAAAGAGCAAAATATCACCCTGCCTGAAAAAGCCCGCGTGACAGCCCCACAGGCAACACCTCTTCCAGTTGTTAAGCGTGAAGTCATCATCACACCGCCAGCTAAGGAGAGCAATTAATGGGCTTTCCTGCATACAAAACCTTAGCGGCTGGCGCACTGGTGCTGATGGTTCAGGGTGCACCGTCCTATGCTGCCGAGCCCGTCATTGATGTGAAAAGTCTGGCGGAAGCGAAAAAGCAGCTCACCGTTTTAAAGGATCAGGCCAGGACACTGACCGATCAGCTTGATGTGTTGCGTCAGGCTCGTGAGGGCATTGACGGGACATTAAAGAGCATTGGTGAGGTCACCAGTATCTCTCTGCCGTCACTGAACTTTAACAAAATCTCCGGGCAGATCATGTCCGATCAGGCATGCCTTGTTCCGGACTTTAACAAGCTGATGCCCGATGTGAGCTTTGAAGATGTTGACATCCGTTCCCTATGCGCCCGCTCTGATGCTTACAGGAACGGGCTGGTTGCAAAATCAAAAGACATTCAGGCTTTGCCATGGGAGGCAAAACGGGCCGCGCAGGCAGCGATTAATGCAGCGCGGATTAACACCATAGCGGACGCCGCGTTTAAAGGTCTGGCGCAGGCAGATGTTGCTCACGACAACGCTGTTGAGACCTTAAAAGCTGCACAGGAATATAAGAGTGAGGGGCGCAAGGCAAAGACGGTCAATGACCGCCTTCAGGTGCTTATTGAGATCAATACGGCCCTGCTGCAAAGCCAGTCCCAGACCAACCAGCTTTTAGCGCAGCTTTTGAAAGTCTCCAGCTCAACGACAATTGCGCAAGGCGTGCCGGTTGAGAGCGAACTTGGCAAAACGGACATGAAAAAGGGAGGTTCTTCATGAGTCTGCCAACATCAGTCCTTTTGCAAAAACTTCAGATGCCCTTCTCTTTTTCTTCTGTCGTACCTGACCTTATAGTGCTCAGGAACGTCCGGGCGACGCCAGTAGGGAATGAAGCACTCATCCATCACGAAGGCGAATTCAAAGTTGGGCTTCTTGCATTCATAAGCTTCATAAGCGGCCCAGTCTTCCTCGGCAAACGGAGCATCGGTCTCAAAATTGCGGTTCCACCTGTATTGCAGCAAGGCCAGATCGCGGTAGCGGGCAATGGCGTCCTGATCAGGACTTTTAAGGAAGACTTCCCGGTCAACGCGGGGCCGCAGGATTTTATCAAAATTTCGCCTTTTCGACCCGAGCAGTTTCATCCGCTCAGCGCGTGTTGCTTCCCATTGAATGTCATATTCCGTTTCCGAGGCTTTGACAAAGGCGTTGTAAGCCGCCTCGTATTTGGCAAGCTCGGCAGTCACTTCCTCAAAACTCTTCAGATTATTCCACGCCCACCTGGTGTAGGCGCGGTCAAGGGTCCTGCGAGGAACCCGATTTGTCATAAAAAGCGGAGCGCCTTTGCCCTTCAGGACGATAGAGCCCTGCAACTTATCAAAATCCGGCGCGGCTATAGCAAGGCTGGTGCCCAGCAGAAAGGCGCAAACAATGAGTGCTGATTGTATCAGTTGTGGTCTGGTTAAGGCGTATGTCGCCAATGGTGATGAACTCGTAAATAATTTCATGAATGTGGCCTTTGAACCCATGCTTGCAATATTTGCCAGTGTATCAGGCATATGGTTTGTGGTTCAAGGTGTTAAGATGGGGCTGGGCAAACTGGATGTACATGGTGCCGCTGAGCAGATCATCTTACTGGTGCTGGGCGCAAGCGCTCTGGTCTCGCTCAAATATGGCGTTGCGGCCAGTCTTTATAAGGCCACCATGGCCATCATGTTCGGCCTTCCTGCGCTGTTTACCGAAAGCGGTGGCAGTGGCTCTGAAGTGATTGTTAATCTTGTGGCCAGCATTGAAGCAGCCTTTGCCAGTCCCATCAATATGGCGCGTGCCCTGATGGATGGGGCGGGCTGGTTTGATAAGATTGGTTACTTCTTTTTTACAGTCTTCCTGTTGGTTCCGTTCGTTTTGATGATGATTGTGTTTTTAACGCAGGTTGCCATTGGCCTGTTTCGCATCATTACCATCTGCCTGCTGCTTCCCTTCATCGTTGCCGTCAGTTCGTTTCCGTGGGGGCGAGAGCAAATCCTGGTTGCCGGACGCACCCTGCTTGGCTCCATCATCACCATGGTGACAGTCACCACTGTATTCTCTCTTGTTATGAAAGGCGTTGAAGAGCTTGCCTCAACGGGTGAGAAACTTGGGACAGACATAACAAACGATAACACCTGGTCTGACTACATTTTAATCATGTTGCTGTCTTACTCCGGGGCTGCGCTTGTCAATGAAGCGGTCAGCATTGCCTCCACAATCACGCAGGCAGCGCTTAACGCGGCAAGTTCTGGTGCCATGATGAGCGGCATCGGGCGCGGCGCAACCGCCCCGATCAGAGGGGCCGTCGGCGCGTACAAAGCCTACAAAATGGCGACTTCAAAAGAAGGCAAGGCTGTCATGAATGCTGGTAAGGCCCTCCTGTCCGGCGGGGCTTCAGTGGTGGCAAAAGGTGCTTCTGCTGCTGCTCAGTACGCTTCCGGGGCCATCCCTAAAAGTCAGAACACAGACGCTTTTGAACAGCGCAAAAAGAAGGTCTCCGGGAAATGATAAAACCTCATCTGCAAATGATTTGCCTCACCCTGTTTCTGACAGGCTGCGCCGCCAATACAGAAATGCCTTATGAGCCGGTTGATACGGACCAGATGCGCCCTTCACCATGTGCGTGCCTGGAGCTTGACTACCAGCCTCAAACGTTTGAGTGGGTCAATGCTGCGCAAGCTTAAAAAAGACAAAGGGCAGAAGGATAAGCGCTGCGAGCCACAACTGGGTGAACCGTCACGCGCTGATGGGCTGAAGGAGGCGCAAGCCTTGCGGCGCTCTGTGCTGGAAGCTGATCCGTTTGCCTATCAGGCATCTCACAGACGCATGGTCACCGTGGTTCGTATTTTAGTGTTTGTGGTTGTGGTGCTGGCAACCTCGCTCACCGCTGCACTGGTGGTTATCAAGCATCTTATGCCGCTTAAAACCACCGAAATCGCCTTGCTTCGCGTGGACCCCAATGATGACCGCATTTACGCCATTGAGCCGCTTTCTGTTGAGGTGGACGGGTTTGAACTCATGCTTGAGAAGATGGCGCGCCGCTTTGTGGCCCAGCTTCTGACCATTGACGGGATTTCTCAGGATGTGCGCTTTGAAGAGGTGCGCCGGTATTCTGACCGGGCGTATTTCAGCTCGTTTCTGAATGCCAATCAGCAGCGCATTGAAACGGCCCTGAAAGATGGTCTGAACCGCTCCATTACCGTTGAGAGCGCCAGTCTGCTGGATGCTTATGACGGGGTTTACATGTACTCCGTTGAGTTTGTCCAGACCGATAAGATCGGCAGCAAGGACCCCGAACAGCGCAAGCTTCGCGCCTATCTGGAAATGACCACAAGGCCGCAGGAAGTCACCACCGCAGAGCGTTTTGAAAACCCCCTTGGCATTCGTGTGCTGGACCTGTCTGTTAAAGAAAGACACAGTGAATGAGTATCCGTTTTACTATTTTTGCCGCAACCCTGATTGCCTCACACACCGCACACAGCGCCACCGTTTTAGGGCAAGGCCCGCAAACGCCGCAGCAAAGAATTAATTCAGGCCAGCAGCTTGTTGCCAATGCCACAAGCTCAGCGGTTCCTGAAGAGGCACTGGCTCAGGCCGCCCGCCAGCGGGCAGGTGAATTCGGTCCCATGGCCCGCCCGACCGTGCCCCTTGGACAGATTCAAAAAGCATGGGACAGCGCGGGACGAGACGGCGGTGTGCACACGCAGGTTAAATGCGAGACATGCGTTTACCGGGTGCGCCTGCGCGAATTCATGCTCACCGCCATCACCCTGCCTGAAGGGGTGAAGATCGAAAACGCAGACGTTGCAGATACCAGCCGTTTTGACACCCGGATCCGAAACGAAAACACCCTTGTGATCAAGCCACTGGCCGCTGGCGTTGACAGCTCCATGCAGGTCTATACGGCAGATGGTGAGGTCTACAGCTTTTACCTTCGCGCCGAAACCGTCAACTCAAAGCATATTCCCGACCTGCTGTTTAAGATCGAAGCCCCCCGCGTGCCCCGTTCTGCGCTCATTGCAAGCGCCAACGGCGCACCTTTATTGCCCCTTGCCAACCAGCCGTTTCCAAAGGTGGAAGGGGCAACAAGCCCGCAAGCTGGCGACTTTGTGCAAAAGGCCAATATTGACCCGTCCAAACTGCGCGGCTGGGGCAAGTATAAATTGTGGGGGTCCGATAACAGCCTGATGCCGGAAATGGTGCTTCGCGATGATCACTTCACTTACATTTTTTACGGCGAGAAATGGAACGATCTTCAGCTTCCCACCGCCTATAAAGTTTACGACAAGCTCGATGAACTGGTGAACACCCGCGTTTCGGGGTCAACTTACATTATTGAAAGCACCAATAAGCTCATCACGCTCAAATCCGGTCAGACCTATATGTGCATCCAGTATTTAGGGGACTGACATGAGTGTGTGTGAGTTCTTTCTGGCAATCAATCTGAGTTTGGGCGGTGCGTGCGAGGAAGCGCCTGCCAGAGCACGCGGCCTTCCTGAAACCGAGCCTGCCGTTTTTGACTATAAGCGCCCGCCAGAACCTGAGCCGGTTGTGGCAAAGCCGCCTGCGCCAAAAATCATCATGGCCCCGCCTGTCATTATTGAAAAGGAAGTCAGTAAAGAGGCCCCGCCGCGTACCATTATTAAGAAGGAATACATCACCGTTGAAAAGATAGTGCAGCCGCCAAAGCGCCGCGAACCAGACCCGTTTGAGCTGGAATTGCAGGCGGCGCAGCGGGCACGCTGGCAAGGCCAGAGCACAATCAGCGCAGGCGGGATTGCTGCAAATGGGGCAGCGGCCAATGTGCCGGGACTGGCAGGGGCTGCGCCGGGTAAAATGGCTGCGGTCAGTGCAGATGTTCAAGGAGCGCTGGCTGCACCTGAAGGGCAGGACAGGGAAAACAGCGCGTATAAAGCGCCCAAACGGATCTCCACCAGCGCGGTTGATAACAGCCGGATTTTTGCAGCCGACCGTTACATTACCGGGATCGTGGAAGCGGGGGTGAACAGCCAGCTTGCTGAGGAAGGCTCCGTTGTCATCCAGACCAGCGAGAATGCTTTTGGCTATCACGGGGCAAACATCTTAATCCCCAAGGGCACCCGTATGACCTGCCAGTATAGCAGCGTTAAGAAAGTGGGTCAGACCCGCCTTGGCTTTACGTGTGAGCGGGTGTTGCTGGCGCAAAGCCGCGCCGAGCTTTACCAGCTTGGTGCCAGAGTGGGCGATGCGCAGGGCTATGCAGGTCTGTCCGGCCACGTTGATAACCGCTGGTGGGAGAAATACGGCTCAGCGGTCATGACGGTGGGCATTGGCGCTGCTGTTGAAACGGCAGTTTCTCTTTCCTCCAGACTGGAAAAATCCAATTCAGACACGGTTGCCTCCGCCCTTTCCGGGATTTCGGAAAACATAGGCGATCTGTCAGCAAAGCTTTTGGAGGACGCGGTTGACCTGAAGCCGGTCATCCGGATTTCGCAAGGCACCAGAGTTCAGATCAGACCTGACAATGACTGGTATTTTCCAAAACCAACCCAATGAATTGAGGGTTTAAGATGCGCAGTATTTTTAAAGTTACACTGGCCGGGGGGCTTTTGCTATCGGCAACGATTGCAGGCAACACCCAGTCAGCCTCCCCGCCAACACCAGCTGAGCAGGCTGCCGGGGCAAAACAGCAAGGCAGTGCTTCTGAGGCCACAAAGGCACTGAAAGAAAAGCTGTTTGCCGTTGCTGTGAAGGTGAAGACCCCGATCTTTGAAGGCAAGGCGGTTCCGCTTGCCTTGCAGATTAAGAAGGCCCCGCAACTGACGCAAAGCCTGGCTGGCGCAGATGTGTCTATCGCTGGTGTGAGTGCGCAAGGCTACTCCCAGTACGTCACCCATAACGGCAAAAAGATCGGGCAGGCCGTGCTCACGCGCCTGACCAAGGATGAGCGCTTTGTTGAGCTTAACGCTGAAAACTTCACCTCCCAGTTTGACGTGGATGATGACGCCATTGATCCGGCAGAGATTTTAGAAATTAACGGCAATGAAGCAGAACTGGTTGCCGCGCTTAAAAAACTGAATGCTGAAGAGCCTGAGGAAGACGAGGAAGACAAGAAAGAAAAAGACGAGGAGGAGGGCGAGGGCTCCAATAAGAACGGCGGGTCTGGAGCCAGTGATGGCAAATCTGAAAATGAACTTGCCAGCGCTTATAAAACCCCGGAGCGCAGAGAGGCTGATGAAGAGGATGAGGAACCGGAAGAGATCAACATCACGGAAGAAGGATGCCAGCCGGTTTATGACAAGGCACAAAATGTCGTTACCGTTTACAACAAGACCCAAACCTTAAAGGGCGGGGTTGTTGTCAAGGACGGCACCTGTGAGCCTTCCGGCAAAACCTTCACCGTGCAAAAGCAGTACGGCACCTGCCCGGATCTGGTGGATGTTGAAGGGCGCAAGGCACAGCCTCAGTTCCAGGCTTATTATCTTAATGATGCAAAGGAACGCACCGATCTGGAGCAATGTCAGGTCGATGAGGATATGACGTTTAAGATCACAGAGAAGGAAAGCTGCCCGGTTGAAGTTGATATCGAGGCTAAGACGGCAACGATTATTACTTCTCTTGTTTACACGGACCGCAATAACACAGAGCGCACTGCGCGAGGGTGTGAGCCATCAACATCGCTTGAGCCATTGCCTTTGACTTTGAACACGCAAGCCTGTTCGATAAAGCATGACTTTGCAGCCGGACAGTCCAAAGAAATGGGCACATGGACATATACGAAAAACGATGTGACCTATCAGGCGTCTGCCTGCATTGATACGGGCAATACGTTCCCGCACAACAAAGTCTTCAAACAAAACGGGGTAGATGTCTGTAAAGTTCTGATCAACATGGATACTCAGGTTGCTATCCCGCAGGAACGTACTCAAATCACCGTTGCCGGGGTCAGACAGTTTATTGACGAGTGCAAACCCAATCAAAGTGCAAGCAAAGATATTCGGGCAACAACAGATACCTGCGAAAATCCGGCAACATTCACCCATGATCTGGATGCAGGTGTTTCTTACGGCATGGAGCGGTTTTACTACGAAAATCCGGACCGGGTTTACGTGACTGATTGTTTGCAGGGCGCAGCGACCTACACCCATGGTGTGAAAATCACATCGTGGAAGTACAACGACGAAGAGTTAACGGCCCAGCCCCTTTCAACCGTATCAATTACCGTTGCAGGCAAGGAACACACGATTGTGGCAGATGCTTTGCTTGGTGGTGCCCCTGAGGTTCCTTACGCCGCTTTGGAAGATGAAACCGTCGAAAACACTGCTGCAAGGTATTATGAAGCCTGCAACTCATTTGTGCCGACAAGCGTTCGCAAGGTTTATGAGCGGCCAGACGGAACAAAGCACTATGTTGCAGCTGGCGAAGGTGCTCCAATTGCAGAAGGTGATAAGTGCGTTCGCGAAGTGGAAACCGTGGAACGCTGGTTTAAGACCGTCGCAAATAAAGGTGGCTGGGTCGCAAGTGCTTCAGTAGAAAATATCCACGGAACGAGAGTCCAGATACCGGGAGGTTATGGATCCTGGGTGTCAGAAGAAGACGGCCCTTACCGCCGTCCACAGTTGGTGCGCAAGAACTCACCAACAGTTTGTGCTCCAGGTTCGATGAACTTGAAAAATTACAATGAGATTGTTCAACGGACCAGAATTACAGAGCCTGACGGTGATATCAGCTTCACTGACTGGGTCCGATTGACGGAGAAAGAAACGGATACCACCTATGCCTATGAAAAAGATCCCGGCAATGGCTGCTAACTAAAAACAATCTGGCAGGTTTCGGCCAGACGCCTGCCAGTGATCTCACACGCAAAGTTGCAAGCTTGAAATCAACTCCCTGAAACGTCCTTCAGGGTGAACGGGAAAGCTATGTCTAATTTACTCATAATGAAGCTTATGGAACCTTACGCTCAAATCTATTCCGATCCTGACGTGGTGGAGCTGCGCCAGATGGAGCCGGAAAAGATCGTCATAGAGCACCGCAAAGACGATCTGGCGCAGGTTGATATGCCCGGTCTTGGTTACAATCAGATCCGGCGCATCTGTCAGGGTCTTGCCAACTATAACGGCCTGAAGTTTTGCGAAGAGGTTAACTCGAACCTGTCTGTGGCACTGCCAGAGCGCCACCGCTTTGAATGCCTTGTTGGACCAAGCACACGCCTCGGGCTTTCCTTGTCAATCAGATGCAAGCACCCCTATGAAGTCAGCTTTGAAGATATGGGGCTTTGTCCGGCCACGATTGCCTATATTGAAGAAGCTATGGCAAAGCGCAAGAATATTGCGATTTCCGGGTCCACCAATACAGGCAAAACCACACTATTGAACAAGCTGCTCGGGCTTCTTCCAGCTGATGAGCGCGTGGTGTCTTGTGAAGACACCCCAGAGCTTGAAGTGGAACGCTTCTGGAATGGATCGGCACTGTTTGCAGCCCGCTCCGCCTCACAAGGGGGTGGCCTGCGCACCTGGCCTGAACTGTTTGACCACAAGATGCGTATCTCGCCCGACCGCATCATCTTTTCTGAAATCTCCGTTCAAAACGCTTACTCGGCGCTCAATGCTTTGAACACGGGCGCACGAGGCTGGATGTGCACGATCCATGCTGACCGGCCGGAAATGGTTGTAGAGCGCTTCCAGAGCAACATCGACATGTCGGGCATGACTTTGTCAAAGCCGGTTTCGGACTACTTCAACACGCTGGCAGATGTGATTTTTCACATAACGCGCTTTGATCATGGCGTGCGCCACATCACTGACATTTACGAGGTCAAAACCGGGCGGTTCATCCTTCAGGACGGGATTTTAAAGTGATGCATGTAACAAAAAATTCTTCAGTTTCCTTGCGTGGTACAGCGCGATTTGCCGAGCCTGATGACATCAGGGCAATGGGATACCTTAACGGCAAAGGTGTGGTGATTGGCGGGCTTAAAAAAAAGTTCGGGGGCACCACCATGCTGCGCCATGACGGGCCTGAGCATGTAATGGTAATTGCTCCGGCTCGGGCTGGTAAAGGTATGAGTGTGGTTCTGCCAACACTGTTGACCTGGTCTGAAAGCACAATCGTGCTTGATATCAGAGGCGAGAATTACGCCAGAACCTCAGGCTGGCGAGCCTCGCAGGGCCAGAATGTTTTTCGTTTTGAGCCATCTGCCCCCGAAGGGTCTGCCCGTTACAACCCGCTGGCAGAGATCCGCATTGATACCGGCTTTCAGACTGGTGATTGTCAAACCATCGCCAGAAGTTTTCAGGACGATCATGAGCGGGACGCCTTCTGGTGGCTGAGCGCTGTGATTTTGCATGTGCTTTACCGGGTACGCAATGAAGACAAACGCAAAGCAAATCTGGCCGACGTGTACTCCTTTTTGTGCAATTGCGCAGTTAGCGCGGATGACAAGAAGCAGGAAGAAGATGCGTTTGAAAAGCTGTTGCTTCAGATGGAAAGCTATGAGCACGGCAATGGGGAAGCAGACAAGCAAGTGCGTGGCTGCTCATCACGAATGCGAAATCTGGAGATTGATGAACGCATTCATATCTTTTCAAGCGCACTGGACTCACTTGCAATTTTTGCAGATCCAGATGTCGCACGAAACACCTCGACCAGCGATTTTACCATCAAAGACCTGATGAGCGGCGAGCAGCCGAGCAATGTGTATCTGGTCCTTTCTCCTGCTTATATCGGGCGCGTGAAAAAGCTCATGCGCGTTATTCTGAATCAGATGCTTATGCGCCTGACAACAACGACGTCGCCCTGCAAGCATCGCTTACTCCTGATGCTGGATGAGTTCCTTGTACTTGGCAAGCTGGACAATTTTGAAAGCACACTGGCCATCATGGCTGACTTTGGCCTTAAAGCTTTCCTGAGCACCCATGACTTTTCTCAGCTTCACGCCGTATACACCCGCGATGAAAACATCATGTCCAACTGCCGTGTGCGCATCGCTTATGCACCCAGCAATATTGAGACCGCTCGTGCTTTGTCTGAGATGACAGGCAAGACAACGCTCGTGCAGCGCAAGCGCTCACTGTTAAGGAAACTTGTTCAGGGCAAAACAAGCAAATGTGCAAGTGCTGGTGAGATCTCCCGGCCCTTAATGGCACCAGATGAGTGCATGCTTATGCCTGGTCTGAAATACGGCAAAAACAACCGGCAGACAAAGGCTGGCAATGTGCTGATTTTTACCGCTGGCAAACCCACCATCTGTTCCCGGCAGTTCTTGTATTTTCAGGATAAAGAGCTGAACGCCCGCTCCGGGATGGAACCATCCGGCAACATTAAAGACGGGGTGGTGCAATGATCCATGTTCTTCCCCGCATAACAGCATTGCTTGGCATTTGCAGCCTTTTTGCCGTCACCTTTGGCGGCTGGTATTTCACCTTGTCGTTTGATCCCACCAGTTTTGAATGGTGGAAGTGGCTGTTTGACTACTTCATCCAAACCAACAGCCTGCCTAAGGAAATCATAATTCCTGCTGCTCTGGGCGTGATTGTCATGATCGTGATCATGATTGCAGGGCGGCTGGTTCTTGAGCGCGCTCGCAACCTGACTGAGTCAGGCGATCAGGAATCTCAGTCCATTCATGGCTCCGCTCACTTTGCTGAGTTGGAAGACATTGAAAAAGCAGGGCTGCTGCGTGGCAGAGGTGTCGTTGTTGGCGGACTGCCAGATAGGCTGAAGGGCACCACCATGCTGCGCCATGACGGGCCTGAGCATGTGCTTGCCTTTGCCCCTACCCGTTCTGGTAAGGGTATCAGTGTGGTCATTCCAACCTTACTGACGTGGCCCGGCAGTACAATCGTGCTCGACATTAAGGGCGAGAACTACGCCAGAACCTCTGGCTGGCGAGCCTCACTCGGGCAGAACGTATTTTGCTTTGCCCCTGGAGCACAAACAGGTTCTGCCCGCTACAATCCACTTAACGAGGTCAGGCTTGGTACAGATCACCAGATCGCTGACTGCATGCATATCGCCAGAATGATCATCGATACGTCTGGCACAGGCATGAAAGACTTTTGGGAGCAGGAAGGGTTTTCGTGGCTGGCTACTGCGATTTTACATGTGCTTTGCCGTGTTCGAAATGAAGAAAACGGGCGCGTTGCCACTCTTGCAGATGTCTTTTACTTCCTGTCCGTTGGTGACGAGGAGGACGGCGATGACCCGGAAGAACAGCTTGATAAGCTTGTAAAGAAATCGCCCAGAACAAAGGAAGACGACGAGGAGGGCTATAACAGGCTCATGAATGACATGGTGCGATATGACCATGGCGATGAGCAGGTAAACAGGGAAGTCAAACGTGGTGCGGCACGTATGCGCAAGCGGGCTGGCAATGAGCGATCAGGCGTCCTGTCTACCGCCTCCTCTCAGCTCACGATCTTTGCTGAAACGATCCTCGCCCGCAATACATCAACCTGCGATTTTACCATTGATGACCTGATGAATGCAGAGCAGCCCACCAACCTTTATCTGGCTGTGACGCCTGCTGAAATTATCCTGATGAAGCCGCTCATCCGTATCCTTCTCAATCAGTTTTTAAGCAGACTGACTGCCAAAATGTCTTACGACGAAAACGTGACGCTTTATAAACACCGCTTGCTTTTAATGCTTGATGAGTTCCCCCAGCTTGGCAAGCTGGACATCTTTGAGAGCTCACTGGCCTTCATGGCAGGCTACGGCGTTAAAGCCTTCCTGATCACGCAGGATATTACCCAGCTTCAGGCAGCATACACCCGCAATGAGAGCATCATATCCAACTGTCATGTGCGCATCGCGTATGCCCCCAACAAGATCGAAACAGCTCGTGTTCTGTCTGACATGACGGGCAAGACCACGGTGGTGCAGCGCAAGCGCTCGATCTCCAAGAATCTGGACAAGGGCGGGGCCAACATATCTGAAAGTGTCTCTGAAGTGGCAAGGCCGTTAATGACGCCCGATGAATGTATGATGATGCCGGGTCTGGAATATGATGAAAATGACAGGGTAACAGGTCCGGGCAAGATGCTGGTCTTTACCGCAGGCAACCCGCCCATCTACGGCCAGCAGTTTATCTATTTTTTAGATGAAGAACTCAATGCCCGCTCAAAGATGAAACCTTCAGGCAACATCTATCAGGGCAAGCCAGTTGTGCATGGTGACCCCAAACCTCCCGCAGCGTCCAACGAAAACAAACCAGCCCCCTCACAGGAAGCCAAGAGCGAGGTGCAGGCGCAAGCACTGCCTGAACCTGAGAGCAATCCTTTGGTTGAGCGCTTCATGAAGGCGGCAGACAGCCAGAGCATTTGATGGGCACACACCGCCCGTTTTTTTAAACCAACAGTTCCAGCAAGGTGATTTTACCATGAAAGATATTAGGGTTTCCCATGAAGACCAGCTCACGCAGGCAAAGGTTATCAGCGACCTTTGCGCGGCAGGTCATATTGCAGATGTTGACCCGGACATTGCCGATCTCATGGGCGCTTTTTCCGAAGACGCCATGAGCCTTGAAGATGCTCTTGAGAGCATTTCACAGGAGCTTGACTGATGGCTTCTCACGACAAAGCAAACTTTCGCGAAGATGTTGCCACGGCTTTTTTGGAAAAAATAGAGCAAGGCGCTGCGCCCTGGCAAAAGCCATGGACGGGCGGCATTATCTCTGATGGTCCGGTAAATGCTGTGACGGGCAAAGCCTATAGCGGCATCAATAATTTCTGGCTTGGCCTTGCAGAGCATGAAGATCCGCGCTGGCTTACTTTCAGGCAGGCCCAAAGCCTTGAAGCAAAAGTGCGCAAGGGCGAAAAGGGGCGGCTGGTTGAATACTGGCAGTGGCGTGATGAGCGCGTGGTGCGTGATGCTGACGGTAAGCCTTTGCGCGATGAAGATGGCAAGACCAGAAAGCAAAGCTATCAGCTGGAACGGCCTAAACTCTTTTTTGCTGTCGTCTTCAATGGCGAGCAGGTGGACGGGCTTGAGGCTTATAAAGCCCCGGAACCTGACTTTGAACCACACAAACGGGCAGAAGACATCTTAAAAGGCAGTGGTGTCAGGCTGCTCAATGATCAGGCCGACCGGGCCTTTTACAATCCTGACAGCGATCAGATTCATCTGCCGGCACAAGCTGCGTTCAAAACAGCCTATGACTACTATGGCACAGCCATGCATGAGCTTGGTCATGCAAGCGGCCATGAAAGCCGTATGGCCCGCCAGTTCGCGCCCTTTGGCACGCCCGTTTATGCCCAGGAAGAGCTTCGCGCAGAAATGGCCTCTTATCTGGTGTGCCGCCAGCTCGGCCTTACCCATGATCCTGACCGGCACGCAGGCTATGTGGAGCATTGGCTGAAGGGCGTTCATGATGACAAGAACACCTTATTCCGGGCGGCACGGGACGCGGAGTTGATCAGCCAGTGGGTGATGCAGCCCGAGCGCCGGATGGAGCTGGAAAAACAGGGACAATTAGAAAGACAGGCCCGCGAGAGCCAGAAGAACATGGTTGAAATTCCCTCTGCCTCAAAAAGCTTTGGCAGGCGCAGCAAGGAGGTAAAGGCCCCCTCACCTGACTTAGCCCTTTCCAGTGCTCCGGCCAGCACGGACAAGGAACATCGGGTGAGCTTCAATGTTCCCGGCAAGACTGGTCACGGCGTAACCATTTTGTCCAGTCCCGGTGATAACCAGATCCGGGCACATTACAGCAAGCCAGGTGCAAAGGACTATCAGTCCCGCGCTATTGAAAAGAGCTGGTTCGATAAACCCGATGGCAAGCTTTATTATAACGCTAAAGAAGACGCCCTTGTTGAGTATGTCCGGGGGGATGATCCATCAAAGATTGTGCGCCACAGCGTCAGCTTTGATCTTAGCGAAGAGCGCAGCGCGGCCCCCGTAAAGTCGGTGCCGCAAAAAGACGATCATCCGATCTTTGGCAAAACGGCCCCTGAAAAAAGCTTTGAGCGGGTCTATCTGGCCGTTCCCTATGCAGAGCGCAGGGAGGCGGATGCTCTTGGGGCCGACTGGGACCGGGAGAAACGGAGCTGGTATGCCGCAACTCCTGAAGTGGTTGAAAGAACAAAGAAGTGGTCGGTAGACGGCAAGGCCCCTGCCCTTCAGGAAAAGCGGGACCCGCAACGAGAGTTTAGTGACTGGCTGCGTGTGCAGGGTGTGGAGCTGGCTGGTCAGGCGGAAATGGATGGCAAATGGCACCGCGTCAGGATGAAGGGAGATAAGGATAAGAGCGGGTCTTATCGCGGCTTCCTTGATGGCGCTGTACCCAATGGCATGGTGCATAACTTCAGAGGTACGCAGGAAAAGTGGGTCTTTACCGGACAGCAGCTTTCAAAAGACGAAATCGCAAAGGCGCTTGAAGCCAACAGGCAAGCCCGGCAGGAACGCGAGAAGGAACGCCTTCAGGATCAGCAAAAAGCGGCTAAGACTGCTTATGGGATCTGGGTCAATCTTAAAGAATGGGCGCGGCCTGATAACTGCGATTACCTGAAGCGTAAGAATGTTTCAGGTCATGGGGTCAAGCTTGATAAAGACGGGCGCATGGTTGTCCCGCTGCGCGATACTGATCTGCGCATCCATTCCCTTCAGTTCGTTGGTGATGAAAAGCAATACCTTAAAAACGGCCGCAAGGAAGGGCTGTTTCATGCGATTGATCCAGGCAAGCTGCTGCAAGGCAAGAAACCGCTTTCCAAAGAGCACATCTTCATCCTGACAGAAGGCTATGCAACCGGGGGAACCCTGCACAAGCATCTGAACAAGCCCACCATTGTTGCCTTTGATGGTGACAATCTGGTCAAGGTTGCCAGGGCCATACGCGAAAAGTTCCCTGATGTGACCCTGCTCTTTGGAGCAGATGATGATCATCATTTGACGCTGAGGGAAGAACCTTTGCCCAACAAAGGACAGGAAACAGCGAGAGCAGCAGCTAAAGCTGTAGGCGGCTATGTGATCACCCCTCCCTTTAAGCGAGAAGAAAACGCCAGAGAAATGAGTGACTGGAACGACTTTGCCAGATCACGCGGGGGCGAAGAGACCAAATCGGTTTTAAGCAAAGTGCTTTGGGAAGCGTTTCATGGGGAACGGGCAAGAGAAAAACAGCACGAGCTGATGAGCCAGAAAAACACGACAAAAGAAATGGAGGTGGCCTGATGGATCACATCAAACGCCGGAAATCTGATGATGAGCGCCGGGAGAAATTTTCGGTCAGATTGCCCAGAAGAATGTGCGATGACATTCGCGCCAGAGCAAAAGCTGCAAATAAGATGCCGCAGTCTCACTATGTGGAGTATGTCCTCCTCAACGCCGCCCATCCCGATCCTTCGCGGCTGAAGGCGATTGATGAACTGAAAAAGATCAATCACGACCTTGCCCGTCTTGGGAACCTTTTAAACACTGGTCTGGGGGATGGAGAAATCAAAGGCAACCACGACAAGATGGAACAGCTCCTTGTTGAGCTGAAAGACACGCAACATATCCTGAAAACCAAGGTGCGTGCGCTGTAACGATGATTGCTCATAAGATTGACCGCAAGTCCGGTGCCAACTCGTTTAAGGCGCTTGCCCGCTACGTGGCAGCTGCAAAAGAAGAAAACGAGAAGCTGGGTGATTTATGGATAGAAAACTGCACCTTTGCGAGCGGCAAGGAGGATCTGGACCTTGCCATCAAGGAGGTTGAAAACACGCAGGCCCACAACAACCGCATCAAGGGCGACCGTTCCTATCATCTGGTGATCTCGTTTGCCAAAGGAGAGCACCCGGACTTAGACGTGCTTAAAGACATTGAACTTGAATTTGCCAAAGCGCTTGGCTTTGAGGAGCACGAGCGCATCATTGCAACTCACACCAACACAGACAACTACCATATGCACGTGGCGATCAACCGGGTTCACCCCAAAACCTACAAGGTGAACACGCCCTATAATGATTTTGAGACGCTGGAACGCACCCGCCTTGCCATGGAGAAAAAACATGGACTGGTGCACACCAATGCCAGGAGTGAAGCGCGGGATAAGACCAATCCCAAAGCGCGTGATTATGAGGCCAACACCTTTGAAGTCTCGTTCTCAACTTATGTGAAGGACTACAGGAAAGAGCTTTTAAAGGTCCGTGAGAACGCCCGCACGTGGGAGGAGTTCCATGAAGGCATCGCAGCCTATTCACTGGAAATGAAGCAGCGCGGTGCCGGGCTGGTGTTTAAGGACATGGCGGGCAACGGAACGGAAAAAGCAAGCGTGGTGCGCCGGGAGTTTTCCAAAAAGTCCATGGAAGAAAAGTTCGGCCCTTTCAGGGCTCCCAAAAAAGAGACCGCGAAGCAAAATCGCAAGGATCGCAAGGATCGCTATGAGCGCAGGCCCCTTTATAAGCGCCACCGCTCAACAAGCCACTGGAAGAGGTTCATGTATCAGCTGGGCAAGCCGGGGTCCAAACACAACTGGAAATCCTATCTGCGCTCACAGGCGCAGTTAAACAAGGCGGCAATTGAAATGATCAAGGGAGAGGAAGCCATACTGGCAGCTATGGGGCTTGGTTCAGGACGCCAGCCCGGTCTTCTGGAAGAGCATTTCGGTATCCGTCTTGGGCAGATCAAAGCGAAGCGACAACCCAAACCGACGCTGGAGCCGAGGCTGGAACGGAAGTCGGAACCGGAAATGAAACGATGAGAGGAAAAGGCCCTGCCCTGTCACTGCATGGTGCTGGCAGTAACAAAGGCAAGGCCAGTGGAGGTCATATGCTTCAACTAGACATGAGTGCTTTGGAAACGGGCCACCAGTTTGGGACCTGGAGCCTCATTGAACAGGAATTTATAATCGCTCTGGCGATAAAGGTTTTTAACGCGCAAGGGTGTGGGCGGGTGCGTGCGCAGCCAGTAGGTAAAGATGTTAAAGCGCGACGTTTCTTCAGGAAGGTTGTCAAAGACGCGGTTCATGCATTTGCGCCCCAGCAGCTTTTGAGAATATTCATCAGCGCGAAACTCAGTCATGCGCGAGGTCAGGTTCGTGATCCGGGAGGCAACAGAGATGACCAGATTCCACGGCAGAACAATAAGGTTAAACCCAAGTCCCACATAAGGCACACGGTAAAACAGATTGTTGAGCGTGAGCGGGATCAGGAACGGCCAGAAGACAGCAACCGTGATGCTGTTAAGCAGGTTGTCCAGATGGCGGATGTGCCCGATCTCATGGGCAATAAGACCTGCCAGCTCTTCAAGACCGCCCTCGCGAAACTTGGTGTCGTAAAGCGCCCCTTGGGTGATGGCGATGCGGTTGCGGCCATAGGTGATGGCATTGTACTCTTTGGTGTCAATCACCCGCCAGACAATGCGCGGCAATCTCATGTTCTTTTTCTTAGCAATCCTGCGCAGATACTCATGAGCTGCATTGATCTGGTTCAGCTCTTTCTCACTGGGGCTGCGGGCACCTTGCTGAAAGTCGACAATGAATTCAAAAAGGCCCGGTGTGCGCAGGATCACCAGCACCATAACGATCTGAAACAGCGTGACATAAGGGCTGGTTGGCTCCGGGATCTGGAAGGGCAGACCTGCAAAAAGATTGATGGCCCAGACGATGGGAAAAGCAGACAATCCAATTCCCATATGGGCGGCAACGGCAATGACACTTACGGAAATGAGCCAGGCAATAAAAACGCTTACGTTCCTGTAAAGATTAAACATTTTGACAATCCTCCACTGACTTTATTTTACAAAGTTTGTGAATCCACCGCAATTTCCCTGAGCAAAGTTCTCGGTTTGTTCACAGTTAGATTACCTATGGTTAACGGCGCGGATTGCCGGCAGCCTGCGGTTGTGAGCATGGGTGATTTCAGCAAGGGATCAAAAAAGCAAACCAGAGCGCACGTTATATGTGCGTAACATATGAGTTAGTTAAACTTTTACTTTTTTAAGGAGCGCTGCTTTGTAACAATTTAAAGCAAATTACGAATAGTAAAAGCACAGCAAGCGCAGAGGCTGCGGGGCTTTTAAAACACCAGAAGAAAGGGCGAGGATAGCCTTAAAAAAGAAACCCTGGAAGCCAGAGACCCCCAGGGAGAACAACATAAAACTAGATTTAGCACCTGAATTTTTATGTTGTTCTTCCCAAAATTGCAAGAGTGCAGCACCGCAAAATTTTTGCGAACGGTGTTTTGCACCCTGAATTCGGGTCTTTTGCTTCCATTTTGTGGAAGAATTTAAAATGTATACCGACCTTGCGAAAACGCAGGCACCATCTTTTAACTTTGGAATCGGCAACACATCGCGCCAGCTGAATGAGCGGGCTGAAGAGGCGGCAAAAAACTTTGCCGGACTGCCTGAAGGAGTAAGCCACTGGGATGCGCTCTTAGTGCTCAAGCGGGCGAAACCTGCGGGCCTGACAGGTACGCTGACATCGCATCTGGAGTTTTTAATGGGCTACACGCGCCTGCAGGACTGGCAGGCAGGCAGCAGTCCGGTTGTTTACCTGACGGTGAGCGCAATCGCATCCCGGCGCGGGATCAGTGAGCGGCAGGTTTTAAACATTGAACGTGCGCTAAACCGCCTTGGATTGTTGTGCTGGCATGACAATGGCAACAAACGCCGATACGGCCACAGGTCCGCAGATGGGGAGCTGAAGGAAGCCTATGGCGTTAATCTTGCTCCGCTGGCCGCCCTTTTTAATGACCTGTCAGATATCGTTGAAGGTCAGGAACAACGGGCGCGGATCTGGAAAGAACATAAGCAGGCCCTCCTGCTGCACAAGCGCGTCCTTCGCGAAAAGCTTACCCTTATGCCGGAGCATCCAGCCTGTGAGCCGGCACGTCAGCTCCTTTTGTCTTTGCCACGACGCATCGAGGCCCGCTTTGCCATCTCCCGGCTTGTGAGCTGGTCGAAACAGATTCTAAACCTCATAGCATCGTTCGATGAAACAGCTACGGAACGGGGCGAAGGAGTACCTTTAGAGGACACACTCAGTCACGCTGAAGCAGACGAAATGACCTCTTCAGATGAAGCTGCAAACACCTCTGGTCGTCAAAAAACTTCCGACAGGTCGGAAATAAAGTTCCGACACATAAATACAAATAATACAAACAAAACACTTTCTAACGAAAGAAGTAATGCTTCGCCAAAGCGGACATTGCCTTTCGGCAATGACATGAAATCATGCGAGACCGCTAACGCGGAAATGGCTCTTGAAAAGATCAAGCGTGAGCGGCACGCCAGTGCCCGTCAACTGGCATTTGAGCTTGAAGATACCGTTCAAACACCCCTGCCCTGCCCTTCACGCCAACATTGCTTTGCCTCAGGCATCGAGCATATCTCCTTAAAACAGGTGCTGGCCTGTTCCAGTCCCCTGCTGCAGGAGATGATCAGGGCGGAAACTCCCGCCGGCGGGCCGGACTGGAAATCAGTCATTGCCGCCTCAAAGCTGGCAGCAAGTTATCTTGGGATTTCCAAACCGGCATGGCAGGAGGCTTGTCACAAACTTGGAGCTTCTGCGGCCGCAACACTCATCATGATTGCAGAGCGGCGCAGCACCGATACGCAAAGACCCATCAACTCCTATGGCGGCTTCTTGCGCGGCTGTCTTGCCAGGGCTGAAGCTGGCGATCTGCATCTGCATCTGCACAAGTCTGTATTCGGGCTGCTGAACAAGGCAAATCTTAATGAACAAACCCGCGCAAAATCCGGGGGGCTACCCCCGCAAACTGTCATGGACAAGGACGCTGACGCTTTTAAGCAAGCTGATCCCTGACAGTCCCCTCCCCCGGTTCAAAAGACAAAGAAAAGAAACGCGCATAAGCGCAGATCATTGCAACAACCACATCGGATTCCAGTGATTTTTAAAACGGAGACATACATGAAACGCTTATTTACTCTTCTTGTCGCAACCATGCTGCTGGCAGCCTGCCAGACAACATCTGCTAAAGTCTCGTCCGAAAAGCCACCACATATTGAGACCTCAAAGTCAGTCAGCGCAGCTCAAAAAGCGTTGATCAATGAGCTTCAGGGCATGGGCTTTAAGGTGGTGCACAAGTCCTCAAGCTCGCTGGTCATGGAGCAGGTTCTTACCCCAAACAGTTCAGAGCGTAAGCAGCACGCCTCTTACAGTGACGGCACACCGCGCAGTCAGGTCCGCTTCGCCTTCACCAGCGTTCAGGGAAAGACAAATGTGAGCGGAAAGTTCGACATGCTGATCAATCCGGGCAAGCCAGATCAGGAGCGCGTTACCCTGCTTGACAGCCCGGATGGTGCACGGCTTCAAAACGTGATGAACCGCATCAAATAGGGTAGATCCCAACAAAAGTACGTAACCCACCACAGCAAATACTAGTTTTGCAATCTGAATCAGGAGATATCTGCCATGCGTTTAATTATTGCTCTTTTGGTTCCCTTTCTGGTGTTCTTTACAATCAGACGCCCGTTTCAGGGGATTTTCTGTCTTCTCCTCCAGATCACTTTGATTGGCTGGATACCCGCAGCGATCTGGGCAGTTTATGCCCTTAACCAGTATAAGACCGACAAAAAAATCGAACAGTTGATTGGCCGCTAAAATCCAAACCTCAAACAAAAGGGCCTGTTGGTGCAGGCCCGTGAATTTTGAAAGATCATTGACTATGTCTATTTTCCATAAGTTCTTTAAGCAGCTCAGCGCCTTGTGCCTTCTGGCCATGTTATCGGCTTGTGTTGTTCCTGAGCAATATGAAGCTGATATTGAAATCACCGGCGATGAAGTGTCCGTTGAGTTTGATGGCACGCTTAAAGAAATGGTCAGCGTGATGCAAAGTGGCGGTCGTCCTGTTCCGCAGGACGATCCGCAACTAAAAAAGATGCTGGCCGAGCTGGTTGCAGGATTGCGAAAGTTGCCGGGTTACACCTCCGTGGAAGTGACCGATAACAACCGGATAGCGGCCCATCTGAAAGACAGGCGTGAGATTGGAAAGAACGGCTACTTTTATGGCCTGCCTCAGACAAATAAACCAGCTTCAAGGGATAACTTCCTTCGCCTGAAGCGTCTTGAAAATGGCGAGATCCTTATCACTTCGGCAAAGCTGAAAGCCAAAGACTTAGCTGTGCTTATGGAAACCAGATATGATCCAGAAGGAATTATAAGAATTTCGACGGATTATGAAGTTTTAGAGCACAATGCTCATGACACTCCGGGGTGGTTTTCGCGAGCATATGTCTGGCAACTGGACACATCAAAAGCGCTTCTTGATGGAGTGCAAATGCGGTTAAAGAAGAAGGAATAGTCAGACGCATCTGAGTTAACATAACAATCTCTCAGCTATGCGTCATTGATGCGTAGCTGAGTTGGGTTCATCCCAACAAAGGTGCCAAACGCGACATGGATAATCCCGTATAGGCTGATGTGAATGAAGATCCGCTGGTATTGACTTCGGCTTGAAGGAGCAGGCATTGGTTTACCTTTAGAGCGCGGGCATTTTGTATTTGAGCGAGAAGACCACACCCATGAAAAAACACACCCCACCGAGCGGCGAGCAAAAGTATCAGGCGTTCATGGACCTGATGCGAGCTGATATGACTGACCAGGAGGTCGCAGAGCGGTATTCTATGACCGTGAACCAGCTGCAAGCTCTTGCAAAGAGTTTGAAGAAGGTACTGCGCCAACACCTCAAAGTTTCTTCTCAAAAAGCAGCTGCTGCCCCAAAGTTTTCCGACCTCGACTGTGATGTGTGGGAGGACTTTCGTAAAGGAGAGCTGTCAGAAGATGAGATTGACAAGCAGGCCAGACGGCAATGGAGAGCTGCGTTAAAGTCAGGGCGTCTTTCTACTGACAGGTTCAAAGACAACTTTGCCGATGACTGGATCTTGATTGGTGTGGAAGATAACGGTGCTGGCGTGTTTGAGCACAAGGAAAATGGTGACCTCTTGCCACGCAGCAAAAAAGAAGCCGAGCGATACGTGGCTAGGCCAGTGCGTTCATAGCTGCACCAGAGGTCATTATCATGAACGTAAAGGGGACAAAACAATACATATTGCAGCCCAAAAAAGGCTTACAACAGCAGGCTGAAGTGTGGGAGGAAAATAAAGGTTCATCCTGAAAGGGTGCTCGTGACCCGAAGTGCCTATCGTGGGTCAAATGAGAGTAGCCGGAATGCGGACAAACCTGCCATTCGCTGCACCGCAAGAACTCAGGTGAGTAAGTGGTGATTGCCAGCGTCGAGGGCCAAATGCGGCCATTCGGGCGGTTCCATCAAGGGTTGAGCGCAGTTTAGCTAAATCTTTTGCTAGCTCGTCGATAATCGAGTTTTTCTCTCTTGCCTTGAAGGACAGTGATAAGTTGCTGTCCGCATTCTTAGTACACAATGCTCCCTAAACCAGCACCACCTCTCTTTATGCAGCAAAGCGAAATCTCGTCCTGATGGTTATTGAATAAATCACGAAAGTTGCATTCATGAGAACGTCTTAAAATACTATCATAGCGTAAAGTTTATCAGGAGATATTCACCTGAAGTAATTATCTTGATTTTTATAAGAAGATCATGAGGCTCTGATGGAATTAATATTTTTAAAGACATTTCATCTAATGGGTTTTGCCATGTGTATTGGTGCAAGCTTTTCTAAAAACAAAATACTTCAAAATAGTGTAGTTTTAGAAAAAAACTTAAAATGGTTAGCTATCTTAGATAAAATTTCGGGTCTTTCGGCGGTAATTTTACTTGGAACTGGAATTGCAATGTCTGGATGGTTTGCCAAACCTTTTGAGTATTATAGCACAGATGTCCTTTTCTGGATTAAGATTTTACTGTTTGTTGCTGCTTCGGCGGCAGTAATCCGAACTAAACCAGTGGTTCGCCTCGCTCAAGCCAGAGGGCGGTTAGAAGTACAGCCATGGCTGCGCTTCTTTCTTGTTTTCGATTTTCTATGCGTTGCTATTATTGCGCTTATTGGTATTAAATTGGCTTAACTCACCCACACTTCGTTTGATGGCCGGATTGGATATTTAAACGATGACTTTGGATCTGACTTACTACAACCCTATATTTCAATTATTAACAAGCAACACAACAAGCACGCCCCCCTCAACCTGCCTCAATAAATCAATCCACTTCAAAAATATTCCAGTCGGGACGCAATGAGTAATCCTAACATTTTGATATTCATGGTTGATCAGCTGAATGGGACTTTGTTTCCGGACGGTCCTGCTAAATGGCTCCATACGCCAAACCTACGGAAACTTGCAGAGCGTTCAACCCGCTTCAAAAATGCGTATACCGCATCGCCGCTTTGTGCTCCTGGACGAGCTTCATTTATGACCGGCCAACTGCCAAGTGATACGGGTGTTTATGATAATGCGGCGGAGTTTGCATCGTCATTACCAACTTACGCACATCACTTGCGCCGGGCAGGATATCAGACCTGCTTGGCAGGAAAAATGCATTTTGTCGGCCCAGACCAGCTTCATGGATTTGAAGAGCGTCTGACCACCGATGTTTATCCTCCCGACTTCGGTTGGACGCCCGATTATCGAAAACCCGGCGAACGGATCGACTGGTGGTACCATAATATGGGATCAGTGACTGGGGCGGGGGTTGCCGAAATTACAAACCAACTGGAATTCGACGATGAAGTCGCATATCACGCGATGCGTAAAGTTTATGATTTGGCACGGAAAAATGACGAACGTCCATGGTGTTTGACAGTTTCGTTCACTCATCCTCATGATCCTTATGTGGCTCGGAAGAAATACTGGGATCTATATGAGGATTGTGAGCACTTGCTACCACAGGTTCCAGCAATTCCTTACGAAGAACACGACACGCATTCAAAGCGTATCTTTGATGCAAATGACTGGCGTTCCTTCCACATTACCGAAGAGAATATTCGCCAGTCTCGCCGCGCATATTTTGCGAATATCTCATACATTGATGACAAGATCGGTGAAGTCATGTCTGCCTTGGAAAGCACGCGGCAGGAAGCGATTATTCTGTTTGTTTCAGACCATGGAGACATGCTGGGCGAGCGCGGTTTATGGTTCAAAATGTCTTTCTTCGAAGGTTCAGCGCGCGTTCCATTGATGATCTCAGCTCCGCAGATGGATCCAGGTTTGATAACCGCACCAGTCAGCAATATTGATGTCTGTCCCACCCTGTGTGATCTCGCAGGCATCAGCATGGCTGAGGTAATGCCATGGACAACTGGAGAAACGCTGGTCAGACTGGGACAGGGCGAAGAACGCATATCTCCTGTTGCGATGGAATATGCAGCAGAAGCTTCCTATGCGCCAATGGTTTCACTGCGTGAGGGGCGATGGAAGTTCAACAAGTGTCAATTGGATAAGGATCAGCTTTTTGATTTAGAGGATGATCCGCATGGCGTTGTTGCAAAATTCGAAATTAGGTTACAGCTTGCCTAATCCCATGCATGTGTTCATGCAGAAACCTTCTCGAACGAGGGCCGTCCGAGAGAGGTCATTTTGTTAAGAACGGCGACACCGACTTGTGCCTCCGTTCTCTGATTTTCCAGCTTTCGCGACTTCAAGATGGAGCCGATGACCTGTTTATAGCGCCCCATTAAGGTCTCGCCTCTCGAGCGCCGTCCGTATCCGGTCTGCTGTTGCCACGCCATTCTCCCGTTCTCTTGAATGGCCAGAATATCCCGGTCTCGTGCCGTGGGTGCTGCCTCAGCCTCAGGGCTGGGAACAGCTGTTTTAGGTGGCGGGATAATGACCTCAACCCCGTTATAGCGCTTTGCCAGCTCGTTTCTGCTGGGCTCGCCGTCATAGGCACCATCGCCCACAAAAGTGGCAACTAGGCCTTCAATCTGATCCAACAGATCAGGCAAGGCGGCTGGATCAGCAACGTTCTCTTCCGTCAGCTCAGAACAGATGATGTCGCCAGTATTCAGATCCAAACCGAGGTGGAGTTTGCGCCA
>CANMBS010000039.1 GCA_947496145.1 uncultured Pseudovibrio sp.
TTATCGCCGAAGACCTGCTAAATGACGGTGCCTGCACTTCAAAATCAATCACAAAGCAGGTTAATAGAGGTGCTCAGTTTGCGAAAACGGTCTCGAAGATCAATTGAAAGCGGTGCTGAAATGAGAACTCTTCCTCATACCGGTGAATCACAACGCCCCTAAAAGGGAATCCCGAAAGATTCAGGGTATTGGCTACCCGTTTTAAGCGTCAGTAAAGTAAGTACATTTCAGGGCACTGAGGTAGATTATTAATTTGAGTAAGATAGGGTTACCTAAATTAGGTATTATGCAGTCATAACCTGTTGAATTGAAATGGGATCTTTTCCGTAAATGTCTATTTCTTCACGAAGTAAGCTAACAGCTAGATCTAACTGCTCGTATGTGTGCTCTGAGGTGATAAAGAAACGCAACCTCGCAGATTTTTCAGGAACGGCAGGATAAATAATTGGTAAAACATTGAGACCACGTTCTAAGAGACGTGCAGATAAAACTGTTGCTTTAAGAGAATCCCCAATCATTATTGGAACCACAGCGCAGCCTTGGCTGAGACCAGTATCTAAACCTGCCGATTTTGCCTCCTTTAGGAAGTAATCTCCGTTGGCTTGAGCATTTTTCACCCTCTGTGGTTCATTTAACATCACTTGTATTGCTTCATATGCTGCTGCTGCAATAGGTGGAGCTATGCCTACGCTATAAACAAATCCAGGTGCAGTGAGTTTCAAATACTCGACAAGCTCTCGACATCCAGCAACATACCCGCCACAGCTGGCCAATGTTTTGGAAAAAGTGCCCATCCAAATGTCCACCAGGCTGGAGTCCAGCTGAAAGTGCTCGGCAATACCTCTTCCTGTCCTGCCCATAATTCCCAGCGAATGGGCTTCATCAACCATGAGCCAAGCACCATACTTTTGCTTTAGTTGGATTAGCTTAGGCAGATCTGGATAGTCACCGTCCATGGAATAGACACCCTCCACCACAATCAACGTGCGTGGATATCTTGATGCCCGCAGCTTTAGAATATTCTCAAGAGCATTCATATCATTGTGAGGGAAGGACTGACGCGCAGCACCTGAAAGCTTGGCTCCCATGATGATGCTGTTGTGACTATAGCTATCATGCACAATCAGGTCTCCAGCCTGCATCAACTGCCCAATACTCGTGACATTGGTTGCGTGACCACTCACAAAGGCAATAGCACTTTCTGCACCATAAAGCTGTGCAAGCTGAGACTCCAGTTCTCTATGGATCGTCCGTTCCCCAGCAACCAGACGGCTTGCACTAGCAGAAATACCATAATGATCAATAGCTTGCTTTGCAGCCTTATGTATTGCTTCATGACCATTCAAACCCAGATAGTCATAGGAAGAGAAGTTCAGATATGTTTTGCCGTTAATTTGTGTTGTGGCCCCAGCCCGCATGTCATGGGCCCGGAAAAATGGATTTTCAATTTCCAGTAAATCGGCTGCTGTCTTTTGAAGACATAAATCTTGATAGCCAGGAAGATCGCTAAATTTAGGCACGACCGGAAGGGTTGGCTGAGAGCCCGAAGAATGCCCTTTTACAAATGCCTGAGGGCGCTTGCCCGCCTTTAGGGCAGTTAACCTCTCACTTTTGCTAAGCCTTTTTCGGGCAGATTTTGTCATGAACTCAACACCTTCATGGTCTTGTCGTATTGTGTATTGAGAATTTCGTGTAAGGCGTTTCTCTGAGTATCATCTAGTTGATCTGAAAGATGTTGATTGGCCAACTCATTCGGAATAATTTCAGGAGCGGAATTATCCAAAGTTTCACGTTTGCGCAGCTTTTGTAAAATTTGCCCTGAAAAATCGCCGAGACACGTCCCTCCAGAGATGGAGAGGATTGGGATCTCGAGATCGAACCGGTTTTGAATACTTATTCGAAGTTCCAATCCCATGAGTGAATCCATGCCAAGCTCTGCCAATGGTCGTTCCTGAGAGATGTCTTCAGCAGGTAGCCGAAGAATGCGCCCTATCTCTGTAGCCAGAATGTTTCCTACGATCTCTTGCGCTTGCTTATCCTCTTTGCCCGCGATAAGAGCAAGAATATCAGCTGATCCTGTACTGTCACGATCCAAATCATTGCTTTTAACGATTTGACTGAACATCGGTTTACCAAGTAGCGGAAGAGTTTGCTCGGCAACTCCCCAGGCAAACCTGCCAATGTGAACCACCGCTGCGCGCGGTGACCCGTCATCCTGCTCGATCACAGATTTCAGAATATCCAGCCCCTCGCGTGCTTTAATTGTTGTTTCTCCCAGATGCCGGGAGAGCTTTTTAGATGTATTGTTGTCCCGAGCAAGGATACCAACATCTCCAATCGCGCCCCAACCAACGGCAATCGCTGGTTTTCCTGCGTTACGCCGCGCCCGTGCAAGCCCTTCAAGGTAGCCATTCGCTGCCACATAATTGGATTGGCCCAAATTTCCAATCAAGGTTGTCGCAGATGAAAATAGGATGAAATGATCTAACTCATCTTCGCTAGTCAAATCATTGAGTAAGCTTGCGCCCTGCACTTTGGGCAGTAAGACCTTTCGAAAACGTCTTTCATCCATTTTTTGAATGATCCCGTCATCCAATATCATTGCAGCATGAATGACGCTTTTTAAAGGAGCGGAGCGGCGCAACTCTGTTAGCATTGAACTGAGGGCTGCGTGATCTGTAACATCACACTTTAGAGCGCTCACCAAGACACCTTTTTGTGCAAGCTCATCAAATAGCTGCTGGTGTTGTGGACTAACTGTTGCCGATCGACTGGTCATGACAATTCGGCAGGCGCCGTTGTCTGCAAGCCATCTGCAAATCTCCAGTCCAACCCCACCAAGGCCTCCGATGACTACATGTTGTCCCTCTGACGAAAAGTTTAATTTTCGATGCGCTTTTGCAACTTTGACAGTTTCGGGTTTTGGTGGAGTAACGAGTACTTTTCCAATATGCTGAGATTGTTGCATTAATCTGAAAGCATCCTGCACATTGCGGCCCTCGAATACCCGATAGGGCAATGGGGTAAAAATGCCTTCCTTGATTAAAAGGAACACCTCCTCAATGAGTTCACGAGCGAGGTTACTTTCATTGAGCAAAATCTGGTCTAAATCGATACCAAAATAAGACAGATTATGACGGAATGGGCGCAGTCCGACTTTGGTATTCGCGTAATAGTCGCGCTTGCCAAGCTCAAGGAAACATCCAAAAGGACGCACTACATTGATACTTGCCTCCATCGCTTCTCCGGCAAGCGAATTGAGGACAGCATGCACGCCTTTGCCACCTGTCAAGTTCATAACATGATCAGCAAACTCCAGATTGCGGGAGTTAAGAATGTGGTCGGCTCCAAGCAGGCGAAGAACTTCTCGTTTCTCTTCGGACCCGGCCGTTGCTATGACATTTGCACCAACATGTTTTGCGATCTGAAGTGCTGCAAGGCCGACACTGCCAGCAGCACCATGGATCAAAACCCATTGATCTTCTTTCAATCTACCCAGATGTATGAGTGAATAATACGCTGTTAGAAATGCTACGGGATAAGTTGCTGCGGCGATGAGGTCCTGATCTTCATCCAGTTTAACAACTGCATATTCCGGACAAGTGACAAAAGTAGCGTATCCTCCAGAAGTAAAGGCAATTACTTTATCGCCAACACAAAGGTTGGAAACACTCGCTCCAGCACGACTGACAACACCGGAGATTTCCAGACCGAGGTTTGGGCCGCCATAACCATTTTCTAAGGCTTCTTCAGGAAGCATTCCAAGAGACCACATTACGTCTCTAAAGTTTATCCCTGTTGCAGCAACCTGAATTTCAACAGCATCTTCATCAAATTGAGTGGGCTGCTGCTTTTGCCAGCGCAGGTAATTTAATGAGCCTGTTTCAGAAAGTTCCAATGCCACTCTATCGGTGGGGGTTAGAGATGTTTGAGCAAAACCTGATTGAACTCGCGATGCTGCGTGAGCTTGCTCAATGTGACAAAACTCATTTTCTTGAGAGGGCAGAAAGAGACTCTGTATAATTGCATTGGCGATATCCGCAGAGGGCCTCTTCAATGAGATATCGAGTGCGCGAGGTGAAAGCTCTGGTGCTTCATTTGCAAGAACGCGAGAAAACGTCCAGGCTGCACTTTGCGGTGGTGAGCTTTCACTACTGTTAAGACCACTGCCTCCAGATGCAATCAAGGCAAGTTGCCCTGAAAGACCAGGGTAGGCTTTTATAAGGCCAACACATGTCGCGCAGCGTTTCATGATTTGGTCAACGGCACTATCGCCCGTGTTCGCCAAACCATAAAGATGAACGATTGCTTTGCTTTGAGCTTCCAGAAACGTTGAGCCAGCCAGAGCAGTTTTCCATCCACTGGCCTCATTTAAATCGAAAGCTTCATGGTCAGCATTCACAATTGTGATGCTGCATGAAGCAAGTCGCACATCGTTCTGTATTGCGTGAGCAATGTCTTGCTCTTGCTCAGAATGCCCTGCAACGATAACTATGGCTTCGCATTCTTTAAGAGGGGGGGCAATGTACTCTTGATGATTTGAAGCAGCCCCGGCCTGAAGTATGGATATTGTTGAGCCTTCTATCAGAGCTTCGGATGCATATGGTTTGTCAAATGAGGTCGATGTGAGTTGGTCGCACCATTCCCTAGTATTTTTTATTGCCCCATTTAGAAGGTGATCACTTCGTGATGCCTCAAACCATCCATCAGAAAGCCCAAAGGTAACATGATAAAACACATCGCTCACAGGCTCTATCGCAAAAAATTGCCCCCCGGGAGCGATGGATTTACTCAACTTGGAGAAAAAATCTGGTTCATTGTGGTACGCTGTATGCAAGAGACCTGAAGAAATGACAATATCAAAGGGTCCCTGTTGCCAAACCGCGTCCCAGTTACTAGCATTTTCAGAGGCACTTGTATCTATAACTCTGATATCTGGGTCTTCAAAGGTACTTGCTGACAAGCGTGCCGCATTTTTATGTTGGCTGTCTGCAATGATTATTCTGAAGGGGCACTCCGATCTCAACTCCCTTAAGTCGTGAGCAAGGTTCAAGCCGGATCCACTCAGATCTAATACTTGTAGGGGAACATTGTGATCCCAGTTCGAGGTTACTGTGCTCAACCAATCAGATGCCACACCCCGGCGCGTTTGTGCCTCCGGTGAAGCTTGCCAATAGTGCTCCAAAATCGCAGCGGAGTGTTCAAAGTCTCGAAGTTCCGTGGAACTTTCTTCTGTGCAGTTCAGAACATATCTGCGGGTGTTTGCCAGAAGAGTTACAGCTGCAATATCCTTAGGACTTTCTTCTATTACACTTGCTGCCAATGTGTCGAAGTCAGGCAAGTCAAAGTCACTACTGAGCTCTGTCAGATCTGGTCCACACGAGGTTGCTGCACCTGCTTCCTTCAATATGTTCAGGAGCTGCACAAAGTACTGACGGAGGGTAACTGGTAAACTGGCAGTATTGATTACTTGTTCGCTATCAGCAAACCGACAAATGACGTCATATGCTGTTCGCTGAGCGGCTGCATTTAACAGGAGATATGCATCCCGTTCCTCAGTAGAATCAGAATTCAGTAATTTTTGAGCGATGTACGGCTCAATCTGAGGAAAAGGATTTTCCAGCTTGGAAGGAAGTTGTGCCGAATTCCGCAGAAGTTTAGCCTCTACCCTATAAACCAGATCTGAGCTGTTCACCCGTTGATTTAGTTTAGTGGCTTTGAAGCGCCCGCCTTTTATGATGGCGATAATGTTATCGTTTTCATCAAAAATCTGGAAATCAGCAAGCAGCGAGAGTGCTGAAGCGCGTTTGATCTGTATGCGCACATAGGCAGGTGATACTCCGTGCTGAAACTGACGAATACTTTCGAAGAAGATTGGTAGGTAAGCTTTAGAGTTATTGTTCTGTGCCGTTACTTCACCGAATAATGCAAGCAAACCATGGAAACATCCATCTAGTTCTGCTGGATGAAAGCCAAAGGCAGGGATTTTGTCTTCTTCTTCAAGTGTTGAGAGGTGAACGATAAAGGTCGCTTCATCCACCTGGGACACATTTTGGGTACGCTGAAAAGAAGAACCGAATTCCAACCCATAGCCCAAAGCGGCCTTATAAATTTCATCTCCAGTGTAAACGAGGCGTGCTGCTTCAAAATCCAGTTGGATGCTCGGCGCTGTTCCAGCGATTTTGCCAATTCTGCCAATCGCGTTTAACGTCCAGTCATCTGCACTCAAACGCACGCGGCTGGAGATTTTCACAGTTCCGGTCTCTGCGCAGATTTCAGTTCGGACTTCCATCAGGTAATCATCACTCAAGATAAGCGCTTGAACAATATCCATAGACCGCAATTCTAAGGCTGAGGTATGATAGAATGCGGTGCCTGCCGCGAACGCCATCTCCACATACCCAGCGCCGGGAAAGATCATCTGTCCATTGATGACATGATCGCTCAGGAACGGAAGAGTGAAGCGATCCAGGTGGGTGGTCCATACATTAAAATTTGCGTTGGGGCGCCAGCCTAACAACGGATGATCGCTCCCACGGAAAAGGTCTGTGTGGGCTTCAGGGCTGTTTTCGAACTTAAAACTCTTATTATGCCATGGGAGGGGCGGTAAAGTGATCTGCTCATCGGGATTAACGCCAAAGAGCATTTGCGTATCAACATCTACGCCAGCCAGATAAGCTCGCACAACAAGCTGCATCACAGGATCTAAATTTAATGGAAAATCTGTAGACAAGCTGCCAAGTACGGTGCCTTTTCCACCTTTCTCGGTAACTACCTGACGTACATAGCTTTGCAGAATAGGTTTTGGGCCGATCTCAATAAAAACGTCTGCGCCAAGATCAATGGCAGTTGCGACTGCTTTGGAAAAGAGAACCGGATCGCGAAGGTTTCGCCACCAGTAATCTGCGGTTAACTCTGGTCCCTCGATAACTGCTCCCGAAACAGTTGAAATAAAAGGAGTATCTGACGAGGTCGCAATTATGTTTCCGATTGCGTTTCTGAAGGGGAGTTGAACAGGTTCAATAAGCTTGCTGTGGAAAGGATAGTTAAGTGCTACCTTTCTGAACGCAATCTGATTTGAGCGTGCAAACTTAGCAAATCCCTCCATGTCTTCACGACTACCAGTTAAGCTCACAGATTTCGGACTGTTTTCAGCTGCGATCTCAATGCTTTTAAACCCACTTTGAGATATAAGCCGTTGGGCATCATCAGCAGGTTGCATGAGAGCGCCCATAGTTCCATGACCGGAGACGACTTCTTGTTCAGTTGAACGGTGATAAACAAGATTAACTGCTGTTTCCAGGGACAGTGCGCCGGAAATGTGAGCGGCAGCCACCTCACCAATACTGTGTCCCAGTACCATATCAGGATTCAATGAATACTCAGAGAGCGCACGACATAACGCGACCTGAACTGCAAATAAAAGTGGTTGCGCCTTACTGGTCTGTCCGAGGTCTTCTTCCAGAGTTTCTGAAAAAAGAGAAGTTGTAAGAGACCAGCCAGCCAAGCTCTCAAAAAGCCGATCAAGGTGTCGGAATGCTTTGCGAAAAATGGCATTTGATGCATAGGCATCCCGGCCCATGCCTGCCCATTGTGAACCATTGCCGGAAAAGACGAAGGCGCACTTACCCGTTACTGCTGGTTTGTCTGAGTAACAAACACTCGCGGTTTCTTTTGCTTCTGTAAAATCTCGCAGGGCGGTTTGTAAGGATGCCACATTATTGCCAGTAAAAACCGCGCGCTCCTTAAAAAGGCGTTTTCGATGAAAACTGGCAGCACAAACATGTTGTGCATCTTGGTTTTCAAAGACGTCACTGCAAGCATAAGTTCGGGCCAGCTTAGTGAGTGTTTCTTTGGTTGGTGCTGAGAGTAACAGGCTGATTGTGTTTTGCTGGGTTTTCTTTAGTCGTGCAACATTGCTGACTGGTGTGTCCGCGTCGCGGATGATGACGTGCGCGTTGGTGCCGCCAAAACCAAATGAGTTCACTCCTGCGTATCGCGGAGTTCCTTCGCGCGGTAATGAAACACCTTTTGCTGCGACCTGAATGTTCAATGCATCAAAGTCGATGTTCGGATTTGGATCTTGAAAGTGTAAGCTGGCAGGCAAAAAATCATGCTTTAATGCAAGAATAGCTTTAGCAAGACCTGCGAGGCCAGAAGCAGGTTCCAGATGACCCAGATTAGTCTTGACTGAACCGATTGGTAAAGGAGTTCTTCGTTTTTGTGCAAGGGTCTGCCCGATTGAATGAGCTTCTGCTGGGTCCCCTACACGGGTGCCCGTCCCGTGGGCCTCAATGAAGGCCAGTTGATTTGGGTCAATACCGTGGGTTTTGTAAACGCGCTCCAGCAGAGCAGCTTGAGCACTTTCTGAAGGAAGAGACATACCGACAGTCCTGCCGTCAGAACTGATATCGCATGCGGCGATATCTGCGTGGGAGCGTTGGCCATTCCAGCGTGGTGCATCCTTCCGGCGAATAATAAGCACAACGCCACCTTCTGAGCGTACGTACCCGTTGCCATTGGCGTCAAAGGCTTTGCATTGACCATCTGGTGAGAGCATGGTTGCTTGCGCAAAGCCGATAAATGGGAAGGGACTCGCCAAAACATTGACACCTGCAACAACAGCGCAGTCAATCTTGCCGGTGTTAAGGTCTCGATAGGCTTCGTGCAGGGCTACTAAAGATGAAGAACAAGCAGTGTCAACTGTAAAGCTGGGGCCTCTTAGATCAAAGATATAGGAGAGACGATTTGAGAGGATCGACAGGGTATTTCCCGTCATGAAGTGTCCGGTTGCTACATTGAGGTCAAACAGACTTTCATTTGCGTAATCCAGCGCTGAAGCACCCACGTAAACGCCAACATTATCTCCTGCAATTGTGTCTGGAGAGATACCAGCATCTTCAATTGCCTCCCAGGTTAATTGCAGTAAGAGCCGTTGTTGCGGATCCATTTGCTCCGCCTCTCTGGGAGAGATTGCAAAGGCTGAAGGATCAAATCCCCATAAGTCATCCAAAACACCTGCTTTGAAGGAGTAGGTTTTTCCCGGTTCACCTTGTCTTGGATGCAGGTATCGAAAATGAGACCAGCGGTCCTCGGGGATCTCCGTAATGCTGTTATGCTCTGATTTGAGCATTTGCCACAGCGCTTCTTTATTTGATGCTCCGGGAACTCGGAGAGAAAAACCTACAATTTCCAACACGCACATACACTCACTTAAATGGGAAACTTATGGGACCGGTGCCTGAAGCTTCTGTGAAGTATAAAATCGAATGCGCTCACGCACTAATTTGGATTTGAGGTCATGAAATATAAAGGATTGATTTGAATAGTATTTTTTACCTCATCTGGAGCGACAAGCATTATTCAAAACAATATTTATATATGTACTCAATAGTCTCAACTTCCTTATCGGTAAGTGCTGCAAATTCTTTTGTTCTCGCGCGATGAGATAGTTTTCCATTATTTTGATTCAGGAAACGGAAGAGCAGATCAGTGAGTCGAGCTGGCATTTCAACAGTGTATCCAAGTTCATTTTGAAAGCGATCATGGTTTTGAAGGAAGCGGGCTTCTTCTGGAAGATCATGTTCCACTGTTCGTTTTACACAGGTGTAGAGAAATTCAGCATGAGCCGTTGCATCAAAAAAACGATAAAAGTCGCCGGTACTGTTTGTAACCGTTAGATTCCCATGAGAAGTCGGTTGCCAGTCAATTTGGGGCAAAAGGCGCGCTGAATAATCTTCCAGAACCTCTCGGTAGATATCGATACGTTCCAGTATAACCGAGGAGACGGGAAACACTACGCCGGGTGGATTAAACCCTCGCTGTGCCAGAATATGATGTATCAGGTAGCGGTGCAGGCGTCCGTTTCCATCTTCAAAGGGATGTACATAAACAAACCCAAAAGCAAGCACAGCAGCAGCCAGCACAGGGTCGAAATGCTTAGCATGGCTCTGCGCAAAGTCGATCATTCCTGACATCAGGCTCTGCAAGTCCTCGGGTTTAGCACTGATGTGATCTGGCAGAGGCATATGAGTTTCACGATCATGCATGCCTACAAAACCGCCCTCTTCGCGCAAACCCAGTTGGACAAAACGATCATCACCAATCACGATCCGCTGAAGGCGTAAAAACTCATCAATGCTTAGTGGTGTTTTTCCGGCTTCTGCAATTGCGCGTCCCCATCGCTGGATACGATCATGGGCGGGGCGTTCACCTTCTATGGCAAAGCTTGATTTACTGTCTTTAAGTAGAAGAAATGCAGCCGTGCGTGACAACAAATCTTTAGGCACTGAAGCAGCGACTTGAATCGCCTTTTCTTGTAAAGCTGCTTGCTGGAATGCCTCTAGCGCAGCACTGCGGAAAATGAGCGGACAAAACTGAGGAGTACCAGGTAAGTTGTTCCGCACACGCTGGCGGGGAGACGGAAACGGGCTTCCGCCGAATTGCCGTGTCGTATCCAACGCATCCACATAAGCACCAGATGTTACATCCGACAGATTAAGCCGCTTGCCCAATAGCCATTCATAAAGGAACCAGATGCGACGGGCATAACGTCCTGTTGGCCGTGAATGCACCAGTTCTTCAATGGGTTTGGGCCCACATGCCAGAAAGAGACGCTTTAAGATTGCCAGATCCAGCCCCTCGTTCTTTAAGGCAAAGGTAAGATGACCCAGCAAGGTTGCCTCCGGTGCATGGCGAGGCGTGAAGATACGCCACCCATCTTGCTCAATGAGCTTGTGACGATCACCAATGGCACAAAGTTTATGCGGCAAAGGAACACGCAAATCGTAGGCGTCAATAAGGGCGGAATATCCGGCAGGTTTTGCAGGAACAGGAAGCCAGCTTTCATGAAAAACTGTTATGGTCTGTGAAAAAAGCATATTCATAACACCCTCCAGTGAAAAACTGTTATGAAAGATAGCTCAGCAGATCCTTTATGTGAATACCAGTTATTTTTTGCTCGCACTTCTGAAAAACTGACAGATACGCTGACAAAGCGTTACTTCAGCCCGGAGGTGCCGTCAAACTTGCGTTCAAGGCCAGACCAGCACTCCACATAATCATCCTGCATCAGGGCTTCTTTGCCTGCAAACTCCGTCAATTGCTGCGGAAATCTGGTTTCAAACATAAAGCTCATAGTATCTTCCAGTTTCACTGGCTTCCAGCTGCTGTGAGATGCTTTTTCAAAAGCTTCCCGATCTGGGCCATGAGGCAGCATGCAATTGTGTAAGCTGATACCTCCCGGAGTAAATCCATGTGGCTTGGCGTCATATTGCCCGTAAATATTGCCCATCAACTCTGACATGATGTTCTTATGATACCATGGTGGACGAAAAGTATCTTCCTGAGGTAACCAGCGCGGCGGGAAGATGACGAAGTCGATGTTTGCGGTTCCTTCTTCTGCAGTTGGAGCAGTAAGGACAGTAAATATGGAAGGATCTGGGTGGTCAAAACTGATGGCACCCACAGGTGAGAAATGGCGCAGGTCGTATTTGTAAGGCGCATAATTGCCATGCCATGCAACGACATCAAGAGGAGAATGATCAATGGTTGAGCGGTGGAACTCACCGCACCATTTTACTGTAATTTGGCAAGGTTGCTCTATGTCTTCAAATTGCGCAACAGGTGTTTTGAAGTCACGGGGATTTGCAAGGCAGTTTGCGCCAATTGGTCCGCGATTGGGTAGCGTAAACTTAGACCCGTAGTTCTCGCAGATAAACCCCCTCGCTTTGCCATCGGGGAGGCTGACCTTGAACACTACTCCACGAGGCAGAAGGCAAATTTCCAGTGGTTCCAGATCAATCACACCAAACTCAGTGGAGATTTTCAAACGACCAACCTGTGGCACAATAAGTAATTCGCCGTCAGCATTATAAAAATACTCATGCTTCATATCTTTGTTTGCAAGGTAAACATGAGCTGCCATGCCCATCTGTAGCCCTACATCGCCTGCAGTCGTCATGCTGCGGACACCTTCGATGAAGGTGAGCTTTACTTCTTCGGGAAATGGCAGTGGATCCCACCGGTATTGACCGAGTGAAACCACATCTCTGATTTTGTTGGGTGCGCTTTTCCAATAAGGCACGTCAATTTTGTTAAGCCGGCCAAGGTGCTTTACAGAAGGCCTGATACGGTAAAGCCAGGACCGTTCCAGCGTTTTATGTGGTGCTGTAAAGGGGGAGCCCGAAAGCTGCTCGGCATACAGGCCATATTCTACGCGCTGTGGAGAGTTCCGCCCCTGCGGTAACGCTCCTTTTAAGGCCTCGGTTTCGAAGTCATTTCCAAACCCTGCCATGTAACCGGCTGTTGTACCATAGCGGCTGTCGTGCGTTTTTGGTTCGTCCTTTGAGCTATCCATTGTAACCCCTCAGTACCAAGCAAAGGATACGTCACATTATGCTCGGTTCGAACCTATCAGAACACAGAATGTTTCGAGAGCAATTAATGTGATTTTTGGGAGGGATTCTCACTTCCGATTACTGTCAGAGAAGATTGTCAGGGCACAGAGCCCTCAATGATATCTGGGTCAAAACTCCTAGACCAGCAAACAAAAGCAATTATGATTGACAGATTGGCCTCTGCTCCAATGCTGTTAGGGTGAAGCAAGGCCAGAACGAGCAATTAAAGATATAACATCTGCAATAAGCCCGTGAGAGAAAGGCTCCTTAACTGGAATTTGCTTGGGTCCGTTTTCAGGTTGGGTTGGGCGCGTCTTGTAAAGCGAATTTGCTTTGCAACTGTCAGGCTGAAAGCAGGCCTTACCCTATTTGCGGAAGCTCTGACGCGATACAGGAATGGCCATTGGGCAAAATTAGAGGCCTTGAATACCGATGCTCAAGGCCTCGAAATGCTATTGCGAACTGGGAAAGGCCTTAAGCCATTTCTCTTGCGTCAAAACCTGTGACCAGTTCCAGCGGCATATCCTGATAACAGACCGGACGCAGGAAGCGGCGAATTGCCATGGTGCCCACGGAGGTGCCACCAAAGTTTGTTGAAGCTGGATAGGGGCCGTCATGAACCATGGAGTCGCACACTTCGACACCCGTAGAAAAGCCGTTTGCAAGAAGGCGGCCTGCTTTACGTTCAAGCAGCGGCACCAACTTGCGAGCTTCTGCGTGATCTGCTGCATCAACATGGATGGTGCAGGTTAGCTGGCCTTCAATGGTGCGGGCGACCTCCTGCATCTGCTCAATGTCTTTTAGTTTAACGATGATGCCAAGCGGACCGAACACCTCTTCCTGAAGAACTTTGTTACCAAGCCAGGTGTCAACATCGGCTACGAACATATACGGCATGGCTCCGCGGGTTTCACAGGGCGTTCCCACAAGCTCTTGAACACCAGCGATACTTGCAATCTTTTCAGCGCCAGCACGATAGGTCACGGCAATGCCGTCAGTGAGCATTGGCTGCTCATCAATTGTTTCCAAAACACTTTGGGCCTTGCTTACGAACGCATCTGCATCAGCCCCCTCAACCAGCATCACAACACCCGGATTGGTGCAGAACTGGCCTGCACCCATGCACAAAGAGCCTGCCCAGCCTGCTGCAATGGTTTCACCACGGTTTGCAAGTGCAGTTGGGAATATGAAGTTTGGATTGATGGAACCAAGTTCACCGAAGAACGGGATTGGTTCTGGACGAGAGGCGCACAAATCGAAAAGCGCCCTGCCGCCTCCCAAAGACCCAGTGAAGCCAACAGCTTTGATGAGCGGATGCTGTACCAATGCGGACCCCACATCCCAGCTTCCACCCTGAACGAGTGAGAAGACACCGGGGTGCATACCGCAGGTTTTGATTGCTGCATCAATCGCTTGCGCCACTATTTCGGCTGTTCCCGGATGGGCCTCATGGCCTTTAACGACCACGGGGCAACCAGCAGCCAGAGCAGAAGCTGTATCGCCACCAGCTGTAGAGAAGGCGAGCGGAAAATTGGAAGCACCAAACACCGCAACCGGCCCGATGGGACGCTGGCTCAAGCGTAAATCTGGACGTGGAAGGGGAACACGATCTGGTAATGCCTCATCATGGATAACGTCCAGATATTCACCTTTTTCGATGTGATCCGCAAACAGGCGCAGCTGTCCGATGGTGCGCCCGCGTTCTCCATTGAGCCGTATTTCTGGCAGACCGGTTTCAGCACAACCGATCTCGGTGATCTGAGCACCACGTGCGTCAATCTCATCGGCAATACTGCGCAAGAACCGGGCGCGCTCTGCCTGAGTACTCCAGCCATAGGTCATGAAAGCACTTTCGGCAGCTTGCACGGCACGGTCAATCAAATCGATAGTGCCACACGCATAATTGCGAGCTTCTCCAGAAAAAGGAGAGGACTGGAATTTCTGAGTGTTATCTACCCACTCTCCTGCAATAAGATGGCAACCTGTAAGCATCATTTCCTCAGCACATTTAGTGGTCTGGTTGCTGCGGCGGCATGTGGGCAGGCCACAGTCAAAGAACTGGCAGTGATATATCAGTATTAATTATCAGGTTCAAGAGAGAACAATACTCTTGTGGGCAAATCTGGCTTAGTTCAGGTCCATAAGGGCTTCTTCTTCAATACGAATTCGAAGAGCGAGGATAGCACCATTAAATCCAGAGAAGATAAAGGCAACTGGGAATAGCCCTAGCACCATTGGCGCCGTAAAAATCTCCAGTGCGACCAGCATGTAGTTGGGATGCCGCATGAATGCAAATGGCCCCTTCGTAACTAAAGGGGCGCGTAAGACTATAATGCGTGTGGTCCAGCGTCGGCCCATTGTGGCTAAGATCCAGAAACGGAAGACTTGCAAAACAGCAAAAACAAACAACCAGGGTATGGAAACGGGTTTATCGTAACCCAAAATAACCAGCACGCAGATCCATGCCACATGCACACTTACAATCAGTGGATAATGGGAGGCTCCCACTTCAACAGCACCGTTTGACAGCAAATACCTTGTATTAGAGCGGGCAATTATAAGTTCTGAAACACGCTGGAGAATGATAAAGGCAAGGAAGAAGAGCGCAGGCAAAGAGACATCAGGCATGAACCGCTCCTTCCACACCTGAGCGCTGCGAATACATCTCTGTGGGTTTTTCTGCCTGTGAAGTGACAGTCACTTTCTGAAAGCTAGCGCTAAAGCCGGGCCCAAGAGCGCACAGAACAAACGACCCGGAAAGTGTACTTTTCAACACACGTTCCAGTACAAAGAAAACCGTGGGTGCAGACATATTGCCAAACTCTTGCAAGATCTCTCGTTCAGCATTTAGTGTGTTTACAGGCAGGTGTAAGGCTTCTTCAAAAGCCTGAACGACTTTTGCGCCGCCGGGATGGCAGACAAAACGAGACACATCATCAAGGCTAATCCCGATTTGATCTAAGGAGCCTGTTGTTGCCTCTAAAAAATGTTGCTTTGCAAATTCCGGTATGGAGCGATCAAACACAACCCCAAGACCGTGGTCCTCTACATCCCAACCCATAATTTCCAGCGTATCTTCAAAGATTTGTTGGTGAGCTGCGCCCAGTTCCAACACAGGCTCAGCCTGTGGGTTCTTCGTGGTGGAAAGACATGCGGCAGCTGCGCCATCGCCAAAAAGGACTGTGGCAATGATATCTGCTTTTGTGAGGCGATCCTGACGAAACGACAAGGTGCACGCTTCCAATGCAACCAACAGCACGTTGCTGCCGGGGTTGGCGAGAGCCAGATTACGTGCAATGGCGAGCCCGGAAACGCCCCCTGCACACCCCAGTCCGAAAGTCGGCACACGCATAACATCATTACGAAAGCCCATTTGCTTCCATGCCTGAGCTTCCAGTGTGGGAGTTGCAATACCCGTGGAAGAGACTGTCACAATGCAATCAACCTGATCTGCGCGTAAGCCTGCATTTGCAAGTGCTTTTCCGGCAACCTTAACAAACAGATCTGTTGCACCGCGCAGATAGGTTTCGTTTCTGGATTTCCAACCTTGAGCTTGTAAGAACCAATCAAGGGACGCCATTGAATAGCGTGTTTTGACACCAGATGTCAGGAAGGTGCTGGACATGCGTTCGAACTGAGAGAATTTGGGTCCGAGAATCTCGCGTGCATATTCTAAAACCAGTGTCTGGGGCAATTCATGGGGTGGCACCGCTGTTGCAAGGCCTGTTAAGTAAATGGGCTTCATCATTTTACCCTGCTTATTGGTGCCGGAGCGCCTATGATAGAACGTTCCCAAATCACTGAATATCCGGCGTATTTTGGGGTTGGTTTGGCTGGGTAGAGAAGTCATGGAAAGAATGAGCAAAGGGTCAGGTTTGAGCGTTTTCCGGTTTTTGAGCAGGCCTCAGCCGGTAAATCATTATGGCAAGTAAGGTTGCGTTGGTGATGTCGTTCATAAAACCGCTCATTAAAGAGGCGGTCCAGGGTAGTACGTCAATCAACCCTCTGCAGACGATTATGCTCATAATGGTCTGGATGACAGCAAAGATGCAAAACAATGAGCAGCTCACAAAAAGCAAACTGCGAAAAAGCTTATCGTGCCTGGTTGAAAAACCAATCATGTTGACGAGATAGGCTGCACGCCTGAAACCTTGAATGAGGCGGGGATCCATCTTTCATTTTCTTTCACATTAGAAGAAGAGTGTAAGTGTGAAAGGCAGATGGATCGTCTGTATTAGTGCGACTGCGACATACTATCTATCTTATTGATATATATCGCTTTAGAGCGATATCTGATGAGTAATACTGTCGTATTGAGCGCTTGCTTCATTACTTAAAAGTCATGGGTGAGGCACTGATGAAATGAAAAAGCCCCTCACAACAAGGTGTAAGGGGCTCAAAGCTTTGCTTAGTCTGCGAGCTTACAGGTCTTCGCGGGAAAGTGCATGAGCTGGAATGCTGGCACAGTCCATTTTCACCATGCCCTGACCTTCCAGATACACCCAGTTGCGATTGATACTGGTCGCCAGATATGTGTCATCTTCATCATGCTTCAGCTCATCCTGAGTGAACCTGGGCAGGATCCATGCCTTCATCAGAACCCAGTAAAGAGCAAAAGCTGTAAAGAAGCCAACGAAGTAGGAAAGGTCGATGGCATAAATCGCCAGTGCGCCACCCACAGCCCAGGCAATAAGACCAGCCGGATTGCAGCCACCGATATATTTGAACTGCCCCTCTTCCTCATAAAGCGCCGGCACATTGAGGCGGCGCTTTCGGATGACGAAGTAGTCGCAGATCATAATCCCGCCAAGTGCAGCAAGCATGCCACCGTAAAGCCCGAGATAGGTAAACAGATGGTCAAGGATCAGCCATGGCATTGCCAGTGTCCCGACAATTGCGGCCAGAACCAGCCCCATGGCGTAGGTGATCCATGGAGCGCCAGCATTAACGAAGGTCAACGCTGCCGGAATGAGATTTGCGCTGGTATTGGTGGACCATTGCGCAAGTACTACCATTACCAAAAGAATGACCAGCGTAATGCCCGCCCCCTGCCCCTGAATAACAGTGATCGGATTCCAGTCCCCTGCTGCGATAAAGGAAACGGCACCAATCAGGGCGATCCAGCTCTGCACAACCGGGAGAGCCAGAAACTGTGCAATGAAGACGTTTTTGTTGCGCTTGAAGAAGTTACGTGTGCCCGGCTCTACTTGAAGGAAGCGTGTGATATTTGGAATGTCCACAGCCAGCGACGACCAGAAGGCCATGTTGGCTACAAAAAGGGCGATGACAGAGATTTCCGCATCGCCAGCAAATGACCAGATGTCTTTTCCGCTCGTCGTCGCGAGCCCGTCGAGTGTAAAGTACATCCAAACTGAAATTGCCATAATGGCAGGAGCTGCGATCTTAGCAAGACGTTCCACCGCACGAATTCCCATGGCCGTGTTTGCCACTTGCAGGACTGCAAAACCGATGTACCAGACAATCCAGTTATCAAAACCAGTGAGATAAGCGAAGATCCCGTTCAGCGCTAATGCACCGAGGTAGGTTTGAATGCCAAACCAGACAGCGGCTACGATGCCTCGGGTAATGGAAGGAATATGGGTGCCGACTGTGCCGAAAGGTGCGCGCAGGTAGACAGCGAAAGAAATGCCGTGTTCTGTACCAATGTCTGCTGTGAGCGCCATCACAATACCAAGCAACAGATTAGCAAAGAAGATTGTTGCAATGACAATGGGAAGCGGAAGTCCTGCAACACCTGCTGCACCTAGCTGGAAAGTCGCAATGATAACTGCCATTGAGATCCAAAGACCAATGTAACCGCGATTGGAAATGGCACGTTGATTAAGCCAGACGGGAAGGATGGCAGGCTCCATAAGGCGCGATTGGCCGTGCGAAGTCTCATCCATAACTTGGGTGTGTGCCATGTCGTAGATCCTGTTACCTATTAAATTTTTGAGACAGTAAATCTTAGCAGTGCGCAGGTAGGCGCGTGCAAAAACAGCACCCGCCGTAAGAAGTAGTGTTCAAAATACCAATTACAGGTAGTCGCACTACATGCTTTGCAGGGCTGAATACAGCCTGATGAGATTGTTCTGCTAAAGTCGGCTAATTAACCTGAATCTATGCAATGCGCAAGTAGGATGTGAATAATTTTCTTCGATTTATTATTCAACTGAGATGAAAATATTCCAGTGAACTGAAAAATGTTTCAATATCCATGTTTTTTGATCAATTGGTAAAAGTATTTTGAAATATTGGACTTAAAGTAGATAGTTTAAGAAGCGTCTTTGAGGCAGAAGACAAGCCGTGCTGTGAAGATCAGGCCCAACCCGAACTCAAACACTTTTAATGATAGCAAGATTATCTCTCAGTAGAATGTTTGAAGTGAGATAGTGGTCAGAGCGTCATCATCATCTCTGATAGTCTGTCCAGCCACAAAAGCCTTAAGGCGGAATAATATTTACGAGAGCGCGGCATGTGGCTTTGATCCTGCCACCCTGCTCACTACTTCTGAATCCCATTGAGATGGCATTTTCTAAACCAAAGCACTGATCCGCACATTGGCAACTCGGAGCTATCAAGAACTATGGCAGGCCGTAGGAAAAGTCTGCAACCTCTTCACAAGCGAAGGATGCTGCAACTATTTCCAAGCCACCAGATACAGAACCAATTAAGCGCTACAAGTAACCAGATAATCAGAGGCTTATACCTTGCTCAAATCAACAGCATTCAGCAACCTCTCTCGCTGCCACATGTAAATTGCAGACCCGAAGATGATTGCTGCACCGACAAGTGTCAGGGTGTCTGGAAATTCCCCAAAGAACAGCAGGCCAAGCAACATTGCCCAAATGAGACTGCTGTAACTGAAGGGCGCAATTGCTGAGGCATCACCGCAAGCAAACGCTTTTACGATCGCATAGTGCCCACAACCGGAAACCGCACCGATGAGCGCCAGCAAGGCCCAGCCTTCCAAATCCGGCCCTCGCCAGAAGAAGGGTGCACAAAGTGTAGTTGCAACAGCGCCCAGCAATGCGGTGTGAAACAACACAGTAGAAGGTGTGTCAAATTTACTCGCATATCTGGCAACGATATTGCCAAGAGAAAACACAAGGATCGTTGCAACTCCGATCAGCGCACCTATGTCGACAACCCCCATACCGGGTTTTACAATAAGCAGAGCACCAGAAAACGCGACGAGAATTGAAAGCCATTGCTTAAGTCCCACTTTCTCTCCCAAAAGCGGTACCGACATCGCGGTTACCATCATTGGTGAAAGCAGTGCAATTGCGTGCAAGGTAGCGACAGGTATCATCTGAGCCGCAATAACCGACCCGATTGTCATCACTAAAACAAGAATTGCGCGCAAATACACGGCTTTACTGTTGTTTGGGACAGCCATTGCCCGGACACGCGGAGCCATAAAAATCAACATGAAAACTAAGTGAAAAAACATGCGCGCCCAAACCACCTGGAGCACGGGATATGTTAGTGATAAGTACTTACCAACACTATCGACCACCACGAACATGAACATGGCAGTGACCATCCAAAGCATACCATATTTGACGTTCCCCTGCGCCGGGGCAAATGCCGTCATCTCACTCATAACACGCCTGCAAACTCAGCTCACGCTGCGCACAACATAACCAGACCACTTTATGGAATGTCGCGCAGCTATCTAATTGATTGTCGGGTTCAGCCAAAACGCCCTTCCTGGAAGGCTATCAAGACCCAAGCTTTGTTTATGCAGTACAATCACTTAAATAAAGCAGGCTATGCTATTATATATAGCATTATTGGCATTATTCTCTATTTTTCATGTATCCATTCAATTTATTACTCACCTTCCGCGTGTCTTAAAAATGAAAAATCATAGAAACTTCGGCATGTTCGCTAAGCAAAGGAAAGTGTCAGAAAGCTGGCGAGCGAATCTTCGATGCGAACATAAACGATGCATGCTCTCTCTTTGCTCATCTGCATGAAGTGGCAGCAACGCTATGCATTCCATATCAATTGGTCACTTAAGTTATCGTCGATAGCCACCCCAACAGCGCTGGCATAAGTTTGCTATCAAAATCATGCGTATCTTGCCCCACTCCAAAAACATGGTCTGTGTCTATTTCAACAAGCTGCTTTTCCCCTAAATGCCGCTCCAACCAAATTCGGCTTGTTGCCGGTTGCGGGAAGATGATGCGATCATGCAAAGCTGCAACAACCAGCATTGGACCTGTGTACTTTGAGTGTTCAAGTGGTGGGGAGACTTCTGGCATATCCTGAAAGAATCTTGCTTTGATCCGTATCTTCCTACCCCAGGGAAATTCCGCAGCCACAAGAGTTTCCGGGTCGGAAATGCAAGCCCGTGCTATAATTTTCTCCCCTAGCAGATGTTTGAATGTTTTTCGGGGATGGACAATTGGCGTCAGCAAAGCAACACCATCTAAATCAGGACGTTCGACGACCGCAGATCCGGCAATGAAACCACCCTGACTCCAACCGACTACAATGACCTTTGAATGACGAAACTCTTTCTGTTCACGCCCCCAATCAACAGCAACCACCGCGTCAGCTATCTGACTTTCAAATGTCGTGTCTTCCCACGCCCCGTCGCTTTCTCCAGACCCTCTGAAGTCGATACGCAAAGAAGTATAGCCCGCTTCTTCCAATAATCGGGCCATGCGCGAGAGAACTCCTTCGTCGGTTCCATTAACCGCTAACTCATCCCGAAAGCCTGTAAATCCATGAAGGAGGATCAACACAGGAGCACACGGATCTGTCGCACGACGAAGCGTTGCTGCAATTTTCTGCTCACCAGACGGTATTAGTAGATCCTGCTCTCTCAGTCCCTCTTTGTACATTTTATCCCTTTGCTTTAAATCCGAGATGGAAGCAAAGGTTAGTTCATGCGGTTCAACTTTAAACTGAAAGTTGCTAAGTTATATCTCAAAGATACGCTTTTTAAAATTAACTCGATTAACGAATATCTACAGATACTCCGTGAGTTACAATGCAATATCTTCATCTTATTTACAATCCATCCTCTACCTTAACGTAATTTTGCCAGAGAGAATAAGTTGACTGCAACATGAGCATATCAGGCACTGTGAAGTGATCCGTGACTTCACATAAAACAAAAAACGCCAGATCGACGGGACTTCCATCAATCTGACGTTCATTTCCAAAGCAGAAGCTGATTAACCGACTTTTGCAACAGCAGTCAGGAAGTCATCAACCTCACGTCCCAATGCTCTGGTACTGTCTGTCACCTCAGCTGAAGCGGTCAGTACATGAGAGGATGCGGTGTTTGTCTCATTCACTGCATCAGACACAAGTGACATGTTTTCATTCACGCTGGACGTGCCTGCAGCAGCTTCCTGAACGTTGCGGCTAATTTCGGTTGTTGCCGCCCCTTGCTGTTCAACAGCTGTTGCAATCGCAGATGTAAAGGCTGTGACCTCATCCATCGTGTTGGATATTCCTTCGATGGAGGACACTGCATCCGTCGTCGAATTCTGAATGGCTGAAATCTGAGAGCTGATTTCTTCAGTCGCTTTAGACGTCTGGTTTGCCAGCTCTTTCACCTCAGCTGCAACCACAGCAAAGCCTTTGCCCGCTTCGCCAGCCCGGGCGGCCTCAATCGTTGCGTTCAATGCCAGCAAGTTTGTTTGCTCTGCAATTGCCTGAATGAGGCCAACAACCTCTCCAATTTTCATTGTAGCATCAGCAAGCTCGTTTATGCGATCACTGGAAAGGTGTGCACTATCAGTGGCCCTGGCAACAACAGTTGTGGTTGCGCTCACCTGTCGTGCAATTTCCTCGATGGAACTGCTCAGTTCCTCTGCGGCGGCAGATACCATCTGAACATTATTTGCTGCTTCATTTGAGGAGTTTGCCGCGCGCTCTGTTTGCTCCGTTGTTCCTTTTGCAAGGTCCACCATCGCATGTGCAGTCTCGCCCATCTCACTCATGCTGTTGTTAACTGACGAGAGCAGGTTGGTCGCTGTGTGCCTGAAATCTGAAATGAGCTGATCAACTGCGCGTTGCTTCTCTGCATCCATTTCAGTAATTCGGACCTGTTCTTCGCGAAGCCGGGCGCGCTCCAGTGCATTGTCACGGAAAACTTGCACCGTACGGCTCATATCGCCGATTTCATCCTTACGCTTGACGCCGGCAATCTCCACATCTGTGTCACCTTCCGCCAAACGCTCCATGATACCGGTCAGACGTTTGGTTGGGCGTGTGATCGCCAATGACAATCCTAGTGCAGTGAGCGCACCCAGCGCGAGAGAAATCGCAACAGTGGTTGCAATCAGGTTGGTTGAAAGCTCACCAGCTGCAGTCGCGTTCTCAGCTTCCTGAGCGGTGATATTAATGATCTGTCCCTGTACAGTTTCAGACTGTTCTGCAAGCTCTGTTGCAAGGCGTTCAAAGTCTTTTTTGCCCCTCACAAGAGAACCAAAACTGGAGCGGATGGCCCTGATCTTAGCATCGGCGTCTTTCGAGACCTGTCCACCGCCTTCAATCTCTTTGACACCTGTTTTAAACTCTGCCCCAGCGGCCATGAGCTTTTCGATCTCTGCATTAATGTCCTCTGCTTTTACGTCAGACCCCTTACGTAAATAGCTGAGAGAAGAAGAACTCACTGCAAAAGTTTGTCTCATAAGATTGGAAACAGATGCCAACGCTGAATCGATTTTTTGCTTACGTGCAGCAGCCTCGGTCTGCGCTGTGTTGGAATCGTCTATAGAGCGATATGTGAACCCAATTACGAGCTTTGAAGTATCCCCTAACACTTCAATCGCAGCCGTAATGTCCTGGCGCAGCGTGTACATTTCTGAGAAATCGCTGGAATCTCTTAGTGCTTTTAGTTTTTCGACAAGCTGAGCAGACACATCCGCCAAGCTTTGAAGAACCTTTGGATCAAGGTGGGTCAGTTGGATCTTCTTGAGTTTATTGATCTCACGGCGCGTCTTCGCAGCACTAATCAAGGTCTTACGTAAAGTACCCTCTTCAGAGCTGGTTGTTGCTTTCATAAAGAAGTAGCGCATATTCAGCGCCTGGCTCTGGATGATTGCAACGAGACGACCAGCCTTGTCAGCTTCTTTTAACTGGTCACGGGCAAGTCTGTCCTGCTCTGCAACCTCTGTCGCGATTTTGGAAATATCAGTCTGCATCTTGATGCCAATTGCCTGAAGGCTTGCAATTGACTTGAGCATTCTTGCGATCTGAGATTCCTGAATATCTGTCGCCATGCGAACCCGGCTAAACTGAGCCTTCAGTGCCTTAACATTATCACTGGTCTCAGTTAGTGCGGTTGCGTCTTTGCTCTCAGATAAGACCTGCTCTTCCAGAGTTTTCAGATCTGCTGCAAGCAAATTTAGTTCGTCAGCTGCCGCAGTCGCATCATGCTTACTCGAACTCCGCAAGTACTTCTCTTTAGCAGTGGTCGTATCATATAGTCCCTGCATCAAACGCATGGTCGCATTAGACATTTCTGTCTGTTTTGTAAGCTGAGATATTGAATAAATTCCGATTCCACCAGCCGTCGCAGAAAGCAAAAGTACGACAATGAATCCGCTACCAATTTTAATTGATAGCCGCAAGTTACTGTAAAGCTGGAGGACCCACCTCATGACCTTATTTCTCCCGAATAAAAGCCCACGCCCAAAATTGCGCTTATCCTAGGTTAACAAATATCAACTAGTGGTTAATCACTGGTGATTTTAGCTAGGTAGTTTCCCGTTTTATTCAACTTTTGCGAGTTTATTCACCAACAGGACACCGCGATTAAGTGCGTATATTCACTAAATTTTTAACTAACTACGTCTCGACTCGACTATCCGTCAGCGCCTCTAGTACCTTGCGCAATCTTGCAGAGAGTTGCTTTGGCCTCCGGCTTTCCCGATCAACATATACATGTGTGAAAAACCCCTGTGCAGCAGCGGTGTGCTCCCCTTTTGCAAACAGCGCCAACTCATAGCGCACAGAGCTGTTTCCCAAATGCCCTACTCGCAAACCAACTTCAATTTTTTCAGGATAAGCCAGCTCAGAAAAGTATTGACAGCCAGATTCAACTACCAGACCGATCTCTTCGCCCTCATGAATGTTCAAGGCATCTTGCTCAATAAGGTAGGCATTCACTGCGCTGTCGAAGTAACTATAATATACTGCATTGTTAATATGGCCGTATACGTCGTTGTCTTCCCAGCGTGTTTGCACCGGACTAAAAAAGATATAGTGCGCCCTGCTTTGAGGCGTTGCTTTGCTTGCTTTCACCATAGCTGTCGTTCCCCCCGCCTACACCCTCAAAGAGCCTGCTTGTAGATTTGCAACGCGCTGCTTTCATCCACTTCACGAGGATTGTTCACCAGCAATCGCGTTTGCTTCATCGCTTCACCAGCCAGCTTTGCAAGGTCTTTTTCGCCAATGCCCACCTCACGCAGTGATGTCTCAACTCCAAGAACCTTAGATAGTTCTGCCAATCGGTCAATGAATAGAGAGGCTCTCGCCTCATCGGCAGTCTCAGAAAGCTCCGGAAACACCAGAGGGGCCAGATCTGCATAGTCTTTGGCGCAGGCAGGCAGGTTGAACCGCATCACATAAGGCAGAACCAGTGCGTTGGAAACGCCGTGAGGTACATGAAAGATACCACCAATGGGATAAGCCAGTGCATGCACCGCAGCCACCGGAGAATTGGCGAAAGCCTGCCCTGCTAACATGGAGCCAAGCAACATATCAGAGCGGGCTTGCCGGTCATCAGGCGTGTTCACTGCCTTTTCAATGTTGGCTCCAAGCAGACGAAGAGCTTCCCGGGCAAAAACTTTCGAGACGGGATTGTTGTTTGCAGAGGTCGATGTGTAAGCTTCAATCGCATGCACCATCGCATCAATGCCGGTAGCTGCCGTAACATGTGCAGGCAAACCAAGAGTAAGGTCTGCATCCAATACAGCAACGTCAGGCAGCAATTGCGGAGAAACGACACCTTTCTTCTCAGTTTCCCCCGTTGTGATAATCGAAATCGGCGTTACTTCAGACCCGGTTCCGGCTGTTGTCGGGATCAGGATCAAGGGCAACCGCTGTCCTTTTGCCATGCCCACGCCGTAAATGTCGGAAAGAGCCTCCCTTCCCCCAACAAGTAGTGCAACCAGCTTGGCAACATCCAGCGATGAGCCCCCACCGAGCCCAATGACCCCATCTACCTCGTTAGCTCTTGCCAGATTGGCGGCCTCTAAAACGATGGCTTCGGGCGGATCCGCCACAACACCGTCAAACAGTGTAACCTGTATTCCGGCTTCTTCCAGCCGTTTAATCACCGGACCGACCAAACCCGCCTTGATCAATCCCTGATCGCTCACCAGAAAAACGCGCATTCCTATTGTCTTGAGTGTCAACTCATCCAATTTTTGCGCAGCTCCCGGCTCACAGACAACGCTTGCTACTGTGTTGAACACAAAGCCTGTCATTACACCCCCTCCTTGCTCCCCCTCTGGAACAAGGAACTGAGAATGCCTTAATGACGATGCAACGTCGAGCGCATCAAAAGTCGTAACAGGTGCTCAGGTCGTTTCCTCTACAAGCTCAGTTTCTGCCTTAGAAGCCTTTCCAAGGCTCAAGACCGCGACCAGTCCAACCAGCGCTCCCATGCAAATGACAGCTCCTCCGACAAAAAACGGCATAGAAACAAACCATTGCTCCGCTAAAAAAGCCCCAATCGGAATTGCAAGGAGCATGACACCTGACTGGAGCATCTCTCCTACCGAGGACACCCGCCCGATTAACGTCTCTGGTGTTTGCTTTACAATGATTGCGCCAAACGGCACGGTGATAAGACTTGTAAATGCACCACCAATGAACCAGAGAACCATCTGGGACTGCAGACCAAACGGCACAGGACTAAAAGGAAGCCACCCGGCAGTTACTGTAATCACTCCTCCAAAGAATGATCCAATCACCATCAGCAATTGCAAGTTGACACGGTCACCGATTTTCGCTGTCAGATACGTTCCAACCAGCCCTCCAACGCCAATGGCTCCAAGTATAGGGCCTGCCGCCGCCTCTGGCTGTCCAGTTGCTTTAATCAGAAGCAACAGCACAGCTTCGTACAAAAATACACTGAAGATGAACAGGCAGATCAACCCCATAGCCAGCAACAGTTGAGGTGTTTTGAGTATGTAGGAAAGACCAAGTCTGGCATCTTGCAGCACGCTTTCTGATCTTTTCTGGCTTTCGGTTTCTGTATCGCTTTTTCTAAGCTGTGAAAGCAGCGTCAGGCTGATAAGCGAAGCAATTACAAAACAACCTGCTCCCAGCAAAAACACCAGATGCGGGCTCCAGATACTGAGCAGTGCGCCACCTGCAACCGGCGCAAATATCTTAGTGGACTGAATGACAAAATGATCGATACTAACGGCTTGGGTTAACATTCCCGACGGTACAACTCTTTTAAGTGCCAATTGCTGTGCAGGCATAAAAGCAGCTGAAGCCACAGTCTTTACAAACACAAAACCAATAAGCGCCATGAGATTGGTAGCGAACAGGAACATACCACCCATGATTATGGCACGAAGAATAAAACTGGCAATCAAAACCGGTCCGGCTCCGATGCGATCAACCAGTATGCCCGCCGGAAGGCCAAAAAACACACGCGGTAAAGTCGCTGCCATGATAACGCTGGCAACTTCAGCAGGCCCCATGTTCCAGCTGTAACTCACCAGAACCATGATGGCGATGAAGTCTATCCAGTCTGCGAATGCAGCCGGAACCAGAACACAAAAGAACCGCCGAAATGCGCTAAGCTTAAACACGGCAAGAATTGAACCGTTTTCCGCCACCTCCCGCATGATTACCCCCAACTTCATTATTGTCAGAAGCAACGCATCAAGGCACTACCTCTATCTGTAATCCGGCAATTGTAGGCGGGCTGAACTCAAGCAGAAAGCAAATTTTGCTAAGCCAGCAAATTAGCGCTCTGGCTCATCGTAAACAGCGCCCATCTCAACCAATTGAATATACAAGTCTTTATGGCCTGCGGAAAATACACGCGATCGAAAAAGCTTCACTATCAGTTAGATTTAATCAGCGTTCTCACGCTTGCCACTCAAGTTATCGAAATGCCGGTCCAATCGCCTTTCAATCCGTCGCTTCCTAAAGAACTCTAATTTGTGTAGCGGAATAAGCTGATGGTCCAGATATGGTTTTACATCAAAGCACTTAATATAGATTTCGCCATCAGGCTCACAGACAATACCCATGTTTTCCGGTCGGTCGCCAAAGCAAGAGATATGATGAAGACGAAGCAATCTGAAATACTCTCTTAAAGCGTGAATAAGGCTTTCATCCTCAATGCGCCCAAACCGAGTGATGTAATCCTTCACACTGCGTATTTCATCATCACGGAAATTATCGACTTTTTCGGTCAGTAACGCTGGCCCCCGATCCGTTTCCACCATTCCGAAAACGCGCGCAAAAGCCTTGTGCTCCGCAAGCCCCGCATCCTGAATTTGCTGCCATCCCAACAACTCGTCCTGATTGCCGCTCAGGCGTTGTTTTTTATACCCGAGTCTGGAACGCATGGCCCGGAAAAGGTCTTTCATCTTTCCCCGGCTTTTCACTTTTCGCGATCCTGCAACATAGCGATCAAACTTTAAAAGCTTTGTGGTGTCTGAGGCACATTCAAACGTATCACGAAATCCGCCTCCTCGCACGAACTCGCCAACCTGATAGGGACCTTGATCAAGGGTTCTAGCCAACTTCACAACCAGTCTTTTTGCCATTGCTAAGATCCTATAACAAATCTTTATTGATATTACATCCGCCGTCTTGCCACATGCCCGAGGTTTCCTTGAGTTAACACTAAGGGAGAGCTGATCCCAGTCTTAACCGGTCCTTGTGCTGTTTCAGTCATACTCGCCGGAACACCAATAAGAAACTTAGGTTCACCTCTATGCAAATTTGCAGTGCAAGAGAAATCGCAGCGTTTGTGCAGGACGGCGACACAATTGCCATTGGCGGTTGCGGATGGGGCCTCAATACGCCCGAAACCCTGCTGGAGGCAATTGAGCAGCGTTTTCTCTCGACCGGGCACCCTAAGAATCTTTTCATTATCAACTCGCTTGGTGTTGGAGATGGTGAAAAACGCGGGCTCAACCGGTTTGCACACAAAGGTATGTTGCGTGGACTCATCACCTCTGATCTGAGGCAGATCCCTTCCCTGCAAAAGCTTATTAGTCAAAACAAGATCGAAGCCTATTGCTTGCCCGCAGGCGTAATTCAACAGCTTATACGCGAGATTGGAGCAGGACGCTCCGGGCTTATCACCCGCACCGGGTTGGGCACTTTTGCTGATCCCAGACATGGAGGGGGACGCTGCACAAACACTTGTAAGCACCAACTGGTTGAACTGCTTCATCTGCATGGGCAGGAGTATCTGAGATACCGTCCTTTCAGGATCAATCTTGCTCTCATTTGCGGGTCCCTTGCAGATGCCAAAGGTAATATCAGCCTTGAAGATGAGGCCGTCACGCTTGATTGTCTCAGTCTTGCCCGCGCTGCACACAACAGCGGTGGCCATTGCTTTGCGCAGATACGTGAAATTGTGCGGACCGGAACTCTTTGCTCCCGTTCTGTTGATATACCCGCCATGTTTGTGGATGCATTGGTTGAAGCCCCTGATCAAACCATCGCTTACGATACAGCATACACACCCGCCCTTAGTGGCAGGGTAGCTCCCGCTCATCCCCGCCTTCAACACGAGCCAGCAGAAATCGCACAAAAAGTGATTGTCGGCAGAGCGTCTCAAGAGCTCATCCAAAACGCAGCTCTTTATTTTGGCCCGGGTATTCCGGCTGGTTTGCGATTTACGGATCAATATAAGGCTATGGCAGACGGTATATTTCTTTCCTGCGAACATGGTCACCACAACGGGCAACTTCTTGGTGATGTCCTTTATGGAGCCGCTCAGGGAGCTGAAGCCCGCCTTTCCTCGCTGGATCAGTTTGATTTTTACTCTGGCGGTGGCCTCGACACCGCCTTTCTTGCCATGGACGAAGTTGACCGGCATGGCAATATCAATGTGTCCAGCATCAAGGGCCGTATGCTTGGCCCCGGCAGCTTTATAGACATCTCGCAAAACGCCCGAAAACTGGTGTTTTGTGGCTTGCTGACCGGGAATGACAGTGCGGTGGCCTATCGCAAAGGCAAACTGAAAATAACTCGCAGCGGCTCGCACACAAAATTTGCCGAGGAAATTGACCAGATAACCTTCAACGCAGCTATGGCAAGACTGAACGGACAAGAAGTGCTTTATGTAACGGAACGAGCTGTGTTCCAACTGGGGCCAACCGGACTTGTTCTGACCGAAGTTGCCCCTGGAATAAAGCCCAAGCGCGATGTACTGGCCCATATGGGTTTTGCTTGCAAGGTAGCTATAGAGCGTAAAATGCCTGAGCATATTTTCAGCGCGTTGTGAGCAACCTTGTCAGTTATAGAAATACTGCACACCGCACGACCCGACTCACACAAAACACAATGAGTGTTGTTAGTCTGAAGTTACTGCAACACTCTGCACCGCTCAAATTAATGCTACATAAAATCTAATCCCTAATATAGTTAAACCTCTGATTTGCTAGTCTACGCAGCTTCCATGGCAGCAATCTGCCTAGACGAATACTAAGTAAGAGTTGCCAGGGAAACGCAAAGAACACTTTCTTTGTTTCAAGAGCACGCTTGATTTTAATAGCTGCTCGTTCTGGAGTGTCTTGAAATGGCCGCCAGCTGGGAAATTTATGCGCCATAGGCGTTAAGATGTAACCCGGGCAGATCACTGAAACAGTTACACCCAGCGGGTGGAGATGATCACGCATTGCCTCCCCATAGGCGATAACTCCTGCTTTCGACGCGGCGTAAGCTGGTCCATCCGAAAGAGGCTGCATCCCTGCAAGTGAGCTGATGAGCGCTATATGCCCCTGCCCACGTTGCTGCATAAATGGTGCAACTGCGGTAAACACGTTCACAGTTCCGCCCAGATTGGTCGAAATCAGCTCTCGCGCAGTATCTGAAGTTTCCAGCGCTCCATCGGCAGCGTGAGATCCGGTAACTCCAGCGTTAGAAACAACCAGATCCAGCACAATTTTTTGCTCCAGCTCCTCAATCCAGCTTAGAACGGCCTCCCGGTTACAAACGTCAAGCACACGCCAAAAAACTGTGCAGCCATATTGTTCTGCCACTTTTACGGTTTTAAGAAGCCTCTCTTTATTTCGACCAGTCAGACACAGCGTCTTTCCCGGAGCTGCGTAAGCATGCGCCAACGCCGCACCGAGCCCAGAACTTGCCCCGGTAATTAATATGCAATTGACCTCAGTAGTTTTCTGCTTCTCACCCAAATAACACCAACCAAAATGATGAATAAATTTTGCCACATGAAATATTGCTTGGTATTTTCACACCACACTTCTACCAGTTAATAGTACATCGTAATTTTTAGATTGCTTTTCAATCTGTGATAATTTGGAGTTCACGAAGAGACACTAATCGTCCTAAATAAATGCATCTGTGTTCTTGAAACTAAAAGACACATATCAGGGAAGCGACATGTCGTGGTGCAGAGATCTAATCAACCGAAGGGTAGATTTAAGTTATGCAGTCAGAAATGCCATCGCAATCCTCCTCTGATACCCCTTCACAGGTGACTGCTAAACCTCACGAACTCCAGGAGAAAGCAGCAAAGTCCCTGACTAAAGGGAATGTTTCTGTTGTTGAACTCCCGATAGAAAAAAAGAAGCCGAACGCAGCAAACCAGAACAAGCGCTTTCGTTTCTTGCAGAAATTACGCCCTCAGCAGTTGAGGCGTGGAATTCTGGCGCTTTCATTTGCCCTTCTGGTTCTGCTGCCCAGCTTGCTAGGGACAACATACTTTTTCCTTATCGCCTCAGACCGTTACTCATCAACTCTCGGGTTTTCTGTTCGTGGTATGGATGGAACATCTGCCGGAGGCGATTTTCTGGGCGCACTAACAGGTCTGGCAAGCGTTGGAACCACAACCACAGATTCCTTTATACTGATGGACTACCTTCAGGGCCGGGAAGTCGTTGAAAGACTTGTCAAGGATGAAGGGATTTTAAATCATTACAGCAACGATCAAATCGACTTTCTTTATCGTCTCGATGGCAATCAGACCATCGAGACGCTCATCGGGTACTGGCAGGGCATGATCACCACCAGCTTTGACAACACCTCAACAATTATCGAAGTCGAAGTGCAGGCCTTTACCCCGGAGATGACTGAACGGATCGCAAAGCGGGTGCTTTCCTATGGTGCAGAGCTGGTTAATACACTTTCCCAGAATGCACGTAAGGACGCAGTTAAGTTCGCAGAAGAAGAAGTCCGCCGCTCGGAGCTGCGCCTGAAAATGATCAGAATGCGTATGAAAGAATTTCGCAGTGCGGAAAGTTCTATTGACCCAACAAAAAACGCAGAGATGCAGATTGAGTTGATTGCGGGGCTGGAGAAGCAGTTGCTGGATACACGTTCTCGTCTTGCAACTCTTAACGGCGCGATAGATGAAAGCTCCCCAACCATTCGACAGTTACGCAAGCAGGAAGAGGTCCTGATCGAGCAGATTTTTAACAAAAGAGACGAGATCAGCGGTAAAGGCCCAGCCAGCACATTGCGTAATTCTGACGAGAATGACCGCTTCTCGTCCCTTTCTGCACTGCTTGCCGATTACGAGGAGCTCGTGGTTGAACAAGAATTTGCACAGCAAGCGTACACGGCGGCACTCGCCGGACTGGAACGCTCGCGGGCCGAAGCCGACCGGCAACAACGATATCTTGCTGTTTTTAAACCACCCTCCAAACCACAGGAGGCAACCTACCCACGCCGCCTCATAAATTCAGCCATTCTGTTCCTCGGGTTACTCGCCGCCTGGGCACTTGCTACGGTGATAACCTACTCAATCAGGGATCACCTTAACTAGAGCGAGGACAATGGAAGGCATAGTTGCTACCCAGGCGCGTGTTATCGGGGCACTTGTTTTGCGAGAGACAAGAGTCGTATTTGGCGACACACAGCTTGGGTATTTTTGGGCGATTATCAATCCTGCCTTAGGTACGCTCGTACTTGTGCTGATTTTCTCAAGCGTTGGCAGATCACCTGCCTTTGGAACAAGTTTTGCCCTTTTTTTTGCAACAGGCATTTTGCCTTTTCAAACATATTCCAAACTCTCCAACGGGCTAATGACGGCGATCAGTTCCAGTCGTGGGCTTCTAAGCTATCCGCTAGTCAAGGAAACTGACCTTCTGTTTTCAAAGTACATTTTAGTTACTCTCACTTATCTCATGATCATCGTTGTGTTTTTTACAATGATCATTCTGGGAGATGATGCACCATTGCCAGCTCGGGTAGAAGAATGTGCAACGGCGTTTACAGCTCTGTCACTGTTCGGGTTTGGTGTAGGAGTAACAAACGCGGTTCTATTTCGATTGTGGCCCACCTGGCGGCAGGTTGAATCCATTCTTAGCAAGCCACTCTTTTTTCTATCCGGCATCTTTTATGTACCCGGCGATTTTCCAACACATATTGTGAAGATCCTTGCCTGGAATCCAATTCTTCACGGGATCGAGTGGTTCCGCGAAGGATATTACGGCAACTACGACAGTATTGTCTTGAGCAAAACTTACCTGCTTACCTGCACTTTCGCCCTCTTGCTGTTCGGCTTCCTCAGTGAGCGTCTTTACAGGAAAAAATCAATCTGATGATCGAGTTCCATGATGTGCGAAAAACCTATCAGCTGAAGGGAGTTAGGAAGACAATCCTGACAGGACTAACAGCACGTTTTCCCAAAGGCAAAAACATAGGCATACTCGGGCATAACGGGGCAGGAAAATCTACTTTGATGCGCTTGATTGCAGGGGCTGAACTTCCCGACAGCGGGCGCATAAAACGCAATGTTAAAGTCTCCTGGCCCCTTGGCTTTGGTGGTGGCTTTGCAGGCAAAATGACTGGTATTGAAAATGTACGCTTCGTTGCACGCATGTATGGCGAAGATACCGAACGCATGGTGGAGTTCGTGGAAGATTTTTCTGAACTTGGTCCATCTATGATGTTGCCGATTCAAACTTATTCAAGCGGTATGAAGGCAAGACTTGCTTTTGGCGTGAGTATGGCAGTCAATTTCAAATGCTATTTGATTGATGAAATCACTGCGGTCGGTGACGCCAGTTTCAGGCGAAAGTGCGATTTGATGTTCGAGACAAAACTGAAACATGCCAACATTATTATGATCTCACACTCAGAAAGCTCCATTAAGAAACTTTGTGACACGGCCTGCTTATTGAACAATGGCAGACTGACTTTTTTTGACACTGTTGATGATGCACTTGCCCAGCATCGAAAAAATCAGCTTGCTTAACTGGGTGAGATAGTAATGACAAGCCGGTCGATCCTTCTCCTTCAATCTCATCCCTCTGCCTTCTGCCGTGTGCTCGTAAAAGAGTTCATCGCTAATACTGCTCAATGTACAATCGTTAATTTTTCCCTGAGCGATTGGTATTTTCGTGTGGGGCTGGGGGCAATCAACTATTGGGGATCTTTGAAAAACTGGCGCAGGAAGCTTGAAGAGCTGATTGCGGAACATAAGATTACAGACATACTTTACTATGCGGATCGCCGTCCCTACCACCGCATTGCCCATGATGTTGCAAAGCATCATGGCATCAACACATTCGCCTATGAGTTTGGGTATATGCGCCCGGACTGGATTACTCTTGAGCGGGGCGGCATGGGCACCTACTCGCACTTCCCCAATGATCCTGAGCTGATAAGAAAATGCGCTGCAAATCTGCCAGATATTGGCCCAGCCACGTCTTACCCGCATCCCTTTTTTCAGGAAGCAAGCAGTGAAGTCATTTGCAATCTGATCCCGGTGTTCTTTCCCTATCTTTTTCCATTTTATCAGCGGGACAGGTACTATCATCCATTCAGGGATTATTTCAGCTACATTCCGCGCCTGATGCGTCAGAAGCGTCTGCGCAAGCATGCTGATGCGGTGGTCCATGATCTCACAAGCAAACAAGAGGCTTACTTTGTCGTGCCTTTGCAAATGCAGGGCGATTATCAGATCAGGCATCATTCAAAATACAAAGACCTCACTGACTTCATCAGTGAAATCTATAAGTCTTTTGCAAAACACGCTTCATCAGAGACCAAACTCGTTTTTAAGCGGCACCCGTTTGACAACAATGTAATTGACTGGCCTTCGATCATTTATCGCATAGCCTCTGAATTTGGTTGTCGGGACAGAACGCTTGTTATCGATGGCGGGGATCTTACGAGGCTCCTAAAAGGAGCGCGTGGGTGTGTTTTGGTAAACAGTACCGTAGGCATGGAAGCACTGAAGCATGGCATCCCTGTTAAGGCTCTGGGCATTGCCATTTATGATATTGCCGGATTGACTGATCAGCGCATTTTGGATGACTTTTGGAACGCTCCTTTGCAGCCTGACCCCGACCTCTATCAGAACCTTGTAAAGCTAATGGCACACACCATTCAGGTTCGCGGTAGTTTCTTCAACAGAGAGGGGCGACAACTGGCTGCGAGAGAGTTTGTCTCCCGCATTCTAAACGAGACCGTGAACGGGCATGGGACATTCGCTGCCATTCCACCCAGACTAAAGCAAGCACGAGACACAGGCATTCCAACTCATCCTGCTTGTCCCTGGAGGGAGCAATGAGTCAGAAAAAGCCTCGCTGCGTTTTGCTTCTTCAGGGGCCACTCTCCAAGTACTACGCACGTGTTGCACATCATCTAAGACATAGTGGCTGTAAAACACTCAAGATCCATTTTTGCGGCTCGGACGTCCATGACTGGGATGAAACGGATGCCGTTCATTTTTCTGGAAAGCCTGAGCATTGGGCACTTTTTCTGGAAGCACATATTGTGGCTCATGGTGTCACAGAGATCCTGCTACATGGAGATCGCCGTTACTATCACCAGATCGCCATAGGAGTTGCTAAGCGGTTAGGTGTCACGATCATTGCGACTGAGCTTGGCTATCTGCGCCCGGACTGGATGACAGTGGAATATGGCGGCTGCTCTGCCCTCTCTCATTTCCCGCAGAGCAGGCAAGAGCTGATGGCGATGAGTGTGCCGGAAGCCAGAGACGAGCCGCAAGTGCTCTATCCCGGCAAGTACTGGAGGATTGTACAGCAAGAGCTTAGCTTCACCTTCTTCAATGCGCTTCATTCCCGTAAGTTTCCAAATTACCTCAATCATCGTGAAGAACCTCGTTTGCAAGTTTACGGAGGCTGGTTCAAAGCACGGTTGCTGGCACGCAGACGGCGAAAAGAAGCTGCCAAACTCTGGAGGCGGCTGAAGGAATGTAAGGCCCCGTTTTACCTCTTTGCCTTACAACTGAACGGGGATTTTCAAATTCGCGATCACTCGCCCTTTTCCAGTATCTATGAGGCTATTGAAAAAGTCATCGCCTCCTTTGCCAGGAATGCGCCGGATAACACCGTGCTGCTGCTTAAAAGTCACCCGCTGGAGTACAGGTTCGCAGAGCTGGCCCGATCCGTGAAAGAAGCTGGTCAAAAACATGGTGTAACTGAACGTATGCAACTCATTCATGGGGGCTCTGTTGCAGAGCTTTCCTCGTTTGCTCTCGGTCTGCTCACTGTCAACAGCTCTGCGGGTATAGAGGCACTGGAGCAAGGCATCCCCACCTGCTGTATTCTGCCAACAATCTATGATATTGACGGCCTCACCCATCAGGGAGACTGGGAGCATTTCTGGCAGGGCCCGCGTGCCCCGGACCCTCAGGTTTTTGCAAGATTCATTTCGGTCTTAAAAACAACAAGTCAGGTGCGGGGCTCGCTTTACAATACAGACGGACTTGAAGCAGCAGCGAAAGGCACCGCTGAAAAGATCATCTCATTACCCGGCATTCAGCAGAGGACAAAGGATGCTTCACCACCGAGACTAGAAAAAGCCCGGAAAATGGGCGTGACTTACGACTATTTTATTTAGCCGGGAGAATGTATGCGAATTTGCCTCATTTCCAGTGAGAGTGTTTATACAGACGCTGCCCTGCACGCACTTCTTGGCTTTCATGAGATCAAAATCACCGGGCTGGTACAATGCACAGCAGTGGCAGGCACCCAGTCAAACTGGCGGGCCTACAAGAACCTGATTGCTCGTTCCGGGTTGCTCTACGCCGGTTACTTAGGGGTTGTGACCTCGCCGGCCCTGCGCCTTCCTCATGTGCCCAGATGGCAACGCATGGGTGTTTGGGCCAATAGTCTGCGATGTCCTTTTCTGGCTACCAACACAATAAGTGCCCCGCAAACCCTCGATTTCATCGAGGGCAGTGATGCAGACATCGTTCTGACAGTCCACCTCGGACAAATTTTAAGGGATGCATTTTACGAACGCTTTTCCGGCAGGACCTATAATATCCATCCGGGCAGACTACCAAGTTACAGAGGGCCAGATCCTGTGTTTCACGCCATCATGAACAAGGAGAGAACCTTCACGGTCAGCCTTCATGAGAGTATTCGAAGGATAGATGCAGGTCAGGTATTGGCAGAAAAGACAATAAAGCCAGAAAAGAAAACGCTGTTTCGCACCAATCTGGAATTGTTTCGTCAGACCGGGCAGCTGGTCTCCTCGCAGTTTCTGGGTTCGCGAGATTGTTTGCCAAAGTCAGAGGAGCGACCAGCCCATTATTTTGGCTGGCCGACCACGGGTGAAACCTTGAAGTTTCTTGCCACCGGCAACAGGCTTTAAGCTGGCAAACTACTCAGCGGCCTCCGTTGCATTCACACGTTCTGCATCACGAATACGCTGGCGTGCAAGCGAGAACAGACCGGCACCAACCACGATGAATGCGCCAAGCAATGTGCTCCAAACCGGCAAATCCGCAAAAACAATAAACCCAATCGGGATCGACCAAACCAGCTGAAGATAATTGAATGGCTGAATATCACTCGCCTGAGCCAGTGAAAGTGCCTTTACCAGCAGGAAATGCGCACATGTGGACACCAGACAAATACCTGCAAGAATTACCCATTCCACCTTTTCAAAAGCCATTAAGTTTTGCAGGCCAAATATCGTTGTAAGCACCGCGCCAAACAAGGCGACGTAAAAGAATGAGGTAAGTGCACTGTCGTCCTGACTGGCAACGCGCGTCAGCAATTGGTAGAGCGCGAAGCAGGCAGCTCCAGCCAGAGCGACAACGGCCCCCCATCCACCAATGTTTCCATCAGGTTGCAGCATAATCAAAAGCCCAGCCAATCCAGAAAGCATTGCAAGAACACGGCGCCAGCCAACTTTTTCGCCAAGGAAAACAACAGCAAGTCCCGTGACCAGGAGCGGATGAATCTGGAAAATTGCAGTCACCTCTGCCAATCCCAGTTTGCTGAAGGCAATCGTGATCAGAGCGATCTCAAGAAACAGCGTCAAGCCGCGCACCAGTTGCAACACAGGCCGTTTGGTGCGCACAACACAGACAAGACCTTGCGCACTAAAGCTTGCCCATGCAACAGCCACCGCTAACATGAACCAAAAGCGAAACATAAGGATGAACCAGACAGGATGATCCTCGATAATCATCTTAGTCATCGCATCCTGCACGGCAAATATCAGGGTCGCCAGAATCGCCAGTGCGATACCTATGTTTCGTTTGCTCAGGAACTGGGCCATCTTTGGTCCTTACGCGCAGCCCAACTTCACAGGGTCTGGTAAACTCTGAAGTACAGGTCGGGAGATGAATGCAAAATAGTGAGAGAACGCCGTTCAGCGTTACTTAGCCGCGTATACGCAGAAACCCACCCAGACAAACGTAAAACTACTGATAAGTTAAATTTATACGTCACTGAGGACCAAAACTCTATGTAAAAAATGGGAAATTCCTATTCAGTTCGAATAGCTTCACCAAGATTTACCGGATCTGATCGCACAGTTACAAGTCTGGATAAAATTGCCGTGACAAGCGGGAAAACGAGTGCGCTAATCACCAGCGCTACAACAAAAGCGACTGAGAGAGAGCGCAGCCACAGTACTAAGAAATTGCTCACAAAGCCTAGATTCAGGACTAACAGTGTAAATGACATCAAGCAGCTCATAGAAAGTCGAAACGCCCACGCGCAGCAGCAACCCGTGGGTTCTTTGAGAAACACTCATACTGGTTTTCTGCAATAATTAGTTTGGCATCAAGATATAAACTGCCAAATCAAAAATTCAACGTGCCGCCCGGTCTATCGGTCGTGTAAAAGCGCTGGTTTCCATGCCAGAGAAAACCACCAGAAATTGCATTGTATTTTCAATATGATCCCGTGTTTATTTCAGCGAATTATTAAAGCGCCAACGCTTAAACTCCGCCACCGGCACAACTGACTGCCACTCGCTCGGAACCGGTATAACACAATCGGATCAGGCTAAATGAATACAAACAGTAGCTTATATCGTCCGCCCGCTCCGCTTCCATACACGGACGGCGCAGGTAATTTTGATGGCGTAGAATCCAACCTGCTGAAACATTTGCCTGAAGAACTTTACAAAGCAGATGTCGTTGACATCTCAACTCCAGAACGCACCAACTTTCTCATTAACGATCCAGACCTGATCTCTGTAATTTTTGAAGAGAAGCCCGACATCTTCGTCAAAGCCGAAGGCATGATCGAGTTGCTTCGTCCGCTGCTTGGAGACCATCCGATTGTTACGAGCAACAATCGCTGTGTTGATCAGCGCGACATGATCCGCCCGATAGGCACTATGCGAACACAACAGGTGAATTTTGATCACATTCAAAACTCCATCAATCGATTTGGAGAATATTGCCAGGAAATCCAGAATGAAAACCGTGTTATTGATCTCTCCTTGCTATTAAGGCGGCTGAACGCGGATATCGCTTACCGTATGCTGTTCTCTCAAGAACTTCCAAGTGACGTTTTTAGGGAGATCAATGCACATGCGCGAGATTATGAGCTGCGTATCTCTCAATTAATTCGTGAGACAGCGGAGTTGGGTGTTGCCTGGCAGCTGCCCAAGCTTCCGGAAACAGCAATGTACTCAGCACAACAACTTCGCTATCTGGTGAGTATGCTTATTGATGGTAACATCCAGAGCAACAGTTTCTCTCATCATAGTTTCCTGCATAAGTTTCTCGTCGCCCGCTCACCACAAACCAACGTCCCCTTTACTCGTAAGCAACTGGTGGACCATGTCACCACAATCCTTAACAGTCAGGAGCTCGCCGCAGCCGTGCTGATGTGGGCTTTTTTCGTTCTCTCTCAATGCCCTGAAGCCAAACAGAAAATTCGCGAAGAGGTCTCTAAGGTTGGAGGCTATGATGATATTCAGTTTGAGCAACTTTCCCGCCTCAGATATACGCGCAATGTGTTCCGCGAAAGTTTACGGCTGTACCCGCCAATTCCACACCTGACCCGCAGAGCCAGCCGCCCGATCCGGCTTGGAAGACTAGACTTGCCCGAGGGTGCGCAAATCACCGTTTCTCCGTGGATCGTACATCGCCATGAGCAATACTGGTTCAACCCGGACAGGTTCGACCCGGAGCGTTATATGCGCAAGGATCAACACATCATTATGAAAAGCTTCGTCCCATTCGGGCGTGGTTTACGCATGTGCACCGGGGCAAGCTCCGCCATTTTGCAAGGCACACTCATTCTCGCTCGTGTGATCAGCAAATTTGATATGGAAATCTTAAACGCAGAAAAGATTGAGCCAGAAGGTGTGCTGTTTTTGGAGCCAACACGCCCGATAGTGTGCAAGGTAACGCCTCTGCATCACTAAAGTTTTGATGACAGATTTCTACAAAGCTGCCAACAGTGCCGTATTATGGGCTTTTCCCTAACCTGAGACTTCCCTATGGTTGCAATAGACGAATAACTCAAAGTTTTAAAGTGGAGACATAATGAACGCTCAAGCGTCCAAAGCCCATAGCCTGCTCGGTGCATTTGTAGCAGACGCCGCCTCACTAGGATTGCACTGGCTTTATGATGTGGAGCGTATTCAACACGTTACACAAACGCACCATGACAGCGCTGCATTTATTCCACTTAACGCCTCATATTTTGAAGGAGTATCAGCTTACTTCGCTCATGGTAACCGCCAGAACGGTGAGTTTACCCAGTATGGCGAAAACCTTCACCTGATACTCAAAGATCTGCTGGCTCATGATAATCGACTGAACCTTGAGAGATTTCAAAACACCTTTTCAGCTCACTTTGGAGCAGGGGGAACTTACAGCGGGTACATTGATCGGCCCACTCGGGGGACATTGGAAAACATTGCCAAGGAAAAGCTTTCCCCGTCAGGTGTTGATGATGATCAGCTGCCAGCCCTTTCCAGAATTGCGCCCGTTCTGTTTGCTTACGATCAGAGCGACCTTATGCAAGACCAGATTGAGGCTGTCATTCGTGTAACTAATGATAATGATGAAGCCGTTGCCTATGGTTTCGTTTTCGCCGACCTTCTGGACCGCATTGTTAATGAAGAAGACTTAGGCGACGCCTTAGCGGCAGTCACAGATAGCGCCCACCCGGATATACAAGAAAAATTAAAGGCAGCGCTTACCACAAGCGAAACCAACTCTGTCATATATGGTGAGAGTACTGCCCGTGCCTGCCATCTTGAAATGGGTGTGCCCCTGAGTTTCCATATCTTGAAACACAGCCGGTCCTATCGTGAAGCCATCGAAACCAATATTATGGCAGGAGGTGACAGCGCTGGCAGATCAATCATAATTGGTTCTGTGCTTGGGGCGCTTCATGGCTTAAGCCCTGTTAAGGGCATTCCACTTTCCTGGGTTTTGAAGATCAAAAACAATGCGTTACTCTGGGATCAGTGCTGCGCCTTAACAGGCTATAACTAACAGCTGATAAATTTCCAAAAGGACATTGTGGCATTGTTAGCGCTGTGCCGGAGTTCCGCTTGTAGATGAAGATGAAACAGCCCAAGGTTGCACCCTCTTCTATTTCAAGCCAGAGTATTCCTTATGGTCCTTGACCCTTATTGGCCAGCGATAAATCGCAGAAATTTCCTTAAGACTTCCGGGGCTTCTGTATTGCTGGCCAGCCTGTTTGAGCTGAACCTCAACAGACCCAGTGCATCTGCTAAGGGCAAAAGCGTCATTATCATTGGCGCTGGCATTGCTGGGTTAACAGCTGCCCGGGATCTCATGGATAATGGTTACAAAGTGCTTGTGTTGGAGGCCAGCAACAAGATCGGGGGGCGAATCCGTACCAACCGGGCTCTCGGTATCCCTGTTGAAGAAGGAGCTGGCTGGATTCATGGGCCGGACGATAATCCCATCATGGAACTGGCAGAGCAAACCAATCAAGAAACCTTTGTCACAAAGGACTCAAGTTTCACCGTCTTCGACGAACAGGGAAAACAGGTCTCCAGTCAGATGATTACGCAGATGGGGGAGGAACATGAGGACATACTGGAGTTTATAGGCTCTGGCATGACAAAGGACATGCCACTTTCTGAAGCGATGGAGCATCTGGCCCCCAAGCTGACACGCGACCCTGTGTTCCGATGGATGACATCTGCATATACTGAGTTTGATACAGGAAGCCCGGTGGAAGAACTCTCCGCCATGTATTTCAATGAGGACGACGCCTTTCAGGGTGAAGATGTTATTCTGGTGGATGGATATGATCGTCTGCTTGAACCGCTAACCCGCGGGCTTCCTATTCTCACTCGAAAGCCAGTGAGACGGATTGCTTATCACAATCGCATGGGCGTCTTCATCGAGACTGACAGAGAGGTTTTTGAAGCAGACTTTGCCATAGTTACAGTCCCGCTGGGAGTTTTAAAAGCTGGCGACATTAAGTTCATTCCACCTTTGCCAGAAAAACATAGCAACGCAATTCAACGCATTGGCATGGGTGACCTGACAAAGGTCGCGATGAAATTTGATGAGCTCCACTGGCCTGAAAAGACACAGTATTTTGGACTGATGACACAACAACAAGGCCGCTGGAACTATTTCCTCAATCATAAACCGTTCAATTCCGCGAATGTTCTGACGGCGCTCAGCTTTGGAAACTACTCCCGCATGATAGAAGGTATGGATCACGCCTATATGCTTGAAGATGCAATGAAAGCAGTCAGCACTATGTTCGGCTCTGATGTGCCTTATCCCCGGCACTACATTGCAACCCGCTGGTCGCAGGATCCCTTCACAAAAGGCGCTTTTTCCTATGCAAAAGTCGGCAGTAAACCAAATGATTTCAATACCTTGTCAGAACCCATAGGCCACTGCCTGACCTTCGCAGGAGAGCACACCGACTTCCAATACCACGGCACAGTCCACGGCGCACATCTAAGCGGCAAGAAAGCCGCAAAAACAGCAATAAAAGCAACGGCTTAACTGATTAATATTGGGTCGTAGCACAAAATTAATCGCTGTATTAGTAAGCAAACCCACTCTACGAGTCGAAAAAGAATGTAAATCCTAATAGAAGGCAGATCCCGTAGATTTCAATTGTTCCATTAGAGGGAAATATTGCCTCAATAGCGTCAAATATCTTTCAAACTTTTGATTTCAGGCTCCGGTCTGACGATCTTTGCGCTCAAAGAGCGGTTTCATGTTCATGCATCGTTTGGTTGCCATGTTGATCCGGTGATGTCCTCAATCTGGCTGCTTCCACATTGAGGCAGGACTGGCCATCGGGAAAGCCTTCACACCCCGGGTTCATCATCAGATTTCCTTCATAATGCGCTCCAACGGGTTGCTCGTCCTGATCTCGCGCAAGTGGCTATCAGGAAAAACATAAAAACACAGCATCTCACCGATATCGACTTCAATAAAGTTCGCCGCTTTCGTCATTTTCATGACTACAAATCTGCAATAACTATGTCAGGCCTTGTTCTGGGCCGCTTCACGACTTTCCTGCGCGTTGTTTAATCCCCAAAAATGCTGGAATGAACTTACACTCTCTTGCATTATTTCGGGAGACCCAATGGGACAAGTATTACATGGCAACGCCAAGACCACTCACATTGTCAGAGCCGCCATCCAGCGCTCTACAGCGACCATTACGGAACTGGCCGATCAATATGATCTCACCCCCAAGACAGTCATGAAATGACACAACCGCATCAGTGCGAACGGGATCTCCCGCCTACCAGGTCCCACTGGCGATAAGCCAAAGAAACACTTCAAGTCTTATCCCATTGGCTACTTTCATATTGACATTGCTAAGGTAAGAATTGCGGAAGGCAAGCTGCACATGTTTGAGGCTATCGACCGGGTTTCAGAATTTGCCTTTGTGGAACTCCACGAACGTGCGACCCGGCACATTGCCATGGAGTTTGCATAGCGTCTGGTTGACGCGGTCCCTTACAGGGGCCACACTGTTCTGACTGACAATGGGACGCAGTTCACGACGCTAGGCAACAAGGCATCGGCCACGCCTCTCATTAAAGAGGCTATGGCGCACGGCGAGATTTTCAGGGCCCACGCTTTTGAGCTCGCCTGTACGAGAGCCGATATTGACCACCTGTTGACGAAACCTGTCCCCTTGGATAAACGGGCAGGGGAGCGCATGAACAGCCCCCTCAAGGAGGCCACCGCTAGGCGCTATCATTATGCGAGCTATGACAGCTTGCGGACTTCGTGGCCACCTGTAACTATGGTAAGCGTCTCAAGGCTCTCAAAGGCGTGACGCTCTTCGAGTACATCGTAAAATGCTGGCAAAACGAACCCCAACGCTTTGCACCTAATCTCATCCAGAACTTTCCGGGACTAAACATTTAATCGCAAGCCGCAGTGATGATTACTTCGACGAGCAGCTCTTGTGAGGCAAGTCGTGCTTCGCCACAGGCACGTGCCGGGGCATGTCCTACAGGAACCCAGGCGTCCCAAACTTCATTCATTTCGGCAAAATCACGCATGTCAGAGAGCCAGACAATCGCCTGCAAAATCTTTTCGCGGCTAGAACCTGCTTCAACGAGAAGTTCGTCAACACGACGCAAACATTCTGCGGTCTGTTCCTTAATGCTCTCACCACGATTACCAACCTGACCACAAAGGTAAACGGTACCATTATGCTTGACGATTTTGCTCATGCGCTGTTTGGTATGCATGCGTTCAATCATGTTTTTATCCTTCTGACTTTGCGTTCATGGGTCGGGAACCGAACCTCCACTTAACGCACAGTTTCAGTGAGATAACATGACTGAAACTTTTGTGAAATTCACTGCGACATATATGAGTGTCCCAGTGTTTTCTCAGCTCTCTTACAAAATCTCTTTTAGCGCAACCTTCTCCAGATACCATTGATAGGTCAGCTGAATTCCAACCTCCAATGAAATCGATGGTGTCCATCCTAACTCCTGCAAGCGGCTGGAACTCATTAATTTTCGCGGTGTTCCATCAGGCTTTGCGTTGTCAAGCAAGATGCCACCACGATAGCCCAGTTCCTTTGAAATCATTTGAGCCAGCTCCAAAATCGATATGTCCGATCCACAACCAACATTGATATGGCCTTCTTCAGAATAATTTTTCAGCAAGTGTACCAAGGCATCTGCACAGTCGTCACAATGCAGGAATTCCCTGCGAGGTGAGCCGGTCCCCCAGATTTCAAAATTTGACGCACCCCTCTCCTTCGCCTCATGCACCTTACGCAACAGCGCCGGTAACACATGGCTGCTATTCAGGTCAAAATTGTCTCCCGGACCATAAAGATTAGTGGGCATTGCCGAGATAAAATCACATCCGTGTTGTCGTCGGAAAGCCTGACAAAGTTTAACTCCGGCAATTTTTGCAAGGGCATACCACTCATTGGTCGGTTCAAGTGGGCCAGACAACAAGGCTTCTTCTTCAATAGGCTGCGCAGCGTGTTTGGGGTAAATGCAAGATGACCCCAAAAACAGGAGTTTTTTAACGCCCGTGGCATAAGCGCTTCGTATGAGGTTGGTTTCAATTGCAAGGTTGTCGTAAAGAAAGTCCGCCGGGTATTGATTATTCGCCCAAATCCCCCCTACTTTTGCCGCAGCGACAACCACGACATCCGGCTTAGCGTGCTCTAAAAAGGTATGAGTTTGCGTTTGCTGAGTGAGGTCAACGCAATCTCTGCTAACCGTCAAGATATCGCAGTTCTCTTGCTCTAAACGCCGCAAGAGTGCGCTACCTACCATTCCGGTATGTCCAGCCACGAAGATAGTCTTTCCTGAAAGGTCGAAACTAACCCGTCCTGCCTCAGGCATATTCGCGCGTCCTTTGCTTCCTGACCTCTAACAGATCTGCCTCGACCATCTCTTCAACAAGACGTTCAAGTGACGTGAGCGGAGTCCAGCCAAGATTTTGCAGGGCTTTGCTGGCATCACCCAGCAACTCATTCACTTCAGAAGCTCTAAAATACCGCGCGTCTACTTCTATGAGAGTCCGGCCTGTGTTTGCGCAGATGCCCTTCTCTTCAAGCCCCCTGCCCTTCCATTCCAACTGGATGTTACAAAGAGCAAACGCAAGCTCAGCAAAGCGCCTCACAGATGTGGCAACACCGGTCGCCAGAACATAATCATCGGGCTCCTCCTGCTGTAGCATCGCCCACATCCCCTCAACATAATCACGCGCATGCCCCCAGTCTCTCATCGCGTCTAAATTGCCCAGATAGAGCCGTTCCTGGCTCCCCAGGCTAATCGCTGCCGCTGCCCGTGTAATCTTACGAGTAACAAACGTCTCTCCGCGCATTGGGCTTTCATGGTTGAACAAGATTCCGTTTGAAGCATGAATTCCATAAGCTTCGCGGTAGTTTACGGTAATCCAATAGGCATAAAGCTTTGCCGCAGCATAAGGTGAGCGCGGATAGAAAGGCGTATTCTCTTTTTGAGGTATTTGCTGAACCAGCCCGTAAAGTTCTGATGTGGAGGCCTGATAAAACCTTGTCTTTTTTTCCAACCCCAAAATACGAATGGCTTCCAGCAACCTAAGCGTACCAAGTGCATCGCTGTTTGCAGTGTATTCAGGCGTTTCAAAGCTTACTTTCACATGAGATTGCGCCCCAAGGTTATAGAGTTCGTCAGGCTGCACCTCCTGCATAATACGAATAAGATTGGTTGCATCAGTCAAATCACCATAATGCAGAATAAATCTGGGATCCCCCTCGTGTGGGTCCTGATAAATATCCTCAATGCGACCACTGTTGAAGCTGGAGGACCGACGCTTGATACCGTGCACCACATAACCTTTTTCAAGCAGTAATCGGCTTAGATAAGCTCCATCCTGCCCGGTGACACCAGTTACTAAGGCTGTTTTTTGCAAAGTCATGGTACCTCCGGAATTTCGCGGGAAACGGAGCATGAACCTAGTGGCAAACTTCGTATTGTCGCAATTCTTAAAACATACCCATGCTATTCTCGGGTCTTCCGGTAATATTTTGTTTTCACATTGTTATTCCCCCTTGCCCACAAAGATATCCAAATCCCCTCAAAATTAACTGGCAATCCAACATTGGAGCGTGTATCAAGCTCGCCCCTCCAAAATCTGGTGGGAACATCCCAAAGTTGAAACTGAGACAAGGCGGCTATTCTTCCTGTAGCTGCGCTGCTTTGCCTACTCCGAACGCGATTAGAGGTCCAAACATGAACAGCACTTTTGCAGGTATCGATTTTGGCACCTCAAACTCCACAGTGGGAGTCTTCGCGGAGCAACAGCCTGAGTTGATTATGTTAGAAGAAGGTCATCGGGAAATGCCTTCTGCCATTTTTTTCAACTTCGAAGACGAGCAGATTGTTTACGGCAGACAAGCGAAGGAAGAATACATCAGGGGCGACGAGGGCCGCCTTATGCAGGCACTGAAAAGCGTGCTGGGTACATCTCTCATTCAGGAGAAAACCGCCGTCATGGGTGGGCGCATGGCCTTCAGGGACATCATTGCCCTGTATTTGCGTCACCTGAAACGGAAACTTGATACGCACATGCAAGAAAACGTTTCCAAGGTTGTTTTAGGGCGTCCTGTACACTTTATTGATGGGGATGAGGTTGCTGACCGCGCTGCCCAGAACACGCTGGAGGGTATCGCAAAACAGGAAGGCTTTGAGCATATTGCATTTCAGTATGAGCCTATTGCAGCTGCTCTTGCCTATGAGCAGTCAGTGCACCGGGAAGAGCTGATCCTCGTGCTGGATATTGGCGGAGGCACAGCAGATTTTTCAGTCATCAAAGTCTCACCAGAGCGTAAAAATGCCGTTGATCGGGCAGATGATATCCTTGCCAATACCGGCATCCACATCGGCGGTACAGATTTTGACCGCTTGCTTTCGCTTTCTCAGATCATGCCTCAGTTCGGATATAAAACCCTGACAAAGGACGGCAAACGGGCATTGCCCTCGAAGTATTACTTTGATCTGGCAACCTGGCAGTTCATTAATCAGCTTTATACACCCAATACATTGAGGGAGTTAGGTGAGGTACGGCGTGAGGCTGCACATCCCCATTTGGTAGAGCGCCTGCGCGAGGTCGTCCGGGCCAAACACGGGCACATGCTTGCCACCCGTGTTGAACAGTCCAAAATAGACTTATCTTCAACCGATACGGCAGAACTAAAAATTGAGCTCGAGGATGAGGATATTCTCATTAATGCGACAAATGCAGACTTTCACGCGGCGATAGCAGGATCGGTGCAAAAGATTGAAGCAACAATTCATGAGGCCTTAAACAAGGCTGGAGTGAAAGGCGAACAAATCACAAGCTTATTTCTGACTGGCGGAACGACCCGTATTCCAATGTTACGCTCTCATTTCAACTCTCTCATGCCGGGTGCTTCAATCGTAGAGGGTGACGTTTTTGGCGCGGTTGGTCTGGGTCTCGCAGCAGATGCTCGCCGAAAATTCGCATAAATCACTCTCCGGCCTAAAATTTAAGATTTTGCTTCCCTTGTCATGTGATGCGACGAGAGAAGCTGCTTTGGCACCTCCATTTTACAGCAACAGTTTGTTTTCTTTGCTTTGCGCTTTAAAGCCTAGCTCTTGTTTACAAACAGGTTTCACAAATCCGTAAATTTGTGATTCAAGGTAGTTTGTTCGTGCAATACGGGAACGGGGTGGCCGCAAACCTAAGGATCACCGCCGTGTTCTTGATGGGATATTCTGGATTGCCAGAACCGGCGCACAATG
>CANMBS010000040.1 GCA_947496145.1 uncultured Pseudovibrio sp.
CCCCGTTTTAAGAGAGATCGTCTAACCTATTGGATTAATGTTGTGAATCCTAAATCCGGTTTCATGCGTTAGCCGTGCGGGTGAGATTAATCTGCTTGGCGATAACTCCGGGTACAGTGCTGATATTGTCATTAATAGCGGCAGTGTTGGTGTTCAGGGCTTCTCAACAACTGAGATTGGAAGCGGCTCTGTTCTGCTTGGAGGAGGCGAGCTGCTTTATCAGGGCAGCGGTACTGAGAGCGTCAGCACAGGTGTGCTTCAGTTTACTGATAACACGTCTAACACGATAAGTGTATCCAACACGAACGCTGCTCTTATCTGGACTGGTGGGGCTACTCCCGCCGGGACTACGGAATTTACCAAAACCGGGACAGGCCAGCTTATATTTTCAGATGGAGCTAAAACCTTTCAGGACATCATTATCAATGGCGGTACATTGCAGATCGGAACATCTGCGACTGATAACGCTTCTCTTGTAGGTGATGTGCAAGTCAATTCAGATGGGATACTCGGTGGTTTTGGTGAGGTAGACGGGGCGGTCACGTTAAATGGTGGGCGGGTTAGCCCAGGTGCGTCGTTTGGTGATATCACTGTTGGATCCCTCGGTGGTACTGGCCGTCTGGAGATGGAAGTTGGTTACGACAGCGAGACGGGGACGAAAAACTCAGATCAGATTATTATTGCTGCGGGGGGCTCTGCAGATCTGTCAGGGCTTACTCTTGCGCTTGTACCTGTTACAGGACCAGAGCCAATCCGCATTGGGGATGAGTTTATCATCATTGATAGTCCATCTACATCGGGTACGTTTGCTGATGTTGAACACAATATGTTCATGCTGGATGTCAATGTACTTTACGGAGTGCCCGGCAATCCAGAGGATGTGGCAATTCAGTTCATTCGCAGTAGTAATAACTTCAACAGTCTGGCTCATACACGCAACGAACATGCTGTCACAACGGCTCTCGATTCTACGAATGAAACCGGTGACTTGTTCTCTCATTTAGCACCGCTGACCAGTGCGCAGGTCTCTGCTTTGCTTGACCCGCTCGCCGGAGCGATTAATGCGTCCACTCGCGCAATTCTTTTATCAGATAGCCGCATTATCCGGCAGACCATCAATGACCGGTTGTATATGTCGTCCGGCGTGATTGCCCGGGAGGTGGATGACGATGACTTCGCCACTCGTGTGGTCGGCAATTATGAGATGTGGGGGCAAGCCTATGGGAACTGGGGTCATTTCTTCTCGGATGGAAATGCTCGCAGCACCGACAGAAATATTGGGGGGATGTTGCTTGGTGTTGATGCATCTGTCTACGATACAGCACGTGCGGGTGTCTTTGCTGGCTTTGGGCGCACGTCAATAAATGTTCCGTCTATTGCAGCGTCTTCAGACAGTGACAGCTACTCGGTCGGAGTTTACTCGAGTATCAATCCGTTTATGGGGATACAGTTACGGAGTGGCGTTGCGGGGACGTGGTATGACATTGTGACAGATCGTGATGTTGAACTCACGGTGCCAGAGGTTCTTACCACAGACCAGGACGCAGGTTCATTACAGTTGTTCGGTGAGCTGGGGTACAAGGTTGCAAGTGACTATGGCAATCTGGAACCGTTTGCCGGGGTTTCCTATAACTATCTTTCCGGTCCGGGTTTTGTGGAGTCTGGCGGAGTTGCAGCGCTGCGGGCGGATAGTCAGTCCAATGAACTGACCGTCTTTACGCTTGGTACTCGCGGGGAATTTGATTTGTCCGGTTACTTTAAGACGGATACGAGTTTCGTTGGGTTAGCGGCATGGCAATACACCACCGCCAATACACTGGACTTTACTCAGCAGTTTGTTGACAGTGGTAACCCGTTTACTGTCACGAGCATCCCAATTGCACGCAATGTGGCATTGATTGAGGCTGGTCTGGAAACTCAGCTGGCAGCCAATGTTCAGTTTAATCTGAACTATAACGGTCTGTTTTCCTCAGATGTGGTGGACCACGGTGCGAATGCTCGTGTGTTTATCCGCTACTGAGTGGCTTTCAGACATGCACGTGCGTTTTATGCAAGTTGTCGCAGGAGGTTTTGTGCATGTTATTAGTAAATTAAAAGATTTCGGCTTGTACCTGATATAGTCCTCTTGCCAGTTTTTATGCCAAGTATGCAGTGATGAGTGTAAGTGGAGCCCTTTCAGGATTTGAGTTAACAATGAAAGATTGCTTCTGAGCTCAGAACTTCGAGTGAATTGACGTAATGTATAACGCTTCCAGTGCCTGAGACCTTGGTATGTTCAGTCCTCAGCCACTAAAGTGCAGATATCTCCGGCTTTTAAGAGAGCATCGTTTTTTGATCTCTTGACTACGCCTTATCTAGTTATCCAAAAGTTTGCATGATGTGACGCTAATGTATCCGACATTCTGCGAATAGGTCTTAATTGCAGATGTGTCTAATGGTAACTTGAGTGAATTATTCAGCTTTGTAAAGTTGTTCCTCAGGTTCGTCGGATTCTTGCAAATGCATCGCCTCAAAATTGTAAAGAGCGTTCTTTCTCGTGTTGTTTTAACACTGAGCCTGCCTGTGTTCCTCTTAGTATTTTGGGAAGTTGGCAGTTTGTACGGTTGTTTCAATGCGTTTTTACTTCCCGCTCCTTCAAAAATATGGGTGGCTGGTTTTGATCTGTTTGCTAAAGGGGATTTGCAGGAGCATTTGCTTGTTTTATTATTGCAGGTGCTCAGTGGTTTTGCGATCTCTGCTTCCTGAGTACGCTGACCGCATTGCATTCTGTTGATCCTAAACTGCTGCAAATGAGACAAATCATACGGTTGTCCCGGCTTGAACGCCTGCGTTTCATAACGATCCCTTCTGCTATGTCTAGGAATCCGACCGGGCTGCGTCTCGGGTTTGGGTATGCGTGGCGTGCGCTCGTTGGGGCTGAGCTGATAGCTGCCTCAACCGGGCTTGGATATCTGACCATTGACAGCGAAGAGCTTGCAAGAACAGATCGTGTTTTTGTTGGAATTGCGGTTATCGCTCTCACGGGAGTGTTGATAGACGTGGTTTTACGCGTAATGCGGGGAATGTTTCGATCGTAACAGAAGGGCTTCCTGCAGAGGCGCCGCTTTCTTTGATCGGACGATTCTACTTTGAGTTTGAGTATGATGGCAAGCGTATTGGCCTTTGGCCACGCAATGAGTTCTTCAACGACAGGTTCCGTGCGATGGTGATGAAGTATCAACCTCGAAAAGGGACTGAGGAAGAACAGCGTGCATTTCAGGAGTTCAAGCAAGTCTTTATTGCTGATCTAATGGCTGCAAGGGAAGATAACTTGTTTGAATGGAGAGACGTTGCGTTAACCTGAGCCAGAATACTTTCTCATGCAGTGAAGACCCCGGTGAAAATACATCGGGGTCTTTGTGTTGATAAATGTGGTTTCCCACATAAAACTACTAAATAGATGAAAATTATACATGCATTTTCTGAAGGAGGTAAAGAACTTGGGTTCCAGTTGCTATCTGGCTCTTTAGATGTATATTTATGTAAGGAGTTGATGTTAAATAGTTTTAATGTGTATGTAGGTTTTATATTTAACTGGTTTCAGCGGTTCTTTTCACCCTCGACTTATGTCGAAGTCAATGCCTGAGATATTCTGTTTAAGTGGGTAAATTGTCGTTTATTTTATATGTTTTGCACCTGACCTTACCTAATGTAATGCTGCGTAATGTGGTGCTGATACTCGAATCGTACTATCAATACAGAACATCTTATATTTGTAGCGAAAGCTCTGAGTGAAGATTTTAATTAAATTTAGAAATATTAATGTGTGCTAACACGATTTTCGATCTGGCACAGAGTAATATTGAGGATAGAATCTAATTCTGGAAGAAAACATGGTCAAAGAAGGAAGGGCGCATTCTCTGCTGAGATTGGGGAAATGCTCTTACAGCCTTGAGCATGAATATCTGCAAGACCTGAACGGCCAACAGATCACTCTTCGACCTCAGACAGCCCAGGTTTTTAAACATCTGGTTGACTGTGTCGGGGAAGTGGTTTCCAAAGAGCAACTGATCAATGCGGTATGGCAGGGGCTGAGTGTTACGGATGATAGTATTGTTCAATGCATCTCAGAGATCCGCCGCGCAATTCAGGATGTTGACCGGACAGTTTTGCGAACCGTCCCAAAGAAGGGATACCGCCTGGTTGCTTTTAGTGAGGAGCCAGATCAATCCCCTACGCCTGTAGAGCCACGGGTTGACCTTGATGTCTCTGGGGATATCCGGGATGAAATTGCTTCCGTCTATATTTCATTATCGCAAGTTGACAGGCAAGGGCCCCACACAAGAAACGTAGATGCAGGTCTGAAAGCAGAGTTCAAGAGCTTTCTTGAGTGTACTGTGCGCACTATGTCTTCAGGACGGATTGCTAGAGAAGATGCAGATAGTTTTGTTCTGGAGTTTAACGCTGCTTCTGCGGCGGTTGACTGTGCTTTGATTATAGGAAACTGGCACTCTGAAACACAATCTACGTCGTCGGACAGTGTTCAGCTGATGATCTGTTGCGGTGTTGCTCTTGGTAAGGCTTACGGAAATGGTGGGAGCCTTGCAAAAGCTCTTGCTGACTTAGGAGAGGGAAATGCCACAGTCCTGTCAGACCGGGTTAGCGGTTGTGTTTCCGGGCAGCTTGATTATGACCTGACAGATATTGGTGATCACTTTTTTTCTGAGTTTGGCAAAAAAATACGTTGTTTCAAAGTAGGTCTCAAAGCGGATCAGGCGCAGCTGCTGCCACTATTAAATCCAGAGGATTTATTGCCAACCATTGCTGTTATCCCGTTTGAATCTCGTTCCGCTGACCATACGAGCACGGCTCTGGGTGAAATTTTCGTCGATGATATTGTATCATTGTTATCGCGTTCCAATGATCTGAATATTATTTCGCGATTGTCGACTACCAGATTTCGAAACCGAGGGGCTACTCTTGAAGAAATCGGGAGTGTCTTACAGGCTGACTTTGTCGTTTCCGGAAGGTGTTCGGAGAGGGCAGGCTATATTCTGGTTGATGTTGAGTTAGCTGAGGTTAAATCAGGACGTATCTTATGGGCGGATCAGACGGAACATCGACAAACAGGTGCATTTGAGACGACAGAGATCAGCGAATGGGTTGTTTCCAGCGTAAAGCGTGCGATTTTAAATCGTGAGGTTTTCCGTGCCCGATCAAACCCTGTTACTTCCCTTGCCAGCTATACTTTACTGATGAGTGCGGTTTCTTTTATGCACCGGCTCTCGCCGTCTGATTTTGAAAAGGCAAGGGAGCTTCTGGAGCACTTAATCCAGCGTATGCCCAATCATCCTGTGCCTCTGGCATGGATGGCAAGATGGCATGTTCTTCGCGTTCAGCAAGGCTGGTCACAGCTTCCGGGCAGAGAAGCCGCTGCTGCTTTGAACTGTACAAACAGGGCGCTCGATCTTGATCCTGAAAACGTTCTGGCGCTGGTTTCAGAAGGTTTCGTTCTGACCAATCTTTTACGCCAGCTGGATGAAGCGGAGATGCGATATGACGGTGCACTGAACATCAGTCCCAACGATGCAGTCGGGCGTTTACTGCGGGGAACACTGTTTGCTTTCCGGGGGGAGGGTGCACGGGCTATGAGGGATACAGAGCGCTCGCTTCATTTGACACCACTTGACCCACACAGGTTCTTTTTCCTTTCTCTTTCTGCTTCTGCATGCATTGCGGCAGGAGACTATGAAAGAGCTCTTAAGCTTTCCAATATGTCGCTTCAGGGTAACAGCACACATACATCGACGCTTCGCGTCAAGGCTGTTGCTCAGATGCGGCTCAACCAGGTTGAAAATGCAAGGAACACTGGTCGTAAGCTCATGAAGCTGCAACCTAACCTTCGTATTCGCGATTGGTTGAAGAGTTCACCGAGCAATGAATATGCCATAGGGCGGGAATTTGCTGAAACGCTGAAAGATATTGGAATACCAAATTAATTAGACAACACATTTATCGAGGAATTTTATGAAAAACAATATGGCAGCGTCACCTGAAGGCGGATTTGGAGGCTTCGGTGGTTTCGGAGGTTTTGGCGGCTTCGGTGGATTTGGGGGCTTTGGTGGTTTCGGCGGCTTTGGAGGTTTTGCAGGACAAAACAGTCCTTTGGCAACAGAAGCACTGATTACTAATCGGGATGGCATCGTTGGTGCGCCACTTCCAGCCAATCATGACTTTTTACCAGATGCTCCGGTTTTTCCGGGAGATCTTTCTCAGCTTTCCCTTGATGTCAGAGCGAGTATTTTCGCGTCTGAGTTAAGTTCTCGCATTGGCTTTTCAATTGATGAGGAAGATCAGAGGGTTGCTCAGGTCTGGCGTCTGGAGACTGAGTTAGATGAGGGGAAACGTCCCAAGGCCACATATCGTCCTCTTGTTGAGATGACTGCGCCCACGATTGAGCAGTTTGCTGATCAGTTAAATTTTCTGTTTTCCTATGCGGACTTGCGTCAGGACCGTGGACCAGAAATTTTATCCCAGCTCAGTTCCCCAACACCATTCCTGTCCACAATAGCGTTTCTGGATGGAGCAAGAACGCCGCATACACTTGAACTGCTTGCGACTGCGCAACGGTTTGCCAATTTTGTTGAGATGCGTGTGAAATACATGCTGTCATGTAAGCGGCCAATCATCTTTTCACCGCAGGTTCAGCCCATGATCCCGACGCCAACCCATGGGACGCTGCCAAGCGGTCATGCGACCGAGGCCTTCTTGCTGGCGCGGATACTCTGGAAAGTCCTGCGCGCTTCACAAGAGCCACAGTATGGTGAAGTGCATGATGACAGGAGTGTCTGGGGCGATATGATCATGCGGCAGGCGGCGCGGGTGGCTATCAACCGTACGGTTGCGGGGGTTCATTTCCCTGTCGATAGCGTTGCCGGTGCAATTCTTGGTCTTACACTTGCTAATTATCTGGCAGACAGATGTACTTTCAAAACTCATCAAACAACCACGTATGAAGGCACCTACGCCTCCTTCTTTGGTACGAAGTACAATTCCTTTGCAGATTTCCAGTGGCATGAGCTTTACGACCCGAAAACAGATACGCAGCCCGCTCGCTCACCTAAATCAAAAGACGGGCCTTGGATGAAAGTGCAGACTAAAGAGCTGTCTACCGATTTTTCAGATGCGCCCGCTCTGCGATGGCTTTGGAAGAAAGCCGTGGCTGAGTGGGTGGACTGCCCGAAGCTGGATCGATGAACCGGGGTTTTCCGACCAGTTGTGTCTAGGTAGAGGACAGAGGATGCAATTTCATTGGCGGGAGGGCACTCCCTCTCAATCCATCGATCTGGTGACCGAATTTCGGCTGAGTTACTCCGAAAAAGCAGTAGGTACAGGCGGTGAAAATGATGTTTGGTGGTCAGCTCTTGTGTATCTGAAAGATACCAGTATCGCTGCGTTTAATGATAGTCTGAATGCGAACTCAGACGATAATTATTTATTGCCAAGCCTTTATTTTGAGGGACCTGAGGGCAACACGGTTGGTGAGCATATCATAACGCTCTTCGCACGTGCTGAGGTTCTGGAGGTCCTGAATAACATTGATAATGCATTTGGTGTGCATGCAATCAGACTTGGGACAATGGTACCGAAAGAGGCGCTGAATTCAGGGAGTAAAGAGCCATTATCGAGCGGTGTAATCTGCGAAGTGCCTGATGATGCGGTAACTATGGGGGTTATTGATGACGGTATTGCGTTTGCGCACAACCTGTTCCGTCAAGCCCTCACGAAAAGCCGTGTTGAGAGCATGCTGATTATGGATTTGAAGGGGCTGAAGGAGGGGAGTGAGGTCCCTTCCGGTCAGGAGCTGTTTCGTCCTGAAATCAACAAGCTCTTGAAAAAGAATACTTATTCTGGTCTGCTTGATGAGGCAAGTTTTTATCATCAGGCGGGGATGACCAGTTTTGCAAGGATGAAGCATTCTTCGGTTATTTTTCGAGGGTCTCACGGAACACATGTGATGGGGCTTGCAGCCGGGTATGAAATGGGGACTTGTGCGCCTGATAAGCGGCCCATACTTGCAGTGCAGCTACCGCCTCGTGTGACTGCAGATACAAGTGGTCAGAGTCTTGCACCAAGTCTTAGTTACGCGCTCTCTCACATATTGCATCGGTCCCGATGTATTCGCTTGCAAAGTAATCCGGAGGAATACGCGCCACTCGTGGTGAACTTCAGTTATGGCGAGCATGGTGGTCCACATGATGGGACGGGTACCATTTCCCATCTCATCGACAAAAAGCTGAATGAAGCAAGGCGGCGCTATGGTCAGGAAGTCAGTTTTGTTTTGCCAGCAGGTAATGCAAACTTGGCTCAGTGTCATGCGGTTGCGGCTTTCGACGATGATTGTGGCAAGGATCGTGTTACACTGGATCTGAACGTACTGCCTGATGACCACACTTGCAGTTTTGTGGAGATGTGGATGCCTCACAGCGCATGCAGCCCTCCTCCTGACTTTGTAAAGGTACGGGTTGCCTTGCCTGACGGTTTGTGGAGCGGGATTGTTGAAGCCAAACGCGGCTCCCGGCAAGTTCTTCATAACAGTGAGAACCAGCGAATTGGGGAACTTTCCTATTCCTTCCGTACAAAAAACAACACAGATCGGGGAGTTATCTTATTAAAGCTTCATCCGACGACCAACTTTGATCCTAAACTACCGCTTGCACCGTCTGGTCGGTGGAAAATTGAGATTGAGAAAGCCGATATCAGTACGGATCAAAGGGTGGAAGTCTGGATCAGGCGTGATGAGACGTTACCCGGCTATCCGCCATTTGGGCGTCAGGCCTATTTTGACAATGCTGACTACGTCAAGTTTGATCAGTATGGCGCGCCATTGGCGGTGGACCCTCCAGATTCTGACTCACCTATCAGGCGTGCAGGCACACTTAACGGGTTTGCTTGTGGGGATGATCCGGTTGTGATTGGAGGGCTGACACGAAGTAACGGTTATCTTTCTGATTACTCTGCTGCAGGTAGCCTGGGGCCCGATCAAGGGGATGGGAGTTCGACCCAAGCAGGGCCAGATGCCTCTGCGCGCAGTGATGATAGTCCTGTGTTAAGAGGTGTGATAAGTGCCGGGACTTGCAGTGGCAGTATGGTGCGGATGAATGGAACAAGCGTTGCTGCACCACTGGTTGCGCGATTTATCGCCGAAGCCTATGAAAAGGGGGAGACACCAGACCGGGACTGGATTGCCGAACGTGCCGCTGAAAGTGACATGAGGTTCTTCCCACAACCTAAACCTGCGGAAAACAGAACAGGTGGCGGTCGGCTTAAGCTCGCTAATCCCTTCAGGGAAAAAGCTTTCATAGATGATTGACGAGTGACAGGCTCAAAATTTCTTCTAAATACATGGGTTCAGTGTCTGACAGTCAGAAGCATCAGGCACTGAACCTGCAATTTGAAACTCATCTGACGCTGCTCTGCTCCCGAGTATGCCTGCCCGCTAAATGAGTTTGCAGTGCTCCTAATTCACTTTAGCCTTACTTACTGTCTTGCGCGACGGGCTGTTGCTGCGAGGAGGCCTTTACCTTGAAACAGGAGCTTTTCATTTCCAGATAGTGGTATGCGCAGCACAAGAAAATAACAGGCTAACATGGTGAAATGGTATTCATTGGCCAGGCACTTGTGGGTTTGAAGTGTTCTTCGCGCTTGGAATAGGCGTTGTTGTGCGACATACTACCTTAGTCGATAAGCACAATTGCTGTGAAATGGGGATCGTTTGTACAATAATTCAAGACATCGCATGAATCGCGAACTCATTTATGATTTAGACTTTCTAAACTCACTTTTTGATTCAGGTCGTCGCCAGATTGCCGAAAGTATTGGTGTGACTGCGGCGCAGTACAGCATCTTTATGCTGATCTCGGATCGACAAGGAGAGACCGGGGTTAGCGTCACTACGGTTGCGCAGTTGCTGCACGTGAGCGGTCCATTTATCACCACCCAAAGTAAAGCACTGGTCAAAAAGAACCTTGTTGAGAAAGTTCCTAATCCTGACGATGGACGCTCCACGCTCCTGAGACTCACCAGATTTGGCGATCAAGCCGTTGAAAAGCTTCGTCCTTATCTGGAAGCGCTTGACGAGAAAGTGTTTGGGAACTTTAGCCGGAGAGAATTTGATGCGCTTCGTCACGGTGTTAACTTTCTGATCGATAACTGGGATGAAGCGGAGCGCGTTCTTCCCAGACCTAAGAGGGTGCGGTAGCGGCACTGAATAGCGATGCAGTGTTGCTCGCCAGTGTGGTTTAGATTGCGCCTTAAACCACGGAATCTGAACCATTTAGAGAGGAATAGCTTAAATCAGCTATTCAGTTTTCCTGAAGGCTGAGGGCTTGAATTCCAGAACCCAGCATGCCTCAAGTTTGTTTCTCTTCCAGGGCAGGAACGAGCGGATTCGGTATTTAACCTGCCGAAGTTCCAGATAATCAGGTAAGCTTGCATCAGAACCAACAGATTTTTGTATTAATCCTGCCCAGTCTCTTGCAAGTTTGGTTGGTTCTTCGACAACAGGCATGCCGTCACTGTTTTCTCCTGTAGGTTTTGAGATCAGCTGTTTGTAAACTGATGGGTTTAACAGGGCGCGCAGTGCGCCGCTGAGGCCGTGCAAACCAGCGCCGAAATCCTGATCGCCTTCATCAGAAATATTAGCTGCGTTTTCGTTATCCTGCGGTGCCGGCTCGTTCATCACAGCGCTGCGTGTTTCTGGATTAGTCTGATCCGCACCTTGGACAGAAATACTGTACTCGCCTTTCTTTCCGCCCTCCATCGGGGTGATTTCAACCTTGAACATTGCCGACCAGGGTTGTTCTTTCACCCATTTCAATATCTTCTGAATGCTTGTGCCATTTCTTATTTTGGCCTGAACTTCACCCATGGCGTGATCCTGCAAACTGCTCAGCGCATCGTGGGCCGTGCCAAAGCTTTTCAGTAAGCCATCTCCCTTTGTGTTCAGGAAGTCGTCAAGATGGTTTTTCTTCTCCAGAATCTGATCGTTCTTTGCGGTCTGGTCTTTCTTCAGGTCAGACATGTTCAGAGCAAGTTCACCCAGGTCTCCTGCAATTGAGCGAGGCAGATTGTTGATCAGGTTCACTTCTGCCAGAGTATCTGAGGCTGGTTTTTGCTCAACAACCCAGGCGGTTCGGATTGTGTCGGTGTCTGAGAAGAACCCTTTTTGAATGTCATGATAGCGCACTTGCTTTAATGTCATGTAATCAGGAAGCTGGTCGCTGATGTCCCGGCCTCTGGCCTGAGCATTTGCAAGGGTTTCGCCCCATGTCATTGCCAGATCGCTTGGTTTTTCGACAAAGGGCACGTCGTCCTGAGTTGCTTCACCAGTCGGTTTTGCAGTCAGGGCAGCCAGCATCTCCGGAGAGCGCAAGCCATAGAAGATGAGTTCAGGGTTATAGGTGAGCTTTTCTTTTGTCAGATCGCGTTGAGCCAGGTCTGTTTCAGCATCGATTTGCTGGCCATCTGTGTCACCGCCAGCTTCCTGTGACTTACGAAGCTCAGTTACAATATTGAAATATCTGCCATTGCTTTGAATATCAACATCAACAAGCTTTGCCCATGGCTGGGTGCCAACCCACTTCATGGTCTTAGCTGGACTATTGGATTTGGCCAGATGCTTTGAGACCATGTTTTGTGTCATTTTGGCAAGACCGGTCGCTGCGTTGACGGCGCGTGTATTTTCATAGGAAAGCTCATCGACAGCTGTGTCTATGGTGGACCCGAAGCTGAGGGCGGACTGGACGTTGTTTGTTGTGTTCAGGGCCATGCCAAGTTGACGGGCGACCGCCATCCGATATTCGATGACCTCCTGCTCCAGCTCTTCCAGTTTCTTAAGCTCACCGGGGCTAACAGCGTTTTCTTTTGCATTTTCAACCGTATCGGTCATTGCTTTGCCAAAGGCATGCTGGTGGTACAACTCGTTGACATTCTTCACGAGGGTGTTGCCAAGCGTTTTGAGATTCTTACTCATAAACACAAGCATTTCGCGGTGAGAGTCCGCCAGATCCTTTGGATTAGAATTTGCAGCATTTTGCAGAAACTGGACAAAGCGCGGGTCATCAGCCTGACTCTCGAAGATTTCCCTAGTGATGTTACGCGATTCAACCTTCAGGTTATTTCTGAACTGAAGCTGGACTGTTTCATCTGCCTCTTCCTGAGGTCTGCCCAGAACATCCTTGACGCGGTGTTCCCAGGCAGCGGCTTCCGGGTCAGCATAAGCTGCCTGCAAAGGGTCCTGTTTGAAGGCTTCGCGTTTGTCGTGATAGGCTTCGATGCGGTCATGAAATTCTTCGGTTTCGGGAAGTCCGATTTCTTCAAAAACAGTATGAATAGGGCTGGGCTTTGCTCCAGCTGGTCGCTGCCATTGTGGTGGTTGGGGGGCGTTGTGACCGTTGGCACGAGGATCGGTGGTGCCATTGTGTCCATTACTGGTATTTGTATGGTCAAACTGCGGATTTGCAGTTTGCGCTTCTGAGCCCCCGTCGCCTTCATCCGGGTAATTCCAGTGAAGGCTATGGTAAACTGCCTTGGCCCAGTCTGTTTGCTCCGGGTTTAACTTATTGACAGGCATGACATTTCTCCTGCTAACTAAGTTTTTGCTTCTGGCGAAGACTGTTGTGCGCTTCCTTTGCGTTGATTTTGCGACCCGATTTATACTTTAGTATAATAAGTTAACTCTGCTTAATTGAGTGAACCGAACTCATCGTGCTAATATGTTGATAAATAAGGCTGATTTATGAAGGTTCTTCAGGCGCTGGCGTTTGCAGGAAGCCTGTGTGCCTCCTTGCAAAACCAGCCGACGATTTGCTTCAGGATTGGTTCTGCATGTTCCATGTCAGAAGTGGAGATACCATGAGAGCAGCCTGACAAACGTATGCCTGGGGCAATTTCAATCAGACTGCCGTTCTTCAGCTGGTCTGTTACAAATGGAGTGGTGGCCAAAGGGAATACATCCTTGCCTTTCTTATCGGCACTAATCTTGCGAGTGGTCCAGACCATGAAAAAGCTGCTTTCTTTCTGCTGCCATTGCTTTGGCAAACACAGCTGTGAGCGCTGAAACTTTGCGCGTTCCTCATGAATCTGGCTTTGGCGGATAGGAAACCATTGACCCGATTTCTCCGCAGCGGTTCTATGAAGCTACCCAGAACGTATACTCCTGTCTCGTGCGTCAGGGCGAAGGTGGACGTCCTTCTGCGGATCTGTCACTGAGCTAGGAGGCAACACCAGATGCAAAAGAATGGACCTTTGGGCTTCGTCCTGATGTCACGTTCCATAATGGTGAGGCATTTACTGCTGAAGATGTGGCTTTCTCTCTCATGCGGACCCAGTCGGAATCCATCGATAGTCCGACCAAAGGGGTGATGGACTATCGCATCAAGATGCTTTCAAAGACGACCTGTGATGGCAAGCTGGATGCGCTGCGTGCAAGTGGTATCGGTACCGGGCCACACAAAGCGGCTGAGTATGACCCGCTTGGCGCAACCGTTCTTGAGCGTTTTGATGATTACTATGGGGGTATGCTGGGCGTTGCCAAAATGGAGCTGATTGCGATTGCCGATCAGAACGCGCGCGTTGCTGCACTTCAGGTGGGGCAGATTGACTTCATTTATGCTCTTTCGGCGGAGCAAGTACCTCTGTTTGCCAACAATCCGAATTTCACAGTGCAGTCTGTTCCAACGGGACGCTGGGTTGGCATGGTCATGAACACCCAGCAAGCACCGTTTGACGATGTGCGCGTTCATAAAGCGGTCCGCATATCGGTTGATCGTGACGCTCTGGGGTGAGCTGGAACGAGACTGCATGGAACTCCGGGGTCTTTGATGCCAGCCTTGATGCTGCGCGTCAGGAACTGGATTTTGTCAGGCGTAAAGAGCTTTATGGTGAGCTGCAAAAAACGCTCTGGGAAGACGGCGGTTCCTTCATTCCGGTGCATCTGAACACGTCTTCCAAGCTGTCTGGCGTTGAGCCGGTTGAGGATTTCCCGATCCACTATGAGAACTTCAAGAAAGCCGACTAACTGCGGGATTTGAGGTGGTTGTTTCTCAATGCGGGTATATGGAGGGGGGCGTGGAGCTGGGGCTGGCCAGACGCTGGAAAATGCGAATATTTTTTCAGTGGCGTGGGCTGCCGGGAAAATAACGGCTGCTGTGGCGCAGGAGTACTTTCACCGGCTTTACATTGACCAGACATGGGACCCGCCGCGCTCTATCGAGCATCATGATGAGCTCGCTGGTATTCAACATGGACGCTTTTACACCATGGAAGGATATGGCCCGATCAACGCCGTAGCGCCTGCTGAGATTGATTTGTGCGCACAAGTGACCCTGATGGCAGAGCGTCATGCACCAGACTACCTGCTGCTGCATAGCTGCTCGGCTGATATACCGGGACATACGTTTGGCGGGGATAGCAAGGGGTATCGCTATCAAATCTGGTCCATCCATAACGCGCGCTCCCGCACGATACCTGTCTGGCGTGAGATGGGTTATGAGGTGATGATCACCGCTGATCACGGTATGAATGCGGAAAAGCACCATGGTGGCATGGAGGCGATTATGCGTGAGGTGCCATTTTATTATTTTGGTGATGAGAAAGGTCCGCCCGCTGATACTCTGCTTAGCCAGCTCGGTATTGCTGCAAGTGAGCTTGAATTAATAGGCGTTTCCCCCGCAACTGGTATGCCTCCGGCGTTTTTGGGAGAGCTGAGCGCCAGATCTGAGAGTTCTGAAAGTGAATTTTCGTAAATCTTCGTAAAATTTGGGGCGTACTTTCGGGACTTCTAAGCGATCTTCATTGAAACTCCTGTTACTGGCGCAGTCCTTAAGAAACTGGCGGAAAACTTTGTTGCGCGAGTGACCCGCTGAAACTTAAGGGCTGTGCCGACTGGTCAGCAATGAGCAACCGGGGTTTCAAATGATAACGCAGATCATAAAAAAATATTCAGTTCATGAGCTTTTACAGAAGGTTGGTTCTGTTTTTTGTACTCAGGATACTGCTGTAGACAGAAGCCGTCTCAGATCAACAAGGCTGATGTCTCTGGCTGTTTGCGGCATATCCGGTGTGCTGATCTTATTGATGAGTGGGCAGGCGATAGCCCAATCGGCTGCTGAAAAGAAAATGAACAGGCTTACAGCGCAATGGTACAATGCGGTTGTCTCTGGTTTAAAACTGGATGCAGGTAAATTTCAGTTGGTTCAGGGCAATACGGCAGTTGGAGCGACTTCAGACAGCGTATGGGCTTTCTTTGATCTTCTCCCACCCAGAAGTGTGAGTCACTACAATAAACCAGAGCGGACCAGAAGTTTTTCGCAGACTTATGGCGCGCTTATTAGTAGTTTGATGCCCTATACGGCGCAAGGAATGCGAACGCTGCTGGCAAACAGTTATCTTAGCTGGGAGACCTACTCATCCCATCCCGAGAATCTACCTTTAATCTTTCCAATGGATGAGGCAGGCAATGTGGATTTTGCCGAGATCCGGGTTATGCAGTTTGCTGAATGGAGCCGGATGAATGGGATTGATACCCGTACCAGAAAAGCTGGTTTAACTTTGCTAAAGCAAACGGACGCTCTGGCAACGGCGATGACGCAATGGACAGCCGTGAACGGGAAGTTTGCTTATACCGCTTCAGTTGATGACGTGCTGAGTCAGGTCAGTCAGGGGCATGCCCGGTCAGCTTCGATGGACAGCAAAGTTTCGTCTTCTGATGTCAAACGTTTTTGGCTGTCGGGGGGAGTTGAGGGTATCTACGATATCTTTGGTGGTGCAACAGCAGGTGAATGGTCCATATTCACGTCCCACCTGAGAGCAGCAGGTCTCCAAATCTCAGCAAGTTTTGACAGGGTCGGAACGGTTCTGGGTGGGCCTTACGACCTAAAATCACAATATAGTCCTGATCTTCATGAGCATTCCCCATGGTTTAATGAAAGCGCCTTGAGGGTAGCAAAAATCAACAATAACAATAAGGTATGGAAGAATTCTCAACCCACATGGGAGCAGATGTTTGGCCGGTATGGAACTATGCAGCGACGTGTGAGCGGACTGGTTGCGGTTGATGGTGTGACGGTGACGATGACCTCGACTTACTCTGTTCCAAAGGCTGACCAGTCCAGAGTGAGAGCCAGGTTTGCTGAGGGGTTTTTCCCGTTCTTCGGCGCTGAAGGTAAGGGGGGCTGGAGCAACTCTGTCCAGTTTAACAATGATGGAACATTTCGTGCTGTAAGCACGTCGCAACGTGGCAATCCGCAGATTATTGGGGTCTTGGTTGAACCCATCGACCAATCACTGACCAAGGCCGAAGCGAAACTTATCAGGAACTCTCTTATTCTTGGAAAAGTAGTCGCCTGTAATCAAGTCTCTGCCAAAGAACTTGGCAAATGCAAGTTCGATAATAGTGACCTGAGATCGCGGATGAATTGTCCGACGTGCTGCGCACAACGGAAAGCTCTCCTATGGATTTCACGAGACCATAAGATGGCTTGCTAGGCAAAACTCTTTTTGCTTTCGCTGTGCGCAAAACACCCCGGGCTCAGGCTCGGGGTGTTTTCATGTTTGAAGAGATTACGAGCTTCAGAAGTTTATCTGATTGAAACTTGTCGCCAGATCAGCTTTTGGCAAAGTATTGCTTTATCTGGGCTGTGCTCACAGGGGTGTAATTCCAGCAGTCAACGCCGACATCTGTTGAGCGTCCAAGGTCCGGCAGAGTGCCGTGGGAGTGGCCAAACAGATGGATTGCGTCGTGATGGTCTTCTGGCCACGTGCGCATGGCATAATGATTCATGAAGTATGTTTGCTTTTCATACCTGAAGCGTAGCTGACTGGTGACGGCCAGTTCTGGTTTGCAGGCATTATAAGAGGTCCATGGCAGTTCCTTTACGCCGCTGTGATCATGATTTCCTGATATCAGGGATTTGGTGCCGTTCAGGCTGGTGAAGATTTGCAGTTGTGTGTCACGGTCTGCCTTGAATGCGAAATCTCCGATGACGAAGACGTGGTCATTGGCTGAGACCACATTGTTCCAGCGTTCAATCAGGCCCCGTGTTTGATCTTCGACAGTTTTAAACGGGCGGTTGCACAAATCAATGATGCGTTCGTGTCCGAAATGGGTGTCTGCGGTAAAGAAAAACGCCATGGAAATTGTCCGAAAATGAAAGTGCTTTGAAGGGATTGGAGATAACCTGCAAGTTTGCAGAGAGAGGAGAATATTGCGCAATATCTGTTACAGCAATCCTCTGTTCATGAGCTAAGTGGTTTTAAAAGGATGCGATGTCAACGACTGAGCCAAGGGTTATGCCGAACGAGTGCACATAGTCTCTGGATTTAAAAAGCTGTCATTGCGATAAACTCAAGTTTTCTTCTCTGAACCATCAGTTTTCTTTGGATGATTATTGAGTTTATCCGATCCGTATTTTCAGTTTTTCGCGGGTGCAGCATTCTTAAAGAGACACTCCCGGTCTTGAGGTGTGTCTAACCTATTGAAAACAATAGGTAAGTTTCGCCAATCTTCTTCTTTTGAAGAATAACGCATTTTGTGAACAGTGTAGCGCAATATTATTTCGTCCTATTGAATTCAGCGGACTGAGCGTTTAACGGGGTTCAAGATGCAATTGAGAAATAAAGTCAGGTTTTGCTTTTGCATGTTGCTTGATAGCCAGCAGACACCTTCTGCAAGCCCTTCACAATAAGAATAACATCGCCGGGAAACGGTGAGACCTTAAGGATATTCTTCAATAGACGGAGGACAGGCTCATAGAACGCTTGGGAATTAAGTGGGGTCTTTACAATAGTGCCTTTGAAAAAAGCAGTTGCGGCGTAGGTTTTCTGACGCGCAAAGATGGCAAACAGACCCATGATCTGCTGATTAAAGGGCATGAAGCACTGTGTGCAGTGCCGCATCGAGGCGGCATGTCTGCTGAGGGCGTGGGGGATGGAGCTGGCGTCAGTATTGATTTGTCCTGCGCATTTTTCTCAAAAATCTGCGGCATGGAACTGACCACAGGCACATTTGCGGTTGGCAACTTCTTCCTGCCTACAGATGCCAGTGAGCATGAGCGTGCTGAAGCGCTGATCCGCTCCGCTTTACAAGACGCTCATATCAATATTCTCAAAGTTCGTCAGGTTCCTGTCGATAACAGTGTGATCCGTCCGGCGGCAGAGCGTTTTCAGCTGCCTATTCAGCAATGGGTGTTCACTGCACCAAAAGGAGTTAAGGGTAAAGACTTCGACCGCCTGCTGCATAAGGTGTTGCTGGCGATTGAAGAGACTGCCTATACCACGCCTGAGCTTGAAGGGCTTTATCCGCTCTCGCTCTCTGCTCATACGCAGGTTTTGAAAGGGCGTTTGAACTCTGATGAGATTCTCCCTTATTTCTGCGATCTGATGGATGAGGACCACGGCGTCCACACCATGTATTTCCATACACGGTTCTCCACGAATACCGATCCGCATCCGTCCATGGCGCAGCCATTCCGTTTGATGGCGCATAATGGTGAACTGAATACGGATAAGAAGAACCGCCTTTCTGAAGCGGCTGTTGCCCGTGCACGCAACAAGTCCATCATTCGCCCGAAAGGTCAGTCTGACAGTTGCCGTCTGGACCAGACGCTGCAATCTCGTGTGATTGATGATGAGCTGGACCTTGTGACCGCTGTTGTCTCCATGATGCCGCCGGCGTGGGAAAACGATCATAAGCTCTCCCCTGAAGTACGGGCCATGCTGGAGTACTTCTCCCTTTATGAGGAGAAGAACGACGGCCCGGCAGCGCTGATCTTTGGGGATGGCAACATCATTGGTGCTCGTCTGGACCGCCTTGGTCTGCGTCCGCTGCGCTCTGTTGAGACTGATGAGTATCTGGCGGTCATGTCTGAGGCCGGACAGATCGCATTTCCGCCGGAAAGTGTGATCAGCCGGGGCCGGATTGAAGCGGGCGGGATGCTTTACTTCAACCATGCGGAAGGCCGATCCTACGATACGTATCAGGCACTTGAGATGCTTGCTGCGCAGCGTGATTATTCTGCGCTGCTGGCTGATGCGTGTGTGAGCATTGATGATCTGCCGGACCCTGAGCAGGACCCGAAGAAAGCTGCCGGGGCGTATGGGGGTGATCTGGGCACTGCTGCGCGTTATGTATCTTACTCACACAATCAGGAGAGCTTCCGCTTTCTGATGGACCCTATGCTGGCCAATGGTGCGGAAAAAATTTCTGCCATGGGTTATGGCAATGCCATCAACGTCTTGTCAGATAATGAAGGCGGTGTTGCCAAATACTTCTCGCAGCGCTTTGCGCAGGTCACCAACCCGCCGCTGGATAGTATCCGCGAAGCGGATGGCATGACCCTGCGTGTTGCGGTGGGTGCAAAGCCCCATTGCGGGCTGGAAAATACCCGTCAGGTTGTTTTGAATTCTCCTTTGCTGAAAATGGCAGAGATCCTGAAAATTCAGGCGCAGTCTGATGTACCGTCTGCCACCTTTGATATGCTCTATGAGCCTGTGTTTGGTGACGGGCCTGCCAATGAAGCTGCTCTGGTTGCAGCCACAGACCGCATGTGTGATGAGGTGGAAGCCTTTGCTCGCGAAAGTGGCGGTGTGGTTATTCTGTCTGACCGGGGTATCACCAGCAAACTGGTTGCCATTCCTATGGCGCTGGCGGTTTCTGCGGTGAACCAGCGCCTTATCGAAGAAGGGCTGCGGTTGCATGCATCCATCATTGTAGAGAGTGGGCAGATTTCGTCTTCACACCACATTGCCTGTGCTCTGGGCTTTGGTGCTGCTGCGGTTTATCCGCTGGCGGTGCGTATGCGGGCTGAAGAGAAGTTCGGGCAGGATGCAACAGCGGCTTACTTCAAGTTTGCAAAGGCTGCTGAAAAAGCTCTCATGAAGACCATGGGTAAGGTTGGTCTGTGTACGGTTGAAAGTTACTCCGGTGGTGAGTTCTTTGAACCGAACTTTCTGGATACCAACGATCCGGTGTTCAAGCGCTACTTCCCGAATATGAACACCCCGGTTGGCGGTGTTGGTTTTGATGTGGTTGCCCAGTCTGTTGCGGACTGGCATGAGCGTGCACTTTCTGTAAAGACCGAGGGCGATATCCCGATGCTCGGTCTGTTTAAAGAGCGCAGTGAAGGAGCGGGCCACTCTTACGGCACCACGGCTGTGCGCGGCTTTGTGGACCTGACAGAAGAGAAAATTGCTTTTGGTCAGGATGACAAGGAAGACGAAGACACTTTGCGTCTTCTCACGCTGAACCGCATGGAAGGAGCCTTTGGCATTGATGAAAGCGGGTATGTGAATACCAGTTTTGATCGCCTGACACCTGAGAAGGTGGATCAGTTCCGCATCACCAAAGGTTATCGTCAGTTCTCCCGCATGATGGAGGAGGAGCGTCATAAACGCCCAGCCGCTCTGCGTGATGTGCTGGCGTTTCCGGCAGACATCACCTTCCTGTGTGAGGCGGATGATATCCGCAAGGAAATGATGCTGTTCAACCGGGCGGGCAATAATGACTTTGTCATTCGTGGCCTTGAAGTTGAGCAGAAGGACGAAAAGACCTTTATTCTGGCCCTGACAGGCCCTAAGGGAGGCGATCTTTCGCGCCTTGATGCGCTTAGCCAGTCACTCATTGATCGTTTTGCAAAAGACATTGAAGGACATTGGCTGGAATGCGGCAAGCTGCATATTGAAGCTGTTGGCATGGCTTATGACTACTTGTCTCGCATTCGTGCTGCTCCAAAACAGGTGCCTTTGGAAGATGTGCAGCCTGCCAGCGAGATCACGCCGTGTCTTGCATCTGGTGCCATGAGCCACGGCGCTCTGGTTGCCAGCGCACATGAAGCAGTTGCACACGGCACCAATATGGTTGGCGGTATGTCCAACAGTGGTGAGGGCGGCGAGCATATTTCTCGCTATGGCACCATTCGTTCTTCGCGCATCAAACAGTTTGCATCCGGTCGTTTTGGTGTCTGGGCAGGCTATCTGGCTGATCCTAATCTGGAAGAGATTGAGATCAAGATCGGGCAGGGTGCAAAGCCGGGTGAAGGCGGTCAGCTACCAGCGCCTAAGGTGACTGTTGAGATTGCAGCGGCCCGTGGCGGCACGCCGGGTGTGGAGCTGATTTCTCCACCACCGCACCATGACACCTATTCCATTGAGGATCTGGCTCAGCTGATCCACGATGCCAAGGCAGCACGTGTTCGCGTGATCGTAAAGCTGGTGAGTTCTGAAGGTATTGGTACCATTGCTGTTGGTGTGGCCAAGGCTGGCGCTGATGTGATCAATGTGGCTGGTAACACTGGTGGTACTGGTGCTGCTGCGGTGACTTCGCTGAAGTATACAGGCCGTGCGGCTGAGATTGGCATTGCAGAAGTGCATCAGGCCCTTTGTGCCAACAGTCTGCGCCAGAAGGTTATCCTGCGCTGTTCCGGTGCACACCAGACTGGCTCTGATGTTGTAAAGTCAGCTCTTCTTGGTGGCGACAGCTTCGAGTTTGGAACAACCGCGCTGATGATGCTCAAGTGTGTCATGGCGAAGAACTGTAACGTCAAGTGTCCGGCAGGTCTGACTACAAACCCTGAGGTGTTTGATGGCGACCCGCGTGCATTAGCGCAGTACTTGCTCAACATTGCCCATGAGGTGCGGGAGATCCTTGCGCAGCTTGGCCTGAAATCTTTACGTGAAGCGCGGGGCCGTTCTGATCTTCTCAACCTGCTGGATCACCCAAGTTCTGTTGGTCAGCTCAACCTGCGCGACATGTTGCAGCCGGTTGAAGAGGTGCTGATCGACGATCCGGTTTACATGCCGCGCGATTTTGCCGTGGATGACGGTCTGCTCGATCATGTGCGTGCAGCGCTGGTGGATGGCAAGCGCGAAAGCGTTGAGATTGGCGGCAACATCCATCTGAACAACCGAAACAAGAGTGTTGGCGGGCAGCTGGCTGTGGATGTGGAACGCATGTTCAACCACGAAATGCGTGATGTTGATCTGCCGTCTGTTGCTACAGATAGTCGTGGTCGCCGTTTCCTTAAACCCCGTTCCATTCAGGTGCATACACAAGGGTCTGCTGGTCAGTCTTACGGTGCCTTCTGCAATGATGGCATGGTGATGGAACACACCGGCACTTGTAACGATGGCGTCGGTAAAGGGGCTTGCGGGGGTGAGATCATCGTGCGGGCACCAAAGGGTGGCAGCACAGAGCCGGGCAAAAATGTTCTGATCGGTAACTTCGCGCTGTTTGGCGCAACGGGGGGCCGGACTTTCATTCAGGGGCAGGCGGGTGACCGTTTTGCTGTGCGCAACTCTGGTGCAACAGCTGTTGTTGAAGGGGTTGGCGATTTTTGTGCAGAATACATGACGAACGGTGCTGTGCTGAACCTTGGAAGCTTCTCCAAGGGCTACGGCAACGGCATGTCTGGCGGTTTTGCCTACCAGTATGATCCGCAAGGTCATCTGGCGGAAGCGATCAGCAAGGACTCTGTTCTGATCGGTTCCATCTGTGATGGCAGTGATGAAGCGCAGATGCATGCTCAGGCGGTCAGGACCATGCTGGAGTGGCATCTGGAGGCGACGGGTTCTGAGCGCGCCGAAGGCATCCTGCATGACTGGGAGAATGAACAGGGCAACATCTCCTTCATCATGCCGCGTGCACTGCTTCAGTATCAGGATTCAGATGAAATTCTTGCAGCTAAAACGCGCAAGGAACTTCAGGAGGAACTGGCAACGGCTCTGGCAACCCGTCAGGTGACGAAGCTGAAGAAGGCCTGGCGTGCGGGCACTCCGATTTTGCAGGGGCAGGTGCCAGCTTATGGTGAGGCCGATACGGAAGAGATGTTTGAGCTGCTAAACAGCTGGCGTGTTCTCGAAATCGCGCAAAATATTGCAAAAAAACGCATTGCCAACGCAAAATCCGTGCAAGAGCCGCAAGTGGTTAAGGCAACCCGTAATCTGGTGCTGACAGAAGACTTCAGCCTGATGAGTGGTTTGCTGAAGCATGCCCGCGAAGCCATTGCAGATTATAGCGAAAGTGAGCTGGCGGTGATGGTCGCGGCCAAGCGTCTTGCTGATTTTAAAGAGGCGTTGAGTCTGCGCAACATCCTTTCTATGGACAGCCCCGGCACGTATGGCTGGATTGTCCACCAATCGCGTAAAAACCACGAAGCACTTGGCGGTGTACCCGGCTTTGAAGAGTTGCTTGCAAAGAAATCCCTGCCAGCTCTGGCAAGCAGTCTGTAGGATAAAAGACCGATGAAACAATCATTTATTCCTGAAGATGCTCCTTTTTCCGGTGAACAGCGCGTTTGGCTCGGCGGTTTTCTGGCTGGTCTTCAATCCCGCGCAGCCATTACAGAAAATGCGGGTGCACTGGCATCGCAGGCAGCAGCAACTCCGTCGTTAACCCTTGATATTCTTTACGGAACTCAGACAGGGAATGCAGAAACCGTTGCTATGGATGCAGCTGAAATGGCCAGGGTAAACGGTTTTGCCCCCACTGTGCATTCCATGGATGATGTGAGCATGGAACAGCTTGCTGCTATGGAGCGGGTGATCGTTGCTGTCTCCACTTATGGTGAGGGGGAAATGCCGGATAACGCCCAGTTGTTCTGGGATGAGTTATCCTCCACATCTGCCCCTCGTCTGGAGAACATGAAGTTTGCTGTTCTGGCGCTTGGCGATACTGGCTACGATGAATTCTGCCAGGCCGGAAAGCTAATTGACATGCGTTTTGAACAACTTGGCGCAAAACGCCTTGCGAGCCGCATTGACTGTGATGTGGATTATGAAGATGCCGCAAATGGCTGGCTCACTGAAACTCTGCCACTTGCGAATGATGACTCTGCCGGGGGGATAACTGCGCCTGCGCCCGCTGCAAAAGCTGCTGGTGCAGAGAAGTCGAAGTGGAGCCGGAAGAACCCATATGGTTCTAAGGTGGTTGAAAATCGTCTGCTTTCCGGCAAGAAATCAGCAAAGGAAATCCGTCACTTCTCCTTTGATTTGGGGGATTCTGGCTTGTCCTACGAGGCTGGTGATGCGCTGGGTGTTATGCCGGTCAATGACCCGGCTTTGGTTACCGCTTTGCTTGAGCGTTTGGGGGAACACCCTGAGGCAGCTGTTGCCGGGCACGACAAGCCTCTGGGCGAGTTACTGAGTAAGCAGTTTGAAATTGCGCGTCCTTCTAAAGAGATCATCGCAGCCGTTGCTGAGCAATCAGGAGATGATGAACTCAGGCATGTTTACAGCAATGGTGATAAAGAAGCTCTTGAAGCTTTCCTCTGGGGACGCGATACGCTTGATCTGCTGAACCTCAATCCAAAGCTTTCCCTTTCTGCTACTGAACTACTTGGCCTGCTTAAGCCTTTGCAACACCGCGCTTATTCTATCTCATCCAGCCCTAAGGCGCATGATAATGAGGTGCATCTGACTGTTGCTGCGGTACGCTGGAAGCGCGAGGGGCGAGAGCACAAAGGCGTTTGCTCTACCTTCCTTTCCGACATGATTGCGGAAGGTGATACAGCGGGTATTTTCGTCTCTCCCAACAAGTCGTTCCGCGTTCCGTCAGATGCAGACGCACCAATGATCATGGTTGGGCCGGGAACGGGTATTGCACCATTCCGCGCCTTCCTTGAAGAGCGTCAAGCTACTGGTGCAAAAGGTAAAAACTGGCTGTTCTTTGGGGATCAGCATCGCGACTGTGACTTCATTTACGAAGATGAAATTGCGATCTTTAGCAAAGCCAGCGTGCTGAACCGCCTTGATCTGGCATTTTCTCGTGATCAGAGCGAAAAGATCTACGTCCAGTCCCGCATGAGAGAGAACGGCAAGGAGCTGTTCAGCTGGCTGGAAGAGGGCGGTCACTTCTACGTCTGCGGTGATGCAACCCGTATGGCAAAGGATGTGGAGCAAGCCTTGCTGGATGTGATTGCGGCTCAGGGCGGTCTCAGTGAAGACGGAGCGCTTGAGTATCTGACCAGATTGAAGCGAGAAAAACGTTACCTCAGAGACGTTTACTAAAATATTTGGTGGTTGAGAAAGTGGGTGGAGTGCGACGCAATTTCTGTGTCGCACGGCTTATTCTGCTGAAACTTTAAAGCGTATCTCTGAAAAGTGGACACCGGTTTTCAGATAAAGATACGCAAAAACAAAAACTAAAGCAGGTCAAGCGTTTCAGCTTAAACGCTAACTGCTTTAGTGTCTAAGCGCGAGGCTTCAAAATGAAACTTTGTGGGTTTAGCAAACGGGGTAAAATCTTTCAGTTGCGAATGCGTCGCATTAGCAATAATATTACTGCTGCTAGCTTTGAATTTTGTTGGTGACTGCAACAGAAGGTATTTCCCGCAATGCGACAATCTGGCGATAGAGAAGAGCGGTGTTTTTCAAAACTCCGCGAAAAGGGATTACGGCTTACGTCTCAAAGACTCATAATTGCGCGTCATCTGTTTGCAATGGGGCACAGACATGTAGATGCGATATCATTGTTCAATGAGCTGAGGGACGAGGGCGAAAGCCTCGCACTGGCAACGATTTATAACACGTTGAGTGAATTTGAGCAGTGTGATCTTATTCGCCGTATCGCTGTCTCAGATGATAAAGTCTGGTATGATACGGATGTGGGTGATCATCGGCATTTCTTCATTAAAGCAGAAAACCGGATCATGGATTGCCCTTCAGGTCATCTCGAACCGGAGGCTTTTGCTCCACCTCCGGCAGGCTATAAAATAAAAAGTATCGATGTTGTGATTCACCTCGAAGCAGAGGACGAGTAGCGTCGAACTCTGGTGTTGATTTTCCAGTTTCCTACCCAGATATAAACCTGCATAAAGCGTATCTCTGAAAAGTGGACACCGGTTTTCAGATAAAGATACGCAAAAACAAAAGCTAAAGCAGATCAAGCGTTTCAGCTTAAACGCGAACTGCTTTAGGTTCTTTCGTTGTAAGCTGTGTGCATACAAAAAATGGCCCCAAAGCGTTGCTCGGGGCCATTTTTGTTTCAGTTGGTCTGTCTTCAGCTTGAACTGGCACAGACCTTAAATGATCAATCAGCTACAGCCGCTGGTGGAGCCGCAGGTGTCGCATTTCAGGCAGGTGCCGTTGCGCACCATGGTGAAGTTGCCGCATTCTGCGCAGCTTTCGCCTTCATAGCCTTTCATGCGGGCCTGAGCGACCTGACTTGCAACAGACTGCTGTGCTGCCGGTGCCGGAGCTGCGGTTGCAACTGCTGCGGTTGCTGCCGTTTCTGCGCCGCGCTGGAAGGCGGTTGCGATTGTGTCAGACTGGGCTGAGATCGCACCTGCGAGCTGAACAGCCGGATCGCCGCCCGGAACCAGACGGAACTTTTCTGTCTGACCGCGCACCAGACCGTGAGACACGATTGCTGGTTCACTCTGGCCACCTTCAGCAGAGGTGTTGGAGGTGGAGGTGACAGTGCCAATAGCTTCCGGCGGTACGTGTGCCAGATCGTTGCGATCCAGATAAGATACTGCAAGCTCACGGAAGATATAGTCAAGAATGGAGGTTGCATTCTTGATTGCATCATTGCCCATGACCATGCCAGCAGGCTCAAATCGGGTGAAGGTAAACGCATCGACATATTCTTCAAGCGGCACGCCGTACTGAAGACCAAGAGAAATGGCAATGGCGAAGTTGTTCATCAAAGAGCGGAACGCTGCGCCTTCCTTGTGCATGTCGATGAAGATTTCACCGATGCGGCCATCTTCGTATTCACCAGTTGTCAGGTACACCTTGTGACCACCAACGGAGGCCTTCTGGGTGTAGCCCTTACGGCGGTTCGGCAGCCTTTCGCGGTTGCGAACAGCACGCTCAACGATGCGCTCAACAACACGTTCTGCAACAGCTTCAGCGCGAGCAGCCTGTGGCTGTGCGATGATTTCGTCAACGGTGTCTTCTGCGTCGTCCTCATCGTCTTCCAGCAACTGAGCGTTCAGCGGCTGAGACAGTTTGGAGCCATCACGGTACAGGGCGTTTGCTTTGAGGCCCAGCTTCCAGGAAAGCATGTAGGCGTCTTTACAGTCCTCAACGCTGGCGGAGTTGGCCATGTTGATGGTCTTGGAAATCGCGCCGGAGATGAATGGCTGAGCTGCTGCCATCATATGGATATGACTTTCCACAGACAGGAAGCGTTTACCGATGCGGCCACATGGGTTTGCACAGTCAAAGACCGGATAATGCTCTTCCTTCAGATGCGGAGCACCTTCCAGTGTCATTGCGCCGCAAACATGGGTGTTGGCGGCTTCAATATCTGCCTTGCTGAAGCCCATGTGAGTGAGGAGATCGAACTCCATGTCTTCGAGCTGCTCAGCAGAAACGCCCAGCTTACCTGTCAGCAGGTCATCACCAAGGGTCCAGCGGTTGAACACGAACTTGATGTCGAAGGCAGAGCCAAGAGCGCCTGAAAGTTTTTTGAGTGCTTCATCATCAAAGCCTTTAGCACGCAGGCTGGCTTCGTTGATGGCTGGTGCCTGCGCGATGGAGGCATGACCGACTGCATAAGCTTCGATCTCACCGATTTCAGCCTCAGAGTAGCCAAGCGCACGCAGGGCTTCCGGTACAGCACGGTTGATGATTTTAAAGTAACCACCACCTGCGAGTTTTTTGAACTTCACGAGCGCGAAGTCAGGCTCAATACCGGTGGTATCACAGTCCATGACCAGACCGATGGTACCAGTTGGGGCAATCACAGTGGTCTGCGCGTTGCGGTAACCGTGCTTTTCTCCCAGCTCCAGAGCTTTGTCCCATGCAAGGCGTGCACGCTCGACCAGCTCTGCCTGCGGACAGTTTGCTGCGTCCAGTGGCACTGGCAGGGTGTTCAGCTTTTCATAGCCTTTGGTTTCGCTGTGAGCGGCGCGGCGGTGGTTGCGGATGACCCGCAGCATGTCTTTCGCGTTTTCTTTATAACGCGGGAAGGCACCCAGCTCGCCTGCCATTTCAGCGGAAGTGGCGTAACACACACCAGTCATGATTGCGGTGATGGCACCACACAGGGCGCGGCCTTCATCACTGTCATAAGCCAGACCAGAGGTCATGAGCAGGCCGCCGATGTTGGCGTAACCAAGACCCGTGGTGCGGTAGTCGTAGGACAGTTCCGCAATCTGCTTGGATGGGAACTGAGCCATCATGACAGAGATTTCAAGCACGATCTGCCAGAGGCGGGTTGCATGCTCAAACTTGTCAAAGTCGAACTGACCTTCATCCTTGCGGAACTGAAGCAGGTTCAGGGAGGCAAGGTTACAGGCTGTGTCATCCAGGAACATGTATTCAGAACATGGGTTGGATGCGCGGATTTCGCCGCCCTGCGGACAGGTGTGCCAGTCGTTGATGGTGGTGTGGTACTGAAGCCCCGGATCAGCAGAGGCCCAGGCTGCGTACCCAATCTGCTCCCAAAGCTCAGCAGCTTTGATGGTTTTGATGGTTTCGCCGCTGATGCGGCCTGTCAGGTCCCACTCGCCGTCTGTTGTAACGGCCTTCAGGAAGCCATCGGTTACGCGAACGGAGTTGTTGGAGTTCTGGCCTGCAACGGTCAGGTAAGCTTCAGAATCCCAATCGGTGTTGTAGGTTGGGAATTCGATTGTTTTGTAGCCCTGACGAGCGAACTGAACCACACGCTGGATGTAGTTTTCAGGAACCATTGCCTTTTTTGCAGCGCGCATTTCGCGCTTGAGGGCAGGGTTCTTTTTCGGGTCGAAGCAATCATCGCCGCTGCCTTCGCAGTTGACGCAAGCTTTCATGACAGCCTGAAGGTGCTTCTGACAGATCTTGGAGCCGGTGACGATGGCAGCAACTTTCTGCTCTTCGTGCACCTTCCAGCTGACAAACTCTTCAATGTCCGGATGGTCGATATCAACCACAACCATCTTTGCCGCACGGCGGGTGGTGCCGCCGGACTTGATCGCGCCCGCTGCACGGTCGCCGATCTTCAGGAAGCTCATGAGGCCGGAGGACTTGCCGCCGCCTGCCAGCTTCTCGCCGCTTGCACGCAGTGAGGAGAAGTTGGTGCCGGTGCCTGAGCCGTATTTGAACAGGCGGGCTTCACGAACCCACAGGTCCATAATGCCGTTTTCGTTTACCAGATCATCGTCAACAGACTGAATGAAACAGGCATGCGGCTGTGGGTGCTCGTAGGCAGAGGCTGAGCGCACGAGTTTGCCGGTTTCAAAGTCTACGTAGTGGTGGCCCTGACTTGGGCCATCGATGCCATAAGCCCAGTGCAGACCGGTGTTGAACCACTGCGGGGAGTTTGGCGCAACCTTCTGGGTGGCGAGCATGTAGCGCAGTTCGTCATAGAACGCTTGTGCATCTGCTTCGCTGTCGAAGTAACCGCCTTTCCAGCCCCAGTAAGTCCATGTGCCTGCCAGACGGTCAAAAACCTGACGACTGTCGGTTTCAGAACCGAAGCGCTTGTCCTTCGGCATTTTGCCGAGCGCTTTGTCGTCAGCAGTTTTGCGCCACAGCCAGCTTGGGACGGTGTTTTCTTCTACCGCTTTCAGCTTGGCCGGAACGCCTGCTTTGCGGAAGTATTTCTGAGCAAGGATATCGGAGGCAACCTGAGAGAATTGCTTTGGAACCTGAATGTTCTCAAGGCGAAACACAACAGACCCGTCTGGATTACGGATTTCACTGGTTGCATCACAAAATTCAATATCTGCGTATGGAGATTTTCCGCTCGCAGTATATCGCCGCTCAATTCTCATATTCAGCCCCTTTGTTGTACCCGAAATGGTTCTTCGGTACACACGGTTTCAGCGATCAGAAAGGCTAAGATTTTAATCAAAATTCCACCGCTGGTTCTGATCAAATCGGCCTTCTGTAATTAACTCTCGTGAACGAGGTATAGTGCATTTCATTTTAATACCATTACAACATATAGTGTGCCGTTAATATATTAACACAATATTTAGATGCGTGATGGCAAAAAAATATCGAGGCTGGAAGTGAAAACTAATCCAACTCCGAGCACTCTAAGTTACTAAATGTGATGAACTCCCGGCCTTTGGCCGAACTACCCCGAACACGTCTTGATTTCGACCTCAAACTAGATTGAATCGGAAAGCATCGTCAAGCGCGATCTGTCCACTGGTTGTGTGTATAAGAGGGGGTGGGGCACCAAATATTGTGAGCATGAGCGTCTGATGGCACGAGAAAATGTGGTCGAAGCGGGGCGTGGTCTGCGGAACCCCGCCATTTCGGCAAAGCCAAGCGAAAAATCAAAGACAATCAGTTTTTTCTTGGGGAGGAAATTTTTGGAAAAATTATTCGTGGATCACAAAAAAACACAGGTGAAAAAGACTGTGTATCCCGCATAGTTTAGTTGGGTAGTTATACGGGAAAATCCTCTGTAATTCTACATATCTACCGGGTATGCGATCTGATTTATGGGGCGAGCGGTTATGCATCACACCTCCTTCGGCAAGGACATTTCTCAGCTAGATGTGGTTCTTGTGGAACAGTCAAAACCCACTCAGGCAATCCTGCGTGGCATTTTAGGCAGTCTGAAGCCGGGACGTGTTCGTGTCTATGATAACCCCAGAGCTGCGCTGCCGATGCTGATCTCTGATCCACCAGATATTGTGTTGTCTGGCTGGGAAATGAAGCCGGTAAGCGGGTATCAGCTTTTGAAGCTTATGCGTTCGGGAAAGATTCCTGAGCTGATTAATGTACCGCTTGTCTTTATCACGGCTTACGGCACCCGGGCGCTGGTGATGCGTGCTTTGGAAGCAGGAGCGCACCATTTGCTGGTGACGCCGATTTCATCTGCAGGGCTGAAGAAGTCGCTAGAATCAATTTGTAAGGATCGCCGTCAATTTGTTTCTGATAAGCGTGGTGGCTTCATTATTGATGGGACTGTGAAGAGACTGGAGCAAAATCAGGCTAAGTTTGCGACACTGGACCGGGCGCGGGCCTATCAAAGAGATGAGGATGCACGGGAAGCAAGGGCGGACGAGGCTGCTGGTTCTGATGAGCTGGAGCCGCTATCTCTTAAGGATCTTGAGGTTGGGGCAGCTTCTCCGGCGGATGGTTTTAGCCGAAATCCCTATCTGACACGGCGATCAAAGACCTGATGTGGTGTGTTTGTGCGGCGGGACTGTCATTAATAAAGGACCTTTGAATTTCTGCCGGACTTTGGGGTAATTTTAGCGAGTTCCGGTGAATAGTTGAAACTACGGTACTCAAAGACTGGACATCGCGGGAAACACTCGTCATATTCCAGCAAAATTATCAGAGTCATAGATCTGGAAGGGCCAGACATATGAAACACCTTCTGCTGACATTCTTCACATGGTGGAACAGTGACACATGGGGCACACGTTTCTTCACATGGAGAAAAGGTGAGTTCGTCGGAAGCGATGAGTTTGGCAACAAGTATTACAAAGAGCGCGGCGGCAGGCGGCGCTGGGTGATCTATAAGAATCTGGCAGAAGCCTCTCTTATTCCTGCTGGCTGGCATGGATGGATGCATTACCGTACAGATACGCCGCCAACAGAGACCGAGTATGTGAAACGCGACTGGGAGGCGGATCACACACCGAATCTGACAGGTACGCCGAACGCTTACCGTCCAAAAGGCTCTTTGCTTACCCCGGAAAAGAGGCCAGACGTGACCGGCGATTATCAGGCCTGGGTACCAGGTGAGTAAGCTGAAAACTTAAGCAATAAAAAAGCCCACTCAGCTTGAGTGGGCTTTTTTTGTCGGTCATTCTGCCTGTCTGTCCCCAGTCAGGCAGAATGCTTATTACATAGCGTCTTCGCCGATCAGGCCGAGGCGGCGGTCCAGATAACCTGCGCAGTTATCAATCAGGCCGTCTACGTGATTCTCAAAGAAGTGGTTTGCACCCGGCATTTCCTGATGATCAATCACAATGCCTTTTTGTGTCTTCAGCTTGTCCACCAGCGCCTGAACGTCTTTTTGCGGAACAACTTTGTCCTGCTCACCGTGAATGATGAGGCCGGAAGACGGGCAAGGTGCGAGGAACGAGAAGTCATGCAGGTTTGCTGGCGGTGCAACAGAGATGAAGCCTTCCACTTCCGGGCGGCGCATCAGAAGCTGCATGCCGATCCATGCGCCAAAGGAGAAGCCGGCAATCCAGCAGGCGCGGGCGTCCGGGTGTACTGTCTGTACCCAGTCAAGCGCTGCTGCTGCATCAGACAGTTCGCCCTGTCCATGGTCAAACTGACCTTGCGAGCGGCCAACGCCTCGGAAGTTGAAGCGCAGCACTGCAAACCCGCGTTTGGCAAACATGTAATACATCTGATAGATGATCTGATTGTTCATCGTTCCGCCGAATTGCGGGTGCAGATGCAGCACCAATGCAATCGGGGCGTTGCGTTTTTTTGCTGGATGAAAACGGCCTTCCAGCCGTCCCGCAGGGCCATTGAAGATCACCTCAGGCATATACTGCAAAATCCTTTTGTTTTGGCCGGCGAACACATTAGCCGGTATATTTGGTAGTTTGGATCGCTGTCGATTAAACTTGACTGCGACACGCAAGTTTACTAGAACCAGTTTAGAATTATTCTACGCTAACATCCAGAGGCTTTACGAAAAACGATTGCCAATAGAGAAAGGAATACCCAACCGGGCGCACTCACGTTATAGACCTTTACGAACTCAAAGGGAACTCAAGACCCCTTATCGTAAGCACCGTGGAAAATATCAAGGTTTCCATTTCCATAGAGAGCCAATTAGGGCACGAAAGAACCCCATTTTCTGTGTTAAACTATGACAACGAACCGTGAACTGACATATTTAGACTATAACGCCAGTGCTCCGTTGAGGGAAGAATCTCTTTTGGCGCTGCAAGATGCCTATAAAAATGCGGGCAATGCGTCTTCCATTCACAGCAGTGGACGACGTGCGAGAGCTATTATTGAAGATGCGCGACATAAGATTGCAGATCTGGTTGATTGCAATCCGGCGAATATTATTTTCACAAGTGGCGCTTCTGAAGCTAATGTAACAGCACTGTCGCCCACCTGGCTGAAGAATGGTGAGCCTTTTATTTTAACGCAGGTTTTTGTGAGCGCGATTGAGCACCCTTCCGTTATCGCGGGTGGCCGGTTTGCAGCCCAGAACGTGCAGAGCCTTCCTGTTGATGAGGAGGGCCGTGTGGTTGTAGGCGAGTTACGCCGTTTGCTTGAGAAACTGGGCGAGGATGAAACAGTTCTGGTTTCAGTGATGGCAGCAAACAGTGAGACAGGTGTTTTGCAACCCTTGCAGGAAATTGGCGTGCTGGTTGAAGATATGGGACATCTGTTCCATGTGGATGCGGTGCAAATGGCTGGTAAAGAGCCTTTGTCCATGGCGAGGATCGGATGCAACTCCATGTCGATCTCCTCCCATAAAATCGGAGGACCTCAGGGAGTTGGCGCTTTGGTTCTTGGAAAAGGGGACTTCAGGCCCATTCCACTTTTAACCGGTGGCGGGCAGGAATCCTGGAGGCGGGCAGGGACTGAGAATACTGCTGGTATCGCAGGCTTTGCGGTTGCGGCAGCGCAATCAACGGATAGTCAGGAACGTGCTAGAATTTCTGGCCTGCGTGATTATATGGAGGAGAGAATGAAAGAGATCTCTCCTGATGCAATCATCTTCGGAGAAGATGTGGCACGCCTTGGCAATACCATGTGTTTTGCTGTTGAAGGAATTTCAGCGGAAACGGCGCTCATCAACTTTGATTTGTTTGGTGTTGCGGTGTCATCAGGCTCTGCCTGTTCCTCTGGCAAAGTTGGTGCATCCCATGTGCTTCTTGCTATGGGAGTTGAAGAATCATTGGCGCGTGGCGCAATCCGGGTCAGCCTGGGTTGGGCAACCACCAAGGATGATGTTGAGCACTTTTTGAGTGCTTGGACAAAAATATATAAGAGAATGAAGCCCTCGCAGAAAGGGTGAAAGCCGAATATAAAAATAAACGAGGACAACACCCTCGTAAAAATAAGGATGCACTGTGTTGCTACAGTGCATCTGTTAAGTAGGGGCCAAAGGGTCCAATAAATGTGTACCCAATGCGGCTTTGAACCGCGTATGGAGACAAAGCATGGCGGCAGTCCAGGAAACGATTGATCAGGTCAAGGCAATTGACGTTGATCAGTACAAATATGGCTTTGTAACGGATATCGAAAGTGAGCTTGCTCCCAAAGGGCTCAATGAAGATATCGTTGCGTTTATCTCAGCCAAAAAAGAAGAACCGGAGTGGATGCTAAACTGGCGTCTGGAGGCTTATCGTCGTTGGAAAACGATGGAAGAGCCTACATGGGCGCGAGTTGAATATCCAAAGATCGACTTCGAAGACCTTCATTATTACGCAGCACCAAAGAACACCGAAGGGCCTAAGTCTCTGGACGAAGTGGATCCTGAGCTGCTGGAAACCTATAAGAAACTGGGTATTCCACTTGCAGAGCAAGAGATTCTTGCAGGTGTTGCACCTGAAAACCGCGTCGCAGTCGACGCTGTATTCGACAGTGTGTCTGTAGCCACCACCTTTAAGGAGGAGCTGGCAAAAGCTGGCGTGATTTTCTGCCCGATTTCTGAGGCTGTTCGTGAGCATCCTGAACTGGTGCAGAAATATCTCGGCTCAGTCGTGCCGGTCTCCGATAACTTTTATGCAACCTTGAATTCTGCCGTGTTCTCTGATGGCTCGTTCGTGTATGTACCTCCGGGTGTTCGCTGCCCAATGGAACTGTCCACGTACTTCCGTATTAACGAGAAGAACACCGGCCAGTTTGAGCGTACACTCATCATTGCAGATAAGGGCTCTTATGTGTCTTATCTGGAAGGCTGTACAGCTCCTCAACGCGATGAAAATCAGCTTCACGCAGCTGTTGTTGAGCTTGTTGCGCTTGAAGATGCAGAAATCAAATACTCCACCGTTCAGAACTGGTACCCAGGTGACTCTGAAGGGAAGGGCGGTATTTACAACTTCGTGACCAAGCGTGGCGACTGCCGCGAGAAGAACTCCAAGATCTCCTGGACACAGGTTGAAACTGGTTCTGCCATCACCTGGAAATACCCAAGCTGTATTCTGCGCGGAGATAACTCACAGGGTGAGTTCTACTCCATTGCGATCTCCAATGGTCACCAGCAGATCGACAGCGGCACCAAGATGATCCATCTGGGCAAAAATACAGCCAGCCGGATTATCTCCAAGGGTATCTCCGCAGGTGTTTCTCAAAATACCTATCGCGGGCAGGTTTCCGCGCATCGCAAGGCATCTAACGCACGTAACTTCACCCAGTGTGACTCGCTTCTCATTGGCGATAAGTGCGGTGCCCACACCGTCCCATACATCGAAAGTAAGAACTCCACTGCGGTGTTCGAGCACGAGGCGACAACCTCCAAGATCTCCGACGATCAGATGTTCTACTGTCAGGCTCGCGGCCTTGATGAGGAAGAAGCTGTCGCGCTGATCGTGAATGGTTTCGTTCGGGACGTTATCCAGCAACTGCCAATGGAATTTGCGGTTGAAGCTCAGAAGCTGATTTCGATCAGCCTTGAAGGAAGTGTGGGTTAAAGCGCGACAAGACGCGCTTGCCTCGTACCTAACAAAGATTTGAAAAGACGAGAACGATAGATGCTTGAGATTAAAAACCTGCACGCTGAAGTTGATGGTAACAAAATCCTTCGCGGCATTGACCTGACTGTTCGCCCGGGCGAAGTGCACGCAATCATGGGACCAAACGGTTCTGGTAAGTCCACCCTGTCTTATGTTCTGGCAGGTAAAGACGACTACGAAATCACTGAGGGTTCCATTACCTATAACGGTGTGGACTGGTCTGAGCTTGGCGCGGATGAGCGTGCAGCGGCTGGTATGTTCCTTGCCTTCCAGTACCCGATCGAAATTCCGGGTGTTGCGACCATGACCTTCCTGAAGACCGCTTTAAACGCACAGCGCAAAGCACGTGGTGAAGATGAAATCTCCACCCCTGACTTCATGAAGCTTGTACGCGAAAAATCCAAAGCGCTGAAAGTGACGCCAGATATGCTGAAGCGTCCGCTCAATGTCGGTTTTTCCGGCGGTGAAAAGAAGCGCGCTGAAATTCTGCAAATGTCTTTGCTTGAGCCAACCCTGTGCGTTCTGGATGAAACAGATTCTGGTCTCGACATCGATGCGCTGCGCATTGTTTCTGAAGGCGTCAACCAGCTTCGCTCCCCGGATCGCTCCATGATCGTGATCACTCACTATCAGCGTCTGCTTGATCACATCGTCCCGGATGTGGTGCACGTTCTGTCTAAAGGCAAGATCGTAAAGACCGGCGGCAAAGAGCTTGCTCTTGAGCTGGAGAAAAACGGTTATGCTGACTATGTCGACGAAGAAGCTGCTTGAGCTGGAGGGTGACCGATGAATGCTCCGGCAAAAATTCAAGAGACAAAAGCAGAGCAGAGCCTGAACGCTCAGTTCGACGCAATTTTAGCGCAAACAACGCAAAATAACGCAAACCAACGCAAACAGGCGTGGGACGCTTTTAAGGCAAAGGGTATCCCGCATCGGCGCGTTGAAGAGTGGCATTACACCGACCTGCGCACCAAGATGAACGATGCATTTGCATTGGCATCCAAAACTGCGCCTAAGGCAGAAGCACTGACTGGCGCTACCGGCCTGGAGACCTATCGCATTGCGATTGTAAACGGTCGTTATGTGCCGGAACTGTCGTCAAATCAGGCAGTTGCAGGTCTTACCGTGACTGAAGCTGACGGCTTCCTGGCCGCTCAGCTTGGCACAGATGATGCCATGGCGCACCTCAATCAGGCTCTGGTTCAGGGCGGCGTCACCATCAAGATTGATGCAAATGCAACCATTGAGAGGCCGATTGAGATCGTTCGTTATACCGACGGCACTGAAGTCAGCTCTTATGCTGGTACTTCCGTTGACATCGGCTCGGGCGCAAAAGCGCTCATCATCGAAAGCTTCGAAGGCGACGCAAATGCTGCCTACCAGTCCAACGCTCTGACAGAAGTGAAAGTGGGCAATAATGCCAACATTCACTGGTTGAAGCTGCAGGTGGAAAGCGAAAAAGCTCAGCATATTGAGACCTATAGCGTAGAGCTGGGTGCACAGACCAACTTCCAGCACTTCATCTACAACGAAGGCTCATCCCTGTCTCGCGCACAACTCTTCCTTGAGTTCAAAGGCGAGGGGACACACGCTGGCCTGCGCGGTACATCTTTGCTCAAAGACAGCCAACATGCTGATATCACACTGTTTGTGAACCATGCAGTGCCAGAATGTGAGAGCCGCGAATACTATAGGGCTGTGGTAGATGATAAGGCCCGCGCAGTGTTTCAGGGCAAGATCATTGTTGAGCCAGATGCTCAGAAGACCGATGGTCAGATGATGATCAAGTCGCTTCTTTTGAGCGATACTGCTGAAATCAATGCGAAACCTGAGCTGGAAATCTTCGCAGATGATGTGCAGTGTGCCCACGGTTCTACCACTGGTGATATCGACGAAGAGCTGCTGTTCTACCTTATGGCACGCGGTATTCCTGAAGCGCAGGCAAGGAAGATCCTCATTCTTGCATTCCTCTCCGAAGCTATTGAGGAGTTTGAAGAGGAGCGCTCTGTAAAATTGCTGGAAGCAATGATACGCAAGTGGCTTCATGCTGATGATGTGGTGAGCGAATGACCAAAGTTGACAACACAGCAGTCACAGCGCCCTATGACGTAAAGAAGGTTCGAAAAGACTTTCCGATCCTTTCAACTGAGGTCTATGGCAAGCCATTGGTCTATCTGGATAGTGGGGCGTCTGCGCAAAAGCCGCAGGCGGTGATTGATGCAATCACGAAAGCCTACACTCAGGAATATGCCAATGTTCACCGTGGCTTACACTACCTGTCCAATACGGCAACCGAAAACTTCGAAGCGGCTCGCGAGAAGGTTCGTAAGTTTTTGAACGTACCAAGTGTAGATGATGTGGTGTTTACCAAATCTACGACTGAAGCAATCAACCTGGTTGCTTACGGTCTGGAAGAGGAGATTGAGGAAGGGGATGAAATCGTTATCTCCATCCTTGAGCACCATTCCAACATCGTGCCCTGGAATTTTCTGCGTGAACGCAAAGGAGCTGTTATCAAATGGGCTCCGATTGCTGAGGATGGAACATTCCTCCTTGATGAATACGAAAAGCTTCTGACTGATCGTACTAAGATTGTCGCTATGACGCATATGTCCAACGTTACCGGAACAGTTGTTCCAGTGAAAGAGGTCACGCGGCTTGCGCATGCTCGCGGTGCAAAAGTTCTGATTGATGGTTCGCAAAGTGCGGTGCATATGCCTGTCGATATTCAGGATATCGATTGTGACTTTTATGCAATGACCGGGCATAAGCTTTATGGCCCAAGCGGTGTTGGTGTGCTTTACGGCAAGAAAGAGCAACTGAATAGGATGCGCCCGTTTCAGGGCGGTGGTGAGATGATCAAGGATGTCACCGAGGATCTTGTCACCTACGCTGAAGCACCTCATCGCTTTGAAGCCGGTACGCCTCCTATCGTTCAGGCTATTGGATTAGGGGCTGCCCTTGACTATATGGAGAGTCTGGGACGCGAAAATATCGCATCGCACGAAGCATCCTTGCGTGATTATGCCGAGCGGCGTCTGAAGGAAGTTAATTCTCTCAAGATCTTTGGTAATGCCAAAGACAAAGGTTCGATCTTCTCCTTTGAGATTGAGGGGGTTCATGCCCATGATATCTCTATGGTTATTGATCGTGAGGGAGTTGCCGTTCGTGCGGGTACTCACTGTGCTCAACCGCTGCTGGCACGTTATGGTGTGACCAGTACTTGCCGTGCGAGTTTGGGCCTGTACAATACCCATGAAGATATTGACCGCCTGGTGGAAGCCTTGCGTAAAGCGCAGATGATGTTTGGATAGGATCTATGACAGACAACACACAAACAAGCGAGTTTTCTGACGGACCTTTGACAACACCAGAAATCAACCAAAGCTCTGCTATTCCTGCTGAGGAACTGGAGCGGCTGACTGGTGATATCATTGCTGCGATGAAAACGGTGTTTGACCCGGAAATTCCGGTCGATATTTATGAGCTCGGTTTGATCTATAAGGTTGATATTGAAGATGACCGCACGGTTAAAATCGATATGACACTGACCGCACCAGGCTGTCCGGTCGCAGGTGAAATGCCGATCTGGGTTGAAAACGCAGTTAGTTCTGTGCCGGGAGTTGGAAGTGTTCAGGTTGATATGACCTTTGATCCCCCCTGGGATCCAAGTCGCATGTCAGATGAAGCGCGGGTTGCGCTGAATTTCTTCTAAAGCTCTTATAGCGCTTACAGTGTAAGGCACCTTTGCGATTGTTAAGGTGCCTATGGAGGGTGCAAATGACTTCAGGATTTCAAGTCCTATCGCTGACGGACGAGGCAGCTGACTACATTCGCACGCTGATGGATGGTAGTGATGCTGATCCTCTAGGGGTGCGCGTTTCAATCAAGTCCGGTGGATGTGCTGGAATGGAGTATGAGCTGGATCTGGTGAGTGAAGCCAGACAAGGTGATGATGTGGTTGAGAATAGAGGCGTAAAAGTCTTTGTTGATCCGGCTGCAACCTTGTACTTGCTTGGCACTGAAATGGGTTTTGAAACAACTAAGTTCCGGTCGGGATTCACGTTTAAAAATCCAAATGAAGTGTCTGCCTGTGGTTGCGGTGAATCTGTTGAGCTACAACCAGCTGATCTTTCTAAGTTTGCTCAGAAAAATTAATCGGACTTCTTAGGGAGCCGATTACCGTATAAAGGCAGTTTGCTGGTTGATCGAACTTTGCAAGCTGCCTTAATTTTTGTCTTCATCCCTATTTCTAGTGAAATACTATTAGTGCATTCGGTGGGTACTATGTCTCTATTTAACTCTCTTAAAAACGATAATCTTGCAACATGGCAATCCTATACGAACCATGAGTTCGTGCAGGGGCTTGGCGACGGGACATTGCCAATTGACGCTTTCAAAAAGTATCTGGTTCAGGACTACCTCTTCCTTATCGAGTTTGCTCGTGCTTATGCGCTTGGCATGTATAAGGCGAATGATCTGGAGCAGATGAGGAAATGCCTTTCATCCGCAAAAGGAATTCTGGAGTTAGAAATGGGGCTTCATGTTCGCCTGTGCGAGGCGTGGGGGCTGTCTGAAGCAGAGATCGTTGCGACACCCGAGGAACCGGCAACACTGGCATATACGCGGTATGTGCTCGATACCGCAATGAAGGGGGATATGCTTGATCTGAAAGTGGCGCTCGCTCCATGTGCTATTGGTTACGGAGAGATTGGTGCGACCTTGGCAAGAAAGGAGGGGGCGATTGATCCGAGTAATCCTTATGCAGAATGGATCAAAGAATACTCCAGTGAAGACTATCAAAGCCTTGCGAAGGATGCTGTCGAAGAGATTGACCATCTTGGTGAATTGTATGCGACGAAGGCGCGCTACACTAAGCTTTCCAGAATTTTCGGAGAGGCGACTAGACTTGAAGCCAATTTCTGGCAAATGGGTTTGGAGATATAGTTATTACAGCTTGTTGTCAGGAGGGGCGTCAAACGGCTTCACACATCATATTTGTTTTTGATGGGGCTGTGATACGGACATAGCTTACAGAAAGAGAATTGCTATAGGCTACAAAATCTTTACGTAAGTGGATAAACGCACTATTCTTTGTATTATGCGTAAGAATCCTGCAAGCTTTGGGTGTATTTGTTTGCTTTGGTGATTGATTATGTCGTTTTCTATTTTCTTTTTATCCGAAAACCGGGCTGAATTTCTGAGGAAAATTCGTTGTCGCCCCATGTTTGGTGGCCATGGATATTTTATGAACGGAAGAATGTTTGCGCTTGTACGTGAAAAATCGTTGTACTTAAAGGCAGGATCAGCCAATGTTGCTGACTTCCTTCTTTCGGGCCAGCTGCCTTATCTGCATCAGTGTTGCGGGGAGCTTTTTCCTACCAACTTCTATCGGGTTCCGCTTAAAGTAGTTGAAGATGAGGCGTTGCTTGAGCGGTGGGTTGCTAAAGCAGTTGAGCAGCTGGAAACTGCTCAGGAAGCAGAAAAGCAGTCTGAACTCCTTGATTGCAGGTATGAAAAGAGGACTGGCAGAGCGTCGTTCACTTTAGACACTCTTATGTTCTGACAGGCAAACTTGATTGGAGCGGTATCAAGCAACCTGCGTGACGCTTGGAATTTTTCGGATTTCTTCGGCTTTCACTAAATTGCGACCTGCCTTCTTTGCAGCGTAAAGGGCAAGGTCTGCGCGTGACACCATGCTTTCAGAGGTATCACCAGCGCGAAACGTGGATACACCAATTGAAATTGTAATCCGGCCTAGATTCTCTCCAGTCGAACGCTTAACCAGCTCTTTGGCGACCACGTTCTTGCGGATTTTTTCCGCTATCACTTTCGCGTCTTCAATCGTTGTGCGTGGCAAAATGATGCCAAATTCTTCGCCGCCATAACGACAGGCAATATCATGATTTTTAACATTTTGCTTTACAGCAAGCGCAACCAGACGCAACACCTGATCACCTGTCTGGTGCCCGTAATTGTCGTTAAATTGCTTAAAGTGGTCGATGTCGGAGATCAAAAGGGATAGAGGAGCATGGCTCTCCTCTGCTTCTTTAACGGCACGCACCAGACTTTGGTCAAAATGCTTGCGATTGTTTAAGGTGGTCAGTTCATCGGTAAGGGATTCATACCGAATTGCTTCCAGACCTTCTTGCAGAACTCCGATCTGATGGCGTGAATCAACAAGCTGTTCGCGCAGCTCCTGATTACTCTCGGCTGTTTCCGTAGTCAGTTTCACCAGGTTTAAGACAAGTTGCGAGAGTTGTCCCGGGTCTTTGATATTCTCAAGCAGACTGAGGGTTCGGGCTAATTCTTCACCATACTCTGTGGTTTGCACCGCACCTTTATCGAGTGCTGAAATTAATTCACGAACCTCCGCAGAGATCTTATCGCCGACTTCGTCGATTCGTTCTCCCAAGCGATTGGGAGACAAAAAGCGATTGTAAATCTTCTGTGTCTCTTCAGGGGAAATTTTCCCGTCACGGGCAAGAATTTTGTTTATGGTACGGTTGAGGGCGCGGTTAAATCCAGAAGCGTATGAGTACCATAGCTCGTAATTGCGCGGAAACGCAGGTAACTTGTTTGTTTTGATGTAATCGAGCGCACTGTCAGCGTAAACTATTGTGCGTTTGAACTCGTCTTCTTGACTCATGATTGCATCACCGCGTCAGAAATAGGGATACCCCGAAGTTAATAAGCTAATTTAACATCAGCTTATTAACCGGGATATAGCTAACCAGTGGTTAACCTCAGGAAAATGACTTAGTGGCTTTGAACTTTGGAACGGGCTGGTTTGAGCAGAAATGCCGGAATGTGGCTTGCATTCCGGAAAATTGCCTCATCTTTCGGTTGACTTGTCCGGCGACCACCACGTGCGCGCGGCGCAGGAGCGCGTCGCTCAGTATGCATTGGTACAATTGGCTGCTCTTCAAGACCAGCTGGTAGAGATTCGGTTTCTTGCACTGCTGGTTCCTGCGTTTCAGTCTTTGCCCTACGGGACCGGTTCTTATCTCGTTGCCCTCTGGTGGAGCGGCGACGAGGTTTCTTTTCTTCAACTGGTATTGAAAAATCGAGTGGGTCGCCAATCCATTCCAGTTCTTTGCCGATCGTCTCATTGATGGCCTGCAAAGCTTTTTCGTCCTTGCCTGTTACAATGGAGATTGCGGTGCCATCGCGGCCTGCACGTCCGGTGCGGCCAATGCGGTGTACATAGTCTTCAGCCTGAATCGGAAGGTCAAAGTTAAAGACATGACTCACGCTTGGAATATCCAGACCACGGGCCGCAACGTCACTTGCGACAAGAACCTTGATGTTCCCTTTTTTAAAGTTATCCAACATTGTCATGCGAGAGCGCTGATCCATGTCGCCGTGCAGGGCGCCAACAGAAAACTCATGACGGACAAGTGAGCGGAAGAGGGTGGCAACATCCCGCTTGCGGTTACAGAACACAATTGCATTCTGCAAGTCGTCAGCGCCTTCAATCAGCTCGCGCAGTTTTGCGCGTTTTTCGTAATCTTCCGGCTCGGAGGCGACGATACGTTGGTTGACAGTTTCAGCGGTGCTTGAAGCTTTTGCTACTTCCACTTTTGCAGGGTTTTGCAGGAAAGTATCTGTCAAACGCTGGATTTCGCTCGGCATTGTTGCGGAGAAGAATAGGGTCTGACGTGTGAATGGAATCAGTTTGCAGATCCGTTCGATGTCTGGAATAAAGCCCATGTCGAGCATACGATCGGCTTCATCAATAACCAGAATATCCACGCCTTGAAGCAGGAGTTTACCACGTTCAAAATGGTCCAGCAGGCGTCCGGGTGTGGCAATCAGCACATCTGCACCACGCTCCAGCTTTCGGTCCTGTTCTGCGAAGGAAACTCCGCCGATAAGCAGGGCAACGTTGAGCTTGTGGTTTACACCGTAGCGGTTGAAGTTATCTTCCACCTGCGCAGCTAGCTCGCGGGTTGGCTCAAGAATAAGCGTTCTTGGCATCCGGGCGCGCGCACGGCCTTTTTCCAGAAGGGTGATCATTGGCAAGGTGAAACTTGCGGTTTTGCCCGTTCCTGTTTGAGCGATGCCGAGAACGTCTCTGCGCTCTAAAACGTACGGAATAGCTCCCGCCTGAATGGCGGTTGGTTCGGTGTAACCGGAGGCCTCAACAGCGGCCAGAACTTTCTCACTAAGTCCAAGAGTGGAAAATGACATATTTCATGTTCTTTACGATAATCGAGGAGAGTGTTTGCGTCCTGCAGATCTACAGGTTCTCTCCAACCAGTTTGGCGGAACACTACATTTCTAAGCCGCGTTGTCAATCAATTCTGCTGCATAACTGAGATATTCCTTCAAGTTATGCCAAGGAGCTGAGTGTTAACCTATGCAAAACTCAGAGTTTATTGCAGGTTAAGGCATTTTTAAATATCCAGATCGGTGGCGAATTCCGCACGTTCCTGAATGAAGTTGAAGCGAGCTTCCGGCTTGTTTCCCATCAGCTGTTCAACGGCACTACGAGTTTCTAAAACCTCATCTTCACCAACAACCACTTTTAAGAGAGTGCGGCGTTTGGGATCCATAGTGGTTTCTTTCAGCTGTGCTGGAAGCATTTCGCCCAACCCTTTAAAGCGCCCGATTTCGATCTTCCCGTTTTTCTTGAAGCTTGTTTTTAAAAGTTGCTCGCGGTGCTCGTCATCGCGGGCATAAAGTGTTTTGCCGCCCTGACTGATACGATAAAGCGGTGGCACAGCAAGGAACAGGTGACCATTATTGATCAGATCCGGCATTTCTTTATAGAAGAATGTGATAAGCAGCGCGGCAATGTGAGCGCCGTCAACATCCGCATCGGTCATGATAACGATGCGCTCATAACGCAGCTCCTTATCGCTATAACTGGAGCGGGTGCCACATCCAAGCGCTTGAATAAGGTCAGAAAGCAACTGGTTGGAAACCAGTTTATCACGGCCTGCGTTTGCTACGTTCAGGATTTTACCGCGCAATGGCAAAACTGCCTGATTTGAACGGTTTCTTGCCTGTTTTGCTGAGCCGCCCGCTGAATCACCCTCCACGATGAAAAGTTCAGTCCCATCGGATTTGCTGGTGGAGCAATCAGCCAGTTTGCCGGGCAGGCGCAGGCGACGTACGGCAGTTTTGCGAGCGACGTCTTTTTCCTGACGGCGTTTCAGGCGTTCCTCGGCACGGTCAATCACCCATTCCAGTAGTTTGTTGGCCTGGTTCGGGGAGGCTGTCAGCCAGTGGTCAAAGGCATCGCGAACAGCATTTTCGGCAATTCGGGTGGCCTCATTGGTTGCCAGCTTGTCTTTTGTCTGGCCTACAAACTCGGGTTCGCGTACAAAAACTGAAAGCATACCGGCAGCAGACGTGAGCACGTCATCGCCTGTGATAATGGAAGCTTTCTTGTTGCCGATCAGCTCGCCATAAGCCTTTAAGCCGCGCAGCAGGGCGTAGCGGAGGCCGGTTTCGTGGGTGCCGCCTTCTGGTGTTGGTACAGTATTACAGTAGGAATTTACAAAGCCATCACCGGCGAACCATGCGACCGCCCATTCTACAGCACCGTGCTTGCCTGTTGCCTGTGTGCGACCAGCAAATACCTCGTCTGTGACACGACGCTCTTTGCCCAGTGCTTCTTCCAGATAATCCTTCAGGCCACCGGGAAAGTGGAAGGTGGCGCTTTCCGGAACGCCATTTGCTTCATCAGCAAGAGACTTGGCGCAGCGCCAGCGGATCTCTACTCCGCCAAACAGGTAGGCTTTGGAGCGTGCCATCTTCATCAGGCGTGCAGGTTTGAACTTGAGAGACTTACCAAAGATCTCCGCATCCGGTTTGAAGCGCACCATGGTGCCGCGGCGGTTGTGGGTGTCGCCAACCAGCTCAAGGCTACCATCTGCGAGACCGCGCCGGAAGGTTTGGCGATAAAGCTTGCGGTTACGGGCAACTTCAACGACCAGCTCTTCAGAAAGAGCGTTTACGACCGAAATGCCAACACCATGCAGACCGCCCGAAGTTTCATAGACTTTGCTGTCGAACTTACCACCAGCGTGCAAAGTAGTCATAATCACTTCAAGGGCAGATTTGTCTTTATACTTGGGATGCGGATCAACCGGGATGCCGCGCCCGTTATCCGTGATCGTGAGGAAACCATCTTCGCTTAAGGAGACATCAATCCAACTGGCGTGACCGGCAACGGCCTCATCCATGGAGTTGTCAATCACTTCAGCAAAGAGATGGTGCAGGGCCTTTTCATCGGTGCCGCCAATATACATACCCGGACGGCGGCGTACTGGTTCCAGACCCTCAAGTACCTCAATGTCAGCTGCGGTATACTCTGCATCACCAGTCACTGGTGCTGGTTTTGCAGGGGAGGTTGGTGCACTTGTGGCTGGTGTTTGTTTTTTCTCAGGCTTACCAGCAGACGACATTAAGTCATCCATGCTTTTAGTGGCGCCTGCAAACAGATCATCACGTGTGCTCATCGTACCTCTTTGGTCTTGCCTTCTTATATAATCGAATCAATCGGCAGTCTTACAGGACTGAGCGGAAAGGGCAAAGACCTGCCGGAGTTCTACTCTTGTTCCTTGTGGGTAAGCGCTCAATATGCGTTTTTCTGCCTATCGAAGATGCCAGGTTCCACAAAAATGGATGCCCGAAGCCATATGCGCTATTCGCGGCAAAATTACAAATCGGATTTCTGATTGGTTATGGAAGTGTGAGCAAAATATTTACACCTTACATGCACAATACAGCCATGCATTGGCGCGTGGATTGTTGCGAGTCTGCAACATTTCCAGTTGCTAATGAGTATGGTCGAAACTGACACTGGTTCGTCTGCTGCAAATTCGATAGGTTGCGATGGTCTTAAGCGGAATGCCGTTTAAACTGTGTGATATTTTAGTCTTGCAGTTGGAGATGTAGGCATTTGTAAGATCATTTGTGACAATTTGAGGGTATGTCGTTTTTGGAAACAAAAAAGACATCTTTGCCTTTCATAGGTTGTCCATGCCGGGATGGTAGTACAGCAAAAGCAACGAAAATGACCGCTGGTTTAAAGCGGTCTATAGTTAAGTGAGGCACTTTTGATTAAAACTCAGCACATAAAGAGGATGGGGATACGCCGCGCTGCGTTTACGCATTTTCTGGCGTGTCTGGGGTGTGTCTCAATTGCTGCTTTGAGTGTTACTGGCTCTGCGCAGGCCCTTGATACACATAATGGGGCAATGGCCGCCGTCAATCAGATGGCAAGTGTCTCTCCTCAGCAAGCTTTGAGAGATGGTGCGCGAGCCTATTATTCCGGTGAAAAAGACAAGGCTCTTTCTCCGCTTCGATATGCCGCTGAAAACGGACAGGCAATGGCTGCCTGGAAACTTGGCAGAATGTACGCGCAAGGGGACGGCGTGCCGGAAGATGATCTTCAGGCCTTCCGGTATTTCTCTCAGGTTGTTCGCGAATTCTCGTCGGACGGCCCCAATGCACGGTCTGCACCGTTTGTTGCCAGCGCACTGGTTGAGCTGGGGCGCTATTTCCTGACTGGCATCAGCGATTCTCCGGTTACGCAAAACAGCTATAAAGCGCGCGAGGTGTTCACCTACGCGGCATCTTACTTTGGAGATGCTGATGCGCAATATAATCTGGGGCTCATGTATCTGAATGATAAGCTGCCGGATTATGACCGCCGTCTTGCTGCGCGCTGGCTGAAACTGGCTGCCGTAAAAGGGCACGTCGGCGCACAGGCAAAGTTTGGTGAGCTGCTTTATTTTTCAGAGGAGCTGACAACGGCGCGGATGACCGGATTAAAGTGGATGACATTAGCGCGTCGCCAGGTTGTTGGTAATGAACGAGATGCCTGGATCGTTAGTCTTCATGAAAAAGCTTTTGCGCTTGCTTCTGAAAACGAACGACGCAAGTCTGCTACATGGGCAGATGGGTGGCTGGCAAAGCGTGGCCATGAGGTTGCTTCAACCAACTAATTTCCATAGCTTTTTTGCAGTTCTTAGCTCAAGTGCGCTCGATTAGCAGGCGTGTGCTATCTTTTTCTGAAAAAGAAAAAATGTGACTTGACCACTCAGGTTATATTTGCGATGAATAAACATGAGTTCAATATTCAACTTTGTTATTGACCTCTGTTTGGCGATTGTAGACCCCGACTCGCGGGTCTCTGGAATGACTTGGGGGTGAGGCCGTTGGCGCTCACCCCTTTTTTTGTTGGCAGGCTTCGTTTAGGCTGAATTTTAACCAAGTTTACTCATAATGTTTAAGCCTCTGAAATTTCAGCCTTTTCAACAGCAGAGTGAGGTTTGCTAGTTTTTCACGCATGATTTGGGAAAAACTTCAAAACGCTATTGCCAAGCTTTAAAACTCTGCCTATATACCTGCCTCAACAAGACGCCCCTGAGCGTCACGTTGATGACATCGGAGCATAGCGCAGCCTGGTAGCGCATCTGGTTTGGGACCAGAGGGTCGCAGGTTCGAATCCTGCTGCTCCGACC
>CANMBS010000041.1 GCA_947496145.1 uncultured Pseudovibrio sp.
ACGGCTTCTAGCTACCTGGGGTTTTTACACATTGCTGCTGTTAGGATATGGTTTCGAAGTATGTAAACAGGGCCTAGCTACAAACTCTTGCTTTTGCTCAACACTTAGATTCTTTCCAAACCCAGCCTTTGACTTAAATCGAGCGACATCAACCCCAAGGGCTGTAGAAATTCCTTTCTCGTAAGTTTCTGTTAGAGTTTTAATATTCTCATCAATTTCAATCCATAGTTCACTGCCCCATTGCTGCATATATTTTTCAGCAGCTTTCTTTTTACTGTCGGTTTGAAAAAAACCTAAGATTGAATCAAGCATCCCGCTTGCAGCAACTTGCCCGTTTGGAAAGTATTTTAGGCGAATGTACTCTGTGATAATTACATGCTTCCAAAGAGTTTGAAAAAAGATGTCTAAGTTTGCACCAATATCATCAAGAAATCTTATTATATCTGAATTACTTATATAAAACATAGACATATCTGATGGGACTATCTCAGAAGTCTTAGAGTTACTAGCACTAATATGCTTCAAGATTGCAGTTTTACCTGCCCCGGTCCGCCCAGATAAAATCATTTTTGCGCTATTTGCATCAGCGACTTCAGCAACGGCTCGGTGTGAAACAAAGCAGTTCTGCAAAAACTCATCATCATTCTCTGCAGAAATGCTCCCAATACGCGCTTCATGAGTTATTATAGGATTAGTTCTTCTACTTCTCTTTACCATTTAAGAACTCCGCCAAAGCAATCGTACAAAACCGCAAGATAATGATAATTTTGTTGATTCATATCCCCTTGAAACAGCAGCCTCTGCCAAAAATCTTTAGCAATGCCCGCCCCTCCACCCACACCGTTGCAGAGATGCATGAGTGGGGGAGGTTTTGGGATTGGGCGTTGACAGGGTTGGGGGTTGTGTTTCACATTCATATTTGAGGCCCAAAACCTCTAAAGTCAGCGGTACCCGCTCCCGTCGCTAGCGGATTTTTTGTGCCTATCTTATAGTTAGTGCGCAAACCCTTTGCTATGAGCGGGAGGGCGGTGAATACAATACCTTCTTCGGGAGGGAATAAACTCGCCTGTCTGACTCAGGTTTTTGGCCTCCCGCTCGCCAACGGGTTTCCAAAACACTCTTTGGTGCTGCGGATCTTCAACACCCTAGTCAGCAAGGGGATTGGAATGGACGATTCCGCAAGTGCGCATAGCGCCACAAATACTAGTGACAATGAAATAGACCAGATTCTCGTTGCTATCTCTGATCTTAAAAGTCTTGCTTATTTTCAGCATCTTGTGCTGAGTGAGCGGATGCAGCAGAGCGAGGAGCGAGATGCCTTATTCACTTTGCATTACGCCCTGTGTGACCAACTGGAAGCGCTAAAAAAGACCTGTGGGGTTTTACAGCGGGTCGTCGACCCACAACCAATTACCAACAACATCAGGCTTCTTGATTAACGGGTTGGGCACGGGGCACTAAGCTCCCTGCCCTGTTTGGCTGCGTTTGCACGCCTTACCCGAAGTTATCTTCCGTTGAGGTGTGCGGTTTCACTGTGCCGGTGTTTACGTGGCGCGGATTTTGCGCTGCGGGCGGAGCCTCACAACCTTTGATCAGCCGTCCCGTACATGTGGTCTGCCAGTGACTGGCGACTGTATGCGCGTGCACCTTGCTGGCCTGCGGTGAGTAACGCACTCCGCAGGCCAGTGTTTTTGAGTGAGATGCAGGGTGAAGACGGGTACACTCACCGCTGCCCTCTTCAACCCCTAGAATTTGTAGGCGATTGAGGTTTTGAAATTTACGCCTTTTGCGTGGGCTGCTGCATCAGCAAAGTATGGCCGATAGCGTTTGTTGAAGATATTTTCAAGAGAGGCACGTGCTTCGATACCTGCAAAGCGGCCTTCTTCAGGTGCCCAGGTCATGAAAAGATCGTGAACCGCGTACCCGCTTGAGGGGCTGAACAGGTTGATATCCGATGAGGTGCGTTTTTGCTTAGCCAAAAAGCGGCCACGCCAGCCGATTGTAAGGTCATGCTCAGGCATCTTATAGCCGAGGTTCAGCACCAGTTTCGTTGGTGCGATTTCGGCAACATACGAATCCTCAAGAGACGTGGGGTCTTTGAGCAATCCGTTGTGCTTGCCTTCCATGAAGGAAAAGACGGCACCGCCGAACCAGTTTTCGCTGTCATAATAGATTTCTGCGTCGACCCCTTGCGTGTGGTATCCGCTGTTGTTCACGTATACCGGTCTTGGCGAAGGCCAGTTCTTATTGTTTGGATAGAGCAGGCGATAGATATTGTCGTAGACCTGATTGTGGTAGTACGACACGCGGGCGGCAACCGTATCCCCTTCGCGCAGCACGTCACTGAACCTGCCTGCAACGCCAATCCGCTTTGCAAAGATACGTTCGTTTGTCAGCTGGTTGGATGTGGATTTGTAAACTTCCGTATCATAATACTCATCAATCAGCGGTGCTCGCAGTTTGTAGGCCAAATCTGCAAACAAACGAATACCGGGTGTAACCGCATAAACGGCACTTAAGCTTGGCGACAGGCCTGAGCGGTCTTCAATGCCGTAATCATGTCGATCTGCCTTATTGTATCGTGGGGCCAGATTAGGTTCACCTTTGGTGCGGATGAAATCGTAGCGCAGGCCGGGTGTGACTTCGAGCTTGCCGAAGTCCAGCGTGTACTCTCCCCATGCGGAGTAAATCGTCTGCGTTCCGCCCGGAACCTTATAGGGCTGCAGCAAACCGTAGTTGCGGCTTGCGTCATTCCGGTAATATCGGGAGTAAGTCAGGCTGTCGCGTATGTTGTGGCTGAGCTGAAGGCCATACTTAAACTTTGCTTCCAGCTCTCCCATGTCAAACACAGATGTGTTTTCAATTTCAAGCTTGTAGGTGGTGTAATCCAGCGTGGTCCAGTTGCCTGTTGAGGATGGGGCAAACTGATAGTCAGGGCGGAGGTGGCTGTTACGGTGTACAGTTGGTTCTTCGCGCGTGTCGTGCTGCGCTGTTTTTGCGTAGTTTGCTTTAATAGTAAGATCAATCAGGTCACTATCAGGCTTGTACTCATACCGACCACTGAACGTGGTATCTCTGATTTCCCGGTTTGCAGCCTGAGTTCTGATGAAGTTGTCTTTGTCACCGCCATAATGTTTATCAACTTCTTCCTGGTCAATTGTGCGGACACCTGCGCGTGCAGACCAGGGCTGATAATTATTGCTGTAACCCAGATTGCCGCTTACTTCGAAGAAGTGGTTTTCACGCTCCAAACTGCCTTTGAAGTATCCGGTCACCATGTCCCCGGCGGAGAGGTTCAGAGTCTCCTCGTTCGCCGCAACGAGGAAATCCTGATTGTTTCGATAGGTTCCTCCAATAATCAGCTCGGCTCCGTGGGCTTCTGAGCGACCATAGGTGGCGGCGGAAGTTGTAAGCTCGTGCCCGTTGGAAGCATAGCCTTGTTTCAGGAAAGCTCCATAAGTCTCTCCATCCCGCAGCATATCTGAGGCTGATTTCGTCACCATTTCCAATGAGCCACCAAACGCACCGTATTTGCTCGCGGCGAAGGACCCTTTGGTAACGTCGATCTTCTTGAGCATATCGGGATCGATGAAAACTGATCCTTGCTGGTATCGCTCAAACTTTTTGGAGGCACCATCCAGCGTGATGTCGATGTCTTCAGAATCTCCGAAGCCATTTATGTTAATGGACTGTCCGGCAACGCGGCTGTTTCCAACCAGCTCAATTCCGGGCATTCCTGAAAGCAGTCCCGGAACCGTTGCGGATAAGGTGCGGTCAATAAAATCGCTTGTGACTTCGGACTGTGCAATGGTGTCTTTATCGTTTTGCGTTGCGATAACCACAATCGGGTCGAGTGCCGTTCCCTCTTCTGTTTGTTTTTGAGGGGCGGACTGAGCAAAAGAAGGGGCAGCTGATAAGGACAACGCATATGCAAAAAGCACAAGTGTGCTGCCAGCCTGCCCTGTAACCAGGGAGAACTTCATGATTTTTCTTCTGTTATGAATAGGTTGGCTTTGGGCTGCGAGGCTTATATTAAATATGAATACAATACTCAAGTTTTATTTTATCAATAAAATCCTGCAGACTAGTTTTCCCACTTAACAGAAGTTACTAAGAGCAGAACCTCACAATAAAGCCCTGTCTTGTGAACAAGCAGGTTTTCATTACAGCGCTTTCAGATTGGCAGCGACTTTCAGAAAACTGAGCTGGATGGCATATCTGTCAGCAAGGCATACCGATCACTATAATTGCATCCCCGCAAGGGCGAAGGAGGCAAATTGTGCCAAGCTTAATGAAGTTCACCGAGGTGAAAAAGATCTTCAGCAATAAACGAAAGATAAAAGCGGGTATCTCCAACATCTTCACTGATACATTACTAAATTATAGCAGTGGAAATGCCATGAAAGAGACACCCCGCGTTGCCGACTAAGAATACAAAATGACTTCGGAAGGGGTCAGCAGAACTATCCAGTCGAAATTGCATCAGGTAACGGAGATCAGTTTCTGGTGGCAGAGAAAACAACTTGTGCATGTTAACGACACAGCTAAGTGAGCAGTACCGATATCAGTGTAAGTTTACTCTAATTGCGTGGGAAGTAATGGCGGAGAGACAGGGATTCGAACCCTGGAGACGGTTACCCGCCTACACGCGTTCCAGGCGTGCGCCTTCGACCACTCGGCCACCTCTCCGCATCGCACTCACCGGGTGCCCCGGTGGCGTGAGAGGGGGTATATGCAAAAGTGATGGGGGGCGCAAGAGGTCTTTTTGATTTTTTGTCATGTTTCCCCACTCTGTGGAACGGGAATGAAAACACCAGACTTTTTGCAGGGATGCGCATAAAGCCCTTCACAATCAATTACGTAATTTTGACTGGGTTTTGACGCTGCTACCATGTTTGTTCTGCTAGGTTGCGCCTTAGATTACATGAGGTACTGTGCGTAGTTATATGTACCTGCCCGGACATAAGCACGGCACTAGAAAAGGAAACAAACACGTGGTTGGATTTTTGCTGCGTTTTTTGGGTGTGTGGTTTGTCGCGATTGCGCTGGTCTCGTTTGTTATGGATGCGACCAAGAGCATTGCCACATCCAGCTGGTCATTCACACCATTGGGTCTGATCTGGTTTGATCTGTCTCCCGGCACGCTCAATGCCTCACAGGCTGCTATTCAACGCTATATCAGCCCGTTTCTCTGGGACCCTCTTATACAAGGCCTTCTGCTAACCCCGCCCTGGGTTTTATTCGGACCGATCGGGTTGATTATGTTATGGTATGCAGATAAACGGCGTCGCATCAGCACAACCCTGCTGTGATGCAAAGTCTTTACAGGTAGGTCAACATGTCGTTTCTCAAGATGCTCTCAAACAAGTTTAAAATGCCAGATGCAGATAACGCTCTTCCTGGACGTGACACCCCGATCATGACGCCAGGCAACCACTTCGTAAACGGTCAGCCAATTGACGGGCCTTACCCGACTGGAATGAAAGAGCTCTATGTGGGCATGGGGTGTTTCTGGGGTGCTGAACGTGCATTCTGGAGTATACCCGGTGTGTATGTAACAGCCGTTGGGTACGCGGGTGGCACGACAAAGAATCCGACCTACAATGAAACCTGCACAGGTCAGACCGGGCACACCGAAATCGTCAAAGTGGTCTACAATCCTGAAGACGTGACACTCGAACAACTCCTGAAAGTGTTTTGGGAGAGGCATGATCCGACCCAGGGAATGCGACAAGGGAATGATGTAGGCACACAGTATAGATCTGCGCTTTATTTAACGAGCCAAGAAGATCTTGAGGTGGCTAATAAAACTGCTGAAACCTATCAGAAAGCACTTCAGGATATCGGCAATTCAGCGACTATAACGACTGAAATTCAAAGGCTTAACACCTTCTATTATGCTGAAGAATATCATCAGCAATACCTGGCCAAGAACCCTGATGGGTATTGCGGCCTTGGCGGAACAGGGGCAACATGCCCGTTGCCAGTAACAATGAAAGCAACACAGGGATAAATTTTGTTCCCCCTTAGCAATAGGTGATGAAAAATAAGTAATCGACACTCGTAGAATGAGGAAATGGCGGCTCAATTCCGCTATTTCCTTATAAGATGCATTTTACATGAATCTATAATACTTATTATTTTCAATTTTATTAAACTTGCATTTGTCAAACCTGAGCTTTAGGATTATTACTAATGACGCTAAGTCAGAATCGACCGATCACTATTTTGAGATATAATTTGCGATGAGAACAAATCATATTGCCGACCAACTTTCAGCTGTAAGTACAGCACTGGAAGATGCAAGTGTAGATGCATACGGCGACCTGTCGACCAGTGCCGTTGCTGCCCTTTTAATTATGCGACGCTCTCCAGCAATTTCCATTGGGACAGTTGCTAAAGAAGTTCGCCTGAGTCATTCAGCGACTGTTCGCCTTATTGACCGACTGGAAAAAGACTGGTTGGTCCGACGTTTACGTCGCAGAGGCCGTGAAGTCATGGTTGAACTGACTGTACGTGGTAAGCGTAAGGCAGTGGAAGTGGCTGAAGCCCGCCGGAAAGCAGCCCATACTCTGCTTAGCGAAATTGATGAAAGCAAACTGGATGATCTTTCGTCCTTGCTGACCTTCATCTTAAATGACGTGGACAGTTCTGCCTGCACACGCTTTTGCTATGATGATCCAATGGAAGACGAAACGGTTGAGGCAACCGAACCAGCCTAGTTTGTTTATACCTGCGGCTTAGCTCAATTTATCTCCAATTTATTTCCGTCATGAAACGCCGGGGCAGTTGCTTCGGTGTTTTCATTTTAATACCTGCTTTTGCTTTTCGTGAAAACTTATTTGCAATGAATGCGCTGAGCTGCGTTTTGCAGTGCTCACCCCCATCTGTTGCAGCTGAAACTGGCTTCATGTCAGGCAGACTGACCGCTTGAGCTGCATTTTTGTCAATCAAGCCATGGCGCACATTAAGCTTCTCTTAAGTATAAATCACATACAAATTACAACCAGAGTTTGAATGGAATCAATTACGCACTGCAATCTTCTTACGGAAATTTCGAGTGCATTTCAGGGACGCTCATTTTTAATTGTGCGTACCATACATTTCATTCAGCCGGGTTTTAAAAAAACAGCGCTTTGGGCTGTTGTAATGTGACGTGCGGTTACTTTGTTCTTCCCTATGAAGATCAGGTGCGCATTGGAAATTAGCTTGTTGATTTAGGTGCTTCGTGCGCTAAAGGAATAGGGAAAACCTGAAATGAGTGCTGTCGCCGGATTTGAAGAAGACCTGAACCAATCTGACATGGGGTCATCAAGTTGGCCGATAATTTTGGGTTGGGTGCTTGCGCTGCTGGGCTTTGGGATGAGCTCTGGTGGCGATACTGGCACAATGAGCATTCTTTCCGGTTTCGCTTTTCTGCTTGCTGCCATTCCGACCGGCCTCTGGTTGAAAGATAAGGGTTCGGGCACTGCTGAGCTGGCATCTGGTGTGTGCCTTGCAGTACTGGTTGCAGTTGCAAGTTGTGCGGCTGTTCTTGGTGGTTATGCAGAAGGCTGGCAGGTTGATTTCAACATTTTGTTCTTCGCACCGCTTATGGTGCTGGGTGCTTCCCGTAATTCCGGTGCGCTTGGCAGCTATTTTGGTCTGGCGGGGCTTTACCTGCTCGCAAGCCAGTTTATTTTACCAGATTTTCTTCAGAGCAATCAAAGCACCCTTGCTGGCAACGTGATTATTCTGATTTTGCTCGCAGGTGTGAGCGTGGCCTTTTTCGGCAGTGGGGGCGATCAGGAGACAGCCAGTTCCGAAGCAACAGAAAACACCATGTCTGCGCATAGTGCTTCTGCAAGTGATGAGAGCGTTGAAAAAGATCAGAAAATCGCGGAACAGGAAGAACGTATTGCATTCTTTGAGAAGCATATTTCTGAACTGCGTGATGTGGTGGACGGGCAGCTCAAGAGCCTCTCGCAGAACACGCATAGCATTGTCTCTGCAACGAAAGCGCTTGAAGGGGCAACTAACAATTGCACCAGCCATACAACAGAAGTCACAGCGAGTTCTGATACAGCTTCCAATAATGTGCAGACAGTTTCTGCTGCCTCTGAAGAGCTGTCCTCTTCTGTTGCAGAAATTGCAGGACAGATTGCCCAGGCCAACGAGATGGTTCAAGCGGCAACGCGCGGTGCACAAGAAACAAACGATACCATCGGTAGTCTGGCTGAAGCCGCAAGCCGGATTGGAGAAGTGGTTACACTCATTCAGGCAATCGCTGAGCAAACCAACTTGCTCGCATTGAACGCAACGATTGAGGCGGCCCGTGCGGGTGAAGCAGGGAAAGGCTTTGCGGTTGTTGCTGCTGAGGTGAAAGAACTTGCAAACCAGACCTCTAAAGCAACGGAAGAGATTGCCTCTCAGGTTTCTGCAATTCAGGGCAGAACCCGCGAAGCAGTTGATGCGATTGGCTCTATCTCACACACGATGGATGAGGTAAACGCTCATACGGGTGCGATTGCAGAGGCGGTTACGCAGCAGGGCGAAGCGACTAATGAAATCTCTGCGAGCATTGCTGCGGCGGCGGAAGGCACATTGACCGTTTCACAAAGCATTGGCAGCCTAAGTGCCGCAATCAGTGAAGCTTCCACTTCCGTTAATGGTATGGGCGAAAGAGCAAATCGTGTTGATGGTGACCTCAATGAGGTTCACAACACACTGGAGCGGTTCTTCCACGACGTTGCTTAACTGACGTAATTAATCCCCACGGAGCGGGCTGCATTATGCGGCCCGTTTTTTTACTGGTGTTTTTTGTGCGTGAGTTCTTTTTTCAGTGTGCGATTGTTTTGTTAGTTTTCGTGCAATATCGACAAAATTCTACGCAAAATTCCCCCGTAAACAGACTTAGAGATAATTTTATGATTGCCTTGGATCGATGGGCTGGTATTGAGCATTCTTAATAGGGGTAACCTGAATAAGAATGGGAAAGCATGGCGCAGTTTGCGTTTGGAACATTACTTCTTGTCGACAGGCTAAGCGATGATCCTGCACGCCTGTTTCATAATCCCAAGCGTATCCTCGTCTGCAACACTCTCAGTGAAGCCTCTCAGTTTCTGCAGCAGCTGGAAGATGAGCGAAAAGCAGGGCATCATCTGGCGGGCTTTTTCTCCTATGAGTTCGGCTTTGCATTTGAAGAGAAACTGAAGAAGCGCTTTCAAAAGACTGGCTCTACACCGCTGGCATGGTTCGGCGTTTATGATGCGCCTAAGCTTTTGTCGCGCACTGAAGAAGCTGCATGGCTGAAAGAGGCTGCGGGCAATGAAGCAGCGCCAACCATTCAGATTAATCAGTTCGATATGAGCAAGGATGCCTATGATGCAGCTTTTGCTAAAACCCAACAGCACCTTGCGCAAGGCGACATCTATCAGATTAATCTGACCATGCGCGCCATGCTGGAGCAAACAGGCAGTGCAGCCGCGCTCTTTGACAATTTGCTGTTCGAGCAACCAGTCGGATATGCAGCACTTTTGCATCTTGGTGACCAGAAAGTTCTGTCAATTTCTCCTGAGCTTTTCCTGAAACGCAAAGGCAAGAAGCTCACGACACGCCCGATGAAGGGAACCGCGCAACGAGGCCGGACCACTCAGGAAGATATGCGCATTCAAGAGTGGCTGCAAAGCGATGAAAAATCACGTGCTGAAAACACGATGATCCTTGATCTGATGCGTAATGACCTTTCACGCATCACTCAAGCAGGCAGTGTTGAGGTGCCCGCTCATTGTGAGGTTGAGCAATACCGCAGCCTGTTTCAGATGACTTCCACCACCTCAGGTGAGCTGGTGGAAGGAGCTGAGCTGCCTGAGATCATTACAGAGCTGTTTCCGTGTGGTTCCATCACAGGCGCACCGAAGCTGTGGGCCATGGAGATCATTGATGATCTGGAGAAGAGCCCACGCGGGATTTATACTGGCTCTATTGGCATGATTGAGCCCTCTGGGGACTTTGTTTTCAACGTGGCAATCCGCACCCTCGTGATTGACGAGAATGGTTGCGCCGAAATGGGGACCGGCTCCGGTGTCGTGTTCGATTCCGGCGCATCTCCTGAATATGACGAATGCTTACTGAAGCTGGACTTCCTGAAAGCGTCAGACGAACGGTTCACCCTGTTTGAAACAATGGGCTGGACACCTGAAGATGGCTACACGTTGCTGGAACGGCATATGCAGCGGCTAGCAGACAGCGCTTCTTACTTCGGCTTCCGGTGGAATGAGCAGAGTGCTTTACGTGCGCTGAAGGACCATGCACAACGGTTTGAGAGTGCTATGCGGGTTCGACTGGATCTTGCAGAGGATGGCCAACTGCATGTCGCAGCTCAGGCGATGCCTGCTGCAACTGGCAAAGACTGGCGTATTTGTCTTGCCGATAAGCGGGTGCACTCGCAGGACCGTTTTTTGTTCCACAAGACCAGTCGCCGGGAGTTTTATGACGGGACCCGGGCGGAATATGCTGCAAAGCATGGATGTGGCGAGGTTATTTTTCTCAATGAATCCGGTTACCTGACTGAAGGGAGTTTCACCAGTCTGTTTATCCGCAAAGGCGGCAAATTGCTTACACCTGCGTTAAAGCACGGCCTGCTGCCCGGAGTTTTCCGTGCGGGCTTACTGGACTATGGACATGCTGAGGAAGCTGATCTGACCGCAGACGATCTGCACCAGAACGAAGCAATTTACATCGGCAATTCTTTGCGCGGCTTGATGAAGGCCAGCCTTGTTCCACAAACTATCAAGTTAAGCTAAGTACTGCACCAGCGTATTCCGCTGTCTCTTCAATCTCCTGAACGCATCTGACCAATGGGATAGCAGAAACTGGCCCTAAGGACCTCCTTTGTCGCAGGCTAGGCTTATCCTAACAGTCATAAGTTCAGGAAGGGGAGGTTTGCGCGATGAAGATGACCACCGAAGAGGCCTTTGTAAAAGTGTTGCAAATGCACGGGATTGATAATGCTTTTGGCATTATCGGTTCTGCCATGATGCCGGTTTCGGACCTCTTTCCCGCCGCAGGTATCAAGTTCTGGGATTGCGCCCATGAATGCAATGCAGGCATGAGTGCAGACGGGTATTCCCGTGCAACCGGCAAGATGAGCATGGCTATTGCTCAGAACGGTCCGGGTATTACAAATTTCGTAACACCTATTAAAACAGCCTACTGGAACCATACGCCTTTGCTGCTTGTTACTCCCCAGGCGGCGAACAAAACCATCGGGCAAGGCGGTTTTCAGGAGATTGAGCAGATGGCTCTCTTCGAGGATATGGTTTGCTATCAGGAAGAGGTGCGTGATCCTTCCCGTATCGCGGAAGTGCTGAACCGTGTGATTGAAAAAGCGTGGCGCGGATGTGCCCCCGCGCAGATCAACGTTCCGCGTGATTTCTGGACGCAGGTGATCGATATCGAGCTGCCGCAGATCGTGCGTATGGAGAAACCGCGCGGTGGTGTGCAATCTATCAAGAAGGCTGCGGAGCTGCTTTCAGGCGCGAAGTTCCCTGTGATCCTGAACGGCGCGGGCGTGGTGCTGAGTGGTGCTATTCAGGCTTCTGCCTCTCTGGCGGAAAAGCTGAGTGCACCGGTGTGTTGTGGCTATCAGCATAATGATGCATTTCCGGGAAACCACAGGCTCTCCGTTGGTCCGCTGGGTTACAACGGATCAAAAGCGGCAATGGAGATGATTTCCAAAGCAGACGTGGTGCTGGCTCTTGGCACGCGCCTTAATCCATTTTCGACCCTGCCCTGCTATGACATGGACTATTGGCCGAAGGAGGCCAGGGTTATTCAGGTAGACATCAATTCTGACCGGATTGGCCTGACCAAGAAAGTCAGTGTCGGCATTCAGGGGGATGCCCGTGCTGTGGCGGAGCAGATTCTGGACGAACTGGCTGATCATGCTGGCAACGATGGCCGTGAAGATCGTGAGGCCCTCGTACACCATGCAAAGTCAGCGTGGTTACAGGAACTTTCCTCCATGGATCACGAGGATGATGATCCGGGGACCACATGGAACGAACGTGCCCGTACTCGTGAACCTGAGAAAATGTCTCCACGTATGGCATGGCGGGCAATTCAGGCGGCGCTTCCGAAAGAGGCGATCATCTCATCCGACATCGGCAACAACTGCGCCATTGGCAACGCCTATCCGAGCTTTGATGAAGGGCGGAAATATCTTGCTCCGGGTCTGTTTGGCCCTTGCGGGTACGGTCTGCCTGCTATTTTAGGTGCGAAGATCGGTTGCCCTGATACCCCGGTGGTTGGTTTTGCTGGTGATGGTGCCTTTGGCATCTCCATGAACGAGATGACCGCTTGTGGCCGCGACGACTGGCCACCAATCACCATGGTGATCTTCCGCAACTATCAATGGGGGGCGGAGAAGCGAAACACAACGCTATGGTACGACGATAACTTTGTTGGCACTGAGCTTAATCTGGATGTGCAGTACGCCAAGATTGCGGAGGCTTGTGGCCTCAAGGGTATTCAGGTGTTCAGCATGGATGAGCTGACCAAGACACTCAATGACGCCATTGAGGGCCAGATGCAGCGTAATGAGACGACATTCATTGAAGTTATCCTCAATCAGGAACTTGGCGAACCATTCCGCAGGGACGCCATGAAAGCCCCCGTCCAGGTGGCTGGAATAAATGCGGAGGATATGCGCGAGCAAGAACTCGCTTAAGCCCGTCAGCAATGCCTGCCCTGTCTCCTCCGGGGCAGGCATAACTAAAAGAGCCCGGAGCGTTTTAACGAGCCGGGCTTTCTTTTTGATGTTGTCCGAGACGACCAGTTTGCACAGGCTCGATAGTATTTCAGTCATGCATTATACTGGCTTTATTTGGTACAGGTGTTTTGGACAATCACTCATGCTCACTGTTTTGAATGGCTATCCCGGTGTCGGCAAATTAAGTATTGGCCAAAAGCTGGCAGAGTTACTGAATGGTCGTCTTGTCGACAACCACACTCTCTGGAATCTGGCATTCGCCCTGACTGAACGGAAAACACCGGCCTTTTATGAAACCATCAGGACCGTCCGCCGCCTTGCTGATGATCTGATTTGCAAGCTTCCTGATGAAGTACCAGTGGATATGACCGAAGCTCTGACGGCAGGAAGTGCATTTTGCGAAGAATATTGGGCTGGTCTGGAAAGACTGTCACAATCGCGCGGCCCTCTTCTGGTTGTGCATGTGCATTGTGATTTAGAGGAAAATAAACGACGCATTCAAAGCGTGGAAAGAGACCTCAAACGGAAACCGCATGATGCTGGTTATGCGGTTCAAAACCACAAAAGAGCGCGGGGCTTGCTGGGCAAAAATGCAGAGCATTTATTGGAGCTGGATGTAAGCGAGTTGACTGCGCCTGATGCGGCAAGGAAGATCGCTCACTGGGTTCAGAACTTTCGAGCTGACTATCGTGAAGCAGCAATGCCTCACTCGCCGGATTAGAAGCCCCCTCGCATGTGAGAGGAGGTGCTTTTATAGATCAGGCATCTTCCGGTTCTTTCAATCCCCGCATTCGCAGGGCTTCGGGGTCATACATCGGCTTGAAGGAGGCTTCGGCATCGCAGAGGGTGCCTTCTACGTCGATCTGGTAGCTGGAGGCGAGCATATCTTTGATGGTTTCGCCTTTGCACGGCACATAGCCGAGACCAACAGCTCCGCCGAGTGTGTGGCCATAGTTGCCGGAGGTGAGATAGCCGACGATTTCTCCATCGCGCAGGACTGGTTCGTTATGATGCAGGAGCGGTTCTGCATCATTCAACCTGAACTGTAGCATACGGGATGACAGGCCCTCTTCTTTTTTGCGTAAGACAGCATCTCTTCCGATGAAAGAAGGTTTCTTTGTGCTGATTGCAAAGCCGAGGCCAGCTTCCAGAACGTGATCTTCCTCGGTTATATCATGACCGAAATGCCTGAAGCCTTTTTCAATCCGCAGAGAGTCCATTGCATGAAGACCACAGAGTTTCAGGTCTAAATCAGCGCCCGCCTCTACCAGAGTTTCATAGGTATGGGCTGCCATGTCGGTTGAGACATAAAGCTCCCAGCCCAGCTCTCCCACATAGGAAACGCGGTGTGCGCGCGCTAATCCCATGCCGAGTTCAATCTCCTGCATGGTGCTGAATGGGTGGTTTTCATTGGACCAGTCGTGGCTGGAAACCCTGGAGAGCAGCTCCCTTGAGTTTGGTCCCATCACCACCAGTGTTGCTTCGCCCGCAGTGATGTCGGTGATGACCACATTTGCCCCAGCCTTGTGGGTGTTGAGCCAGCTGAGTTCTCTGATCACTGTGGCCGCTGGCGTGACAAGCAGGTAGGCGGTTTCGGACAGGCGGGTGACGGTGATGTCGGCCTCAATACCGCCTCGCTCATTGAGGAACTGGGTATAAACGATCTTGCCAACTGGCACCGACATGTCACCACCACACAGGTGGTTGAGGAAGGTTTCTGCATCTGGCCCTTCGACACGGATTTTACCGAAGGAAGACATGTCGTAGAGGCCGACGTTATTGCGGATGGCAAGGTGCTCGCGTTTGGAGTTCCCGAACCAGTTCTGGCGTTTCCATGAGTACTCGCAGGCTGGCTCCTGTCCCTGATCTGCAAACCAGTTGGCACGCTCCCAGCCTGCCAGCTCACCGAAGGCGGCACCAGCCTGCTTCAGGTGCTCATGCAAAGGAGAGCGGCGAACACCACGGGCAGTTGCTTTTTGACGAAATGGGAAGTGGTCAGCATAGAGCAGGCCGAGCGTCTCTTTAGAGCGTTCATAAAGGAAGGTTTTGTTGCCCATAAACGGCTGCATACGGCGGATATCGACGTCGGACAGATCAAAAGGAGGATAACCATGGTCCATCCAATGAGCCAGTGCCATACCTGCACCGCCTGCTGACTGAATGCCGATGGAATTAAAGCCTGCACAGACGAAAAAGTTCCTGAGTTCCGGTGCCTCTCCCAGATGATAGGCGTCATCAGGTGTGAAACTTTCCGGGCCATTGAAGAAGGTATGGATTCCAGTCACGGCCAGTTCCGGGAAACGGTTGATGGCCTGTTCCAGAATTGGCTCAAAATGCTCGATGTCTTCTGGTAACTGGTCAAAGCAGAAATCCTCTGAGATACCCTGCATACCCCAGGGTTTGGCAACTGGTTCAAAGGCACCAAGCAGGATCTTGCCAGCATCTTCTTTGTAGTAGGCGCACTCGTCAGGCACTCGCAGGGTCGGGAGTTGGGGGAGGCCAGCTATGTTTTCCGTGACCATGTAAAAGTGCTCGCAGGCATGGAGCGGAACGTTAACTCCAGCCATTTTGCCCAGTTGGTGCGCCCAGATGCCCGCACAGTTGACAATATAATCCGCAGCGATATGACCCTGCTCATCGCTACCATCTCGTTGCCATGAGATGCCGGAGACGGCACCATTCTTTCTGGCAATACCTGTGACTTTGACACCCTCAAACACCTGAGCACCGCGTTGGCGTGCGCCTTTAGCAAGAGCAAGAGCGATGTTGCCCGGATCGCCCTGCCCGTCCTTCGGCAGGTAAACAGCCGCAGTAACATCCTGAGCATTCACATAGGGGTAGCGGTCCAGCAGCTCTGAGGTGGAGATTTCCTCCACTTCCACACCAAAGGCTCGGGCCATGGCTGCGGAGCGCAAGATCTCAGCGCGGCGCTCTTCAGTCAGAGCCACCGTGATTGATCCATTGCGACGAAATCCGGTTGCGATTTCAGTTTCCGCTTCCAGATCACCATACAGCTCCTGCGAGTACTTCGCCAGGCGTGTCATGTTTTTGGAGGCACGCAACTGTGCGATCAAACCGGCAGCATGCCATGTCGTGCCGCAAGTGAGCTGTTTGCGTTCCAGCAATACGACGTCTTTCCAGCCAAGTCTGGCCAGATGATATGCGACCGAACACCCGGCAATACCGCCACCGATGATAACTACACGAGCATTTTGCGGAACAGGCTTTGCCATAAATTGCCTCCTCTTAAAAAAGAAAGAAGAGCATCAGGTGCTCTCCTTTGAACCTCTTAGTTTTGCGTGACTTATTCTTCGAGGAGGGTTTTACGCATAGCCTCAACGATCTCATCAATGTGACTGCGATCTGCAATAAAGGCTGGGGCGAGGATCGCTGCATCTCCTGTCCATTTTGCATGACAACCGTTGTAGAACAGACGTTTTTGCAGTTCGTTGCCGCGTAATCCCGGCTTTCCTGCAAATGGATACACTTCAACACTGCCCATCAGGCCGTATCCGCGAATGTCTTTGATAATTGGCAGGCCTTGCAGGGACCAGAGAGCTTCAAGGAAGTAATCACTAAGCTCTGCTGCCCGCTCAAACAGCCCTTCCTCCTCATAGATCTGGAGCGTTGCCAGACCGGCAGCACAGGCGGCAGGATGGGCGGAGTAAGTGTAACCATGGAAGAACTCGACTGCGTTTTCCGGGGCTGTATTCGTGATGGTCTCGTAAATCTGGTCAGTTGCAGCAACAGCCCCCATGGGGATCGCACCGTTCGTGAGCGCTTTTGCCATGGTAATGAGGTCTGGCATCACATTAAAAGCGTCAACTGCGAACGGTTTTCCAAGACGCCCGAACCCGGTTATTACCTCGTCAAATACCAGCAAGATACCGTTTTCATCGCAAATCTGGCGTACACGTTCTAAATACCCTTTCGGCGGAACAAGTGTGCCTGTTGAGCCTGCAACAGGTTCAATAAACACGGCAGCGATGGTTGACCCGCCATAGGTCTCACAGAAGCGTTGCAGATCATTCGCCAGTTCTGCGCCTGTTTCGGGCTGGCCTTTTGTGAAAGTGTTTTCCTCACTCCATGTATGGCGCATCATAACGATGTTAGGCATGACAACCGGGAATGTTTCGCGGTTTTTGACCATACCGGCAAGGGAGACACCGCCGATATTCACCCCGTGATACGCCCGGTCGCGAGAGACAAAACGGGTACGCTGTGCGTCTCCATTTGCGCGGTGATAGGCCATAACCATTTTGAGCGCTGTGTCGATGGCCTCGGAACCTGAGTTTACGAAGAACACATGATTAAAAGGCTCGGGCAAGATATTAGTAAGCTTAGCGGCAAACTCAAATGCGTTTGGCTGACCAAGCTGGAACGGTGCTGTGTAATCATTCTGCATCATTTGCGCATGTACAGCATCAGCAATGGACTTGCGTCCGTGGCCCGCAGGTACATTGAACAAGCCTGACGAGCCATCAATCAGCTTATCGCCTTCATGGTTCCACAGATACATGCCTTCCGAGCGGGTGATCAGGCGTGGTGCACGCTTAAAGTCTCTGTTTGCCGAAAATGGCATCCAGAACTGTTCAAGGGAATTGGTTTTCACTTGCTCAATTGGTTCAGCAACAGCGCTCATCTCAATATTCCTCCCAGACCACGCTTATCAGACAGAACAGTTCCCCAGAGGTACCGTGACAAATATCTTGATGCGTAAATACTTGGTCAGATAGGTCCAGTTGTTCTTGACCATAGAGCCAGATGGAATCATGCTGAACTTTCACTCATGATTTGGGGGGAGGAGCCAACCATGAGATACAGCCTGTTTTCTGTTGACCGAAGCGACAGTTCAACTTTGCAAAGCCAGATTCGGGAGATGCTTGTTTCTGCAATCCTATCGGGCCAACTTGCGGAAAATACGCCAGTTCCATCAACTCGGGCACTGGCGAAACGACTTAAGGTTTCCCGCAATACAGTGATGCTGGCTTATCAGGCACTGGCGGCAGATGGGTATCTGATCACCCGTGAACGCTCCGGGTTTTATGTGTCACCCGAGGTTATGGAGAATCTGGGGCAACTGCGGGAGTCGCTCACTCCTCAAGAGCAAGTGCCCGGTGACAGGGTGGACTGGGCAGCGAAACTGCGACTGACACCGTCAACGCAGTTCAATATTCTGAAGACTGAGAATTGGCATAGCTATCCCTACCCTTTCATCTATGGGCAGGTTGATCCGACCCTTTTTCCTATCAGTGCATGGCGTGATTGCGTACGTCAGACCATGAGCATCAAATGGCTGGATGCCTGGACCGATGACCGGTTTACGGCAGATGATCCTATGCTGATTGAGCAGATTCAGCGACGCATTCTTATCCGGCGTGGTGTCATTGCGGACCCAGATGAAATCCTTGTGACGATGGGGGCACAAAACGCGCTCTTCCTCATCGCGCATTTACTCGTTAAACCAGATACCCCGGTGGCTCTGGAAGATCCGGGCTACCCGGATGTGCGCAACATTATGCAACTGCGAAGCACGGATATTCGCGCTATTCCTGTAGACGAACAAGGCATATGCGCCGATATGCTGGGTGATGCCAAGCTGGTTTATGTAACGCCGAGCCATCAGTTTCCAACCAACACCACCATGACGATGGAACGAAGGCGTGAGGTACTGGAGTGGGCGGCGAAGGCCGATGCGCTCATTATTGAAGATGATTATGAGTATGAAACAAACTACCGGGGGCAACCAACGGCGGCCCTGAGATCGATTGATGCCTCTGGGAGGGTTCTGTACGTGGGCAGTCTTTCCAAGTCTATCATGCCGGGGTTGCGGATTGGGTTCATTGTAGCGCCCAAGCCGGTGATTAAAGAAATCCGTGCCATGCGGCGATTGATGCTGCGACATCCACCGGGCAACAACCAACGCAGTGTGGCATTGTTTCTGGCACAAGGCTCTCAGGATGCGCTTATCAGCAAACTACATCACGCCTATTCCAATCGCTGGAATACTCTGAGCGAGGCTATGGAAATCCACTTCCCCGGCTGGGCGCAGGTGTCTGCTTTTGGGGGTTCCTCTTTCTGGGTGAGCGGCCCGCCGGATCTGGATGCACGGGAACTGGCAAAGGAGGCTCTGACACGAGGAGTACTGATCGAACCTGGCGATGTGTTTTTTACCAAGCCTGCTCAAGGAAAGAGCTACTTCCGTCTCGGTTTTTCTTCCATACATGCTGAAAAAATAGAGAAAGGGATCGAATTTTTAGCAGAGTCATATGAAAACCTATCAAGAAGAAGGCTAAAGCGAGAGAAAGAAAGCCCCGATTTTGTATAGTCCACCAACGCGCATTTCTTTACATCACGCTACTGTTAAGTTCGTCACATACGGAAAGAACATGCTCTTCACCTTGTCACATCAATATTTGGGTAGACCTGTAAATTGAAAGCACATGACGAAAGAATACTTTCTGGACCTATCGGGATTCACGAACTGGCACTACCGAGCTTTACAGTTTCATAGTGTGCTGGTTTTGTCGCCGTTTTGTACATCACGTTTCCATAGATAACCAACAGTAAAGCGGAAACAGGACAGAAAGGCACGATCAGGAGGGGACACACATGGCATTTAGGAAGCTCGCAGGAAAACTGGCTCTGGCGGCAAGCATGGTTGCCGGGCTGGGAATGAGTTCAGCGCATGCACTTGATAAAATCACCGTTGCTTATTTTCTGGAATGGCCGACTGCAAATCAGGCAGCCCAGTTCGACAAAACCTATGACAAGGCACTTGGGGTTGAAGTTGAATGGCGAGCTTTTGGCAACGGCAATGAGATGGTGCAAGCCATGGTCTCTGGCGATGTACAAATCGCCTATAGCAACGGGTTCGTCCCGTTCGTTGTTGGTGTCTCTTCCGGTGCTCCGATTAAACTTGTTGGTGTCGCAGTAACTTATGCAGAGAACGACTTGTGCGTTGTGCGTAATGACTCTGGCATTACACAGGCAAATGCCAAGGAGCTGGAAGGCAAAAAGGTTGCAGCGCCAATTGGTAATGTGACCCACTACAAACTCATCCGCACGCTGGACCATCTGGGCGTTGACATTAACAAGGTGAACCTTGTGCAAATGAACCCGGCAGATGCAGCAGTTGCCGTGGTACGCGGGGATGTGGTGATGGGCTGCGCCTTTGGCGGTGCGCTGGATCGCATGAAAATGGTTGGAACACCGTTGATGACTGGTGCTGAGCAAGAGGCAGCTGGCATCTATACTTTTGATACAGTCAACGTGACCAACAGCTTTGCAAAGGATCATCCTGATCTGGTGCGCAAATTCTTAGCAGTCACGGATCAGGCCAATGCCGCTTACAATGCCGACCCTGAAGCAGTTTACGGCAAGATTGCCCGCGCTGCCGGTATGGACCTTGAGCCAACCAAGAAGATGATCGCCAATTTTGGCTTTCCAAGCAACGAGGACCAGATAGGGGAGAACTGGCTTGGCGGGGGAATACAATCAGCTGCGAAGGGCGTCGCGGATGTGATGGTATCAGCTGGTGGACTTGACGAAGCGCTGGATGATTACTCCCAGTTTGTGGATGCAAGCTATCTGAAATAGTAGCTTTAAGGGAGTGGCGGGTTTGATCCAGCCATTCCTGAACTTCCCAAAATAATAATAAGACCGGGCGAACCAGGCATTCTTCAAAGAACCGGGAGAAGTGCTTTGAGTGGTATAGTTGCCGACAAAATCTCGATGGTTTTCACCCTGCCCAGCGGTGAACAAGTCCATGCTCTTAACGATGTGAATTTAAATGTAAAGGATGGAGAGATCATCTCTGTTCTCGGGCCGTCGGGTTGCGGTAAGACAACTCTGCTTAACATCATTGCTGGTTTCCTGAAGCCTACATCAGGCAAGATTGTCCGCGAGAACATTGAGGTCACCGGCCCCGGCCCTGATCGCGGGATGGTTTTTCAGCAAGGTGCTCTTTTTGAATGGATGACAGTTGAAAAGAACATTGCCTTTGGCCCGAAGATGGCAGGACGCCCGGCGGCAGACACCAAACGCAAGGTCGATGAGCTTTTGCAGATTGTCGGTCTGCAAGACTTCGGCAAGAAACCTGTTTATCAGCTTTCCGGCGGTATGCAGCAGCGTGTGGCGCTGGCACGCTGTCTTGCCAACGACCCGGAAGTGATCCTGATGGATGAACCTCTTGGGGCCCTTGATGCTTTGACCCGTGAAAAAATGCAGGGGCTGGTGCTCAAACTCTGGAAGGAAACACGCAAGACCATCATTCTCATCACTCACTCAGTGGAGGAGGCTCTTTTCCTTGGGGAGCGGCTGATTGTAATGGCTCCGCGCCCGGGCCGAATTTTGCGTGAGTATGAGTTGCCCTTTGCGGATCGCGGACTGGTGGAAAGCCCACGTCAGATAAAAGCCTCTCCAGAGTTTGTGGAGACACGCGAGGAGGTGCTCTCTCTTATCTGGGGCATGGAAGAAGAGATCATGGGTAGTGATAAAGAACCGGAACCAGCATAGGAGGCTGATATGAGCAAACACCCTGCACCACCATCGGGTCTTTCTGTCTGGCTCGGGCTTAAAGACAATGTGTTTACGCAGCAAAAAACAGTTCGCTTCGGAGATGCCAGCGCGGTTAACTCAGGGCGGTTTTATTCCATCCTGACTGTTGTGATTTTACTGGCCGCATGGGGGATCGCCAGTGGCCTCGGATTACTCCAGAGTTTCTATTGGCCTTCTATCGATGCGACACTCGCACGGCTGATCAAGCTGTTTACAGAGGGCTTTCGCAATGTGGCGTTCTGGGATCATATCGGCATTTCAGTATTTCGTGTGCTGGCTGGCGTTCTGCTTGGAGCAGTGATTGGTGTTCCGCTGGGGCTGGCCATGGGGTTGTCTTCAGTTGCACGTGGTTTCTTTGACCCCATTGTGGAGTTCATGCGCCCGATTCCGCCGCTGGCTTTGATTCCGCTAATCATCCTGTGGTTTGGCATTGATGAGACGGCAAAAATCTTTCTGCTGTTCCTTGCCTCCCTGTTCATTATGACTATTGCGGCGCGCTCTGGGGTGAACAGTGTCAAGATCACTAAGGTGCATGCGGCATATTCACTGGGAGCGTCTCGGGTGCAAATCCTGTTTCATGTGATCTTGCCGAATGCACTACCTGAAATCTTTACAGGCCTGCGCACAGCCATGGGGGTGTGCTGGGGCACAGTTGTAGCGGCGGAACTGGTGGCTGCGGACAAAGGCGTTGGCTCTATGATCATGATCGCAAAGAACTTTTTACAGACGGATACGGTTGTAATCGGTATCTTTGTGATTGGTTTGATCGGCTACACCATTGAACTTGGTATGCGGTATCTGGAGCGTCTGCTGATCCCCTGGCAAGGGAAAGGATAAAGACGAGAAGTAATTGTTTGACGCAATCGCAGCAGTTCTGTGCAATTTTCGCATTGATTTGACGCCCTGAGGCTCTCATATTTTATGGAGAGCTTTCGGGGTGCTGTGATGAAGACTGTCGTTATTGCTGGCGCAACTGGTTATCTTGGGGCCTATCTGGTTGCGTTTTACCATCAAAAAGGCTGGCATGTACGTGCGCTGGTTCGTAATGAACAGACTGCACGCGCAAAAGGTCTTGAAGCCAGTGAGTTTTTTGAGGGCGAAGCGACGAAGCCAGATAGCCTGAGTGGCCTTATGGAAGGGGCTGATCTGGTGATTTCCGCCCTTGGCATCACACGCCAGAAAGATGGACTGTCGTACAAGGACGTTGACTTTCAGGCCAATAAGAACCTGCTGGAGCTCGCCATTCAACGTAGCGTTCCGCAGTTTGCCTATATCCACGTTCTTAATGCAGCCAGAATGCTGGATGTTGAGCTTGTGCGTGCCAAGCAGGATTTTGTTGACGTACTCCAAGCCGCGCCCATTAAGAGCACTGTGATTTCGCCCAGCGGATATTTTTCAGATTTAGAAGAGTTTCTCGGTATGGCAAAGTCCGGGCGGGTTTATCTGTTCGGGTCCGGAGCCTGTCGCCTTAACCCGATCCACGGCGCTGATCTGGCGGAGGCATGCTACAGTATCATAGAGGACGGTAAGTCAAAGGCGGACGTAGGCGGCCCGGTCACTTATACGCAGAACGAACTTGCTGAGCTTGCTCTTCAGAGTCTGGGTAAAAAAATCAGAATTACGCATCTGCCGGATTGGATCAGTCTTGCTGTACAGCGGCTTTTAGAGGTCTTCACCGGAGTGAAAACCTATGGCCCAATCCAGTTTTTCCTCAGCGTGATGCGCATGGATATGATTGGCGAGCATTACGGCACCAAGCGACTGGAAGACCACTTTGCAGAGGTTGCTCAGCGTAAATTTCAGCAAAAAGCTAGCTGAAGGTTGGCTCATCTGAGCTGCGTGTTGCCATGCTGTATCGATTACCCGGATGGGTGAGGCGTACATAAGTGATGCCCTGCCCGGAAATCCAGGTGCGGCGCAGGATGGTGAAGACAGGCTCTCCCTCTTCCAGTTGCAACAGGCGTTGCTCTTCCGCAGTTGCTTTAACGGCCTGAAAGACATGCTCAATGTTTGGATGCGGAACCCGTTGTAACAGCCATTCATTGGGGCCGATGTCCGTGAAGCTCTCATTCGCAGCTTCGGGTTGTGCTGAAAGGTTAATCCAGCGCGTATCCAGTTGCTGAGGAATGCCGTCTCCGTAATGCAAAGATTTGAGATAGAGAGCTTTTTCGTTGGGCTTCAGTCCAAGCTGAGTGCGTACGTCTTCCGGTGGCAAAGCCTCCAGTCGTTCCAGAAGCAGGTATTTGTAGGTCTGCCCTTTATTTTCCACCTCCTGCCGGATAACTGGAATGGAGATGGTGGCGGGATGAGCTTTTGGCTGAACCACGCGAGTGCCGGCTTTACGGCGGCGTTCTACCAGCCCGGCGTCTGCAAGTTCACGCATGGCGCGGTTGACGGTGGCGCGGGTGCAGCCAAACTCCTCGGAGAGCGCTTGTTCGCTGGGCAGCAAATCACCGGGTTGCCACTGCCGGGTGGTGATGCGGTCCTGCAAGATGCCTCTTATTTCCTTATAGGATCGCAAGCGCTTATCCTGTCTCTGGCTGAATTTGAAAATCAGGTGTTGTTAGGCTGCTTCCAGCAAAACTGCAAGCTGTTCTCTGTATTTAGCGGCGATGGACGCACGATGGATGTGTACTCCGTCCTTCACCATGTGACGTCCGGCTGACCAGACATCTGTGACAACACGGTCGTCTCCGGCAAAAATCCAGTAATCGATGTATTGATCAGGGCGCAGGCCCGTGAACTCCACCCGGTCCGTTTCAATGGCAACCACATCTGCCAGATAGCCTTCTTTCAGCTCGCCTGTCTGGCGTGCGAGTGCCTGAGCACCGCCTTTTGCTGCGGCTTGATACATGGCGGTGCCAACGGCCCCCTCACCGCAGAGCATGACATTGCGTGACTGATCACGCAGGCGCTGGCTGTATTCCAGAATGCGCAGCTCTTCAGAAAGGGAAATGCGCAGGTTGCTGTCAGAGCCAATGCCATAGACACCGCCCGCTTCAAGGAAGGTTGGCCCGTTGAAGATGCCATCGCCCAGATTGGCTTCTGTGATGGGGCACAGACCTGCAACAACTCCGGCTTTCGCCATTGCAACGGTTTCTTCTGTGGTCATGTGCGTGGCATGAATGAGGCACCAGTTACTCCCCACTTCTACGTTATCCAGCAGCCATTCAATTGGCCTTGCACCAAGCCATTCCTTTACTGCTTCCACCTCCTTCATCTGCTCTGAGATATGGATATGGACAGGCTGGCCTGCAAAAGCCTGTGCAATTTCGCGCAGCTGCTCCGGGTTGGTCGCTCGCAGAGAATGAGGCGCGATGCCCACTTTGCAATCTGTCGGAAGAAATGAGGGAAGTGCTTTGCTTGCTTCTTCGATCAGGCGAAGGTGCCGCTCAAGATCATTACCAAATCGCAGTTGCCCTCCGCTTAGCTGTTGCTGTCCAGCACCGCCATAGGAATACAGCACAGGCAAGTGGGTCAGGCCGATTCCGGTTTGGCTGGCGGCTGCGAAAATGCGCTGGCTCATTTCGGGAAGGTCCGCATAAGGCATACCATCAGCCTGATGATGCAGATAATGGAACTCGCCAACACTGGCGTATCCCGCTTCCAGCATCTCCATATACACCAATGCGGCAATGGCCTGGACTTGCTCAGGGTTTAGTCGACCAAGAAAGCGGTACATCAACTCCCGCCATGTCCAGAAGCTGTCTTTCCCCTTCTGGCGCACCTCCGTCATGCCTGCCATTGCTCGCTGGAAAGCGTGGGAGTGCAGGTTTGCTGGGGCAGGACAGATCAGTTTACTCATACCTGACACTTCTTCGCCTGCTGGCATAACTCCGGTCTCAACCCTGTCGATCACACCATTTTCAGAGATGTGTAATCGTACATTTTCAGCAAGTCCGGCGGAGAGAAGCGCATGCGCTGCGAAGATTGTTTTCATTGTTCACTCAATGGCTTTGAGGTGAATTTAGGTGATCACTCACTATAATAAGCATATACATAAATATGTTTCAAGCAATCAAAATCAATATATAAAATATCACCAATAATGTAAATTATCTATAATCATCAGATGTTTAACCTATTAAAATATCAATATATGCATCAAAGATACACAGTTTGCCTATTTTTTATGTATAGACAATAAATGAATTCCATGTAGATTTCTGCAGAAGTGAATTTATATGGAGCCTTGGAGGAGTGCATGACAGTTGTGAGGAACGTGCTCACCAACCTGAATGCTGCGACGCTGCAAGCGGGCACAGATGGATATGGTTTACTTCCGGATGCAGCCATAGCGATTGAGGGTGATCAGATCTGCTGGGTTGGGCAGCGTGATGAACTGCCGGGGAGCTGGCAGGACGCACCGCAACAGGACATGCAGGGGTGTCTGGCAACACCTTCCCTCGTGGATTGCCATACTCACATTGTTTACGGTGGCTCTCGTGCACGGGAGTTCGAGCTGAGCCTCAATGGTGCCAGTTATGAAGAGATTGCCCGCGCAGGTGGCGGCATTCGTTCAACTGTAGCTGCAACACGAGCGGCAAGCGAAGACGAGCTTCTGGCAGGTGCTTTGCCGCGCATTGATGCTCTGCTTGGCGAGGGCGTAACGCTGATTGAGATCAAGTCTGGCTACGGGCTTGATCTTGAGACTGAACTAAAGATGCTGCGGGTTGCCCGCCGCATTGGGGAGTTGCGCCCTGTGAAGGTGCTGACCACCTTCCTCGGAGCGCACGCTTTGCCGCCGGAATACGAAGGGCGTAGTGACGAGTACATCCAGTTTGTGTGCGATGAGGTCCTACCCGCTGTGCAAGCAAAGGGGCTTGCAGATGCGGTTGATGCGTTTTGTGAGGGGATTGCGTTTTCTCCTGAGCAGGTGAGCCGCGTTTTTGATTGTGCCGCAAAGCTGGGTCTGCCAGTCAAGATACACTCCGAGCAACTTTCCAACCTTGGTGGCACAGCCATGGCAGCGCGCCACAAAGCGCTCTCTGCGGATCATCTGGAGTATCTGGATTCAGCAGGCATTGAGGCGATGAAGGAAGCGGGCACTGTTGCTGTCCTGTTGCCGGGTGCGTTCTACTTTCTGCGTGAAACGCAGCATCCGCCGCTTCAGGAGCTTCGTGATGCAGGTGTTCCAATAGCGCTGGCAACAGATGCCAATCCCGGTTCTTCTCCCCTCACCTCACTTCTCCTTTGCATGAATATGGCGTGCACCTTGTTTCGCATGACACCGCAGGAAGCGCTGGCTGGCATTACACGCAATGCAGCGCAGGCACTGGGGCAAGCGGATGTATGCGGCACGCTGGAAGCCGGGAAGCAGGCGAATATTGCCTTTTGGAATGTAAAAGAGCCAGCGGAACTGGCCTACCGGATCGGGTTCAACCCGCTGAACCGCCTGTTTTACCTTGGGCAGGATATAACAAAACACAAAGTTAATCAGCAGTGAGGCTTTTATGACCACCTCCCCTAACACCGCGCTGGTTTTGAAGCCGGGAGAGATTACACTCTCTCAGCTTGAGCAGGTTTACCGCAGTAAAACAGCAGTTGTGCTGGATCGTTCGTGCAAAGATGGCGTTGAGCGCGCTGCCGCAATTGTGCAGGCGGCTGCACAGGGTGATACCCCGGTGTATGGCGTCAACACCGGGTTTGGCAAACTTGCTTCAGTGAAGATTCCGCCAGAGGATACAGCCAAACTGCAACGAAACCTCATCCTCTCGCATTGCTGCGGGGTTGGCGAGGTGCTTGATGAAGATGTTGTGCGCCTCATTTTGGTATTGAAGCTGGCCTCTCTTGGACGCGGAGCTTCCGGGGTGCGCTGGGAACTGATTGAGTGTCTTGAACAGATGCTTGCGCATAATGTGGTGCCTGTTGTTCCGGGTCAGGGGAGTGTGGGCGCTTCGGGTGATCTGGCGCCTCTTTCTCACATGTCAGCAGTTATGCTGGGTGAAGGGGAGGCTTTTTACGGCGGTGTACGAGTGCCCGGAAAGGAAGCGATGCAGCTTGCGGGTGTTCCAACAATCGAGCTGGCTGCAAAAGAAGGACTGGCGCTGATCAATGGGACGCAGGTTTCTACGGCGCTGGCTCTTGTCGGGCTTTTCCAGGCAAACCGGATTGCCAGGACTGCGTTGATTACGGGGGCAATGTCTGTCGATGCACTGATGGGGTCTGGCGCACCGTTCCGTCCGGAAATTCATGAGTTGCGCGGTCATAAGGGCCAGATTTCGGCTGCTGCGGCTATTCGAGAACTGATGGCCGGTTCTGCTATCCGGGAAAGTCACCGCGAGGGGGATGAGCGCGTTCAGGACCCGTATTGTCTGCGCTGTCAGCCGCAAGTGATGGGCGCGGCGCTTGATTTGCTGGAACAGGTTGGCAAGACGCTGGAAGTTGAAGCCAATGCGGTGACGGATAACCCGCTGATCTTTGAAGATGGTTCCATTGTGTCCGGTGGCAATTTCCATGCGGAACCTGTTGCCTTTGCAGCGGACCAGACAGCGCTTGCCATTGCTGAGATCGGAGCAATAGCCCAGCGCCGGATTGCAACACTGGTTGATCCTGCTCTGAACTACGGGTTGCCGCCATTCCTGACACCTAATCCGGGTCTCAATTCTGGGTTTATGATTGCCGATGTGACGTCTGCTGCGCTTTATAGCGAGAACAAGCAGCGGGCGGCACCGTGTTCTGTAGATTCCACGCCAACCAGCGCCAATCAGGAAGATCATGTTTCCATGGCAGCTCATGCGGCGCGGCGGCTGATTGATATGAATGCCAACCTCTCCAGAATCATTGGCATTGAATTGCTGATGGCAGCACAGGGCATTGAGTTCCGAACGCCATTGAAAACCAGCCCGATCCTGCAAGAGGTTCTGGCGGCTGTTCGTGCCGAGGTGGATGAGCTGGAGGATGACCGTTATCTGGCCCCTGATCTGGAAAAAGCAGCAGAGCTGGTGGCAACGGGTCGTATTTTTGAAGCCGCAAGCAAGGCCAGACTGTTCACATTGGGGGAAGCTTAAGTGGCCTGTTCCTTCTCACCACTCATCAAACAAGGTGACAGCCCGATTGTGCTTGCTCAGCCGCATGGCGGGACTGATGTGCCTTTGGCGATCTGGGAACGATTGAACCCTGCTGGGCAGGCCCTTACTGACACTGACTGGCATATCAACCGCCTTTATGACGGGCTGTTGCCGAATGCCAGCGTGATTCAGACGCCCGTGCATCGTTATGTGATTGATGCGAACCGCGACCCGGCGGGTGTTTCGCTTTATCCGGGACAGAACACCACGACCCTATGCCCGTTGACTGATTTTGACGGCAATCGGATTTATCTGGATGGGCAAGAACCTTCTGAGGATGAAGTGGAGGTACGCCGCGCTGCATTTCACGCACCTTATCATGAGGCGATTGCGGAAGAGCTGGAGCGTGTGCGGCAGAAGTTTGGTGTGGCTGTTCTTTATGACTGCCACTCGATCCGCTCAAACATCCCGTTTCTGTTTGAGGGTGAACTGCCGGTCTTCAACATCGGCACGAATGTGGGGCAAACCTGCGCTCCGGTAATTGAGCAGATCACCGTTGATGTTTGCAGCGCGGATACCAGCGTGGAGACTGTGGTGAATGCTCGCTTCAAAGGCGGGTGGACCACTCGTCATTACGGCAAACCTGAGACTGGTGTCCATGCCATTCAGATGGAGACGGCGCAGCGGGCCTATATGTTTGAGCAAAGCCCATGGGCTTATGCTCCAGAGCGTGCGGACAGAACACGCGCCACTCTCAAATCCATCCTTACCCAGTTAGAAGCGCAGGCCCTTGCCGGGTCTTTTTCAAACGCCACTCCTGATCGTTAACGGAGCCGACAATGACCGATACGCTCACTCAAGACCCTCGCAAGAACACCCGCGATATCTTTCCTCCAACCGGACCGGAGCTGAATGCAAAAAGCTGGCTGACGGAAGCCCCCCTGCGCATGCTCATGAACAACCTGCATCCTGATGTGGCTGAAAACCCGCATGAGCTGGTGGTTTATGGAGGCATTGGCCGGGCTGCACGTACATGGAAAGACTTCGACACCATTGTCGAGACGCTGAAAAAGCTGGAAGCGGATGAAACTTTGCTGGTTCAGTCCGGCAAGCCAGTTGGGGTGTTCCGCACGCATGAGAATGCACCGCGTGTTTTAATTGCCAACTCCAATCTGGTGCCGCATTGGGCGAACTGGGATCACTTTAACGAGCTGGATAAAAAGGGGCTGGCCATGTACGGGCAGATGACTGCCGGGTCGTGGATTTACATCGGATCTCAGGGCATTGTTCAGGGCACTTATGAAACCTTCGTTGAGGCTGGCCGCCAGCACTATGGCGGAGACCTTAAGGGCAAATGGATTTTGACGGGTGGTCTTGGGGGCATGGGTGGTGCACAACCCCTTGCTGCGGTGATGGCTGGGGCTTGCTGTCTGGCGGTTGAGTGTAACGAAGACAGCATCGATTTCCGCCTGCGCACCAAATACGTTGATGAGAAAGCCAAGACGCTTGATGAAGCGCTGGAGATGATTGAGCGCTGGACTGCGGCAGGTGAAGCCAAGTCTGTTGGCCTGCTCGGCAACGCTGCTGACATCTTTGCAGAACTGGTTGAGCGCGGTGTTCGCCCGGATATTGTGACCGACCAGACATCTGCGCATGATCCAATCAATGGTTATCTGCCACAAGGCTGGACCATGGCTGAGTGGAAGGAAAAGCGAGAGAGTGATCCAAAGGCCGTTGAGAAGGCTGCACGAGCTTCCATGAAGGTGCATGTGAAGGCGATGCTGGACTTCCATGAGCGTGGCATTCCAACCGTTGATTACGGCAATAACATTCGCCAGATGGCGTTTGAGGAAGGGCTTGAGAACGCCTTTGATTTTCCGGGGTTTGTTCCTGCTTACATTCGTCCGCTGTTCTGTAAAGGTGTTGGTCCGTTCCGCTGGGCGGCGCTTTCCGGTGATCCTGAGGACATTTACAAGACTGACCAGAAGGTGAAAGAACTCATCCCGGATGATCCGCATTTGCACAACTGGCTGGATATGGCACGAGAACGTATCTCATTCCAGGGCTTGCCCTCTCGTATCTGTTGGGTTGGTCTGGGTCAGCGTCATCGTCTTGGCCTTGCATTTAATGAGATGGTTCGTAATGGCGAGCTGAAAGCACCAGTTGTGATTGGTCGTGACCATCTGGATTCCGGCTCTGTTGCTTCGCCAAACCGTGAAACTGAAGCCATGATGGATGGCTCTGATGCTGTTTCTGACTGGCCTTTGCTGAATGCGCTGCTCAACACGGCTTCCGGTGCCACCTGGGTGTCTTTGCACCATGGCGGCGGTGTTGGCATGGGCTTTTCACAGCATTCTGGCATGGTGATCTGCTGTGATGGCTCTGCGGAAGCTGATGAGCGGATTGGCCGCGTCCTTTGGAATGACCCAGCGACAGGTGTTATGCGCCATGCAGACGCAGGTTACCAATTGGCAATTGATTGCGCCAAAGAGAACGGCTTGAACTTACCTTCTCTAGGAAAGTAACTGCTTCCGGGCACAAAACGATAAAACCCTCCGTCGTTGACAAAGGGTTTATACTCATAAAAGAAACGGGAGGAGCGAACTCCTCCCGTTACGGGCAGTTTCAGAGATTAAGGAAGAAAACTCTCCTAGCCTGCCAATGAGATAAAGATACCTGCAATTGCTGCGCTCATGAGGTTTGAGCAGGTCGCAGCCAGCAGTGTGCGAGCGCCGTAGCGTGCAATGAAGTTGGTGCGCTTTGGCGCCATCACGCTCAGACCACCGATCAGAATGCCCATGGAAGAGATGTTCGCGAAGCCGCAAAGTGCGAAGGAAACGATCGCTTTGGTCTTTTCCTGAATGACAGGCAGACCCATCTCGATTGCAGTGGAGTCAACCAGATAGTTCTTAAGGTCGAGATACGCAACGAATTCGTTCACCACCAGCTTCTTACCGATCAGGGAACCAGCCACATCGATATCGGCCCATGGCACGCCCAGCAGGTAAGCAACTGGTGCGAAGACCCAGCCGAGGATCAGTTCGAGGGAGAGTTCCAGACCAGCGTAACCGCCGATACCACCGAGCATCATGTTGACCAGAGTAATCAGGCCGATCATTGCAACGAGGTTCGCGCCAATTGCACCAGCAAGCTGAAGGCCGTTCATAGCGCCCTGACCAGCAGCAGCCAGTACGTTTTCCGGCTTCTCGTCGCCAAAGCTCATGTCTTTTTCAACGGTGTAGTCAGCTTTTTTGGTTTCTGGCAGGATGAGTTTTGCAAACAGAAGACCGCCCGGCGCTGCCATGAAGGATGCTGCCAGCAGGTATTCGATCTTAACGCCCATCAGTGCGTAGCCACCCAGCACGGTGCCAGCTACAGACGCCATACCACCACACATGATCGCGAAGAATTCACTGTCAGACATTTTCGGCATGTAAGGCTTCACAACGAGCGGAGCTTCGGTCTGACCGACGAACACGTTGGAAACAGCAGACATGGATTCTGCCTGAGATGTACCGAGCAGTTTTGCCATGCCGCCACCGATGTAGCGAATAACAATCTGCATCACACCCAGATGGTACAAAACAGCGATCAATGCGGAGAAGAAGATAACGAGACAAAGAACGTTAAAGGCAAAGATGAAGCCAATACTGTCGGAAAGCTGGCCGTTGGTCAGGTTGCCAAACAGAAAGTCAACACCGGAGCGTCCGCTTGCAATTACGGTGGAGATGCCGGAGGACATTGCCTGAAGAACAGCACGACCAGCAGGGAAATAAAGAACAAAAGCGCCGATACCGATCTGAAGTGCCAGTGCACCCCCCACGGTGCGCAGGTTGATCGCTTTTCGGTTGCTTGAAACCAAGACAGCAACGCCGATCAGAACAGCGATACCAAGAAATCCAGTTGCGAACATGTGAGCTCCTCCCAGAGGCTCTGAGGAAGTTTATTGTTGTAATTAGGGAGATTGGATGGAGTGACGTTGCTTAACCGTACCCAGTTCGCGCTGATGTACGGGAGCCGACATTCTCCGGAACAGCAAGTTGCAAAACTGCAAATCTGGACGATGCCAATTGCATAATTTGCCTCACCTTTTACTTAATTCCCTTCGGTGGAGGCAACGTACTTACCCTTGAGGTAATATTTAAGTTTTTTAAATATATTGATCGTTTCGACTTTCGAAACGAACTATAAAATATTACGTATAAACCACGTAAAGATGCGTAGTATTCCGTAATTTATGGTTCTTATGAAACCTATAGAATGGAAATAGTAGACTTTTCCGGACTACAACCCATGTAAAATTAAAATAAAATCAGAAAATTTATGCACGATCTCATCACATCAGGACGAATTACTCTGCGAATGCTACGTTACTTTCATCAGGTTGCGATGAGTGGACATTTTGGGCGGGCAGCAGAAGAGCTGAATATATCTAAATCACCAATGTCTATACAAATCAAAGAGCTGGAGGTTGCCCTCGGGCTATCTTTGTTTGACCGGGATTCCCGTAATGTTACGCTAACAGCTGCTGGACGTGTCCTTCAGAGAGAGTGCGAACAGATATTTAATACGCTCGATTTTGCGATACGCAACACACAAAAGCGAGGCCGTGCCGAGAACGCTGTTATCAACATCGGAATGGTCAGCAGTGCCTTTCTGGAGGGCTTTGGAAACCTGCTTTCAGACTTCAAAAGCAAGCATCCCGAATGCTCACTCAATTTCACTGAACTAGCTCCAAATCAGCAGAAAGAAGCACTCAATGATGGGATCATTGACGTTGGAATCTGTCGACATTGTGACACCCTTAACGAACCAGCGCTGAATTCACGGGTGCTGGTGAAGGAAAATCTCACACTGGCGGTGCCCAACACGCACCCTTTGAAGGACCGACGTGCTGTTGCACTTGAAGAGTTGAAAGATGAAGAAATGGCTGTGCTGGACCGGAGCATGTCCAACACGACACCGTTTTTGATTGCCAAGTGCAAAGAGCGTGGTTTTTATCCTAAAGCCGCGTTTGAAGTGCAGGAACCCAGCACACTTCTGGCACTTGTTGCTTCAGAGCAGGCGATTGCGCTTGTGAGTGAGTGTTTCCGCAGCCAGAAGGCCAAAAACGTGCGTTTTATCCGGCTCAAGGACAATATTCCGACGGACCTTTGCATGATTTACAAGAAGGCTCAGGAAACAGATGTGCTGCGCAAGTTTCTTCACTTTATCGAGTTTGATTATAAACCTCTTATGTATGACAACTGATTGTTCCGTTTGGGGTTAATCCCAGCGCGCTTCCTCTTCTCTGCGCACGAAGACCACTTGCTGTCCATCAGGTAGCAACTGACTTATCTGCTGCGGGCCACCGTGCTCGTCAAACTCTACAAGACCTATTCCAGCAGCATTGAGAAGTCGTCTGCCATGAGCTGTGCCGACTGGTTTTCTTGGAATAACCTTCATGCCGCGCCGTCTGGTTAGCCAGTTCAGCGGAGAACGGGGGGCATAGAGCCAGCGGTTGAGGTGATCTAGCTTGTCCAGCAGCTTGGCCGGGAATTCGTTCTTAATGCCACTGCTGCAAATCTGCCAGATATCCGGGCCTCTGGAATGACCGCGCAGTTCCACATCGTAGACGAACGAGTAGTGCACGTCGCCAGACAGGATCGTAAAACGATCCGGCGTTTTGCGGTGACGGAAGACGTTCAGGATTCCATCTGCGGTTCCCGGATGGGCCATCCAGTATTCTGCATCCACCATGAGTGGCTTACCCATAAAGGTGAGCAGCTTTTGCAAGGTCTCAATGAGCTTAACGCCGAAGATAGGGGCGGCAGAGACCAACATCACGGCATCTTTGCCCCGTAAGGCACGCTGAAGGTCTGTCACAGCCTCCCAGTCCAGCAGCCCCGAAGGCAGGAAGCCTGCACGCTCTGATCTCCAGCGGCGGGTGCGGGTGTCGAGCACGAGCAGCGGCGGGTCGGTTTCCCAGTGATAATCCCATTGCTCGAAGTCGAACAGGTGATCTAAAAACTCATCATAAGCAGATGTTCCGGGAGTTTCAAAAACCTCAGACATCTCCTGAAGCAGTCCTTGTGAGAAGACTTCCGGCCTGTTGCCCCAGCCCTGATTGAGCATGTAAGCGCCCAGAGCATTGCCGATAATGCGGCGGGAAAACGGGTGGCCGTAAGCGGTTTCCTCCCAGTCGCGGTTGAGGTTCCAGTCATCCGTTACATCGTGGTCATCGAAGATCATCGCCACGGGAAGATGTGCGAAGAGCCTGCGTACTTTGCCAAGTTCTGAGGTAAATCCGGCGAGGATCTTCTCTTCGCTCTGGTAAAGTTCTGCCTCTTCCTGTGTCAGTCCGCCGGGCACGTCAGTTTCGACCAGCTGCCATGCTGCGGGAGACCAGACGAGCAGGTACATCGCCAGATATTCTGCAAGTGTGATCAGATGGTTGTGGGCATGAACCGCCGTAAAAATGGGTTTTTCAACGCCGCCAAACAAGACAGTCCAGAGAGCGCGGTTCTTTTCCAGATTGGGCAGGAACTTTTCACGCCGGTAATAGGAATCGGGATGAGTGTAAAGATCAGAAGCCTTGTCTGGCGCCTTGATCTCTAATCCGGTGAGCTGCTCTTCGTAGATACCAAGCTTGTTGATGAGAGAGTGAATGGCACGCAGCATAGGGCCTGCAACATCATCAGAATAGATCTGGTCGCCACTCATCACCAGAGCGGCAGGCCATCTGGCCTGATCAGCGGCGGTGCCCCCTTTTCTTTCGACGTGCTTTTCCAGAAACTTATCGGCAGCGACCAAACCATCGCCAGAGTCATGATGGGGCTTGCGGCAGGAACCGTGCAGCAGTGACGATACTTTGGAAGTTAACCGGAAACCGGGGAGTTTCAGGTTGCCATAGCACAGGTCCGGCGCCCAGACGGTGTGGTCCTGCCAGCCTGCGTCCTGTTCATCTTCCATGCGCAGGGATAAGCGGTAGCTGACCCAGCTATCATGTGGAAGCGGTGCATTGAGCGGAAGGTCGATTAGTAAGTAGTGGAGGCTTTCGCCTGCCCGTACCCAGTTTACCGCAGTGTCTTCCTTTGACAGCTCATAGGCCTGATGGGCACCATTTGCAGGAAATAGCTCAAGTTTCACATCAGCTTTTTCGCGCAGTGCAAGCCATAAGGTCAGGCGGGAAGTATTCAGTCTTCGCAGAATCGGCCCTGCTAAAACGGCAGGAAGAGAACAAGTTTCAGTCATTTGTTACTTTACTGGTCGCAGCCATCCAGTGAGAATTTCATGAAACTGAGATAGGTATGCATTTCTGCAAATCCCATGGGTAACATGAATTTTTTTATCGAAAGAATGCGATACGGCCTGAAACTGAAGACCATCTGAAGCGGGCAGACCTTGACAGTACTTTGCAATCACTCTAGCAAAAATTGCATAGCAGGGGAGTCTCACCCAGGAGACTGAGAGGCAGACAGAGCGCAAGCTCGGCGACGCGACCCTTTGAACCTGACCCAGTTGATACTGGCGTAGGAAGCACGGGGTGCCACCTCCATTCTTGAGGTATACGTGTCATCGACATCCCATTGAGCAGGATCATGTTCCTGTTGTTTCCCGGCCAAAACTCATCTGGTGTCTTTTTCGAGTTGTGAACTTGAGGAGCACACCAATATGACGACCCCAAAGCCATCCATCACGACAGGGGGCTTGCCAGCCTCGCGTAAAATCTATGTGAATGGAGCCTTACATAGTGATGTACGTGTTCCAATGCGTGAGATCAGCGTTCATCCAACCGCCGGAGAGCCGCCCCTACCGGTTTACGACAGCTCCGGCCCTTACACCGACCCGAAGGCAGAAATCAGCATCTGCAAGGGGTTGCCAGCGCTGCGGCGCAAGTGGATTGCGGCAAGAGGAGATACAGAAGAATATGAAGGCCGTGAGATAAAGCCGGAAGATAATGGCTTTGTGAAAGGGGACCGGCTTGTCGCTGAGTTTCCTGTCAAACCACTGCCTTTGCGGGGAAAAGACGGGAAAGCAGTCACCCAACTGGCTTATGCGCGTGCAGGCATCATCACGCCGGAGATGGAGTTTGTTGCGATCCGCGAAAACCAACTTCGGGAAGCCGTTGCCGAAGAGCGCTCTGGTAATGACTGGGGAGCGAGCATTCCGGACTATGTAACACCGGAGTTCGTGCGGGATGAAGTGGCAGCGGGGCGAGCTATCATTCCCGCAAATATCAATCATCCCGAGAGTGAGCCTATGATTATCGGGCGTAACTTTCTGGTCAAGATCAACGCCAACATGGGCACTTCTGCTGTCACGTCTTCCATGGAAGAGGAAGTGGACAAGATGGTCTGGGCGATCCGCTGGGGGGCTGACACGGTGATGGACCTTTCGACAGGTCGCAACATTCACAATACCCGCGAGTGGATCATTCGTAACAGTCCTGTACCAATCGGGACAGTGCCGCTTTATCAGGCGCTTGAGAAGGTGAATGGCATTGCAGAAGACCTGACGTGGGACGTGTTTCGCGACACGCTGATAGAACAGGCTGAGCAAGGGGTTGATTACTTTACTATTCATGCCGGGGTGCGCCTGCATATGGTGCCTATGACCGTTAATCGCGTGACGGGCATTGTGTCCCGTGGCGGTTCTATCATGGCGAAGTGGTGTCTGCATCACCACAAAGAGAGTTTCCTTTATGAGCACTTTGCAGAAATCTGCGATATCTGCCGTCAGTATGATGCGGCGTTTTCTCTTGGTGATGGCCTGCGTCCGGGGTCCATTGCAGATGCCAATGATGAGGCACAGTTTGCTGAGCTGGAGACGCTTGGAGAACTGACCAGAGTCGCATGGGCAAAAGATTGTCAGGTGATGATCGAGGGGCCGGGCCATGTGGCTATGCATAAGATCAAAGAGAACATGGATAAGCAGCTGGAGTGCTGCCATGAGGCACCGTTCTATACGCTAGGCCCGCTCACCACAGACATAGCACCCGGTTATGATCACATTACATCAGGAATAGGCGCGGCTATGATTGGGTGGTTTGGGTGTGCCATGCTTTGTTATGTGACTCCAAAAGAGCATCTGGGTTTGCCGGATCGCGATGATGTGAAGACTGGCGTGATCACCTATAAGATTGCAGCTCACGCAGCGGATCTTGCCAAGGGGCTACCCGGTGCGCAGCGACGGGATGATGCGCTTTCGCGGGCGCGGTTCGAGTTCCGCTGGGAGGATCAGTTTAATCTGTCACTCGATCCGGATACGGCGCGGGAGTTCCATGACGAAACCATGCCAAAGGAAGCGCACAAGGTGGCACACTTCTGCTCTATGTGCGGGCCGAAGTTTTGCTCGATGCGCATTTCTCACGATATTCGTGCGGAAGCACAAAAAGAAGGCATGGCAGCTATGGCGGAAAAATTCAGGGAAGGCGGAGAACTTTATCTGCCTCTTGGCGAGGCGCAGAGCTAGTCTTTGATGCAAAAACAGGAGGCCAGACGGGCTGGTCTCCTGCTGCGGTGTTCAACGAGTGCGCCATTACTGCGGAACTTCCGGGCTTCCCTTCTGGATTGCTTGTCATTCAAGTGGACAAGAAGCGCCCCGGCAACTGAAGCAGATAATAGTGCAGGAGTTAGGTCAGGCGACGTGAGAAGTAGGTTTGGTAAAAGGCAAGTGCGTGCAGCATGCCGATGGCAAACGCGATGAGTGATGCGGCTACATCAAACGTGGAGACAGGCTCTTGCGCAAAGGGAAAAGTAAGTACGATCAGTCCTCGTAAGAGATAGACTGCTGTTATTCCAAAGAGAGCCAACCGGACCAGCGGTAACCGGATTTTGCCTGCGCCAGCCAGATTATAAGCTGCAAAGCCCAAAAACACCGCAGTCACCCCGCTGGTGATCAGTGCTGGTACGGGTGACCCTTGCAGAGCCTGAGACGCCATCCACTCCCCAGCACCAAAATAGCTGTAGGCTCTGGCTCCCACGAAAATGATGATAATGTGTAAAATAGCAATCGCTGTATTGATCAGCGCACAAAGATACCAAATCGTTGTTTTCATAATATTTTCCTATCTCTTACAGATAGGACCTCTTAATGAGAAAAATCATTAGCGCCTGCCAGTACCCGAACTAATGGTAGCTGAGGCAATACTTCATCCAGTGCACGAACTATATCGCCCGCGCGAACGTTGCCAACTATCCGTTCATCAGCTGTCCGTGCTGCTGCATATAAACGAACCATTGCCAACACCGTAGCTGCATCAGCGTCGTCAGTAGGCACTACAGCCTCTGTTATTACTGGCTTAATGCCAATTACCTTTTTCCTTTTTTTGCAATCTACGCAGGTGTCCTGAACTCTCTCAAACTCATTTGAGTTGCATTCTAACTCGCGTGTTTTGTGGTTCACATGTTGCGGTGGTGTAATATTCAGTTTTTTAGAAATGCAATCATCACAAAATTTCTTGCCTTTTTGGCTTCGCAAGAAATCAGTTACTTTTTCTAAAACGGTCACTCAGTTGCTCCCTTCTTTGGCTGCTCGTCAGGCAACAATCTATAAAAAAATCCCAGCGACTCGCTCTGGAAAGTGATCTGAAAATCAACGTCACCGGGGCAAAGGCTCTCTGGCCTTCATGAAGAGACAGCAAGATAGAATCGAATGTCACTGCTTCAGATTTTATAGCCTTTCCAATAAATAATAGCTGAGATATTTTTTCTCTTAATATACAAAGGTATAGCTCTGCTAAGTGAGTTCGTGCAGTTGATATCCTGCTTAAAACGCGACGCAATCAGCTTGTGTTTTACACTGGTGATAACTGAGTTGAGACGTTCTGTCGCAACCTTATCCCTTACGCGATAATCCGCAGTTTCCTGCGGTGTTGTGACGTATGAGCGGCGGCTACGTCTTGTTGCTTAACATTGGTCAAGGAGCCTGTTTACGGGGCGCTCCACTGTTGCATGGTCTCACCAGCATTGGAGTTTGAGAATGTTACAAAATAAGAGACGTGAGTCAGGTTACGCTTTAGCGGCCGGCTTTGCGTTGCTGCTCGGGAGCGCAGCTACGCCCGCCTTTGCAGAGGGTCCAAAATTAAGTGAAGAAGCTTTTGAGAAGTCTAAGCAGCTTTATTTTGAGCAATGCGCAGGCTGTCATGGCGTGCTGCGTAAAGGCGCAACAGGTAAAAACCTTGAGCCTCACTGGAAAAAAACAGCTAAAGACGGCACGGTAACTGAAGGCGGCACCCTTCAGCTCGGTCAGGAACGCCTTGAGAAGATCATCGCCTGGGGCACAGAAGGCGGCATGAACAACTTCTCGGAGATCATGACTGAGGAGCAGATTAAAGACATGGCGACCTACATTATGTTGGATCCGCCTAAGCCACCTGAAATGTCGCTCACTCAGATGAAGCAGACCCGCAAGGTTTATGTAGAGGAAAAAGACTACCCTACAAAACCTATGCATGGTCGCAACTGGGAAAACTTCTTCGTTGTTATCGAGCGTGACGCCGGTAAAGTTGCTGTCATCGACGGCGACACCAAGGAAGTTCTGGTTCACATTCCTACCGGTTATGCGGTGCACGTGATCAAAGCATCTGAGCACCACAAGATAGATGAGCCTGAAACACCAGGTCGTTTCTGGTACACCATGGGCCGTGACGGTAAGATGACCAAGATCGACCTCTGGCAGACCCCAGACAAGATGCTTGTTTCTGAAGTCACAGTTGCATATGACGCTCGCGACGTTGCGATTTCCGGCGACGGTAAATATGTAATCGGTGGTGCTTACTGGCCTCCACACTTTGCTATCGTTGATGCTGTGACCATGGAGCCGCTGAAGGTGGTTTCCACCCGTGGTTACAACACAGAAGGTGATTATGTAGAAGAAAGCCGCGTTGCTGCTATCTACACTACACCTAATGAGCCAACATGGCTGGTAGCTGTTAAAGAACTTGGCCAGATGTGGCAGGTTGATTACACCGATATCGACAATCTGCGTATCGACAAAATCGACTCAGCCAAGTTCCTGCATGATGGCTTCTTCGATCCAACTGGCCGTTACTTCCAGATCGCTGCAAACGCATCGAACAAAATGGTTGTGGTGGACACGAAAGATCGCAAGCTTGAAGCTATGATCGACGTTGCTGCTCTTCCACACCCAGGCCCGGGCGCTAACTGGAACGATCCTAAGTGTGGTCCTGTTGCAGGTACAACTCACCTTGGTATTGGTACTGTGACTGTATGGGGCAACGACCCGGCAGGCCGTCCGGACGATGCGTGGAAGAAGTGTTACGAAGTTGAAACAGATGGCCCTGGCCTCTTCATCCGTACACACCCTAACTCCAAGTACGTCTGGGCTGACCAGACCAAGCATCCAGATCCTGAAGTTCAGCAGGCTGTTCAGGTGATCTCTAAAGAAACCGGTGAGATTGTGAAGACAATCACCATCACCGAAACAGAGGGCAATGCCGCTGTTCACTTTGAGTTCAACGCAGATGGCAGCGAAGTCTGGGTCTCCAACTGGAACATGGGTGACTCTTTAGAGCCAAACGGGGAAATCGTTGTCTTTGACGCGGACACTCTGGAAGAGAAGACCCGGATTAAGGGCCTCTATGCTCCAACAGGCAAGTTCAACGTTCATATCCGTTCGAACCACGTGACTTAAACCGGAAGACCTCTTCCCGGCGAGGGGGCGGGCACTGCGCCCGCCCTTTTGCACAATTCCGTCCTCGCGAAACAGCGCTGCCAAGAACATGTGTAAGTGCCACGAACCATAAGCAGCGGACGTGTTGCCCGAGACCAGACCAGACACCCATGACGGAGCCTGGATATGAACCAGTCCAACACAGCCGAAAAGAAAAAGCCGCTCTGGCGCAGGTATTTCCTCTGGGGGATGCCCGTCGGCGGCCTGCTGGCCGCCTTTGTCGTCGGCATCATCTTCTGGGGTGGTTTCAATACTGCCATGGAAGCTACAAATACAAAAGAATTCTGCGTTTCCTGCCATGAGATGAATGATTTTGTTTATCAGGAATATCAAGGCACAATCCACGATGTGAACCGGTCAGGTGTGGGCGCTGTTTGCTCAGATTGCCATGTGCCTAAAGACTGGACCCACAAGATCATCCGCAAGGTCAAAGCTTCCAAAGAGCTTTGGGGCAAGCTTGTTGGAACGATCAACACAAAAGAGAAATTCGAGAATAAACGCCTGCATCTTGCAAAGAATGAATGGGCGCGGATGAAGGCGACGGATTCTCGTGAATGCCGGAACTGTCATGACTTTGAATCCATGATGCCGGAGTTCCAGAAGCCTCGTGCACGCCAGCAGCATCTCAACGCCATGAAGACGGGTCAGACCTGCATTGACTGCCACAAGGGCATTGCACACACCAATGTGCGTGACCGTGCGTCTGATGAGTATCTGGAAATGATTGAAGCGCCGAACCAGAACTTCGTTCGCGAAATTCCGCAGGAGTATCTGGACAGTCTTGCTCGTGTAGAGGCTAAAGAAGCTGCGGAAGCGGAAGCTGCCAGAACTGCGAAGAAAGCTCAGCAGGAGGCTCTTCAGGCCCAGATTACTGCGGCTGTAGATGCTGCGGTTGCAGAGGAACGGGCCAAAGCAGCTGGTGAAGCAGATGCGGCAGGTTCCGGTGACAGTGTTGGTGCAAGTATCGATTGGGATGGCGTTGCCAGCTCAGATATGACCTTGTTCTATCCGGGTCAGGTTTCCTTTGAGTTTGTACAGAACGGCAAGCAGCATGGGGGTGCTCGTCCGCTGACCAAAGGCGGGGACCAGTGCACAGTCTGTCATGCCAAAGAGCTTGAGACCATCGGCAATAAGATTGTTAAAGGCACCGAGAACTCTGAGCCAACGCCAATTCCGGGCAAACGTGGTGTGATCAATGCAACTATGCAAGCGGCTCATGATGGCGAGACTGTCTACTTCCGCCTGCAATGGCCGGATACACCACACGCCCCTGCCCCGTTCGTGGATGGTGGCAAGATGGACCCGGATAACCAGATCAAGGTTGCCATGATGATCACCGGGACAGGCATCAAGATGGGTGAGCAGGTCGGCTGCTGGGCTACGTGCCACGCGGACAACACCTACATGCCATTTGATCCGGGTGCGGAGGCAATCGCTGCTTCCGGTGATGTTGCTGAACGGCTGCACGCAAAGGACAGCATCCAGAAATACCTGAGCCAGACCCGCACCAAGGTCGAAATCAAAGGCCGTCGCGGCAAGGCACAGGGTGGCTGGAGCAAACTGAAATCTGCTGAAGACATCGACAAGATGCTGGCAGAGGGTAGCTTTATGGACCTGATGCGGGTTTATGCAGACGGTTCAGCCAGCAACGGCTACCTGCTGGAGCGGCGCGTGGAAAACGGCGGTGAGATCGCCGCTTCTGCAAAACTTTCCGCCGGAATGTGGACCGTGGTGTTCTCGCGTCCGCTGGCAAGTGATGCACCGGGAGATGTTCCTCTGGAAGCGGGCAAGACCTATACGGTCGGGTTTGCGATCCATGATGACTTCTCAGCTGCGCGCTTCCACCATGTAACGCTGAACACCAGCCTTGCACTGGATGACGAGACAGCCCAGATCAACGTGGTTGGCCGTTAAAAAACAACTGGGGTGGCTGAGCAATCAGCCATCCTTTTATTGAGTCTCACTGGAGGCACCTTATGTATTTGAAGTTATTCCATGGCTGCGCTGTTTTGCTGGGCCTTCTGGTGGTTTCACCAGCTCTTGCCAAAGACGATAAAACCACGGCTTTATGCGCCAAAGCCGAGCAGCGTTATGAAAAGATGTTCGGTCATCCTTCGGTGGAAGCGGAAGGTGTGACAGTTGTAAAAATGTACAAGTACCGGTTTTGCCCGGAAAAACTTGAAGTGCCTGTGGGCACGACAGTGCGCTGGGTAAACGTGGATAAGCGCACCAGCCACACCGTACACCTCAATGAGGCAGGGGAAAAAGAATCCGACCGGCTGTTTCCTGAAGAAGCTTTTGAGTTCACTTTCCTCAGCGCTGGCTCTCAGCAGTACCTTTGCGGCCCCCACTGGGAGACACGGCAAATGATCGGCATGGTGACGGTGACGCCGTAAGCACACCACCTGCTGCACGTTCACACTCTGGTTTTCGGGAGAGACGTACAGGCGTGGACAAGCCCCTCAACGTCATTCCTGATGAGCGCAGCGCGATGCGGTATCCGGTGCTGGCATTCATCAGAGCGCAGGTTTTCGCTAATACATCATCACCATCAGAACTCAGATGCAACCAGACTCATAGTTGCTCGTGCTGGCTGGGCTTTTGTGCGCTTAATCTTTTTCATGCCTTTTGTCCGTCCTGCGCGTTATTCGGTCAAAAATCCAGATACTGCCAAATACCGGAAGGATGCTGAGGGGGATCAGATATATGGTTTGGAATGAAACTTCGGATGCATAACGATTGACCTCTATAACTGCTTCGGGTGACAGTGTTTTCAGGTTTGCTGCACCTCCGGCGGCACGGAGGCGGGCTTCATCATATATGGCTCCCAAACGTGGGAGCAGGAACTGAATAAACATACCTCCGGCAAAGCCCATAAGTCCAAGAGCAAGCGCACCCCCACCCGGATATCGCTCTGCAACGATGCCGAGCATGGTAGGCCACATAAAGCAAACACCAATCCCCCAGACTGTAGCAGCCATGAATGCGATGAGTGGTGTCTGGGCAAAACTTAAAGCAAAAAGGCCAGTAGCAGCGAGTGCGCAACTGATTACCATGAGCCCCACACTGGAGGTTTTGTTAACGACGAAGCTCGCGTAACGCCGCCCCAGAAACATGAGAGTGCTCACATAAACCAAAAGCAGAATGCCCTGCATTCCGACGATATTAGAAAGGGCAATGTTCACCCATTGCCCCGGAGCCAGCTCAGAAGCTGCGGTAAAGAACATACAGCCCCAAAACACCCAATAAAGCGGACGGCGAATGAGCTCTAACGCCATATTTTTATAACTGATGCCCGCAGCAACCCGTTCTGTTACCGGAAAGCTGGATCGGGCTACCAGAAAAGCCATAAGGGCTGAGGGAAGCAGCAGCAGTAACAGATTGAAATGCCATGGCAAATGAACTTCATGAAACAGCACCCCCAATAACCCTCCAACAACGATGCCTGCTGGCCACCATGCGTGCAGGATGTTAAAATGATGGGCCTTTTCCGTAGGAAACAAAGCTGAAATCATCGGATTTGTAGCTGCTTCAACCGCCCCCCAACCAAGACCTGTGAGCAAAAAACTGATCCAGATGAGATAAACGGACAGTGGTGAGGCTGGAAGCAACGTGACAGCAGCAAGGATCAGTGCGCTTGCAATATAGCCCAGTGCGGAAAACAGGAGCATACGCTTCATGCCCACAATGTCTACCAGGGCAGAACCAAAGAGAAGAGTGAGAGCAAAACCTGCAAAGGCGGCCCCCAACGCCTGACCAACCAGAGATGCGGAATGCGTGATGTCTACAGAATCGAAGACCTGAGCTTGTAAAGCAGGAGCAATATTTGCCCTTACGGCAAAGCCGACGCCAATCATAAAGATTGCAAGATTACCAATAAAAAAGAGGCGTTTAGTGTTGGAGGGTTGTTCCACCTGAGCGTTTCCAATGGCATCATGTGAGGTCTCAGAGAGCAAGTCTAAAGCAGTTCGCATTTAAGCTGAAACGCTTGATCTGCTTTAGTTTTTGTTTTTGCGTATCTTTATCTGAAAACCGGTGTCCACTTTTCAGAGATACACTTTAAGGCCTGTTTGCCAAAAGGACGTTGACCATAATTGTTGTCTTTGAGAAATCTGATTCAGGAAGGTGAAGAAATACCCGCTCCAATATCTATTTGGCCGTATGGGCTTAACTGGACGGTTAGCGGTCACTGAATAACGCACTCTGGAACCGGAGAAAAGCCGTAGTTCTCAGCGATGTTCGGAGACAGTGACATTATAAGCCTGCGCAAGGCGCTCTGCCTTACCTGCGCCTCAGCTTGCTGACGCTACCTTGGAGCTATAACTGAATCTGGTGTATGGGGGCTTTTGAGAAGGCAGCGTATCAAGTTGAATGTTTGATGACCAAAT